>JAMWZC010000003.1:208610-543623 GCA_024304985.1 Paracoccaceae bacterium
TTCAAGCGAACCGTAGGGTGCGTGCTTGCACGCACCGCTTTGCGCGCCGCGACGGGTGAGTGGTGCGTGAGATCACGCACCCTACACCTGCTGCCTTGCCGCCACTGGCCGCGACATGCTCTCGATACGCCCCGCCTCCATCGGCCCGGTCAAATCCATCCTGCGCCGCACCAACCTCGCGGAACTGCGCGACGTCATCTACGACGCCCGCCCCGCCGTGATGGAGCATCTAACCCGGCAGGGCTGATCCCCGCGCGGTTTCAAGCGAACCGTAGGGTGCGTGCTTGCACGCACCGCTTTGCGCGCCGCGACGGCATGTCCAGCGCCACAAGAAAAGGGGGCCACCACATGGCAGCCCCCCGTCATTGCGATGTGAAAACCATCACGACGGTTTAGTCGGTGGTGGTGCTTTCTTCCTCGTTGGTATCTGTCTCCAGCGTGTCATCGGCTTCGGTTTCATCCGTTGCCGGTGCGTCTGTCGCCGGCGCATCCGTTGCCGGTGCATCGCTCGCAGGAGCATCCGTTGCAGGCGCATCGGTTGCAGGTGCATCCGTCGCCGGCGCGTCGGTTGCCGGAGCGTCAGTGACAGGTGCATCCGTCGCGGGCGCATCCGTTGCGGCTGCATCAGGCGTCTCGTCCATCAGCGTCGAAAGCTGAGTCTCGGGCGGCAACGGTTCCTTGTCGGTGCCGTCATATTCCGGCATCGCCTCCAGCTCTTCGCGCGTCAGGCTGACCGAGATCACCTCATCCGCCGCGTTATAGGACAGCTCGCTCAGCGGAAGGGCCACGTCATATTGGCCGATCCCAAGGAAACCGCCGATACCGACGACGGCTTCACCTTCGCTCATCCCCTGCACGACATCCGTGATGGCGCCGATCGATTCACCATTGGCATCCTTCACATCGGTGCCGTTCAGGTCGCCCACGGTCATCTCCGACAGGCTTTGCGGTGCCATGGAATCGGCATCCGTCATCCCGTCGCTTGCCACAGGTGCAGTGCCGTCAGCGGGCGCCGTCGTGCCGCTACCGGTTTGCGCCACAACGGACGTGGCCAGCAGCAGACTCAGGGCGGTGGTCGTCATCAAATTCTTCAGTGTCATGTCATCACCTCTTGGTTGCATGAAGTGACTGGACAACCGGAGGCGAGGGTCATCGGTTCCGTCAGGATAGAGCGTTCCACCACCCGCATGAGCGGTGTATCAAACCCTTGCAACAGCCCGGCGGAGGCTCTCACAACAGGCAGATCACGGCCTTACTACCTGAAAGTATAGGATATTTGCCTCGCCCATCACCGGCCGGGGACAGCCAGCCCCCTGCGCGCGCTCCTGCCGGACAGCCCTGCGCACTGGCGACAAAGCGCCGAAGCATAGCTCATGTTTGGGCAAGTTCGCGCGCATCCGCAAACCCTCCCGCGCGCCGTCATCCCAATCCGCACCCGTCACGACAGCGTTGATTTGCCGGTAACCAAGGTAAACAGATGCTAAAGGCGGATCGCCAAGCCATTGAAATGAAAGGAAGCGAAAAATGTCCCATCATGGGACAGACGCCAGCCCCCCGCATCCACCTTGTGCAAAACCGCGCCGTGGTGCATGAGCAGGCAATACCCAGACAGTCGAGGGCAAGGTCATGGATTACGGAAAACAGGGCGCAAACAAGTCGGCCAAAAACATGCCGCGCCACAAGGAACACAACGAAAAGGGCACCGACAAGAACCCCTATGGCAAGACGGGTCCCAAGGCCGAACTGGTCGCCCGGATGAAGGCCGCCGCCGAAGCCAAGAAGAAGGGCTGACCCGCCTTCAGAACCGGACCCGCGCAGCCTGATCGGCCAGCGCCGACAGCACGCTCATCGCCGCCAGCGCCGAGGTGCGGGGATGGCCCGGCAAGGTCCGGCCGGTGATCAAAAAGGACATCTCTCCGAAATCGCCCGCAGCCGTGATCCGGTGGATATTCCCCCGCGCCGCCGGGTCCGCGATCAGCCGGACCCGCGTGCCCTCGAACCCCAGCCCCGCCAAGGCGACTGCCGCCGCAACATTGGCGTTCTTGGGATACAGCAGCGCCGCCTGCCGGGCGTCCCCCTCGAAATGCACGGCCTCATGCTCCAGCGGCGCTGACAGGTCCAGCACATCCTCGGCCCGCGACCCGGCCCAGCCTGCGGGGGGCTTGCGCCCCTCATAGGTCACTTGGGTAAGCCCCCCCATTCGCGCCGCGCGCAGCGCGTCCAGCCCGCCGATGGCGCCGCTGCACAGGATCAAACGGGTATCGCCATCGCGGGCAGCGGTGGTCAGCTCTGTCTCCAGCGCCGCGTCGGCCAGCGCCCCCAGCGAGACCGTGACCAGCGGCACCCCGGCCCGCAGCACCTGTGCCCCATGCTGCGCCAGCCCGGCATGCCCGGCACAATCCACCATGATGTCGGGCAGATCGCCATCAAGGCCCTCGACGCATCTGATATCACCCAAGGCCGCCCGCGCCGCCGCCGCGCGCCCTGGTCGGATCAGCGCGAGCGCCAGCACCGCATCTATCGCCCCCATCCCCCGCGCCACATATTGCGCGATGGCCCCGTGCCCGATCAGCCCGACCCGCAGCACGCAGGTTCAGCCTTCAGCCGGGCGGGTGTAGTCCTCATCGCTTACCTGCTCCAGCCATGTGACGGCGGAGCCGTCAAGCGCCTCCTGCATGGCCAGATGGGTCATGGCATTGGCAGGGGCGGCCCCATGCCAGTGTTTCTCTCCGGGGGCGAACCAGACGGTGTCGCCGGGACGGATCACGCGAACAGGGCCGCCCCAGCTTTGCGCCAGCCCCAGCCCGGACATGACCAGAAGGGTCTGGCCCAAGGGATGCGTATGCCATGCCGTGCGCGCGCCGGGTGCGAAGGTGACGCGGACAGCCCGCAACCGCGCCGGATCAGGGGCGGTGATGATAGGCTCCATCGCCACATCGCCGGTGAAGTATTCCGCCTCGCCCCGCCCTGTGGGCCGGGTTCCGTTTGCCGTGATCTCCATCTTTCGCTCCTCCTGCTGCCTGTCGCCACTGTTCCGCAGAGGCGCGCGCAGGGCAAGCGCCGATAAGGTCAGCCGCGCCGCGCTGGCAAACGGGTCACCTTGTCGCGCAACCGCTGGGCCAGTTCCGCCTGCGGCACATCCCCGTCAATCGCCAGCTTGCGCAGACCGAAATGCACATGGGCGATTTCCTGATAATAGCTTGTATAGGCGTAGTTCGTGGCGGCCCCTGCCACCGCGCCCAGCAAGGGCACGGTCTGCGCGGCCAGCTTCTGCCCCATCACCGTGGCCAGACGCGGAGCCACGCGGGCGATCAGCCCATGCAGCACAGGCCCCGTCACCGTCAGCCGCGTCGAGATAAAGGCCAGATCCGCCCCGTCATCGCGGGCCAAGGGTCCGGCTGCGGCAAAAACCTCGATACAATCGAATTGCACATTGGCGGCCGCAGGGTCGAAGCCGTTTTCCGCGGCCACGCCTTGAATCGACCGCAGCAGGATCGTCGTGGTGATCGGCAGTTCCGCCATGGCCGAAGGCAATCCGCCAAAACCGCCCGCGGCCCCCATCGCCGTGGTGACTGCCGTGTTCATCCAGCCGGGTTGATCGCCGACCAAGCCGCGCGAGCTTTGCGCGGCGCGCATTGCCCAGTGCAGCGCGGCCTCGGTCCCCTCGCCCAGCCGGTCGCGCACCGAGGCAGGCAAGCGGTCCAGAAGCGATTCCGCGCGTCCGCCGATCAGGTTCAGCACCTGAATCCCCATGCCGCCCGCCGCCGCATAGCGTTGCGCCAGCCGGTCCAGTTCCGCCTCGACATCGACGGGGATCAGGGTGTTCGTGGTCATCGGCTTCTCCATGCTTTGCTATTGCATAGATTGGATACCACGGGCTGCCATTCAAGCGGCAAGGTGCAGGTCAATCCGTCCAGCGCACCACGCGGCCGGTGATCCCCTGCCATGCGCCGTCCACCAGTTCATGGCCCAGAACGCGGTCCGGGTTGGTGGGCGGAGGCATCTCGACGCCGTCCAGCTTCCAGAAATCGAAGCGGTTGTAATAGGGCGCGTCGCCCACCAGCATCACCCGCTGCCAGCCGGCGTCGCGCGCCCGCTCCAGACTGTGCTGGATCAGCAGCGCCCCCAGCCCCTCGCCCTGCCGGGTGGGATGCACGGCCACGGGCCCCAAGAGCAGCGCGGGCACATCGCCCACGCGGACGGGCCAATAGCGGATCGCCCCAGCCAGAATACCGTCACGGTCCCGCGCCACCAGCGAGAGGCCCGGCACGGGGGGGATATTGTCGCGCAGACGGTAGGAGGACAGCGCCTCGCGCCCCGGCGCGAAACACAGGTCATAGAGCGCCTCGACCTCCCACCAATCGGCGGCGGTTTCCTCGGACAATTGGAACACCTTCGCCAGTCCTCGCGCGTCAAATCAAGTTTCAGGTGGAAACGCCCCTAGCATGGCGCTAGGTCAGGCACAAACCACAAGCGCCTGTGGCGTGACAGAAACGAGGGACCTGATGTTCTACCAGCCCAAGGATGGCCACGGCCTGCCGCACAACCCGTTCAACGCCATCGTGACACCGCGCCCGATCGGGTGGATCTCGTCGCGGGGCAAGGACGGGGTGGACAATCTGGCCCCCTATTCCTTTTTCAACGCGGTGGCCTATACCCCGCCGCAGGTCATGTTCGCCTCGACCGGGACCAAGGCCGACCGGGATGGGACCAAGGATTCGGTCGCGAATATCATCGAGACTGGCGTGTTCTGCGTGAACATCGTGGAATTCGCCATGCGCGATGCCATGAACGCCTCGTCCAAGACGCTGCCTGCGGCCCAGTCCGAGTTCGATCATGCCGGACTGACGCGGGTGGAGTGTGAAACCATTGCCTGCGCCCGGGTGGCGGGTGCGCCTGCGGCGCTGGAATGTCGCCTGACCCAGATCGTTCAGCTGGAGGGCGAGGGCAACAGCCTTGTTCTGGGCGAGGTGACGGGCGTGCACATGCGCGACGATTGTCTTGTCGACGGGGTGTTCGATGTGACCACCTTCCGCCCGCTGTCGCGGCTGGGATACCGCGATTACGCGGTGATCACCGAACTTTTCGCCCTGACGCGGCCCGACGACTGATCACGGGCGCAATCACCGCTTGCAGCCTGTGCCGTCTGGACTAACCTGCGGGCGACAAAGGGCAATCACAGGGCACCACCCCATGCAGACGAAGATCGGGATCATCGGGGGCTCTGGCCTCTATCAGCTGGACAGTTTGCAGAACCCGGAATGGGTGAGCGTCAGCACGCCCTGGGGTGAGCCGTCAGACCAGATCCTGACAGGCGTGCTGGATGGCGTGCCGATGGCGTTCCTGCCGCGTCACGGGCGCGGGCATGTGCATGCACCCTCGGACGTGCCCTACCGCGCCAATATCGACGCGCTGAAACGGCTGGGCGTGACCGATGTGATCAGCGTCAGCGCCTGCGGCTCCTTCCGCGAGGAGATGGCTCCGGGCGATTTCGTGATCGTGGATCAGTTCATCGACCGCACAAGGGGGCGCGCATCCAGCTTTTTCGGATCGGGTTGCGTGGCGCATGTAAGCCTTGCCCATCCCACTTGTCCGCGACTGTCGGCCGCTTGCGCGCAAGCGGCCCGCGACGCTGGGGTGACTGTGCATGAGGGTGGCACCTATCTGGCGATGGAAGGGCCGCAGTTCTCGACATTAGCCGAGTCGCGGCTGTACCGCGAGGTCTGGGGCTGCGACGTGATCGGCATGACCAACATGCCCGAGGCAAAACTGGCCCGTGAGGCGGAGCTTTGCTATGCCAGCGTGGCCATGGTCACGGATTACGATTGCTGGCACCCGGATCATGATCAGGTGGATGTGGCGCAGGTCATCGCCACGCTGGGCGGCAATGCTGCCCATGCCCGCGCTTTGGTGGCGGGGCTGCCTGCCTTGGTTGGGGCGGACCGCGCGCCCTGCCCGCATGGCTGCGACCGCGCGCTGGAGCACGCGATCATGACGGCCCCGGACAAGCGTGACCCCGCGCTGATTGCGCGGCTTGATGCCGTGGCGGGGCGTGTGCTTTAGATGGTGGTCGCACTGTCGAACCGAAAAAGTCTGTCAACTTTTTCTGAGATTGCTTAGAGACCACGTTCGCGCAACACGGAGCCATCATGAAAACCGTCAAGGATTACATCCGCACCATCGTCGATTTCCCGCATGAGGGCATCCTGTTCCGCGACGTGACCACGCTCTTTGCCGATCCGCGCGGGTTCCGCATGGCCGTGGACCAGATGCTGCACCCCTATGCCGGGCAGCGCATCGACGTGGTCGTGGGTCTGGAAGCAAGGGGCTTCATTCTGGGCGGGGCCATCGCGCATCAACTGGGCACGGGCTTTGTGCCGATCCGCAAGAAGGGCAAGCTGCCGGGCACCACGATCAGCCAAGATTACAAGCTGGAATATGGCGAGGCGATTGTCGAGATCCATGACGACGCCATCCGCGCCGGACAAACGGTCCTGGTCGTGGATGACCTGCTGGCCACCGGTGGCACCGCCGAGGCGGGTATCCGGCTGGTCGAGCGGCTGGGCGGGGTGATCGCGGGCTGCGCCTTCATCATCGACCTGCCCGATCTGGGCGGGCGCAAGCGGCTTGAGGCGATGGGGATGGAGGTGCACGCCCTGTGCGCCTTCGAAGGGCTGTGACCCGGGGCTGAGGGTGACGGGGGGCTGTCTGCCCCCCGCCGTTCAGCTGTGCTGAACGCCTCCCCCCGAGGATGTATGCAGCAAGAAGAAACTCAGGCGCGGCGCAGCACCGCGCCGGGGTTGAGGATACCCGCCGGGTCCAGGGTCGCCTTGATGGCGCGCATCATCTCGAGCTTGACCGGATCGCCATAGCGTTCCAGATCGTCGATCTTGAGCCGCCCGATCCCGTGTTCGGCGCTGACCGAGCCGCCCATCTCATGCACCAGATCGTGCAGCACATGTTTCACATGATCGCGGACATCCAGATGGTCGGCGCGCGATTTTCCGGGCAAGGGAAAGACGTTGTAATGCAGGTTGCCATCGCCCAGATGACCGAAGCAATTGATGCGGAAATCACCAATCCCGGCGATCAGACCATCGGCGCGGCGGATGAATTCGGCCACCAGCCCAAGAGGCAGCGAGATATCGTGACTTGAGACGGCGCCGACGCGGCGGTTCGCCTCGGGGATCTGTTCGCGCACTTCCCAGAACTGATGCCTCTGCGTTTCGGATTGGGCGATCATGCCGTCACTGACCAGACCGGCTTCTGCCCCGCGTTCGAACAGGGTTTCCAGTGCCGTGGCGGGATCGAGGCCATGGGCAAGCCCCACGTCGATCAGCACGAACCAGTCGGGGGTCTCGGCGAAGGGTTGGCGGATATCGGGCAGGGTCTCGGTCAGGAAATGCAGGCCATTGGCATGCATCAACTCGAAGGCGCTGACCCCCTCGCCCATCAGGTCGCGCGCCATGGACAACAGCGTCAGGGCGGCGGCGGGGCTTTCGACCACCATCAGCGCCGTTCCCTCGCCCGCGGGACGCGGCACCAGTTTGAGGCTGGCCGCCGTGATCACGCCCAGCGTGCCTTCGGACCCGATCATCAGATGGCGCAGGTCATAGCCGGTATTGTCCTTGCGCAGGCGCGACAGGCCGTTCCAGATGCGGCCATCGGCCAGCACCACCTCGACCCCCAGACAGAGGTCGCGCGCATTGCCATAGCGCAGCACATTGACGCCGCCCGCATTGGTGGCAAGGTTGCCGCCGATCCGGGCCGAGCCCTTGGCCGCGATGCTGAGTGGGAAAAGCCGGTCCACCGCCGTCGCCGCATCGTGGATATCAGACAGGATCGCTCCCGCCTCGACCACCATCACGTTCTCTTCGGGGTAAACCGCGCGGATCGCCGTCATCCGCTCCAGCGACAGGAGCAGCGGCGCGGGCCCGTCGGGCATGATCTGCCCGCCGACCAGCCCGGTGCCCCCGCCATAGGGCAGAACACCGACGCGGGCGGCGGTGCAGGTGCGCAGCACGGCAGCGACTTGTTCCACCGTTTCAGGCGCGACGATCAGCCCGGCATGGCCAGCCCAGCGGCCGCGCGGTTCTTCCAGATAGGCGGGTGTCACCTCGCGGAAGGCGCGGTCGGGCAGATGATCGCGCAAGGCGCGGGCGAGGTCGGGTGTGGCGGGGTTCAGCGTCATGAACAAGGTTCTATCACGCCGCCCGCCGCCGTCCAGCGCGACTAGTCCGCGTCCTGCAAAAGCTGCGGGCGAAGCACAACAATCGTGGGCTGGCGCGGCAGGTTGGCCAGGGACAGCTCGAGGCTGCTCTCGCCTGCGTCGATCACGGCGAACTGCGTGCTCATCCCGTCCACAAAGGCGCGCAGCGTGCCATCGCCGAACCAGTGCATCGGGATCACCACCGAGGAGCGTAGCCGTCCCACCACCCGCATCATCGTCGGCAGGTCCAGCGTCAGGCCGCCGTCCACCGGCGCCATGACCACGTCGAGCCGCCCGATGGCGGCATATTGTTCGGGGCTGGGTTCCTGATGCAGATGGCCCAGATGCCCGATGCACAGGCCCGCCACTTCAAAAATGAAGATGGAATTGCCCCGCGCCTCGACCCCGCGGAAGGACCTGATGTCGGTGGGCACGTTGCGCACCAGCATCTCGCCCAGATCCAGATAATGATCGACCCCTTCCCCGAAGACCTCACCCCAGCCGCGCAGGACATGGGGAATGGCCGGGTCTGGTGCCGATGTCCAATGGGTCGAATGGGCGTGGTTCATCGTCACGATATCGGGGATCAGATCGACATTGCCGATGAAGCCCGTGAAATCCGTGACCGCGTTCAGCCCGCCCGTGGTCTGGATCAGGAACGAGGCATGGTCGATGTAATTGATCCGCACGGTATCGGCGGGCAGCGGGTCGCGGAAGCTGGCCTGATGCAGGTATTCCAGACCGGGGGCGGCATCAGCGACCGCGATACAATGGCTGGGGATGCGATCCTGCGCCTGCGCGGAGGCGGCTATGAGCGAGACTGCAAGGGCAAGAACGGGCATGTGACGGATCATGGCAGGTCCTCCTGATGATCAGGATAGCGCGGCCGCGTCGCCTGTCACCTCACCTTGCCGTTTCTTCTTGCCAAAAATATCCGAAAACCACACCGCGCCCCTTGTGATGCCGCCGGATTGGGCAGAGCGTCAGCCCACGTCGGTGCGACCGCGGCGGTCCATCCGCAGCGCGGAGTAGAGGACATGGGTGCGCCAGCGCCCGCCGATTTGCAGATAGCTTTGCGCCACGCCCTCGTATTTGAAGCCGCATTTTTCCAGCAGGCCGCGCGAGGGGGCGTTTTCGGGCAGGCAGGCCGCTTCGATCCGGCTGAGGTCAAGGCGGTGGAAGGCGTGATGCACCATCGCCTCGATCGCCTCGCGCATATAGCCCTGCCGGGCATGGCTTTCGCCGATCCAGTAGCCCAGCGTGCCGGCCTGTGCGGGGCCGCGGCGGATGTTGTCCAGCGTGATCGCGCCCAGAAGCGAACTGTCCTCGCGCCGGATCAGGAAAAGCGGCAGGGCCGAGCCGTTGCTGATCGAGCGCTGCGCCCAGTAGACGCGGTTGGTAAAGGCCTTGCGCGACAGATGGTCGGGGGCCCATGTCGGCTCCCACCGGGTCAGGAAACCTTCGCTGTCGCGGCGCAGGCTGGCCCAATCGCGGAAATCGGCATGGGCGGGCGGGCGCAGGGTCAGCCGCTCGGTTTCGATACGGACTTTCCGTCGGCCCAGCAGCATCAGGCCACGCGCCTGTCCTGAAGAGTCTGCCAGTCGGGGGCGGTCGAGATCGGGCCATAGAGCGCCAGCGCAGAGGGGGCATTGGCGATCATATGGGCGGCCATGGCGCGGACATCCTCGACCGTGACGGCGTCGATATGGTCCACCACCTCGGACAGGGGCGGGATGCGGCCCCAGACCTGCATCTGGCGCGCCAGACGTTCGGCCCGGTTCGACGGGCTTTCCAGCCCCATCAGAAGCCCGGCTTTCATCTGGGCGCGGGCGCGGGCGACTTCGGCCTCGGTCATGTCGTCAGCGGCGCGTTTCATCTCGTCCAGCGTGATCGTGGTCAGATCGCCCAGATCCTCGGCCGAAGTGCCGGCATAGATCGTCATCATGCCCGTATCGGCATGCGCCCCCGCCTGCGCGAAGATCGTGTAGCACAGGCCACGTTTTTCACGCACCTCCTGAAACAGGCGGCTCGACATGCCGCCGCCCAGGGCAGAGGCATAGATCTGCGCCGTATAGATCGCGGGATCAGTGTAATCGGGGCTTTCGAACGCCAGCGCGAAATGCGCCTGTTCCAACTGCTTCTCGACACGGTGTTCGCCACCCACGAAATGCGCGGGTGTCGGGTGATGCAGCCTGCCCTTGGGCAGATGGCCAAAGATCGCCTCGGCCTCGGCCACGATCTTGTCGTGATCCACCGCGCCTGCCGCGGACAGGATCATGTTCGCGGGGCTGTAATGTTCGGCCACGAAGCCTTGCAGGTCGGCGCGGTTGAAGGCGCGGATACGCTCGGTCGCACCAAGGATGGTGCGGCCCAGGGGCTGATCGGGATAGGACTTCTCCTGCAGCCAGTCGAAGATCACGTCATCGGGCGTATCCAGCGCCTGCCCGATTTCCTGCAGGATCACGCCGCGTTCCACCTCGATCTCGCCGGGGTCGAACACCGGATTCAACACGATATCGGACACCACATCCAGCGCCAGCGGCACATCGGCCTCAAGCACGCGGGCGTAATAGGCGGTCGCCTCGCGCGAGGTATAGGCGTTGATGTAGCCGCCCACATCCTCGATCACCTCGGCGATTTCCAGCGCCGAGCGGCGCTTTGTGCCCTTGAAGGCCATATGTTCCAGAAAATGGGCGATGCCGTTCTGTTCGGGGCGTTCATGCCGCCCGCCGGACAGAACCCAGATGCCGATGGCGGCGGATTGCAGCCCGTCCATCCGTTCTGTGACGATACGCAGGCCGTTTTCAAGAGTATGGGTACGGACGGTCAATTGGAGATACGCTCTCTGATCAGGGATTCGATGGCGGCAAGGTCGTTGCCAATCCGGGTGACACGCTCTGGCCGGTCGTAGAGATCGGCCATGCGTGGCGGCAAGGGCGGGCGCACAGCCGTCGCCGCCTCGACCGCATCGGGGAATTTCGCGGGATGGGCGGTGGCCAGCGTGATCATGGGCACAGAAGGATCACGCAAAGCCTCGGCCACATGCACGCCGACGGCCGTGTGGGGGCAGAGCAACTCGCCCGTAGTTTTCAGGGTGCGGCCTATTGTGGCGCTGGTCTCATCCTCGCCACAGCGCCCCGAGTCGAACGCCTCGCGCAGGGCTTGCATCGCGCCTTGGGAGACGGTGAAGCCACCTGCCTTCAGTTCGTCCATCAGTTGGGCCACGGCGGCACCGTCCTGGTTATAGGCGTAGAACAGCGCGCGTTCGAAATTCGAGCTGACCTGAATATCCATCGAGGGGCTGATCGAGGGGATCACCCCGTCGGGACGGTATTCGCCCCCCGACAGGCAGCGGTGCAAGATGTCGTTATGGTTCGTGGCCACGACCAGCCGGTCGATGGGCAGGCCCATGCGCTTGGCGATGTAGCCCGCGAAGATATCCCCGAAATTTCCCGTGGGCACGGTGAAGCTGACCTTGCGGTCAGGCGCGCCAAGGCTGGCGGCGGAGGTGAAGTAATAGACCACCTGCGCCAGCACACGCGCCCAGTTGATCGAGTTGACGCCGGCAAGGCGCACCCCGTCGCGGAAGGCGAAATCGTTGAACATATCCTTCACACGCGCCTGCGCATCGTCAAAATGGCCGTCGATGGCGAGGGCATGGACATTCGCCTCAACCGGCGTGGTCATCTGGCGGCGCTGCACTTCGGAGACGCGTCCGTGGGGGTAGAGGATGAACACATCCACGGCGTCCAGCCCCCGGAACGCCTCGATCGCCGCCGAGCCGGTATCGCCACTGGTGGCCCCAACGATGGTCACGCGGTCGCCAGAGCGACCCAAGGCCGCCTGGAACAGCTGACCGATCAGCTGCATGGCGAAATCCTTGAAGGCCAGCGTGGGGCCGTGGAACAGTTCGAGCAAATGATGGTTGCTATCCAGTTGCACCAAGGGCGCGCGGGCGGCGTGGCCGAAGCCTGCATAGGCGCGGGCGATGATGCCTTCGAATTCGGTATCGGTGAAAGTGTCGCCGATATAGGGGCGCATGATGCGGAAGGCGGCGTCCTCATAGGACAGGCCAGCCAGCGCGCGGATATCGGCCGTGCTCATGACCGGAATGGATTGCGGGAGGTAAAGCCCCCCATCGCGGGCAAGGCCGGTCAGCATCGCCTGCTCGAAGGTCAGAACGGGCGCGGTGCCACGGGTCGAGATATACTGCACTGTTTCAGCCTTTCGCGGGTTTGCGGATGCGCCACAGGAAGAAGCCGGTCATCACCACCCAGACGATGGCCAGACCGAACCACGTGACGGCATAGCCCAGATGATCGTTCGGGATGCCCGACGTGTCCACCGGCAGGGGCGACAGGGCGCTGTCCGGCAGCGACGTGGCGCGCGCGACGATCAGAACGGGTTCGGTGCCCAGATGGTCCGCCATGCGCGGCAGATCACGGGCGAACCAGATATCGGCCCCCAGATCGGGTGCGGGGGTGTAGCTGTCCACCTCATCCGGCCAGTGCAGATTGCCCTGCACGGTGACCGGGTCTGCCGTATTGGCAGGGGTGGGAGACTGGATCGGCAGGAAGCCCAGATCGACCATGATGCGACGCCCCTCGACGTCCATCGGGCGGATGATGCGATAGCCCGCGCCAACCTGCTTCTGGCTGACCAGCACCCGGATTGCAGGGTCCTGCAACTGTCCGGTGACCGAGACCGGCAGGTAGCGGTCGGCCTGCGGGTCGGGCTGCACGGGCAAGGCCACGGGGGCGGCGGTGATGCGCGCGTCGATATCGGCAAGGATCGCCTCTTTCCACTCAAGGCGTTGAATCTGCCAGATGCCAAGGCCCACCAGCACGACCGTGCCGAGCAGTCCGAAGATCAGGGGAAGAAGAATACGCATCGTATGGGCAAGCCCTTTGAACGTGGAAAGCGCGCGGGAGCCGCGCGCTTTGCTTTCTTTCGGTTTGTCAGCCGGATTTCAACCGCTAAAGCGCAGCGGGCCACCGGCCAGCGGGATCAGCCGCCCCAGACATAGACGGCCGCGAACAGGAACAGCCAGACCACATCCACGAAGTGCCAGTACCAGGCTGCTGCCTCGAAGCCGACGTGTTTTTCCTGACTGAAATGGCCGCGCTGCAGGCGGATCAGGCAGACGAACAGGAAGATCGTGCCGATGATCACATGAAAGCCGTGGAAGCCCGTCGCCATGAAGAAGTTCGCGCCATAGATGTTGCCGGCAAAGCCAAAGGCCGCGTGGCTGTATTCATAGGCCTGGAAGCCGGTGAAGATCACGCCCAGGGCGATCGCGATGATCAGGCCCCATTTCATGTCCTCGCGGTTGTTCTCATGCACCAGCGCATGGTGCGCCCATGTGGCGGCGGCACCCGAGCACAGCAGGATCAGCGTGTTGATCAGCGGCAAGTGCCATGGGTCGAATGTCTCGATCCCGACAGGCGGCCAGACGCCGTCCACGGCGGGGCTGAGCGGGCCCATCGGATACATGGCATGCTTGAAGAAGCTCCAGAACCAGGCCGCGAAGAACATCACTTCGGACATGATGAACAGGATGAAGCCATAGCGCAGGCCGATCCGCACCACGGGGGTGTGATCGCCTACCTGGCTTTCCGCTACGACATCGGCCCACCAGCCGAACATGACGTAGAGAACGCCGACAAGACCGGCAAGGAACATCCAGGGCATCCCCTGGGACATCCACAGCACCGCCCCGTAGAGCATGACAAAGGCCGCAACTGCACCCATGAAGGGCCAAAGTGACGGGGCCAGAATGTGGTAATCGTGATTTTTCTCGTGCGCCATCTTGTTTCCCTCGTTGGAAGGCTTCTTAGTTCAGGGTGGTATCCGCGTCCGTGGCGGCGGCGTCAAGCGCTGCCTGCTCCTCGGGCAATTCGGTTTCGTAGAAAGTGTAGGACAGTGTGATCTGTTTGACGTGCTGCCCGTCCCGATCCGTCACGATCTCGGGGTCGACGTAGAAGGTCACCGGCATCATGACCCGCTCGCCGGGTTGCAGCACCTGCTGTTCAAAGCAGAAACACTGGATCTTGCTGAAAAAGCCACCCGCTTCGTAGGGGGTGACATTGTAGGTCGCGGTGCCCGCGATGACACGGTCAGTGGGGTTATAAGCCTCATAGAAGGCCAGACCCGTTTCGCCGATGCGGATCTCCATCTGGCGTTCGACCGGCTTGAATTCCCACTGCATGTCGCGGTCCTTCGAAGCGTCGAAGCGCACGATGATGGTCTGCTCCAGCACGTCTTGCGGCGCGACCTCGGACACGCTGGTGGTGCCGCCAAAGCCAGTGACGCGGCAAAACCAGTCATAGAAGGGCACCGAAGCCCATGCGAGGCTGCCCATCACGACCACAAGGCCAAGCGTCTGGGCCACAGTTTTGGATTTGGGGGACAGTGCCATGTCAGTCTCCTTGAACCGCAGTTCCGCCGGTCGCCATTTCCGGGCGTGACACATGATCAAAGGCCTGCATCGGATCGCCGCTGGTCACCTTGACCACGGTCAGGCCGAAAACGATGGCAATGAAGGCCAGCAGAACCAGTGCCAGACCGATGTTTCGTCCGGCGCGGCGGCGATGCAACTCATGGGTGGCGCGAAAGCTCATCCCCAGCCTCCCAGGCCATAGGGACGCAGCGCGGCTTCCAGCAGGATCGCGCCGAAATGCAGGAAGAGATACAGCAGCGACAGACCGAAGAAAGACTTCTCAACCTTGTACTTGTCGGCCTGCGACACGTCCTCGTCACGCCGCCAGATGCGCCATGCGCCCAGCAGGAACAGTCCGTTCAGCACCAGCGACACCGCCAGATAGACCGGGCCACCGATGGAGGTGAACGCCGTGCCCACGGCAAGCGGCGCCAGCAGGACAGTATAGGCGAGGATATGGTTGCGGGTCACGCGGCGGCCATGGGTGACCGTCAGCATCGGCACGCCCGCCTTTTCGTAATCCGCGTTCATGAAGAGCGCCAGCGCCCAGAAATGCGGCGGGGTCCACATGAAGATCAAGAGGAACATCAGCACGGATTCAAGGCCGATCCCACCGGTCGCCACCGCCCAGCCGATCATCGGGGGGAAAGCCCCCGCCGCACCGCCGATGACGATGTTCTGCGGGGTCCAGCGCTTCAGCCACATCGTGTAGACGACGGCATAGAAGAGGATCGTGAAGGCCAGCAAGCCGGCGGCCACCAGGTTGGAGGCCAGCGCCAGCATCACCACGGCAAAGCCGGACAGGGCCACGCCGACGGCCAGCGCCTCACCGGGGGCGACCTTGCCCGCAGGCACGGGCCGCTTGGCGGTGCGCTTCATCACCGCGTCGATATCGGCATCCCACCACATGTTCAACGCGCCCGAGGCCCCTGCCCCCACCGCGATGAACAGGATCGAGGCAAAACCGATCATTGGATGCACACCGACCGGAGCGGCCAACAGGCCAACGAGTGCGGTGAACACGACAAGCGACATCACCCGCGGCTTCAGCAGCGCGACATAGTCGCCGAAGCTGGCCTCAGTCTCGAGAGTGTGGGTGTTGATGCTTGCGTCGGTCATGTCTTTTCCCGTTTCGGGTCAACTCTGGCAAAGGAGCCATATGGCCCCTTGCGGTCCTGAGGGCGGGAATATCCCGCCCTTCGGGTCTGCGTCACTCGGCCGCCAGTTGCGAAACCTGAACCTCGCGCGGGGTGCCGCCATATTCCTCGATCGCGCCGTCAAGCCAGGCCTCATAAGCCTCTTCGCTGACCACTTTCACGGTGATCGGCATATAGGCATGGTCCTTGCCGCACAGTTCCGAACACTGCCCGAAATAGACGCCTTCCTTCTCGGCCGAGAACCAGAGCTGTGCCAGACGACCAGGGATGCCGTCCTGCTTCACGCCGAAGGCGGGGATCGTCCAGCTGTGGATCACGTCAGCGGCCGTCACCTGCATCACCACGGTCTTGCCCACGGGCACGACGACGGCGGTATCTGTGGCCAGCAGGTATTCATCCTGGCTGTAGCCATATTCTTCCAGCTGGTCGCGGCTCAGCATGAAGCTTTCAAAGCCGAACTCGTGGTCGGTGTATTCATAGCCCCAGTACCACTGATAGCCGGTCACCTTGATATTGATGTCGCCGACAGGGATCTCCTGCTGCTTGAACAGGATCGGCAGCGAGAAGGCGCCGATGAAGATCAGGATCACGATCGGCACCACGGTCCAGGCGACCTCGATGGGCGAGTTGTGGGTGAAGGTGCCGGGCACCGGGTTGGCTTTGCGGTTGTAGCGCACAATCACGACGGCCAGCAGGGCGCAGACAAAGAGCGTGATCGCGGTGATGATCACCAGCACCATGCCGTCCAGCCATTGCAGGTCGCGGGCCAGTTCGGTTGCTGCCGGCTGGAAGCCGATGCCACCCGGTTTCGGCGCGCCGATGATCTGCAAGGCCTCCTGCGCGCTGGCGGGAACGGCAAGAAAGGCGGGGAAAAGCGCCAGCAGGCTTGTAAGTTGTCGCATGGGTCACCCTGATCGGTTGCGGTATTTCTGGGTCGTCATCGGTCTTCTGCGGTGTATGCCATAGAATCCCGTTGTTTTGTCGTCGCGTGAAACCATATTCTGACAGACAAAACAATAATGACCCTTGCGGCAAACAGACGCGAATTTGATTTAGATCAACCGCGCGCGCTGCGAAAGACCAGAAAGCCCCCAATGTCAGATCGTGATTTCCGCCCTCTCGAAGACCTTATGTCCCCCGACACCGCCCTTGCCCTGCTGCGCGAGGCGACAGCGGGGGCCGATGATGGTGAGCTTTTCTTCGAGCGGCGCCGCTCGGAATCGCTTGTATTCGATGATGGGCGCATCAAGACTGCCAGCTATGACGCCTCGGAGGGATTCGGTCTGCGCGCCGTGCGCGGCGAGGTGACGGGATACGCCCATTCCTCGGACATTTCCGAAGCGGCGTTGCGCCGTGCGATGGGAACGGCACGTCTGGCCGTGGGCGATGGTGGCGGCACATGGGCCGAGGCCCCGCGCGCCACCAATCGCCGTCTTTATACGGACGCGGATCCCATTGCAGGTATCAGCTTTCCGGTGAAGCTTGAGACTCTGCGCGAGATCGACGCCTTCGCCCGCAGCCTTGATCCCCGCGTGGTGCAGGTCAGCGCGACCATCGCCGCCTCGATCCAGGAGGTCGAGATCCTGCGCCCGGATGGGGTGCATCTGCGCGACATCCGCCCCATGACGCGGGTCAACGTGAGCGTCATCGTGGATCAGGATGGCCGCCGCGAAAGCGGCACGGCGGGTGGCGGCGGGCGCGTGGGACTGGACGGTTTGCTGGATCCTGCCGACTGGCAGGCCAAAACGCGTGAGGCGCTGCGGATCGCCACCGTGAACCTGGACGCCGTGCCGGCGCCTGCAGGCGTTATGGACGTGGTGCTTGGCCCCGGCTGGCCCGGTATCCTGCTGCACGAGGCGATCGGCCACGGGCTTGAGGGCGACTTCAACCGCAAGGGAACGTCCGCCTTTGCCGGCCTCATGGGCCAGCGCATCGCCGCGGCAGGTGTGACCGTG
Organism: Paracoccaceae bacterium; assembly: GCA_024304985.1. Lineage (GTDB taxonomy): Bacteria > Pseudomonadota > Alphaproteobacteria > Rhodobacterales > Rhodobacteraceae > Seohaeicola. The sequence continues at coordinate 226,371 of JAMWZC010000003.1, forward strand.
CTGGATGACGGCACCATCCCGGACCGGCGCGGGTCGATCAGCATTGATGACGAGGGCACGCCTTCGGGCAAGAACGTGCTGATCGAGGACGGTATTCTGGTCGGCTACATGCAGGACCGCCAGAACGCGCGGCTGATGGGGGTGGCGCCCACGGGCAACGGGCGGCGTGAAAGCTATGCCCATGCACCGATGCCGCGCATGACCAACACCTATATGCTGGGTGGCGACAGCGATCCCGCCGATATCGTCGCGGATCTCAAGGACGGGATCTATGCGGTGGGATTCGGTGGCGGGCAGGTCGATATCACCAACGGCAAGTTCGTCTTCAGCTGCACCGAGGCCTATCGCGTGCAGAACGGCAAGATCGGCGCACCGGTCAAGGGTGCCACGCTGATCGGAGACGGGGCGACTGCGCTGCAGAAGATCCGCGCCATCGGCAACGATATGCGGCTTGATCCCGGCATGGGAAATTGCGGCAAGGCGGGCCAATGGGTGCCCGTCGGCGTGGGTCAGCCGACGCTGATGATCGGCGGGCTGACCGTGGGCGGTTCGGCCACCTGACCCTGCCTTTTCCTCGTTCCCCGAATACGCATCCAGCACGGCCTGCCCAAGGGTGGGCCGTTTCCTTTTTGCGGTTTACCGGGAGTTAACCACCCATGGGCTACACCTGATTCTGCAAGCAGACGGAGTTGTGATGACCTGGGAACCCCATTCTTCCACTCACCCCCCACTCCCACCCACCACGGAAGAGGACCGGGTGTCATGGCTTCGTCTCTTGCGCTCGTCGCGTGTCGGGCCGGCTACGTTCCATCGGCTGATGGCTGAACACGGCAATGCCGCCGCCGCGCTGGAGGCTTTGCCCGATGTGGCCCGTGCCGCAGGTGTCGAAGACTATTCCCCCTGCCCCGCCGGAGTCGCACTGGCCGAACTGAGGGCCGCGCAGGCTGCCGGGGCAAGGATGATCTGCGTGGGCGAGGCGGACTATCCTTTGCCCTTGCAGGACATCGCGGATGCGCCACCGATCCTGTGGGTCATCGGCGATCCCACCATCCTCTCGCGGCCGATGGTGGCGCTTGTCGGTGCACGCAATGCCTCGTCGCTGGGCACACGCATGGCGCGCGCGCTGGCGCGCGATCTGGGCGAGGCAGGGTTCGTCATCGTGTCGGGACTGGCCCGCGGGATCGACACGGCTGCCCATGCCGCCACGCTGGATACCGGCACGCTGGCCGTGCTGGCAGGGGGCGTCGATGTGCTCTACCCGGCGGAAAACGCGGCCCTGGCCCATGACATCGCAGAGCGCGGCCTGCGGATATCAGAACAACCGATGGGCCTTGTCCCGCAGGCCCGCCATTTCCCGCGACGCAACCGGATCATCTCGGGGCTGGCACAGGCCGTGCTGGTGATCGAGGCGGCGACAAAATCAGGCAGCCTGATCACCGCTCGCTGCGCGCTGGATCAGGGGCGCGACGTGATGGCGGTGCCGGGGCATCCCTTTGATGCGCGCTCGTCGGGCTGCAACATGCTGATCCGCGACGGGGCCCGGCTGGTGCGCCACGCCGCTGACGTGATCGAAGGGCTGACACCGCCCGCCCCTGTCCGCATCGCCCGCGACACCGTGGCCCCTGCGGACAGCCTGCCCTCGGCAAAGCCGACCGACAGCCGTTCGCTGCGCGAAACATCGGCCCTGCATGGCCTGATCCTTGACCGTCTTGGCTCCTCGCCACTGGCAGAGGATCAGCTGATCCGCGATCTGGAAAGTCCCGCCCATCAGGTCGCCCCGGCGCTTGTCACGCTGGAACTGGAAGGGCGCATCCAGCGCCAGCCCGGCGGGCTACTGTCGCGCGTCCAATAGCGGCAAAGCTCGGCCAAACCTGCCCCTTGGCGTCACGGTGCCGCATCGCCGAAGCCCCGGCACACCACCCTGAGCCTTGCGTGCAAACCTGCTGCCGGAACTGGCCTGCTTGACCCGCAGACCGTGGGCCCTGCCCGCGCCGCCGCATTGACAAGGCCCCCTTTCACCCCACATGGTCCGCCGCCATGGTCACCCGGCATCCGTCCGGACGCGGCCCGTGAGCGAGTCGAAAGGAAGTCTGATGCCCGTTGTTGTTGTGGAATCCCCGGCCAAGGCCAAGACAATCAACAAGTATCTGGGCTCCGATTACACGGTTCTGGCCTCTTATGGCCATGTGCGCGATCTGCCCGCCAAGGATGGGTCCGTCGATACCGACAACGGCTTTGACATGACATGGGAGGTCGGCGTCGACAGCCGCAAGCATGTGAAAGCCATCGCCGACGCGCTGGCCAAGGACAACGCCTTGATCCTTGCGACCGACCCCGACCGCGAGGGTGAGGCGATCAGCTGGCATCTTGAGGAGACCCTGCGCCAGCGCAAGGCCATCAAGAAGGACACGCCAGTCAGCCGCGTGGTCTTCAACGCCATCACCAAAGCCGCCGTGACCGAAGCGATGAAACACCCCCGGCAAGTCGATGCCCCGCTGGTCGAGGCTTATCTGGCCCGCCGCGCGCTGGACTATCTGGTGGGATTCAACCTGTCGCCCGTACTGTGGCGCAAGCTGCCCGGATCGCGCAGCGCGGGCCGCGTGCAATCGGTCTGCCTGCGGCTGATCGTCGAGCGTGAGATGGAGATCGAGGCGTTCCGCGCCCGCGAATACTGGTCGGTTACGGCCCGTCTCGTCACCCCGCGCGGTCAGGAGTTCGAGGCACGTCTGACGCAACTGGCGGGCAAGAAGCTGGACCGCTACGATCTTGAGAACGCGACGCAGGCCGAAATGGCCGTGCAGGCCGTCACCTCGCGCGATCTGACCGTCATATCCGTCGAGGCGAAACCGGCCAGCCGGAATCCTGCGGCCCCGTTCATGACCTCGACCCTGCAACAGGAGGCCAGCCGAAAATACGGCATGGGCGCGCGGCAATGCATGAACGCGGCGCAGCGTCTCTATGAGGCGGGACACATCACCTATATGCGGACCGACGGGATCGACATGGCGCCCGAAGCGGTCATGGCCGCGCGCGACGCGATCAAGGACCGCTACGGTGCCGAATATGTCCCGGCCAGCCCGCGTATATACAAGAACAAGGCCAAGAACGCGCAGGAGGCGCATGAATGCATCCGCCCGACCGAGATGTCGCGCGATGCCGAAAGCCTGCGGATCTCGGATGCCGATCAGCGCAAGCTTTACGATCTGATCTGGAAGCGCACGATCGCCTGCCAGATGGAGGCCGCCCGGTTCGAGCGCACGACGGTCGATATCGGCAGCCGCGATGGTCAGGTGGAACTGCGCGCCACGGGTCAGGTGGTGCTGTTTGACGGTTTTCTGAAGGTTTATGAGGAAGGCCGCGACGATGTCGCCGATGAGGACGAGCGCCGCCTTCCCCAGATCATGCAGGGCGAAAAGGTCGACAAGCGCGAGATCACGCCCGAGCAGCATTTCACGCAACCCCCGCCGCGCTATACCGAGGCGACTCTGGTCAAGCGGATGGAAGAACTGGGCATCGGCCGCCCCTCGACCTATGCCAGCGTGATCACCACGATTCAGGATCGCGACTATGTGCGCAAGGACAAGAACCGCCTGTTCCCCGAGGATAAGGGGCGGATCGTCACCGTCTTCCTGATGAACTTCTTCCGCAAATATGTGGAATACGACTTTACTGCCGATCTGGAAAACCAGCTTGACGAAGTCAGCGCCGGCGACATGGACTACAAGGATGTGCTGGCCCGGTTCTGGCGCGATTTTTCAGCCGCCATTGCCGAGACATCCGAGTTGCGCATCACCGAAGTGCTGGATGTGCTGGACGAGGCACTGGCACCGCAGCTTTATCCGCCGCGCGCCGATGGCTCGGACCCGCGCAGCTGCCCGCTCTGCGGGACGGGGCAACTGCATCTGAAAACCTCCAAGACCGGGGGGTTTGTCGGCTGCGGCAACTATCCCGAATGCCGCTATACACGCCCCTTGAACGGCGATGCCGAGGCGCAGGGCGACCGTATTCTGGGCGTGGATCAGGGCGACGAGATCAGCCTGCGCTCGGGTCGCTTCGGCCCATACGTCCAGCGCGGCGAGGCCACGCCCGAAAACAAGAAACCGCCCCGCGCCAGCCTGCCCAAGGGCTGGTCTCCGGATGACATGGACCTCGACAAGGCATTGATGCTGCTGAACCTGCCGCGCGAGATCGGGCCGCATCCCGAAGACGGCGTGATGGTCGAGGCCGGGATTGGCCGCTACGGACCCTATATCAAGCACGGCGCGGTCTATGCCAATATCAAGGAGGTGGATGACGTCTTCACCATCGGCATGAACCGCGCGGTCGAGGAACTGGCCGCCAAGGCATCACGCACGCCGGGGGCCGGCCGCACCGCCGCCAAACCGCTGGCCGAACTGGGTGAGCACCCGACCGAGGGCGGTCCGGTGCAGGTTCTGGACGGTCGTTATGGCCCCTATATCAAATGGGCCAAGATCAACGCGACCCTGCCCAAGGACACGGATCCCGCTGCGCTGACCATGGATGAGGCCGTGGCGATCATCGCGGAGAAAGCCGCGAAATCCGGCGGCAAGAAGGCTGCTGCCAAAAAGCCGGCGGCCAAGGCTAAACCTGCGGCGAAATCTGCCGCCGCGAAGAAACCGGCCACCAAGAAAGCGCCTGCCAAGACAGCAGCGAAGAAGGCCCCCGCCAAGAAAACAGGCACCTGATCCGGCGCCGGTCTGGGGCCCTCTGCGGCGCGGCAATTGATTGACTCTTGCCATCACCAGCGGCAAACAAGGCCGCAACGAGGACGCGAGGAGAGATCCATGAAGAAAGTCTACAACTCGGCTGCCGAGGCGCTGGATGGGCTGCTGTTCGACGGCATGTTCATCGCGGCGGGCGGCTTTGGCCTGTGCGGCATCCCCGAACTGCTGATCGCTGCGATCCGCGACAATGGCGTCAAGAACCTGACCGTGGCCTCGAACAATGCGGGCGTGGACGGGTTCGGTCTGGGTCTGCTGCTGGAAAGCCGCCAGATCAAGAAGATGCTGTCCTCCTATGTGGGCGAGAACGCGGAATTCATGCGCCAGTATCTGTCGGGCGAGCTGGAGCTGGAGTTCAACCCGCAGGGCACTCTGGCCGAGCGTATGCGCGCCGGTGGTGCGGGTATTCCCGGTTTCTACACCAAGACCGGCGTGGGCACCGTGATTGCCGAGGGCAAGGAACTGAAGGAGTTCGACGGCGAGACCTATGTGCTGGAACGCGGAATCTTCGCCGATCTGGCCATCGTCAAGGCGTGGAAGGCCGATGCGACAGGCAATCTGGTGTTCCGCAAGACCGCGCGCAACTTCAACCCGCCTGCTGCCATGTGCGGCAAGGTCTGCGTGGTCGAGGTCGAAGAGATCGTGCCCACCGGCAGCATCGACCCGGATCACATCCACCTGCCTGGCATCTATGTGCATCGCATCATTCAGGGGCAGCACGAGAAACGCATCGAACAGCGCACGGTTCGCAAAAGGGAGACCGCATAATGCCTTGGGACCGCAACCAGATGGCCGCGCGCGCGGCACAGGAACTGCAGGACGGCTGGTATGTGAACCTTGGCATCGGGATTCCGACGCTGGTCAGCAACTACATTCCCGAAGGCGTCGAAGTGACCCTGCAATCAGAAAACGGCATGCTGGGCATGGGTCCCTTCCCCTTTGAGGGCGAAGAGGATGCGGACCTGATCAACGCGGGCAAGCAGACCATCACCGAACTGCCGCAGACGGCCTTCTTCGACAGCGCCATGTCCTTTGGCATGATCCGCGGCGGCAAGATCGCCATGGCGATCCTGGGCGCAATGGAAGTGTCGGAAACCGGCGATCTGGCGAACTGGATGATCCCCGGCAAGCTGGTCAAGGGCATGGGCGGCGCGATGGATCTGGTCGCGGGCGTCAAGCGCGTGGTCGTCGTGATGGATCACACCAACAAGGCAGGCGAAAGCAAGGTGCTGCCGGAATGCACCTTGCCGCTGACCGGCAAGGCCGTAGTCAACCGCATCATCACCAATCTGGGTGTTCTGGACGTGGTGGACGGTGGCCTCAAGATCGTCGAGACCGCCGATGGCGTGTCTGAGGCCGAACTGCGCGCGGCAACCTTGGCCAAAATCGTCAACTGAATCCGCGCCACATCAAGACCACAAAAGGCCCGCCCCATGGCTGCGGGCCTTTTGCGTTTCTTCTTGCTGCAAATATCCAATCGCCACGGATGCGTCAGGCGCAAGGCGGGCAGATGTCATCCCTCGCCCAGATTGAACACGCAGCCATCGGAGATCAACATGGGTGGCGTCTTGCAAAGATTGCGCGCCACGGCGAATGCGGCCAATACCTTGGGGACATAATCGCGCGTTTCGGCATAGGGCGGCACGCCGCCATGCCGCTTCACGGCATTCTCGCCCGCATTATACCCGGCCAGCGCAAGGATCGGGTCGCCTCCGAACTCGGCCAGCAGCCAATCCAGATAGGCCACCCCGCCCTTGATGTTCTGCCCGGCATTCAGGCTGTCCGCCACACCGAACCGATCCGCCGTGGCCGGAATCAGCTGCATCAGCCCGACGGCCCCGGCCGAACTGACCGCATCCACCCTCCCGCTGGATTCCACCGCGATCACCGCCAGCACCAGCGCGGGCGACACCCGCGTGCCGACGGTGTTCAGCAACAATTCGGCCCGATGCGTCCGCGCGATCCCCAACAGGTCTGACAGGCGCGGTGCCGCGATCTGCTGTCCTGCGCCCGCATTCGCGATGTGGATCAGCGCAGGCTCCAACCGACCCGGTCCACTGTCCTCCAGCAAGGGCGAGATCGTCTCCCAGAACCAGTTATAGCGGCCGATGGCCTCTCCTGCATCGGGCACAGGGGCATCGGGGGTGGCAGGGCGCACCACGGCCACTGGCTGCGGCTCGATCTGAACGGTGATGCGCGGTGCTGTGCTGCCCGGAGCAGGCGGCTTGACGCGCTTGAACGTGAAATCCGAGAAGCCGGGCCGCTCCTGCGCCGCCAGTTGCGGCCCCCAGAACAGGCCGGAGAGAAGAATCACCCCCATGCCGAAGGCCCGCCCAAGGGCGTTTCGGCGTCGAATCGCCGATCGATCCGTTCTCTGGGACCGCTTCATTGCCGATATGCCTGCCTGTATCGTGGTGATCACGCTCGATTATTACCAAGAAGCATCGCAGAAAAACCGATTCAAGACCAGCCTCTCGTGCGAATCGCGCACACGCATGAGGCGAGGCCGCCGCAATCGAGCCTGGCAAGATCCCTGAAATCATATCAAAAGATAGTTTTTTACATAACAATAACAGGCAGTTAATCCAATTTTAGGAGGTCAAGGCAGAAAAAGATAAAACGCACGAATCTGGCCAAACTGTTGCCCCAATCCGCTGGCTATATCTGCTCATACCGAAACGGAGACGGGCCAAGAGAGAGACAGCCCAGACAGTCACCGGCGCGGTTGTGCAACTGAGCAACTGATCCTTTGGAGGGACACAAAATGGTTAAATTCTTCAAGAACTTCAGCAAAGACGAATCCGGCGCCGTGACCGTTGACTGGGTTGTGCTGACCGCAGCCGTCGTGGGCCTGGCCGTGGCTGCCTACTCCTCGATCGAAAGCGGCGCAACCGGCCTGACCGCTTCGACCAATACCTTCATGGGCAACCAGAACCCGAACAACTAAGTTCTGGCGTCGACCCACGAATTTGGCCGCCCCCGCCCAGTCGGGTGCGGCCTTTTGTTTTACGATATTTATGGAACCGCTCCGGCACGGTCTTCCTGTTTTTTCACCTGCCGGAGGGAGACGGACAGATGATGATTTCGAAACTCCGCGCAAGACTCGCCCGATTTGGCCGCGCAACAGAAGGTGCTGTAACAGCTGACTGGGTAGTTCTGACTGCGCTTGCCGTCACACTTCTGTCGGCGGGCTACGGCTCGATGCGCGACGGGGCGACGGGACTTGCGGACAATACTAGCAGCTTTATGACCACATTCCTTGACTGAGTGGGTTGCTGCATTGTTGGCCTGATATCAGGCCAATGGACGGGCGCACAAGACGTCGCTCCGCCCCCAAAAGACGTGACGCAGCCAACCTGCGCGACACGCCAAATCCCAAGGGCTTCCCTCATTTGGCCATATTCCAGAACTACTCTGACGGGCAGACGCAGATCATTTTCCGGCATCCAGGATGCCCGTGAACAGGATACAGGAAAGGTTACACGATGCGTGCAGTTTTTGGCCTTGTGCTGATCGCCGGTCTCGGACTGGCGGGTTTTGCCGTGATGATGGCAAAAAAACAGTTTGACGCCTACCAGATGCAGCTGGCCCAGGCCCAGAGCATGCAGAGCCAGATCATTCCCACGGTCGAGGTTCTTGTCGCGCAAAAGACCCTGAACTATGGCGATCCGCTGGCGCCCGAGGATCTGCGTGCGGTCAAGTGGCCGTCGGACGCGATCCCTGAAGGCAGCTTCCTGGCGCTGTCCGAAATCTTCCCCGAGAATGCCAGCAACCCGACCCGCTATGTCCTGCGCACCATCGAAAAGGACGAGGCAATCATGGCCAGCAAGATCAGCCTGCCCGGCGAGGATGCGGGGCTGAATTCGCGGATCGAGCGCGGCATGCGTGCCTTTGCGATCAAGGTCGACGTGGCCTCGGGTGTGTCCGGCTTTCTGCGTCCGGGTGACCGGGTCGACATCTACTGGACAGGCTCGGTGGATCAGGACATCGGCGGCGGCAGCCGTGGCGAGATCACAAAGCTGATCGAGGCGAATGTCCGCCTGATCGCCGTGGACCAGAGCGCCAATGGCGAAAGCGCGGAAGCCGCGATCGCCCGCACGGTGACTGTCGCCGCCCGTCCCGATCAGGTGGCCGGTCTGGCGCAGGCACAGTCCACAGGCCGTCTGTCGCTGTCGCTTGTGGGCGCCAACGACGACACCATCGCCGAGGCCATCGAGGTGGATCAGCGCCGCCTGCTTGGACTTGTGAGCGCACCGATCGCAGAGGCCGTCGTAGTCGAGCAGGAGCAGGTTTGCACCACACGGGTCCGTCGCGGCGCGGAAGTGGTCGAGCTGCAGATCCCCTGCACGAACTGACAAAGGCCGGGCCGATCCACCGCACATGCGGCTCTTATATAAGGCAACACAGCTAAAGGGGGCGGGTTCCGGACAGGGCCCGCCCCTTTCGCATGGGCCTGCCCCGCTCTAGACCATGTTTTTTCGCGTCTGTTGCTGTTTATCCACATAAGCCAGACGGCTGAACCTATTGATTCTTGCAATAAATATGGAAATCAACCATTCTGCTGCGAAAGGTGGGCACCAAAGACCCGCGATTTGAGGCGTGATCGGAAAGGCAGGTCACATGAAAACGGACAGATTTATCGGGGCCGCCCTGGTGGGGCTGGTCCTGGGGTTCGGCCAGATTGCGGTCGCGCCCAAGGTGCAGGCGGAAACAGTGCGCGTCCTTCAGGAAGGCCGCTCGGCCAGTCTTGCCGTGCCCATGAACCGCGCCGTCGTGGTGGAAAGCGAGGTTCCCTTCGCTGAACTCTCGATCGCAAACCCTGCAATTGCGGATATTTCCTCGCTTTCAGAGCGCACCATCTATGTGCTGGGCAAATCGCCCGGCACCACGACCCTGACGCTTCTGGATGCCAGCGGACAGTTGATCACCAATATCGACGTGCGTGTGGCCGCGGATGTAAGTGAATTCAAGGAACGTCTGGGACAGATCCTGCCTGGCGAAAAGATCGAAGTGCGCACGGCCAATGACGGCATCGTCCTGTCAGGCACGGTGTCCAGCGCGCAAAAACTGCAGCGGGCGCTGGATCTTGCTGAACGCTATGCGCCCGAGCGCGTCTCGAACCTGATGACGGTGGGCGGCGTGCAGCAGGTGATGCTCAAGGTCCGTTTCGCGGAAATGCAGCGCAGCGTCTCGAAATCGCTGAGCGCATCGCTGGCGCTGAACGGGAGCGCCTTCAGCAACGATCTGGGCCTGTCGGGCGGCAGCAACACGCTCAACAACCTGGGTGCTCAAACGAACGCATTGGGTGGCGGCATTCCTCCGGTCAACACCAACAACGGCGCGATGCTGCTGGGCTTTGGCGCCGGTGCGGTCGAGGTGGGAATTCTTCTGGAAGCCCTGGAAACCAAGGGCGTCGTGAGGACGCTGGCGGAACCCAACCTGGTCGCCTTGTCCGGTCAGGAAGCGAAGTTCTTGGCGGGCGGCGAATATCCTGTGCCGATCTCGCAAGAGGGTGGCACCATCACCGTCGAGTTCAAACCCTTCGGGATCGAGTTGAACTTCGTGCCGCGCGTGGTCGACGGCGACCTGATCAACCTCGAGATGATGGCCGCTGTCTCGTCGCTTGACCCGTCAAACGGTATCGAGCTGAACGCCTTCCGCATCGACGCATTCCAGCGCCGCGAAACATCGACCACGGTCGAACTGCGCGATGGCGAAAGTTTTGCCGTCGCCGGTTTGTTGCAGGACGACTTCCGCGACACCGCCGGACAGGTGCCATGGCTGGGTGACATCCCGGTTCTGGGGGCCCTGTTCCGCAGCGCCGATTTCCGCCGTGCGCAGTCCGAACTGGTCATCATCGTGACGGCCCATCTGGTCACCCCCACGCGCGGCGAAGCCCTGGCCCTGCCGACCGACCGGATCCGCCCACCGACCGAGCGTGACCTGTTCCTGTTCGGCCGTGTGGCGCGCGAGGGGCAGCCCGCCCTGCGTGGTGCTGCAGGAGAGGTTGCCAAACAGGATTTCAACGGCTCTTATGGCTATGTGATGGACTGATCGGATGCAACGGAACATGTACAAGACCCTCGCACTCATCAGCGTGTTGGCAGCAAGTGCCTGTTCCAGCGTTGATCCGATCTACCGCAACTTCAACAGCGAAGCAGGCGGCACCATAGACAGCGGCTCGTTCGGCAACGCGACGATGAACAACACGATGGCGATGACGAACCGTCAGGGCTTCCTGATCGACATGTCGCGCCGCTTCTCGCAGGAAGTCTCGCCAGTCGTGAACTTTGCGTTCAACTCGGCCGTTCTGGACGCCGGTGCGCAAGATACGCTGCGCGAGCAGGCCAACTGGATCCGCCAGTTCCCGGAAGTGCGCTTCCGCGTCTATGGGCATACCGATCTGGTGGGCTCGGATGCCTATAACAAGAACCTTGGGCTGCGCCGCGCGCAGGCGGTGGTCGCGTTCCTGGCGACGCAGGGCATCAGCCGATCCCGGTTGGAGGCACTTGTGTCCTTTGGCGAACGTCAGCCGTTGATCGTGACCGAGGGCCGCGAGCGCCGCAACCGCCGGACGGTGACCGAAGTTTCCGGAGTGGTGGAGAAGCGCGCGGGCGAACTGGACGGAAAATACGCCCAGATCATTTATCGCGAATATGTCAACAGCGCGATGCCGGCCAGCACGTTGACCGGCTTCTCGACTGGGCCGTCTGCCGCAGAGTAAAGCGCAGAGTTTCGGCCCCGATCGCCGGTCTGTCCGGGATGGCGTCGGGCGAAGGGCCTGCTTTACAGCGGTTTTCTGCACCATTCAGGGCTGCGCCCTTGCGTGAGCGGCATGGCCCTTTCGGGCTTAGGCAGGTGTTGGACGCCCCTGCCCCGCCGCCTTTCAGGCCGCTTTGATCGTCCGATGAAACCGTACAATTACGATCTTTTGGCCCTAATGTTGCCCATATTTTCCGCGACCTTCACCTCAATGGGATAGCTTTGTCCGGCACATGCCGGGCACGGGTGGTCGGACGCCGGAACAGGAATGGACCCATCAGAGGTTCAGAGTGTGCCTGCCTTGCCAGACGACGGCCCCCGAGGTCAAAGGACATGAGGCAAGATGAGTAGCAGTGTGCATCACTCTCCGGAACCTGCGCCGATCGTGGCTTGCACGATCAGTCGCGACGTTCAGAATTTCGATCTGCTGATCGAGGACATGGAAGCGGTTCTGGGTGAGACCTGGGGTGATCTGGGCTTTGGCGAGGCGCTGGCCTTCTTTGCGCAACCGGACGCCGACGCGCTGGAATTCGTGGCCATCGCAATGGATCAGGAGGATGAGGACAACCTTGTCCTTCTGGGCGAAATCATTCATCAGGCCCGCAGCCGCAACATTCGCGTCATCCTGATCGCCGAGGATGTCAGCCCTGCGTCCCTGCACCAGTTGCTGCGGCAGGGTGCCGATGAATTTGTCCCCTACCCCTTGCCGGAAAACGAGCTTGAGGCCGCGATCCAGCGCATCAGGCAGCCCGAACCCGCACCCGTCATGTCCGCCCCGGCGACGGAGGCGGGGCCGACAACGCGCAAATCGGCGCATGATCGCGAAGGTGTGGTCATGGCTGTGCAAGGTCTGGCCGGCGGCGTGGGTGCCACGACATTCGCCGTGAATCTGGCTTGGGAACTGTGCAACGTCGCCAAGAAGGGCAAGCCCGACCCGCGCGTCTGCATCCTTGATCTGGACCTGCAATACGGTTCCATCTCGACTTTTCTGGACCTGCCCCGCCGCGAAGCCGTGTTCGAACTTCTGTCGGATACCGAATCCATGGATGGCGACAGCTTTACCGCGGCGCTGATCCCGTTCGAGGAGAAGCTGAATGTCCTTACATCACCTGCGGACATGTTGCCGCTGGATCTTGTGACGTCCGAGGACATCAACCGGATCATCGCCATGGCACGCCAGCATTTCGATTACGTGGTGATCGACATGCCGCGCACGCTGGTGCAATGGACCGAGGCGGTTCTGAACGGCGCACATATCTATTTCGCGCTGCTGGAACTGGACATGCGGTCTGCCCAGAACGCGCTGCGCCTGAAACGGGCCTTGCAGGCCGAGGATCTGCCATTTCAGAAACTGCGTTTCGCGCTGAACCGCTCGCCCGGCTTCACGGATCTGAGCGGCAAGAGCCGGGTCAAGCGGATGGCGGAAAGCCTTGGAATCTCGATCGACCTGCTGCTGCCCGATGGTGGCAAGGCCGTCACGCAGGGGGCCGATCACGGGCTGCCGCTGGCGCTGAGCGCGGCCAAGAACCCGTTGCGCAAGGAAATCGCGAAACTGGCGCTTTCGCTGCATCAGCTTGGTCAGAGCGACGTGGAAGCGGCCTGAACCGCATATTGGGGGACCCTGAATGTTTTCGCGTTACAAGAAGCCCGGCGGCACGGAACAACCGTCCAAGACAGCAAATCCGGCGGTCAAACCGTTGGTGCAACCCGCCACGCGTCCGGTCGAGGCCGTCAACCCATCGATGCGCCGGGCCCAGGCCATTGCTCCGGCGCAGACCGTCGCGATGGACCGGGACCGCAAACGCCGCGAGCGTCTGGGCGAGATCAAGCTGGAGCTGCACCGGTCGTTGCTGGACAACCTGAACCTCAGTGCGCTGGACACCGCCACTGAAAGTGACCTGCGCGCCGAGATCACCTCGATCGCTTCAGAAGTGCTTGAGGAAAAGGGTATCGTGCTGAACCGCGAGGATCGCACGCAACTGACGCAGGAACTTTATGACGAGGTCAAGGGTCTTGGCCCGCTTGAGACATTGCTCAAGGATGACAGCGTCAACGATATTCTGGTGAACGGCCCGCAGCGGATCTTTGTGGAACGCGGCGGCAAACTGGAACTGACCGACATCACTTTCAAGGATGAGAAGCACCTGTTGCGGATCATCGACAAGATCGTGTCGGCCGTGGGCCGGCGCGTGGACGAATCCAACCCCTATGTCGACGCCCGCCTCGCGGATGGTTCGCGTTTCAACGCGATGGTGCCACCCGTCGCGGTTGACGGAAGCCTTGTCTCGATCCGTAAGTTCAAGAAGGAAAAGCTGGGGATCGACGATCTGGTGCGTTTCGGTGCCTTTTCCGAAGAGATGGCCGCCTATCTTCAGGCGGCCGTGGCCACGCGCCTGAACATCATCGTCTCGGGCGGAACGGGTTCGGGTAAGACCACCACATTGAACGCACTGTCGTCCTTCATCGACAACTCGGAACGCATCCTGACCATCGAGGACACGGCGGAACTTCAGCTTCAGCAGATCCATGTCGGCCGGATGGAAAGCCGCCCCCCCAACGTCGAGGGCAAGGGCGCCGTGACCCAGCGCGATTGCTTGCGCAACGCCCTGCGGATGCGGCCTGACCGGATCATCGTCGGCGAAACACGCGGCGAAGAAGTGATCGACATGTTGCAGGCCATGAACACCGGCCATGACGGGTCGATGACCACGATCCACGCCAACTCGGCCCGCGACGGGGTGAGCCGTCTTGAGAACATGATCGCCATGGCGGGCATCGAAATGCCCATCAAGGCCGTGCGCAGCCAGATCGCAAGCGCCGTCAACCTGATCGTGCAGGCCAACCGTTTGCAGGATGGCAGCCGCCGCATGACGTCGATCACCGAAATCACGGGGATGGAGGGCGAGGTGATCTCGATGCAGGAGGTCTTCAAGTTCCAGCGCGTCGGCCTGACCCCCGACAACAAGATCATCGGCCATTTCACCGCGACCGGCGTGCGCAGCCACTTCTCGGAACGCTTCCGCCTGTGGGGCTATGACCTGCCAGCGTCAATCTTCGAACCCATCGCAGCGGAGTAAAGCCCATGGCCATCAGCATCGAACCACTTATCTACGGGCTGATCTTCTTCGGCGTTCTCGTGCTGGTCGAAGGGCTGTATCTGACCGTTTTCGGCAAGTCGATCAGCCTCAACAACCGCGTGAACCGGCGTCTGGAGATGCTGGAAAAAGGGACGCGCCGGGAAGAGGTGATGGAAACGCTGCGCAAGGAAATGCGCCAGCACATGAACTCGCGCTCGATCCCGCTCTATTCGATGCTGGCTGACCGGGCGCAGAAAGCGGCCATCGCCTTTACCCCCGCACAGTTGATCATGATCATGGTCGGCGTCAGCGTCATGGCCTTTCTCGGCCTGACAATCGGCACCGAGGCTGAACCACCGATCCGCGCGGTTCTGTCTGTCGGCATGGGCGTGGGCGGGGTCTATTTCTGGGTCAACTCCAAGGCCAACAAGCGGATCGCGATGATCGAGGAACAATTGCCCGACGCGGTCGAACTCATGGTGCGGTCGCTGCGCGTGGGTCATCCCTTCTCATCGGCGATCCAGATCGTCGCCAAGGAAGTCGCCGACCCGTTGGCGACCGAGTTCGGCATCATTGCGGATGAATCCGCCTATGGGCGCGATATCGGCGAGGCGCTCAAGGACATGGCCGAACGTCTGGACATGCAGGATTTGCGCTTTCTGGCCGTGGCCGTGACCATCCAGCAGCAGTCTGGCGGCAACCTTGCCGAGATCCTGGCGGGCCTGTCCCGCGTGATCCGCGCCCGTTTCCGCCTTTTCCGCCGCGTCAAGGCCATCACGGCCGAAGCGCAATGGTCAGGCAAATTCCTGTCGGGGTTTCCGGTATTCGCGCTGATCGCGATCAATGTGATGGACCCGAACTATTACGACGACGTGCTGGACCATCCGTGGTTCATCCCCGCCTGTATTGCCGTGGGTCTGTTTCTGGCAGCGAACCTGATCGTCATGCGCATGCTGGTCAACATCAAGGTCTGAGGAGACACCACGATGGAGTTCATCAACGACCTGATGGAACAGCATTTCGGCCCGATGGGGCCGTTCATCCTGCTGGGCGGGCTTGGCCTTCTGCTGATCCTGGCCACGATCCCGATGATGCTGAACCAGCGCAAGGACCCGCTGGAAAAGCTGCGCGAGACCGCCGCCTCGGGCCGCAATGCCGGCACCCCCGGCAAGACGCTGCGGACCGCCAAAGGCAATGACAAGCTGCAAAAATATTCGACCTTCCTGGAGCCACAGAACGAGGAAGAATACTCTGCCGTTCGCAAAAAATTGATGCAAGCAGGCTATCGAAGCAAGGAAGCTGTGCGTGCGTTCCATTTTGCGCAATTTGCTCTCGGAATCCTGTTCCTGATCGGCGGTGTGATCTACTATCTTCTCAAGATGGCGGGCCTGCCAGACACCACCACGCAGGACACGATGCTGTATATCCTCGGGCCGGGCGTCGTGGGCTATATGCTGCCGAAATACTGGGTCACCAAACGCCAGCAACAGCGTCAGGAAGAGATCACCTCGGGCTTTCCGGACGCCCTTGATATGATGCTGGTCTGCGTCGAGGCGGGACAGTCACTGGACCAGTCGATCATCCGCGTCGCCCGCGAGCTGCGCGCCTCCTATCCTTCACTGTCGGACGAGTTCGAGATCGTCAGCTATGAGATCAAGGCCGGCAAGGACAAGCCCACGGTTCTGGCCGACATGGGCGAACGCTGCGGAGTGGCCGATATTTCCAGTTTCGTGACGGTGCTGGTGCAATCCGCGACATTCGGCACCTCGATCGCGGATGCGTTGCGGGTCTATGCCGAGGAGATGCGTGACAAACGCGTGATGCGTGCCGAAGAAAAGGCAAACAAGTTGCCTACCAAGATGACACTTGTCACTATGATGCTGACCGTGCCGCCGCTGCTGATCATTCTGGTCGGACCTTCGGTGGTGGGGATCCAGAATCTGGGGAACATGTAAGCACATCATGGGACGACGCCGTCGCGGGCTCCAACCCGCTTTTGCTCTGGGGATCATCCTGACCCTGGCCGCCTGTTCCGCAGGCGGCCTTGGCGCATCTCGTGACGGTCCCTATGCCCCCGGCATCCAACCCGGCGGCGATGCCGTGGACGGTCTGCTGGTCGGCCATCGCCTGATGGAAGCAGGCGAATTCGAACTGGCGCTGAAGGCATATACGCGCGCCGCCTATGAGGACGGCCTGACCGTCGATGTCCTGTCCGCCCTTGGCAGCGCCAATCTGGGACTGGGCCGTCTGGGGCAGGCCGAAACACTGCTGCGGCGCGCCATCGCCACGGATGAGGCGATCCCCGAGACATGGAACAATCTGGGCGTTGTGCTGATGGAACGCGGCGAGACGGCCGAGGCCGAGCAGATCTTTCGACGGGCCTACGCGCTGGACAATGGCGAAAGTGACTCAATCCGCGACAATCTGCGCTTGGCCCTCGCAAAAATCGAAAATCCCGACTATGATATCGTTGAGCAAGACTTCAAAATGATGCGACGTGGAAGTAGCGATTATCTTCTGCGGCGCATACCATAAGACGGCAGAGCAGCAAAAAGGACGCAAAACATGCGCCACCCCATTATCGTGACCCTGTGTCTGACAGGGGCTTTTGGACTGGCCGGGTGCCAGAATGCAGGCGGAAACGAAGTCGATCGGGCCATGCAGGCCGTCAATGTCGTGGATGAGAGCAATCTTGGCGACATCATGTTGACCGTGGCCGACCCTAACGAGGCGGTGGTCTATTTCACACGCACAGCCGCTGAACAACCGGACCGGATCGACGTTCAGCGCGGTCTGGCCGTGTCTTTGGTGCGTGCCCAGCGCCCGGTCGAGGCGGCGTCGGCTTGGCGCACGGTCGTCAAGCACCCCGAGGCCACGCATGAGGACAAGGTGGAACTGGCCGATGCGTTGATCCGTGCCGGGGACTGGGAGGGCGCGCGCGAGGCGCTGAACACGGTGCCGCCCACCTATGAGACATTCAAACGCTACCGGCTTGAGGCGATGGTGGCTGACGCCAACAAGGACTGGAAGCGTGCAGACAGCTTTTACGAAATCGCGATGGGTCTGACCACACGGCCTGCCGGCGTGATGAACAACTGGGGATATTCCAAGCTGACTCGCGGCGCCTATGCCGATGCAGAGCGTTTGTTTGCCGATGCGATCCGTCAGGACAACAAGCTGTTCACCGCCAAGAACAACCTTGTTCTGGCACGCGCCGCGCAACGCAATTACAGCCTGCCCGTGGTGCCGATGACCCAGCTTGAACGGGCGCAACTGCTGCACACCGCCGGTCTGAGCGCTGTCAAGCAGGGCGACATTGAAACCGCCAAGGGATTGCTGCGCGACGCGGTCGAGACGCATCCGCAGCATTTCGACGAAGCGGTGCGCAGTCTTGCGGCGCTTGAAAACAACGTGCGTGGCTGATCCGGTCGCGCACGATGCTGCAATCCACCGCCGGTGACCTGTCCCAGATGACCCCGCTTTTCGCGCTGCCGGCGACGGCGGCTTTCTGGTTCTTTCTGGCAAGCCTGCCCGTCTGCTTCTGGGTGGTGCTGAGCGACCTTCGCGCAATGCGTATTCCCAACCTGTCGGTTCTGGCGCTTGTCGCGGTCTTTCTGCTGGTGGGTATCCTTGTCCTGCCCGTGTCGGTGCTGCTGGGACAACTGCTCAACCTGATCGTGGTTCTGCTTTTGGGGATCGTTCTGAATGCGGCGGGAGCCTTTGGCGCCGGGGATGCCAAATTCGCTGCCGCTGCCGCCCCTTTCGTGATGCTGGCCGATGTTGGTTTCGTTCTGATGCTGCTGGCATTGACGCTGCTGGCAGGTTTCCTGACTCATCGTCTCGTCGCGCGCACAAGGCTGAGGGATCTTGCCCCCGGCTGGGAAAGCTGGCAGCGCAAGAAGGATTTCCCGATGGGTCTGTCGCTGGGTAGCGCCCTGTCGATCTATCTGGGGCTTGCAGCAGTTTACGGCAGCTGAGCATCGCAGGTGCAGGACATCTGGTCCGTCCGGCGCAATTGATGACGATTCCCCTGCAATTCCATCATTTTGCCATTTTATAACGGCAGGTCTGGGCCAAGCAGATCGGCACCGGACAGGTATAACGGACAGGCACGCCCATGAACATGATCACCTCTTCTGCACAGACCCGCGTTGTCGCCCCTCCCCCTCCGTCGAGCATCTCGGACATGCGCCTTCCGGTGGTGATGATGCGCGACATCCTTCTCAAGACGATGTTTCGCAAGAACGTGACCAATGTCACCGATGTGGCCGAGGCGATCTGCCTGCCGCGTCAGGTGACACAGGAACTGATCGACATGTCCCGCGAACAGCGCCTGCTGGAGGCGACAGGCACGCTGAACGCCAATGCCGGCAATGAGATGGGCTATCAACTGACCGACGCGGGCAAGGCCCGCGCGCTGGACGCGCTGTCGCAGTCCGAGTATTTCGGCGCGATGCCGGTGCCGCTGTCGGTCTATCGTGAACAGGTCAAGCGTCAATCCATCCGCGACATCCAGATCACCCGCGCGCAACTGACCACGGCGATGGGTCATCTGATCCTGCCCGAGGATCTTTTGTCCAACCTTGGCCCTGCGGTCAGTTCGGGACGTTCGATCCTGATGTATGGCCCGCCGGGCAACGGCAAATCCTCGATCTCGAACGGAATCCGCGATGCGATGGGGGACAAGATCTATGTGCCCCGCGCCATCGAATATGCCGGTCAGGTCATCACCGTCTATGACCCGATCGTCCATTCTTCGGCCGAGGTCGAGGTGGACGACCCCAACTCCCTGCGCCGTCGGCGGACCTTTGACACCCGATACGTGCGCTGCGAACGCCCGAGCGTGATCACCGGGGGCGAACTCAGCCTGTCCATGCTGGATCTTGTCTATAACCCGACCGCGCGCACCTATCAGGCACCGCTCCAGCTCAAGGCGACCGGCGGGATCTTCATCGTCGACGACCTTGGCCGTCAGGCCGAACCGCCGCAGGCGCTGGTCAACCGCTGGATCGTGCCGCTGGAGGAAAGCAAGGACATCCTTGCCCTTCAATCGGGCGAGAAATTCGAAGTGCCCTTCGACACGCTGGTCGTGTTCTCGACCAACTTCCACCCGAACGAGATTTTCGACCAGGCGGCGCTGCGGCGCATCTTCTACAAGATCAAGATCGACGGCCCCAATCAGGAGAATTTCCTGAAGATCTTCGCTCTGGTTGCGCGCAAGAAGGGGATGCCACTGGACGAGGCGACTTTGGTCCACCTGCTGAAGGTGAAATATCCGACCATCAACAATGTCTATGCCAACTATCAGCCGGTGTTCCTGATCGACCAGATGATATCGATCTGCCGGTTCGAAGGGATTCCGAACCAGATGAGCCCGGAACTGATCGACCGGGCCTGGGCCAACATGTTCGTCAGGGACGAGAAGATCGTCAAGTAATCGGTCAGCACGCGCCCGCATAGGTGAATGCGGCGCGCCTCAGATGGCGCTGGAGAAAAGCTGCGCGGCAACCAGAACCACCAGCGCGCCGGCCGTGATCTCGATCAGGGACAAGGCGCGCGCGGTGACCGGGCCTGCTGCGATCTGCGCCAGCGCGCTTTCACGTGCGGTCACCGACAGCACCGCGACAAGCACGGTGACGCTGGCCGTTCCCAGCCCCATGACGAAGGCCCCCGCGATCCCGGCCGCGTCGATCCCCATGCGCCATGTCAGGATCAACAGGAACAGTGCCCCCGTGCAGGGCCGGACCGCGACCGCCCCGATCAACACCAGCGCATCGCGCAGCGAACGGACTTCAGCCGCCTCTTCGAGGCTGGGGCCATGCTTGTGGCCACAACTGGCGCAGGTGTCCGTATCATGGGTGTGGTCGTGGTCATGGGCGTGATCATGGTGATGCGCGTGCCCATGCCCTGCGGCCTTGTCACGCTGTCGCCAGAGTTTCCGGGCCCCGCGCAGCAGCAGCCAGAGGCCAACCAACCCGATCAGCACATAGCTGAGCGGTGCCAGCCAGAGTTCGGCCGCATCCACCATCCGTTCGCGCGACCAGTCCAGCAGAAACACGCCACCATAGACCAGAGCCACGGCCGTGGCCGCCTGTGCAAGACTTGAGACCACCGCCAGGCCCGCCAATCGTACCATCGGCACACGGCGGCCCAGCCCGTAACCACCAATAAGAACCTTGCCATGCCCCGGCCCTGCCGCGTGGAAAAACCCGTATGCGAAGCAAAAGCCCAGAAGCCCGGCCAAGGCCGCCGCATCCCCGGCTTTCAGGCGGCGCAACAGACCCGCCATGGCGTTCTGCGCGTCCTGTTGGCCACTGGCCGCCCAGCGCTCCAGTAGTGTCATGCCGCCAAAGCCCCAAAGCCAGACCGCGATCAGCGCGAGCAGAGCCAGCGCCATCAGCGCCACCGGCGCGCGCATCAGCCGTTGCATGCCACCTCGACCGTGTCGGCAAAGGCCTCGCCCACCTCGGGATATTCGTCGTCCGGCATGGCGGGGTTCTTGTAAAGCGCCTCCTCGACCATCGTATAGGCGCGGTCCAGATCGGCTGGCTGGATCGACAGGGTGCATCCTTCGGGCACCGTCACCCCGCCGTTCAGATCATAGGCGGTATAGAAGGTCGGATCATAGGCCTTGACGATCACCTCGCCCTCCTGCGGGGCGAAGGCGCGGAAATGGCGCGTCACGATGCGCCCCGCAACGACATCCGTGCCGCGCCCTTGGGGCCGGCCCAAGGCGATCGGCGCGTCATTGGCGGTCAGATACAGATCGCCCAGATACCCTTCGATCCATTGCAGGTCGAAGCCATCCAGTTTGGCCAGTTCGTCCGCGCTCAATACCCCATCGCCATCAGGGTCCAGACCCATGTCTTCCAGCAGCAGAAGCGAATAGAAATCATCATAGCTCCAGCTGACCTCGACGCCGACAAGACGCCCTGTGTCATCGGCTACAAGTTTGAGACCGGTTTCCACAAAGACATGCGGATGGGCAAACGCCACAGGCGCGCCCACAAGTATCGCAACAGCGGCAGAGATCAGACGGGAACGGATCATGTCACCGTCTTACGCCACCCCATGCGGCCACGCAACGCACGCGCCGTGAGCCTTGGCTGAATTCCGCGTGACCCGCTTGGCATCACGCAATCCGCTGATCGGGATGCAGCGCCGTTCCCAGAATGTGATCGGCCTTGTGGATCACATGCCCTGCCCCGCCCACGATCAGGGGATCGGGCGCATGGACAAGGGACTGGTCCTTGTCGGGATAGTCCAGCGCATTCAGGAAATGCAGCATGCAGTTCAGCCGCGCGCGTTTCTTGTCGTTGGACTTCACCACCGTCCAGGGCGCATCGGCCGTGTCCGTGTAGAAAAACATCGCCTCTTTCGCCTCGGTATAGTCGTCCCATTTATCAAGGCTTGCCTTGTCGATCGGGGACAGCTTCCAGCGTTTCAGCGGGTCGGTGTCACGGCTTGCGAAACGGGCGCGCTGCTCGTCCTGCGTGACCGAGAACCAGTATTTGAAAAGGCGGATGCCGGACCGGACCAGCATGCGTTCCAGTTCCGGTGTCTGACGCATGAACTCAAGGTATTCGGTGGGCTGGCAGAAACCCATGACCCGCTCGACCCCGGCGCGGTTATACCAGCTGCGATCATAGAAGACGATCTCGCCTGCTGTCGGCAGATGCTGGATGTAGCGCTGAAAATACCATTGCCCGCGCTCGACATCGCTGGGCTTGTTCAGCGCCACCACACGCGCCGCGCGCGGGTTGAGATGTTCGGTGAAACGCTTGATCGTGCCACCTTTTCCCGCTGCATCGCGCCCTTCGAAAAGCAGCACGAACTTCTGCCCTGTCTCTTGTGTCCAGAGTTGCACCTTCAGAAGCTCGGCCTGCAACCGCGCCTTCTGAGCCTCATAGCTGCGCCGCGACATCTGTGTGGCATAGGGATATTCCCCGCTTTCAAAGGCATGACGCACCTGATCGGCCGAGGGGGCGGGTATCGGCAGCTTTCTGCGCCGCGGTCGCGGCAGCGGTGCGGGCGACGTGGCAATGGGCATAGTTTCGGCAGGCACGGTCTCGGCCGACACGGGGGCCGCGGAGAGAGGTTTGGCAGCAGGCGGCATGACACGCTCCTTTTGTTGGACTGTTACAATTCTATCCCAGAACGGGGCAGCGGGCCTTGATCCGCATCAACCCCGGACGGCCCGCGCGCCCTGACGCAACGAAACGAAAGCTGTTGTTGCGCCACGTGCCTGCACAGGCTCCAATACCCTCACCCAAGGAGGAGAGACCCATGACCCCGCTCAAAACCGCAGCGCTCGCGCTGGGGCTGCTTGCCAGCCCGCTTGTTTCAGGTCCAGTATCCGCGCAAATGACAACCCATAATCCCATCGACCAGACCCGCCCCGACGCCCCCGCCCTCGCCCCTTTCGGCGATCAGGTGATCGGCGTGCGCACGCTGAGTTTCACCCATCTCGATCAGATCGACATTCTGGGCGTGACCGATGCCGCCAGCCCCACCTATGACCGCCCGCTGACGGTCGAGGTCTGGTATCCCGCCGCCGCCGCGACGACACCCGGCACGACCTATGACACGGTGATCCGCGACGGGCGCACCGCAGCAACTCTGTCAGGCCGCGCCGCGCGCGATGCCGCTCCGGCAACCGGTGCAACCTATCCCCTGATCCTGATCAGCCACGGATATCCCGGCAACCGTTTCCTGATGTCCCATCTTGGGGAAAACCTTGCCTCCAAGGGCTATGTCGTGGCCTCGATCGACCATACGGACAGCACATACTCCGATCAGGCGGCGTTCGGATCGACCCTGCTGCACCGCCCGCGCGACCAGCGTTTCGTGCTGGACCAGATGGCGGATCTCGGTGCCACCGCCCCGGAACTGGCTGCGATCATCGACGCCTCCAGCACCGGGGTCATCGGCTATTCCATGGGGGGCTACGGCGCGCTGATCTTTGGCGGCGCAGGCGTCACGCAGGCGGCGGTCGAGTTGCCATGGGGCACGCCCAAGGGCCTGCTGGCCGCGAACCTGGCCGGGTCGGACAGCCACGAGGCGATTGTGGATGATCGCGTCAAGGCCGTGATCGCCATCGGTCCATGGGGCCGCCAGCACGGGTTCTGGGACGAGGCGGGGCTGGCCAATCTGCGCAAGCCCACGATGATCATGGCAGGGTCCGTGGATGATGTGTCGATCTATCCGGCCATGCGCCAGATCTTTGAACAGGCGACCGGCACCACCCGGCACCTGCTGACGTTCGAGAATGCAAATCACAACGCTGCGGCCCCGATGCCCGCGCCTGTGGAAAGCTGGCAAGCGGTCGAGACCTTGGATTTCATCCCCTTCGATCACTATGCAGATCCGGTCTGGGATACGCTGCGGATGAACAACATCGCCCAGCATTTCGCGACGGCCTTCATGGACCTGCACCTGAAAGGTGATAGCGAGAAGGCCGCCTTCCTTGATCTGGTCCCCAATGCCGCCGATGGCGTGGTGGCGTTGAACGAAGATGGGACGGAAAAGCCCGAGCACAGCTATTGGCGCGGCTTTGCCCCGCGCACGGCAGCGGGCCTGCGATTCGAGACCTTGCAGCCTGAATGATCACGCCACGGGCCGTGCTTTCGGGGTGCGGCCCGTCACAAACCGGGGATGCCCCATGCAAAGCCACCATGTCAGCCTGCACGGCCAGCCCTACCACTATCTGGAATGGGGGCCGGCGGGCGCCCACATCCTGTTGATGCTGCACGGCTTTCCCGAATATTCCGGCGCATGGGCGGAACTGGCCGAACGGCTATGCGACCGTTATCGCTGCATCGCGCCGGATCAGCGCGGCTATGGCCAAAGCTGGGCCCCCGTTGATGTGGCGCAATATGCCACCGGCAAGCTGGTGGGCGACATGGTCGCGCTGATCGACCATCTGGGCGGTGGGCCAGTCACCGTTCTGGGCCATGACTGGGGCGCGTCCGTCGCCTATGTGCTGGCCGCGCGGCAGCCCGAACGGGTGGATCGCCTCATCATCCTGAATGGCGTGCATCCCGTCCCCTTCCAGCGCGAGATGGCAAAAGGCGGCGCGCAATCTGAGGCCTCGCAATACATCCTCTGGCTGCGCCGCGCGGGTTCCGAGGAAAAGCTGGCCGAAAACGGCTTTGCCAAGCTGATGGATCTGTTTTCCGCAAAGATGGACCTGTCATGGATGACGCCTGACAAACTGGCGGCCTACAAGACTGAATGGGGGCGACCAGGGCGGATGCGCGGGATGGTGAACTGGTATCGCGCGTCACCCCTGCAAGTCGCCGCGCCCGGCCAGCCCATCATCGACCTGCCCGCCCTGCCGCGCGCGGCGCTGACGGTGCATCAGCCGCATCTTCTGATCTGGGGCACGCATGATACCGCATTGTTGACCGATTGCCTTGACGGGCTTGACGAACTGGCCCCCGACCTGACGATTCACCGGATCGACGGGGCCGATCATTGGATATGCCATCAAGAACCCGACGCGGTCGCGGCGCTCATCCTTGACTGGATGGCGTGAGGCAACCGCTGGCTTTTGGATATTTGAGGCAAGAAGAAGCAGGCGCCACCTGTCCCTTCACCGTTCCACACCTAGGCATGACACCCGGCGCGGCTTTCACCGCCTGTCGGGCCAAGACCGCTTTCCCCTGCCGCCGCCTTCTGACATAGTGTCCGCCAACCCACAAAAACAAAGCAGCAGCATGGCCAACGATCTTCTGACCGGAACCGCCCCCGACGATTACAACGCCTCCTCGATCGAAGTCCTTGAAGGGCTGGAACCCGTCCGCAAACGCCCCGGCATGTATATCGGCGGCACGGACGAGCGTGCGCTGCATCATCTGGTGGCAGAGGTTCTGGACAACTCGATGGACGAGGCGGTGGCGGGCCATGCCAACCGCATCGAGGTGGAACTGCACGAGGATTTCGCCGTCACCATCCGCGACAACGGGCGCGGGATTCCCATCGACCCGCACCCGAAGTTTCCCGACAAGAGCGCGCTGGAGGTGATCCTGTGCACCTTGCACGCTGGCGGCAAGTTTTCCGGCAAGGCCTATCAGACATCGGGCGGGTTGCACGGTGTGGGGGCCTCCGTCGTGAACGCGCTGTCCGACAGCATGGTGGTGCAGGTCGCGCGGAACAAGGAGCTTTATGAACAGCGGTTCTCGCGCGGGATTCCGCTGGGACCGATCCAGAAGGTGGGAGCCGCCCCCAACCGGCGCGGCACCATGGTGACCTTCCACGCGGACGAGCAGATCTTCGGGCATCACCGCTTCAAACCGGCGCGGTTGTTCAAATCCATTCGCTCAAAGGCCTATCTGTTTTCGGGTGTCGAGATCCGCTGGAAATCCGCCATTGATGACGGGGAAACCCCGCAGGAGGCTGTGTTCCATTTTCCCGGTGGTCTGTCCGACTACCTGAACGAAACCTTGGGCAAGGCCGCGACCTATGCCGACCGTCCCTTTGCGGGCACTGTCGAATTCGGCGAGAAGTTCAACGTCCCCGGCAAGGTGGAATGGGCGATCAACTGGACGCCCTCGCGCGATGGGTTCATCCAGTCCTATTGCAACACCGTGCCCACGCCCGAGGGCGGCACCCATGAAGCGGGTTTCTGGGCGGCGATCCTCAAGGGCATCCGCGCCTACGGCGATCTGGTAAACAACCGCAAGGCCAAGGAAATCACCCGCGAGGATCTGGTGACCGGCGGCTGCGCGTTGGTCAGCTGTTTCATCAGCGAGCCGGAATTCGTCGGTCAGACCAAGGACCGCCTTGCCACGATGGAAGCCGCGCGTCTGGTGGAAAACTCGGTGCGCGACCATTTCGACAACTGGCTGGCGGCGGATACGAAATCCGCAGGCGCGATCCTTGATTTTCTGGTGCTGCGCGCGGAAGAACGCCTGCGCCGCCGTCAGGAAAAGGAAACCCAGCGCAAGACCGCGACCAAGAAGCTGCGTCTGCCCGGCAAGCTGGTGGATTGCACATCGGCCACGCGCGAGGGGACCGAACTGTTCATCGTCGAGGGCGACTCGGCGGGCGGATCGGCCAAGATGGCGCGTGACCGCAAGACCCAGGCCCTGCTGCCGCTGCGGGGCAAGATCCTGAACGTGCTGGGTGCGGCCTCGGGGAAGCTGGGATCGAACCAGGAGATCAGCGATCTGACGCAGGCGCTTGGCGTCAGCCTTGGCTCCAAGTTCAACATCGACGACCTGCGTTATGACAAGGTCATCATCATGACCGATGCCGATGTGGACGGCGCGCATATCGCGGCGCTGCTGATGACGTTCTTTTTCACGCAGATGCGACCAATGATCGACAAGGGGCATCTGTATCTGGCCTGCCCGCCGCTGTTCCGCCTGACCCAAGGGGCCAAGCGCGTCTATTGCATCGACGAGGCGGAAAAGGCGGTCTGGCTGGAAAAGGGTCTGGGTGGCAAGGGCAAGATCGACGTCAGCCGCTTCAAGGGTCTGGGAGAAATGGACGCCAAGGACCTGAAGGAAACGACGATGGACCCGGCCAGCCGCAAGCTGATCCGCGTGACGATCGACGAGGACGAACCGGGCGAAACCGGCGATCTGGTTGAACGGCTGATGGGCAAGAAACCCGAACTGCGGTTCCAGTATATCTCGGAAAATGCGCGGTTCGTGGAGGAACTGGACGTCTAACGTCCAGCCCCCCCTTCCCAAAGCGCGCAGTTGCCCTAACCTCAGGCTATGCGCCGTTTGATCCTTGCTCTTGCCCTGATCCTTGCCGCCCTGCCCCTGCGGGCGCAGGACACGGATCTGGAACTGGTGCTGATGGCCGATGCGTCGGGCTCCATCGACCCGGAGGAACTGCTGTTGCAGCGGCGTGGCTATGCGCAGGCCATCACGGACCCTGATGTGATCGCAGCCATCCAGAACACCGCTTATGGCAGTATCGCTGTGACCTATGTCGAATGGGCGGCCAATCAGGCGGTCATTGTGGACTGGACGCGCATAGACGGTCCCGAGGCGGCGGCCATCTTTGCGGCGCAACTGGATAACCCGGTGCGCCGTGCGCTGGGGCGCAATGCCATCGGATCAGCGTTGCTGCGCGGCAAGCAGCTGATCGAGGAAAATGACATAGAAGGCTGGCGCCGCGTGATCGACTTTTCCGGCGACAGCGTGAACAACTGGTCGGGCCCCTCTATCGCCGAGGCCCGCGCGCTGGTTTTGGCCGCGGGGATCACCATCAATGGTCTGCCCCTGATGCTGACTGATGACATGGGTCGCGGCGCGACGCTGGAGGCGAATTACCGTGACCAGATCATCGGCGGCCCCAATGCCTTTACCCTGCCTGCGGCCAGTCGCGAGGATTTTGCGGAAGCGGTCCGCCGCAAGCTGATCCTCGAGATTTCGAACCGGACGCCAGACATGGTTCTGGCCCTTGATGACTAGCGCTGGATACTTTCCAGATAGACCAGCAGGGCCGCAAGCGGACGCGGAACAGGGGATAAGGTGCCATCCTCCAGCACCACGGGCACGGTCTCGCCTTCCAGCAACAGACCGAACTCAGGCATCGCCTCGTCCGGGGCCTGACGGGTATAGCCGTCGATGACCGACAGCACCCGTGTGCGCGGGAAGACATCCTTTTCACGAAAGGTAATGCGCGTCAGATCGGGCGGGGCCGGTTGCAGTTTGGCCGCCAAGAGCCCGTCACCGCGACCGGAATCGCCATGGCACAAGGCGCAGTTCTGGTCAAAGACGATCTGCCCCTCGACGGGTTCTGGCATGTCAATCGTGGCGCAGGCCACGATAGCCCCCAGTCCCACGATACCGAAACTGAGGATCAGCGGCTTCATTTCTGGATCTCCTGCAAGTAGAGGACAAGATCGGCGACCGACCGCCCCATCAGCACAGGTTGGCCTGCCGCGGTCTTGAGCGCAACCTCATTCCCCTGAAACAAGGGACCGTAGACGGGCATTGCGCTGCCATGGCTGACCAGCGGGTCAGAGCCGTCGATCCGTCGGACCACGCGCAGAAGCGGAAACTCTCCCTGCGATGATGCGCTAAGGCGGGTCAGGTCGCTGGGTTGCACCAGCAGAACCGGAGCCATTGGCCCCGCGCCATCAGCGGCGGTGCCGTGGCAACTGGCGCAATACCATTGAAACAGGGCCGCGCCCTGATCTGCGTCCTGTGCATGACCGGTCAGAGGGATCAGACCCAACAAAAGGCCAAAGGCAGATCTTGCAAGTTGTCTCATCGCACTGTCCTTTCCACGCTGGTCACTCGCGTTGCAGGCTTTCAAGATAGGTCACGACCTCTGCCAGACGGACGGGCATGACCTCGTCCCCGCTGCCATCGGATTTGGGCACGGCCACATCCGGGCCATCCAGAAGCGGGCTGAATTCCGGCATCAGATCGGCGTCATGCTTGCCGGAATAGCCATAGACGGTATCAGCCACCGCGCGTAGCGGGAACACACCGCCATTGCGACTGGCGATCAGCGTCAGATCGGGGGGCGGCACTTTCAGGTCCGGTGCAACCGGACCATCACCCAAAGCGCGAGTTCCATGGCAGATCGCGCAATAATCCTGAAAGGCAGAGGCACCGGGGGATGGAATGGGCTCTGGTGCGCAGGCCACCAACAGTCCACCCAGACCAAGGACCAGAGCGCATCGTGCCGCATGTCGCGCCGAACGCTTTACAGTGATTGTCATTCTCGCCTCCTCTGCTTTTGGTTGAGTGTGAGCCAATAGGACAGCCCCTGCCTTGATCTGGATCAGAGGTTGCAAATCCCGCCCGGACCGGCATTCTGCGCCCAAGACAGGGCAAGGGATCATCACATGTTCAGCGCGAGCGAAGCACAGGCGTTTCTGGCCAGTTCCTTTGCCCCATGGGTGCAGGCGCTAGATCTGCGTGTCGATGAGGTGTCGCCCGAGGGCCGCGCCGTGCTGTCCATGCCGATCACCGAAGCGGTGGCCCGGATGGGCGGCATCGTTTGCGGTCAGGCGCTGGCCACGCTGGCAGATACCGCGATGGTCCTGTCCACGGCCGCACATTTCGGGGCGCCGCGCGACGTGGCGACCACCAATCTGGACACCCAGTTCCTGAGCGCCGGACGGGGCGAGCGAATCCGTTGCACGGCGCGGATCACACGCGCGGGCCGGTCGCTGATCTTTGCGCAGGCGGATCTGGTCGCCCTGCCTGATGGTCGCCCTGTTGCCAGCGCCTCTGCCACCTTCTTTGTGCCCGAGAAAGCGCCCCGATGATGATGCCCCCGACCACAGCCTATGCCCTGACCATGCTGGCCGCCGGGATAGGGATTCCGGTCCTTGCCGCCCTCAATGCGGGGCTGGGCACCCGGCTTGGCTCGCCGGTCGCGGCCGCAGCCATTCTGTTCACGGTGGCGCTGACCACAACGCTGGTGGTTCTGATGCTGAAGGGCGCACCATCCTTGGCCACGATCGTGACCGCGCCGAAACACCTGTTTCTGGCGGGGCTGCTGGTGGCCTTCTACATCCTGTCGATCACCTTCATCGCGCCCAGGTTCGGGGTCGGGAATGCCGTATTCTTCGTGCTGCTGGGTCAGTTGATCAGCGCCGCGCTGATCGACCATTTCGGCCTGTTCGGTGCGCGGATCAGCCCGTTGTCGCTGCCGCGCGCGGGCGGGATCGCCTTGATGGCGGCGGGCGTGTTCCTGACGCAGAAAGCGTGACACGCCAACCGCTTAGCGGATCACCATATCGCTGATGCGCGCCCGGATCGCGGTTTGCGTATCGTCGCTGTCCGCGGACACCGCGATACCCACCAAAGCCTCGGGCGTGCCACCGAAGATGCGGGCATAGTCCGCCGACAGATCGACCGTCTCGGCATGGCTGCCGGTGCCCGCCCCCCGCAGGATCAATGTTTTCCCCCGCGCCTCAAGATAGGGGCTGTCCAGCACATCACCCCGCGCGTGATCGCCGCCCCAGACATAGACCAGCATCCGCGCATTGCGATTGCCCAACAGGCTGCGCAGACGCGGATTTGGTCCGGCGCGACGGGCGGATGCCTCGTCCATGAACACGAAATAGAGCGAGATATTGCGGTCATCCCCGCCTTTGTTCCGCAAATCGGTGGGCGGCACTGATTGCTCGACCGTCCAGTTCCATGTGGCTTGCCGCCCCAGCCATCTGCTTTCCGGCAAGGCGGTATAGAGCACGGACACCGCCTGATCCGAGACGATATCCAGACGATCACCCCGCGCCCCATAGCGATTGGCGTCAAGGCGGGGGAAACTCTGCTCGCGCCATTCCGGAGTGAAGCGCAGCGGGTCGGCCTGTGCCGGTGCCGCCGCAGTGAAGAGCAGCGCGGCGATGATGGCGTGTCGGGACAATGGCATGAGGACCTCTCTGCAGCATAGGCCGCAGATTAGACCATCAGTCGTTCACCTGCTTGACACGTCTGCGTGACAGGCGGCCTGCTGGCGAAGGTCCCTACAGACCCTCGGTCAGATGCCCCTTGTCCAGCCGCAGGACACGGTCCATCCGGGCGGCCAGATCAAGGTTATGCGTGGCGATCAGCGCCGACAGACCGGTGCCACGTACCAGATCCATCAGCGCCCCGAACACCTGATCCGAGGTGGCCGGATCAAGGTTTCCGGTCGGCTCGTCCGCCAGCAGAAGGCGCGGCTCATTGGCCAGCGCCCGGCAAAATGCCACGCGTTGTTGCTCCCCCCCCGACAGGGCGGCGGGGCGATGCTCGGCGCGGGGCGCAATGCCGACGCGGGTCAGCAGGTCCATCGCCCGCGCCTGCGCCGCCGCCTTGGCCACGCCATTGGCCAATTGCGGCAGCACGATATTCTCCTGCGCCGAAAACTCGGGCAACAGATGGTGGAACTGGTAGATGAAACCCACATCCGCCCGCCTGACCGCCGTGCGCCGCCGGTCGGACAACCCGGCCATGTCCGCCCCGCCGATCCGTACCGATCCGGCGTCGGCCGTATCCAGCAGCCCCGCGATATGCAGCAGCGTGGATTTGCCCGCACCGGAAGGCGCCACCAGCGCCACCACCTCGCCACGCGCCACGGTCAGATCGACGCCTTGCAGAACCTGCACGGCATTGGGCTTGCCACGGTTATAGGTCTTCTCGACCCCTGCCAGTTCCAGCACCACATCACTCATAGCGCAGCGCCTCCACCGGGTTCATCCGCGCCGCGCGCCGCGCCGGAAAGATCGTGACGATGAAGGACAGGCCCAGCGACAACACCACCGCCGACAGCACATCACCCAGTTGCAGCTTGGCCGGCAAGGCATAGATGCCCCGTACGGCCGGGTCCCAGACGCCGCCGCCCGCCACGTAGTTCACGAAGGAGAAGATCGGGTCGATATAGATGGCGAAGAGGCAGCCCAGGATCACACCAGCCGCCGTGCCGATGATGCCCGTAAAGGCCCCGCAGATAAAGAAGACCCGCAGCACCGATCCTTCCGTCAGACCCATGGTCCGCAAGATACCGATGTCGCGCCCCTTGTTCTTGACCAGCATGATCAAGCCCGAGACGATGTTCATCGCGGCGATCAGCACCAGAATGGACAGGATCACGAACATCACATTGTCCTCGATCTCCAGCGCCCGCAGGAACCCGCCGCTGGAATCGCGCCATGTCCAAAGCTGCGCGCGTGGTCCCGCCGCCTCCAACAATGCCAGTTCGAGCCGCTCGATCTGTTCGGGGGCCTCGACCATCACTTCGATCTCGTCAGCCAGACCCTCGCGGTTGAAATAGCTCTGCGCTTCGGCAAACGGCAGATAGACACGCGTGCGGTCGATGTCCCAGCGTCCGGCCGTGAAGATATAGACCACCTCATAGGCCTTGACCCGCGGACTGGTGCCAAAGGCGGTGCGCGCGCCATCCGGCGAGATGATGCGGATCCTGTCACCCAGACCCAGCCCCAACTCGCGCGCCACGCCCGAGCCGATGGCGATCCCCTCGTCAAACCGCGCCAGATCGCCCTGCGCCTGCGCCTGATCGCCGCCGACGCGCGGGATGCCGCGCAGGTCATCGGCACTGATCCCGAACACCTCGATCCCGGCATTGCGGCCACTGGCATTCGCCATGACCTGCCCCTTGATCAGCGGGGCCGCGCGGATCACGCCGGGCACAGACGTCAAACTGGCCGCCATCGCCTCATAATCGGTCAGGCTGCGATTGATCGCCCCGGTGACCGGATCGACCTGCCCCGCATTGTAGACGGTCACATGGGCGTTGGCCCCAAGGATCGTATCGACGAATTCCGCCCGAAAGCCCGAGCGCACCGCCAGCGTCGCGATCAGCGCAAACACCGCCAGCGTGATCCCGATCAGGCTGATCCATGTCATCACAGACACACCGCCCTCGGCGCGGCGCGCCCGCAGGTAGCGCCAGGCGATCATCCATTCGAAGGCCGCGAAGGGCCGTGTCGTGCCTGCCATCTGCGTTCCCTTCCCTGCCGGACAAAGGGGCAGCACAGCGCCGCCCCCTGCTTCTTCTTGCTTTAAATATCCAAGAGCGACGGGTGCCCTCAGCGATAGATCTCGACCAGCCGAGCCACGGCGGCCTCGGGCGCCAGCTCCACGCTTTCGCCCGTGCGCCGCGAGGTGAGTTCGACCACACCCGCTGCCAGACCACGCGGGCCGACGGTGATGCGCCACGGCAGGCCGATCAGGTCCATAGTCGCGAATTTCGCACCGGCACGTTCTTCGCGGTCATCATAAAGCGGCTCAAGCCCTGCGGCCTCCATCGCCTTGTAAAGCCCTTCGCAGGCGGCATCGGCGGCGGCATCCCCTTGCTTGAGGTTCACGATCCCGCAATGGAAGGGCGTCACACCTTCGGGCCAGATGATGCCCTTGTCGTCGTGGCTGGCCTCGATGATCGCGCCGACCAGACGGCTGACGCCGATCCCGTGGCTGCCCATATGGACGGGCACCTTGGTGCCATCGGCGGTCTGCACAGTGGCGCCCATGGCCTCGGAATACTTGGTGCCGAAATAGAAGATCTGGCCCACCTCGATGCCACGCGCGGTGCGGCGGCGTTCTTCGGGGATCTGGTTGAAGATCGCCTCGTCATGCGTCTCGTCCGTGCGGGCATAACGGCTGGTGAATTCCTCCAGCACGGCGCGGCACTGATCGACACTGTCGTAATCAATGGCGCGGTCGCCGAATTTCAGATCGGTGATTTCGCTGTCATAGAACACCTCGCTCTCGCCGGTCTCGGCCAGCACAAGGAATTCATGTGTATCGTCGCCGCCAATAGGACCAGAGTCCGCGCGCATCGGAATGGCCTGCAGACCCATGCGCTCATAGGTGCGCAGATAGCTGACCAGATGGCGGTTATAGGCATGCAGCGCCGCCTCCTTGTCCACGTCGAAATTGTAGCCGTCCTTCATCAGGAACTCACGGCCCCGCATCACACCGAAACGCGGGCGCATCTCGTCGCGGAACTTCCACTGGATGTGATAGAGCGTCAGCGGCAGGTCCTTGTAGCTGCCCACATGGGCGCGGAAGATGTCGGTGATCATCTCTTCGTTGGTGGGACCATAGAGCATGTCGCGGTCCTGCCGGTCGGTGATGCGCAGCATCTCCTGCCCGTAATCGTCATAACGCCCGCTTTCGCGCCACAGATCCGCCGGCTGCAGCGTCGGCATCAGCATCGGGATATGCCCCGCGCGGACCTGTTCTTCATGCACGATCTGCTCGATCCGGCGCAGCACCTTGAAGCCCAGCGGAAGCCAGGAATAGATCCCCGCCGCGCTTTGCTTGATCATCCCCGCCCGCAGCATCAGCCGATGGCTCACGATCTGCGCCTCGGCAGGATTTTCTTTCAGAACTGGCAGGAAATAACGCGTCAACCGCATGATGGACCCCTTGGGATTGGCATTTGCGTCGGTTTAGGGCAGCGGGCCGGATCAGGCAAGCAGGATGCGCCCCCCGATGCAGGCACAATACTGCCGAAACGCAAGGCGCAAGGTCGGCGGCGGGCCCGTAAAACGCGTCCCGCCCCATGCCTGCCTCTGTGTCGGGGCTTGAATTGCCCGGCACTTGAAGCGACATAGGTCCAAACCGTCAAGGAGCGCGCATGGCCCTGCCAGTCAAAGACCAGTTCCGCTATTGGGGGATCGCCATGGCGGCGTTCCTTGTGATCCTGTGGTTTCTGGGTGATGTGATCCTGCCCTTCGTTCTGGGCGGCGCGATTGCCTATTTTCTGGATCCGGTGGCGGACCGGATCGAAAGAATGGGTGCCTCGCGCGCGCTGGCCACGACGATCATCACGCTCAGCGCGCTGCTGATTTTTGTGCTGATGGCGCTGCTGGTGATCCCCTTGCTGGTGCAGCAGGCAATTTCTCTGTTCGAGACGGCACCGCAACTGTTCGAGAACCTTCAGGGCTTTCTCACCTCGCGCTTTCCTTCGCTGGTCGAAGAGGATTCTGTTCTGCGCCAGTCGCTGATCTCGATAGGCGAGACGATCCGCGAACGCGGGGGGGAATTGCTGAACACCGTGCTGACCTCGGTCAACTCGCTGGTGGGGATCGTGCTGCTCTTCGTGATCGTGCCGGTCGTGGCCTTCTACCTGCTCTATGATTGGGACAACATGGTCGCCAAGGTGGACGACCTGCTGCCACGGGACCACGCGCCAACGATCCGCCATCTGGCGGCCGAGATTGACAAGACGCTGGCCAGTTTCATCCGCGGCATGGGCACGGTCAGTCTGATCCTTGGCACCTATTACGCGGTGGCCCTGATGCTGGTCGGCTTGCAGTTCGGGCTGGTCGTCGGTGCATTGGCGGGGCTGGTGACCTTCATTCCCTATGTCGGCGCACTGGTCGGTGGCGCACTGGCCATCGGGTTGGCCCTGTTCCAGTTCTGGGGCGACTGGGTCTCGATCGGGTTGGTCGCGGGCATCTTCGTGCTGGGCCAGATCGTCGAGGGCAACGTGTTGACGCCCAAACTGGTCGGCAGTTCGGTCGGCCTGCATCCGGTCTGGCTGATCTTCGCGCTGTCGGTGTTCGGCTCGCTCTTCGGCTTTGTCGGGATGCTGGTCGCCGTGCCGGTGGCCGCCGTGATCGGCGTCGTCGCCCGCTTCGGCATAGGAGGCTACAAGAAAAGCTTGCTCTATCGCGGTGTCGACACGCGCAAGGACATCTGATGCACCGGCAATTGAGTTTCGATCTGCCGGTGCGGGCCGCACTTGGGCGCGAGGATTTCTTCGTGGCCCCCGCCAATGCCATGGCCGTCGCCCTGATCGAAGGGTGGCGTGACTGGCCGGGTCGCAAGCTGGTGCTGGAAGGTCCCAAGGGCGCAGGCAAGACCCATCTGGCCCATGTCTGGGCGCAGGCTGCTGGCGCACGAATCGTCGAGGCGCGCGCCCTTGCCGGGGCCGACATTCCAGACCTCGCCTCTGGCCCCGTCGCAGTCGAGGATGTGCCGTTGATCGCGGGCGACACCGCCGCCGAGAATGCGCTGTTTCACCTGCACAACCTGACACTGGCCGAGGGACACTCCCTGCTGCTGACCGCCGACCGGCCCGCCGCGCATTGGGGGCTGACCCTGCCCGATCTGGCCAGCCGGATGCAGGGCACGCAGGCCACACGTCTGGAAGCCCCCGACGACCGTCTGCTGACGGCGCTTCTGGCCAAGCTGTTTGCGGACCGTCAACTGATTCCGACGCCCGATACGATCCCCTATCTTGTGACGCGCATGGACCGGTCCTTCGACAGCGCCCGCCAGCTTGTCGCCGCGCTGGACGCCGCAGCACTGGCGCAGGGCCGCCCGATCAACCGCAAACTGGCGGCCGACGTCATGGAGCGATTCATCCAGCCGGGCCTTCTGGACAATTCGCCGGACTAAGCGCAGCATCCGTTACCGAACCGTCACAAACAGGCAGCATAAGCCGCTCATGACACATGCAGATTTCCTCAAGGCGCCGTATGATGCGCCGGTCCAGATACCTGATCTTGACCTGACCGGTCCGGGACGGTTCTACAATCGTGAACTCAGCTGGCTGGGCTTCAACTGGCGTGTGCTGGAAGAGGCCGAGAACCCGCGCGTGCCGCTGCTTGAACGGGTGCGGTTCCTGTCGATTTCGGCCACGAACCTTGATGAATTCTACACCGTCCGTGTGGCAGGCCTGCGCGAGCTGGCCCATGCAGGCAATACCACCCCTGCCGCAGATGGCCTGTCGCCCGCCGAACAACTGGTGCTGATCAACGAGGATGCGCGCAACTTGATGATGCGCCAGCAGCAGGTTTTCGATGCGCTGCGCCGCGAGATGGAAGGGGAACGGATCACCCTGCTGGACCGCCACACCCTGTCGGATGATGACAAGGAAGCGCTTGGCACGATCTTCCTCAACAAGGTCTTTCCGGTCTTGTCACCTCTGGCCATCGACCCGGCGCATCCCTTTCCCTTCATCCCCAACACCGGCTTCAGCCTTGCGCTGCAACTGGAACGCCGCCGCGACAAGCGCGCACTGCGGGCGCTTTTGCCGATCCCGGCACAGATCGCGCGTTTCGTGCCGCTGCCCACAGCAGAGGCGGGTCACCGTTTTCTGCCGCTTGAGGAGCTGCTGCTGCTGCATGTGGACAGCCTCTTTCCCGGCTATACGGTCAAGGGTCATTGCGCATTCCGTGTGCTGCGCGACAGCGATCTTGAGGTCGAGGAAGAAGCAGAAGATCTGGTGCGCGAGTTCGAGACGGCCCTGAAACGCCGCCGCCGGGGCGAGGTTGTGCGGATGAAGATTACCGCAGGTGCCCCCGAAACCCTGCGCCGGATCATCATGGAAGAGTTGCACGTCGATACCGATGAGGTGGTCGAGGTGGACGGGATGATCGGCATCGCGGACGTCAAGGAACTGGTGCTGGATGCAAGGCCCGACCTGCTCTGGCCGCTGTTCACGCCGCGCGTGCCCGAACGGGTGCAGGATCATGACGGGGACATGTTCGCCGCCATGCGGCAGAAGGACATGCTGCTGCACCACCCCTATGAAACCTTCGACATGGTCGTGCGGTTTCTGCAACAGGCGGCCCGTGATCCCGATGTTGTGGCGATCAAGCAAACGCTCTACCGGACCTCGCGCAACTCGCCCATCGTCGAGGCCCTGTGCGAAGCGGCCGAGGATGGCAAATCCGTCACCGCCTTGGTCGAGTTGAAGGCGCGCTTTGACGAGGCCGCAAACATCCGTCAGTCCCGCCGTCTGGAACGCGCGGGGGCGCATGTGGTCTATGGCTTCATCGACCTGAAAACACACGCGAAAATCAGCACCGTGGTGCGCCGCGAAGGCGACACGCTGGTCACCTATACCCATTACGGCACCGGCAACTATCACCCGATCACCGCGCGCATCTATACGGATCTGTCGCTGTTCACCTGTGATCCAAAGTTGGGTCGCGATGCCACCAAGGTGTTCAACTACCTGTCGGGCTATGCCCAGCCCGAACATCTGGACAATCTGGCCATCTCACCCATCAGCCTGAAACCGCGCCTGCTTGAGATGATCGCGGCCGAGATCGAGCATGCCAAGCAAGGGCGCCCTGCGGAAATCTGGGCCAAGATGAACGCGCTGATCGACCCCGAGGTGATCGACGCGCTTTACGCGGCCAGTCAGGGCGGCGTGAAGATCAGCCTTGTGATCCGCGGCATCTGTGGCTTGCGTCCCGGCATCAAGGGTCTGTCCGAGAACATCCGCGTGAAATCCATCATCGGGCGCTTTCTGGAACATTCGCGCATCGTCTGTTTCGGCAATGGCCACGGCCTGCCCTCGAAAAAGGCGCGGGTCTATATCAGTTCGGCCGACTGGATGGGGCGCAACCTGAACCGCCGTGTGGAAACGCTGGTCGAGATCGAGAATCCCACCGTGAAGGCCCAGATCGTCAGTCAGATCATGGCGGCCAACATGGCCGATGTCGCGCAAAGCTGGGTCATGCTGCCCGATGGGCATTTTCAGCGCGCCCCCGTGCCCGAAGGGGAATTCGCCTTCAACTGCCACCGCTTCTTCATGGAAAACCCCTCGCTGTCGGGACGTGGATCGGCGGGTGCAGGTGACGTTCCGAAACTCACCCACACGGATGATTGACCTTCCCGCCCGTTCCAGCGCATTTAGGGAACGGACCAAGGAAAGACGGCATGGACGGCACGACAGAACCCGCCCCGCATGATTGGGGCCCTTTTGGACGGCCTTTGTTCAATGACGCCTCCTCCCGCGCGCTGGCGCGGGTGGGTGTCGTGGATGTTGGATCGAACTCGGTCCGTCTGGTCGTGTTCGATGGCGCGGCGCGTTCACCAGCCTATTTCTACAACGAGAAAATCATGTGCGCCCTTGGTGAAGGGCTGGCCGAAACCGGTCGCCTGAACCCGCGTGGCCGTATCCGCGCGCTCGACGCCTTGCGCCGGTTCCAGAAACTGGCCGAGGGCATGGATATCGCGCCCCTGACGGCTGTCGCCACAGCCGCCATGCGCGAGGCCGAGGATGGGCCGGAATTTCAGGCCCTGATCGAAGCGGAAACCGGCCTGAAGCTTTGGGTCGTCGATGGCGAGGAAGAGGCCCGCCTGTCCGCGCAAGGCGTGCTTCTGGGCTGGCCCGGCTCCTACGGGCTGGTCTGCGACATCGGCGGCGCGTCGATGGAACTGGCCGAGATCGCAGGTGGCCACGTGGGCCGCCGTGTCACCTCGCCGCTGGGCCCGCTCAAGCTGCGGTCTGTGCCGGGAGGCAAGAAGGGCCGCAAGGCCCATATCAAGGCGGTGCTGGAAAATCTGGCCGAAACGCTGGGACCGCAAAAGAACCGCCTGTTTCTTGTGGGCGGCTCGTGGCGCGCGATTGCCCGGATCGACATGGAACGACGCGGATATCCCCTGCATGTGCTGCATGAATACAGGATGAGCGCGAAATCCATCAGTGCCACCATTGATTACATCAACGCCAATGATCCTGTCGAATTGCGCAACCGCTGCGGCGTTTCCGCCGCACGGATGGACCTTGTGCCGCTGGCCTGCGAGGTGCTCAAGGCCGTAGTCAAGACCTTCCAGCCGCGCGACATCGCCGTCTCCAGCTACGGCATCCGCGAGGGGATGCTCTACGAGCAGATGCCGCAATCCCTGCGCGACCGTGACCCGCTGATTGAATCGTGCTATTTCGCCGAAGCCAAGGATGCCCGCCTGCCCGGTTTCGGCAAGCAGCTTTACGAATTCATCCTGCCGCTGTTCAAATCCGCGCCGCTGGAACGCAAACGCCTGATCCAGGCCGCCTGCCTGCTGCATGACGTGAGCTGGCGCGCGCATCCCGATTACCGCGCCGAGGTCTGTTTCGACAATGCCACGCGCGCCAATCTGGGTGGATTGAAGCACTCCGAACGCGTGTTTCTGGGGCTCGCGCTGCTGCACCGCTACTCCAACAAGCGCGAAGGCACGCGGTTCGAACCGATGTTCAAGCTGGTGGACGAGGCCGCCATGCATCAGGCCGAAGTCGTGGGCAAGGCGATGCGGTTCGGCGCGATGCTCTGGCTGCAAAGAAACGCGCCGATGGGCCAGTTGCGGTGGTTCCCGAAAAAGAAACTGCTGGAACTGCACCTGACCGAAGCGGCAAGCCCGCTTTTCGGCGAAGTGGCAGAAGCGCGGTTCCTGTCGCTGGCCGCGTCCTTGGGCGCGCAGACGGATGTGCGGATCAAGGGCTGAGACCGGGCGGCGTCAGATGTCGATCTCACCGTCCTGCGGGGGTGGCAAGGGTCCGGCCTCGGGTTTGCGGCGGATGATGATATCCCCATTGGGCAGCAGTTCGGGCGCCTGATAGGCAGACAGATCCCCGACACGGTCCAGCAACGCGGCCATGGCCGGCCCCATCTCTTGCAAAAACTCCTGCATCGCGGGCCCCATCGTCGCCAGCATGTCGCCCAGATCACGCAGCGCGGGTTCCATCTCGCGGCGCATGCCGTCCAGAAACATCCGCGCGCCCCGTTCCATCAGGCTCAGCCCCTCATCTGCGCTGTCCTGCGTGGGGGGCTCGGACGGGGCATCATCCTGCGCCTGTAGCGGTGCCACAGCCAGCATGAGGGCCATAAGGCCGGCAAGAGCAAAGGTCTGTTTCATCCCATCAATATAGGGCAGAACCATCCTGCTGATAAGTCACAGATCAATATCCAGCGTCACCGGATAGTGATCCGACGCGTCGATCAGCGCGTCGCGCAGTTCCGGCACATGCCAGCAGGACGGATCATTGAACGGATGCCATATCCGCCAGCGCGGACGTTTGTCCATCAGATCGGGCGAGATCATGATATAGTCCAGCAGCGCCTCGAGATACCGATCCTCGTGCTGGATAAAAAAGCGCGCGCTTGTGGGGCTGGCCATGCCGGGCCGTCGTTGGACCGCCTCGCGCGCATGGGGGTCGAACAGCCCGCGGTCGCCCGCAGGCCCCATCACGACCTCGACCGACGAGCGGCCGAACAGACCTTCATATTCATCCAACCCCGGACCGTCGTTCAGATCACCCAGCAGGATCAGGCTCTCGCCCTGATCCAGATGCCACGCCACGCGACGCCGCAGCCAGACCGCCTGTGCCATCTGCTTGCGCCGATTTGCGATCGCCAGACGCATCACCGCATCATGCCCCCGCGCGCCATGCGGAGCCTTCGATTTCAGATGCGCTCCGATCATCCGCAACACATCGCCCCGCGCCGTGACCAGCTCCAGCTCCAGCGGCGGCTTGGAAAAGCTGATCAGATCTTCCGTCCCGTCCAGATCAAGGTCGATCCGCAACACCCCGTCAAAGCGCGGATCACTGTCCGACCCTTTCTTTCCGGTGGCTTCCCCCAAAGGGTCATGCCGCGGCGTCACCACGAAAGGGTCGAACATCAGCGCAATTTCCTGCTGCGTGTCGTTGGGAAAGCCGATGATCGACTGTTTCGTGCGCAGATCAAAAATCGCGGCAAAGCGCTCCAGCGCTGTCACCGTGGACCGTCGCCCATTGTGGTCCGGCGCTTCGATCACCATCACCAAATCCGCATTCAACGCGGTAAAGACAATCCCCAGCGCCTCAAGCTGCCGCGCCCGGCTGATCCCCTGCCGTCCTGAAGGCTCATCGTCGGCAAAGGGTTGGCCCGCATCATCGAACAGGGAATTGAACCACTCGACGTTATATGTCGCGATCCGCATCAGCCACGCGCCGCCTCGATCTCGGACCAGGCACGGTTGATATCAACCATGCGCCGCTCGGCCAGCTGCACGGCTTCTTCCGGCAGGCCGCGCGCCACCATCGCATCGGGATGAGTCTCACGCACCAGCCGCTTCCATGCGGCACGGATCTGGTCCATCGGCATATCGGGGCTGACGCCCAGGATGTCATAGGGATCACCCATGGCATCGGGGACAAAACGACCGCGCAGGCTGCGGAAACGCGCTTCCGGCAGGCCGAACGCGTCGGCCACCTCGGCCAGAAAATCATTCTCGGACGGGTGATAGCGCCCATCGGCCACAGCGATGTGAAACAACCCCTCCATCACATCGCAAAGCGTTTCGCTGTCCTCGCCGAACATGGCGCGGATCTTGGCGGCATAGGCGCGGTAGCCCGCCACATCCTGCCGCGCCAGATTGAAAACGCGCGCCGCGTCCTTTTCATCTTCGGGCGGGATATGAAACACCTCGCGAAAGGCCGCCACCTCGTCGCGGGTCACCTGTCCGTCGGCCTTGGCCATCTTGGCCCCCAGCGCGATCACCGCGATCGTAAAGGCGACAGAACGCTCGGGCGGGGTGCTCAGCCGGTCAAAGACCGCGCTCAGCCCCTCGCCCGAGGCCAAGGCGCCCAGCGCGTCCATGATGCGGGTCCAGATCGACATGGGCACTACCCTATCCTGTCACCTTTGCGCTGTCAGCGGGGATCGGGATTTGGATCAGAGGATTTTCTGCATCAACACAAGATCCATCCAGCGCCCGAACTTGTGCCCCACTTCGGGCAGTCTGGCCACTTCGGCAAAGCCAACCGAGCGGTGGAAGGCGATCCCCGCCGGGTTCTCGGCGCTGACTCCGGCCCAAAGCGAATGCACACCAGCCGCCCTGGCGTGATCCTCAAGCGCCGCCATCAGGGCGCGCCCGACCCCGCGCCCGCGCGCAGCAGGGGCCAGAATGATCGAATGTTCCATGGTCCTGGCATATCCCGGGCCATTGCGGAACTGAAAGTAGGTCGCAAACCCAAGAAGCTCCCCAGCCTCTTCGGCCAAAAGGAACAGCTTGCCCTCGGCCGCGCGGACAGCGAAATCGGCGGCCAATCCGTCCGGCGTCTTCTCAAGCGTGGTGAAGGTGGCCGCTGTCTCGCGTATCACCGGGTTCCAGATCGCCGCCACCGCAGGGGCGTCGCGCGCCTCGGCGGGCCGCAGGATCATGCCAGCACCCGCAGACCATGCGGTGTATCGATCTCCGCGCGCAATCCCATGTCCGACCCCGCCTCGACCACCACACGGGGATCGCTCAGCATCCCGGTCAGCGCCGCGCGCAGTCCCGCTGCATCGGGATGCGTCGCGATCAACCGCCGCAACCGACAGCCAGAGCGGGCCAGCCGCGCCGCCGGATGCGCACCGTGCCACTGGATCAGCGCAGGGAACGCGCCGTCGAACGGCATCCGCCCATCCGCTGCCACCGCCATACGCCAGCGAAGGTCACCGCGCGCCAGTTCAACAGGCGCACCCGCGCTGGCCGGGGCCTGCGCCAATGTTCGCTCCAGATTGTCGCAGCGACAGATCCAAGTCCCCAGACGCGGCGCGCCCCTGAACCGGTCCAGATCGAACCACCGGGGCACGGCGGGCGGCGCAGCGGCGGGATCGACCGCGATCACCTCAAGATAAAGCCCATCCTCCAGCCCCAACAGCAGGTTATGCGTGCCGAAATGCGCGTGCTGCCCGCCCGGCTGCAAGGCCACGCCCAGCGCCGCCTCCACATGGACCCGCCCCGCCTCAAGCGTGTCGGCGGCGACGGCAAGGTGGTCAATCTCCAGCATCTGCGCGTCTTCTTCTTGCAAAAATATCCTCGGGGGGTGTCCCGCAGGGACAAGGGGGGCAGACAGCCCCCCTCTCGCTCTCAACCGCGCGCCTCACGGATCAGGCGCAGAATATCCTGTGCGGCGTCAGGAATGTTCGTGCCGGGGCCAAAAATCGCCTTCACGCCCGCTTTCTTCAGGAAATCATAGTCCTGCTGCGGGATCACACCGCCGCAGATCACGATGATATCCCCCGCATCCTTGGCCTTGAGCGCCGCGATCAACTGCGGCGCCAACGTCTTGTGACCTGCGGCCTGACTGCTGATACCCACCACATGGACGTCATTGTCGACAGCATCCTGCGCGGCTTCCTCGGGCGTCTGGAAAAGCGGCCCGACATCCACGTCAAAGCCGATATCGGCAAAAGCCGTGGCGATGACCTTGGCGCCCCGGTCATGACCATCCTGCCCCATCTTGACGACCAGCATCCGGGGGCGACGCCCCTCTTCTTCCGCGAAAGCCTCGACCGAGGCCTGAATGGCGGCAAAACCGGCATCGCCCTCATAAGCCGCGCCATAGACACCTGCCAATGTCTTTACCTCGGCGCGGTGACGGCCAAAAACCTTTTCCATGCTCATGCTGATCTCTCCCACCGTTGCGCGTGCGCGGGCGGCCTCGACCGCCGCCTCCAGAAGATTGCCACCCTCAGCCGCGCGGCGCTCCACTTCGGCCAGCGCCGCCTGACAGGCCGCCTCGTCGCGGCTGGCGCGGATCCGTTCCAGACGCGCAACCTGGCTGACCCGCACGGCGGCATTGTCGATATCCATGATGTCGATCGGGTCTTCCTTGTCCTTGCGGTACTTGTTGACCCCCACGATCACCTCGGTGCCGCGGTCGATCCGGGCCTGCCGCGTGGCCGCCGTCTCCTCGATCCGGAGCTTGGGCATCCCCGTGGCGACCGCCTTGGTCATGCCGCCCATCGCCTCGACCTCTTCTATCAGGGCCCAAGCCTTTTCCGCCAGTTCATGGGTCAGGCTTTCGACATAGTAACTGCCCGCCAGCGGGTCGATCACATTGGTGATCCCGGTTTCTTCCTGCAGGATCAATTGCGTGTTGCGCGCGATGCGGGCCGCGAATTCGGTGGGCAGGGCTATCGCCTCATCCAGAGCGTTGGTGTGCAAGGACTGCGTGCCGCCCAGAACAGCCGACATCGCCTCATAGGCGGTGCGGATCACGTTGTTATAGGGGTCCTGCTCCTGCAAGCTTACGCCGCTTGTCTGACAATGTGTACGTAACATCGAGGATTGCGGGTTCTTGGGGTTGAATTCGGCCATGATGCGGTGCCACAGCAGCCGCGCCGCACGCAGCTTGGCGGCTTCCATGAAGAAGTTCATGCCGATGGCAAAGAAAAAGGACAGCCGTCCCGCGAACTTGTCCACATCCATCCCCGCCGCGATCGCCGCGAGCACATATTCG
Organism: Paracoccaceae bacterium; assembly: GCA_024304985.1. Taxonomy (GTDB): domain Bacteria; phylum Pseudomonadota; class Alphaproteobacteria; order Rhodobacterales; family Rhodobacteraceae; genus Seohaeicola. Next base: position 271,369 of record JAMWZC010000003.1, read on the forward strand.
CGCCCGTCGGCCAGCGTATAGGCCAGCTCCTGCACAAGGTTCGCGCCGGCCTCCTGCATGTGATAGCCGGAAATCGAGATCGAGTTGAACTTCGGCATCTCGTCCGAGGTATACTGAATGATGTCCGAAATGATCCGCATCGAAGGTTCGGGCGGGTAGATATAGGTGTTGCGGACCATGAACTCCTTGAGGATGTCGTTCTGGATCGTCCCCGACAGCACCGAGCGGTGATGGCCCTGTTCCTCGCCGGTGACGATGAAATTGGCCAGGATGGGGATGACCGCGCCGTTCATGGTCATCGACACCGACACCTTGTCCAGCGGGATGCCGTCGAACAGGATCTTCATGTCCTCGACACTGTCGATGGCCACACCGGCCTTGCCCACATCGCCCACAACGCGGGGATGATCGCTGTCATAGCCGCGATGCGTGGCCAGATCAAAGGCCACCGACACGCCCTGTTGCCCCGCCGCCAGCGCCTTGCGGTAAAAGGCATTGCTTTCCTCGGCGGTGGAAAAGCCCGCATATTGGCGGATCGTCCAGGGACGGCCCGCATACATCGTGGCCTTCACCCCGCGCGTGTAGGGCGCGAAACCCGGAAGGCTGCCCAGATGCGGCAGGTCCTTTGCATCCTCATCGGTATAGAGCGGCTGGACAGCAATCCCTTCCAGCGTGTTCCAGGTCAGATCCTCAAGGGGCCTGTCGCGCAGTTCCTTCTGCGCCAGGTCACGCCACGCGTCCTTCTTGCTGGTCATTGTCTTGTCCTCTTGTCAGTGGGTCGTGCTGCGGGCTTGTGCCCGTCTGATCGCACGTTTTCTCGGTCATGAGTGTCGCCAGCCCATCGGCACCGGCGGCCAGCCAGAACAGATCGTCCTGATAAAGTTCGCGCAGTCTTGATTTCTGGGTGGGGTTGAAAGGGTCGTACCGCCCCTCGCCCGGCCCCAGAGCCGCAGGATCCTGTCCGCGCAAGACCAGGCACTGACGCAACGCCGCCATGTCCGGCCCGCGATTGAGCCACAGCCTGTGCTGAAACAACGGTGCCGCGACCGCGCCCGCCGTCATGATGTGCAAGCGCTGCTCGGGCAGGCCGCCATAGGTTTCGTGCGGCAAGACCAGCAACTCCACCCCCGGCAGAGCACAGGACAGATCCGTGATGATGTCGCGCCACCCCCGTTTTTGGACAGAGATCGCCTCCAGCATCCCCGGTTCGGGCAGCGCATGGCCGCGCGCGATTCCATAGGCCAGCGCCGAAGGCCAGTATCTGTCGAAGGCCCGGATCGACAGGACGACGCGCGTGATACGGCCGCCGAAAGCCTCTGCGTGGCGCGCCATACGTTCGCCCGCACCGCGATACAGCATCGTATCGCGCAGATTGCGGCGCGGCGCGCCGATCATGTTTTCGTCCGTGACGATCAGTCGGCCCATCCCCCTGATCTTCATCCGCTCGATCTGCAACGCAATCCGGCCCTTGGCCATCCGGGCTTGCCGTTCCAGCCGCGGCGATCCGTTCGTCGGGATGATCCCCGCGAACAGCCCCGACCGCGTTCGTCGCGGTCCCCAGAAGCAAAGCCCCTGCCCTTCGAGTGCGGCGGCATTCGCCCGCAAATAGGCCTGAAAACTGGTCGAAGCCGCGCGATGCGCCCCGATATGCAGAATGACGTCCATCGGCATCTGTGCCCTGTGAAAGGGGGCCGACTGACACGACCCGGGAGACTTTGATCACCCCGATCATCGGCCCAGACCCCTCACCAGAGGTTTAACGTCGAAAAACTTTCGCTCCAGCTGTGAAAAGTCATTCGCATTCGACCGGGCACCCCCTATATCTGATGGGACAGGAGGCCGAATGAAAAAGATACTTGCCTTTGTAATTGCTGGATTAATGGCGTTCCCGGCAGGTGCCGCAGACACGGCTGAAGGACCGCCGGAACTTCCCTTGATCGAGGGAAGTGATGTGGATTTGAGTGAATTTCTCTGGACAAAACGTCCCATCGTCGTCTTTGCCGACACGCCCAACGATCCCCGCTTTATCGAGCAGATGAGTTTTCTGAACGCGGACATTCCCGCCCTGTTGCTGCGCGATATCGTTGTGCTGACCGACACCGATCCCGAGGCGCGCTCGGATCTGCGGCGCAAATTGCGCCCCCGCGGCTTCATGCTGGTGCTGATGGACAAGGATGGCGGCGTCAAACTGCGCAAGCCCGCGCCTTGGGACACGCGCGAGATCACGCGCAGCATCGACAAATGGCCGACACGGCAACAGGAAATCCGCGAGAACCTGGGAAAGGAATAGGCTACGCCCGCCATGCCACGCATATCCCCCGCAAGGGGGGATACCGTTTGGCAAGAAGCAAGCGTGACCTGCGTCATCGGATCACTCGAATTCCATGATGACCGCATCCACCGACAGGCTGTCGCCGGGCGCCGCGTTGATCTTGGCCACCACGCCCTTGCGTTCGGCCCGCAGGATGTTCTCCATCTTCATGGCCTCGACTGTGCAGAGCGCCTGACCATCCTGCACCTCGTCGCCCACCTCGACATTGATCTTCACGATCAGGCCGGGCATCGGGCAGAGCAGCAGTTTCGACGTATCAGGCGGGGTCTTTTCGATCATCAGGCTGGCCAGTTCGGCCTGACGCGGGGTGCGCACATGCACACGCAGGTCCGCGCCGCGCGACCGGATGCGGAACCCGCCCGAAATCTTGCCGACCTTCAACACCAATGGCTCGCCACTGACATCAAGCGTGGCCAGTTGATCGCCCGGCGTCCATTTGCTGGTCACCCGCAACTCGGACCCATCGTCGAAACAGACGGTCGATCCCGCCGGATCGGCCTTGATCGTCACCGGATAGCTATGCCCCTGCAGGCTGACCACCCAATCACTCCCCACCTTGCGCTCGTGGTTGTCCATCCGCCCCGACACGCGCGACCGCCGGATTTCCGCAACCCGGTGCATTGCCGCACAGGAAGCCGCAATCCGCCGCAGCACCTCATCGGGCAGCGCCACGCCGTTGAACCCTTCGGGGAATTCCTCGGCGATGAAGGCCGTGGTGATGGTGCCTGCCACGAATTTCGGATGGTCCATCACAGCACTCAGGAACGGCAGGTTGTGCCCGATCCCTTCCACCTCGAACCCGTCCAGCGCGTTGCGCATCGCCTCGATCGCATCCGACCGGGTCGGCCCCCAGGTGCACAGCTTGGCGATCATCGGATCGTAATACATGCTGATCTCGCCGCCCTCGTAGACGCCGGTATCGTTGCGCACCACATGACCCGGCTCTGTCACTTCAGCGGGCGGGCGATAGCGGGTCAGCCGCCCGATCGAGGGCAGGAAGTTCCGATAGGGGTCCTCGGCATAAAGGCGGCTTTCCATCGCCCAGCCATGAAGCTTGATATCCGACTGCTTGAGCGCAAGCGCCTCGCCATAGGCCACACGGATCATCTGCTCGACAAGGTCGATGCCGGTGATCAACTCGGTCACCGGATGCTCCACCTGCAAGCGGGTATTCATCTCGAGGAAATAGAAATTCCGCTGGCCGTCGACGATGAATTCCACCGTGCCTGCCGATGTATAGCCCACGGCAGCGGCCAGGGCGCAGGCCTGCTCGCCCATCGCCTTGCGCGTGGCCTCGTCCAGGAAGGGGCTCGGCGCCTCCTCGATGACCTTCTGGTTACGCCGCTGGATCGAACATTCCCGCTCGCCCAGATAGATCGTGTTGCCATGGCTGTCGGCCAGCACCTGGATCTCGATATGGCGCGGTTGCGTCACGAATTTCTCGATGAAGATGCGGTCGTCGCCAAAGGAACTGGCCGCCTCGTTCTTGGATGACTGGAACCCCTCGCGCGCCTCGGCGTCGTTCCATGCGATCCGCATCCCCTTGCCACCGCCCCCAGCGGACGCCTTGATCATCACAGGATAGCCGATCTCGCCCGAGATCTTCACGGCCTCGTCGGCATCGGCGATCAGGCCCATATAGCCGGGCACAGTGGACACCCCCGCTTCGGCCGCGATCTTCTTCGAGGTGATCTTGTCGCCCATCTTCTCGATGGCCCCCACGGGCGGCCCGATGAAGGCCACGCCCTCGGCGGCCAGCGCCTCGGCGAACTTGCTGTTCTCGGACAGAAAACCATAGCCGGGATGCACCGCTTCGGCACCGGTCTTGCGGATCGCCTCCATCACCTTTTCGATGACGATATAGGACTGGTTCGCAGGCGCGGGGCCAATATGCACCGCCTCGTCGGCCATCTGCACATGCAGCGCCTGCCGGTCCGCATCCGAATAGATCGCAACCGTCTTGATGCCCATGCGGCGGGCGGTCTTGATGACGCGGCAGGCAATCTCGCCCCGGTTCGCGATCAGGATCTTCTTGAACATCTCAGGTCCCTTCTGGTTCTTGGTCACGCGGGCTGCGCCCCATCGGTGACAGGTCTTCGGACAGCAAAAAACCACCGGACCGACGGGCGGTCCGATGGTTCATTTCGATCAGGGTAGCGCAGGGCTGGGTCAGCCCCGCGACGATGTCAGCAGCGCGACGGGTAGCGCTGGCAATAGACCACGTTGGCCGCGCCACCGACGACGGCACCGGTGACCGGGTTGCCGTCAAGAACGACAGCCGCGCCTGCACCCGCGCCGGCCCCGATGAGGCCCTGCTCAAGCGGCGTGTCGCCACAAGCGGCAAGTGTGAGGGCGCAAACGGCACCTGCGATCCATTTGGTAATCTGCATAGCTGACAGCCTTTCCTGTTGTGCGTTCCGAGCGGTAATTCAGAGCTTAACGCGCTAATATGTAGTTTGGTTCCCGCGCGGGGTCCAACACATCCGGCAGCATGGGCAAGGCTTCGCCTATCGCGGGAAATACCTGAGAAAACAGACGAAAAAATGGGCGGAGAGCTTAGGGGAAGAGCGCTCCGCCCATCAGGGGAAGGGTAACGGTTCAGACTGCCAGTCCCGGTCCGAAGAGGATGGACCGCCACTACAGATGCGAGACTGCCGCAACGCGGAGCCATCGCCAAGTCCGTTTCGGAGGCGCAAAAAAGCTGGGCCATTTCTCGCCCAAGTCGCCTGCCATCCTGCAAAAAACCGCCGATCATTCCTCGAACACCTCGGGGAAGGACGCGCGAGCCGCAGCCTCGTCGATCATCAGCAGCGAGTCATAGCTTTCGGGATCGAACGGGTCTGTTGCCGGGATGACCTCGCGCCCGAACAGCCAGCTCAGGCGCCCTGCATCAAGGTTGCCACGCTCGAACGGCTCGGTCCCGAAATGATCCCAAAGCGCTGCCATGAAGACGGCATCGGCATGTTTGTCCACAGCCTTGCGATCACGATAACGCTCGCGGCGGGTCAGCGGCGTGACACCTTTCGGATTGGCGCGCCGGATCGTGAACTGGAAATCGGTGCCGGTCAGTCGCCCCGGAAAGCCGCGATGCTTCAGCATGCCACAGCCTCCTTCCCCGCGCGGGATGCGCGCGGATGTTCAAGGCCAGCGGCTCTGGCGACGTCAGCCGCGCGGCGCCGTTCCGGTCTGACCACCGCCTGTCGTGCCGCTTCCCGCCCCGGTCGGATCGGGCAGGCGCTGGTAGTCCTGCGGCGGACAATCGTCGCTGGGCGCAGCGCCGGGCGTGGATTGCCCGCCGACACATCCGCCACCATCATCAATGGCGCCGTATTTACCATAGACCGGTTCGACATAAATGGGTTGCGGCTCGGGTGCGGGACGGCTGCATCCAGAGACCACGACGACAAGGCCGACAGCGGCCAACAAGGCATGATGTCTATACATTTCTCCACCTCCGGAGACATGTATACACTACTTTTGGCAGATTTTTGAGCGAAAATGAATGGCGTCGCGTCTTGCCCTAGACCACGGCGCGCGGTGGGCGGGACCGACCCCGGCGCCATGCGCCGAAGGACAGGTCCCGCGCCGGTTTTACTTGTACTTGCCGGTGTAGCTCGGCTCCATCGAAATGGGCTCGGGATCGACCACGACGAATTCTTCTTCTTTCGGCTGCGAGCAGGCTGCCACGAGGGCAACCATGCAGAGGGCCAACATGCTCGTGATGTTCTTCGACATCTGTTTCTCCTGTTACTTGTTCCTGACAGGCCGCAACCCAGAGGCGCGACCTGCCATTTACACGAGGTACCGGCCACGTGAGTGTGACCACCTGCCATGATACTGGAACAGTTGGGTGAAACATATCCGGAGACAGCAAAGTGGGCGCGCTGTGTCAGAAAAGACTCAATCCCGATCACGTATGAAGTTCTACCCGCAAGATATTGTGGGGACATCAGAATTCCTCCCAGATACAGCGGCCGTCGCGGATGGCGAAACTCTCGAAATACTGCACCGTTCCGGGGTCGGACTGACCGAATTCCATCGGCTTGTCCATCAGTGAAACGACGATCAGCACCACCTCCTCTGCGGCGGCGTCCAGCATGGGAATGGCCTGTCCCTCGCACAGGGCGGCGAAGTCATCCTGCACCGCGTCGAATTCGGCCCCCTGCGCCAGCGCGGGCATCACATAGCGAAACCGGGCCCAGCGCGCCCCGTCGGGCTGGACCTCGACGAACCCTTCCAGAAGCGAGACTTCAAGCCCCGACGGCAGCGCCACATCCGCCCGCAGCGGCAAGGCCAAAAGGGCGCAGATTGCCGCCAACCACCCCCCCACACCGCGCATCATGCCGCCCGCCCCGCATAGGTCAGCCAGCGTCTGTGGCGCGCGGGGTCGGCCAAAAGGTCGGCCAGTCGTTGCTCGACCTGCTTGCGCAATCCCGCGCTGAGCGGCCCCTGCGACAGCGCGCCACCGGCCGTGACATGCAGGGCGTTCTCTCCCTGCTCGATCCGCACCACAGGCCAGAACCCCCGCAGATCGCGCAGACAGCGCCACACATCCTGCCGCACCTGACGGGCCAGTCGCGCCCGACCGACAGAGTGTCCGGCCACAGGCAGGGCGATGCTGGCCGACAGGTCAAAACGCGCGGGCAGACGCCGCGCCAGAACCACAACGGCCCCGTCGCGCATCAGATGCCAGCCGTCCCGACGGCCTGTCTCTGCCTGCCCCGCAACCCTGGACATCTGGTGCAGCCTTCCTTTCATCGTTCTGAAAATACTCAAGAATTCCGGACCCGCCCCACACGCCTCCTCGCGCGGGGGCGGGCCTCTGATCCCGCCTTACAGCGGGATGTTGTCATGCTTCTTCCAGGGGTTCGTCAACTTCTTGCCCCGCAGTGCAGCAAAGGCCCGCGCCACACGGCGGCGCGTGCTATGCGGCTGGATCACCTCGTCGATGAAACCGCGCTCGGCGGCGACGAAGGGGTTCGCGAAACGATCCTCGTAATCCTTGACCCGACCCGCGATCTTTTCCGGATCGTTCAACTCGCTGCGATAAAGGATTTCGGTTGCGCCCTTGGCCCCCATCACCGCGATTTCCGATGTGGGCCAGGCATAGTTGATGTCACCCTGCAAATGCTTGGACGCCATCACCACATAGGCCCCGCCATAGGCTTTGCGGGTAATCACCGTCACCTTCGGCACGGTCGCCTCGCCATAGGCGAACAGAAGCTTGGCCCCGTGCTTGATGACGCCATTATATTCCTGCGTCGTTCCGGGCAGGAAGCCGGGGACGTCGACAAAGGTCAGGATCGGGATCTCGAACGCATCGCAAAAGCGCACGAAACGCGCGGCCTTGCGGCTACTGTCGATGTCCAGACAGCCCGCCAGAACCATCGGCTGGTTCGCAACCACACCCACGCTTTGCCCTTCAAGGCGGATGAAACCAGTGATGATGTTCTTGGCAAAATCTTCCTGGATCTCGTAGAAATCACCCTCATCCGCGACTTTCAGGATCAGTTCCTTCATGTCATAGGGCATGTTGGGGTTGTCGGGCACCAGTGTATCAAGGCTCATCTCGACCCGCGCCGGATCGTCGAAGAAGGGGCGCACAGGCGGCTTTTCGCGGTTGTTCAGCGGCAGGAAATCGACCAGCCGGCGCACTTCGTTCAAGGCTTCGACATCGTTCTCGAAAGCGCCATCCGCCACGCTTGATTTCTTGGTGTGGGTCGAGGCACCGCCCAGTTCCTCGGCGCTGACCACCTCGTTCGTGACGGTCTTGACCACGTCGGGCCCGGTCACGAACATGTAGGAGCTATCTTTCACCATGAAGATGAAATCGGTCATCGCAGGGGAATAGACCGCACCGCCCGCACATGGCCCCATGATCAGACTGATCTGCGGCACCACGCCCGAAGCAAGGATGTTGCGCTTGAACACCTCGCCATAGGCGGCCAGCGAGCTGACACCTTCCTGAATCCGCGCACCACCCGAATCGTTGATCCCGATAACTGGCGCGCCGTTCTGCACCGCCATGTCCATGATCTTGCAGATCTTGGCCGCATGGGTCTCAGACACCGACCCGCCCAGCACGGTGAAATCCTGACTGAAGACATAGACCATGCGCCCGTTGATCGTGCCCCAGCCGGTCACGACACCGTCGCCGCGCGGTTTGCTCTGCTCCATGCCGAAATCGGTGCAGCGATGGGTCACGAACATGTCGTATTCCTCAAAGCTGCCCTCATCCAGAAGCAGTTCGATCCGCTCGCGAGCCGTCAACTTGCCCTTGGAATGCTGCGCGTCGATCCGTGCCTGCCCGCCACCCAGACGGGCCCCTGCACGCCGCTCTTCCAGTTCCTGAAGGATGTCTTTCATCGGCTTTTCCCTGCTTGCTGATCGCCGCGCCACGCGCGCCACCGGTTCTGTCGTCTAATGGCAGAAAAGGCCTTGCAGCCCCCCACCCTGGACCGCAGGTATAGGGGTGCGCGCCTTATCCTCAAAGCGGATTTCGGCAAATTTGCAAATTATTGGCAAGCTATCTTTCGCAAATCGCAAATCCGCAAATTTCTGCAGTTGCGGAATGGACTTCCCCCGAATCGAGGCTTAGCCATTTGCCCATGCAAGACCCCATTCCGGTCCGCTATCTGGACCGCTCCACAGCACCTCATGTCACCACGCTGATCCTGCTTGCAGGCATCTCGGCCATGGCGATGAATATCTTCCTGCCATCGCTTCCCGGCATGGCCCTGCATTTCGACGTCGATTACAGCGTGATGCAGCTTTCCGTCGCCACCTATCTGGCCATGAGCGCGGTTTTGCAAATCCTGATCGGCCCGATCTCGGACAAGGTGGGGCGCCGCCCTGTGATCCTGTGGGGAGTCGTGCTGTTCTGTGTGGCGACAGCCGGATGCCTGCTTGCACCCAATGCGACCGTTTTCCTGATCTTCCGCTCGTTTCAGGCGGTGATCGCTGTGGCCATGGTTCTCAGCAGGGCCGTGGTGCGCGACATGTATGCCCAAGACCGCGCCGCCTCGATGATCGGCTATGTCACGATGGGCATGGCCGTGGTGCCCATGGTCGCCCCCGCGATTGGCGGCATTCTCGAGGATGCCTTCGGCTGGCAGGCGAATTTCGCCATGCTTCTGGCCTGCGGCCTGCTGGTGCTCTTCATTGCATGGCGCGATCTGGGGGAAACGGGAACACCCAGCGAGAACTCTCTCATGCAGCAGTTCAGGGAATATCCCGAACTGCTGACCTCGCAGCGGTTTTGGGGATATTGCCTCGCCTCGGCCTTTGGCTCGGGCGCCTTCTTTGCCTATCTGGGCGGCGCGCCTTTTGTCGGCACAGAGGTTTTCGGCCTCACGCCCAGCCAGTTGGGCCTTTATTTCGCAGCCCCCTCCATCGGCTATTTCCTTGGCAACTGGGCAACTGGCATGCTGGCCGCGCGCCACGGGGTCAACCGGATGGTGCTCTGGGGCACGATCTCCTCGACCATCGGGATGGGCCTGTCACTGATCGTCAGCTATGCGGGCTACTCCGGGCCGCTGGTCTTTTTCGGCTTCATGAGCCTTGTGGGTGTCGGCAATGGCATGACCATCGCCAATGCCACGGCAGGGATGCTTTCGGTGCGCCCGCATCTGGCGGGAACGGCCTCCGGCCTTGGCGGCGCGATCATGATCGGCGGCGGCGCGGGTCTGTCGGCGCTGGCCGGGGCCTTGCTGAAGCCGGGACGCGGGGAATTCCCGCTTGTCTGGATCATGTTCGTGACCTCGCTTCTGGCCGTGGTCGCCATCCTCTATGTCATCCGGCGCGAGCGGCAACTGGGCCTGTGACCCCGCTTGCAGAGGCGTCTTTGCAAAGCTACGCTGTGACCTGACGCAGTATTTGCAAAGATATCCCCGATGGCCCTGCAAAAACTCTATGCCGGTGCGAAACTGCGCGAAACACGACAGCGCCTTGGCCTGACGCAGAAGGACTTTGCCGCCAAACTGGGTGTCTCACTGCCCTATCTGAACCAGATGGAGAACAATAACCGACCCGTATCCACCACAGTGGTGCTGGCTCTGGCGCATGAATTCGGCTTTGACGTCACCGAACTCAGCACGGGCGACAGCGAAAGGCTGGTTTCCGACATGCGCGAGGCGATGGCCGATCCGGTCTTTGCCGAGCATAATACGCCACTGGCCGATCTGCGCCTGACCGCTTCGAACGCACCCGCGCTGGCCCGCGCCTTTCTGGATCTGCATCGCGCCTATCGCCAGACGCATGAACGCCTTGCCTCGCTGGACGAGGCCCTGGGACGAGAGGATGCCCGCACACAGCCCTCTCCCTGGGATGAGGTGCGGGATTTCTTTCATTATTGCGACAATTACATCGACGCCGTGGATCGCGCTGCCGAGCATTTTGCAACCCAGGCCGGTCCGGACGGGATCCGGGCCCATGCCCTCAGAACACTTGAACTGTCGGGCGTATCCGTCGCGTTTCAGGACATTTCCCGAATACGGCACTATGATCCGGTCAATCAGAACCTGACGCTGTCCTCACGGGCCAGCCCGGAAACGCAAGGCTTCCAGCTTTTACTGCAACTTGCCCTTTTGAAGCAGGAAGCCTTGCTGGACGCCACGCTGGATCTGGCCCGGTTTCAATCCGATCAGGCCCGCGCCATCGCCAAGATCGGCCTTGCGAATTTCTTCGCAGGTGCGGCCCTGATGCCCTACACCGCCTTTCAGGCCGCCGCGCGCGACACGCGCCACGATCTGGAACTGCTGGCCCACCGTTTCGGCGCATCCATCGAACAGGTGGCCCATCGTCTCTCCACGCTGCAACGTCCCGGCGCCAAGGGCATTCCCTTTTTCTTCGTCCGCGTGGATCAGGCGGGCACGATCACCAAGCGCCACTCCGCCACGCGCCTGCAATTCGCGCGGTTCGGCGGCGCCTGCCCTCTGTGGAACGTGCACCGCGCGTTTGAAACGCCCGGCCGCTTCCTGCGCCAACTGGCAGAAACTCCCGATGGCGTGCGCTATATCAGCCTGGCACGTGACGTGTCGAAACCGGGAGGCAGTTTCGGCGCGCCCACGCGCCGCTTTGCCATCGCCCTGGGATGCGAGGTGCGCCATGCCGCCGATCTGGTCTATGCAGATGATCTGGATCTGGCCAATCCGCGCGCCTTTGAACCCATCGGCATCTCCTGCCGCATCTGCGAACGCAAGGAATGCCATCAGCGTTCTGTCCCACCACTGGAGCGGCGCTTGACCATCAATACCGATGAACGCGGCGTGCTGCCCTATAGCGTTGATTAGAGCGTGTCGCGCTTGATCGGAGTCAACTCTTCACCCCGCATCATGAGGCGGCTTTTTCAAAGAACTATGCGTTCATGATGCGGGGTGAACGCAATAGAACGCGACAAGCTCCAGGAATGCGAAAAGGCGCGAAGTTCCCCTCGCGCCCTTTGTCCCTGAGTCGGCGGGGTCAGCCCTTCAGATAGGCATAGACCTCGTCCTTCAGCGCCGCGCGCTGCTTGCGCATTTCGACCTCGGTCAGTTCCTCGACCGGTTCAACCAATGTTTCGGCCCGGTGCACGGCACGGTTGATCCTGTGATACTCTTCCGCAAGCTTGGCGAAATGACTGTCCGAGCCTTTCAACTCGGTGATCCGTGCCGCGTATTGCGGAAATTCCTCGTGCAATTCGTGGGGTGTGTTCGACATCGCGCCTGTCTCCTTCTGGTTGCGTTGCAGCAACCCTAGGCCATGGCGCCCCGCACCACATTGAGGCAGATCAATCCGCTGCCCCAATCCCGGCTTCAGGACATCTCCGCCCCGTATTCCAGCACGATCGGGACGATGATCTCTTCCTCATCCATCAGGTGACGATCCAGGAAGGTCTTGAACCCTTCCTGCACATCCAGCAAACGGCCCGCCTCATCCCGCGCCTTCTGCCCCTGTTGCAACGCGCGCAACACCTGATTGGTATGGTCGGCCAGCGTGTTCAGATGGTGATCCAGCGCATGATGATCCGCGTCAAGGATCTCGAAAGCCTGTTCCAGCCGCTTGTCCATTGCCATGAACTGCGGAAAATAGTGCTGATCTTCGATCTGGTGATGTCCGTGCAACTGGTCCAGAAAGAACCCTGTATAACGCGACAATTCCGGCCCATAGCGCCCCGAATGGCCGTCCAGATGCGTCTGCGTATCCCCGATCACCTTGTCCAGAACCTGCCGGAACATCAGGTGCCGTTCCAGCCAGAAGGCCGTCAGGTCGTTGAAATTCATATGCCCGCGCCACTCCGTTCGCGGATAGCGATCCGCCAGCACGCGCAGATGGTCGGGTAACCCTTTGCGGGTTTCGATGGAGAATGGCTCGCTCATGAGCATGACTATAGCGCCCACCATCGGTGCCGACAGCCCCCTGCGCATGCACAACCGCTGTGCATCAATTCAGGCATCCTGCATCTTCTTCTTGCCTGAAATATCCTCGGGGGGAGTCCGCAGGACGGGGGGCAGACAGCCCCCCTTGCCCCGCTCAGCGACGCGCCGCGCGCCAGCCGGCAGCCTCGGCCTCGGCGGCGGAACAGAACCACCGTTCGCCCTGTCCGGTATTGATCCGGGTCCGGTCATAGTGTTCCTGCCCCGGACGATGGAAAATCCGCTCGCCCTTGGCGTTGACATTGCCCTTGATGTTGCAGTCGCCCGCAGCGTTCTTCGGGGCCGGTTGGGCCGCCTGTCCCTGCTGACGGAAGGTGGCGGGACTCTCGACCTGCATCGTCCAGAGTCCGCGATCCGCCGCCGCCGCCTGCTTTTCGATCAGGTCATAATCCATGGAATAGCGCCGATAGGCAAAGGCAAGACCCTCGGCCACCAGAGCGGCCCCCATGTCCTGACCGTTCACGGCGCAGCGCGCCACGATCCGGCCATAGCGGTCGCGGTCCACAGCCTCGCATCTGGCGGTCTTCCCCTGATAGCGGGCGCGCACCTCGCGGCTGACCCAGGCCCCACAGGTCCAACTGCGGCCTTGATCCGTTTCGCAGGTCTGGTCGGCCTCGGGGGCGTCGATACCGTGCAGACGCACACGCGTGCCGCCCACGTCAAGGGTATCGCCGTCGATCACACGGATCACCCCACGAGGGGACTCGGCCAGAACGAAAGAAGCCGTCAGCAGACCGACAGCCAAAAGAAATAAAAATAAAATTTTGCTCATGCCGCCGATATCAACCGGAAAACCGAGCCGTTCAACTCAAAGTTTTAAGAATCATTAACAAAAGATTGACAAACTGTGAACTAGGCGACAGTTGAGCCGCCCGCGGCTCAACGTTGCGCCACCTCCCATGCAGGATGGACCCAAGGTTCCCTGTTATCGGCAGGCAAGGGATCACGCCCCAAAAGGTGATCGCTGACCTTCTCGCCCACCATGATCGAGGGAGCATTGAGATTTCCATTCGTGATCCGCGGAAAGATGCTGCTGTCGGCCACGCGCAGCCCGTCCACGCCGATCACCCGCGCCTGCGGGTCCACGACGGCCAGCGGATCATCCGCGCGCCCCATGCGGCAGGTGCCGCAGGGATGATAGGCGCTTTCGGCATGCGCGCGGATGAAATCATCCAGTTCAGCATCGCTCTGGACGGCGGCACCCGGCTGAATCTCGTGCTTGACGAAGGGTTTGAACGCCTCTTGCGCGAAAATCTCGCGGGTCAGGCGGATGCACTGCCTGAACTCCCACCAATCCTGCGGATCGGACATGTAATTGAAGCGGATCAGCGGATCTGCCATCGGATCAGAGGATCGCAACGAGACAGCCCCGCGCGAGGGGCTGCGCATCGGGCCGACATGGGCCTGGAACCCGTGTCCCTCGGCCGCGATCTTGCCGTCATAGCGCACAGCGATGGGCAGGAAATGAAACTGGATGTCGGGATAGTCGATCCCCGCCCGCGAACGGATGAAGCCCGCGCTTTCAAACTGGTTGCTGGCCCCCAGCCCTTTGCCTGTGAACAACCACTGTGCCCCGATCAGCGCCTTGCCCCAGAGGTTCCAGTATTTGAACAGGCTGATCGGCTGGCTGGCAGCCATCTGGATATACAACTCCAGATGGTCCTGCAGGTTCGCCCCGACTCCGGGCCTGTCGGCCAGAACAGGGATACCCTGCTCCGCCAGATGCGCAGCGGGGCCGATCCCGGACAGCATCAACAGCTTGGGCGAGTTGATTGACGACGCCGCCAGCACAACATCGCGCCGGGCACGGATCACTTCGGTGCCACCGCCACGCGCAACCTCGACCCCGACGGCGCGGCCGTTCTCGATCACGACGCGGCGCGCAAAGGCCCGGATCAGACTGCAATTGGGCCGTTTCAGCGCAGGCCGCAGATAGGCATTGGCCGCAGACCAGCGCTGCCCGCGATACACTGTCTGCTCCATCGGGCCAAAGCCTTCCTGACGCTCGCCGTTGTAATCATCGGTGACGCCGTAGCCCGCCTGCCGCCCGGCTTCGACAAAGGCGTGAAACAGCGGGTTCTTGCGCGGCCCGCGCGTCACATGCAGCGGGCCATCCGTGCCGCGCCAGCCATCCTGCCCGCCATGAGACTGCTCCATCCGCCGGAAATAGGGCAGCACATCCGCATAACCCCAGCCATCCGCGCCCTGATCGCGCCAATGGTCGAAATCGCGCGCATGGCCGCGCACATAGACCATGCCGTTGATGCTGCTGGACCCGCCGATCACCTTGCCGCGCGGCACGGCCAGACGGCGATTGTTCAGATGCGGTTCAGGTTCCGACTGAAACCCCCAGTCATAGCGCTTCATGTTCATCGGATAGGACAGCGCCGCAGGCATCTGGATGAAAGGACCGGCATCCGTGCCGCCATGTTCGATCACCAGCACGGACTGGCCCGCCTCGGCCAGCCGATAAGCCATAGCGCAGCCCGCGCTGCCCGCCCCCACGATCACGAAATCCGCTTCCATCGTCACTGTCACTTGTCCTGTCTGTCTCAATGATCAGCCCGCCCCGTTCCGCCATGCTGGCGCGGGGTGGGCGGGTGGGCGCGCCAGCATGGCGGCCCCGGCAGCTGGTCAGAACGGCGCCTCGACCCGGCCCATCCGCACAAAAACCGATTTCAGTTGGCTGTAATGTTCGATCGCCGCTTTCGCGTTCTCACGCCCCACACCGGACATCTTGGTGCCGCCGAAGGGCACCTCGACCGGGGCATCGTTATAGCTGTTGATATAGCAGGTGCCGGCCTCCATCCGGCCTACGACCCGATGCGCGCGGGACAGGTCGCGGGTGAACACGCCCGCCGACAGACCGAATTCCGTGTCATTGGCCCGCGCGATGACCTCATCCTCATCATCGAAATCCAGCACGCACATGACCGGGCCAAAGATTTCCTCGCGTGCGATGGTCATGTCGTCGGTCACATCGGCAAAGACCGCAGGCGTGATCCAGAACCCGTCGCGGTCCAGCCGCTTGCCGCCGCAGACAAGCCGCGCACCGTCCTCGACGCCCTTCGCGATATAGCGCTGCACGATGCCCAACTGTCCTTCGGACACCATCGGCCCGAAATTGGTGCCCTCATCCAGCGGATCGCCGATCACGGCTGCGGACAACCGTTCAGCAAGACGCGCAAGAAACGTCTCTCGGATGCCTTTCTGGACATACACCCGCGTGCCGTTGGAACAGACCTGACCCGAGGAATAGAAATTCCCCAGAATCGCGCCGCCCACCGCATCCTCGAGATCGGCGTCATCAAAGATGATCAGGGGCGATTTGCCACCCAGTTCCATCGTCACATGCTTCATCCCATCGGCCGCGGCGGCATAGACCTTGCGCCCCGTCGGCACCGACCCGGTCAGCGACACCTTGGCGACCCGTGGATCGCTGACCAACGCCGCACCGACAGCGCCGCGCCCCTGAATGACGTTGTAAAGACCGGCCGGCAGCCCCGCTTCGTGCAGAATCTCCGCGATCTTCAGCGCGCAAAGCGGCGTCACCTCGGAAGGCTTGAAGATCATCGCATTGCCGCAGGCCAGTGCCGGGGCCCCCTTCCAGCAAGCAATCTGGGTGGGATAGTTCCACGCCCCGATCCCCACGCAGACTCCCAACGCCTCGCGCACCGTATAGGCCCAGTTTTCGCCAAGCGGGATATGCTCGCCCGTCAGGCTGGCCGCCACCCCCCCGAAATATTCCAACGCATCCGCCCCGCTGGTCGCATCGACATAGAGCGTCTCGGACAGCGGTTTGCCGGTATCATGGGTTTCCAGAATGCTGAGTTCGCGATTGCGATCCCGGATCATGTCAGCAGCACGGCGCAGGATGCGGCCGCGCTGCACGCCGGGCAATGCGGCCCATGCCTTCTGTGCCGCCCGCGCGCTTGTCAGCGCCTCCTCGACAACGGCAGGTGTCGCCTCATGCACCCGCGCGATCACCTGTCCGGTTGCGGGATAGACCACGTCAATGGGCGCGCCCGCCGTATCCTCGACGTAACGGCCGTTCACGAAATGGCTGGCGGTGGGCTGTGTGGCGAAGCTTGTCATTTTGCGTATTTCCGGAACAGTGAAAGAGAGGGGTCGGCGCGGATCATTCCCCGCGCGGAAAGCGTTTGCTGTCTTCAAGGACATTCAGGTCCATGTGGTTGCGCATGTAGCGTTCGGACGCCTTTTGCAGCGGCTGGAAATCCCAAGGGTAGTAGCCGCCCTGACGCAGCGCCTCATAGACGACCCAGCGGCGGGCTTGGGATTCCCGCACCTCGGCGTCAAAGCGGGCAAGGTCCCAGCGCGCCTCACTCTTGGCGCGCAGGCTGGCCAGCGTGCCCGCATGCGCGGGATCACCGGCAAGATTGGTCAATTCGTGCGGGTCGGCGTCCAGATCGAACAGCATCTCGGGGTCCAGCGCACAGCGCGTGTATTTCCAGCGCCCATACCGCAGGCAGACGAGCGGCGCCTCGGACGCCTCGGCGGCATATTCCATCGCCACCGGGCTGGTGCGGTCGAACCCCTGCGCCAGGGGCACAAGGCTTTCGCCCGTGGTCCAGGGCATCACCTCATCCATGCTGACGCCCGCAAGATCACAAAGCGTGGGACAGACGTCGATCGTGCTGACCGGCGTGTCGATCCGCCCCGCAGGCAAGGCAGGCGCCGCGATCATCAGCGGCACGCGGGCAGAGCCTTCGTAAAAGCACATCTTGTACCACAGCCCCCGCTCGCCCAGCATATCGCCGTGGTCGCTGACAAAGACCACCACCGCCTGCTGGCGCGTTGCCTCAAGCGTGGAGAAGATCTCGCCGATCTTGTCATCAAGATATGAGATATTGGCAAAATAAGCGCGCCGCGCCCGCGCCACCATCTCATCCGTCAGATCGAAGGACCGCCAGTCATTGGCGTCGAAAATGCGTTTGGAATGGGCATCCTGCTGATCATAGGGGATCTGCCCGACATCGGGCATCAGATGGGCGCAATCCGCGTAAAGGTCCCAGTATTTACGTCGCGCCACATAAGGGTCATGCGGGTGGGTGAAGCTGACCGTCAGGCACCACGGGCGGCTATCCGCCCCGCGTGACAGGTCATAGATCTTCTGCACCGCCTGATGGGCGACATCATCGTCATATTCCATCTGGTTCGTGATCTCGGCCACGCCCGCGCCCGTGACGGACCCCATGTTGTGATACCACCAGTCGATCCGCTCTCCGGGTTTGCGGTAATCCGGCGTCCAGCCGAAATCGGCGGGGTAGATATCCGTCGTCAGACGCTCCTCGAACCCGTGCAACTGATCGGGCCCGACGAAGTGCATCTTGCCCGACAGACATGTGTAGTATCCCGCCCGGCGCAGGTGATGGGCATAGGTCGGGATGCTGGAGGCGAATTCGGCGGCATTGTCATAGACCCGCGTGGCACTGGGCAACTGGCCGGACATGAAACTGGCCCGCCCCGGCGCGCACAGGGGCGAGGCGGTGTAAGCCTTGGCAAACCGCGCCGACCGCGCCGCCAGCGCCTTGAGGTTGGGGGCATGCAGCCAATCGGCAGGACCATCCGGGAACAGCGTGCCATTCAACTGATCCACCATCACGATCAGGATATTGGGCCGTGCCCGATCATCCCTCATGCCGTTCCCCTTTCGATTTCCAGATCAAGACACCCCAGTACTGTCGCCACGGCGACCGCGCTGTCGGGCTGGCCCTGCCCCAACGACTGCCGCAGATAGACCCCGTCGATCAAAGCGGCGACCCGGTCGGCCACATCGGGCGCGCGCGGTCCGACCAATGGGCGCAGATCACGGGTCAGGTTCGACCGCAGCCTGCGCTGATAGACCGCCAGCAGCCGCCGCGCATCTTCGGACACCTGCGCCAGCACATAGAAGTTCAGCCATGCCGCGACCACCTCGCGGCGGAAGTTGCTGCCCGCGAAACTGGCGCGCACGATGGCCTCCAACCGCTCCTGCGGACCCGTCGCCATCACCAGTGCGCCGCGCACGCCTGCGGCGTAAACAGTCAGCGTATGGCGCATCGCGGCAAGGAAAATCTGCTCCTTCCCGCCGAAGTAATGATGCGCCAAAGCCGAGGACATCCCCGCCCGCCGCGCGATCTGCGCCACCGTCACATCCAGCGACCCGGTGCTGCCGATCTCGGCAATTGTTGCTTCCACCAGGGCGGCCCGGCGTATAGGCTCCATCCCGAGCTTGGGCATCGTTTTCTCCAATAAACTTGCCCCGAGACGCTAAATGCTTTTTTATTGACTCGTCAATCAAGAACAACACGGGAGAGACCGATGACCCTGAAACCCGCCCTCACAGCCCTTGCCCTGCTGGCAGCCACCCCCGCCTTCGCACAATGCGACAAGGTCACATTCTCGGATGTGGGCTGGACCGACATCACGGCGACGACCGCTGCAACATCCGTGGTTCTCGAGGCGCTGGGTTATGAGACCGAGACCAAGATCCTCTCAGTGCCGGTCACCTATATCTCGCTGTCCAAGGGGGATATCGACGTGTTTCTGGGAAACTGGATGCCCACGATGGAGGCCGATATCGCCCCCTATCGTGACGCAGGCACCGTGGACACCGTCCGCACCAACCTGACCGGCGCGAAATATACACTGGCCGTGAACCGCGCCGCCGCCGATTTGGGCATCGCCAGCTTTGCCGATATCGCGACACATGCCGAAGCCCTTGAAGGCAAGATCTACGGGATCGAGGCCGGCAATGACGGCAACCGCCTGATCATGGACATGATCGCAGCCGATGCCTTTGGTCTGGGCAGCTTCACCGTCGCCGAAAGCTCGGAACAGGGGATGCTGGCGCAGGTCACGCGTGCCGACCGGCGCGGCGAGCCGATCGTCTTTCTGGGATGGGAACCGCATCCCATGAACGCCAATTTCGACATGACCTATCTGGAAGGCGGCGATGACTGGTTCGGCCCGAACCTTGGCGGCGCGGAAGTGCGGACCAACACCCGCGCAGGCTATGCCGCCGAGTGCCCCAACCTTGGCACCTTCTTCGGCAATCTCGAATTCACCCTCGCGATGGAGAACGAGATCATGGGCGCCATCCTGAACGAAGGCACAGACCCCGCCGAGGCCGCCAAGACATGGCTGACAGCAAACCCCGATATGCTGGACGGCTGGCTGGCCGGTGTCACCACCCGCGACGGGGCCGAGGCCCTGCCCGCCGCCCGCGCCGCACTGGGGCTGTAAGATCGCTTCGACCGCGAAGGCTCCTTCCCCCGTCGCGGGAAGGGGCCGTCGCGGGGGGCTGACAGACCGGAAAGGGCGCGCCATCCGATGAACTGGTTGACCGACACCAAGATCCCCGTGGGCGACTATGCCGACCGGGCCTTCGCATGGCTGGAAATCAACGCGGCTTTCTTCTTCGACGGCATGTCCGACGGGCTTGAGGCGCTGATCGCCGGTATCCTCTGGGTCTTGCAGACGCCGCACCCCCTTGTGGTGATCGGGGCGTTCGTCGTGCTGACCGTGCTGGTGCAGCGCAGTTGGAAGCCTGCCGTTCTGGTGGGTCTTGGGTTCTTGTTCATCGTCAATCAGGGCTACTGGACCCAGACCACCCAGTCGCTGACGCTGGTGCTGGCGGCCTGCGTCGTCTGCATGGGTCTGGGCGTGCCCATCGGGATCGCCGCCGCGCATCGCCCTGCCCTCTATCGCGCAATGCGGCCCGTGCTGGACCTGATGCAGACGCTGCCCACATTCGTCTATCTTATTCCCGCAATTGTCTTTTTCGGCATTGGCATGGTGCCAGGCCTGATCGCCACCGTGATCTTCGTGCTGCCCGCGCCGATCCGCCTGACCCATCTGGGCATTACCGCGACACCAACAGCCCTGCTTGAGGCGGCGCAGGCCTTCGGGGCCACCTCGCGCCAGACGCTTCTGAAGGTCGAACTGCCCTATGCCCTGCCGCAGATCATGGCCGGGCTGAACCAGACCATCATGCTCTCGCTGTCGATGGTGGTGATCGCCGCGCTGGTCGGCGCTGATGGCCTCGGCGTGCCGGTGCTGCAAGCGTTGAACCGCGTGAACCCGGCCTTGGGTTTCGAATCCGGGCTGGTGATCGTCGTGCTGGCCATTCTTCTGGACAGGATGGTGAGGATCGAGCGCAAATGACCCGCACCAGCGCCCCCAAGGACACCGCAGGCATCGCCGTGCGCTTCGACAATGTCTCGATCGTCTTCGGCGATCAGCCGGAACGTGCGCTTCCCCTGATGGACAAAGGCCTCAGCCGCTCTGAAATCCAGCAAAGCACCGCACAGGTGCTGGGCGTGCATGATTGCAGCCTCGACGTGACCGAAGGCGAGATCCTTGTTCTGATGGGTCTGTCGGGATCAGGCAAATCCACCCTTCTGCGGGCGGTCAACGGCCTCAATCCGGTATGCCGCGGGGCGGCGCATGTCTGCGACGGGAATGTTCTGGTCGATGTCACCCATGCCGACGCGGCCACGCTGCGGCGCATCCGCCTGCACCGCGTGGCAATGGTGTTTCAGCAGTTCGGTCTGCTGCCATGGCGCACCGTGCGCGAGAATGTGGGCCTCGGACTGGAACTGGGCGGCATGGGCAAGGCCGAACGCCGCGCGCGTGTCGATGCGCAGCTTGAACTGGTCAACCTGACCCAATGGGCCGACCGCCGCGTCGGAGAATTGTCGGGTGGCATGCAGCAGCGCGTGGGGCTGGCCCGCGCCTTTGCGACCGAAGCCCCGATCCTGCTGATGGACGAACCGTTTTCGGCCCTCGACCCGCTGATCCGCGCCAAACTGCAGGATGAATTGCTGGAACTGCAATCCGCGCTCAAACGCACGATCATTTTCGTCAGCCACGATCTGGACGAGGCCTTCAAGATCGGCAACCGCATCGCCATCATGGAGGGCGGGCGGATCGTGCAATGCGGCACGCCGCAACAGATCTTCACCAACCCCGCCACCGATTATGTGGCCGAATTCGTGGCCCATATGAACCCGCTGGGCGTGCTGACCGCCGAGGATGTGATGCACCCCCTGCAAGGGACCGAGACCGGCCCGGCCATCCGGCAAAAGGCGCCGCTGCGCGATGTCATGCTGGCATTGCAGGCCGCAGGTGACGCGACGCTGATCGTGCAGGATGCCCAAGGCCGCACCCTCGGACGGATCACCAGCGCGGCGGTGCTGGACGGTCTGCTGGACCCGCGCGGCACGGCGGCGCAGTCGGCCTGATCCGCAAGGGCGGTAAATTGAGTATTTGGGGAACGATGAAGGGCAAAGCGCCCCTCAGACCTTGGTCGCGGGCGCGGGCGGCGTGACAAGGCGGCGCTTCAGCATCGCCTCGCGCCATGTGATGAAGGTGACGGAGCCGAGGATCACCAGACCGCCGATCACCACCCAGATATCCACGCCCTCGTCAAAGAACAGCGCGCCCAGCGACACGGCCCAGACAAGTTGCAGGAAACTCACGGGCTGTGTCACGGTCACAGGGGCCGCAGCAAAGGCCAGCGTCATCGTGTAGTGCCCCGCTGTGGCCAGCAGCGCGACCATGGTCAGCACGACAAGCGCCTCGGCCGTGGGCGGCACCCAGACCGCGATGGCCATGGGCGCCAGACCCACGGTCACCCAGATTGACAGCATCCCCACCACGATGGCGGCATTTGTCT
Organism: Paracoccaceae bacterium; assembly: GCA_024304985.1. Classification (GTDB taxonomy): domain Bacteria; phylum Pseudomonadota; class Alphaproteobacteria; order Rhodobacterales; family Rhodobacteraceae; genus Seohaeicola. The sequence continues at coordinate 293,792 of JAMWZC010000003.1, forward strand.
CGTCCGTCAGCAGTTTTGCCAGCAGGTAGGAGGCACCAAAGACTACCGCCGCCCCCAGCATCGCCAGATGGCCGGGGCCGATCTCGCGAAAGCCGGGCCGCAGGATGATCAACGCCCCGATCAGCGCCACCACGACCGCAACCACGCGCCGCGCAGCCAGTTTCTCGCCCAGAAAGACCGCCGCCCCCAATGTGACATAGATCGGCGCCAGATAGTTCATCGCCGTCACATCCGCGATCGGAATCCGCGCCATGGCATAGAACCAAAGCGCCACGCCAATGGAATGCGACAGGCCGCGGATGGTGAACAGGCTCCAGTGCCGGCGCGTCAACCGGGTTGCCAGAATGGGACGGATCAGGGGGATCAGAAACACAAGCCCGATGGCATAGCGCAGAAAGGCCGCCTCGGGTGCAGGGATGCCAGGTCCAAGATACTTGACCAGAGCGGTGACCCCCACGAACAGAAGGCCCGTCACCACCATCCAGAAAACACCCAGAACCGGGCGGGCCTGTCTTTGCTCACTGCTCATGCGGGCATCAAGTCACGAAGCCCGGCGGGCTGCAAGGGGCCGACAGGACATTGCGCGCGTTTTTCGAACCCTACGCGCCGCGGATCAGCGCCGCCGCGATGGCCCACATCAACAGACCCACGCAAAGATCCAGCACGCGCCACGCCTGCGGGCGCGCGAACAGCGGGGCCAGCCGCCGTGCGCCATAACCCAGCGTGAAGAAAAACACGAAACTCGCCGTCATCGCTCCGATGGCAAAGCTCACCCGATCCTCATATTGCGCGGCCACGCTGCCCAGCAGAACCACCGTGTCCAGATAGACATGCGGGTTCAGCCATGTCAGCGCCAGACAGGTCACCAGCACGGGCCCCAACGCCTCGACCGCGCCCCCCTCGACCATCAGAACCGCCCCGCCACGCCAAGCCGACAGCAGCGCGCGCGCCATAGACGATCAGGAACAGCGCCCCGCCCCAGCGCATCACCGGCTCGATCCAGGGTGCCGCTTCCGCCAGACTGCCAAAGCCCGCCACGCCTGCGGCAATCAACGCCGCATCGCTCAACGCACAGGTCAGGCAGACTGCAAAGACATGGCTGCGACGCAAGCCCTGCCTGAGGACAAAGGCATTCTGCGCCCCGATCGCAAGGATCAGCGACAGCCCCAGCCCAAAGCCCGCACTCATCGTCTGCATCGCCGGCCTCCCGCACTTGTCCGGAATGCCGGATATCCCCCGCCCGTGACGGGGTCAATCAGGGCCCGCTGCTTCTTCTTGCTTCAAATATCCGCAGCGCGACGCCGGCCCAAGACGCAGGGTCAGCGGTTCAGAATGCCCGGCAGGTTCAGCCCATGGTCACGCGCGCAATCCAGCGCGATGTCATAGCCCGCATCCGCATGGCGCATCACCCCCGTCGCCGGATCGTTCCAGAGGACCCGTTCCAGCCGCCGATCCGCCTCAACGCTGCCATCGCAGCAGATCACCATGCCGGAATGCTGCGAAAAGCCCATGCCCACGCCGCCGCCATGATGCAGGCTGACCCACGTGGCCCCGGAGGCCGTGTTGAGCAGCGCATTGAGCAGAGGCCAGTCGGACACAGCGTCCGAGCCATCCTTCATCGCTTCCGTCTCGCGGTTCGGACTGGCGACCGAGCCGCTGTCCAGATGGTCGCGCCCGATCACGATGGGCGCGCTCAATTCGCCATTGCGCACCATCTCATTGAACGCCAGCCCCAGCTTGTGCCGCAGCCCCAGCCCGACCCAGCAGATCCGCGCGGGCAAGCCTTGAAAGCTGATCCGTTCCCGCGCCATATCCAGCCAGTTGTGCAGATGCGGATCGTCGATCAGCTCTTTCACCTTGGCGTCGGTCTTGTAGATGTCCTCGGGATCGCCCGACAGCGCGCACCAGCGGAACGGCCCCACCCCGCGACAGAACAGGGGCCGGATATAGGCGGGCACGAAACCCGGAAAGGCGAAGGCGTTCTCCAACCCCTCCTCCAGCGCCATCTGGCGGATATTGTTGCCGTAATCCAGCACCGGCACGCCCGCGTTCCAGAAATCCACCATCGCGGCCACATGCACCTTCATGCTGGCGCGGGCGGCGGCCTCCACCGCCTTGGGCGCGCTGTCCTGCTTGGCGCGCCATTCGGCCACGCTCCAGCCCTGCGGCAGGTAGCCATGCACCGGATCATGGGCCGAGGTCTGATCGGTCACGATATCGGGACGCATTCCCCCGGCCTGCATTCGCGCGAAAAGCTGCGGGAACACATCCGCCGCATTGCCGATCAAGGCCACGGATTTCGCCTCGCCCGCCTTGGTCCAGCGGTCGATCATCGCCAGGGCTTCGTCCAGATCGCGCGTCTTTTCATCGACATAGCGGGTCCGCAGCCGGAAATCGGCGCGAGTCTCGTCGCATTCCACCGCCAGACAGCAGGCCCCCGCCATCACGGCTGCCAAGGGCTGCGCGCCGCCCATGCCGCCCAAGCCGCCTGTCAGGATCCAGCGCCCTTTGAGTGATCCGCCATAATGCTGCCGCCCCGCCTCGACGAAGGTCTCATAGGTGCCCTGCACGATTCCCTGCGTGCCGATATAGATCCACGATCCGGCGGTCATCTGGCCATACATCGCCAGACCCTTCTTATCGAGGTCGTTGAAATGATCCCAAGTTGCCCAATGCGGCACGAGGTTGGAATTCGCGATCAGCACGCGTGGCGCATCCGCATGGGTGCGAAACACGCCCACGGGTTTGCCCGATTGCACCAGCAGCGTCTCATCCGCGTTCAGATCGGTCAACGCGGCGACAATCGCATCAAAATCCTCCCATGTCCGCGCCGCGCGCCCGATCCCGCCATAGACCACCAGTTCATGCGGGTTTTCCGCCACATCGGGATGCAGGTTGTTCATCAGCATCCTCAGCGGCGCCTCGGTCAGCCAGCTTTTGGCGGTCAGCGTGGTTCCGGTCGGCGGGAAAACGTCGCGCGAATTGTGGCGGCTGCCGATGATACGGGGCGTGGTCATGTCAGAACCTTTCTGTCTACAAGGGATTGAAGTGCATCAAGGACCAGCGCCAATGTTGCGCGTAAGCGCGCGGCGCGGCCCTCGTCCCAGCGCCACGGCGGGGCCTCTTCCATGTAGTTGGACTGGGCCAGTTCCATCTGGACGGCGTGGATACCTTGCGCAGGTCGCCCATGGTGGCGCGTGGTCCAGCCACCACGAAAGCGGCCATTCACGACAGTCGCATAGCCCGGTGCCGCACGGCAGATCTTTTCCACAGTTTCTTCCACAAGCGGCGCGCAACTTGTGGATAGATTCGTGCCGATGTTGAAATCGGGTAATGTTCCCTCAAACAGATGCGGAATCCGCGACCGGATCGAATGACAATCGTAAAGGATCGCAACGCCGTGCATCGCCCTGATCCGCGCCAGTTCTGTGGATAACGCGGCGTGATAGGGCGTGTGATGCGCCGCAATCCGCGCCGCGACCTCGGCGCTATCAGGCGCATGCCCTGGCAGGTGGATGGGTGCTCCGTCGAAATCAGTCACCGGACACAGCCCCGTCGTCGCCTGACCGGGGTAAAGGCTGGCATCATCCGCCCCCCGGTTCACGTCGATCACATAGCGGTGCACGGTCTGGCGGACGATCGTAACGTCCGCGCGCAAGCCATTGTAAAGCCTGTCGATATGCCAATCCGTATCCGCCAGTTCGCGCCCCCGGTCGTTCAAGCCCGCCCAGACCTCGGGCGGCACGTCAAGCCCGGTGTGGGGCAGACCCAATACGATGGCGCCCTGCCCGCGTGTGACCTCGACGCTCATCCTGCGATCTCCAGCGCGACACCCGCCGCCGCCTGCGCCTCGCCACCCGCGATCAAGGATTGCCCGACAGCCAGATCAGGTGCCATGTAGCGATCCGCCCCCAGCGTCGCCACCTGCCCGCGCACCCGCGCCAGCACCGCCCGCAAGGGCGCGGATGTCTGCAAGGGCGCGCGGAATTCGATCCCCTGACACCCCGCCAGCAACTCGACCCCCAGAATGGCCGACAGGTTGCGGTTCATCCGCGCCAGACGCACCGCGCCATGGGCGGCCATGCTCACATGATCCTCCTGATTGGCGCTGGTGGGCGTGCTGTCGGTGGAACAGGGATTGGCCAGATGCTTATTCTCGCTCATCAAGGCCGCTGTCGTCACCTCGGCGATCATGAAGCCTGAATTCAACCCCGGATCGGGCGTCAGAAATGGCGGCAGATCGAAACTCAGCGTCGGATCAACCATCAGCGCCACCCGTCGCTGCGAAATCGCGCCAATCTCGGCAATGGCCAGCGCGATCTGGTCAGCGGCAAAGGCCACGGGTTCCGCGTGGAAATTCCCGCCCGACACGATCCGCCCTTCCTCCAGCAAGACCAGTGGGTTGTCGGTCACGGCATTCGCCTCGATCTCCAAGGTGCGCCCGGCCATGCGGAGCAGGTCCATGCACGCCCCCGCCACCTGCGGCTGACAGCGGATGCAATAGGGGTCCTGCACGCGGGTATCGCCCTCGCGGTGACTGTCGCGGATGGCAGAGCCTTCCATCAAGCCGCGCATGGCCGCGGCAACGGCGATCTGGCCCGCATGACCGCGCAGTTCATGGATACCCGCCAGAAGCGGCGCATCCGACCCCATGATCGCATCGGTGGACAGGCAGGACGTCACGACCGACCCTTCCAGATTGCGCCACGCATCGAACAGCCCCCCCAAGGCGGCAGCGGTCGAAAACTGTGTCCCGTTGATCAGCGCCAACCCCTCTTTCGGGCCAAGCACCACAGGGGTCAGCCCCACCGCCGCCAGCGCCTCGGCACCGGGCATCCGCCGCCCCTGATACACGGCCTCACCCGCCCCGATCATGACAGCCGCCATATGCGCCAAGGGTGCCAGATCACCCGAAGCCCCGACCGAGCCTTGCTGCGGGATCACCGGCAAGACATTGCAAGCCAACATTCCCTCGATCAGCGCGATCACCTCCCAGCGCACGCCGGATGCCCCGCGCGCCAGACTCGCCGCCTTGAGCATCAGCATCAGCCGCACCAAAGGTGCCTCCAGCGGATCACCCAGACCGCAGCAATGCGACAGGATCAGGTTGCGCTGCAGAGTCGCCGTATCCTCGGGCGCGATCTTGCGGCTGGCCAGCTTGCCGAAGCCGGTATTGACGCCATACACCGCCGCCTGCCCCCGCGCCGCCTCGGCCACCATCGCGGCGGCTTTCTCCACGCCGGCACGCGCGGCCGGATCAATCGGCGGCACCGGCGCGCCTGCGTGAACGGCCGCCAATTGCGCCAATGTCATATGCCCCGGATGGATCATGCCTGCCCCCTGAAATAACGCCGAAACAAGGGGTTGCCCCCGATGCGATAGGCCAGTTCCGCAGGATCTGCCACATCCCAGACCGCCAGATCAGCCACGGCCCCGGCCCGGATCACCCCCTGATCCCGCAAGCCCAGCGCGCGCGCCGCGTTGACCGTCACACCCGCCAAAGCCTCTGCCGGGGTCAGGCGAAACAGCGTGCAGCCCATGTTCATCGCCAGCAGCAGCGAGGTCATGGGCGACGATCCCGGATTGCAATCCGTGGCCAGCGCCATCGGAACACCTGCCGCACGAAACGCAGCCACAGGCGGCACCCGCACCTCGCGCAGCGTATAGAACGCGCCGGGCAACAGCACCGCGACCGTCCCCGCCGCCGCCATCGCCGCCACATCGGCCTCGCCCGCATATTCCAGATGATCCGCCGACAGCGCGCCATACCGCGCCGCCAGACTGGCCCCACCCAGGGATGACAGTTGCTCGGCATGCAGTTTCACCGGCAGGCCCAAGTCTCGCGCCAGATCGAACACGCGGCCGATCTGGGCAGGCGTGAAGGCGATCCCTTCGCAGAACCCATCCACCGCATCGACCAGCCCTTCGACATGGGCGGCGCGCAGTCCGGGCAACACCACCTGCTCCAGATAATCATCGCTGCGCCCCGCATATTCCGGCGGCACCGCATGCGCCGCCAGCCAGCTTGTCACCACCTGCACCGGGCGCACCCCTGCAATGGCCCGCGCCACCCGCAACATCCTGAGTTCGGTTTCAATATCAAGGCCATAGCCCGACTTCACCTCGATCACCGCCACACCTTCGGCGATCATCGCATCGACGCGGATCAGGGCCTGTGCCAGAAGCGCCGCCTCCGATGCTTGCCGCGTGGCCCGCACGGTGGACAGGATACCGCCCCCGGCACGGGCGATATCGGCATAGCTTGCCCCCTCCAGCCGCTGCGCGAATTCCGCGGCGCGGCTCCCGCCATGGACCACATGCGTATGGCAATCGATCAGCGCAGGCGTAACCAACCGCCCCGCCAACCGCTGGACATGATCCGCATCCGGCGCATCCGCCGCCGCTCCGGCCCAGAGGATGCGCGCGCCGTCCATCAACACCGCACCATCCAGCAACGCCGCGCCATCCAGCAACGCCGCGCCATCGGTCATCGGCATCAGGGCCAGCTCTGTCAGAAGTGTCCGCGTCATAAGGGTTGATTCCAATTTCATCTGCGCTTATCCATAATATGTCTATACATAATAAACCCGAGTCAAGCATGCAGACCGAGATTTTCGCCACAACCGCCCTGCTGCCCTCGGGCTGGGCGCGCAACGTCGCCCTCACCATCGACAGGTCTGGCCGGATCGCCCGCATCACGCCCGACGCCCGCGCGGGTGCCGCGCATCGCACCGGCCCCCTGATCCCGGCTCCGGCGAATCTGCATTCCCACGCCTTCCAGCGCGCCATGGCCGGTCTGACCGAGGCGCGCGGCCCCGATCCCCGCGACACGTTCTGGACATGGCGGCAGCAGATGTTCCGCTTTCTCGACCGCCTGACCCCCGATGACGTGCAGGCCATCACCGCCTTCGTGCAGATGGAGATGCAGGAGGCGGGCTTCGCCGCGGTCGGCGAATTCCACTACCTGCATCACGCACCGGGCGGCACGCCCTATGCCGATCCCGCCGAAATGTCGGCCCGCATCTGTGCCGCCGCTGCCCAGACGGGCATCGGCCTCACGCTTCTGCCCGTGCTCTATCAGGTCGGTGGACGCGACGGGCAGGCCCTCGCCTCCGGCCAAATCCGCTTCGGCCAAACCCCCGACAGCTATGCGCGACTGGTGCAGGACTGCGACCACCTCATCCGTGCCCTGCCGGACGACACACGGCTGGGCACCGCCCCCCATTCCCTGCGCGCAGTCACCGATGCAGGTTTGCAAACCGCCATCACCCTTGCAGGCGACCGCCCCATTCACATGCATCTGGCCGAACAGGTCGCCGAGGTCGATGAACTCCTCGCCCATACCGGCGCGCGCCCCGTCACCTATCTGCTGGAGCAGACAGACATCACGGATCAATGGTGCCTGATCCATTGCACCCAGATGACACCTGCGGAAACCCGCGCCCTCGCCCGCACCGGGGCCGTTGCTGGCCTGTGCCCCATCACCGAAGCCAGCCTTGGCGACGGCATCTTCGACGCGCCCCGATTTCTGGACGCCACAGGACGTTTCGGCATCGGCTCCGACAGCAATATCCGCATCAGCCTGGCTGAAGAAATGCGCAGCCTCGACTACTCCCAGCGGTTGCGCGACCGGTCCCGCGCGGCACTCGCCACCGCCGACCGCTCCACCGGGCGCCGTGTGCTGGAGGATGCGGCCACTGGCGGCGCACAGGCCCTTGCGCGCGGCACAGGGCGTATCGCGGTAGGGGAATGGGCCGATCTCGCTGGCCTCGCCCCCGGCCATATCGACCTGATCGGCAAATCGGGCGACCGGATACTTGATACCCTGATGGTGACAGGCGACAAGGGCATGATCCGCGACCTGTGGTGCGCCGGTCGGCACATGGTGCAGTCGGGCCGCCACATCCACCGCACCGCCATCACTCGCGCCTACCGCGCCACGCTCAGCCGCCTCAAGGATGCAATGTGACCGACACGCCACCCCCCCGCACATGGCAAGCGATCCGGGCCGAGGTGCTGGCCCGCATCCGACACCGGCGCTGGCCGCCCGGCACCATGATCCCGAACGAGGCGGATCTGGCGCTTGAATTCGGCTGCGCCCGCGCCACGGTCAACCGCGCCCTGCGCGATCTGGCGGAATCGGGCGTTCTGGACCGTCGCCGCAAGGCCGGCACCCGCGTGGCCGAGGCTCCGGTGCGCCGCGCCGTGCTCTCGATCCCCCTGATCCGGGACGAGGTCGCGGCCTTGGGTCAACCCTATGGCTATGCCCTGCTTTCGCGCGCACTTGAATCACCGCCTGCCCCGGTCCACGCCTCCCTTGCCCTGCCCCCGGATACCGACGCGCTGCATATCCGCGCGCTGCATCTGGCAGGCGGCACCCCCTTCGCGCTGGAGGATCGCTGGATCAACCCCGCCGCCGCCCCCGGCGCGCTCGAAGCGGATATGACCACCCTGTCCGCCAATGAATGGCTGGTGCGCCATGCCCCTTTCACCGAAGGTCGCCTCAGTTTTTCGGCCATTGCCGCCGATGCCGCCACAGCCGCCCAACTGGGCTGCGCGCCCGGAACCGCGCTCTTCAGGCTGGACCGCAGCACGCTGGACGGCACCCGCCCGGTCACGGTGGCCCAGATCAGCTACCGCCCCGGCTATCGCCTCGACATGGTGATCTGAGGCGCGCCGCCGCTGCTTCTTCTTGCTTCAAATATCCAATCCTGCCGCCCGATCAGGGTGTCTCGCCCGCATCCAATGACGCCAACTCTCCCAGCGTCACCGGCTTGTAAGGCGGCCGGACACGATAGGCCCCCACCGCCTCGGGCGTCATCCCATGGGCCTGCGCCAGCAAGGCCGTCACGCTCAGCCCGCAAAAGCGCCCCTGACAGGGCCCCATGCCGACCCGGCCGAACGCCTTGGTCTGGTTCGGCCCCATGCAACCCAGCTTCGCCCAGCCGCGCACCTGACCTGCCGTCACCTCCTCGCAGCGGCAGATGATCGTGGTGTCGGCGGGGGACAGGACCTGTGGCGCAGGCGGATAGGCCACCTCCAGAAACGGACGTAACGCCCGCTCCGCCGCCAGCCGCGCCGCAGGTCCCCGCGCCCGCGCCTCCCGCGCGGCAGCGTCGATCCGGCCCAGCTGATGTGCCACCTGCAAGCCCGCCAGCCGCCCCGCCTGTTCCGCCGCCGCCGCACCTGCAATCCCCGCCCCGTCACCGGCCACGAACACACCCGGCACCGTGCTTTCGCCCCATGCATCCAGACGCGGCGTGAATGCGTGCTGTCCGGCCCGCCAGTCATGCTCCATCCGCAGCGCGCGACTGATCTGGGTATTGGGCACCACTCCCTGATGCAGCAGCACCGTATCACAGGCGATGCGCCGCACCTGTCCGCCGACAGTGAACCGCAGCGCCGCCGCATGCGCATCGCCTTCGACCACCAGATCACCTGCGCCAGTGATCCGGCGCACGCCTGCGCGGCGCAACTGCGCCAGCAGGGCCACACCCTTGGCCAGCGTCCGCCACCCCCGCAGCCCGCGCGCCAGATGCGGCAGCGCCCGCCACATGTCGCCTGCTCCCTGTGTCTCGACCAAGGCCAGCGGCGGCTGACCCGCCCGCACCATCTGCACCGCCAGCAGATAAAGCAGCGGCCCCGACCCTGCGAGGACCGCGCGCTGCGCCACAACACCCGAGGCTTTGAGCAGGATCTGCCCCGCACCCGCGGTCATCACGCCGGGCAGGGTCCAGCCGGGGATCGGCACTGGCCGTTCCAGCGCGCCCGTGGCCAGAACCAGACGCGCCGCCCGAACCTGCGCCGCGCGCCCATCTTGGGAATAGGTGACGGTGATACCCTCCGCATCCGGCGCGATGTTCCAGACCACGGCCCTGCACAGAGGGCTGACACCCAAGGCCGACATGGCCTCGACCAGACTGGCTCCGTGCAGATAATCTTTGCCCAGCACGTCCCCGCGCCCGGCCCCGGCCCCTGTCACGGCGCGGTAGATCTGCCCGCCCGGGGCAGCCTGCTCATCCAGCATGGCCACCGACAGCCCGGCGCCGGCCGCCTCAACCGCCGCCGCCATCCCCGCAGGCCCCGCGCCAATCACGATCAGATCAACCGCCCTCATGCCCCGCCCTTTCCCAAGGGCCGGGTCAAGACCATCCCGTCCGAGACCTGCATCATGCAAGCTTGCCGCGTCACGCCCTCCACCCCGATCAGACAATCGAAACAGGCCCCCATCATGCAGAACGGCCCGCGTGACGCGCCGGAGACGGGAGTCATGCGGAAGGTGGTGATTCCGGCCCCCAGCAAGGCGGCAGCCAGATTGGCCCCCGCGGGCAAGTGCAACACCTGCCCGTCCAAGGTCACGCGCACGCGTGGTGCATCAGGGGAAAGGTCACGAAACAAAACGGGCCTCCCCGAACATCCCAAGATCCGGCGCATCATCCGCCCCCTCCAACCAGCGCGGCAACAAAAGGGCATGGGCGGCGGCCAGCGTGATGCCGGAATGGCAGGTCACAAGGCTGACCCCCGGCAGGGTCGGGCTGTGCTGATAGATGGGCAAGCCATCCGGCGACATGATCCTGAGCGCGCCCCAACTGCGCACCATCTGCGCCTGCGCCAGTCGCGGCATAACCGCCACGGCCTCGGCGGCGATCTTCGCCACGGTGGGGATCGTCACGCGGTCATCCAACCCCACCTCCTCGGCACTTGCCCCGATCTGAATACCGCCCTCATCGACCTGCCTGATCGTGGCCGAGGGGCGGTGCATCAGCGGCGGCAGCTTTTCCGTCACCAGCACCTGCCCCCGCTGGGGCCGGACAGGGGCCAGAAAACCCAGCCGGGGACCGAGGTCCATCGCACCCAGACCCGCACACAGCACCACACGCCCCGCCGTGACCACCTGACCGGACGCACATCTGACGCGCAGCCCCTCCGCCACGCCGTCCACATCCGCGACAGACTGACCCGTCAGAACCTGCCCGCCCCGCCGCCGTACATCCAAGGCCAGCGACCGCAGCAGGCGCAGCGGGTTCACATGCCCATCCTGATGATGCAGGATCGCGCCGGCCACGCGCGGGCCAACCTCTGGCTCCTCCCGCCGCAGGGCGTTGTTCCCCAAGACCTCGAACGGATACTCCCCGCCCAAAGCCTCGCGCAGCGCCGCATATTGCGCCACCCGCGCCTCCAGCGCCGCCTCGTCCAGATAAAAGTCGTATCCGCCATCCTGCCGCAGCGACAGATCGGCCCCCGTCCCGTCCGACAGTTCCGCCGCAAACCCCTGCCACAGCGCCGCTGACCCTTGGGTCCAGCGCGCATAGGCAGGTTGCTTCAATCCCTTGGACTGCACCCAGATCAGCCCGAAATTCCCCCGGCTGGCGCGAAAACTGCCATCGTCTCCGTCCAGAACGATCACAGTCCGGCCAATCCGCAGCAGCCCCCAAGCCACAGACAGCCCGACAATCCCACCCCCGATGATCGCGTAATCCGCCTGCACCTGCGTCCGCCCTTCCTCCCGCGTTGCAGCAGTCTTGGCAGGCCAGTCCCGCATTGTCACGCGCCAGCATTCTTCTGTAGCTTGATCATCATAATGCCAGCTTTGCGGGATGGAGAGGTCACTCCAACAGAGCGGCTTTGCGATAGCAGGCGTAGGGTGTGTGCTTGCACGCACCACGCCCCGCATCAACAAACGGTGCGTGCGGGCACGCACCCTACACCTTCGCATCACGCCATAGGCCAGATCGTTTACGACCTGACCCAATTTCACCGACCCCACCAACAGAAGAAAGGCGCCCCAAAGGGACGCCCTTTCAGATCACACCACAGATCGGATCACAGCTGACCCATGACCTCGTCGCTGGCCTCGAAATTGGTGGTGACGCGCTGCACATCGTCGTCATCTTCCAGCGCATCGACCAGCTTCATCAGCTTGGTCATGCTTTCAAGGTCCATCTCGGTCGAGGTCGTGGGCTTCCAGACCAGTTTCGTGCTGTCGCTTTCTCCCAGCACATCCTCCAGCGCGGTGGCCACCTCGTTCAGGTCCACATCCGCGCACCAGATCACATGGCCATCCTCGCTGCTCTCCACATCCTCGGCCCCGGCCTCGATCGCGGCCATCAGCACGGTGTCGGCATCGCCCACCTTGGCAGGATAGGTGATCTCGCCTTTGCGGTCGAACATGAAGGCCACAGACCCCGTTTCGCCCAAGTTCCCGCCATTCTTGGTGAAGGTCGAGCGCACGTTGGACGCGGTCCGGTTGCGGTTGTCGGTCATCGCCTCGACGATGATCGCCACGCCATTGGGTCCGTAGCCCTCATAACGGATTTCCTCATAGGCCTCGCCCTCGCCGCCGATGGCCTTCTTGATGGCGCGTTCGATCACATCCTTGGGGCAGGATTGCGATTTTGCTTCCTTCACCGCCAGCCGCAGGCGGGGGTTCTTTTCCGGGTCCGGGTCGCCCATCTTGGCCGCCACGGTGATTTCCTTGGACAGCTTCGAGAAAAGCTTTGCGCGCACCGAATCCTGACGGTTCTTGCGATGCTGGATGTTTGCCCATTTTGAGTGGCCGGCCATGCGTGCCTCCGTCTGTGTCTGTATAAGCCTGTCTGGCGATCTGCGCCTCTATATGTCACCAGCCCGGCCCCTCGCAAGGCCGCTTGCAGCATCAACGACCGGCTTTCACAACGGCCAGATGAAGGGGATCGTGATCGACGCGATGATCGCCATCATGATGTTCATCGGTATGCCCACCCGCATGAAATCGGTGAACCGATACCCGCCAGGCCCATAGACCAGCGTATTGGTCTGATACCCGATCGGTGTGGCGAAACTGGCCGAGGCCGCGACCATCACCGCCACCACCAGGGGGCGCGGGTCGATCCCCATCGTCTGCCCCAGACCGATGGCGATGGGCGTCACCACAACGGCCACGGCATTGTTCGACACCATCTCGGTCAGCACCGTGGTCAGCAGGTAAACGGCAAAGACCACGAAAACAGGCGGCATCAGCGCCAGATAGGGCGCCACCAGATCGACCAGCATCTGCACCGCGCCGGTGGCCTGCATCCCCGCACCAATGACCAGCATCCCGAAGATCAGCGCAAGCAGCCGACCATCCACATAAGAGAACGCCTCATCCGCATCGATGCAGCGCGTCAGCAGCACGATCCCCAGCGCAAAGAACGACAGCAACAGGATCGGCGCCACGTTCAGGCCCGCCAGCAGCACGATCCCGATCAGCGCCGCCACGGCGATAGGCGCATGTCCGCGCCGGAAGGCCCGCGCCGTGGGATGCGAGACATCGACCATGTCCATCTCGGTTGCCAGCCGCTGGATATCGGCGGGCGCCCCTTCCAGCAGCAACGTATCGCCCACGCGCACCACCAGTTCGTCCAATTGCCGTCCGATGTTCTGGTTGCGCCGATGCACCGCCAGCGGATAGACCCCGAACCGTCGCCGCAACCGCAGCGACCCCAGCGAGCGCCCCACCATCTTGCAGCCCGGCGTGATCAGCACCTCGACCGTCGATGTCTCGACCGCCGAGACCTGATCCACCCGCTTGAGGCTCTTGTTCCGTTGCAGGCTCAGCAGTTCCGCCATCTGCGTGCGCAGCACCACGCGGTCCCCCACCTCCAGCATCACCCCTTGCAGGTCGCGCCGCAGCGACTGATCGCCCCGGATCACGTCGATCAGGCGCACCCCCTCGCGTTTGAACAGCTGCACCCCCGTCACCTCGCGCCCGATCAGGTTGCTGTCGGGCGGGATCACGGCTTCGGTGAAAAACTTCATCCGGCTCTTGTCGGACAACAGCGTCGCCATGCTGTCACGCTCCGGCAACAGGCGGGGGGCCACGAAATGCAGAAAGGCCAGCCCGAAGGTCACCTGGATCAACCCCAGAGGCGTGATCTCGAAGATCGAGAAGGGTTCCATCCCCTGCGTCTGGGCCACCCCGTCCACCAGCAGGTTGGTCGATGTGCCGATCAGCGTGAGCGTGCCACCAAGGATTGCCGCATAACTCAGCGGAATCAAAAGCTTGCTGGCCGAAATGCCCATGGTGCGCGCCAGTTGCACAAAGACCGGAATCATCACCACCACGATGGGCGTATTGTTCATCACCGCCGAGGCCAGCGCCACGATGGTCAACAGAATGATGATCGCCGATGCGGGCCGCGTGCGGGCCAATCTGTCTGCCAGCCCCGTAAAGGCATCCAGTGCCCCGGTCCGCACCAAGGCACCCACCACGATGAACATCAATGCGATGGTCCACGGGGCCGGGTTGGCCAGCACCGAGACCGCCTGATCATAGGGCAGAAGCCCCAGAAGAAGCATGAGGACCGCCCCACCGATGGCGACGACCTCTGCCGGATAGGTTTCCTTGATGAAAAACACGAACATGCCCAGCACCACGGCAAGGCACAGCACGGCCTGCGTCATCTGGGAGAACTCGAACAGCGCCATGTCAATCCTGTTGAAAAATCAGCGAAGGTCACCTTGGCCCAAGCCCGGAACAGGGGCAAGCACCGCTTTGGGACGCGGCTGCACCAAGGCCATGCCAACCATCATCAGGCCCATGGCTGCCCAGATCATGGGCGCATAACGCTCGCCCAGCAGCAGCATCGCCCAGATCACACCGAAGCCGGTCACCAGATAGCTGACCTGCACGGCAAAGACAGATCCCGCCCGTCCGATCAGCCAGACAAAAGCCGTATAGACCAGCACATGCACCGTTGACGACGCGATCAGCGCCCATTCCGCCCGGCCAAAGGGCGCGAAGGGGCTGATCCAGTGACCAGAGGCCAGCATCAACGGCAGCGCCATCAACGCCCCCACGACCGATGCCCCCAGCAAGACCTGCACAGCGTCCAGACCAGCCGTGCCCCAGCGCGCCACGTAATTGCCCTCGAAAGCATAGCACACTGAAGCGATGATCGCGACGGGCACCCAAGCCACCATCGCCACATCGGGCAGGCTGGCCTCGGGCAGCACCAGCAGCGCAACACCGATCAGGCCCAGCGCCAGCCCCGCCAGACGGCGCAGGCTGAACCGTTCCAGTCCCAGACCCAGCGCGATGGGAAAGGCGATCATCGGGATCAGCGACAACAGGATCGACAGCACGCCGGACGGCAGATGCACCGCCGCCTGATAGGATGCCGTATTGGGAAGCACCGTTCCGATCAGCGCGATCATCCCGTAAACCCGCAGCGCAGCGCGCCCCAATGGCAGACGCCGCCCCGTGGCCGCAGCGATCACCGCCATCAGCGCCGCCCCGATCACCAACTGCCAGAAGATCAATCCGAAATGCCCATGTCCGGTGCTGACCGCGATCTTTGTCAGCGGCTGGGTGATCCCCCACCCTGCACCCAGCAGCAGCAACAGCGCAAAAAGCGCCGCCGCCTCACCACGCGGGCCTGTCATGTGCCGCAGGGCAAGGCTCAGGGCCCCGCCGTCTCAAGCCGCCCGCCCTGCCGGACAGACACCACGCGCGTGGCACGGCCGGTCAAGTCATCGGTCTCGACATAGACGCCCGACAGGGTCGCCTCGCCCATCGCGGGGGTGAACCGTCCCTTGGCCATTCCGGTCACGAAACGGCGCATCGGTTCGTCCTTCTCCATCCCGATGACGGAATTGTAATCCCCGCACATCCCCGCATCCGACTGATAGGCGGTCGCCCCGCCCAGAATCATCGCATCGGCCGTCGGCACATGGGTATGGGTGCCCACGACAAGACTGGCGCGACCCGCGCAGAAATGGCCCATGCCCATTTTCTCGCTTGTCGCCTCGCAATGGATATCCACGATACTGGCCTGCACAGACCCGCCCAGAGGATGGGCCGCCAGAACCTGATCCACAGCGGAGAACGGGTCATCATAGGCGCGCTTCATGAAGACATTGCCCAGAACCTGGCACACCAGAACCTTGCGCCCCCGCGCGTCCGAAAACACCCGGTGCCCGCGCCCAGGCGCGACCTTGGCAAAGTTCAGGGGCCGCAGGATGCGCGGCTCACTCTCGATGAATTGCAGCATGTCCTTCTGGTCAAAGGCATGATCGCCCAGCGTCAGGCAATCGGCCCCCGCCGCCAGCAGCACGCGCGCGTGATCCGCCGTCAGGCCCGCCCCGCTGGATGCGTTCTCGCCATTGACCACCACGAAATCCAGCTTCCACTCCGCCCGCAGACGGGGAAGGTTCTCGGATACGGCCTGCCGTCCGGCCCGGCCCATGACATCGCCAAGGAACAGAATTTTCATGACCGATGGCCTAGGGCGATTGCGGCGCTACGGCAAGAGCGAAGCTTGTCCCAAGCGCCAATAAATCGCGCTCCCGCTTCATCGTTCCCCAAATACTCAAGTCCCGCCGCCGCCGCAGGCGATGACCTCGCGTTCGGTCACGATCAGGTCCAGCGTCTGATCCGTCGCCTCCAGCGGCAGATCCTCGGCCTCCTGCGCGGCAAAGGCAAATCCCACCGCCAGCACCGGACCACGGGTCCGCAAGCCCGCCAGCGTGCGGTCGTAGAACCCGCCGCCATAGCCCAGCCGCCCGCCCCGCCGGTCAAAAGCCACCAGCGGCACGATCAGAACAGCAGGCTCCAGCCAGTCCAGCCGCGCGGGCACCTGCGCGCCGAACGTGCCCGCGGCCATCTCGCCATCGGGCGTCCAGCGGGCAAAGCGCAACGGCAGCCCCTTGCCCTGAATGACCGGAACGCAGACCGGCCCGGTCGCGGCATGGGCACGCATGGCGGCCAGCGGGCTGATCTCGGTCCGCATCGGCATATAGCCCGACAGCACCTTTCCGGCATGCGGCGCCAGCACATCCACCAGCAGCCCCGCGTGATCCGGGCCCACAGCGTCAAACGCCACCCTCCGGCGCGCAAACGCAGCGCTGCGCGCTTCGGCCTTGATCGCGGTCAAGTCCATCATTGCCCCTTACATCAACACGGCTGACGCCAGCCCGAGGAAGGCGAAAAAGCCAACCACATCGGTCACGGTGGTAACGAACGGCCCCGAGGCCAGCGCCGGGTCGATCTTCAGCCGCTCCAGCGCCATCGGGATCACGATCCCTCCCAGCGCAGCCGCCACCTGCGTCAGCAGCATCGCCACCCCGATCACAACGGCCAGCATCGGCACCCCGAACCAGACCCCGGCCACCAGCGCCATCAACAGGCCAAAGACCGCCCCGTTCAGAGCGCCCACCGACACCTCGCGCCAGATCACCCGCGCCGCGTTCTGCGCGGTCAGGTCGCGCGTCGCAATCGCCCGCACGGCAACGGTCATGGTCTGCGTGCCTGCATTGCCGCCCATCGACGCAACGATGGGCATCAGCACCGCCAGCGCCACCATCTGGTTGATCGTCTCGGCAAAGGCGTCGATCACCAATGAGGCCAGAATGGCTGTCAACAGGTTCACGAACAGCCAGACGGCCCGGCCCTTTGCCGCCTCAAGGATGGTGTCCGACAGGCTTGAATCCTCGCTCACACCCGCCATCCTGAGGATGTCTTCCTCATGTTCCTCGTCCAGAACCGCCATCGCGTCGTCGATGGTGATGATCCCGACAAGCCGGCCGTCATCGTCCACCACCGGGGCAGAGATCAGGTGATACTGGTTGAAGGCATAGGCCACATCCCCGTCATACTGGGTGACCGGGATCAGGTGAAAAACCTCCTCGGTGATGTCCCGCAAGGCCACGTCGCGGCGTGATCGCATGATCTTGCCCAGCGTGACATTGCCCACCGGATGCAGGCGCGGATCGACCAGCACCATGTGATAGAACTGATCCGGCAGGTCCTCGGAGTTACGCAGGTAATCAATGGCTTCGCCCACGGTCCAGTGCTCGGGGGCCATCACCACCTCGCGCTGCATCAAACGACCTGCGGAATATTCCGGATAGGTCATCGCCTGCTGCACTGCCACGCGGTCGGCATCTTCCAGCGCGTCCAGAATGGCGCCCTGCTGCGGCGCGTCCAGATCTTCCAGCAGATCGACCACGTCGTCGCTGTCCAGCTCGCGCACCGCATCCGCCAGAACCTGCGGATTCAGGATCGAGATCACATCCTCGCGGATGCTCTCATCCAGTTCCGACAGGATATCCCCGTCGAATTCCAGCCCGTAAAGCTGGATCAGCGCGCGCCGGTCACTGCTGTTGATCTGTTCCAGAAGGTCGGCGATGTCAGCCGCATGCAGCGGCTCCATCAGCGCGGTCAACAAGGCGGCATCGCCCGCCTCGACCGCGTCAAGGATCGCGGTGACGGTGCGCCGGTCCAGACCATAGCGCCCCTCGGACTGACTGTCTGCAGGCCGGTCGATCAGATCTTCATCATCCGCCATGTCACCCTCCTGTCCGCGTTCGGGTGTTCTTAACGGAAAGGGGGCGGCAGAAACAATGCCCGCCGGACCGGACGACCCTGCCGGCAGCGATTTACCTCTGGGATCGCGCGCCATAGACTGCGCCAGAAAGGACACTCCATGACATTACCGACGCTTCTTCTGGGCCAGACCCTCCATTTTGCCGCCGATCCCTTTGCTGCGGGGCCGGACGCGGCCCGCCATGACAGCGCGGGCGGCGTGCTGATCGAGGGGGGGCACATCAAGGCGGTCGGTCACGGGGCCGATCTGCGCGCGGCGCATCCGGAGGCGCGGGTTGTGGATCATGGCGATGCGCTGCTGATGGCCGGTTTCGTGGATGCCCATGTGCACTACCCGCAGACCGGCATCATCGCCAGCTGGGGCAAGCGGCTGATCGACTGGCTGAACAGCTACACCTTCCCCGAGGAGATGCGCTTTGGCGATCCCGCCTATGCCGCCGATGTGGCAGGTCGCTATCTGGATCTGACGCTGGCCCATGGCACGACAACCGTGTGCAGCTACGCGACGATCCATCCCGAAAGCGTGGACGCGTTCTTCGCCGCCGCTCAGGCGCGCGGGCAACGGGTGGTGGCGGGCAAGACCTGCATGGACCGCAATGCCCCTGAGGGTCTGCGCGATACGGCGCAATCGGCCTATGACGACAGCCGGGCGTTGCTGCGCAAGTGGCACGGGGTGGACCGGCTGTCCTATGCCATCACCCCGCGCTTTTCACCCACCTCCACGCCCGAACAACTGGATGCACTGGGCGCACTCTGGGCGGAACACCCTGATTGCCTGATGCAAACCCATCTGAGCGAGCAGACGGACGAGATCGCATGGGTCCGCAGCCTCTATCCGCAGGCGCGTGACTATCTGGACACCTACGAGGCGTTCGGCCTGCTGGGGGCAAACGGCCTCTATGGTCACGCCATCCATCTGGAACCGCGTGAAAAGGACCGCCTGCGCGAGGTGGGCGCGGCTCTGGTGCATTGCCCGACCTCGAACACCTTCATCGGATCGGGCCTGTTCGACATGGCAGGACTTGTTGCGGCAGGCCACCGCGTGGGGCTGGCCACGGATACAGGCGGGGGCAGCAGTTTCTCGATGCTGCGCACCATGGCCGCCGCCTATGAGGTGGGACAGCTTCGCGGTACCCCCCTGCACGCCAGCCAACTGTTGTGGCTGGCCACGGTCGGATCTGCCCGCGCGCTGCGGCTGGACGACAGGATCGGCAACCTCGCGCCGGGGATGGAGGCGGACATCATCGCCCTCGATCTGTCCTCGACCCCAGCCATCGCGCAGCGCAGCGCGCGGGCACAGGATATCTGGGAGGCCGTTTTCCCCACCATCATGATGGGCGATGATCGCGCCATCCGGACGACATGGGTGTCAGGGCAAAGACTGGTCTGAACCGCAGCCCCTCAGCAGGGGCTGCCCATCACCAGAACCCAGGCCCGGTCCACAGCGGCGAAACCGTAATGCGTGACCTTGCGCGACAGCGCGTTACGGCGATGACCGGGCGAATTGTACCAGCCCTTCATCACCTGCGCCGGATCGCGAAATCCCATGGCGATGTTTTCGTTCACCGCGCGGTAGCAGAAGCCGGCCCGCTTGACCCGCTGCGCGACGTTGGACCCGTCCGAACCGCGATGCGACATGAACCCGCCGCGCGCCATGTCGCGGGCATGCGCCTCAGCCGCCGCCATCAGCAGGGCGTGGGGTTGGACAGGATGAATCCCATGGGCCGCGCGCTGCGCATTCAATGCCTGATCGACATAGCGATCGGCGCTGGCAAAGGCAGGCGTCACAGGTGTGAGCGTCAGTGCAAGAATCACCAAAAATGTGCGGATCATGATCCCTCGTTGGCAGCCGTGGATGTGAACGCTTTTTGTGCAAGCGCACTTTGGTAAAATTATGACCCGATGAACAGTGGTCTTGCCACAATTGAGCGGGAATCCACCCATCCCGGCGGATCACCCCGCCAAGCGGCGTGCAAGGCGGCGCTGATCCTCAAGCACGCGGGGAAGGTCGATGGTCGCGATCTGCCCGTCGCGGACGACGCGGCGCCCCTCGACCAGCAGGTCGCGCACGCGGGTCGGGCCTGCCAGAACCAGCGCCGCCGGGTCCCAGCTCCCGGCGCTTTCCACGCCCGACACATCCCAGATGGCGATGTCAGCCCGCTTGCCCACCGCCAGCCGCCCGCAATCGGGACGGCCCAGCACATCAGCCCCGCCGCGCGTCGCGATCTCCAGCGCCTCACGCGCGCTCATCCTGTCAGCGCCCAGCGCCACGCGTTGCAACAGCATGGCCTGCCGCGCCTCTAGCATCAGGTTGCCACTGTCGTTGCTGGCCGATCCGTCGACCCCCAGCCCCACCGGCACACCCGCATCCCGCATCGCACGCACCGGGGCGATGCCCGATCCCAAACGACAATTCGAACAGGGGCAATGCGCCACTCCTGTGCGGGTGCGGGCAAACAGATCAATCTCGGCCCTGTCCAGCTTGACGCAATGCGCATGCCAGACATCCGGCCCCGTCCAACCCAGATCCTCGGCATATTGCCCCGGACGGCAACCGAACTGCGCCAGGGAATAGGCCACATCCTCGTCATTCTCGGCCAGATGGGTATGCAGCATCACCCCCTTGTCCCGCGCCAGCAGGGCCGCATCGCGCATCAGTTCACGACTGACCGAGAACGGCGAACAGGGTGCCACGCCGACCCGGCACATCGCCCCCTCGCGCGGATCGTGAAAGGCGTCGATCACGCGGATGCAGTCGTTCAGGATGGCCGCCTCCTCCTCGACCAGATCGTCGGGTGGCAGGCCGCCTGCGCTTTCCCCGATACTCATCGCCCCGCGCGTCGGATGAAACCGCAGTCCCAATTCGGCAGCGGCATGGATCGTATCCTCCAGCCGCGCCCCGTTGGGATAAAGATACAAATGATCCGACGACAGCGAACAGCCCGACAACGCCAGTTCGGCCAGCCCCGTCAGGGCGCTGACGCGCATCTCTTCGGGGCCAAAACGCGACCAGATCGGATAGAGCGTCTTGAGCCAGCCGAACAGCAAGGCATCCTGCCCGCCCGGAACCGCCCGCGTCAGGCTTTGATAAAGGTGATGATGCGTATTCACCAGGCCGGGTGTCACGACACAGCCCACAGCCTGCAACACATCTGCCCCCGGATGCTGCGCGGCCAGACCCGTGCCGATGGCCACGATCACGCCCCCCCGGATCAGAATATCGGCCCCGCGCAACGCGGCGCGGGTATCGTCCATCGTCAGGACATGGTCGGCATTGTGGATCAGGATATCATGCTTGGTCATGCAAGGCGCCCCCAAAGGATCAGCGCCCCCTCATGCCCAGGGCGCACACCGGAAAGGGGCCAAGAGGCGCGCGCCCGAGCAGACTAACGCCCCTGCCGCGTCGGGATCAAGCCGGAACCTGCGACAATAGCGCCAGCGCCGCCGCATGCTGCTCTGCCCCCGCCGCGGCAAGAATGCGCCCGCCATGATGCGCAGGCCCACCCTGCCAGTCAGTGACGATCCCGCCCGCCGCCTCGATCACCGCGATGGGGGCCTGCACATCGTAATTGCTCAACCCCGCCTCGATCACCAGATCGATATGCCCTGCGGCAAGCAAGGCATAGGCATAGCAATCCATGCCATAGCGCACCAGTTTCACGCGCTCTGCCACCGCGCGGAACCCTGCACCTTCGTCAGCCGAGCCCACCTCGGGAAAGGTTGTGAACAGGATGCTCTCGGACAAGGACCGGGACCCACGCACCCGCAGGTCACGCGCCCCCAGAGGACCGGTCATGCCGGTCTGGCCAAAGCCACCCCAGAACCGCTCACCGATATAAGGCTGGTCGATGATGCCAAGCACGGGACCATCCGCATCCGCCAATCCGATCAGGACACCCCAAGTAGGCGTGCCGGACATAAAGGCGCGGGTCCCATCCACCGGATCCAGAACCCAGGTCAGGCCCGAGATGCCGGGTGTCTCACCGAATTCCTCGCCGATGATCGCATCATCAGGCCGCAGACGTGCGAGAACCCCGCGCATCGCCTCTTCTGCGGCGCGGTCGGCCTGCGTCACAGGGTCAAACCCGCCCGCATCCTTGTTATCAGCCGCCAGACCGGCCGACCGGAACCACGGCAAGACGGCCACCCGCGCTGCATCGGCCATCGCATGGGCCGTGCCCATCAACGCGGCCGACAGCGGATCGGAAGAAGAAGTAGGATGAGCCATGTTACCCCCGGCAGAAATTTCCGCCGTGGGTATCCCAGCCCGCCCTCTGCCTCAAGCCACGTCGGACAGGACCCGCGCCAGATCGAACAGACGACGGCGCTGGTTCTCGGGGATCGCGTAATAGGTGCGCACCAGATCCATGGCCTCACAATCACCCATCAGGTCGGATGCGCCCGTCCGAAGGGGGGCCCCGACCGCGCTTGCCGGGCGGGATGATTCATCCGTAACCACGGTCATCGTGGGCACGGCTGCGGGAAGCCCCTCGAAGAAGAAGCTGACAGGCACTCCAAGGCTGTCGGCAATATCCCACAGACGCGACGCGCTGACGCGGTTGGCCCCGGTTTCATATTTCTGGATCTGCTGGAACTTGATGCCGACCTGTTCGGCAAGCTGCTGCTGGGTCATCCCAAGCAGCCAGCGGCGATGACGGATGCGTTTTCCGACATGCACATCAACGTGATGCGTCATACTTGGTCCTCTCACTCACACAAAAGGCCTGCCTGTGTCCCGCCTTGACCTGACACGTCATCAGGGCGCAAACCTGCAAACCGCACTCTTCACAAGTCCTTGATACACGAAAAAAACAGTCTGCAATACCAAATTCACGGCCAAGGCCCCTTGTCCTTTGCAGCAACACCCCGGATCGGCCTTGTCGCCCTTTGCGACAGGTCGATTCGCTGCCATAACCGGGCCAACCCAAGACCGGAGTCACGATGCGCGCCTATCACAAACCCGCCCCAGATGCCCCAGCCGCCCTGATGCAGATCGCGCCCCCGGAACCGGGACAGGGGCAGATCCGCCTGAAGATCGCGGCCTGTGGATTGAACTTCGCGGACCTGCTGATGCTGAAAGGCCAGTATCAGGACACGCCACCCGCCCCCTTCACCCTTGGAATGGAGGTGGCAGGCGTGGTCGATGCGCTGGGGCACGGGGTTTCAAGCCCGGCGATCGGCACCCGTGTCGCCGTCTTCGGCGGACAGGGCGGATTGGCAGAGCATGGCTGTTTCGACGCGCACCGCGCAGTCCCTCTGCCGGACGCCATGAGCATGACCGATGCCGCCGCCTTCCTGATCGCCTATGGCACCTCTCATCTGGCGCTGGACCATCGGGCGCGCCTGCAACCCGGCGAGACCCTTCTGGTGCTGGGGGCCGCAGGCGGCGTGGGCCTGACAGCGGTCGAGGTGGGCAAACTGATGGGGGCCACTGTCATTGCCTGCGCCCGTGGGGCCGACAAGCTGGAGGCCGCGCGCCATGCCGGGGCCGATCACCTGATCGACGCGGCCACGGATGATATCCGCGCCATCGTGAAATCACTGGGTGGCGCCGATGTGGTCTATGATCCGGTGGGCGGTGACCAGTGGCAGGCCGCCTTCCGCGCCTGCAAACCCGAAGCACGCCTCTTGCCCATCGGCTTTGCCAGCGGTGACGTGCCGCAAATCCCCGCCAACCATCTGCTGGTCAAGAACCTCAGCGTGCTGGGGGTCTACTGGGGCGGCTACATGACCTTCAATCCGCGCGCCGTGACCGACAGCCTCGCCGTGCTGATGGAATGGTATGCCCAAGGCCGGCTTAAACCCCATGTCAGCCACATC
The DNA here is from genome assembly GCA_024304985.1 of Paracoccaceae bacterium. GTDB lineage: Bacteria > Pseudomonadota > Alphaproteobacteria > Rhodobacterales > Rhodobacteraceae > Seohaeicola. The sequence goes on from JAMWZC010000003.1 coordinate 317,958, forward strand.
CTGCCGCTGGATCGGGTGGAAGATGGGCTGGAACTGCTGCGCAGCCGCGCCTCGACCGGCAAGGTCGTCATCACCATATGAGGCTGTCGAAGGTCCGCGCCCTTCATCGTTCCCCAAATACTCACACCCGGCACCAGCCGGGAGCATCGGTCAAAGAGACTGATACGCCTGCCGCAACAATGCGCCCAATTGGCTCAGAACCTCGCCCCGCGCGCGGTCCAGACCATACATGTTGATCTTCTGCATGGTCAGCTCTGGCAACGCACCGCCATGGTCGATCTGCTCCAGATGGCGCGGCTCCATGCCTTCCAGCATGGTGTTGATGCCAAGATCGGCGCTGACAGTCGCTTCGATGGTGCGGTCGGATTCCGTCTCGACCGCCAGTTCCCATTCGATCCCCGCCGCCTCCAGCGCGGCGATGGCCCCGGCGCGAAAGATGCAGTGACGCCCGAAAACCAGCCGCAGGGGGCGCTGCCGCCACGCCATGCCGCCCGGTGCGCCCACCCATTTCAGCGGCAATTCGGTCAAGGTCTCGCCACCCGCATCAACCGAGATCTCGGTGGTCAGGATGATGTCACATTCCCCGCGCTTGTGCTTGGCCTTCAGATCGCGCGTGGGCGTGGTGATCAATTGCACTTTCATGCGCGGAAACATGGTGTTGAACCGTTGCAGCACATGCGGAACGGCGGGCAGGACGATGTCATGGGGCACACCCAGAACGATTTCGCCCTCATAGGTCTGGTCGGTCAGACGGGCCATCACCTCATCGTTCATGTCCACCATGCGCCGGGCATAGCCCAACATCTGCTGCCCTGCGGCTGTCAGGGTCACGCTGCGGTTCGATCGGTCCAGCAGGCTCAGCCCCAACACATCCTCCAACCGCTTGAGCTGCATGGAGACGGCGGATTGGGTCAGGTGCAGATGCCCCGCCGCGCGCGTCACGCCGCCAAGGTCCGCCACCGCCACGAACGAGCGCAGGGTGGTGATATCGAGGTTCCGCATTCATCATTCTCCGTGATGACAACTGTCATGAACATTCATTTTTCTTATGCCCGCCGCCGCATTATATATCAGCGGCAATGATCCTGGCGGCCGCGCGGATCACAAACACGAAAGAATCTCCCATGTCCACCCGGTCCATCTCGCGCGTCGCCCGTCCGGCGCTGTCACTCACCTCACTGCTGCAACACCTGTCCGCCATGCGCGCGGCCCGTCGTCAGCGCCGCGATCTGGCGAGGCTGGATGCGGCAGCCTTGCAGGACATCGGCGTCACCCCGGAACAGGCCGCAGCCGAGGCGCGGCGCCCCGCTTGGGATGTCACACCAAGCTGGCGCAACTGATCCATCTGACCCGCGCTTCAGCCGCAGGGAAAACCGGCGTCGAAAAAATATGTTTCCATGTCGGAAAACCTTGAAATGCGGGGCAAGCTTCCCGATATTCACTGCAATACGTCCATAAGGGCGTGCGTGTCATTTTTTCGGAGGCTTCAATGGCTGAGTACAACACTTTCCGGACGGCAGCGGCAGGCGTTCGCACCGCCCAGATTGACGAGGGTCTACGCGCCCATATGAACAAGGTCTACGGGACCATGTCCGTAGGCATGCTGATCACCTTCGCCGTGGCCTGGGCCGTGGGCACCAGCCCCGCGCTGCTGTCGGTGTTCCGTGATCCGGTCACCCTCAGCCCGAATATCCTGGGCTGGATCATCATGTTTGCTCCGCTGGCCATGGTTTTCGGCTTCTCTGCCATGATCAACCGTTTCTCGGCCGCAGCGGCCCAGACCTTCTTCTATGCCTTCGCGGCCGTGATGGGTCTGTCGCTGGCGTGGATTTTCGTGGCCTTCACCGGCTTCTCGATCGCGCAGGTCTTTCTCGTGACCTCGATCGCCTTCGCGGGCCTGTCGCTCTATGGCTACACCACCAAGAAGGACATCTCGGGCTGGGGTGCGTTCCTGATCATGGGCGTGATCGGTCTGATCGTCGCCTCGATCATCAACATCTTCCTGGGCTCGCCCGCCATCATGTTTGCGATTTCCGTGCTGGGTGTTCTGATCTTCGCCGGTCTGACGGCCTATGACACCCAGAACATCAAGAACACCTATGTGGCCCACGCGGCCCATGGCGACAGCGAATGGCTGGCCAAGGCGGGAATCATGGGTGCGCTCAGCCTTTATCTGAACTTCATCAACATGTTCATGATGCTGCTGCAACTCTTCGGCAACCGCGAATAATCCAACTTACCTCCGACATAAGGACAGGGCCGGTCGCAAGACCGGCCCTTTTCCTTTGTGCTGCGACCGACATCAGCGGTCCTAGACATGCACCCCGAACAACCGCCCCACGGCGGATGTAACCACCATGGCCAGACTTCCCCAGAACACCACCCGCAGGATAGAAGGCCGCATCGGCGCACCGCCCAGCCGCGCCCCCGTGCCACCCAGCACAATCAGCGCCAGCAGCGCGACGACGGCCACCACCTGCACCGTCCATCCACCCGGCGCCAGCACCGCCCCCAGCAACGGCATGCCCGCCCCGATCGCAAAACTGAAGGACGAGGCAAAGGCCGCCTGAAAAGCATTGGCATCCCCTGCCATCCCGTGCATCCCCAACTCCTCGCGCGCATGCGCGTCCAGCGCATCGTGATCGGTCATCTGCTGCGCCACCTTCAGCGCCAGCCCGGCCTGCACGCCGCGCGCCTCCAGCCCCTCGGCCAGCTCGGACAGCTCGTAATCGGGATCATCCTCCAACGCCGCGCGCTCTCGCGCCAAGTCAGCCGTCTCGATATCCTGCTGCGTCGAGACCGAGACATATTCCCCCGCAGCCATGGACAGCGCCCCCGCCGTCAGCCCCGCCAGACCGGCCAGCAGGATGCCGCTGCGGTCCATGCCCGCGGCCGCCACCCCCACCAGGAGGCTGGCGGTCGAGACGATCCCGTCATTGGCCCCCAGCACCGAGGCGCGCAGCCAGTTGCTTCGATTGATGAAATGGCCTTCTTTGGGCATCGGTCTTGGTCCTGAAACTCATTCGCAACGGGGTAGAAATGAAAAAGGCCACGCGCGCGGCGTGGCCCTGTTCATCACGGAGGAAAGATCGCTTACTTGATCTTGCCTTCCTTGTACTCGACATGCTTGCGCACGACGGGGTCGTATTTCTTGATCACCATCTTCTCGGTCATGGTGCGGGCATTCTTCTTGGTCACGTAAAAATGGCCCGTGCCCGCGGTCGAGTTCAGACGGATCTTGATGGTCGTCGGCTTCGCCATTGCTATTCTCCTACGCCGGACGACGCTGCCGCCCGTGAAATTCCTTGAACCCCGGCTTTTACCCGCGCCGTCCGCAGAGTCAACAGACAAAGCCGACAGGGCGCGCGGTTTTTAGCGCGGCGCGCAGCTGTCACCGGATCGTGGCCCTAAAGCCCCGGGCGGCCCATCGTCTGATGCAACGAATCGCGCTCGGCATCGCTCAGTCCAAGCGATTGGGCCAGATGGCGAAGATAGGTCCGCTCGGCCTCGGTATCGACCTGAACCGCCATCAGGGCCGCCGAATAGACCTGATTGCGCATCTGCGCCCCGGTATCGCGCGCAAGCGCCGCCACATCGACTGGGGCCGCCAGTTCCGCCTCGACAAAGGCGATCTCCTCGTCAGAGGCGTCGCCCAGATGATCAAGGATCGCCGCGCGTTCATCCGCGCTGATTTCGCCATCGGCCTTGGCCGACTGGATCATGGCGCGGATCATCAGCTTGGCATTCTCTTCCGAGATCTGGCCCAGCGCCGTGCCCTGAGTCATCGCGGACATCATGCCGCCCAGTCCCGCCGCCCCGGCACTGGCCATGCCGGTCATCGCCCCCATCAGGCTTCCCATGTTCTTTTCAGTGGTTTCGGTCAGCCCGGCTGCGCTTTTGCCGAAACGGTCGAACATGCCGCGCAACTGATCCTGCTGCACCGGCAGACCCATCTTCTGCGCCATGGCACCGATATCGTCGGCCATGCCGCCGGGTTGACCCGCGTTGCGCAGCGCCTCCTTGACACCCGCCGTGCCGCCCATCTCCTTGACCTTCTGCATCCCCTTGGCGGCGGCAAAGCCGACCGCCAGCGTGGCCAAAGTCTTTACGAAACTCATGGTAAAATCCCTCCGATGCTGAACTACCCGCAGCATATCGCAGAGTTTGCGACAGTCGCGCAAAAACTTGCGCCCGCCCGCCCGGATCACGGTGCGGATTTGAGTATTTCAGGCAAGATGAAGCGCGCGGAGGGCCTGTAAGCCGGATTCTGTCCAAGGGGTTGCCCCCTCTGGATGATCATTCATCTTGAGACCGCGTTACCGCGACCCCTCTAGCTGCCAACCCGGACCTCTGGGTCAAAGCCTGCCCTGCGGTGATATCGGCGAACCGATCAACCCGCGCGAGGTCCCTATTCGGCATTGCTCCTGGTGGGGCTTGCCGTGCCGGTCCTGTTGCCAGTCCCGCGGTGGGCTCTTACCCCACCGTTTCACCCTGACCATGCCGAGGCATGGCGGTCTGTTCTCTGTGGCGCTTTCCCTTGGGTTACCCCAGCCGGGCGTTACCCGGCACCATTGCCTTGTGGAGTCCGGACTTTCCTCGGATCGATAGACCCCGACCCGCGATCATCCAGCCCTCCGCGCAAGGCCCACTTAAGCAGTGCCGGACGCGCGGTCAACGGGGAAGCGATGGGCAAGATCCGCCGCAATCGCGCGGTCCGTGGCATCCAGCGGCCCTGATGCCTGCGGCCGGAACCGCAGGCGCAGCGCCGTCAGCACGGCGAAGGCGGGATCGGGGCAGTCCGCGGGGGCATGAAAACCCGCCCGCGCCGCATCCGCCAGAAAGTCACCCGGAGGTGGGGCGGCGTCAGGATCAGGCCATATGGACAGCCCCCGCCGCGCCAGCCGGCGCCAGTCGAACCTCGGCCCCGGATCGGATTTGCGCAACGGCGCCATGTCGGAATGGCCGATAATGCGCGCTGGCCGGATCGACCAGCGTGCCGTGATACCCGTCAAAAGTTCCTCAAGCGCATCCATCTGCGCGGCGGCAAAGGGGTGATCGCCGCGATTGGCCAGTTCTATCCCGATCGAGCGGGAATTGACATCGGTCACATCCCCCCAACGCCCCGCGCCCGCATGCCAGGCGCGCTGTTCTTCGTCCACCAGTCGCCAGATAGCGCCTGTCTCGCAGATCAAGTAATGCGCCGACACCTCGGCCGCAGGGTCGCAGAGGCGATCAAGCGCCGCCCCGGCGCTCTCCATCGCGGTGTAGTGAATGACCACCATATCAGGCCGCGCGCCGCCGCGGCGCGGCCCATGATTGGGGGACGGACGGGACAGGATCGTCACGACCCCGCCCAAGCCTCAGTTCTGCACGGCAGAGCGGAAGGGACGCGGGTCCCAGTCACAGGCGAAACCATCCCCGTCCGGATCAAGCCCACGACGGTCGCGCTGCGGCCCGCCACGCGCCAGAAAGTCGATCTGGGCCTGATCCGCCGAGGGGTACTCGGCACAGTTGCGTTCGTGATTCTGGAAATTGAGAGAGCTGCGCCGATACAGGGAGACGCCTTTGGGATTGGTCGTGCGGATCGCATATTCCACGATGTTCGGCCCGCCATCGCCGCTGCGGCGCGGCAGTTCCGTAGGCTGGACGACGACATATTGCGCCCGGTTGCGGGCAATCGCTGCGGCATCGCTTTCGATGCTGCGCAGTTCCGAGACTTCTTCGAAATCGTTTTCCTGACTGATCCCGGCCGCATTGACCGCAACGGGCGCAGGGTTGGAGGGGCTGGCCTCCAGCGGCGCGCGGCCCGAGTTCAGCGCCGCCGCCGTATCGGCGGCCAGTTGCGCATCGGGATCAAGCGGGGCGGTGCTGCCCAGCGGCGCGCTGGACACCGTGGCGGGCGGCGGCAACGATTGCCCCTGCAACTGCTGGGATTGCCGGGCCTGATAGTCGGAATAAGACTCGAATCCCACCCCCGCGCCGCTATCCGGCACCTGTGGCGCACATGCCGCCACCACGCCAAGCGCAATCATTGAAAGGACCGTCGTCGCACGTGTCTGCTTTGTCATCTCTGCCTCATACCCATCCTACCCGGACCGGCTGTCCCATGGGTGCAAGCCGGTCGATTACCACCATTTGCCAGGCTTGGCCACAAAACCCGCCGCCTGCTCAAGCGCATAGGCGGTGTTCAGCAGATCGCCCTCTTCCCACGGCCGCCCGATCAGTTGCAGACCCAGCGGCAGCCCCTGCGCGTCCGTTCCGGCAGGCACGGCGATGCCCGGCAGCCCCGCAAGGTTCACCGTCACGGTGAACACATCGTTCAGATACATCTGCACCGGATCGGCATCCTGCATTTCGCCTAGACCGAAGGCGGCCGATGGTGTGGCGGGCGTCAGGATCGCGTCGATCCCGGCGGCGAACACCTCGTCGAAATCACGCTTGATCAAGGCCCGCACGCGGCGCGCACGGTTGTAATAGGCATCATAGAACCCGGCCGAGAGCACATAGGTTCCCACCATCACGCGACGCTGCACCTCATGGCCGAACCCTTCGGCGCGGGTCTTTTCATACATTTCCGTGATGCCATCGCCCTGCGCGATCTTGGCGCGGTGGCCATAGCGCACCCCGTCATACCGCGCGAGGTTCGACGACGCCTCGGCAGGGGCGATCACGTAATAGGCGGGCAGCGCGTATTTCGTGTGCGGCAGGCTGATCTCGCGGATCTCGGCCCCTGCAGCCTTGAGCATGGCGGTGCCATCCGCCCACAGCTTTTCGATCTCGGCGGGCATCCCGTCCATCCGATATTCCTTGGGAATACCGATGACCTTGCCACGAATGTCGCCGGTCAGCATCGCCTCGAAATCCGGCACGGCCAGATCGGCGCTGGTGCTGTCCTTGGGGTCATGCCCGCACATCGCGCCCAGCATGATCGCCGCATCGCGCACCGTCTTGGTCATCGGCCCCGCCTGATCGAGCGAGGAGGCAAACGCCACGATCCCCCAGCGCGAGCAACGCCCGTAGGTCGGCTTGATGCCCACGATGCCGGTAAATGCCGCAGGCTGACGGATCGACCCGCCCGTATCCGTGCCGGTCGCGGCCAGACACAGATCCGCCGCCACAGCCGCCGCCGACCCGCCCGACGATCCGCCCGGCGTCAGCGCCGTGTCGTCATTGCCACGCCGCCAGGGATTGACGACATTGCCATAGCAGGATGTCTCGTTCGACGAACCCATGGCGAATTCGTCCATGTTCAGCTTTCCCAGCATGACCGCGCCGGCATCGAACAACTGACTGGTCACAGTGGATTCGTATTCCGGCAAGAACCCTTCCAGAATCCGGCTGGCCGCCTGACTTGGCACGCCCTTGGTGCAGAACAGATCCTTCACCCCGATGGGCAGCCCGCACATCGCAGGCGCATCGCCCTCTGCCAGCCGCGCATCCGCCGCGCGGGCCTGATCACGGGCAATCTCGGGCGTATGATGGACAAAAGCGTTCAGCGCCCCTGCCCCCTCGATCGCCGTCAGGCACGCCTCGGTCAGTTCAAGGCTCGTCACCTCACGGGCGCGCAGCTTGTCGCGCGCCTCGGCCAGCGTCAGTTTGGTCAGTTCGCTCATTATTCCACCACCTTCGGCACCGCGAAAAAGCCCTCGCGCGCATCGGGCGCGTTCTTCAGGATCTGCGCCTGCTGATCCCCATCCGTCACCACATCCGCGCGCCGTTTCAGGCGCATGGGCGTGACCGATGTCATCGGCTCGATCCCCTCCACATCCACCTCGTTCAATTGCTCGATGAACCCGAGGATCGTATTGAACTCGGCGGCCAGCGCCGGCAGCGCCTCTGGCTCGACCTTGATACGGGCCAGCTTGGCCACGCGGGCGGCGGTTTCGGGTGCGATCGACATGACGGGTCTCCGGTCTGCGGTCAGGTTGCAGATGCGTTTAGCGCCCACCGCCCCTGCCCGCAAGCATCTGCGGCAGCAAATCCGGTCACATCAAGGACAGCGCCCGCCCTTTCATAGTTCTTCAAATACGCAAGCGACGCACGCCGCCCGCACCCCGGCTCTGGTCAAACCGGACCGCCATGCTAGGCTCTGCCCCGCAAACACCCAAGGAGGAACGACATGAAGATCATCTGGCTGGGCCACGGCTCTTTCCGGTTCGAGATCGCAGGCAAGGTCCTGCTGCTGGACCCCTGGCTGACAGGCAACCCGATGCTGGACGCGGATCAGCACGCCGCCGCCACCCAGGGCGCGACCCACATCCTGCTGACCCATGGCCATTTTGACCATGTCGCCGATGTTCTGGATCTTGCGCGCAAGCATGGCGTGCCCGTGGTCGGTCAATACGACCTGATGAGCCACTGGGCCGAGCATGAGAAGATCGAGACTGTGGGTTTCAACAAGGGTGGCACCGTCGATCTGGACGCGGTCAAGGTCACGATGGTCAACGCCCTGCATTCCTCGACCTTCGCCAGCCCCGACGGGCCACGCATCGCAGGCACCGAATGCGGCTTCATCATCGAGGCTGAAGGCCATTCGATCTATGTCTCGGGCGATACGGACGTGATGTCCGACATGAAGATCTTCCACGATCTGCACAAACCCGACATCGGCATCCTCTCCGCAGGCGGCCATTTCACAATGGACATGCGCCGCGCCGCCTATGCCGCAAAGACCTTCTTCGATTTCAAGACCGTGATCCCCTGCCACTACCGCACCTTCCCGCTTCTGGAGCAATCGGCGCAGGTGCTGATCGACGCCCTGCCCGGCGTGGATGTGATCGAACCTCAGGTGATGCAGGCGATCGAAATCTGATCAGCCCATGGGAAAACCCGGCGGAACGATCCGCCGGGTCCTGTCACGCCATTCTGCAACCCTCAGGGGCGCAGATAGGCATATCCATCCTTCTGCAACTCCATCAGCCGCACCGCACCCGATGGCACGACACTCGCCTCGCTGATGAGCGGCACGTCCTTCTGCGATTTCTGCTTCATCGCCTCGACCGTGTTCAGGCAGGCGGAAAAGCTGATATTGTCCATCTCCAGCGCCATCGTGGCGATACGGTCCTTCACCGGCGATGTATCAGCGCGCAGCATGTGAAGACCGGGACCGTAGGTGACGATCTCGATCACCACCTCCTCGCCCAGATCGCCATAATGTTTGGCGATATTGGCCGCATTGTTCAGCGCCATGTTCATGGTGCTGACGTTTTCTTCATCCACATGGATCGCCACCTTGTGCTGCGCCTCGGCCAGCGCCAGTTGCGCACCAAGCACAAGGGCCGCCAGCGTTGCCATGAGGCGGGTCACGGCACGGATCGGGGTCATCGTCATCTGTCATCCTCCCTGAGACATTTGCAGGGGCAGACTTGCAAAGCCACCTCCGTAAGGCAAGTCATATTCCGCGAACGGAATTAATCAGCCATATCCATCAGCGCCGGTCGGCAAAGAACGCCCGCAACAGCACAGCCGCCTCATCCCCGCCGATCCCGTCATAGACCTCTGGGACATGATGGCATTGCGGATGGGTGAATATCCGCGGCCCTTGCGCCACGCCTCCGCTTTTCGGGTCCGCCGCCCCATAGTAAAGTCGGGCGACACGCGCCGCCGAGATCGCCTGCGCACACATCGGGCAAGGCTCCAGCGTGACATAGAGATCGCATCCCGTCAGCCGCTCTGACCCCAGCACACGACAGCCCTCGCGGATCACCAGCATCTCGGCATGGGCGGTGGGATCGTTCAACGCGCGCGTGCGGTTGCCCGCCTGCGCCAGAACCCGGCCCTGCGGGTCCACCAGCACCGCGCCCACAGGCACCTCGCCACGCTGCGCGGCGGCACGCGCCTCCTCCAGCGCAAGCGACATATGGCTTTTGAACTCCATGCTCTTCCCTGCCGCGCGATCTGCGCTTTCGCAAGTCCTGATTCTGGGCTAACCCCGTAGCATGAGCCAGAAGCCAACCCCTCCCGCCGGCGAACGCATCGCCAAGGTCATCGCCCGCGCCGGTATCGCCAGCCGCCGCGAGGCAGAAAAGCTGATCGAAACCGGTCGCGTCACAGTCAACGGAGAGGTCATCACCCGCGCCGCCCTGAACGTGACCCCCGCCGACAAGATCGTGGTCAACGGCAAACCACTGGATGCGCCCGAACCCGCGCGTCTGTGGCTCTATCACAAGCCCACTGGTCTGGTGACGACGACGCGCGACGAGCAAGGCCGCGCCACGATCTATGACGACCTGCCCGAAGACATGCCGCGCGTGATGTCCGTCGGCCGGCTTGACCTGAATTCCGAAGGTCTGCTGCTGCTGACAAACGACGGCGCTGTGAAACGGCAGTTGGAACTGCCCTCAACCGGCTGGCTGCGCAAATACCGTGTGCGCGTGAATGGCCGCGTGACCGAGCCGCAACTGGAACCGCTGCGCAAAGGCATCACCGCCGATGGCGAGGACTTTCAGCCGATGATCGTGACGCTGGACCGCCAGATCGGGGCCAATGCCTGGCTGACCGTGGGTCTGCGCGAGGGCAAGAACCGCGAGATCCGCCGCGCGATGGAAGCCGTGGGACTTGTGGTGAACCGCCTGATCCGCGTGTCCTATGGCCCGTTCCAACTGGGCCAGTTGAAACCGGGTGCCGTAGAAGAAATCAGACGGCGCGTGTTGCGCGACCAACTGGGCCTTGACACGAAAGATGATGTCGAAACACCAGATGGCACAACAAAACCCCGAAAACCTGTCGTGCGACGCAACAAACCACGTGATACACCCAGCGAGGCCGATGTCTTTGGTGAACGCCCCACACGCCCCGGCACCAGACCCGCACGCCCCGGCAAGCCCGGTCCAGGCAGACCCGGACACCCAAAACCCGACACGACCGGCAAGCCGGAGCGGTCCCGCAAACCGGACCGCAACGGCAAAGCCGAACCACCCCGCAGCCCGCGTGGTGAAAAGCCCGCGTCCGAAGGTCCGGCCCGTCCAGCCAGGGTGATCCGCCCCACCAAGCCGCGTCCCAAACCGACACGCGGCTGAAACCGGGGCCATGCCGCGCCGTGCCCCTGCGGCAAGCGCAATCGGACGGGAGAATCGACACTTCCCCCTAGTATCCAAAGGGATCATCCCCTAACTTTCGAAGTGAATGTCGGGATGGAAGGGGCAACATGTCCGAGACGGGATTGCAGAAACTCTCTTTCACCTTGCTGATCGTCCTCATCCTCTACGTTTCGATCGCAGGGGGCGTGTGATGGCCCAGCGGTTCGGTGGACCTCACAGTCCGGACGGAAAGGGTCAGCCCCTGCCCCCCGCGCGCAAGGGCGCGTTTCAGGGCGCGCGCCGGACACGGGCGGGCGGACGCGTCAACCTTCTGTTTCTGGCGCCGCTGCCGCTGGCTTGGGCGGCCTTCACCACAGGCCCCACCGGGCTCGTGCTGAATCTCGGCGCACTCGGCACCCTGCTTCTGGCCGCATGGCTGACCCGCGAGGGGCTGATCGCCCAGGAAGCCTACGAGGCGCGCAAGGTGGCCCGCCGCCCCGCCTTTCCGCGCAAGATCGCGGGCAGTCTGCTGACAGGGATCGGCCTTGGCATCGCAGGCTTTGCCGCTGCGGGCGAATTCATGGCCCCCGCCGCCTATGCCGTCGTCGGCACCGTGCTGCATTTCCTGGCCTTCGGGCCTGACCCCCTGCGCGACAAGGGCGCGGAAGGCATCGACACATTCCAGACCGACCGCGTCGCCCGCGCCGTGGACGAGGCCGAGAAACATCTGGCCGCCATGAGCGACGCCATGCTGCGCGCCGGGGACCGTCAGTTGATGGCCCGGCTCGAACGCTTCCAGACCGTCGCCCGCGACCTGTTCCGCACGGTCGAAAACGATCCGCGTGACCTGACAGCCGCACGCAAGTATCTCAGCGTCTATCTGCTGGGCGCACGCGACGCGACCGTCAAGTTCACCGAGATCTGGTCCCGCAACCGCGACCCGCAAGCCCGCACCGATTACGAGGCGCTGCTGACCGATCTTGAGCAGAATTTCGCCGCCCGCACGCAAAAATTGTTGCTTGATGACCGCAGCGACCTGACCGTCGAAATCGAAGTATTGCGCGAACGGCTGGACCGTGAGGGTGTGCATCCACAAGAATAGACCCGGCCGCGTATCTGGTCGGGCACCGTATTTGTATCAGTCGCCCCCTCGCCGGAAGGGGACACTCCATGAAAGGGAACCGCCATGTCTGACACCACCCGCCGCAAGGCCCAGGAGACCCTCGCCATGGTCGAGGAAGTGACAGCCACCGTCCTGCCCGAACCGGGGCCTGCCACGGCCATCGTGGCGCTGGAACAGGCCGATCCCGGTCTGAGCGCCGAGATCACGCGGCGCATGGCCGAACTGGACATGAGCAATACGCAATCCATCGTCTCTTTCGGATCGCGCGCGCAGGCGGAATTGCAGACCATCAGTCAGGCCATGCTGACGGATGTGCGCAACAAGGATGTGGGACCGGCAGGTGACAGCCTGCGGAACATCGTCTCGACCATCCGGGGCTTCTCTGTGTCCGAACTGGACGTGCGCCGCGAGCGGAGCTGGTGGGAAAAACTGTTGGGCCGCGCCGCGCCCTTCGCCCAGTTCACCGCGCGCTTCGAAAAGGTGCAGGCCCAGATCGACAAGGTGACCGAGGATCTTTTGGGTCACGAGCACAAGCTGCTGAAAGACATCAAGTCGCTGGACATCCTCTACGACAAGACGCTGAATTTCTACGACGAACTGGCGCTCTACATCGCCGCCGGTGAAGCCAAGATCAAGGAACTGGACACCACCACCATCCCCGCCAAGGAGGCCGAGGTTCAGGCCGCGCCCGAGAATGATCAGGTGATGACAGCGCAAGAGCTGCGCGACATCCGCGCCGCGCGCGACGATCTGGAACGCCGCGTGCATGACCTGAAACTGACCCGTCAGGTGACGATGCAATCCCTGCCCTCCATTCGTCTGGTTCAGGAAAACGACAAGAGCCTTGTCACCAAGATCAACTCGACCCTCGTGAACACCGTGCCGCTGTGGGAAACCCAACTGGCGCAGGCCGTCACCATCCAGCGCAGCGCCGAAGCCGCCCGCGCCGTGCGCGACGCCAATGACCTGACTAACGAGTTGCTGACCGCCAATGCCAAGAACCTGCGTGACAGCAACAAGGTCATCCGCGAGGAAATGGAACGCGGCGTCTTTGACATCGAAGCCGTGAAACAGGCCAATGCCGACCTGATCGCGACCATCAACGAAAGCCTTCAGATCGCGGACGAGGGCAAGGCCCGCCGTGCCGCCGCCGAGGTTGAGCTGAAGAAGATGGAAGCGGAGCTGCGTGACACCCTGGCCTCGGCCAAGGCGCGCAAGACCGGCTTGGGCGATACGGCGGGCACCGCCGTTCCACGGGGCTAAGACGGAATGCGCCAGAACGCAGGCAGGAAATGGGGCTTGCTGGCTGGCGCATTGCTGCTGGCGGCCTGTGACGCGACCGTCCCCTCGGGGGGCGGCGCTCTGACAGGCGTGCCCCGCCCACCGCAGCCGCCAGCACAGGCCCCCAGCACGGAACCTTCCGAGGCCAGCCGCGCTCTGGCGGTCTACTACCAGCGGCTTGAAACGGACCTGCGGTCGCAGGGCCTGTTGCGCACCGACGCGGGTGGGCGCGACACACCCTTCGGCGCGCGCGATCTGGCCCGCAACTTCGAACTCATCGCCTTCTTCGACGAATACGAGCGGGGCGCGGGCCTGCGCGCCTCATCCGGCCGGCCGGTGCCCTTGCGCCGCTGGAGCGATCCTGTCCGCGTCAGCGTGGAATTCGGCCCTTCCGTCCCCTCGGACAGACGCCAGACCGATACACGCAGCGTGCGCGACTACGCCGCACGCCTTGCGCGGGCCAGCAGGCATCCGATCACGATGGATGACGCCCGTCCGAACATGCACATTCTGTTCTATGGTCAGGACGACACAGACCTTCTGGCGCAACGCGCCCGCCAATTGGTGCCCGGCATCAGCAACGGGGCGCTGTCGGTCTTTCGCAATCTGCCCCGACAGATCCATTGCTTCGTAATGGCCTTTTCTGGCGGCGGCCTCGACTCGCATGCCTACCGTCAGGCCATTGTCGTGATCCGGGACGAGCATCCCGACCTCTTGCGCGACTCCTGTATCCACGAGGAAATGGCTCAGGGGCTTGGGCTTGCCAATGACACACCACGCGCGCGCCCGTCGATCTTCAACGACGATGACGAATTCGCGCTGCTCACCCGCCATGACGAGCTTTTGCTGCAAATGCTCTATGACCCGCGCCTGTCTCCCGGCATGACGCTGGACAGGGCCCGACCGATCATTGCCGAGATGGCAGAAGAATTGTTGGGCGGATCGATATGATCCGGACCCAGTGAACCGAAGGAGTGCCCCATGCCCATTTTCGATTTTCTCCGCGGACAGTTCATTGACGTCATCCACTGGACGGATGACAGCCGGGATACGATGGTCTGGCGCTTCGAGCGCGAAGGCCACGAGATCAAATACGGCGCCAAACTGACAGTGCGCGAAGGACAAGCCGCCGTCTTCATCCACGAAGGTCAGCTGGCCGATACCTTCACCCCCGGCCTCTACATGCTGGAAACCAACAACATGCCGATCCTGACCAGTCTGAACCACTGGGATCACGGCTTCAAATCTCCGTTCAAGTCGGAAATCTATTTCGTCAACACCACCCGCTTCAACGATCTGAAATGGGGCACCAAGAACCCGATCATCGCGCGGGACCCGGAATTCGGCCCCGTGCGTCTGCGCGCCTTCGGCACCTATTCCGTGCGCGTCACCGACCCGGCCCGCTTCATGTCCGAAATCGTCGGCACCGATGGCGAATTCACCGCGGACGAGATCACCTTCCAGATCCGCAACGTGATCGTGCAGGAAGTCAGCCGTGTGCTCGCCTCCTCGGGCATCCCGGTGCTCGATATGGCCGCCAATACCGCAGAACTCGGCAAGCTGGTGGCCAGCCAGATTTCGGCCACCGTCGCCTCTTACGGTCTGACCATCCCCGAACTCTATATCGAGAATATCTCCCTGCCCCCCGCGGTCGAGGCGGCGCTGGACAAGCGCACCTCGATGGGCATCGCCGGCGATCTGGGCCGTTTCACCCAGTATTCCGCAGCCGAGGCGATGACAGCCGCCGCAGCCAATCCGTCAGGCGGAGGCGGCATGGGCGCGGGGCTTGGCATGGGGATGGGCATGGCGATGGCCAACCAGATGACCCAGCAGGGCCCATGGGGGGCCGCCCCCGCGACCGCCGCGCCACCGCCGCCACCGATCGAGCATGTCTGGCATATCGCGGAAAACGGCGCGACCAAGGGTCCCTTCTCCAAAGCCTCGATGGGCCGCATGGCCACCGACGGCAC
This sequence comes from Paracoccaceae bacterium, assembly GCA_024304985.1. Lineage (GTDB taxonomy): Bacteria > Pseudomonadota > Alphaproteobacteria > Rhodobacterales > Rhodobacteraceae > Seohaeicola. Next base: position 333,350 of record JAMWZC010000003.1, read on the forward strand.
CCTGACCCGCGACAGCCTTGTCTGGACCCCCGGTCAGGACGGGTGGATGCGGGCCGAGGATGTGGCAGAACTCGCGCAGCTTTTCACCATCATGCCGCCGCCCCCACCGCCACCACCCGCCGCGTGATGCCCCACCCGCCCTGCCGCCGCACCCCCGCCCTCGGGCGGGGCGATGAAAGACCCGTTGCCGCATGACCCAGACCGCCGACACAGGACCCGTTCAGGAGCACCGCTTCCCCTGCGAGGCCTGTGGCGCAGACTACCGCTTTGCGCCGGGCGAAGGCGCGCTGGTCTGCGACCATTGTGGACATCGCCAGCAGATCGCGGCACCCGGTCCATGGTCCGGCGCGCTGAAGGAGCTGGATTTCAACGAGGCCCTGTCGCAAAGCCTGCCCGCCTCCGAGATCGAGGAGACACGCATCTCGACCTGCACCAATTGCGGCGCGCAGGTCGAATTTGATCCCGCAGTGCATGCGTTGGAATGTCCCTTCTGCGCCACGCCTCTGGTCGCCGATACCGGCACGCACCGCCATATCAAGCCCCGCGCGGTCTTGCCCTTCGCTCTGGATGAACGCGCCGCGCGGGCGGCGATGACCGATTGGCTGGGCAAGCTGTGGTTCGCACCGAACGGGCTTCAGGACTATGCCCGCAAGGGTCGCGCCATGTCCGGCATCTATGTGCCTTACTGGACCTTCGACGCCGAGACCCAAAGCCGCTACTCCGGCCAGCGCGGCACCGTCTACTATGAAACCATCACCGTGATGCGTGACGGCAAGGCCGTGCGCCAGCAGGTGCCCCGTATCCGCTGGACGCCGGTTTCGGGCCGCGTGAAGCGCTGGTTCGACGACGTTCTGGTGCTGGCCGCAAGCTCGCTCCCGCGCCGCTATACCGAAGGGCTGGAACCTTGGGACCTCTCCGCCCTGCAACCCTACCGCCCCGAATTTCTGGCCGGTTTCCGCGCCGAAGGCTATACGGTCGATCTGGAAACCGGCTTCGGTCTGGCGCGCGAAAAGATGGACCGCGTGATCGAACGCGATGTGCGCTTCGATATCGGCGGCGACCAGCAGCGCATCAGCAATATCGACACAGCGATCAGCGACGTGACCTTCAAGCATATCCTGCTGCCGGTCTGGCTGGCAGCCTACAAATACCGTGGCCAGACCTATCGTTTCGTGGTCAATGGCGCGACCGGGCGGGTGCAGGGTGAACGGCCCTGGTCAGCCTGGAAGATCACCTTTGCCGTGATCCTTGGCGCTTTGGTCGCCGGGGCCATCGGCTACGGGATCGCCCTCAACGAAGGACTGATGTGATGACCGATGCCGCCGCAACCCTCGATGCGCTTCTGAAGGCCCGCCACAGCTGCCGCGCCTTCCGCCCCGATCCGCTGCCCGATGACGTGATCGCGGATATCGTCACCAGCGCCGGCCGGGTGCCCTCATGGTGCAACGCGCAGCCTTGGCAGGTGATCGTCACCCGCGCGGCGGAAACCGACCGCTTTCGCGATGCCCTCTACGCTGCGGCGACCAGCCAGCCCCCGAAACCCGATCTGGAATGGCCGCGCCAATACACAGGCGTCTACCGCGACCGCCGCCGCACCTGCGGCTTCCAGCTCTATGACAGCCTCGGCATCCCCAAGGAGGACCGCGCCGGAACGCAGGCCCAGATGCTGGAAAACTACCGCCTCTTCGGCGCGCCCCATGTGGCGATCGTGACGACCGAGGCGGATCTTGGCCCCTATGGCGCGATGGACAGCGGCGGTTTCGTCGCCCTCTTCACCCTCGCCGCACAGGCGCGCGGCGTGGCCTCGATCCCCCAGGCCGCCGTGGCGGCCCAGGCCCCCTTCCTGCGCGACTGGTTCGGCATCCCCGAACACCGTCAGATCCTCTGCGCCATCTCCTTCGGGCTCGAGGATACTGACCACCCCGCCAACGCCTTCCGCACCGAACGCGCACCGCTGTCCGAAGTTCTCAACATGCGCGGCTGACCCTCGCCCGCCGCCTTCTTCTTGCTGCAAATATCCGCGGGGGGAGTCCCGCAGGGACGGGGGGCCGCCAGCCCCCCATCTTTTTCAGCCTCAGCTTTTCTTGATCTGCACCTTGGTGCTTTTCGCCTCCTGTGGGGCTTTCTTGGGAATGCTGATGGTCAGCACACCATCCTTCAGATCGGCCTCGACCTTGTCAGCATGGGCATCGGCAGGCACGCGAAACGTGCGGCTGAACGCCCCATACTGCCGCTCGCTGAAGAACCAGGTGTCGCCCTTGTCCTCGCGGCTGGATGATTTCTCGCCCTTGACGGTGATCATCCCCTCCTGCACCGATATGTCGATGTCCTTTTCCTCAACACCCGGCAACTCCACCGTGATCCGATAAGCCTCGCCGTCGGTCGAGGCGTCAGAGGCCGGGGCCAGCCAGTCGGCCATGCGTGTCCCGATGCTGCGAAACGGTTCGGTCAGCGACGGCCAAAGCCCGGCGGGATTGGTTTTCTCGACCATGGAAACATCCTCCTCAAGTTGATCTGCAATGCCGCCAATCTACCAAAGCCTGCACAGCTTCGCCTTGATCCGCGTCAAATCCCGGCTTACTCAGACAGGCTGAATCGAAAGGAACCACCCCATGCGCGCCCTCATCCAGCGGGTCACCCGCGCGGCCGTCAGCACAGGCGGGCACCAGATCGGCCAATGCGGACCGGGCCTGATGATCCTGATCTGCGCCATGCAGGGCGATACCGAAGATCAGTCCGGCCAGATGGCCGCCAAGATCGCCAAGCTGCGGATATTCAAGGATGACGAAGGGCGGATGAACCGCTCGATTCTCGACACGGGCGGGTCCGCGCTGGTCGTCAGCCAGTTCACGCTGGCCGCCGACACGTCACGCGGCAACCGGCCCGGCTTCTCGGCCGCAGCCGCGCCCGAGGATGGGCGGCGCCTCTACACCCATTTCGCAGCCAGCCTGACCGCGCTGGGAATCCCGACCGAGACCGGAGAATTCGGCGCTGACATGGCCGTGGAACTGGTCAATGACGGTCCGGTGACCATCTGGCTGGATCTGTGACCGGCGCGCACCCGCTCAGGACTTCTTGACGAAGGCGGTCAGGATAACGATCCGCTGCCCGTCCACCCGGCCTTCGATCTGTCCGGCATTGTCAGCCACAAGCGAGATGCCCCGCACCGCCGTGCCCCGCTTGGCCGTGAACCCCGCGCCTTTGACTGGCAGGTCCTTGATCAGATAGACGGTGTCGCCCTGCGCCAGTATGGTCCCGTTGCTGTCGCGATGAATGATGTCCGAGGGTTGTTCACCCCCGCCCATCCCGGCCTCGGCCCAGACCTGCACATCCGGCTCCAGATAGACGATATCCAGCAAATCGCGCGCCCAGACGGCGTCGATCCGGTGCAGCAGACGCCAGGCCAGCACCTGCACGGCGGCATCACCGCTCCAGACCGCATCGCCCAGACAGCGCCAGTGCGGGCCATCGACCGGCCCCTCGGTCACGCCTGCATGGCACGGCGCGCACAGGGCGACCTCGACCTCGGACGGGGCCACCACATGGGTGGTGATGGACGGTGTGCCACACAGGGCGCAGGGAGTGCTCATGGATCGGGCCTTTCATCGCTCAGCCCGCTTATGCGCCCCGCCACCCCCAAGGCCAAGGGCCAATCGCCCCGTGGCGCATCACGCCCTACGGCTCGCGGAATGCCTCGCGCGATTTGTAGAGCGGCTTGAGCAGATATTGCAGCACGGTCTTGGACCCGGTGTGCAACTCGACCGACGCCTGCATGCCGGGCCTGACCTGGACCGAAGCCTGCCGCCCTGACAGGTTGTCCTTGTCCAGCCGCAGCGTGACCCGGTAATGGGCTGCCGCCTCGGGGTCGCGGGCGCGGTCGTCTTTGAACGTATCCGCCGAAATCACATCCACCGTGCCCTTGAGCGTGCCGTAGATCGTGTAATCATAGGCAGTCAGCTTGATCGTCGCAGCCTGTCCAGGACGGATATTGGCGATGTTCTCGGGGCGCACGCGGGCTTCGACAAACAGCTCCTCGTCCAGAGGAATGATCTGGAGGATCTCCTCGCCCGGTCTGACCACGCCGCCGATAGTCGTCACGGACACGGCCTTGACGATACCGCGCATCGGACTGACCAGTTCCGTGCGCGTCAACTGATCCTGACTGGCCTTGAGGTTCTGGCGCAATGTCGCAAGTTCGCGCAGCGTCGTGGCATAGGCATCCGCCCGTTCCAGCGCGGCCCCGGTGACGATCTCGTCATGGCGGACACGGGCATCGGCATGGTCCTTGCGGGCGCGCGTCACCTCGATCAGGGCGACGATCCGACGCTCCAGCATCTTCTCCATCATCTGCATTTCCTGCCGCGCCTGCTCCAGAACACGTCTGGCCCCGTCGATGCGGCTTTGCAGATCGGCCTGGCGCGCCTGTAACAGCAGCCGCTCGGACTCCAGCATCGCCGGATCACGCAGCGCCAGATCGGCGGGCACGTCGAAATCGGTCTTTCCCGCCAGTTCCGCCTCAAGCCGCAGGCGGCGAACCTCCAACGCGGCGATCTGATCTACCAGATCATCAACCGAAGCGCGGAACTGCGTGCCCTGCAACCGCGCCAGCACATCGCCGCGCTGCACCACATCGCCCTCGCGCACCGCCAGTTCGGCAAGAATACCGCCCTCGAGGTTCTGGATGATCTGTGGCCGCGAGGCGGAAATCATCTCGCCCTCGGCGCGCACGATCTCATCCACCCAGGCAAGACTGGACCAGATCAGAAACAGCAGCAGCGTTCCGGCACAAAGCCAGATCGTCAGACTGGGACCGCGCAACCGCGCGTTCAACTGGGCCGCCAGCGTCATCGACGGTTGCGCCATGCTCACAGCCCCCCGCCAGCCGGGGTCGCCAGATGCGCCAGCACCTGATCACGCGGACCATCCACGGCCAGACGACCGTTTTGCAGAATCATCACCCGGCTGGTCAGCGACAGGATCGGCATCCGGTGCGTGGCAATCACCACCGTGCGCCCCGCAAGCCAGCCCTCAAGACGGCTGATCAGCGTCGCCTCCAGCCTTTGATCCAGGGCGGCGGTCGGCTCGTCCAGCAGGCAGACCGAAGGGTTCTGCAACCACAGCCGCGCCCAGCCCACCGATTGACGCTGCCCGATGGACAGACCCGCCCCGCCATCGCCCAGTTCCAGATCCAGCCCGCGCGGATGCGCCTTCACGAACTGTCCCAGCCCCGCGAAATCCAGCGCCTGCATCAGTCGGTCGTCATCCCGCTCCAGCAGGTTGAAGCTCAGGTTCTCGCGCAGGCTGCCTGCGAACAACCGCACTTCCTGCCCCAGATAGCCGATGGCGCGGCGCAGATCACGCGGTTCGATCTGGCCCATCTCGGTCCCGTCGATCAGCACCCGTCCGCGCGTCGGGGCATAAAGCCCCGACATCAATCGCAGAAACGTGGATTTGCCCGAACCATTGGCCCCCAGGATCGCCACCCGCTGACCCGGCAGGATCGCCAGCGCCGGAACGTCCAGCACGGTCGCGCCGTCCGTGCCGTAGCGAAACTGCATCTCCCGGATCTCGTAATGCCCCGCCAGCCGGTCCCGACGCAGATAGCTGCGGCCCGCCTCGCGGTCCTGCGGCGCGTGTGCGATGGCCTCCAGCGCATCCAGCGCCGTGCGCACATTCCCCCAGCGCGCCATCGTGCCCGCCAGTTGCGACAGCGGAGCCAGCGTGCGCCCGGTCAGGATGCCCACCGCGATGATCGACCCCACGGTAAACTGCCCCGCGAACACCAGATAGGCCCCCAGCACCACGGCCGCCACATAGGTAGCCTGCTGCACGCCTTGCGCCCATGTCGTGAGGATCGAGGCAAGCTTGCGCTGCTCGGATGAGGTATGCGCCGACAGCGCCGTCAACTCGGCCCAAAGGCGGCGCATCCGCTCCTCGCCGCGCAGGGTTTTCACCGTCTCCTGCTCATGGATCACCTCCTGCAACAGACGGCCCGCGCGGGCAGAGGCCCCCTGCCCGTCTTCGGTCAGGCGGATCATGCGACGCTGCATGACAAAGCCCGGCACCACCATCAGCACGCCGCCCAGCACCAGCACCCAGACCACATTCCCGCCGATCGAGGCGACCAGCAGCAGGAACACGAAGATGAAGGGGATATCCGCCAAGGTGCCCACGGTGGCGGTCGTGAAGAACTCCCGCACCGACCCGAATTCCCGCATCGCGCTGAACATCTGCGACGGGCTGCGTCCCGGCTGATCCGATCGCGCGCCCAGAATACGGTCCATCAGCAAGGCTTGCACCGACAATTCGATTTGCCGCCCGGCCCCGTCCATCAGCTGCGCCCGCGCCATCTTGAGCGCGGCTTCCATCACCAGCGCCAGAATGGCCCCGGCGGCCAGCACCCAGAGCGTGGCCTGCGACTGATGCGGGATCACCCGGTCATAGACCTGCAACGAGAAAAGCGCCACAGCCACAGCCAGAAGATTGGCCACGAGAGAGCCCAGCATGACCTCGGCGAACGGGCGGCGCAGGGTCGCAAACTCGCCCCAGAACCAATGGGCCGGGCGCGGGGCCGCCAGATGCGCCTGCACCAGTTGCGCCACCTGCGTCTCGGCGCGAACCAAAACCCCTGTGAAAAAGGGCTGAAACTCGGACAAGGGCACATCAAGGCGCTTGTCGGGACTATCCGCGTCGAAGATCGTCACCGCACCTGCGGCTCCGGCCCCGGATTGCTCCAGCACCAGCACGAACTGCCCGCCATGCATCTGCGCCAGCGCGGGCCACAGATCCGGACGTGGCCCTGCGGCCTGCTCGATCCGCGCCAGAAACCCGCAGGCGGCGAACCCCTGCACCAGCGCCTGCGTCCGGTCCCGCCTTCCGGCCTGCTCTCCCGCGACCATGGCCTCGATCACGTCGCGACGCAGCAGCGCCCGCCCCAGAACCCCGGCATAGGCGACTACCAGATCAGCCCGCGCGATGGTGCGCGGGTCGATCCTCGCCCCGTCTGAAATGGCATCGCTCTCAGCGGGGGCCGCAACACTCTGCAACGGTGTGCGGATGCCTGCCCCGGTCTGCTTTGGTGCCTCAGGCTCCGCATGAGAGATCTGCAAGGACGGCGCGCCGGTCACAACCGATCCCCATCGGCCAGAACACCCAGTTCGGCGGCAATCTCAAGCCCTGTCAGGGCTGCACGATAGCGCAGGGCGGCGGCGTCATGCTGCTGGCGGGCGAATTGTTCATATAGGCCCACCACATCCATCACCTGACGCTGCCCGGCGTCATACTGCGCCTGAAACAGATCAAGATTCGCCTTGGCGCGGCTGGCCAGAACGGTCGCCTCCGCCGCCTGCCGGGCCAGGGCTGTCTGCTCCTGCTCCAGCCGCGCCAGACGCCGCCGCGACTCCTCGCGGGATTGGGCCACCCGGCGCCGCTCGCCTTCGGTGGCGGCTTCAATGGCGCGCAAGTCGTCACCCAGACCAAAGCCCAAGGGCCGGTCCGTCCGCAGCCCGACAGATGGATCCGGCGCGTTGCGCCCCAAGGCTCCGGTCGCGGTCAGCGCCGGCAGGAACCCGGCCCGCTCCGCCCGCGCGCGGGCCTCGGCGCGGGACTGCTCGGCCTCGGCAAGACGCACCGAAAGGGGAACCGGCAAGGGTGTGGGCACCTGCAAGGCAACCTCTGCCCCGGTCAATCCCGCCATCTGCGCCAAAAGCGCAGGGCTGACCCCCATCGCCACCAGTTCCGCCAAGGCCGCGCCTGCCGCCTCGGATTCCGTCTGTTCCGAGGCGCGGATCTCGGCCAGCTTCTGCCGCAGCACCTGCAAATCCGACGGATCCGAGATCCCGCCCGTCACCCGCTCGGTCATGATCCATTCGAAATGGGCCATGTCGCGGCCCGCCGCTTGCGCCAGCGCGGCTTTCTCATGCGCTTCAAGCGCCGCCAGATAAAGACGCAGCGCGCCCAGCACCCGCGCATTGGCGTCCTGCACCAGCGCCACGGCCGCGACTTCGACATCGGCCTTGGCGAAATCGCGTTCTGCCAGCTTGCGGCCATTGTCGAACAAGACCTGTTCCACAACCAGCATCGCCACCACCGACCCCAGCGAACTGAGGCTGGCTTGCGGGCTGATGCTGGGCAACCAGTTGCGGGATTGCGCCCGCTCACGCAGACGCGCGCTGCGCAACTCCGCCGCTGCGGCGCGGGTGTCGGCGATCAGCACGGCATCCGCAATCCGGTCCAGCGGCGCGCCATCAGGCAAGGCGCTGCGCCGGGTCATCAGATCCACCAGAAGCGGCGAGGCTTCGGCCATGTCCCCCGACGTCAGACCTTGCGGCACGGGCGGCGCTTCGGGCATCAGCATCCGGCTGACCGCCCCGCCTCCGCCTTGCGCCAGACACCCGGGCAAGGCCAAAACCGCCAGACAGGCCAGAACGGCGCGCAATTCGCGCCGTCTTGTCCGTTGCGTGTCACCCTGCCTCATGATCGCCTCTTGTCCCGGTGCTTGTTGCATGTGGTGGGCCCGCCGGTTGATACTCACCCCGCAGGCCCTGCCATCACACCGTTCAGATGATCCGATCCACGGTCTCGTCGACGATCACCCGGGCCTGCCCCAGATCATAGACCGCATAGCTGCGCCCCCCGATCGTCTCGGTCCCGTCGCGCTGCGCGCCGATCATGGTGACCGTATCATCCGTGCCGCCGTGGATCGTGACCGTCTGGGTATCCGGTGCCATTGCCAGAATCTGCGCTTCGGTCAGGGTCAGGCTGCTATCCTCGGCAAAGGTCAGATCAATCGCGTCGATCCGCATCCCCGCCGCCACAGGTGCCGACAGGTCGATGACCGAGGTGGACAATTCATCAAAGGCAAGGAAGGTCCCGCTGTTGTTGCCCGCACTGTCGGTCGAGGTGATCATCAGATGCGAGCCATCCGGCAACGGCGTCTCGGCAAAGCTGCCATCAGGCAGGACATTGCCGAAACTGAACAGGGTTTCGCCCCTGCCCCGGATGAGGATCTCTTCGCTGTTCAACGGGGCCATCGTGCCATTCGCCTGAACCTCGTTCAGGGTGATCTGGTCCGGAGTGGTCACAATGGACACATCGCTGATGCCCTGATGATCGCGGCTGTAGCCCTCCACGATGGGGCTGGTCGGTGCATCCGTATCCACGGACAGCGGTTGCGTTGTCAGCAGGCCGCCATTGCCCGCACCATCCCAGGCGCGCACCTCGAACCCCGAAGGATAGGTGCCCGGACGCACCGCGCCGCCGGGAATATCGGCCCGCCAGTTGCCTGCCGCGTCCACCGTCGCGTGATAGGTCTGGCCGTTGAAGTCAACCTCGACCCGCGAGCGCGCGCCATTCGGCAAGGCCGCCTCGGTGCGGCCCGTGATGGCAAAGCCGTCGCGGGCTTCCTGAATGTTGATGATACCGTCGCCCGCCACCGGTCCCGCCAGTTCCAGCCGGTTCAACCGGGTATCCACACGCACCTGATGCTGGATCGTGCGGGTGTTCAGCGCCAGATCAGTGGCGACAGCGGTGATGCTGCTGGCATATTCGCCCGACCGGATGGCCGAGGCATCGAAGCGGTGGGACCAGCGGCCGTTCGCATCGACCTGCGCTTCCTCGGTCACGGCAAAGGGCGTGCCCTGCCCCAATGTGACGAACACCCGCGCGCCACGCTCGACCTGCCCCGTCACCTCAAGACCGCGGGCCGCTCCGGCCTCGGTTCCGTTGATGATCCCGTCCGCCGCCACCCCTGTCGAGGTGAAGGCGAAGTCCCGCACTTCGGTATCCAGCATCACGTTGCGGCTGGCGCTGGTGCTGTTGCCGGCCGCGTCCGTCGCGGTCGCCCGCACGGCCAGTTGGTCCTGCCCGGTGGGAATCTCGTTGGTATCAAAGCGCACGCGCCAGTTGCCGTTCCCGATATCCTCGGCCTGTTTCGCCGTGCCCGTGCCAAGCTGCACCATCACGCGCGCGCCGGGTTCGGTCGTGCCGGTGACCCAGAACCCTGCCGCGCGATCCGCCGCGTTGATCAGCCCATCCCCCGCAATCCCGTCGTTGATGGTGACATCGACCACTGTGTCCACACGCACATCGCGCGAGGCGGTGTTGACGTTGCCCGCCGCATCCCGCGCCGTGACCCGGAAACTGTCATTGTATTCGCCCTGCCCAACACGATCGAAATCGCTGCCTGCAAAGCGCATCGACCACGTCCCGTCGGTCGAGGTGACCTCTCGCGTGATCCCGTTGAAGGTCACTTCAACGACCGATCCGCGCTGCGTGGTGCCCCGCAACACGACGCCAGCCTGCGCCGCATCCCCGTTGATCACATTCCCGGTCCCCAGCGCGGCCGGATCAATGGTCAGGTGATGCACCGTATCCACACGGACCGTCTCGCTCGCGCGGCCGATATTGCCGGCCGCATCAGACGTGGTCGCGGTCAGCGTGACATCGTATTCACCGCTGCGGACCTCACCCGGCAGATACTCGACCCGCCATGTGCCATCAGGCTGAACATCGACTGTGCGGGACAGGGTCGTCACCCCGTCATCGCGTATCAGCGTCAGCCGGTTGCCCGGCGTCGAGGTGCCCGTCACGACATAGCCGCCCCGCGCCTCGTCGAAATTGACGATGCCATTGCCCCCCACCAGACCGTTCTGGATCACGATGGGATCGGGGATCGTATCAACGATCACCCGGTCCGTCACGCGGGTCGTATTGTTGAAGCTGTCGGTGGCGGTCACGGTGATCGCGCGGTTGTAATCGCCTTCCGGCAAATCAGCCGCCCCGACATTGACCGACCAGCGCCCATCGGCCCCGGCATCAACCTGACGTGTCACAATGCCCGTGCTCGCGTCGCCCATGGTCACGGTGATCCGGGCACCCTGTTCGCTGGTCCCCGCGATATCCACGCCGTCGCGCTGATCATCGCCATTGACCACATGGCCGGTGGACTCCGTGCCACCCGTCAGGGACAGCACCGGCGGCGTCGTGTCGATCACGACCGAGGGTCCGGTCAGATTGATCTGGCTGCCATCGGGTTGCGTGACCTTCACCTCGACCGGAAAGGTCCCATCGGGCGGCATCGTGTCATCCTCGAACACCACCTGCCAGTTGCCACTGCCATTGGGGGTCGTGACTTCGGTCTTACCACCGATATTGACCTCGATCCGGGCACCGGGCTCGCCTGTGCCGCTGATGATGATCTGCGGCGTGTCACCCCCGCCAATGCGGATCATGTCCTTTTCATTGATGGTCGGCAGACGCAGCGCCCCGCCATCCGCACCGGGAACGACGACAGCGGGCGTGTCCTGCACCTGGGCGCCACCACCGCCAAGGCCGCCTGCGAACAACGAACCCGCCGCAAGGGCCGCCATTCCGCCCGCCGCCCCCAGCGTGCCGCCGCCCAGCAGCAAGCCGGGCGCCAACATGCTGACCGTGTCATTGTCGGTCACCGGCTCCGTGACCTCGGACCCGTCGAAAAAGATCAGATCCTCATGCGGGCTCCATTTGCCCCAGGCCTCGGTCGGTCCGAACTGGGCGTAAAGCGTGCCATCCGTGGCTTCCGCCAGAGTCACTTCACTCAGATAACCATCCGCGCTGATGAACAAGCGGGCCTGCGGACCATCCTCGCCGAAATAGCCTTTCAGCGTGACGATCCGGCCATCGGCCAGCGTCATTTGCAGGTCATTGCCCGCCCTGACATAAGCTTTAAGCTCGAACTGCCTGAGATTGAGGGATATTTCTTCCCCTGCCGAGACGTCGATGACCGATGCGGCCACATTCTCTTCGACCATACCGCGACGGGTTGCGCCCGTGACGGAACGCACGACAAAATCCATTGTCTTCATACTGGCACCGCTCTACTCGTTACACGCCGATTTTTCCGGCAGTCTTATTGATTATGGCAAGAATATGCCGTTTTTCGCGGCCATGCTAGAGTCAATTTTCACCCTTCCCCAAAATCGACCCGCACCTACAAGATGTAGCGGAAACCTGAAAAGCCAATCCCATATGCGGTGGCGTCAGGACGACAGGAAAGGCTCTGCCCGCATGCTGTCGGGGATCGGCGCGCCCAGCCGGGACAGGATCGTGGGCGCCAGTTGCAACTGGTCCAGCACTTGATCGGATGCAGGTCCACGCGCGGGCCCGAAATAATAGAGCGCCACCTCGCGTTGCAGATCGCTGTTGCCCCCGTGATGGCCCCGCGCGTCCTGCCCGTGATCGGCGGTCACGATGATCTCATAACCCATCGCCAGCCATTTCGGAATGAACGGTGCCAGCATCTCGTCCATGACGGCGCAGGCGTGATCCATCTCCTGACAGTCGTGATAGAAACGGTGCCCCATGCTGTCCAGTGTGCAGGTGTGCAGGATGCCGTAATCCAACTCATGCCGCGCACAGAGCATGGTCAGTGTCGCGAACAGATCCACATCCGAGGGCGTCATCTGGTTGATCAGCCCGTAACCTGTCATGGTATGGAACCGCCCATGGTTGATCGTGGCACTGTCCGGCTCGTCATATTCGATGTCGCGGACATAATCGAAGGGCGCGCGGTTGAAGAACTCGGACCAGAAGGAATGGGTCACAGCCCCCGTGACACCGCCGCCCAGCCGCACCTGGCTGAAGACATCCGGATGCGACAGGCGGAAGACATTGCCATTGCCGGTGCAGCCATGTTCCTGCGGCGTCACGCCCGTATGGATCGAGGCATAGCAACTGGCCGAAATCGACGGCAGCACCGACCGCATCACCCAGCTCTGCGCCTGCCCACTCTCGACCCATCCTTCCAGATTGCCGAACAAACGCCGCCAGTTGCGCAGCGGCACACCGTCAAGGATGATCAGAAGAAGCTTGTTCTGCATGGTCTTTCTTTCTCAAAACCGCGCGTCCTGCGGCAAGGGGAGGAGCCTCCGGCGGGGATATTTGGCGCAAGAAGAAACGAGGATATAGATCTAATTCCCGGCGCTTTCCATCTTGCGATGGGCGATCACCTCTTCCAGCCAGCCCAGTTTCATCTCGGGCACCGAGGACAGCAGCAGGTCGGTGTAATCATCAAAGGGCGGGGCCAGAACCTCGCTTTTGGGGCCATAGCGCACCACGCGACCGCGATACATCACCGCGATGCTGTCCGCGATGGCCCGCACCGTGGCAAGGTCATGGGTGATGAAGAGATAGGCCACATCCTCTTTCTTCTGCAGATCCAGAAGCAGCTTGAGGATGCCATCAGCCACAAGCGGGTCCAGTGCCGAGGTCACCTCGTCACAGATGATCAGGCGCGGGTTCGCGGCCAGCGCGCGGGCGATGCAGACACGCTGTTTCTGCCCGCCCGACAGTTCTGCCGGATAGCGGTCGATGAAGCCTTTGCCCATCTCGATAGCCTCCAGCAACTCGGCCACGCGGGCACGCTTGGCCGCACCTTTCAGGCCGAAATAGAACTCCAGCGGCCGCCCGATGATCGTGCCCACCGTCTGGCGCGGGTTCATCGCCACATCCGCCATCTGATAGATCATCTGCACCTCGCGCAGATCCTCGCGCGACCGGCCCGCAAGAGTGGCCGACAGCGGCCGTCCCGCAAAGGTGATCTGCCCCTCGGACGGTGGCAATAGCCCGGTGATCACACGGGCCAGCGTCGACTTGCCCGATCCGCTTTCCCCCACAACGGCCAAGGTCTGACCGCGATGCACCGCGACATTCACGTCATGCAGCACGTCAAAGGCGGTGCCGCGATAGCGCGCGGTGACATGTTCCACCCGCAGCACCGGATCGTCCGATGGCACCTTTTCCTCATGCGCGATGGACCGGACCGAGACCAACGCACGGGTATAATCCTCACGCGGGGCGTTGATGATCTGATCGGTCGTGCCATGCTCGACCATGGTGCCGCCCTTCAGCACCATGATCTCGTCGCTGACCTGCGCCACGACAGCCAGATCGTGGGTGATATACAGCGCGGCCACCCCGGTTTCACGGATCGCATCCTTGATCGCGGCCAGCACGTCGATCTGCGTGGTCACGTCAAGCGCGGTGGTCGGTTCGTCAAAGATCACAAGATCAGGATGCGGACACAGGGCAAGTGCCGTCATGGCGCGCTGCAACTGCCCGCCTGACACCTGATGCGGGTAGCGGTTCCCGAACGTATCGGGATCGGGCAGGCCCAGCGTCGCGAACAGACTTTTGGCCCGCGCCTCGGCCTCGGCCCGTGACGCGCGGCCATGTTCCAGCGTCGCCTCGATCACCTGCTCCATGATCCGCTTGGCCGGGTTGAAGGCGGCGGCGGCGGATTGCGCCACATAGGTCACCTCGGCCCCCCGCAGCTTGCGCAGGCCGCGCACACCCAGTCTCAATATGTCGCGCCCGTTCACCACGACCTCGCCGCCCGTGATACGCACGCCACCACGCCCATAGGCCATCGCCGACAGCCCGATGGTGGACTTGCCCGCACCGCTTTCCCCGATCAGGCCCAGAACGCGCCCCTTGTCCAGCGCAAAGGACACGCCCTCGACGATGGTGATGTCCTGCGGCGGCTCTCCCGGCGGATAGGCCGTCGCCTCGATCTTCAGATCCGTGACCTTGAGCAAGGGTTCAGCCACCGCGCCCCCCTTTCAGACTTGTCGTGCGGTTCAGGATCCAATCCGCCACGAGGTTGACCGAGATCGCCAGCGTCGCAATCGCAAAGGCCGGAACCAGCGCGGCCGCGATACCATAGACGATACCTTCCTTGTTCTCTTTCACGATGCCGCCCCAATCGGCGTTGGGCGGCTGCACCCCCAAGCCAAGGAAGGACAGCGTGGACACGAACAGCACCATGAAGATGAAACGCAGGCCCATCTCCGCCACCAGCGGCGACAGGGCATTGGGCAGGATCTCACGGAAGATGATCCAGCCGCGCCCCTCGCCCCGCAGGCGGGCGGCCTCGACAAAGTCCATCACGTTGATATCCACCGCCACGGCGCGGGCCAGACGGTAGACGCGGGTGGAATCCAGCAGGCCCATCACCATGATCAGCACCGGGATCGTGACCGGCATGACCGACAGCACCACCAGCGCGAAGATCAGCGAGGGGATCGCCATCATCAGATCGACAAAGCGCGACAGCGCCTGATCGACCCAACCGCCGATGACGGCGGCCAGAAAACCCAGCACCGCGCCGGTCGTGAAAGACAGCAAGGTCGCCATCGTCGCGATGAAGATCGTCGTGCGCCCGCCATAGATCATGCGCGTCAGCAGATCGCGCCCGATACTGTCCGTTCCCAGCAGATGGGTGCGCGACATCGGCTCCCACACATCGCCCACGGTTTCGGCCATGCCATAGGGCGCGATGAAGGGTGCGAACAGGGCAGCCAGGAAATAGGCCCCGGTGAAGAACAGCCCGATCAGGGCGGAAATCGGTATCCTGCTCATTTCGGATGCCTCAGCCGCGGGTTGGACAGGATCGCCACGATATCGGCCACCATGTTCAACCCGATATAGACGGCCGCGAAAACCAGCCCGCAGGCCTGCACTACGGGCACGTCACGCTTCGAGACGTGATCGACCAGATACTGCCCCATGCCGGGATAGACAAAAACCACCTCGACCACCACGACGCCCACCACCAGATAGGCCAGATTCAGCATCACCACATTGACGATGGGGGCGATGGCATTGGGAAAGGCATGGCGGAAGATCACGTTGAACCCCGACAGACCCTTGAGTTCCGCCGTCTCGATATAGGCCGATTGCATCACGTTCAGGATCGCGGCCCGCGTCATCCGCATCATATGGGCCAGCACCACCAGCACTAGCACGGCCACCGGCAGGGCAATGGCGCTCAGCTTTTCGCCAAGGTTCATGCTGTCATTGATCATCGACACGGACGAGAACCAGCCCAGCTTCACGGCCACGAAATAGACCAGCAGGTAGCCGATCAGGAATTCGGGGATCGAGATCGAGGCCAGCGTCACCCCCGAAATCAGCTTGTCGGGCCAGCGGTTGCGATAGCGCACGGCCAGCAGGCCCAGAAAGATCGCCAGCGGCACCGCGATGATCGCCGCCCAGAACGCCAGAAACAGCGTATTGCCCAGACGTCGGCCCAGCGCATCGGCTATTTCCTGACCATTGGTCAGGGCCACACCCAGATCACCCTGCATGGCCCCGAACAGCCAGTTGAAATAGCGCGTGACCGGAGGATCGTTCAGCCCCAGTTCGGCGCGCAGGTTCGCCAGCGCCTCTGGTGTCGCGGACTGACCAAGGATGGATTGCGCCACATCGCCCGGCAGGATCATCGTCCCCGCAAAAATCAGGACCGAAGCCGCAAAAAGCAGAAGGAGGCCCAGCGCAACGCGCTGGGACACCAGTATCAGGATCGGGTGCATTCAGCAGGCCCCGCTCAGGCCGTCAGCCAGCACTTGTGCGACGCGGTGCCCGACATCAGTTCGCCGGTCGGGTCGGCCACCCAGCCCTGCACCTTGTCGCTGACGCCTTCCACGAAGTCGTTGAACATCGGGCAGATCAACCCGCCCTCGTCGCGCACCATCATGCCCATCTGGCTGTAGAGCGCCTTGCGCTTGTCCGCGTCCAGCTCGCCGCGCGCCTGCAACAGCAGCGCGTCGAAATCGTCGCGCTTGAAGCGGGTGTCGTTCCAGTCCGCCGTCGACAGATAGGCCGTCGAATACATCTGGTCCTGCACCGGACGCCCGCCCCAATAGGATGCGCTGAAGGGCTGCACGTTCCAGACCTCGGACCAGTAGCCGTCACCCGGCTCGCGCTTCAGCTCCAGCGGGATACCTGCCGCCTTGGCCGTCTGCTCGAACAACTGCGCCGCTTCGACCGCGCCGGGGAAGGCCACGTCGGACACACGCAGGACGATCGGGCTGCCGTCATGGCCGGATTTCTTGTAGTGCTCGGCGGCCTTCTCGGGGTCGTATTCGCGCTGCGGGATGCTGTCGTCAAACAGCGGATAAGCGGCATTGACGGGCATGTCATTGCCGACAGTCCCATAGCCGCGCAGCACCTTGTCCACCATGTCCTTGCGGTCGATCGCGTATTTCAGCGCCAAACGCAGGTCATTGTTCAGGAACGGCTCGGTGTCGCAATGCATGATGAACACATAGTGGCCGGGGCCACCCACGCTTTTCACCGACAGACCGGGCGCACGGTCCAGCAGGGCCGCAACCTTGGGATCGACCCGGTTGACCAGATGCACCTGACCTGATTGCAGCGCGCCCATCCGTGCGGTCGTGTCGTTGATCGCCAGGATCTCGACCTCGTCCACATGGCCACGGCTGCTGTCCCAGTAATTCGGGTTCTTCTTGAACAGGTGACGCACGCCGGGCTCATCCGCCTCGACCATATAGGGACCGGTGCCGATGCCCGCGCCGGGATTGTCAAAGCCGCCATCGGGCTGGATCATCAGGTGATAATCACCCAGCAGGAAGGGCAGGTCGGCATTGGCCGTATCCAGCCCGACAATGAACATGTCGCCCTCGACCTTCATCGAGGTGATGCCGCGCATGATGCCCAAGGCACCCGATTTGCTGTCCTCGTTCGAGTGACGCTCCATCGTGCGCATCACGTCTTCGGCGGTCAGCGGCTTGCCGTTGTGGAATTCCACACCCGAGCGGATCTTGAACATCCAGGTCTTCGCATCGGCCGACGCCTCGACCGTTTCCGCCAGGCGCATCTCAAGCTGCCCGTTCTCGTCAACGTTCACCAGCGTTTCGCCGAACTGGTTCAGCACGTTGTAAGGCACCGGGCTTGCCGCCAGTGCCGGATCAAGCGAGTTGGTGCTTTCGCCACCCGACACGCCCATGCGCATCGTGCCACCCTTGACCGGGCCTGCCGCATGCACGGCCTGCGCATAGAAGGTGCCCGCCATCGCGGCGCTGACACCCAGCGCGCCCATGCGGCCGATGAACTCGCGCCGCGAGATCCGGCCCATGCCGGCCCGCACCTTGAGGTAGTCAATCTGGTTCTGGTCGATCTTTCCGGTCATCGTCGTCTCCCTGTTGGTATCTGTTCGCTTGTCGCGATACTTGCTGATCTTGTCACGATCCGGGCCGGTTTTCCGGCCCTGACTGGTCTATTCCGTCCGTAGCCGCACGCTGCGGTGCAAAGCCATCGTCTCGGGTTGTTGACTCCCGAGTCAACTTTGCCCATCGCGCCTCAGTGTTCAACCAAAAAAGCGTCTAACTGCGACAACTCCGTGACAGCGGCGACATTTACAGAGTATGCCGCCCCGTCGCGGGTGGGCAAGCGACACTGTCAGCCCGGACACCGGCGCCCTCTGCGCCGGACGCCCAGAGCCGGACCGGCGGCACAAAACAAGTAGACTGAAAAAATTACTGCATTATGTGTAGCACAGCTAGAAGTATTGCCCCACCGATCCGTATACGGGGTAGCCACGATAATTTGGTAAAAGGTCAGCGCGTTATATGGATCGCGTCACATATGAAAATGGCGCCGTCCGGATGCCCGAAATACGCTTCACCGACGGACAGCGCTACTATGTGGTCAACGATTCCGTTGGCGACTTCCTGCTGCATCCGACCTATCTCAAATATACGCTTGCCTGCATTCTGATCTATGGCCTGCTCGACAGGGGCGGGCTGGATACCAACGCACTGGCCGGGTTTCAGACAGTTGTTCTGTGGACCACAATCAGCATCGTGTCGATGCTCTGGTTCCTGCTGTCGCTCAGCGTCCTCAAGCTTCTGTGGAAGCGGGGGGTGATCCGGTTGATCTACACCCCGACACTGATCCTGCCACTGTTCATCTTCACCAGTATGACCACCTATATGGTCACCACGGCCATGGTCGGGGACCCGTTGATCAATGCAGCTCAATGGGCAACGGAAATCCTGCGCGATCTTATCGTCCTTTTGGTGATGGACATGATCTTCGGGAATTTCGTGGCCCCCTTTCACCCATCGCTCTCCTCGGTCAGGCCCGGCTCCGCGGCCCCGATCGCGGACGACAAGACCGCCCCGCTTGCCCTGCCCCATCCCCACCGCCAGTCCGAGGTTGCGGCCCTGGCAAACCTCGGGCCCGACGCGGCGGTGACCAAGGCAGCCCGCGATGCCACGACAGAAGGCGGCGATGCCGATCAGCCTTTGAACCGCCCTCCCCCGTCCGGGGCGACGGCCCCCCTCCCTGATCTGGGCCGGCTCAGCGTCGGCAATGTCACGCTGCCCGCCGAAAGGGTGCTCCGCGTGCAATCCGAGGATCACTACCTGCGGATCGTCACACAGGACAAACGGTTCATGGTGCGTGGTCGTCTGGCCGAGGCTGTCGAGCAGCTGGACTACGCGCTCGGGATACAGGTCAACCGATCCACCTGGGTGGCCTTTGCCGATATCGCGGCAACATCCGAAGGGGACAAGGGCGCCCTTGCCCTGACCCTGACAAGCGGCGACTGCGTCAAGGTCGCGCAGTCGCGGCGGATTGCCTTTCTAGCTGCAATGGAACGGCACAAGCCCCAATCCTGAGCCTGTCCACACCCCTGAAAGCGCGTCATCGCGCGGCAAACTTTGGGACAACCCGCGCAGGAATGACGGGCTTGTTGTTCTTGATATGCCGCCGCACCAGATTGCGCCCCTCGGCCCCCCGCAGCAGCGGACGCGCCGGATCAGGCCGGTAGTCGGGATTGTCCAGCAGTTCGGGGAACAGCGCCATCACCTCTTGCCGACCCTCCGGATGGATCGCCTTCAACGCCTCTGGCCCGGTGAACAGGCTTTCCGTTTCGGCCCCGTCCGACATGACCAGCTCATGTTGATCAAAGAGGAAATGGAAATACTCCACCCCGCCCCCCTCCAGACGTGACACGCCCGGCAACTCCAGCAAGTGTTTGACGGCAACCAGCGCCTCCTCGCAGCCGAACATGCGCTCGGCAATCCGGGACTGAACCCGCACGCGATGCTGTGGCGACAGGATCAGCGGACGGCTGTTGTTCAGCACCCCCTCCTCGATCCGGATCGGGGCCGCGGCACCCTGCGCTGCGACCCGGCGCGCGCCAATCCACAACAGCGGCTTGCACCCATTGTCCACCGTCTGCACCAGATCGCCCAGCCGCAGATCCTGCACCGCGACTTCGCCGCGCGGGGTCAGGATGCCGGTATCGCGGGCAAAGCAGATCACACTGGTGTTTTCGAAGCTGAAACCATCACCGCTGACCGCAGCGCCACCGTTCTGGATCTGCAACCCGCCGGCCGCGTCCAGCACACCATCGGCCTGATCCGCCTTAAGCCAGGCCAGCGCCTGCTTGTAGGTCTGCTCGGGATTGGCCGCGTTCCACGCAGCCAGCGTCGAGACATTGTAGAACCCCGACAGATCGACCAGATCGTTATCCGACTGATCCCCGTTGCCGATCCCCGTCACGGTATCGAAATCCGTGATCAGATCCGCCGTGCCATCGGCCACAAAGACATCGGCCCCATCGCCGCCGGTCAGGGTGTCGCGCCCCGCGCCCCCATCCAGGAAATCATCTCCGGCACCGCCGAAGATCGTGTCATCGCCGTCGCCGCCATAAAGAACGTCATCGCCCGCGACACCGGCCGTGGTGCCGGACGGAGTCGAGGCGCTGGGTTCCGTCACCAGAACAGCGACACCATTGTCGGCATCCGAGGCCGAAACCAGCACACCGTCCAGATAGGCAAGGCTTTCGGAATCCGCCAGTTCTGCACCCGGTTCCCCGGCATCGGCAATTGTGCCGTCCGTGTCCAGATTCAGCGTCACGATCCCGGTTGCCGGATCGACCACGACCTGCGCAAACCGCAACCCGGCCTGTTCGCCACCGACGGCCAGCGTTCCGCCGCTGCCAGACGGAATGAAGGCTATTGCACTGATGTCATTTACAAAACCGTCAACCTGCCCGACCAGGGTCAGATCGAAGGTGCCATCCCCCAAGGCATCTGGATCGACACGAAAAATGGTCACGTCATCGTCAATGCCACCGACAAAGACATAGGTCTGACCGTCGATCTCGCCCCAGGCCGCCGCAGCAGAATCATTCAGACCGGTCTGCGATCCCGCGGGCGAGATGAGGTCACGGCCCAGCGTATTGCCTTGCGGGTCGGTTTCGGTGGCGCCGTTCTGATCGTCACCGCGCGCGTTCTGAAAGGTGAACTGCCCTGCCCCATCAACAGTCCAGAGCGACACACCGTTCTGCCCGCCATCGTTGCCGGTCGCCAGCACGAAACTTTGCCCGGCCGCGTTGGTGAAACCTTCGACAAAACCGAAATCCGCACCAGCGCCTGCCAGGAAGTTCTCGGATGTGCCGTTGCCATCCAGTTCCCGGTCCAGCAGCGTCAATCCGCCCGTGGCCGGATCAATGGCAAAGCTCATCAGGCTGTCGGAGGAGCCACCGGCATAGGCCAGCAGGATCGGTGTGCCGCCAACCTCGACGACGGACAGCGACTGCACGCCGTTCAACTGCGGCAATGTCAGCGACGGCCCCTCGGTCAGCGATCCATCCGGGGCAAGCCGCGCGATCCCGATCGTGCCCGTCGCGGTATCGGCGGTAAAGATATAGCTTTCGCCCGTGGTCAGCGTCACCGCCTCGATCGACCGGATATCGTCGAAACCGTTGCCATTGGCCGATTGTGTCAGAAAGCCCAACCGTGCGGCCTGATCGGTTGTCCCGCCGCCGGTGGGATTGGTCGTCCCGCCGCCCGAGCTATTCAGAATCTGGCCGAATGTCCCCGAGTCGCGGTCACTGTCGATCTCATAGGTGGCGATGCCATCGGACGCAGTGCCCCGTTCGGACGAAATCATGATCAACCGGCCGTCCGACAGGCGGACCAGTTCGACGGCACGGATGGCATTGGCCTCGACGCCACCGGCGTCCTGAAGGTTGTCCGTGTTGCGCAACGACACGAAGCCGGATTGGACCGGCGCAAAGGGGGTGTCACCATCCCCTTCGATCAGATCATTGCCAAGCCCGCCAAAGAGCGTGTCGTTCCCTCCGCCGCCAATGATCGTATCATCAAGGCCATCGCTGCCATCGACCACATCGCCAGCCGCATCGGCATCGCCCGGACCGATGACATCGTCCTGCTCGGTCCCCTGCACCGCCCCGTCCAGAGCGCCGAAGATCGGCGCGTTCCACCAGTCCGGCTCCGCGCCGGGATCTGCGCTGGAGTCGAAATTCTGGTAGCTCAGCGTCCCGAAGGTCAGGCTCTGGTTCGGGCTTGTCGGACTCCAGCTTCCATCGGGGTTTTGCGCCCATCCCGCAGCGGTGGCGGCGCTGGCAAAGGCTGGCTCCTGACCGGCAGGGGCAAAGACGCTGATGCCATCGTTGCCATCGCCATCGGCGGTGATCGTGGTGACCTGACCCGGCGCGGGTGCGCCCAGAAACAACTGGTCGGACCCGCCGCCCAGAGTCATGTTGCCACCGATGCGCCAGTTGTCGTCCAAGGCGACATATTCAGGGGCACCCGGATTGGCCGAACCGGTCCAGTTGCCCGACAGAGCGAAATTATCGCCGAATGTCACCGCATTGGCGTTGGACACCCCACCCATGTTCAGGCCGCCATTGATCGAGACGTTCTGCCCGCCTTCGATCCATTGGGTGTTGCCGCTACCCGACATCACGACGCTGCCGTTCACGGTGACGAAGTCGCCAAAAGCCAGGTTGTAGGCGGTCGTATCACCGACTGCGCTCACCCCGCCCGTGCCGCTCAATCCGATGACGCTGCGATCCCCGATGGCGACATTCATCGTCGACTGGGTCGCATCAAGGCTCAGCGCGCCAAAGATGCCGCTATCCGTCCCGATGACAAGCGTGCCTTCGGAATTGTCCAGCTCCATCGTCAGGGTGCTGTTGAACTCTGCCTCATTGCCGACGATGAACACCCGCTCGGCATTATCGCCGGACATCGTGACGGCAACATTGAACGTCGCGTTGTCGCCGACGGTCATCGTCATGGATGAATCGGAACCCGTCAGTGACAAGACGCTGTTGAATGTCGCGTTGTCACCGACGGTGATGGTCGCCTGGCTTGAATCGTTTAGAACGATGCCATGGAAGGTGACGTTGTCACCCGCCGTGACCGTATCAGTGTCCGGCGAGCCCGTGATCCGACCGACAGATGCGCCGTCATCCGCGTTCACCGTCAACCCATCCGACAATGCCGCGTTCAGGTTCAGACCATCCGCATCAATCCCAGCGGCGATAGTGACCGTCGGAATTGTATCGGGACCAAAGGTGATCGTGGCCGCGTTCGCAGCGCCAAGCGTCGTCAGGTCCTGCTCGAACCGCACCTCGACCGGCGTCGCAATTCCGCTGGCCGCGTTGATCGTGATGTTGGAGTTGACCGCACCATCAATGATGAAGATATCACCGGGCTGCGCGACGATCGTCGTGCCTGCTCCGATCTGGGTATAGCCCATCACGTTATCCGGATCGGGCGTCCCGGCAGTCCCGGCCGATACGATATAGTAAGTGGCCATAGTAAACCCGATACCCACACACACAACGCCAGCAAGACTGACGCGCCAACTCGCACAGCGTCCGGATAACAGGGCAAACTGGAGCAAAGTTTAACGGCAATTGGGCATTATCTGGGCAGTCGCACCTGCCTCGCTGCCGATGCCATCAGCACAAAAACATCGTGCACCGCAGAGGATCTCCGCGATGCACGATCACAAGGTAACACGTCACTCGTTAAACTCGCGAAAAGGGCCCGGTTTCTTGGCTTATCGGTTCAGAGCTGCTCTTTGTGCTGGCAGTCCGTCGGGCCATCCTCTTCACGGATAGCAATAACAGCCCTCTGTCATCGCTTCACCCAAGATGTCGCGTTTTTCCCCTTGTTTTCATAAGAAATTCGCCGGTTCAGATTGGTGACGCCGTCCGATGTCGCCAATCAGCAGGACCCCGGACCGAAGCTGTCGTGAATTTGAATTCACGACAATCCGCACCACAGAAAACCGACTCGCCGCCTGCGCACAGACTGAAAAAGCGGGGCATTCACCCCGCTTTTCCATCGCATGCAGGCCGTGTCTTTCGGCAGCTAAACCCTACTTCAAAAGGTCGGTCCAGATTCGCGTGTAAAGCTCCTGCACCTCGGGCGCACAAAGCTGCTGATTGATCGCCGCATCCGCCAGCTCAGCGGGCACCTGCATTTCGGGCGAGGACAGAAGACCCGCATCCATGAAGGCCTCAGACCCCGTGATGGCATTGCCATAGCGGGTGTAGTTCGAGATCAGCGCCGCATTCTCGGGCGCCATGATGAAGTCAAGGAACAGCTTGGCATTGTCGACATTGCGCGCATCGGCAAGGATCGCCACATTGTCCATCCAGCGCATATAGCCGGTCGCGGGCCAGCCGAAGGCAAAGTCGGCATTGGCATCGCGGATCCGTCCCGCCGCTCCACTCCAGAAAACCGAGGCGTTCAGATCCTCGTTCACGAACTTCTCGAAAGAGGCATAATCAATCGACGCCCAATGCGGCTTGGCCGCAAGAAGCGTGTCGCGCGCTTTGCGCAGGGCCTCGCGGTCGCTGGTGCAAGGCTCCGACCCGACATAGCGCAGCGTCATGTCGATCACGTCATTCATCGACGGGACAAGGTTGATGGTCCCCCGCAACGCCTCGGGCGGATCAAGGAAAATCGCCGCCGTGTTGATGTCGCCATCATAAAGGGCCGTGTTCACCATCACCCCCGTGGTGCCCCAGACCCAAGGCACACTGAAACGCCGCTCGGGATCGCCGGGCATCGTGATCCATGCCGGATCGACATTGGCAAAATTCGCCATCGTATCGGGACGGCTTTCCAGCAGCAGACCCTGCTCCAGATAGACCGGCAGGTAATATCCGCTGACGATCACCACATCAAACCCGTGGCCCCCCGCCTGAATGCGGGCGATCGCCTCCTCATTGGCGGCGAATTCGCTCAACGTCACCTCGACCCCATAGGTCTGCGTGAACCGCTCCAGCAGGGCTGGCGGCGTATAGAGGCCGAAATTGTAGATATTCAGTTGGCCATCGGCCATGGCCGGGGTCGTAAGGCCGATCGCAGCGCCGGTCACGGCAGCGGCAAGGCAGGCAAGGCGAGTCATGGGCAAATCTCCTGTGTTGGACAGTTTATGGTCACGGTTTCTTTCGGGTGATCAGCCAGGACGCGGCCACGACCATGACACTGGCAAACAGCAAAAGCGCGGAAATCGCATAGATCTCGGAACTCAGGTTCCGTCGCAATTCGCCCATCAGATAGGTGGGCAAAGTCTCCTGCCCGGGCGATTTGACAAAGGCGCTGACGACCACGTTGTCCAGCGAGACAACGAAAGCCAGCATGAACCCCGCCAGCACCCCGGGTGCCAGCAAGGGCAAGGTCACGCGGCGGAAGGTGTAGAAACGGCTGGCGTAAAGGTCCATCGCCGCCGTTTCCAGCGTCAGGTCCATATCCTCAAGCCGGGCACGGATCGGCATATAGGCAAAGGGAATGCAAAAGGCCGTATGCGCGACAACCATATAGGCCAGCCCGTGATAGCCGGTCATCTGCTTGATCTGGGCCAGCACCACCATCAGCGCGACGGCCAGAACGATCTCGGGCACCACAAGCGGTTGATAGATCACGGCCTGCACCGCGTTTTGCCCGGGCATGCGGCGACTGCGCGTCGTCGCCAGCGCGGCCATCATGGCGCAAAGCGTGGCGATCGCCCCGGCCAGCGTCGCTATCACCAGCGAGTTCATCGCCGCATCGCGGAAGGCGCGGTTCTCCAGTGCAGCCACGAACCAGCGCAGCGACGCCCCCTCCCAGCGGCCGATGACGCTGCCCGCGTTGAAGGCATTGATCACCAGAATCAGGATCGGCGCATAGAGCGCGACAAACGTCATCCCCGCGATCAGCGAAACTCCGGGCAGATGACGGACGGAAAAGCGACGGTCAGCCATGCGCCGCCGCCTTCTGCGATGCTTGCCGCAGATACCAGACCAGCGCCACAAGGATCAGAACGGTCAGCGCGACAGACAGCGCCGCCCCCAAGGGCCAGTTGCGGCCCTGCCCGAATTGCAGGTCGATCAGATTGCCCCACATCATCGCCGTGCCGCCCCCCATCAGACGCGGCGTGACATAGGCCCCCAGCGCGGGAATGAAGACAAGGATCGCCCCCGCAGCAATGCCGGGGCGCACCATGGGCAGGATCACCCGCCGCAGACAGAACAGACGCGAGGCGTAAAGATCATAGGCCGCCTCGGCCAGCCGGAAGTCGAACTTCTCGATCGCGGCATAGACCGGCAGCACCATCAGCGGCAGATAGACATAGGTCATGCCCAGCAGCACCGCGCCATTGGTGAACATCATGGGCAAAGGGGCCTCGATCATCCCGGCCCAGATCAGCAGCCGGTTCACCACGCCATCGGCGCGGATGATGTCCTGAATGGCGATGGTGCGCACCAGAAGGTTGGTCCAGAACGGGATCGTGATCAGAAACAGCCAGAACCCCCGTGTCTGCGGGGCGCGTGTGGCGATGAACCACGCGGTTGGCAGTCCGAAAACCAGCGTCAGCCCCATCGTCGCCAAGGCCAGCAGGACCGAGCGCAACAGCACCTCGACATGGGCCGAAGCGACACTGATGCTGTCGTCGAAAATGTCCCGCTCGAAGAAAACCGAAAACCATCCCTCCCAGGACAGGTGCCATTGCACACCGCCATAGCTCCCGGAGGCCAGGACGGAATAGACCACCACCATCATCAGCGGCAGGATCGAAAAGGCACCGATCACGACCAAGGCCGGCATGGCCAGCGACCAGCGCCGCTGAAGATCCGCGCGGGCAAGCCCCGCCGTGACGCCGGAGGTCTCAGGCTGCATCTGCGGTCTCCTCCGGCAGGATGCGCAGCGCCTCACAGGGCAGCGACAGGGTGACGACCTCGCCCTCGGTGAAGGCGGTGCCGGCATGCAGGCTGTTCTGGCTGCGCACGCTGAGCGTCTCTCCCGTCGGCAGGGACAGGCGCACATGCGTATCCGTGCCCGAAAACACAAGATCCTCGACCCGCCCGGTCAGAACGACCGAGTCCGGCGCAGCCCGCCCGATGATCACCTGCTCGGGCCGGATCAACACGGTGACCGGCCCGACAAAGCCCGCCGCCGCCGAAAGCATCACGGGGGCCTGCCCGCCCAGAACCACACCCTCGGGCAAGGCCAGCCCTTTCAGAAAATTCGTATCGCCGATGAACCCGGCCACAAACCTGTTGGAAGGCGTGTCATACAGCGCGCGTGGTGCCGCGACCTGCTGGAGGCGTCCGCCCTCCATCACCGCGATCCGATCCGACATGGTCAGTGCCTCGTCCTGATCATGGGTCACGAAAATGAAGGTCAGGCCCGTCTCGCGCTGCAACCGCTTGAGCTCCGCCTGCATGTCTTTGCGCAGCTTCAGATCCAGCGCCGACAGCGGTTCGTCCAGCAACAGGATGCGCGGACGCGGGGCCAGCGCGCGGGCCAGCGCGACACGCTGCTGCTGCCCGCCGGACAGGGCCGAACTGCGCCGGTCGCGCAGATGCGACAACTGCACCAGCGCCAGCATCTCATCGACACGGGACCTCACCTCGGATGCAGGCCGTCCCAGCGCCTCCAGCCCGAAAGCCACGTTCTGCGCCACGCTCAGATGCGGAAACAGCGCATAACTCTGAAAGACCGTGTTCACCGGCCGCTGGCTGGGCGGGATCGCCGCAATGTCGCGCCCGTCCAGAACGATGCGCCCGCCCGAAGGCTGCTCGAACCCGGCGATCAGCCGCAGAAGCGTTGTCTTGCCGCAACCGGACGGGCCAAGAAGCGTAAAGAATTCGCCTTCCGCAATGGTGACATCCACCGCATGCAAGGCCGTATAGCTGTTGGCCCCTTGGCCAAATGTCTTGGAAAGTTTCGTTATGTCCAGCATCGTGATCCTGCCTGCGTTCATGGCCAAAACGCTATTGACATAATTTTTTAAGTCAATAAAAATTTTTAGTGACACAAAGAAAGCCCCGAAGATGACTGCAGAACTGCCCGAGATCACGGCACCCGAAGACGAGGTGATCGGCCTGCGCGACCGCAAGAAGGCGCAGCGGCGCGACAGGATCATCGCCGCTGCCCGCGCCCTGTTCGCCGAGCGCGGCGTCGATGCGACCACGATCACGGACATCGCCGAAGCCTGCGAGATTTCGGCGCCCACCGTGTTCAACTACTTCGGGTCCAAGGACGGCATCCTGATCGCCATCATCGACGAAGGCACCCGCGCCGCCCGCGAAAGCGAAAAGGTGATGCCCCGCCCTGCGGGCACGCCGCTCGACAAGGTGCTTCTGGACCTGTTCTCGCGGATCGCCGCGCAGACGCTTCTGATCGCCAGCAAGCGGGTGTGGCGCTATGCCGAATCCGCCGTCATCCGCCACCCCGAAACCGAGCTGTCCCAAACCTATCGCGAGGTCGGAACGAAACTGGTCGAAGCCATCGCCGATGTCCTGCGGGCCTGCGACCTGTCCACCCGCGCCGGCGCACCGGCGGATATTCCCCTGCTGGCCGAGATGCTGCACGATCTGTGGATGCCCTGTTTCATCGAACTGATCAGAGGCGACGACATGACCGTCGCCGACCATGACGCGATGGTGCGCGCGCGGGTTCTTCCCGTGATCGCGCTGGTCTTCGACGATGCCTGCCTTGCCGGGCGCAACCTCTGACCGACAGGAGCAACCATGTCCGCTGATCTCATCGTGCATAACGCGCGCGTCCTGACGATGGACGACGCCCGCCCCCGCGCCACCGCCGTCGCCGTCGCAGGAACCACAATCCTGGCACTGGGCGAAGATGCGGAAATCCTGCCGCTCGCCGGTCCCGCAACGCGGGTGATCGACGCGGGCGGCGCCACGCTGCTGCCCGGCTTCGTGGAATCCCACCTGCACCTCTTTTCCGGCGCTTACGGCGAAACACTTCTGCAACTGGCCGACATTCGCGGCACAGCCGCGTTGCAAGCCGCCGTGGACCGCTTCGCCGCCGCCAATCCCGATGCGACGCTTCTGTTCGGCCAAGGGGCCGATTACACGATGCTGGGCGATGGCCGCCCGCTGGACCGGCACGCGTTGGACGCGATCTGCCCGGACCGTCCCCTCGCGCTGATGGCCTATGACTTCCACACGCTTTTCGCCAATACCGCTGCCCTGCGCGCCGCAGGACTGTTGCACGGCCGCGCCCTCCCTCCCGGCAACGAGGTGGTGATGGGACCGGACGGGCTGGCCACCGGAGAGCTGCGCGAAAAGATGGCGCTCCTGCCCGTGCTGGACCTGCGCAACACCGGCGGGCGCGAAATGCTGGGCATGTCGGGGATCGAACCGCCCGTCCCCCCGACCCCGGCCCAGCGGCACGAGGACAAGGAGATTCTGAAGCTCGGTCTGGCCCATGCCGCGAAACACGGAATCACCTCCATGCAGAACATGGACGGCAACCGCTACCTTCTGGACCTGCTGGCCGAGCTTGAGGCCGAGGGCGCCTTGACCGCCCGCGTCAGGGTGCCCTTCCATCTGACCGCAGAAATGCCCCTGTCCGAACTGGACCGCGCCACCGCCATGCAGCGCGCCTTCACGGGGCCGAAACTGACCTCGGGCATCGTCAAGATGTTTCTGGACGGGGTGATCGAAAGCGGCACCGCCGCCATGCTGGCCCCCTATGCCAACCGCCCCGGCCATTGCGGCGAGACCATCTTCACTCCCGCGCATTTCCACGCCGCCGCGACCGAAGCGGACCGCCGTGGCCTTCAGATCGCCGTGCACGCCATCGGCGATGCCGCCGTCCGGCTGGCGCTGGACGGCTATGCCGCCGCCGCGCGCGCGAACGGCCCCCGCGACCGCCGCCACCGGATCGAACATGTCGAGATGATCGACCGCGCCGATATCCCGCGCCTTGCCGCACAGGGAGTCATCGCCTCGATGCAGCCGCTGCATGCGCCGCGCGGCCCCAGCGGCACCACCGATGGCATCGGTCCCGACCGCGCCCCGCAGGCCTATGCCTGGCGCGACATCGTGGCGACGGGGGCGGATTTCGCCTTCTCCTCGGACTGGCCCATCGTGCCGATCGCTCCCCTGACCAGCATCGCCGCCGCCATGACCCGCACCCCCTGGATTCCGGGACTGCCCGATCAACGCCTTGCCCTGCATCAGGTGCTGGAAGCCTATACATGGCGCGGCGCCCGCGCCGGTTTCGCCGATGACATCACCGGGCGGATCAAACCGGGCATGGCGGCGGATCTGGTCCTGCTGTCAGACGATATCGAAGCCATCCCCATCGACCGGATCGACAGTCTGGACGTGGCGCTGACCGTCTGCGACGGGGCTATCACTTATGCCGCATGACAGCCCCGACATGACGGCGCTCGGCGCGCCGCTCTCACCCGGCCAGCCCGGTCTGCGCCGTCTCTGCGCGATCCGCGCCGATATCGGCCCGCAGACCGAATTCACCACGACGCAGGGCCATGGCCGCGCGCTCTTTCCCATTCTGGGCGGGCAAGCCGTCGCGGCGGACTGGAGCGCCACGATCCTGCCCGGCGGTGCCGATGTTGCGCGCCGCCTTGAGGATGGCACCTACGAGGTCGAGGCGCGCTATATCCTGCAACTTGACGACGGGACCCCCGTCATGGTCATGAACGCGGGACGCATGGTGCCGCAACCGGATGGCAGCTATCATGGACGCACCCGCGCAACCCTCGAAGTGCCCGATGGTCCGCACCGGGCACTGGGGAACATGGTGCTGTTCGGAACCGCCTTTTCCGGCGCAGACGATCCTGACCATGTTTATATCGAACTCTGGCACGCCACGATCTGAGGAGACGGCACACATGACCCACTGGACCATGCCGCCGGAAACGGCTCCGCAGGATCGTGTCTGGATGGCCTTCCCCCGCCAAGGGGCCACGCTGGGCGACAGCACCTCCGCGCGCGAGGCGGGCTATGCCGCATGGACCGCCGTGGCGCATACGGTGGCGCAATGCGCGCCGGTGTCGATGATCGTGGACCCCTCGGAAATCCAGCGCGCCACCCGGATGCTGGGCGACGGGATCGAGATCGTTCCCCATCCTCTGGGTGAATTCTGGCTGCGCGATTCCGGCCCCACCTTCGTGCATGCCGCAGATGGCAGCCTGGCGGCGGTGGACTGGATCTTCAACGGCTGGGGCGGCGCCGACTGGTCACAGCCCACACAGGACAACGCGCTGGCCGCCTTCATCGCGGGCCTTGTCGGCGCGCCGGTCATCCCCTCGCTTCTGGTGAACGAGGGGGGCGGGATCCATGTCGACGGCCACGGCACCGTGCTGCTGACCGAAACCGTGCAGCGCGACCCCGACCGCAACCCCCATGCCGACCGCGCCCGGATCGAGGCCGAGATGACGCGCCTGCTGGGCACGACGCAGGCGATCTGGCTGCCGCGCGGCCTGTCGCGCGACTACGACATGTTCGGCACGCGCGGCCATGTCGATATCGTGGCGACCTTCCCCGCGCCGGGCCGCATCCTGATGCATGTGCAGGACAATCCCGACCATCCCGATCATCCGCTGGCACAGGAATTGCGCGCTCTCTTCGCCGCGCAGACCGACGCGCAGGGCCGTCCGTTCGAGATCATCGACCTGCCCGCCCCCGATACGCTGCGCGATGCCCATGGCTTTGTCGATTACAGCTATGTCAACCATCTGGTCTGCAATGACGGCGTCATCGCCTGCACCTTCGGCGACGCGAAAGCCGACGCCCGCGCCGCCGCGATCCTCGCCGAGGCTTATCCCGGCCGCCGCATCCTGCCCGTGGACGCACGCGAACTCTTCGCGCGTGGCGGCGGCGTGCATTGCATCACCCAGCAACAGCCCAAGGCGCGCGCATGACCGCCTGGCCCGATCTGGCCACGCTGGCCAAGGCGCTGGATCAGGGCCGCGCCACCGCCGTGTCCCTCGCGTATGAGGCGCTGACCCGGATCGCCGCCTATGACCGGGCCGGACCGATCCTCAACGCCGTGCCGATCCTGAACCCGGCCCTCTTCGACGAGGCCCGCGCCAGCGACCTGCGCCGCAGCCGGGGGGAATCCCTCGGACCTCTCGATGGCATCCCCTA
This sequence comes from Paracoccaceae bacterium, assembly GCA_024304985.1. GTDB lineage: Bacteria > Pseudomonadota > Alphaproteobacteria > Rhodobacterales > Rhodobacteraceae > Seohaeicola. The sequence continues at coordinate 365,373 of JAMWZC010000003.1, forward strand.
TACCGCCAAGGGCAGCTACAAGGTGCGAGGCCTGCCGGTGGATGCCGGCTCGCCCGCCTTCGCCGGGCTGATCGCCAACGAGGACAGCTTTGCCGTCGAACGCCTCCGGGCGGCAGGGGCCGTGCTGATCGGGCTGACGACCATGCCGCCCATGGCAAACGGCGGCATGCAGCGCGGCCTGCACGGGCGCGCGGAATCGCCATGGTCGGCGGACTGGCTCACCTCGGCCTTCGCCTCGGGCTCGTCGAACGGATCAGGCACCGCCGTCGCCGCAGGCTTCGGCGCCTTCAGCTTGGCCGAGGAGACCTGGTCCTCCGGACGCGCCCCCGCCGCATTGAACGGCCTCTGCGCCTACACGCCCGGTCGCGGCGTCATCTCGGTGCGGGGCAACTGGCCGCTTGTGCCCACGATGGACGTGGTCGTGCCGCAGACCCGGACGATGGCGGATATGCTGACCCTGATGGACGTGCTGGGGGTCAGGGACAGCCGCCGCGACGGCGACTTCTGGCGCAGTCAGGACTGGGTGCCGCTCGACCCGCCGCGCCCGCCGTCATGGCCGGCACTGGCGCAGGGCGCATCCCTCACCGGCAAGCGTCTGGGCGTTCCGTCCATGTATATCAACGCCGATCCCCTTGCAGGCACTGCGCCCGACGGCGGCATCGGTGGCCCCACCGGGCAAAGGATCGACACCCGCCCATCCATCCTCGCGCTGTGGTCCGCCCTGCGTGCCCGGATCGAAACCGCCGGGGCCACGGTGACCGACACCGACTTCCCCATCGTCACGAATTACGAAGGCGACCGCCCCGGTGCCCCCACCATCGCCACAGCCGGGCTGGTCAGCGCCGCCTACCTGAAACACGAGATCACGGACCTGTCCGTCTGGGCCTGGGATGACTTCCTGCGCCGCAACGGCGACCCGCATCTGAACCGGCTGACGCAGGTGGACGGCACGCTGATCTTTCCGCGCCCCGACGGCGCCCTGCCGGACCGCTATACCGGCTTCGACGACGATATCGCCGCCTATCCCGATCACGCCCGCCGCCATCCCTGTGACGATTTCCGCCAGATCCCGCATCTGGCCGACGGGCTGCGCGGGCTGGAACAGACGCGCAAACGCGATCTGGAGGACTGGATGGACCGGCTGGGTCTGGACGCGGTGGTCTTTCCCGCGCTGGCCGATGTCGGCCCCGCCGATGCCGACACCAACCCGGCCTCGGCCGATCTGGCCTGGCGCAACGGGGTCTGGGTCGCCAACGGAAATCTGGCCATCCGGCATCTCGGCCTGCCCAGCGTGACGATCCCCATGGGGATCATGGCGGATACCGGCATGCCGATGGGCTTGACCATCCTTGGTCGCGGCGGGGCGGATGCAGAGCTGATGGCGCTGGCCGTCGCGCTGGAACGGCTTGTCCCGCCCAGCCCCTGCCCCCCACGCACGCCACCCTTGCCCACGCCACCTGTCATCGCCCCTGTCATCGCGCCGGATCAAGCCGCCGGCCCCGCTTTGCATATCGATGCGCAGATAGACGCGAACCAACTCCACCTGACGATCACCGCCGACGCGCCACTGGCCCATCTCTGCGTCGCTGGACAGGTCCTTGACCATGACGGCCACCACGCCCGCATCACCCTTCCGCGCAACCGGCACCGGCACAGCGCATGGGCCCCGCCCCATGGCCCCCTTGTCCTTGCCCTGTTCACCAACGGATCAGCCGCCTTCCACGACGTCGCGCTGCCCTGAGTCAATCCGCGCTGCGGTCCACAAGTTTGCGCCGCGCCAGCGACAGCCCATGGCGGCGCGCGAAATGCTGCACTTCGGATTTGCGCGACCGCGCGACCGTATAGACCTGATCATCAGCCGCCCGGATCAGCAGCTTGTAATCCTCGGTGCGGTGAAGGGCGCGAATTCCAGCCACCGACACCCAGACCGAACGGTTGAGCACGATCCCGCTATCCGGCGGCACAGAAGCGATCACATCCGAAAAGCGCCCCCGCAACAGGGCAGAGCGTCCGGTCTGATGCACCCGCACATAATGATCCTCCGCATGGATCACCAAAAGCTCGCTGACCTTTAGGCTTTCACCCGCGATCTCGACAGTTCCGTCAGCCACGGCAACCACATCAGGCGCGCGGGCCGCATCCCCGTCCTGCGGCAGGGACAGTGCAACGGCTTCGTCTAGTCCCAGATCAGTCTCGCCGCGCATGGCGACCTGCGGCGCGACCGGCGGCATCTCGGCAGGGCGCGCGGCCAGCGCCTCCATATCGGAGCGCGGGGTGACAGGATGCACCGGGGCTGCCTCGGCCAATCGCGGATCGTCCTGCCGATACAATGGGTGATGTGGTGCCACGAAGGACCCGTACTGGATATCGAACAGCAGGATCACGATCAGATCACGGGTGACAAACGGCGCGATATCGGCGATCTCCGGCAACGCTTGCCCGGTAATCAGGTGTAGTGTCACCTGCCGCACCACTTCGGTCACGGGAATGACAGGCAGGCTCAGCAGCGGCGTAAAGACAAAGCGCACGCGCCCCGCCCGCTCCAGCCCGATTGCGGTGCCGATACTGATATAGAACCAGCACACCGCCGCAATCGTGACGACAAACCATGACAGCGCGAATTGCCACATTTCAAGCTGCGCCAGATCGGGGCGATTCTGCAGCACGGCCATCACCAGAACGCAGATGATCAGATTCTTCATCATCACCGGATGAAAAACATGGTCCGAGGCCCGCCGCGCCCGCGACCAGACCGCTGTTCCATCCGCGAAGATTAACTTTGTCCAGGAAACAGTATCCCGAAAGGCCGTCCCTTCCATGGGAAACAGAGCGGGATTCGCCCTGTCGGGCAGATCATGAGGGGTCACCTGCATTGTGCAAACCTTGCATCAAAATCATTACCAAACCGGACAACCTGTCAATTCACGCTCAAACTGGGCGGCACGCCCGCAACGCCGACCGGAATAGACCCGACAGATTGTCGCCACCCGCCGATCACGACATTCTCTTATGGCAGGTATTGCTCAGTTTTCTTCGAAAAAGGTTAAATTTGCAATACGCGATATCGTCGCCCGCAGCTACGAATTATGGCAACAGCCATACTCTGCATTTGGCGCCACATACACTGCAATTTGCACGAACTGACGCCGCAGATCACGAATTCTGGTCAGTTGGCGAACAGACTCCGGAAAGCGTGAACAGACGGCGACTCCGCCTGATCCGGCTAAACAGAAACGGTATAAGACTCGTAGATGCAGAACGGTTGCGAACCCGTGCTGCGCCAGCCTGTCTTGTCTGCTGCCTGAACCACAGGACGTCGAAAACGGGGATGTGAACTGTCAGCAGGGGGCTGATGACAGGGATCAGGCGCATCATACGCGACCGCTCTGCACAGGTAACCAGTGCGCAGTTTTCGAGGATGAAGTGATGTCATACGACGCCCTGCCTACAGCTCCCCAGGCGCGCATTGCACAAGGCGCCACCCCTGGCCTGGGGGATCGATCCGCCAGAACGCGGACGACCACGTTCTTTCCGTCACAACCGGCCGACAGCGGCCTGACGCTGCCATTGGCATCAGTCTTGCAAGCCGTCCGCAGCGCCGCCGCGCCGCGCGCCCGCGACGAAAAGACCAAGGCGATCCCGACGCAACCGCTGCTCGGCCTCGCCCGCAACGAAGGTATTGCAGCATGACCACCTGTCATCGCGTTTCTGCGGTTGCGCGTCCGGCAAGAACACCCGCAACCACGTGCCGTTCAACGCCGGGGGCCGTCTGCCGCCCCCCGGACCGCTGGTCCAGGCATGTAACGCGCAATCCCGCAATGAACCGATTTGCAGAAACCCCGATGCACCGTCCGCAGGGCGGCCCATCTTATCAACGCTTTGCGTCGCTTGGCCGTAGCAGCCGGGTTCGAGCGTCTTGGCTGGAGAAGTAGACATGGCGACCATTATCATCAACGACAGCACGTCAGGCTCCGTCAACGTTGCCGATGGCGACATCGTCATCATCGACCCAAGCGCGTTTGGGACCTACTCCCTTTTCGCCCCTGCGGGCGCCACCTATGATGTTCAGATCAATCAGGACCTTCCGAACTCGGTGACCATCTTCACCGGCGAGAACACGACCGTGCGCGCCCAGTTCGCGCCGGGAGTCTCGGCCTACAACCTCGACTGGGGCGGCGTGTCCGGCTTTGGCGGGACCGAGACCGTCACCACCGGAGACGGCTTCCGCATCACCGATGGCGGCGGTTATTCGATGGGAGATCAGGACGACACCCTGATCCTCGGCGCCAACAACTATGTCGATAACGCGATCTGGATGGGCGACGGGCAAGACACGCTCACCATCGGGGAAAACAGCACCGTTTTCGGTCAGATCAACACCGAATTGGGCGATGGCGACGTCATCAACATCGGCTCTGGCAGCTATGTCGAGAACATCAACCTTGGCGGGGTGGTCGATCTGACCATCGGCTCGGACGTCACGGTCAACGGCTATATCTATGCCGGATTCAACGAAGATCTGGGCGACAGCATCACGATCGGCGACAACACGACCGTCAACTATTACATCGACATGCAGACGGGCGATGACACGCTGACCATCGGTGACGGTGCAACCCTGTTCGGCCGGATCTACGGCGACGAGGGCGACGATCTGATCACGATGGGCGACGACGTCACGCTCAACGAATGGGTCTGGCTCTATACCGGCAATGACACGCTGATCATCGGCGACAACGCCACCGTCGATGACGGCTATTATGGCGAACTTTATGCCGATGACGGCGATGACCTGATCATGATCGGGGACAACGCCAATTTCGGCGAATATGCCTGGGTCGAGATGGGAAGCGGCAACGATACGCTGTCGCTCGGGGCCTATGATTTCAGCCAATATGGCCAGTTCTGGGGCGAATCTGGAACCGACACACTGAACCTGACCGAAGGCTTCGGGTTCAGCAAAGGCGACATCGAAAGCATCCTCGCCGCGAACGGGTGGCGGGATGATGACGGCGACGGCGTCTACGAGGTTCCGGGTGGCAATTTCCGGATCGGCGACAGCTTTTTCTACAGCTGGGAACGCGTCGCGGTCATCGTTCCCCCAGACGGCGTGGTCGATGGCACGGTGGGCGATGACTCGATCGGGCCGGGCTTCACCGACCAGCAAGGAGATCAGGTCGATGGCGCAGACGGTCTGAACGACGTGATTGTCGGCGGCGGCGGCAACGACACGATTCGGGGCGGCCTCGGAAACGATGTGATCTCGGGCGATGGCGCCACCCCGATCGGGGCGGTCGAGCAGCCTCTGGTCACCTTGCAGAACACCGACAACCTTCAGGATGCCGGCGCAACCGAAGCGAACAGCACCCGCGCGGTGGAACTGGTCCAGTTGGCCGACGGCCGGCTGATCATGATCACCTCCGAAAATGGCGGCGGAACCGACGGCATCGCCACCTATGAGATCGACGGAAACCCGGACTCTCCCACTTTCGGGCAGATCATCAACCCGGTCGGGTCGGGATCTACCGCTCCCGCAGGCGGCGGCACGTCCGACCTGACGGGCAAGATCAGCCAGCTGCAATTCTCGGGCGCGGGCAACGGTTTCGACAATATCCAGAGCATGGAAGCCGTCACCTTGCCGACCGGCGAAACCTATGTCTTCACGGCCGATGTCGACCGCGCCACCATCGGTATCGCGCAGATCGGGGCGAACGGAAGCCTGACCGAAGGCCCCTCCCTGACCGATACCCTGCGTCTGGATCAGGTCCAGAGCCTTTCGGTCGTCAATGTCGGCGGGCAGCCGATCCTGCTGGCCTATGCCGGCGGCTCCTCGGACAACCTGCTCTCCTATGCGATCGACCCCGCGACAGGCGGCCTCACCCTGCTCGACCGCGAGGTCGACGGCAACGGCACCGCCGAGAATTTCCTGGCGGGCGGCAACGGTGAATCGCCCTCCTTCGTCGAAGGTTTCACCAACAGCGCGGGCCAAAGCTTCGTGCTTGCCGCAGGCAATGACGGCGGACAGAACGGCATCTCGCTCTGGACGATCAACAGCGCCGGACAACTGACCTTCCAGAACGCCCGCGGCGACGACCAGAACGGCGGCTCGGAAACCGATCCGCAGGGCAACACCCTTGGTCGCGACCTGATCTCGCCGGCTGGCTCCCAGACCGGACTTGACGATTCCAACGCTGCCGCTTGGGCCGAAATCGGCGGGCAGACCTATGTTTTCGTCGGCGGCAATGACGACGACGTCTCGATCTTCCGCGTCGACCCGGATGCCGCCAATGACGGCACCTTCGACCTCACCCTTGTCGGTCAGGTCGACGATGTCATGAGCGACATCAGCGCGCTCCAGTTCATCCCCTCGGGCACCAGCGGCACCCTGGTGATCGGCGGCGAACAAAGCGAGTTGCGCTACGCCGCCGTCCTGGTGAACCCCACGACAGGCGTGGTCACGCTCGACCTCGCCGGCGGCCGCATCGTGGACGATGCGAACGATCCGGGGGCGGAACTCCTCGACTCCGAAGATCTGGCCTATGTCAACGGCGTGCTCGTATCGGCCTCGGACAATGACAACGGTGTCGCCATCCTGACGGCCAAACCGACCTTCGTCACCTCGTCCGGGACGATCGAAGGTGTGCCCGGCAATGACAGTCTCGACGGCGGCGCGGGCAATGACACGCTGGACGGCGGCGCTGGCAATGACACGCTCGACGGCGGCACCGGCAATGACAGCCTGCTCGGCGGCAGCGGCGATGATACCTTCCTGCTGGCTCCCGGCTTCGGCACCGATACCGTCATCGGCGGCGAGACCGGCGAGGTCGATGGCGACACGCTCGACGCGACCGGCCTGACCGAGGGCGTCACCGTCACCATGTCCGGCCCCGAGGCGGGCACCCTGACCGGCCCCTCCGGCACCGTCACCTTCTCCGAGATCGAGAACATCGCCCTCGGCGCGGGCAATGACACCGTCACCGGCAGCGCGGGCAATGACGCCATCGACGGCGGCGCGGGCAATGACAGTCTCGACGGCGGCGCGGGCGCGGATCTGCTCGACGGCGGCGACGGCAACGACACGCTGACGGGCGGCGACGGTAACGACACGCTCACCGGCGGCGCGGGCATCGACTCGCTGATCGGCGGGATCGGCAACGACACGCTGGACGGCGGCGATGACAACGACGTCCTCGCGGGCGGCGAGGGCACCGACTCGCTGATCGGCGGCGCGGGCAATGACAGTCTCGACGGCGGCGCGGGCAATGACACGCTGGACGGCGGCGCGGGCAATGACACGCTCGACGGCGGCACCGGCAATGACAGCCTGCTCGGCGGCAGCGGCGATGATACCTTCCTGCTGGCTCCCGGCTTCGGCACCGATACCGTCATCGGCGGCGAGACCGGCGAGGTCGATGGCGACACGCTCGACGCGACCGGCCTGACCGAGGGCGTCACCGTCACCATGTCCGGCCCCGAGGCGGGCACCCTGACCGGCCCCTCCGGCACCGTCACCTTCTCCGAGATCGAGAACATCGCCCTCGGCGCGGGCAATGACACCGTCACCGGCAGCGCGGGCAATGACGCCATCGACGGCGGCGCGGGCAATGACAGTCTCGACGGCGGCGCGGGCGCGGATCTGCTCGACGGCGGCGACGGCAACGACACGCTGACGGGCGGCGACGGTAACGACACGCTCACCGGCGGCGCGGGCACCGACTCGCTGATCGGCGGGATCGGCAACGACACGCTGGACGGCGGCGAGGGCGCGGACATCCTGCGCGGCGGAGCCGGGACTGACTCGCTCGACGGCGGCGATGGGGATGACGTCATCTTCATGGGCGGCAATGACAGCGCAACTGGCGGCAGCGGAGACGATGTCTTCGCGCTGGATGCGACCGACCCGGCGACCGATATCAACATCACCCTCGACGGCGGATCGGACGGCACCAACGGCGCCGCAGGAGGCCCTGAGAATGGCGATGCCGGCGATATCCTCGACCTGTCCAGCGCGACGGCGCCTCTGACGGTTGATTTCAACCCGACCCCAGGGACCGGCACGGTCAACGGGCTTGATGCCGACGCGGCCACCGACATCACCTTCTCGGGGATCGAGCAGGTGGTGACCGGTGCAGGCAATGACACGGTGCTGGGCGATGACGCGGTCGATGCGATCAATGTCGATACCGGCGATGGCGACGATCAGATCGCGACCGGCGCAGGCGATGATACGATCACGGCAGGCGCAGGCGATGATGTCGTCGATGCTGGCACGGGGAATGACAGTGTCGATGGCGGCGCGGGCGATGATGTGCTCGACGGCGGCGACGGCGCGGACACGCTGAACGGTGGCGCGGACAATGACGTCCTCGACGGTGGTGCGGGCGATGACCTGCTCGACGGCGGCGACGGTTCCGATACACTGATCGGCGGCGACGGGGATGACAGCCTGGCGGGCGGCAGCGGGGCCGACACGCTGGAGGGCGGGATCGGCAACGACACGCTCAACGGCGGCGAAGGGATCGACAGGCTGACCGGGGGGGCGGGGGCAGATGTCTTCGTCGCGTCCGGAGATGCCGACATCATCACTGACTTCGACACGACCACCGGAATCGGCGATGACGTCCGCGAGAACAACGACTTCGTCAACCTGAAGCCCTACTACAACAACGAAACGCTTGCGGCGTGGAACGCGGCAAACCCGACAGAACAATATGACAATCCGTTGGATCTGCTGCGCGCGGATCAGGCAGATGGGGTTCTGGATCTGGCAGGTGGCCTGGTCATCAGCAATGGGGGCGTCGCCGTCGCGGCCAACGAACTGAACTCGGAAAACACCGGCGTGGTCTGCTTCACGCGCGGCACCCACATCGCGACGACACAGGGCGAGATCCTGATCGAGAACCTCAAGGTGGGCGATCTGGTCCTGACCATGGATCACGGCTATCAGCCGATCCGCTGGATCGGGTCCACCCGTGTCGCGGCGGTGGGCAACCTGGCACCGATCCTGTTCCGCAAGGGCGTGCTGAACAACGTCCGGGACCTGATGGTGTCGCCGCAGCACCGGATGTTCCTGAACGGCTGGCAGGCCGAGGTTCTGGTGGGTGAACACGAGGTTCTGGCCGCCGCCAAACATCTGGTCAACGACAGCACCGTGCGGCGCGTCGAAGGGGGCGAGGTGGAGTATTTCCACATCCTCTTCGACACCCACGAGATCATCTTCGCCGAAGGCTGCCCGTCGGAAAGCTTCCATCCGGGCGTGGTCGGCTGGGGTGCCTTGGCCGAGGAATCGCGGCAAGAAATCGTCACGCTGTTCCCGCAGCTGGAGCATGGGAACTTCAACGCATTCGGCGACAGTGCCCGTGTGACGCTCAAGCCGCATGAAGCGCGGATGCTCTTCGCGCAGCAGGGTGGCGTTGAATAACGCCACCCTCCGGGGGAAAGGGACCGCAGGTGATCGTCGAAGACACGCTCATTACCGTGTCGGCCCGCAGGGCGGAGCGCAGGGTGCAGGACCTGCGCATCGCCGACCTTGTCTACAATCCCCTGACCCGAAGCTGTGACGAAATCGCGGATATCCTCTCGCGCGAGATCCAGCCCGGTTCGACCGAAGCGCGGACCATCTGGCCGAAAGTCATCCCGGCGGGCAGTATCGCACCCATGCGCCCCCGCCGGGATCTGGCTGTCTCGCCGGGGCAGATCCTGATGACCCTGCGTCCGTCAGCAACGGATTCCCCCGTGGCGGGCGTGGTCGAGGTCAGGGCCGACAGCCTGAACGCCGTTGAGATGAAGGAAACCCGGCCGATCCGGTATTTTGCCATATTTTTCGACCGTCCCCGCTATCTTGATGCAGGCGGTGTCCTGGCCCGGGCCTTCACGCTTGAGGATGTCACCAGTGACCGATTTCGATAGCGCGACGCACCCTGCGGATCCGGCTGCCACGGGCACGGCAGAACCGCGGCGGATCGCGGCGGACCCCGCCAGCGCGGACATGAGCCGGGCAACACGGCGCCAGACCAGACCGGAATTTCCGGAACTCCACCCACCACGCCCCCAGAAGCAGACATCCCACAAGACGGCTGTAGCGTCGATACCCGGCCAGATGCCGCTCTGGACCGCAGGTGTCTGGACAGCCTCGCCCCTGATGCGCAGCCTCATGGCGGGGATCGTCGCCGGCGTGGTCGCTGCGGCTGCCACAGTCTGGCTATTTGACAACATATTGCTGGCCATTCTGGCCTATGCGGTTTTCGGCGCTGTCGGAATTCTCGTGATGGCCCTAAAATAGCATCAACTGCCCTGCGGTTCAGCCGATCAATCACAGGGCACAACAGGAAAGGCAGGCAGCATCGGCACAGGTAACAAGTCACAACTATAAAAAATGAGCAGTAAAACATGCAGTTTGACCGACAGGACTACCGCCATGACTTTGGCGGTCTAGCGGTGCCGCTTGTGGCGCCAGAAACACCTACCCGGGCCGCGCCGCGCCATTGCTTCGCGCCCGATGCACGCATTGCCACCCTGATGGGCGAGCGTGAGATCGACAGCCTTGTCCCCGGACAGATGGTTCTGACCAATTCAGGCCCGCGCTGTCCCAAAGTGACGCGGCTGACACAGACCGACGACAGCCTCGTGTGCCGCGTCCCTGCCGGCGCCTTTGGGCCGAATGTCCCGCTTCATGACCTGTGGCTGTCGCCCGACCAGCCCATCGCACTGCGGCTGGATCAGACTGTTCCGGGCCGCGTGCCGGTCACCCATCGCCTGACCAGCCTTCTGACAATGTTCGGCAGCGAAACAGGGGCGACACCCAGGGTCATGCCGATGCCAGGGGCGATGATCCGGCTGGACTTCGATCAGCCTGCCGTCGTCTACATCTCGGGCCTGCCCGTCCAGATCGGCGACACGGATCTCTAGCGCGGCACCGCGCGGGGCCAGCAAGTCCGCGCCGATCAGGGAACCGGGATGCCGCAGGCGCAACCCCTGCGGCACCCCATTTGCCATGCTACGGCGTCCCGACCCCGCGCCGCCGCGGGCCAGGGCGGATGCAACAAAACACCAACGCGCGGCTTGCGCGGCAGGCGCTTTTCAAAAATAGTCATCGCTCAAGGGGGACACCGCACCATGAGCCAGACATTCCGACATCCCGACATCCTCGAAATCGCAAGGACCGAGGGCAAGGTCACGGTCGAGGGTCTGGCAGAACGCTTCGGCGTGACGGTCCAGACGATCCGGCGGGACCTGACCGAACTGGCCGAGGCGGGCAAGCTGGAACGGGTGCATGGCGGGGCCATCCTGCCCTCGGGCGTCACCAATATCGGCTATGACGAACGCCGCCGCCTGAACGCCGCCGCCAAGGCCGCCATCGCCCGGGCCTGCGCGCAGGACATTCCCGAAGGCGCTTCGGTATTCCTCAACATCGGCACCACGACCGAGGCTGTGGCGCGCGAACTGCTGCACCACCGCAACCTGATGGTGGTGACCAACAACATGAACGTCGCCAATATCCTTGTCGCCAACCCGGAGGCCGAGATCATTCTGGCAGGCGGCGTCCTGCGGCGCACCGATGGCGGTCTGGTCGGCCCCCTCACCGCCAGCGTGATCGAACAGTTCAAGGTCGATCTGGCCGTGATCGGCTGTTCCGCGATGGATATCGAAGGCGATCTGCTGGATTTCGACGTGCAGGAAGTCAGCGTCAGCCAGTCGATCATCCGGCAGGCGCGCCGCACCTGTCTGGTGGCGGACCACTCGAAACTGCAACGCGCAGCCCCGGCCCGCATCGGTTCTTTGCGCCAGATCGACCGCGTCTATACCGACCACCCCTTCCCGCCCGACCTGACCCGCGCCTGTGCTGACTGGGGCACCGAAATCACGGTTTGCGTCAGCAGTCAGACCTGATACGCCTAAAAAACAGGCAAGACGCACAGGGTTTACGCGCGGAAATGAGCCCGTTTCGCGATTTTCATTTGGTGAACAGGAGGTTGACGGGCCATCTTTGCAAAGACCGCTCCCTCCTCTAACGTGGACCCATGGACAAACAAAGCCGTTTCTTTGACGAGATGTTCGACAGCGCCGGTCAGGCCCGACAGCCCTATTCGCGCTACAATGAATGGTTCCAGACCGAGGATATCAAACACCTCCGGCGGAAATCCGAAGAGGCGGAGGCGTTTTTTCGCCGTATAGGGATCACCTTCAACGTCTATGGCCAGCAAGAGGCCGACGAGCGGCTGATCCCCTTCGACGTGGTTCCGCGCATCATCTCGGCCCGTGAATGGGCGCGGCTGGAAGACGGGATCGCACAGCGTGTCCGCGCCATCAACGCCTTCCTGCACGACATCTATCACCGTCAGGAAATCTTGCGCGCGGGCCGCGTCCCCGTCGAACTGATCGCGCGGAACGAGGCGTTCCTGCCCCAGATGATCGGGGTGAACCCGCCCGGCGGGGTCTATACCCATATCGTCGGCACCGACCTTGTCCGCACCGGCGAGAATGAATTCTATGTGCTGGAAGACAACGCCCGCACCCCCTCCGGCGTCAGCTACATGCTGGAAAACCGCGAAACCATGCTCCAGATGTTCCCGGAACTCTTCACCCGCCTGAAGGTCCGGCCCGTCTCCAGCTATCCGCAAAACCTGCGCCGGTCCCTGTCCGACTGCGCGCCTCCCGCCTTCAACGGTGACAAACCCGAAGTGGCGGTGCTGACACCCGGCATCCACAACTCGGCCTATTTCGAACACGCCTTCCTCGCCGATCAGATGGGCGCGGAACTGGTGGAAAGCCACGATCTGCGCATCGAAGGCGGCCGCGTCTGCATGCGCACCACGCGCGGCTACAAACCCATCGACGTGCTCTACCGCCGCATCGACGACGACTACCTTGATCCGCTGAACTTCAACCCCAACTCGCTTCTGGGCGTGCCCGGCATCATGGATGTCTACCGCGCGGGCGGCATCACACTGGCCAACGCCCCCGGCACCGGCATCGCCGACGACAAGGCGCTCTACAGCTATATGCCTGATATCGTAGAGTTTTACACGGGCGAGAAATCCATTCTCCAAAACGTGCCCACATGGCGCTGCGCCGATGCCGACAGCCTGAAATACGTCATCGACAACCTCTCCGAACTGGTGGTCAAGGAAGTGCACGGCTCGGGTGGCTACGGCATGCTGGTCGGCCCTGCCGCCAGCAAGCGCGAACTGGCCCGGTTCGAGAAGAAACTCCGCGCCCGCCCCGCCAATTACATCGCGCAGCCGACACTGGCCCTGTCCACCGTGCCGATCATGACCAAGCGCGGCCTTGCCCCGCGCCATGTGGACCTGCGCCCCTTCGTGCTCGTCTCGCCCAACAAGGTGCAGATCACACCGGGCGGCCTCACGCGCGTCGCGCTCAAGGAAGGCTCGCTCGTGGTGAACTCGTCGCAGGGCGGCGGCACCAAGGATACATGGGTTCTGGGGGACTGACGCGATGCTGGGAAAAACCGCAGGCGGACTGTTCTGGATGTTCCGCTATCTTGAACGCGCCGAAAACATCGCCCGTCTGGTCGAGGCGGGGTGGCGCATCGCCCTGACCCGGTCAGGCGATACGGAAAACGAATGGGAATCGGTCGTCACCACCGCAGGCATGCGCGCGGTCTATTGCACCAAATACGATGACTTCGAGGCATCGCATGTCATCAACTACCTGCTGCGCGACCCGGAGAACGCCTCCAGCGTGATGTCCGCGATGAACGCCGCCCGCTCGAACGCCCGCCTTGTCCGCACCGCCCTGTCCTCCGAGGTCTGGGAAGCGGTCAACGAATGCTGGATGGCGGTCAAGGCCGCTCTCGCGCGCCCCGTGACCGAACGCAACCTGCCCGAGGTGCTGTCGATCATCCGCACCCGCAGCGCCGTGGTGCGCGGCGCATTGCACGGCACCATGCTGCGCAACGAGATCTACAATTTCTGCCGCATGGGCACCTTCCTCGAACGCTCCGACAACACCGCGCGCATCCTCGATGTCAAATATTACGTCCTGCTGCCCTCCGCCTCCTTCGTCGGTTCCAGCATGGACAACGCACAATGGGAAAACATCCTGCGCTCGGTCTCGGCGGAACGCTCCTTCAGCTGGCTGCATGGTGGCGAGACAACCCCCCAAGGCATCGCGCAATTCCTGATCCTCGACCGCCGCGTGCCCCGGTCCATGGCCTTCTGCTGCTCCAAAACGCGCGAGCAGCTCTCCCATCTGGAAGGCGAATACGGCGCGCGCCAACCCTCGCAGGATCTGGCAGACCGGATGTGTCGCCGTTTCGACCAGCCCATTACCGCGATTTTCGAAGAGGGGCTGCACGAATTCCTCGACGCCTCGATCCGCGATACCGCCGCGCTCGCCAGCCAGATCGAGCAGGATTTCCGCTTTTACGGTTAGGATGATGCCATGCGATTGAAGATCAGCCACGTCACCACCTACACCTATGACAGCCCCGATCACTATGCGCTGTTGCAACTGCGCATGACGCCGCGCAGCGGGCATGGGCAAAAGGTGCTGGACTGGACCACCAGCGTCACCGGCGGCACCAAGGAGCTGTCCTTTCTGGACCAATATGCCAATCAGGTCGACCTGCTTCTGGTCAACCGCGACGCCACCACCGTGGAAATCCGCAGCGAAGGCACGGTCGAGGTCGAAGACCGCGCCGGCGTCATCGGCCCCAATAACGGGCTGGCCCCGGTCTGGCTGTTCACCTCCTCCACTCCCGCCACCGCCCCCGGCCCGCACTTGCGCAAACTGGCGACACAGGCCCGCAGGCTGGAGGCCGAGAACGATCTGGACCGGATGCACCGCCTCTCCGCGCTGATCCTGCAAACCGTGCCATGGGTCACCGGACGCACGGATTCCTCCACCACCGCCGAAGCCGCACTCGAAGCCTGTGAGGGCGTCTGTCAGGACCACGCCCATATCATGATCGCCGTGGCGCGGCTTCTGGGCTATCCGGCCCGCTACGTCTCGGGCTACCTGATGATGGAGGGGCAGGTTCAGCAGGACGCCAGCCACGCATGGTGCGAGATCTGCCTCGATCCCCTGGGCTGGGTCGGCTTCGACGTGTCCAACGGCCTCTCGCCGGATGATCGCTATGTGCGCGTGGCGCTGGGGCTGGACTATGCCGATGCCGCCCCCGTGCATGGTCACCGCATGGGCAGCGGCATGGAATCGATGAATGTCCACTTGCAAGTGGCGCAGCAGCCTGATCAAACACAAGGCCAATCGGGCCAGGCCCAGCAGCAAACCTCCTCCTGAAGCGCGCGCGCTATTTTCGGATAAGTTCCATGACCTACTGTGTCGGTTTCACCCTTGATCGGGGTATCGTCTTCATCTCGGACACCCGCACCAATTCGGGCGTCGACAATATCTCGACATTCCGCAAGATGACGATCTGGGAAGACCCCGGCGACCGCTGCATCACTCTTCTGGCGGCGGGCAATCTGGCCACGACGCAGGCCGTCGTCAGCCTGCTGGAAGAACGCTCCAAAAGCCCGCAGGACCGCGCGCCCAGCATCATGGCCGCCGACAGCATGTTTCAGGTCGCCACCCTGATCGGCAGCACCCTGCGCGAGGTGATCTCGACCCATGCCATGACCGGCCAGCGCGCCGATGCGACCTTCAACGCCACGCTGCTGCTCGGCGGTCAGGTCAAGGGCGGACAGCAGCGCCTGTTCCTGATCTACCCTGAGGGGAACTTTATCGAGGCCAGCAGTGACACGCCGTTCTTCCAGATCGGCGAGACGAAATACGGTCGCCCCATCCTGTTGCGCGCCTATGATCCTGACATGACCTTTGAAGAGGCGGTGAAACTCCTGCTCGTTTCCTTCGACAGCACGATCAAGGCGAACCTCTCGGTCAGCCCGCCGCTGGATATCCATATCTACGAAAAAGGCAGCCTCCGCCAAGGCCGCACGCTGCGCGTCGAAGCCGACGATCCCTATTTTCAAGAGATTTCAAGCGGCTGGGGCGTCGCCCTGCGCGAGGCGTTTTCCAAACTCCCCGCCTTCCACTTCGCGCCTGAGTGACAGGCCAAACCCAGCCCCGCCAAGACCCCAAGCCCTGACGCGGCACCCGCTTCATCTTGCCCCAAATACTCGTCAACAGGGGCATCAGGCGCAAACAGCGCTTATATTATCCTGTCCATAACGCCACAAAAAATCCGAAAAATACCGCTAGAGTTGTGATTACTCCATCACGGCCCGACAGACCCCGGATGCCGGATCACCGCCGTCGCCTCGATCTCGACCAAGGCCTCATCCTCGACCAGACCGGCCACCACGACCATAGTCATGGCCGGGAAATTGCGCCCCAGCACCCGGCGATAGGCTTGGCCCACCTCGGCTTGCCGCGCCAGATACTCCTTCTTGTCGACCACATACCATGTCAGCCGCACCAGATCCGCCGCACTGCCTCCGGCGGCCTCCACCACCGCCATGATGTTGCGCAGGGCCTGTTCCATCTGGCCGATGAAATCATGCGTGCGAAAGACTTGATCCGCATCCCAGCCGATCTGCCCGCCCACATACAATGTGCCATCCGCGGTCAGCACCCCGTTGGCATAGCCCTTCGCCGCGGCCCAGCCTGCGGGCTGAATGATCCGATGTGCCATCACTCTTTTCCTTTTACCTGAAATTCCAATGCCTTGCGCAATGCGCCAGACCACGGGACAGATCGCCCGTCTGGCCCGACATGGACCAATGTCGATGACGCCGTCAGACGCAGTTCCGCGCCGCACCGCGCCGCGAAAGCCAGATCCAGACTGCTCCGCCCCAGCCTTGTGCAGACCAGCGTGATGTCAAGCCAATCGCCCAGACGGCTCGGCGCGTTGAACACCGTGTCGATCCGCGCCGTCGGCACGGCATGCCCCTGATGCAGCGCCTCAAAGGGGCAACCCAGCACCTCGTCGAAAAAGCATTCGACCGTGTCGTTCAGCATCTCGAAATAGCGCGGATAGAAAACGATCCGCGCCGGATCGCAATCCTTGAACATGACCTTGCGGCGATGAACATAGGCCATGCCTCAGACCCCCAGATAGCGGTTGGCCAGATCGGCCGTCAGATCGGCCGGCCGCCCGGTCCAGACCGATTGCCCCCGCTCGATGATGACGGCGCGATCCGCAATCTTGTTCAACTCTCTCAAGGCCTTGTCGACCACAACTATCGCAAGTCCACTGTCGCGTTTCAGCGTGGCGATGGCCGCCCAGATCTCCTGCCGCACCACCGGCGCCAGCCCCTCTGTCGCCTCGTCCAGCAGCAACAGACGCGGATTCGTCATCAGCGCCCGCGCAATCGCCAGCATCTGCTGCTCGCCCCCTGACAGCGACGCCGCCCGCTGATCGCGCCGCTCCTCCAGCCGCGGAAACAGCTGCGCCACGCGGGCCAGATCCCAATGCCCCGGCCGCGCACTGGCGATGAGGTTCTCCTCCACCGTCAGTGGCGCGAAACAACGCCGCCCCTCCGGCACCAGCCCCAGACCCAACCGCGCCGCCCGAAAGGACTGCAACCGCAGCAGGTCATGCCCGTCAAACGTCACCGTCCCGCCCATCGCAGGCACCATCCGGCAAATCGCGTGGATCGTCGTCGTCTTGCCCATCCCGTTGCGCCCCATCAGCGCCACGACCTCGCCCTCGGCCACGCTCAGACTGACCCCGAACAACGCCTGCGAGGACCCGTACTGCACCGCCAGATGATCCACCGATAACAGCGTCATGCCGCGTCCTCCTCACCCAGATAGGCGCGCCGCACCTCCGGGTTCGTCCTGATCTCCGCCGCCGTGCCCGTGGCGATGATCTGGCCATAGACCAGCACCGAAATCCGGTCGGCCAGCGCAAAGACCGCATCCATGTCATGCTCGACCAGAAGGATCGGCGCTTGCGCGCGCAGCCCGTCCAGAAACCCCGTCAGGCGTTTCGACCCGCCCGCGCCCAAGCCCGCCATCGGCTCGTCCATCAGGAACGCCCGCGGCTTCAACGTCAGGGCCACCGCCACCTCCAGCTGCCGCCGCTGCCCATGGGACAGTTCCGCCGTGCGCGTGGCCGCGTGATCCTGCAACCCCACCCGCTCCAGCGCCTCGCGCGCACGCTCCACCAGCGCGGAGTCCTTCATCACGGGCCGGAAAAACCGCATCACATCGCCCCGCGCACCCAAGGCCCCCAGCACCGCGTTCTGCAACACCGTGAACTCCATCGCCAAGGCCGAGATCTGGAACGTCCGCCCCAGCCCCAGCCTTGCCCGCGCCACCGTATCCAGCGCCGTCACGTCCTGCCCCAGAAAATGCACCGTCCCGCTGTCGGGTTTCATATTGCCCGCGATCTGCTTGATCAGCGTGGATTTTCCCGCGCCATTCGGCCCGATCAGCGCGTGAATCTCGCCCGGCCTCAGGTCAAGGCTGACATCGCTCGACGCCTTCAACGCGCCAAAGGATTTGCTGATCCCGCGCGTCTGCAACAAGGGCTCAACCATGCGCCACCTCCCGCCCGGCCAATGTGCCGATCAACCCGCCCCGCGCGAACAGCACCACGGCCAGCAGCAACAGACCAAGGAAAATCTGCCAATAGTCGCTGACCCCGCCCAGAAGATGCTCCAGCAGAATATAGAGCGCGGCCCCAACCACAGGACCGTAAAGCCGCCCCACCCCGCCAAGGATCACGAAAATCATGATCTCGCCACTGGTGTGCCAACTGAACATCGTGGGGCTGATGAACCGGTTCAGATCCGCGAACATCGCCCCCGCCAATCCGGTGATCGCCCCCGAGATCACGAACGCCACCAGCCGCAGCCGGAAAGGCGCGATCCCCACAGTTTCCACCCGGTCCGCATTCTGCCGCGCCGCCGTCAGCGCCAGCCCAAAAGACGACCGCGCCAGCCGTGCCGAAAACCACAGCGCCAGCCCCAGCACCACATAGGACAGGATCAGGAACTGCACCGGCACCAGCGTGTTCAGCCCCGGAAAACTGTTGCGCACATAGATCGACAGCCCATCCTCGCCGCCATAGGCCGGCCAACCGATGGTGAAATAGTAAAGCATCTGCCCGAAGGCCAAGGTGATCATGATGAAATACACGCCCGAGGTCCGCAGGCTCAGCACCCCGATCAGCAGCGCGGCAAGGGCGGAACTCACCATGGCAACCAGCCAGATCACCGGCATGGATTTCGTGCCCTCGATCAGGATCGGCCATTCCGCAATCGGATCAAAGACCTGCGCATGGCTGGCCAGAATACCCATCGCATAGCCGCCGATCCCGAAAAACGCCGCATGGCCGAAACTGACCAGCCCGCCCAAACCCAGCGCGATGTTCAGCCCCACCCCGGCCAGCGCCAGAATGGCCACCTTGGTGCACAGCGTCAGGATATAGGCCTGCCCCGTGGACCATGCCCAGAACGGCACCAGCACCAGCAGGAATGTCAGGGCCGCGTTGATATATGTCTCACGCGTCATCTCAGGCGCTCCCGTACAGGCCCGACGGGCGGACAATCAGCACGACCGCCATCAGGATATAGATCAGCATCGACCCCAGCGAGGCACCGATCGTGGTCGCCGCCGACGGGTCCATGAACAGCGCGAAGAACCGCGGCAACAGCACACCGCCCATCGTATCGGTCAGTCCCACCAGCAACGCGCCCACCAGCGCGCCCTTGATCGACCCGATCCCGCCAATGACGATCACCACGAAGGCCAGGATCAGCACAGGCTCGCCCATACCAACCTGCACCGACTGGATTGCCCCCACCAGCGCCCCCGCCAGTCCGGCCAGCGCCGCGCCCAGCGCAAAGACCAGCGTGTAAAGCCTTGATATGTCGATACCCAGCGCCGCGATCATCTCGCGATCAGCCTCGCCTGCGCGGATCTGGATGCCGATGCGGGTGCGCGCGATCAGCGCGAAAAGCCCCCCGGCCACCACCAGCCCGGCCACGATGATGGCAAGACGATAAAGCGGATACTGGATGCCTCCCGGCAGCGTGACCGGCCCCGACAGATAGCTTGGCACATCCAGATACAGCGGGAACGACCCGAACACCCAGCGCGTGCCTTCCGACAGGATCAGGATCAGCGCAAAGGTCGCCAGCACCTGATCCAGATGGTCGCGCTTGTAAAGCCGCCGGATCACCGTCAACTCGATCAGCGCCCCCGCCGCCGCCGCAGCAGCAAGGCTGGCCATCAGCGCCAGTACAAACGATCCCGTCAGCCCCGCCACCCAAGCCGCGGCAAAGGCGCCGATCATGTAAAGCGATCCATGCGCCAGATTGATCAGGCCCATCACGCCGAACACCAGCGTCAGGCCCGCCGCCATCAGGAACAGCATGATCCCGAATTGCAGCCCGTTGAGCATCTGTTCAGCGAAAAGCAGAAACGTCATGAGGTCCGTCCGCTTGGGTTGAGAAAAGAAACCCCGCGCGCGCAGGACGCGCGGGATGGATCAGACTGCGGGGTTCCGGCCCTTGCGGACCGGAACCGTCTCACTGATTACATCTTGCACTCGGCCGCATAGGCATCGACATGATCTTCCAAGGCAGTGCCGATGATCTTGTTCGTAAAGACATCGCCCTCCTGAATGACCTCACGGACATAGATGTCCTGAATCGGGTGGTTGTTGTTCCCGAACTTGAAGTCGCCCCGCGTGCTGGCAAAATCGGCCTCTTTCAGCGCAGCGCGGAACGCCTCCTTGTCCGAGATATCGGCCTTGCCCATGGCCGACAGCAGCAGGTTCGCCGTGTCATACCCCTGCGACGCATAAAGCGAGGGCAGACGTCCGTATTCCTCCTGAAAGGCCGCGACGAAGGTCTTGTTCGCCTCGTTGTCCAGATCCTTGCCCCATTGCGAGGTGTTCACCACACCCAGCGCCGCCGCACCCACGGCCTGCAAGATGCCTTGGTCAAAGCTGAACGCCGGTCCCACCACGGGCAGGCCCACGCCGCTGTCGGCATATTGCTTCATGAAGGAAATCCCCATCCCGCCCGGCAGGAAGAAGAACACCGAATCCGCCCCCGAAGCGCGGATCTGCGCGATCTCGGCCGCGTAATCGGTCTGACCCAGCGTGGTATAGACCTCACCCGCCAGCTCGCCCTTGTAGAAGCGCTTGAACCCCGTCAGCGCATCGGTCCCCGCCGGATAGTTGGGTGCAAGGATGAACGTCTTGCCATAGCCCGCATTGCTGGCATAAGCCCCCGCCGCTTCATGCAGGTTGTCATTCTGCCACGCCACGTTGAAATAGTTGGGATGGCACCCCGCCCCCGCCAGCGCGGACGGCCCCGCGTTCACCGACAGATAGATCTTGTCCTGCGCCACAGCCGACGGCACCACCGCCATGGCCAGGTTCGACCAGATGATGCCCGTCAGCACATCCACATTCTCGGCCTGGATCATCTTGTCGGCCAGCTGCACCGCCACTTCGGGCTTTTGCTGGTCATCCTCGATCACCACCTCGACAGCATCGCTGCCCGACAGTTTCAGCGCCAGCATGAAGCCGTCGCGCGCATCGATCCCAAGGCCCGCACCGCCGCCCGACAGCGTGGTGATCATGCCCACCTTCACCTTGCCATCGGCCATGGCCGCTCCCGCCGCCAGCATGGCCGTCGTCGCCAGCATCGCCAGTTTCATCAGTGTCATCGTGTCTTTCCTCCGTGTTGACCCGTTCGGGCTTGTGATTTTCGGTCGTTCAGAACGCCTTGAACGTCGGTGTGGTCAGGGTGCGCTCCACCCCGTCGATATCCAGCAGGTGATCATTGATATACAAACCCACATCGTCACCTTCAGGAATATACAGCTTCATCAGAAGGTCAAACGCCCCCGATGTCGAGTAGAGCTCGGAATGGATCTCGCGCAGCACGATCTGTTCCGCCACCTTGTAGGTCATGCCGGGACGGCACCGGATCTGCACGAAAACACAGGTCACGCCTGCCCCTCCTTCAACCGGAACCGCTGAATCTTGCCGCTTTCCGTCTTGGGCAGCGCCGCGCAGAACACGATCCGGCGCGGATACTTGTAGGGCGCGATCTGCGCCTTGACGTGATCCTGCAAGGCTTTCGCCGTCGCATCCGACGCCTCTCCCCCCTCACGCAACACCACATGCGCCTGCACGATGGCCCCGCGCTCTTCGTCCGGCACACCGATCACCGCACATTCCGCCACATGCGGATGCGCCAGCAACGCCGCCTCGACCTCCGGCCCCGCGATATTGTAGCCGGACGAGATGATCATGTCGTCATTGCGCGCCGCGAAATGCAGATAGCCATCCTCGTCCATGACAAAGGCATCCCCCGTCACGTTCCAGCCGCCCTGCACATATCCCGCCTGCCGGTCGTCCGCCAGATAACGGCACCCCGTCGGCCCCCGCACCGCCAGACGCCCCACCTGCCCGCGCGGCACCTCGGCCCCCTCCGCGTCGATCACTTTCGCCTCATAGCCCGTCACCGGCCTGCCGGTGCAGGCCGGGCGATGATCATCGAACCGGTTGGTGATGAAGATATGCAGCAACTCCGTCGCCCCGATCCCGTCCAGCATCGGCTTGCCGGTCTTGGCCATCCACTCCTCATACACGGGCGCAGGCAAGGTCTCTCCCGCCGACACCGCCGCCCGCAGGGATGACAGATCCGCGCCCTGCTCCATCGCCGCCAGCATGGCGCGATAGGCGGTCGGCGCCGTGAAACACACGGTCGCGCGGTATTTCTGGATGATCTCGATCATATGGGGGGGCGAGGCATTCTCCAACAACGTCGCCGCCGCCCCGAAGCGCAACGGAAACACCGCCAGACCGCCCAGCCCAAAGGTAAAGGCCAAGGGCGGCGAGCCGACAAAGACATCCTCCGGCACAACGCCAAGAACCTCCTTCGCATAGCCATCCGCGATGATCATGAGATCGCGGTGAAAATGCATCGTCGCCTTGGGCGCGCCCGTGGTCCCGCTTGTGAACCCCAACAGCGCCACATCATCGCGCCCCGTCGGCACCGCGTCGAACTGCACGGGCTTCTCCAGCGCCAGCCGGTCCAGTTCCGCGTCATGGTTCGACGTGCCGTCAAAACCGACCACCCGCTTCAGAAACCCCGAAGACGCCGCACACCCCTCCATCTCCGCCATCAGCCGCGTGTCGCACAACGCATGGCTGATCTCGGCCTTGTCCACGATCTTGCTCAACTCGCCCGCGCGCAGCATCGGCATCGTGTTCACCACCACCGCCCCCGCCTTGGTCGCGGCCAGCCAGCAAGCCACCATCGCCGGGTTATTGGCCGACCGGATCAGCACCCGGTTGCCCGGTTTCACCCCCAGATCATCCACCAGCGCATGCGCCAGACGGTTGGTCCAGTCGGCCAGTTCCTTGTAGGTCCGCCGCCGCCCGTTCCCGATCAGCGCCGTCCGGTCCCCGAACCCACGCGCCACCATCGCATCGGTCAACTCCACCCCGGCATTCAGCCGTTCGGGATAGTCAAAGCCGTCCAGCAGGAAATCGGGCCATTGGTCCGGGGGCGGCAGATTGTCCCGCGTGAAGGTATCGACATGCGCGCTTGGTCCCAGCATCTCAAATCACTCCCCCTGAAAGGCGCCCATCGCCTGCCGCGCGATCACGACTCGCTGCACGTCGGACGCGCCCTCATAGATACGCAGCGCCCTGATCTCGCGGTAAAGCCGCTCCACCACGGCACCCGACCGCACCCCGTCGCCACCATGCAACTGCACCGCCATGTCGATCACATGCTGCGCCTCATCCGTGGCAAAAAGCTTGGCCATCGCCGCCTCGCGCGTCACCCGCGGCGCCCCCGCATCCTTGGCCCAGGCCGCCCGATAGACCAGCAGCGCCGCCGCATCGACCTTCAATGCCATATCCGCCACATGCCCCTGCACCATCTGCAAATCGAACAGCGGCGCGCCCTGCACGCGGCGGTCCTGCACACGGGCCAAAGCCTCGTCCAAGGCGCGCCGCGCAAGGCCCAGCGCCGCCGCCGCCACGGTCGAGCGGAACACATCCAGCACACCCATCGCGATGCGGAACCCCTGCCCGCGCTGCCCGATCAGCGCAGAGCCCGGCACCCGCACCCCGTCAAAGCGCAACCTTGCCAGCGGATGCGGCGCAATGGTCTCCAGGCGCTCCACCACCTTAAATCCCGGCAGCCCCGCCGGCACCACAAAGGCCGACAGCCCCCGCGCGCCGGGTGCCTCACCCGTGCGGGCAAAGACGGTATAGACATCCGCGATCCCGCCATTGGAAATCCAGGTCTTTTCCCCGTTCAGCACAAAGCCATCCCCATCGGCCTCGGCCGTCATGGTGGAACTGGCCACATCCGATCCCGACTGCGGCTCGGTCAGCGCAAAGGCCGAAATCGCCCGCCCCTCCCGCGTCCGGGTCAGCCATTCCTCTTTCTGGCGGTCCGTCCCGAACAAGGACAGCGCCCCTGTCCCCAAGCCTTGCATGGCAAAGGCGAAATCCGCCAACCCGTCATGCCGCGCCAAGGTCTCGCGGATCAGGCAGAGGCTGCGCACATCCAGCGCCCCCTCCATCGCGCCCGAATGGCGCAGCCAGCCACCCTGACCCAGCATGGCGACCAGCGCCCGACAGGCCGCATCCGTATCCGAATGATCCACCGCCCCCAGATGGGCCGCACACCAGGCCTCCAGCGCCCCCGCCAATTCGCGATGCCGGGCCTCAAAGAAAGGCCAGTCCAGAAACGACCGATCAGCCATGACGCGCCGCCCCCCGTTTCATCTTGCCAAAAATACTCAAATCCATCGCTCAATCCCCCGCAAACACAGGTTTTTCTTTCGCAACAAAGGCCTCGTAGGCCCGCACGAAATCCTGCGTCTGCATGCAGATCGCCTGCGCCTGCGCCTCGGCCTCGATGGCCTGATCGATCGACATCGACCATTCCTGCGCCAGCATGGTCTTGGTCATCATGTTCCCAAAGCCGGGTCCCGCCGCGATCCGCGCCGCCATCTCCTGCGCCGCCGTCTCAAGCTGATCACCGGGCACCAGCCGGTTGAAGAACCCCCAACGCTCCGCCTCATCCGCTGTCATCACCCGGCCCGTATAAAGCAGCTCCGCCGCCCGCCCCTGCCCGATGATGCGCGGCAGGATCGCGCAAGCGCCCATATCACAGCCCGCCAACCCCACGCGGGTGAACAAAAACGCCGTCTTCGCCTCGGGCGTGCCGATCCGCAGGTCCGACGCCATGGCGATGATCGCCCCCGCCCCCACGCAAACCCCGTCCACCGCCGCAATCACCGGCTTGCCGCAATTCACGATCGCCTTGACCAGATCCCCGGTCATCCGCGTGAACGCCAGCAATTCCTTCATGCTCATCTTCGTCAGCGGCCCGATGATGTCATGCACATCCCCGCCCGAGCTGAAATTGCCCCCGTTCGACGCAAAGACCACCGCCTTGACGTCATCCGCATAGACCAGATCCCGGAACCAGTCGCGCAACTCGGCGTAACTCTCGAATGTCAGCGGATTCTTCCGCTCAGGCCGGTCCAGCGCAATCGTCGCAATCCCCCCCTCGATCCTGCACAGGAAATGCTGCACATCGCTCCGCATCGCACTCATTCGCTCGCTCCCTTGTCATCCAGTCTCTGCGCCAGCGTCCGCAGCCGCGCCGCATAGCTCCGCGCCTCATCCGCGCTCAACTCGGCCAGCATCGCGTCGATCCAGCCCTCATGGTCCGCCGCCTGCCGCGCAAAGACCTCCGCCCCCTTGGCCGTCAGCCGCACCAGCGTCGCCCGCCGATCCCCTGCCACGGGCACCCGCATCACCAGCCCATCCTCGGCCAGCCGGTCCACGATACCCGTCACATTCCCGTTCGACACCCGCAACACGCCCGACAGCGCAGACATCCGCAGCCCCTGCTCGTTCCGGCTCAGCGCCGCCATCACGTCAAAGCGCGGCAGCGTGCTGTCAAACTCGGTCCGCATCCGCTCGCGCAACTCCGCCTCGATCTTGCGCGTCACCGCCAACAGCCGCAGCCACAGGCGCAGCCGCTGCTTCGATCCCTGCTCGGCCGGGCGGATATCAGGCGTCGCACTCATATCTCGCCCCCCGACACCGCCAGCGCATGCCCGTTCACCATCGACGCGCCGGGCGAGGCCAGAAACATCACCGCCGCCACCACCTCATCCGTGGAAATCAACCGCCCCATCGGATTGTCGCTGACCACCTCGGCCAAAGCCGCCTCCCGGCTTAACCCAAACCGCTCAGACACCGCCGTTACAGCCGCCACGGCCAGATCCGTATCCACGAAACCGGGGCAGACCGCGTTGCAGGTGATCCCCTTGCCCGCCACATCCAGCGCGACCGACCGCACCAGCCCCAAAACCCCATGTTTCGCCGCCGCATAGGCCGGAATCCCCGCGCCCCCCTTCAGGCTCGCGGTCGAGGCCATGGCGATCAGCCGCCCGCCCGGCCCCATCCCCCGCAAGGCCTCGCGGAACAGCAGGAACGTCCCCGTCATGTTCACCGCCAGCGTGGCGTTCCAATCCGCCAAGCTGACCCCCTTCAGCTTGCCCGCCACCCCGCCGCCCGCATTGGCGATCACCACATCATAGGGCGCATCAAACAACGCCTGAACCGCCGCCTCGTCCGTCACATCGGCGGCGCGGCAGTCCATCGCAAAGCCCTCCGCCGTCTCCTCCAAGGCCTCCAACCGCCGCCCGACAACGGTCACCCCGTCGCCTGCCGCCGCAAAGGCCCGCGCCACCGCCCGTCCGATGCCTGACCCGCCGCCTGTGACCAGAACCCGGCGTGTCATACCTTGCCCACCTGTTCCGCGCCGCGTTCGGCCAAGCGCATCGCCTGATCCCGCCCCGCCAGATAAGGCAGCGGCCAGCGCGCCTGCGTGTCGCCCAAGGCCACCCCCGCATGCAGCGTCCAGTAAGGATCGGCCAGATGCGGCCGCGCCAGACAGACCAGATCGGCACGCCCCGCCATCAGGATCGAATTCACATGATCCGGCTCATAGATATTGCCCACCGCCATGGTCGCCAAACCCGCCTCGTTGCGGATGCGGTCGCTGAACGGCGTCTGGAACATGCGCCCATAGACAGGCCGCGCCTCGGTCGAGGTCTGCCCCGCCGACACGTCGATGATATCCGCACCCGCCGCATGGAACATCCGCGCGATCTCGACCGCCTCTGCTGGCGTCACGCCCTCATCGCCCGCCCAGTCATTGGCCGAGATCCTGACCGCCATCGGCTTGCCCGCAGGCCAGACCGCCCGCATCGCCGCGAACACCTCCAAGGGCCAGCGCATCCGGTTCTCCAGACTGCCGCCGTATTCATCCGTCCGCACATTCGACAGGGGCGAGATGAAGGACGACACCAGATACCCATGCGCCGCATGCAATTCGACCATGTCGAACCCGGCCCGCGCCGCCATCTCGGTCGCCGCCACGAATTCCGCCGTCACCCTGTCCATATCGGCACGGCTCATCTCACGCGGCACGGCATTATTCTTGGACCACGGAATGGCCGAGGCTGACATGACCTCCCAATTCCCTGCCACCAGTGGCGCGTCCATCTTTTCCCAGCCCAGCTGCGTCGATCCCTTGCGCCCGGAATGGCCGATCTGACAGCAGATCTTGGCCTCCGTTTCCGCATGCACGAAATCCACCAAGCGCCGCCACGCCGCCTCATGCTCCGGCGTATAAAGCCCCGGACAACCGGGCGTGATCCGCCCTTCCGGCGACACGCAGGTCATTTCCGTATAGACCAGCCCCGCGCCACCCTTGGCGCGTTCGGCATAATGCACGAAATGCCAATCGGTCGGGCACCCCTCCACCGCCTTATACTGGGCCATGGGCGACACCACGATCCGGTTCGCCAAAGCCATATCCCGCAACCTGAACGGTGCGAACATCGGCGCGCGCAGCGGCGCATCCTCAGGCACGCCCGCCTGAGTCTGGAACCAGCGTTCCGCCGAGGCCAGCCATTCCGGGTCGCGCAGGCGCAAATTCTCGTGGGAAATCCGCTGGCTGCGGGTCAGAAGCGAGTAATTGAACTGCACCGGATCAAGGTCCAGATACCGCTCCACCTCCTCGAACCACTCCAGCGAATTGCGCGCCGCCGATTGCAGCCGCAACACATCCAGCCGCCGCTCGTCCTGATATTTGACGAAGGCCTGTTCCAGCGTGGGCTCGGTATCCAGATAGGTCGCCAGCGCAATCGCACTGTCCAAGGCCAGCCGTGATCCCGATCCGATCGAAAAATGCGCCGTCGCCGCCGCATCCCCCATCAGCACCACATTCTGATGATGCCAATGCTCGCAATTCACTCTTGGGAAGTTGATCCAGACCGCCGATCCGCGCAGGTGATTGGCATTCGACATCAATTGATGCCCGCCCAGATGCCCCTCGAAAATCTTCCGGCAGGTCTCGACCGTCTCTTCCTTGGACATGTCGGCAAAGCCCCACTTGTCCCATGTGGCCTGCGTGCATTCCACGATGAAGGTCGCGGTCTTGTCGTCGAACTGATAGGCATGCGCCCAGACCCAGCCATGCGGGGTTTTCTCGAAAATGAACGTAAACGCATCGTCAAACTTCTGATGCGTGCCCAGCCAGATGAACTTGCACAGGCGCGTATCCACATCCGGCTTGAAATGTTCCGCCCATTGGCTGCGGACGCGGGAATTCAACCCATCCGCCGCCACCACCAGATCATAGTTTTTCGCGTAATCCTCGACCGGGCCGACCTCGGTTTCGAACTGCAAGTCCACACCCAATTCCCGGGCCCGCTCCTGCATGATGGTCAGCAGCTTCATCCGCCCGATGCCGGCAAAGCCATGCCCGCCCGACACCGTACGATGCCCGTCATGGACCACGGCGATATCGTCCCAATAGGCAAAGTTTTCGCGGATCGTCGCCGCACTCACCGGATCATTGGCCTCAAGATTGCCCAAGGCATCATCCGACAGCACCACGCCCCAACCGAAGGTGTCATTGGCGCGGTTGCGCTCGAACACGGTCACTTGCGTGTCAGGCTGGCGCAGCTTCATCGAGATGGCGAAGTAAAGCCCCGCCGGGCCGCCCCCAAGACATGCGATCTTCATTCCGCGTCATCCTTCCCACAGCTCATGGGGAAAGCCTATCCGCCCTCGATTATATTTCAAGCATAAATGTTTTAAGTATGAAATAAATTCTCAACCGTCGCCCTTGCGGCCTGCTGTGACGGGCAAACGTTAAAAAGTGGTAAACGCAGACGCGTAACCCTTTGATATTGCTTGAACCGGAAAATGTCCCACGGTGGGACAGCCCCGCCCCTGATTGCCAGCAGCCCCCAGACATCCTAGACTGGCGGCTCCAGCAGAAGGGCGCGCCCATGTCCCATATCTTCCCCCGCCATTCCCGCCAAAGCCTGCCCACCATCGCAGGCGGCGAAGGCTGCTACCTGATCGATTCGACCGGCAAGCGATATCTCGACGGATCAGGCGGCGCCGCAGTCTCCTGCCTCGGCCACGGCGACAAGACCGTGATCGACGCGATCAAGGCGCAACTGGACAAGGTCGCCTTCGCCCATACCGGCTTCTTCAC
Organism: Paracoccaceae bacterium; assembly: GCA_024304985.1. Taxonomy (GTDB): domain Bacteria; phylum Pseudomonadota; class Alphaproteobacteria; order Rhodobacterales; family Rhodobacteraceae; genus Seohaeicola. The sequence goes on from JAMWZC010000003.1 coordinate 394,883, forward strand.
CTCCGACCCCGCCGAGCAACTGGCCGACCTGCTGGTCGAACACGCCCCCCAAGGCATCGACCGCGTCTATCTGGTCTCCGGCGGCTCCGAAGCGACCGAGGCCGCGATCAAACTCGCCCGGCAATACTGGGTCGAGAAAGGCCAGCCCCAGCGCGGCCGCCTGATTGCCCGGCAGCAAAGCTATCACGGCAACACCATCGGTGCCCTGTCCGCAGGCGGCAACGCATGGCGCCGCGCGCAGTTCGGCCCCCTGTTGCTGGACGTCAGCCATATCCCGCCCTGCTACGACTACCGCCTCCGCCACGACGGAGAAAGCCGCGAGGATTACGCCCTGCGCGCCGCCAACGCGCTGGAGGACGAGTTGCTCCGCGTCGGTCCCGACACCGTCATGGCCTTCATGGCCGAACCTGTCGTGGGCGCCACCGCAGGCGCGCTGCCCCCCGCCCCCGGTTATTTCAAACGCATCCGTCAGATTTGCGACAAATACGGCATCCTGCTGATCCTGGACGAGGTGATGTGCAGCATGGGTCGCACCGGCCATCTTTTCGCCTGCGAGGAGGACGGCATCGCCCCCGATATCATCTGCATCGCCAAAGGTCTGGGCGCGGGCTACCAGCCCATCGGTGCCATGCTGTGCAGCGCCGAGATCTATGACACCATCGCGGCAGGCAGCGGCTTCTTCCAGCATGGGCACACCTATATCGGCCATCCCACCGCAGCGGCGGCGGGGTTGGCGGTCGTGTCCTCCATCCTTGACCGTGGCCTGATCCCGCGCGTCAGGGCACAGGGCGACAAGCTGGCCGCACGGCTGGAAGCGCGCTTCGGGCAGCACCCGCATGTGGGTGACATCCGCGGCCGCGGCCTGTTCCGCGGCATCGAACTGGTGGCGGATCGTGAGACGAAAGCCCCCTTCGATCCGGCGCGCGGCATCGCAGGCAAACTCAAGAAAGCGGCCTTCGATGCGGGTCTCATCTGCTATCCAATGCAGGGCACGATTGACGGACGACAGGGCGACCATGTGCTGCTCGCCCCGCCCTTCATTATCGAGGATGCACAATTGGACGAATTGACCGAGAAACTGTCTATTGCGCTGGATTGTGTCTTGGCGGCCTAATCCCGTATTTTTATTAATATAAATCATTATCTTACACGATATCGCACGGGCATTTACCCATGCGCCACGCTGTTCCTGCGTTGCACTTTGGAAAAATGCCGCTAGGGTTGTTATCAAAAGATAATCTTGGGTTGCCAATTAAAACCCTGAGGCAGGCATCCAAAGGCAAGACGTCTCTCGACACACGAGCTTTGAAAAAAGGGAGACCACCAATGAAAATGCTCAAAGCCGCATCCCTGACTGCGGTCGTCGCGCTCAGCGCGCAGATGGCCACCGCACAGGAACAATTCATCACCATCGGCACAGGTGGCCAGACCGGCGTCTACTACGTCGTCGGCCAGTCGATCTGCCGTCTGGTCAACCGTGGCACCGCTGATCACAACCTGCGCTGCACGGCGCCTTCGACCGGCGGTTCCATCGCGAACATCAATGCAATCAAGGCCGGCGACATGGACATGGGCGTCGCCCAGTCGGACTGGCAGTTCCATGCCTATAACGGCACCTCCGAATACGAAGGTGACAAGTTCGACAAACTCCGCGCGGTCTTTTCCGTGCATGGCGAACCCTTTACCGTGCTGGCACGCGCCGATGCGGGGATCACCGATTTCGCCGATCTCAAGGGCAAGCGCGTCAACGTCGGCAACCCCGGCTCTGGCCAGCGCGCCACGATGGACGTGGTGCTGAACGCATTGGGTTGGTCCATCGACGATTTCGCCATGGCGTCCGAGCTTCAGCCGTCGGAACAGGCGGCGGCCCTGGGTGACAACAAGGTCGATGCCATCGTCTATACCGTGGGCCACCCCAACGGCTCGATCCAGGAGGCGACCTCGACCGTCGACTCGCGGCTGGTCAATCTCACCGGACCGGAAATCGAGGCGCTGATCGCGGACAATCCCTACTATGCCAAGGCCACGATCCCCGGCGGGATGTATGCAGGCAACGACAACGAGACCACGACCTTCGGCGTCAAGGCCACTTTCGTGACCTCGGCCGATGTGGATGACGAGGTGGTCTACACCGTCGTGAAGGCGGTGTTCGACAACTTCGACCGCTTCAAGGGTCTGCACCCCGCCTTCGCCAATCTGACCGAGGAAGAGATGATTGCGAACGGCAACAGCGCCCCGCTGCATCCGGGTGCCGAGAAGTACTATCGCGAGCGCGGCTGGATCCAGTAAGCGCCATGGCGTCCTGACTCCGGGCAGGCCCGCATCGCTGCGCGGGCCTGCCTGCAACCTGCCCATATGAGGCAGGCGTAAAGGCAACTTCCGACAGGGACATGACCGATGAGCGACGATCCGAACCGCGCCTCCGCCTCAACCGCAGCACAGAACGCCACTGAAGGGCTGAGCCAGGAAGAGCTTGATGCCCTTGTGGCCGCTGCCGATACCGGCGGACGCACGCCGTCCGGCCCGGTGGGTCTGTTCATCCTGCTGGTGGCGCTTGTATGGTCGCTGTTCCAACTCTGGATCGCCTCGCCCCTGCCTTTCATGGTGGGCTTTGGCGTCTTCAATGACACCGAGGCACGCTCGTTCCATCTGGCCTTCGCACTGTTTCTGGCCTTTGCCGCCTATCCCGCTGCGCGCGGCACCTTCCAGACCGGCCTGGCCATCGCGGTGCCTGTGATCCTCTCGGCTCTTTTCATCTATGGCAGCCGCGAAGGTGATCCGATCTGGTGGATTCCGCTGGCTGGTGCCGCAATGGTGGGAATGGTCCTGCTGGGGTCGCCGCGCAACCGTGTACCTGTCTGGGAATGGGCGCTGGCGATCCTTGGGGCCGCAGCCGCGCTCTATATCTACTTCTATTATGACGAAATCGGCCGCCGCGTCGGGGCTCCAATCGTTCAGGATTTCGTCGTGGCCGTCATCGGCATCCTGATCCTGCTCGAGGCCACCCGCCGCGCCTTGGGACCCGCGCTGATGATCGTGGCCAGCGTCTTTCTGATCTACACCTTCCTTGGTCCGATGATGCCCTCGATCATCGCCCACAAGGGCAATTCGCTGTCCGAGGTGGTCAATCACCAGTGGATCACCACCCAGGGCGTGTTCGGCATAGCTCTTGGCGTCTCGACCTCGTTCGTGTTTCTCTTCGTCCTTTTCGGCTCGCTGTTGGACAAGGCTGGCGCGGGCAATTACTTCATCCAGGTCGCGTTCAGCCTGATGGGTCACATGCGGGGCGGACCGGCCAAGGCGGCCGTGGTCTCGTCAGCCATGACCGGCCTCATTTCGGGGTCTTCCATCGCGAACGTGGTCACGACCGGCACCTTCACCATCCCGCTGATGAAGCGCGTGGGCTTTTCCTCGGAAAAAGCGGGCGCGGTCGAGGTGGCATCATCGGTCAACGGCCAGATCATGCCCCCCGTCATGGGGGCTGCCGCCTTCCTGATGGTCGAATATGTGGGCATCCCCTATTTCGACGTGGTCAAGCATGCCTTCCTGCCTGCGGTCATCAGCTATATCGCGCTGGTCTATATCGTGCATCTGGAGGCGATGAAGGCGGGCATGGAAGGTCTGCCGCGTGCCTATACGCCCAAGCCCATCGTGCAGCGGCTGATCGGCATCGCCTTCACCATCGCGGTGATCTGCGCGCTCAGCTTTGCTGTCTATTACGGCATGGGCTGGATCAGACCCACCTTCGGTGATGCAGCAGGCTGGATCGTCTTTGCCCTGCTGATCGTGGTCTATGTGGCGCTGCTGCGCGTCGCCGCGAACGAAGCCCCGCTCAAGATGGAGGACCCCAACGCGCCGGTGACATCGCTGCCCCTGCCCGGTCCCACAATCCGCTCGGGTCTGCATTTCCTGCTGCCCGTGGTGGTGCTGGTCTGGTCGCTGATGGTGGACCGCCTCAGCCCCGGCCTGTCGGCCTTCTGGGCGGCGGCCTTCATGATCTTCATCCTGCTGACACAGCGCCCGATCATGGCGATCCTGCGCCGTGAAGGCGAATTGGCCATGGCGTTCCGCGCCGGGTTCATCGACCTGATCGAAGGACTGGTCGCGGGTGCGCGCAACATGATCGGCATCGGCATCGCGACGGCAACGGCGGGCATCATCGTGGGCGCGGTCAGCCAGACGGGTGTCGGCTCTTCCCTTGCCGATGTGGTCGAGGTGCTGTCGGGCGGTCACATCATGGCGATCCTGCTGCTGACGGCGGTGCTGTCGCTGATCCTTGGCATGGGTCTGCCGACAACGGCCAACTATATCGTGGTCTCGGCCCTGCTTGCGCCAGTGATCGTGACCCTGGGCCAGCAGAACGGGCTGATCGTGCCGCTGATTGCGGTGCATCTGTTCGTCTTCTATTTCGGGATCATGGCCGACGTGACCCCGCCGGTGGGTCTGGCCAGCTTTGCCGCTGCCGCCGTATCGGGCGGAGATCCGATCAAGACCGGTGTGGTGGCCTTCTTCTACTCGCTGCGGACGGCGGCGCTGCCCTTCCTGTTCATCTTCAACACCGATCTGTTGCTGATCAACGTGACATGGGCGCAAGGGATCCTGGTCTTTGTGGTGGCCACGGTCGCCATGCTGCTGTTCGCCGCCGCAACGCAGGGCTGGTTCCTGACCCGCAATCGCATCCACGAAACGGTGCTTCTGCTTCTGGTCGCCTTCACCTTCTTCCGGCCGGGCTTCTGGATGGACATGATCTCGCCACCCTATGAAATCCTACCCCCGGCACAGATCGACACCGCCGTGATGTCCACCCCACCTGGCGAGCTGCTGCGGCTGCGTGTGGACGGCATGAACGACGTGGGCGACCCAATCAGTTTCGTAGCCCTACTTCCCGTGGGCGAGGGTGACACCCCCGAGGACCGTCTTTTCGCGTCGGGTCTGGAACTGATCACGCAGGGCGACACGGTGATCGTTGACAATGCCACATTCGGCAGCCCCGCGCAGCAAGCGGGCTTCGACTGGGATCAGACGATCACGCAGGTTCTGGCCCCACTGCCGCAGCCGTCGAAATACTGGATGTTCCTGCCGGCCTTCCTTGTTCTGGGCGGGATCGTTCTGATGCAGCGCCGGCGTATCGCCCACGCCCCAGCCACCGCCTGAGGGAGACCGCAGATGTTCCGCAACATTCTCATGCCCATCGACATCGAACACCCCGAATCCTGGGAAAAGGCCCTGCCGATGGCGGTGGAGCTGACCGGGACCGAGGGCACGCTGCATATCCTTGGCATCGTCCATGATATCGGTTCCGCATGGGTGGCGCAGTCCTTGCCGCGCGATTTCGAGGAGAAATCCCTCCAGAACATGAAATCGCGCCTCAATGCCTTTGCTTCTGAACACCTACCGGGCAACATGCGGGTCAAGACGCATGTCGGGCATGGGCATGTCGCCGAGCACATCCTGAAAGCCGCCAAGACGATCGGGGCGGACCTGATCGTCATCGCCGCGCATCACCCCGACGATCTGCGCACGCTGCTGATCGGATCGAACAGTGGCAAGGTGGTACGCAACGCGACGATTCCCGTCCTGACCGTGCGCTAAGGAGAATAGCTGATCAGCGCCACAAGTTGACGCAGCGTCATCTTCGGAAAAACCGGACGAAATTCGAACGACAAGCTATTGTTCCGGCAGGAAGCGGCCCCAAATAGGGCCGTGCGCGCATCTGGTGCCAGTTTTTGAAGTGAAACGATCCGGTTTGGGGGGCTCCTTGGACCGGTCAGGTCGAAACCGTGTTGCACACAGGGTTTCAACCTCTTTAAAACGGCGCAACCCGTTTGCCGTCCACGGTATGACAGTCTGACCAAGGAGCCCCATTTCGTGTCTCTGATTCTCATCGCTGCCCTTCCGTTTCTGGGTGCGCTTCTGCCGGGACTGATGATCCGCGCGGGACGCAACGCCTGCGCCTGGACCACGGCCCTTGTCACACTGACTGCGTTGATCGGCCTGCTGGTCCACGCCCCCGCCGTCATGCGCGGCGAGGTGATCCAGTATCGCCTGGACTGGATCCCCATGCTGGGCCTGAACGCGAATTTCTTCCTCGACGGTCTGGGCCTGCTGTTTGCCGGCCTGATCCTTGGGATCGGCCTCTTGATCATAATCTACGCGCGCTTCTACCTGTCGCGGAACGATCCGATGGGGCAGTTCTACACCTATCTGCTGCTGTTCCAGGGCGCGATGGTGGGCATCGTGCTGTCGGACAACGTCCTGCTGTTGCTGATCTTCTGGGAGCTGACCTCGCTCTCGTCCTTCCTGCTGATCGGCTATTGGAAACACCTGCCCGAAGGCCGTCAGGGCGCGCGCATGGCGCTGGCTGTCACCGGCATGGGCGGACTGGCCCTGATCGGGGGCATGCTGATCCTTGGCAATATCGTGGGCAGTTATGACCTGACCGTGATCCTTGAAAACAAGGACATCATTCAGGCAAGCCCCCTCTATCTGCCCGCGCTCATCCTGATCCTGCTGGGTTGTTTCACCAAATCGGCGCAGTTCCCCTTCCATTTCTGGTTGCCCCACGCCATGGCAGCGCCCACGCCCGTGTCGGCATATCTCCACTCGGCCACGATGGTGAAAGCGGGTCTGTTCCTGATGGCCCGCCTCTGGCCGGTGCTGGCGGGCACGCCGGAATGGTTCTACATCGTCGCCACAACGGGCCTGATCACGATGGTGCTGGGCGCGGTGATTGCGCTGTTCAAGGATGACCTCAAGGCCCTTCTGGCCTTTTCCACCGTGTCACATCTGGGCCTGATCACGATGCTTCTGGGCTTCGGCACGCCCTTCGCCGCCGTGGTCGCGGTGTTCCACATCATCAACCACGCCACCTTCAAGGCAGCTTTGTTCATGAGCGCGGGCATCGTCGATCACGAGGCCCATACACGCGACATCAAACGTCTGGGCGGGCTGCGCCACCTGATGCCGGTGACATTCACCATCGCCACCGTGGCAGGTCTGTCCATGGCGGGCATCCCGCTTTTCAACGGGTTCCTATCCAAGGAAATGATGCTCGACGCCGCCTCCAACACCGTCTGGCAGGGCAATCCTTGGATCATCCCGGCATTGGCCACCTTGGGCGCGCTTTTCTCGGTCGCCTATTCCTTCCGGCTGATCGTTCACACCTTCCTTGGCCCCAAGCGCGACGATTATCCCGCCAAGCCGCATGATCCGGGCTTCGGCATGTGGGCTTCGCCCGCGCTGCTGGCCACGCTGGTGATCCTGATCGGGATCATGCCCGCGCTGATGGTCGGCCCGCTTGTCGCCACAGCTTCCAGCGCGGTGATCGGCGGCGAACTGCCCTATTACTCGCTCAAGATCTGGCACGGGGTGAACACCGCCCTGTTCCTGTCCATCGCAGCGGTCGTGGGCGGCCTGATCCTTCTGGCCCTGCACCGCCCGCTGGATGCCGCATGGATCCGCGCGCCCCGTCCCGAGGCCAAGGCGATTTTCGACGCGCTGCTGGGTGCCATCACCCGCGCGGCCAATGCCCTGACCGACGGTCTGCACAACGGAGCCATGACCCGCTATGCGGCGGTCTTCACCCTTGCCGTGATCGTAGCAGGCACGACCGCATGGTTCAGCGGCACGGCCCCCGCCCCCGCGCGCGAGGTGATGGCCATCGGGCCGGTCCCGCTGATCGGGTGGTTCCTGCTGGTCGTGGCCTCGGGCTGCATGGTGGCGTTCCACCGCAACCGCCTGCTGGCGCTGGTCCTGATGGGGATCGTGGGTCTGATCGTCTCGGTTGCCTTCGCCTATCTGTCCGCCCCGGACCTTGCACTGACACAGTTCTCGGTTGAGGTGGTCAGCATCATCCTGCTGCTTCTGGCCCTGAACTTCCTGCCCAAGACCACGCCCAACGAAAGCGGAAGTGGCCGTCGCCTGCGGGATGGCATCATCGCGGTGTTGGGCGGGCTGGCCGTCGGTGGGCTTGCACTTGCGGTGCTTCTGTCCGACTTCTCGCAAGAGAGCATCTCGGCCTTCCACCTTGCCAATTCGAAACCGGGTGGCGGCGGCACCAATGTGGTGAACGTGATCCTTGTGGACTTCCGCGGCTTCGATACCTTTGGCGAGATCATCGTGCTGGGCATCGCGGCCCTCGTGATTTTCGCCATGACCGAATCCGTCCTGAACGGGCCCGTCGGTGCCAGACTCAAGCAACGCCCGATCAACCCGAACGAGGCCGGAGACCGCCATCCGCTGATGATGGTCGTCGCCACGCGCGTGATGATGCCCATCGCCGTGATGGTCGGTGTCTTCATCTTCCTGCGCGGCCATAACGAACCGGGCGGCGGCTTCATCGCGGGCCTGATCGTGGCCATCGCTCTGGTCATGCAATACATGGCCAGTGGCTTTGAATGGGCGGCCGCGCGTAAGCGCTATCCCTATCACATGATCATCGCGCTGGGGATCTTTGCCGCCGCCTTCACCGGGATCGGCTCGTGGTTCGCGGACCGGCCCTTCCTGACCAGCAACTACGGCTATTTCCAGATCCCGCCGATGGGCGAGTTCGAGCTGGCCACGGCCATGGCCTTTGACGTGGGCGTTTTCCTCTGCGTCGTGGGTGCCGTGATGCTGGCACTGGAAAGCCTGTCCCGCTTTGCCCACCGGGCCGGCGATCGGCCCAGCCCCTATCCCATGGATATCGACCCCTCGCGGGATCTGCCGCAGGAGGCGAAGGACGCGTAATGGAATACCTTCTTGCAACAGCCATCGGCGTGATGACCGCAGCGGGGATCTATCTGCTGCTGCGTCAGCGCACTTTTCCGGTGATCCTTGGCATCTCGATGCTGACCTATGCGGTGAACCTGTTCCTGTTCGCTTCGGGACGGGTGGCCATCAACCTGCCGCCGGTCCTGCTGAACCAGACGCCCACCTATACCGACCCGCTGCCGCAGGCGCTTGTCCTGACCGCTATCGTGATCTCGTTCGGGATGACGGCGGTTGTGGTGCTCATGGGGCTGGGGGCCTTCCTCTCGGCCAGAACCGATCATATCGACCTGGCCCGGACCGGCGATCAGGCTGAGGAGTCGGGCAAATGAACCACTGGATCATCGCCCCCGTCCTGCTGCCGCCCCTTGTCGGCGCGGTCATCATCCTTGCCGCCCGCTATCAGGTGGCCTTGCAGCGTGTGTTCTCGGTCGCCTCAACCGTGGCACTGGCCGGAATCGCCATCGGCCTTCTGGTCCAGAGCATGAGCGGCCAGATCGGTGTCTATGAACTGGGCAACTGGCCCGCCCCCTTCGGCATCGTGCTGGTGCTGGACCGGCTGACAGCCACCATGGTGACCCTGACCGCGCTGCTGGGCGTGGCGGTCGTTCTCTATGCCATCGGCTCGGGCTGGGACAAACGCGGCAACCACTTCCATGCGCTCTTCCAGTTTCAACTGATGGGTATCTTCGGGGCCTTCCTGACCGGCGACGTGTTCAACCTGTTCGTCTTCTTCGAGGTGCTTCTCATCGCCTCCTACGGTCTGATGATCCACGGCGGCGGCGCGGTGCGCCTGCGCGCGGGCGTGCAGTATGTAGTCTACAACCTGCTCGGTTCGACCCTGTTCCTGTTCGCGCTGGGCACGATCTATGCGGTGACAGGCACGCTGAACATGGCCGATCTGGCCCTGCGCGTGGCCGAACTGCCTGCGGATGACACCGCGATGATCCGGGTTGCCGCAATCCTGCTGCTGCTGGTCTTTGCGGTCAAGGCCGCACTGATCCCCCTGCATTTCTGGCTGCCCGCCACCTATGCCGAGGCACCCGCGCCCGTCGCCGCCCTTTTCGCGGTGATGACCAAGATCGGCGCCTATGCGATCATCCGCATCTACACGCTGGTCTTCGGCCCCGAAGTTGCGGCCACCGCCGACATCATCGGCCCGTGGCTAATGCCCGCGGCACTGGTGACGCTGGCCATCGGGATGCTGGGCGTGCTGGGGGCCACCCATCTGGGCCGTCTGGCCGCCTTTGCCGCCATCGGCTCGATGGGCACGCTGCTGATCGCCATCGCGCCCTTCACCCCGCAGGCCACCACGGCGGCGCTCTATTACATGATCCATTCGACGCTGGCGGGGGCCGCCCTGTTTCTGGTGGTGGACATGGTCCGCGCGCGGCGGCAGGCCGAGGATGACGCCATCGCTCCGCGCGCCGTGATTGCGCAGAACGGACTGATCGCGGCCTATTTCTTCGCCGCCGCCATCGCCACGGCGGGCATGCCGCCACTCTCGGGCTTTCTGGGAAAGCTGCTGGTTCTGGACGCGCTGCGCGGACATGATCTGGTCTGGCTGATCTGGGCGACGATCCTTGTCACCTCGCTGGTCGCCGTGGTGGGCTTTGCCCGCGCGGGCAGCATGGTCTTCTGGAAGGTCGAACCCGCGCCCGAGGCGGCGTCCCCCGCCGCGCCCGTTGCCGCCCTGCCCTTTGTGGCGACAGGCGGTCTGATCGCGGGCATCGTGGCGCTGACCGTCTTTGCGGGCCCCGTCACCGCCTTCCTGTCCGACACCTCGGAACAGGTCTTTGACAAGCAAGCCTATATCGACGCCGTGATGGACACCCCCCGCGCGCAGGAGGCCGAGGCGGCGAATGCCGCGGGCAAGCCTCTGGCCTATTACGGCAACACCGAAGGCAGCGCGGACAAGGCCGACGCCGAAAGCACCACCGACAGCCAGCAGGAGAAGACCGAATGATCGCCCGTATCTTTCCCCATCCCCTGCTGACCCTGACACTGGTCATCGTCTGGCAGATGCTGGTCAATTACGTCTCGCTGGGCACCCTTGTGTTCGGCCTGATCCTTGGCATCGTGATCCCCCTGTTGACCGCTCCTTATTGGCCCGACCGCCCGCGCCTCAAAAGCCCGATGATGATCGTCGAGTTCATCCTGATCGTGCTCTGGGACATCGTCGTGGCCAATATCGTGGTTGCCAAGACCATCCTCTTCACCCGCAATGCATCGATGCACCCCACCTGGATCACCATCCCGCTGGACCTGCGCACCCCCGAGGCGATTACCGTGCTGGCGGGCACCATCACCATGACACCCGGCACCGTCAGCAGCGACGTCGCCGCCGATGGCCGCAGCCTTCTGGTGCATTGCCTGAACGCGCCCGATCCGGATGCAGTCGTGGCCGACATCAAGCAGCGCTACGAGCGACGCCTGAAGGAGATTTTCGAATGATCCTCACCTATGCCCTGATCTTTACGACCGGCTGTTTCGCCCTTGGCCTGCTGATGAACCTCTGGCGCGTCGTCAACGCACCGGGCGTGCCCGACCGCATCCTGGCGCTGGACACGATGGTGATCAACTTCATCGCCATCCTCGTCCTTTATGGCATCATCGAGGGCACGGCAGTCTATTTCGAAGCCTCGATCCTGATCGCCATGGTCGGCTTCATTTCGACCGTGGCCTATGCGCGCTTCATGCTGCGCGGCAACATCATCGAATGACGGGGGATATGGCAATGGGTCTGGACATGGCACTCTGGCAGGAAATCACTGTCTCGGTCTTTCTGGTCGTCGCGGGCATCTTCGGCCTTGTCGGGTCGTTCGGCCTGCTCAAGCTGCCCGATCCGATGACGCGGCTGCATGCACCGACCAAGGCGACGACATTGGGCGTCGGAGGCGTGCTGATCGCCTCGATGCTCTATTTCATCTTCGCCAAGGGGCAGATCAGCTTTCACGAGCTGATGATCACGTTGTTCCTGTTCCTGACCGCTCCGATCACCGCGCATTTTCTGGCCAAGGCGAATCTTCATACCAATGTGAACCGCGCCGATGTGCCGCCTCCCGTGGGGGATCGCCCTTGGGCAGGCTATGAAAGCGACGACGCCCGCCGCATCGCCGAAGGCGAAAGCACCCCCGGCGCATGACCGATCAGCCAAGCGCCCCGCCTCCACGCGACGCGTTGATCGTGGCGCATGGCGCGCCCGCCGATCCCGCCCCGCAGGAGGAGGTGCTGCAAGCGCTTGCCGCCGCCACGGCCCCGCATCTGCCCGCAGGCTGGCGCGTCCGTGGCGCGACGCTTGCCGCGGACGGCGCGCTTGAAGCCGCTCTCCACGGCCTGACCGATCCGCTGATCTATCCGTTCTTCATGGCCGAAGGTTTCTTCACCGGCACCCTGCTGCCGCGCCGCCTGACAGAGGCTGGCGCGACGAACGCCCGGCAAACCGCCCCCTTCGGCGTGGACCCGGCCCTGCCCGATCTGATGGCCCGCGTAGCCCTCGCCGCGGCTGAGGGCAGACCCGAAGACACCAAGCTGCTGGTCGCGGCCCATGGCAGCAAAGTCTCGCGCACCTCGGCTGACAGCACCCATGCCATGGTCGCGGCCTTGGGCCCGTTGACCGGCTTCAACCGCATCTTGGCGGGATTTGTCGAGGAAGCGCCCTTTCTGGCCGATCAGGCCCGCGCTCTGGGCGCCGGCATTTGCCTGCCCTTTTTCGCATTGGAAGCAGGCCATGTCGTCGGCGACATCCCCGAAGCGCTGGAAGAGGCAGGCTTCCAAGGCCCGATCCTGCCCCCCATTGGCCAGCACCCCGAGGTGCCCGCCCTGATTGCGGCGGCCCTGATGCGTGCGGCGGCGGATCATCCCGCCGCCTGATCCTGCTCTACTTGAACAAATCGCCGAACTGATTGCGCAATTCGTTCTTCTGCACCTTGCCCATCGTGTTGCGCGGCAGTGCCGCCACGATCTTCAACGCTTTCGGCTGTTTGAAACGCGCCAGCGACCCGCGCAACACCTGATCAATCGCCTGCAAATCCGGCGACTGCCCCGGCTCGGCCACGATCACGCCCAGCACCGCCTCGCCGAAATCGGGATGCGGCACGCCCACCACTGCGCTTTCCAGCACACCGGGTTGCTCGTCAAGGATCAGCTCCACCTCCTTGGGATAGACGTTGAAGCCGCCCGTGATGATCAGATCCTTCTGCCGCCCCACGATGGACAGATAGCCATCCGGATCGAACTGCCCTAGATCGCCGGTGATGAAAAACCCGGTATCGCGCAGCTCTTCCCGCGTCTTTTCCGGCATCTGCCAATAGCCCTTGAAGACATTCGGCCCCCGCACCTCGATCATGCCGACCTCGCCCTGCGGCAGAACCTCGCCCGTCGTGGGATCGGTCACCACCACCTCGACCCCCGGCAGGGGCAGGCCCACAGTGCCCGCGCGCCGGTCGCCCTCGTAGGGGTTCGAGGTATTCATATTGGTTTCCGTCATCCCATAACGCTCAAGAATGCGGTGGCCTGTGCGGTCCTCGAACTGCACATGGGTTTCCGCCAGCAGCGGGGCCGAGCCTGACACGAACAGCCGCATATGCGCGGTCAGATCAGCGGTGAAACGCGCATCATCCAGCAGACGGGTATAGAAGGTCGGGACCCCCATCATCGTGGTTGCACGCGGCATCAGGCGGATCATCTCGTCCATGTTCAGGCCGGGCAGAAAGATCATCGCCCCACCCGCCATCAGCGACACATTGGTCGCCACGAACAACCCATGCGTATGGAAAATCGGCAGCGCATGCAGCAGCACATCTGCATCCGTAAACCGCCATTCCGCCGTCAGCACCTTGGCGTTGGACAACAGGTTGCCATGCGTCAGCATCGCCCCCTTGGACCGCCCCGTCGTGCCCGAGGTATACAGAAACGCCGCCAGATCATCCGCGCCGCGTTCCACGGGTGTGAAGTCTTCGGATTGCGTTGCTGCCAGATCGGCAAAGCTGCCCGACCCGTCCGCATTCACGACCATCAGCGCCGCGCCATGCGCCTGCGCCACAGGTGTCAGCGCCTCGGCCTTGCGGCCATCGGCCAGCAACAGCTTGGGCGTGGCATTGCCCACGAAATAGTCTATCTCGGCCGCCGTATAGGCCGTGTTCAGCGGCAGAAAGATCGCTCCTGCCGCCACCGCACCGCCATAGATGGCCAGCGCCATCGGCGATTTCTCGATCTGCACCGCAATCCGGTCGCCGGGCTGCACACCGCTGGCCACCAGAGCATGCGCCACACGGTGAACCATGCGCAAAAAGGCATCGCCGCTGATCTCGGTGCCGTCGGGCAGGATCAGAAAGGCACGGTCGCGCCCGGACTGCGGGGCAAAAAAGGCATCATACAGCAGGTTGGTCATGGGTCTTTCCGTCCTTTGTCCTTCCGGTCTTTCACAGCCGCCGCCAGAGCCTTGACCCCGCGCGTGGCGGCAATGGTCTGATGGGTGGCGAATGCTTCGTGGTTTTGTTCCACCCGCGCCGGATCGTAAAGATAATTCACCATCGCACCGCAGGATTGCTGCCGCCCCTTGGGCGACAGATCTGCGGCCGCATGGATCTCGTGCACCTCGGCACCGTTGCCCAGATGGAACCGCGCCACCGGGTCCAGCGGCGCGCCGTCCTTGGCCTTGGCCTCCAGCAGGTAACGGGCGGCCAACCTGCGCAGCGCTTCCGCATCCAGCGTGGCCGGGTCTGCGGCCAGCATGTCGCGCGCGGCGTCATCCTGCGTCTCGACCCAGCGGGACAGGCCGGGAATGGGCGAGAGCGTCACAAATGTCTTGAGCCCCGCCACCTCGCGCCCCAGCACATCCACCACCTGTTTGATCAGCGAATTGCCAAAGGAAATACCCCGCAACCCCGCCTGACAGTTTGAGATGGAGTAGAACACAGCCGTATCCACCTCTCCCGGCCCCAAGGGGCGGCGATCCTCGGCCAGCAGCGGGCCAATCGCACCGGGTATCCCCCGCGTCAGCGCCACCTCGACAAAGATCAGCGGATCATCCGGCATGGCCGGATGGAAAAACGCGAAACACCGCCGGTCCGGCGGCTCCAGCCTGCGCCGCAGATCGTCCCAACTGTGGATCTCGTGCACGGCCTCATAGGCAATGATCTTTTCAAGGATATTCGCCGGGCTTTCCCATCCGATCCGCCGCAGCACCAGAAAACCCCGGTTGAACCACGAGGCGAACAGATGCCTGAAATCCAGATCCACACGGGCCAGATCCGGCGCGTCCTTGGCCGCTGCCATCAGATCAACCCGCATTGCCACCAGATCCGCCGTCCCGTCCGGCGCCTGATTGAGGCGCCGCAGCAGTTCCTGCCGGGGCGGCTCGGCCGCCTCCAGCAGTGCCGCCATATGCTTGGCATCCGGTGAATCCGCATAGGCCAGCGCCGCCGCGCTGACCGCCGCAGGATCAAGGTCCATCTCATCGGCCAGAAACCGGAAGAAGGCCACCTTCTCCTCGGGAGTGGCCGTGCGATAGCGCATCAGCACCTCGGCCGCGCGCTTCATGCCCGACACCTCGCCCTGCCCGGACAGCAGCGCCCGGCACAGCGTGGGCAGCGGCTTGCCGCTGGCGGTCACATCGCCCGCACGCCGCCGCTCGAACAGGGTGGTCAGCAGATCACCCAGCGCCCAGCCGCCCAGATCCCAACCGCGTGCCATCAGACCGGCCCCATCACCAGATCAGGCAGCCATGTCACGATCCCCGGAAAGAAGCACAGGATCACGATCGCCAGAACCATGCAGCCCACATAGGGCAGCGAGCCCACCAGAATTTTCTTGAGCGGAATATCCGGCGCGATGGAGTTGATCACATAGAGGTTCAACCCCACGGGTGGCGATATCAAACCGATCTCCATGTTGATGGTCAGGATCACGGCAAACCAATAGGGGTCGAACTCGGCCGCAAGGATGATCGGCAACAGGATCGGGGCCGCCATCAGGATCACCGCCACGGGCGGCAGGAAGAAGCCGGCCACCAGCAGGAACACGTTGACGATCCCCATCAGCACCCAGCGGTTCACGTCCAGATCCGAGATCCACGCGGCAATCGACTGTGTGATATAGAGCGAGGACAGCATGTAGCTGAACACACCCGCCGCCCCGATGATGAACAGGATCATCACGGATTCCCGCGTGCTGTCGGACAGGATGGTCCACAGCGCCTTGGGCGACCACAGCCGGTAAATCACCATCGCGATCACCAGACACAACAGCGCGCCCACCGCCGCCGTTTCGGACGGCGTGGCGATGCCACCATACATGGCATAGAGCACGCCGAAGATGATGATGATGAAGGGGATCACGCGCGGCAGGATCTCCAGCTTCTGCTTCAGCGTATAGGTCCGCTGCGCCAGAACCTCGGCCGAACCATGCCGCCAGGTGTGATAGATCGACCACGCCATGAACAGGCCCACCAGCATCAGTCCCGGCACGACGCCTGCCAGAAACAACCGCCCGATGGATGTCTCGGTCGCGATCCCGTAAACGATCATCGTCACCGACGGCGGGATCAGGATACCCAGCGTGCCGCCTGCCGCGATGGACCCTGCGGCCACCTCATCGGGATAGCCGCGCTTGCGCATCTCGGGGATGCCCATCTTGCCGATGGCGGCACAGGTCGCGGGACTTGACCCGGACATGGCCGAAAACAGCGCGCAAGCCCCAAGGTTCGACATCACCAGACCGCCCGGCACGCGGGTCAGCCAGCGCTCCAGCGCCTCATACAGATCGGCCCCCGCCCGTGTCGATGAAATCGCCGCCCCCATGATGATGAACATCGGAATGGACAACAGCGCGAATGAGTTGAGCTTGCCGAAGAAAATCTCGGGCATCAGTTCCAGCGACCGCATGCCGTCAAAGACCAGCAGGAACCCGGCGGAAACGATCAGCAGCCCCGAGGCGACGGACACGCCCGAAAACAGCACCACAATGGTCATCAATGCGACCAGAAGGCCAAGCGAAAGCGGATCCATCAGTTATCCTCCAGACCAAAGGGGCGATCCACGCCCAGCACCAGCGCCACGAAATCGGCAGCCAGTTGCAGCAGATACAGGCCAAAGCCCAGCGGCAGCGCCAGATAGGGAATCCACAGCTTGGGTGCCCAGACGGTTTCCGACCGCCAGCCCCGCTCCCATGCGAAATGCCAGTTCTCATAGGAATAGAACAGGATCACGCTGACCACGGCCATGGTCATCAGCAACACCACCCCCGCCAGGATCTTGCGCGCGCGGCCCTTCACCAAAATCGGGATCAGGTCCACGTTCACATGGCCGCGCAGGCTCTGCACATAAGGCAGTCCCAGAAGCGTGGCACCGATCATCAGGTAGATCACCGCCTCGGTCTGCCAGACGGTGGACTGCTGCATCACGAAGCGGACAAAGATCATCTGACAGGTGATCAGCACCGAGGCGAGGATCATCACCGCAGCGATCCAGCCGCAAACTGTGGACAGGCCCTTGATCAGGCGTAGGACAAGGTAGCCGCCAGTGCTGGCGGCACGGGCAGAGGGCAGGGTTGCCATGGGACAGGCTCCGATGCTTGGGGTTTCGCGGGGGGCCGGGCAATCGCAGGACTGCCCGGCCCGTCATGGTCTCAAAGGTGCCGGATCACTCGACCGAAAGGGCCATGTCCAGCAACGCCTGACCGTTCGGCACGCTGTCAACGAAGGACTTGTAGGAGCTGGTTTTCGCCAGTTCCAGCCAGGCGTTGAAATCGTCCTGCGTCATCTCGGCAATCTCGACACCGGCCGCCTTGAACACCTCGACGGATGCCGCGTCCTCGGCCTTGGCTTCCTCCAGATACCAGGCTTCCGCCTTTTCGGCCGCCGCCAGCAGCGCTTCTTTCTGCGCGTCCTCAAGCCCGTCGAAGGTGGACTTGTTCATCAACACCGGCTGATACATGAACCACAGCGCGACATCGCCCGCCGGGGTATAGCACTTGACCTGCTCCTGCAGACGGAACGAGGCAAAGGACGAGGACGAAGTGTTCACCGCCTGAAGAACACCGGTCTGCATCCCGTTATAGATCTCGGACGACGCCATGGACGAGATCGAGGCCCCGGCCGCTGCCAGCATCTCTTCAAAGGATTTGCCCGCCGCGCGTGTGCTCAGCCCGTTCACATGCTCGGGCCGGGTGATGCACTCGCCGACGCTGGCAAAACCACCCGCCAGGTAACCATGGACCAGCACCATGATGTCATCTTCGGCCAGGATCTTCTCGATCTCTTCCATGAAGGGGCTCTCGTTCAGCCGCGCCGCATGGTCGTGGTTCTTCACCAGACCCGGCATCAGGGTCAGGTTGTATTCCGGGCGCTGCCCGCCCGAATAGGACAGCGGATAGACGATCATGTCGATCTGCCCGCGCGACAGCGGATTATACTGCTCACGCGCCTTCAGAAGCGACTCGGACGGAAAGATCTTGATGTCCAGATCGACGCCTGCGGCGGCGACGTCGGTGGCGATCATCTCGGCAACCTTGTGGCGCACATCGCCGGTCGACCACTGATGCGACAGACGCAATTCGGTGGCATTGGCCGCCGTCACGCCCATTCCGAAAACGGCAAGAGCCGCAGCAGCGGCGAAAGTTCTGATGGTCATGGTATCCTCCCAGATGGATGCGCTGCGGGCTCCCTCCCGCAATCGTTCCGATCCTGCGCGGACGTGCATCCAATGTCAAACGTTTTGTATACAAGAATTCGATTGCCCAATATCAGGCCGCGGGATACTGTGGCCCACATGAACACCCGTATGGCCGATAACGTGCGCGAAGCACTGGAGCAGATGATCGTGACCGGCGAATTCGCCGATGGCGAACGGCTGGACGAGAACCGGCTGGCGGACCGTTTCCACGTCAGCCGCACCCCCTTGCGCGAGGCGTTCCAGATGCTTGCGGCGTCCGGTCTGGTCGAACTCCTGCCGCGGCGCGGGGCCTTTGTGCGCCACCCTGCCTTTCACGAGATGATCGAGATGTTCGAGGTCATGGCCGAGCTGGAGGCCGTCTGCGGCCGTCTGGCCGCGCGGCGGGTCACACCCGAAGTGCTGGCCCAGGTCCGCGCCACCGTGATCGCCTGCGAAGCGGCGGTGGAGGCGGGGGATACTGACGGCTACTACCGCGAGAACGAGCATTTCCACATGCTGATCTATACCGCCTCGGGCAATGATTTTCTGGCCGGCGAGGCGCGGCGGCTGCACAAGCGGCTGCAACCCTTCCGGCGGATGCAGCTGCGGGTGCGGGGGCGGATGATCCAGTCGCTGACCGAGCATCGCCAGATCCTGACCGCGCTGGAGACGGGCGACAGCGCCGCAGCCGAGACGACCCTGCGCGACCACGTCGCGGTGCAGGGCGGCAAGTTCAACGACCTGATGGCCAGCTATAAGCAATCCAACCTCCGCGCCAATCCGCACCTTATCGCCATTCGGGGGTAATCCGGGGATGTCCCATCGTGGGACATTTTTTCATCCCAATGTTTTCAATGGGTTGCGTGACGGCGTTCAGGAAATATTAACGATTTCGGGTGATCAGGGCGCACAGATGCGCAACGCACCCGCCCCGGTTGGGCGCGCCAGAAACAGGGCGGGCCGTGACGCCGCTTGTGTTGAATGCAGCATTCGGCCCATGGCACCCTTGCGCGCTTTGAACAGAAGCGAAATGACCAGCCCTTCGCGGCAGGGCAAGAGCCTGCCGGGTCTGTCGGGTCTTCCGGGGGCAAGGCCGATGTCCCTGCCACTCCGGAGATGATCCGCCTGAAGGGTCGCGCTCTGAAACGCGCCTACCAGCGATAGCCCACTGTCAGCGATCCGCCGTAATCCTGCGTGTTTGCGGAATATTCTGCGTTCAGGCCGGCATCGAGATAGAGACCATTCATCGCAGACCAACCCGCATTTGCCGCAAGTAAAAGGCTGTCGCGGTCGCGCGTGGCGCCAGAGACGGGGATGCTGAGGCCGGGAATGATTTGATAGGAAGCCCGCCCGCCATCGTTGGAGGCCAGTTCATGCGCCCAGGCGGCGCGCAATCCAAAAGTTGGACGTGCCCCCTGCATACCCTCTGCCGGCCACTGCATCGCAACGCCAAGTTCGGTGCGCAGCGAGGTCGTGGTGTTTCGATCAAAATCCATTGCATAGCTGGCCGTGCCGGAGGTTGCCGTCTCGGAATAGGCATCTGTGGTGATGGATTTCGCCCGCAAACCGGCGAATGGCGTGAACATCCCCATGTGATAGCCAGCTTCGACATGGGCTGCCATTGTCTGGGCGGAGGTCTCTCCGGCCAGCCGATCCGTCCCGGCGATGGTCAGAGTGCGGTTGGTGGTGATATCGCTTTGACCATAGGCCAAAGCCCCTTGGATATACCCGCGTTCAGACACGGTCCGCCCGCGCAGGGCCACAAACACCGTATCGCTGGTCCCGGATCCGAACCCATCGACGAGTGAGAAATCCGCTTCATTCCACGAGACAGCAACCCCGACGTCGGTAGCGGCATTGAACGCATAGTTCAGACCTGCGGCCAAACCGCGATTGTCTGAACTTCGGTCGTGATAACCGCGCCCGGAATCGCCGTCCGTCGTATTGCGTGAGCCATAGCCCGCGGCCCAGATATCCCAAGGCCGCGTTTCCATGGGCTGTGCTGCCGCAAATGACAGGGCCATCCCCTCGGACGCCGCATCGCCGCGCGAGGCCAACCGCGCCGTGTCATACTTGCTGCCGCCATATTTTCCGGCATAGGCCTCATCGTTGCCAACCAAGCCAATTGGGGCATCCGGTTCTGTCGCAGGCGTCATCTTGATAAATCCGGTGCGACCAGACCTCAGGGCAGTATCCAGAAAGGCATCCATGGCTTGCAGTCCCATGGGGGCCACACCTGTGGCCACCTCACCTGAAAGTTGCGAAAGGCTTGATGCCAGTTCGGTCGGCGACTGCGTCGCGGCGAGAATGGCGAACTCGATGGGAAGCACACCGCCATTGATCACAAAATCAGACAAGGCTCCGGCAATGGCGTTCTGGTTGGCGCTTAGCAACGGATCGACAGCAACAACACCAAAGCCTTGCGCAGCAAGTGTGCAGATCTGGATCGTGTTGGTATCCAGCGTCACCGATCCATTGCGGGCATAGGCAGAACCACACTCAAGGGACGCGCCCGTGTTCATCGTTATACTTGTCAGCGCCACGATCTGACCTTGCATTTGGGACGTGGTATGCAGTGTGGCAGAGCTGCCGACGCGGTAGAAGACATTGCCACCTTGGGCATCATTGATCAGCACCACTCCCGCGCCTGCTTCTGCGGTCAATGTCGATCCGATATTGAAGATGAACACCGCATTGGGATCACCGCCTGCGTCCAGCGTCAGGGTTTCACCTGCCGCAATAAATGCCGATGTGTCGAAGTTGTAGATGCCTGGGGTCAAGGTCCTGTTGCCGAGGTTCTGTCCCGTCAGGTTGCCCCCTGACGAGGTCGAGCGACCGGCAAGAAAGTTATAAAGGGTGGTCAGCCTGTCTTGCTGGCGTGCAGCAACGGCGTCGGCCACGAAGACCTCGCCAGTCTGCGTCACGCTTGCCGAACCGGTATAGGACGTTCCAGGGCTGAGGGCGATGTTCCCGACAATGGTCGTCGGACCGGTATTGGTCAGTGTCGCGCCAGAGATGATCGCAAAGCTGGTCAGATCCTGCGCGGCGGCGGGGCCGGCCTGCACCATCATCAGGGGCATTGCGCCAAGTGTTGCCCCCATGACAAAACGCGTCGCGCTGAATTTCCTCGCTTCCTTCGGTCCGGTGTTTGCTTTGAGGGGAGTGGTGTTCTTGGAGATGGGCCGAGCATATCGCTTGGACATATCGTGATCTTTCAGTGAGGTTGCGCATATCCGCGTGTGAACGACATGGGGTTGCGCATGCGGCCAAACTAAGCCCCACGATAAAGAATTATTCTAAGTGTCTTTTAAATCTCTTCTGCGGGTGGCCACATGATTGCTGCGCCGCCTCCGCGTGGTGTGGGACGGGCGGATATCCTGAAGAAGCGAGTCCAGCCACACGGGCGCAACACGAGCCGACAGTGTCGGCTTTGGCTGACGGAACAACATTTCAGCTATTCACATGTCACGATTTCAGCGGCTTTGGAGTTGCCGGTCAATGGCCGCCTCGCCCTATGCTTGGCAGGCTTTGGCGCAAGCGCATCGGTCGCCCCCCCATCGCGACCGGGTGGGGCCAACCTGCCGGGCTGCGGCCGGTTTTACACGGACAGATAGGCGTCGCGGATTTCGGGGTGGGCGTTCAGTTCGGCCAGGGTGCCGTGGAATTTCTGCGCGCCGCCTTCGATGATGACCGCGACATCGGCCACGGCGCGGGCGAAGTGGAGGTTCTGTTCGGACAGAAGCACGGTCAGGCCCTCGGATTTCAGTTGCAGGATTACGCGGGCCATCTGTTCGACGATGACGGGGGCGATGCCCTCGCTGGGCTCGTCCAGCAGGACGAAGCTGGGATTGCCCATCAGGGTGCGGGCGATGGTGAGCATCTGCTGCTCGCCCCCCGACATTTCCTTGCCCCGGTTGTGGCGGCGCTCGGCAAGGTTGGGGAAGAGTTCGAAGAGCATCTCATGGGTCCATGTGACGGTGCCGTCGCGCGGGGGCTGGCGGCCGACTTCGAGGTTCTCCAGCACGGTGAGATCGGTGAAGATGCGCCGGTCCTCGGGGACGTAGCCGAGGCCGAGCTTGGCGAC
The DNA here is from genome assembly GCA_024304985.1 of Paracoccaceae bacterium. GTDB lineage: Bacteria > Pseudomonadota > Alphaproteobacteria > Rhodobacterales > Rhodobacteraceae > Seohaeicola. The sequence continues at coordinate 417,368 of JAMWZC010000003.1, forward strand.
GCGATGCGGCGGCAGGCCAACGAGGTCATGGCCCATGAAGCGGATCGCGCCGCTGCGGGGGACGACAAGCTGCATGATGGATTTCATCGTGGTGGATTTGCCCGCACCGTTGCGGCCCAGAAGGGCGGCCACCTGCCCGCGTGCGACGGTGAAGCTGAGGTCGCTGAGGACATGGGCCTTGCCGTAGAAGCTGTTGACGGCGGCGATTTCAAGCATCTGCGCTCTCCTCGGCGGGATTGAAGAGGGTGCCGCCGCCCAGATAGACCTCCTGGACGCGGGGATCGGTGCGGATCTGCTCGACCGTGCCGTCGGCGATGAGCTGGCCGCGGTTCAGCACCATGACGCGGTGGGCATGGGCGAAGACGACGTCCATGTCATGTTCGGTGAAGAGGACACTGACGCCGCGGTCGCGCACGATGTCGGCGGTCAGTTGCATGAGGGCGATGCGTTCGCGCGGGGCCATGCCGGCGGTGGGTTCGTCCATCAGGAGCAGGCTGGGTTCATGCGCCAGCGCGATGGCCAGTTCCAGCCGCTTGAGATCGCCATAGGCCAGAACGGCGCAGTGGCGGTCGGCCTGATCGGCCATGCCGACGAGGGCGAGCAGGTCGAGCGCGCGGTCGCGGTAGAGGCGGTGGGCATAGGGCAGGATCGAGAAGACGCGGCCGTGATGCGAGATGAGGGCCATCTGCACGTTCTCGGCCACGGTCATCGAGGCGTAGGTGCCGGTGATCTGGAAGGTGCGGCCCACGCCCATGCGCCAAATCTGGCGGGGGCCGAGGCCCGCGAGGTTCTGACCGTTCAGCCAGACGGTGCCCGCGCTGGGTTTGAGCTGGCCCATCAGCATGTTGAAGCAGGTGGATTTGCCTGCGCCATTGGGGCCGATCATGGCCAGCAACTCGGCCTTGTGCAGGACGAAGGACACGTCCAAGACGGCCTTGATCGCGCCGAAGGATTTGGACAGGCCCTTGGTTTCCAGAACGATCGTCATGAATATGCCTCCGGTCTGCGGGTCATTTGCTGTCCTCGGGGGTGCGCAGCAGGCCGGTGCGTTCGGCCAGTTTGCGCGCGGTGCCCACCAGCCCGTCCGGGGCGAGGATCACCACGACGATGATGAGCACACCCAGCGCAAGGCGCCAGTATTCGAAGCGCGTCAGCACATCCTTGACGCCTTCCAGCGCGACGCCGCCCACGACGCCCCCGGCCAGCGTCTTGACGCCGCCCAGGAAGACCACGATCAGCGCGTCAAAGCTGCGGGCGATCTCCAGCTCGTTGGGAAAGACGCTGCCCTTGGAAAAGACGAACAACCCGCCCGCGAGACCCGCCATCGCGCCCGCCAATGCGAAGGCCGCCCATTGCACACGTTTGGTGTTGATGCCTGTCGCCTCGGCCTGCCGGGCGCTGTCGCGCGCGGCGCGCAGGGCATAGCCGAAGGGCGCATGGGCGGCGTGGCGCAGGAAGAGGATGCCCCCCACGCAGATCACGAGGCTGAGGTAGAAATAGACCGTGGTGCCCGAGGCCCATGAGGAGGGCCAGATATTGACCAGACCGTCATCCCCGCGCGTCACCTCGCCCCATTGGAACACCAGCGACCACAGGAGTTGCGAGAAGGCCAGTGTGAGCATGGCGAAATAGACACCCGTCAGCCGCAGGCAGACCCAGCCGATGATGATCGCGGCCATGCCTGCGCCCAAGGGGGCCAGCAGCATGGCCAGTTCCATCGGGGTGTCCGCGTAGGTGACCAGAAGGGCCGCGACATAGGCCCCGCCGCCGAAGAAGGCGGCATGACCGAAACTGACCAGTCCGCCCAGCCCCAGAATGAAATGCAGGCTGGCGGCGAAGAGGCAGAAGATCAGGATATCGGTCGTCAGCACCAGCGCGAAGCTGGACCCATAGAGCGGCATCAGCCCCAGCAAGGCCAGACCCGCCGCCACGATCATGCGCACCTGCGCGCCCGCAGGCTTGATCGGGCGTTCCGGCTCTCCGACCTGTCCGTGTTCGCCCGCCACTTCGGGGCGGCCGAAAAGGCCGTAGGGGCGGACCATCAGCACCAGCACCATGATGACGAACATCAGCACGAGCGTGCTTTGCGGCATGTAGGTGACCCCAAAGACGCCCAGCACCGAGATCAGCACCGCTGCCAGATAGGCACCGGGCAGCGATCCCATGCCGCCGATCACCACGACCACGAAGACGGCGGTGAGGATGTTGAAATCCATCAGCAGGTCAGCCCCGCCCTTGGGCAGTTGCAGCGCGCCGCCCAGACCGGCCAGCGCGCAACCCAGAAAGAACACACCCGTGAACAGCCATGACTGGTTGACGCCCAGCGCGCCCACCATCTCGCGGTCTTGCGTGGCCGCGCGGACCAGCACGCCGACGCGGGTGCGGGTGATCAGATACCACAGCGCCAAAGCCACAAAGGGAGTGATCGCCAGAAGGGCGAGGTCGTATTTCGGGATCGGCTCGCCCATGATCCGCACAACGCCGGCCAGGCCGGGGGCGCGCGGGCCCAGCTTGTCCTCGGCCCCCCAGATCATCAGGGTGAGGTCCTGAATGACAAGAATGACCCCGAAGGTCGCGACAAGCTGGAACAGTTCCGGTGCGCGATAGACCGGGCGCAGGACGCAGATTTCCACGATCACACCGATCAGGCCGACAATCACGCCCGCCAGCAGGATCGAGGTCCAGAATCCGACCATCCCCGGCAGGACCTGCATCAGCGAATAACCGACATAGGCGCCCAGCATGTAGAAGGAGCCGTGGGCGAAGTTGACGATCCGCGTCACGCCGAAGATCAGCGACAGGCCCGAGGCGACCATGAAGAGCGCGCCCGCATTGGCAAGCCCCGTCAAAAGCTGTGCGATGAAGAAACCCATGAAACGGTCCCGCTGATGGAGGGAAGATCACGGCGCTGCGCCATGCCTGCCGCGGGGGCGGCAGATCTGTTGACGACAGGCCCCAAGGATCCGGGGGATGGCGGGGGCGACAGCGCCGCCCCGGCCGATCCGCGAGGGGGGCGCGCCTTAGTTGGCGGGGCGCATCTTGGCCACTTCCTCGTCCGTGGGCAGGTAATCGGCCCCGTCTTTGTAGGTCCAGTCCACCATCACGCCCTTGCCATCCTTGAGCGCGGTGGTGCCGACGAAGGCCCCCATCGTGGCCTGATGGTCGATCGCGCGGTAGGTGATCGGCCCCACGGGTGTATCCAGTTCCAGCCCCTTGAAGGCGGCTTTCAGCGCCTCGGTCTCGGTGCTGCCGGCCTTTTCGAGAGCGGCCTGAATGGAGAGCACGGTCATGTAGCCCACCAGCGAGCCGATGCGCGGGTAGTCGTTGAAGCGCGCCTGATAGGCATCGACGAAAGCCTTGTTCGCGTCATCGGTCACGTCATACCAAGGGTATCCGGTGACGATCCAGCCTTCGGGGGCCTCATCGGCCAGCGGGTCGAGATATTCCGGCTCGCCCGTCAGCATTCCGTAGACCGTGCGCCCGTCGAACACGCCGCGCGTGGTGCCTTCGCGGACGAATTTCGCCAGATCGGTGCCGAAGGTCACGTTGAAGATGGCATCGGGCTTGGAGCGTTCCAGCGCCTGCACCTCGGCTCCGGCATCGATCTTGAAGAGCGCGGGCCATTGTTCGGTGACAAATTCGACATCGGGTTTCAGCGTGGTCAGCACTTTCTTGAAGGCTTCGACCGCTTCCTTGCCATAGGCGTAGTTGGGCGCGATGGTCGCATAACGGACGGCATCGGATTTCGCCGCCGCCTCGGCCAGCATCGCGGCCTGCATGTAGGTCGAGGTGCGCAGGCGGAACGTATAGTCATTGCCGCTGGCCCAGACGATGGAATCCGCCAGAGGCTCGGAGGCGAGATAGAGGTATTTCTTTTCCGCCGCGAGCGAGGAAATCGCGAGTCCCACATTGCTCAGGATGGTGCCGGTCAGCATCACCGCGCCGTCCCGGGTCATCAGTTCCTCGGCGATCTTGATAGCCTCGCCGGGTTCGCCCTGATCGTCGCGGAAGATGAATTCAAGCGGCTTGCCCAGCACGCCGCCCGCGGCGTTCACCTCTTCCAGCGCCAGCTCGATTCCCATCTTGTAGGGTTCGGCGAAGGCGGCCATGCGCTTGTAATGGTTGATCTCTCCGATCTTGATCGTGTCCTGTGCGAAAGCGGGCAGGCCTGCCACGGCAAGGGCGGCGGCACCTGCCAGTCCTTTCAGAAACGTCTTGCGATTCATGGGGGTATCCTCTGCTGTTGGGTGTCTTCAGTCGTGCTGGACGAAGGTTGGTCTTACAGGTTCCCCGAGGTCTTCGGTCGCCTCGGCTTCGATCAGGTCGCGTATCCTTTTACGGTATACGTTCGGCCCTTTGTCTATGGCAATGCGGATGGGCTTGCGTTTTTGGGGACGTTGTTCCTCCAGATGGATGGCTTCGAGGATCTCCTTGTCCTCGGCGAAGGCCACGCGGAACATCGCGTCCATCTGATCCGAGGCCGCATCATCGCCCACCGCCGCGTTGCGGATATGCATCCAGTGGTCGATGGTGTAGTCGGCGGTCACGGGGGTCACGAAGTGCAGCGCGAAGATCCGCACGCCCTTCTGGCGGTCCTCCTCGGGCAGGTTGAGGGCCGCGTCGGCGCTGCCGAAATCGATGACGGCGGTGCTGGGCAGATGCAGGTGGTAGTAGTGCCAGCGGTCCACATTGCCGGTGAAGCCGCCGAACTTCTGGAAGAACCCGACGGGCGGCGCGTCCCTGATCCAGCGCCATGCGACGATGGATTTGCCGCGCGTGCTGACATGGACGGGCACGTTTTCCGAGGCGGAGCTGCCAAGCGTCGTGGGATGCACGAAGCTGACATGGGCCGGATCGACAAGGTTTTCGGCCACGTTGAGGTAATTGGCCCTCAGGTGCAGCGCGTCGCCGTGATGGACATGCCAGGCCGGGTCACTGAATTCCGGCATGTCGAAGATCTGCGCGGGATCGGCGCGGTCGGGATCGCCCATCCAGACCCAGACGATGCCGTGGCGTTCCTCGACGCGGTAGGCCTCCACATAGGCGCTGGCGGGAAGATTGTCCTGCCCCGGCACCCGGACACAGGCCCCGGTGCGGTCGAAGGTCATGCCGTGATAGCCGCACTGGATGGTGTCGCCGATGCGCTTGCCCTTGGAGAGCGGAAGCTGACGGTGCGGGCAGCGATCCTCCAGCGCGACCAGCGCACCATCGCTGGCGCGAAAGATCACGAGCGTTTCATCGACAATGGTCAGGGCGCGCATATCGGCACCGAAATCATGAGACCAACCAGCGACATACCAGGCATTTCTGACGAAAGACATCGTCTCACCCTCCTGTTGTGCCACCCTTGCGCAGGGCGGTCTGTGGGGGCCATGTGACGTGTCGCGATCCTGCGACCGATCAACACGGGACTTGACCTTACGTCCATACGGCCCCAAAAACTTGTTAGCTGTCAAACAATTTTTCAGCCCAAAACAGGAAATGGACCCCGGCCGCCTTTCGTGAAACACTGGTGCCCGGAACATGGGCGGACCCGTGACAGACCAGAGGCCGGACCGGGGCTGCACCGCAGGAAAGACGACGGATGGACATCGAGAATCGCGACCTGCCGGTTTACCGGCTGGAAGAGCAGATCGGCTTCAAGCTGCGCCTGGCCAACCAGAAGCATCTTGAGGTCTTTGCCCGGATGATGCCCGATGTGACGCCCACGCAATTCGCCGTGCTGGCCAAGCTGCTGGAAGAAGACACGATTTCGCAGAACCAGCTGGGCCGTCTGGTGGGGATGGATGCGGCCACGACCAAGGGCGTGGTGGACCGTCTGCGCGCCAAGGGTTTCGTGCGGCGCACCAAAAGCACCAGCGACATGCGGCGGCTGGAAATCTCGTTGACCGCCGAGGGGCGGGCCTTTGGCGAACAGGCGGTGATGACCGCGTCCGAGATTTCGGCGGCCACGGCGCAGAACCTGACCCGGCGCGAGCTGGAGCGCCTGCTGGAGCTGCTGGACAAATTGTAAGGGGCGCAGGTTTTCCCCGCGCCTCCGTTCATCTTGCCATAAATACTCAAAATCCAACGGTTGCCGCAGGATCAGCGCAGCCCGTCCTTGCCCTCGGCCTCGGCATGGGTCAGCCCGCCGACGCGCGGCAGGGGACGGCCCGAATCCGTGACGGCAATGGCGACCATGATCTCGCCCGCGCGGGGCGCATCGTTCAGGCGCACTTCGATGCCGTCGAAATGGCTGCGGACGTATGCCGCGTCCTTGTGGCCCAGCGGCACGTCCAGCACCTGCCCCGGCCCGCCCATCTTCTTGGACGAGGGCACGAGGGCCGCGCCTTTTTCCACGGCCGCACGCAACGGTGCGCCCAGTTTGGGGTGCAGGATGGCGGCGGCATGTTCCAGCTCTCCGCCCTCGCCGACCATCGCGGCCTTGCCATAGCTTTGCGCCTGCGCGGGTGCGATGCCCAGCGCGGCCACGCAGCGCGCGCCCAGAAGGCCGCCCAGTTCCGCGCCGATCTCGATCAGTTCGGACAGGTCCTCGGCATAGCGCCCGGCAAAGGGGTTTGCGATCACCGCCACGGCCACGGCCTTGCGGGTGGCGGGGCTGATGGCTTTGCCCATTTCGGCATGCGTCTCCTCGACCCAGACGGCGAGTTTGCGGATATCGGCGCTCATCTCAGCCCGTCCTTTCCGGTGATCTGGTCGGTGGCCAGCCCGCCCGCGCGGTTATGGACGCGCGGCCCGGTGGTCATCACCAGCATGAGCGCCATTTCATCGGCGCGCGGCGCGTCGTTCAGGCCCAGTTCCATCGCGTCGAAATGGCTGCGGACGTAAGAGGCGTTGATATGGGTAATGGGCACATCGAGCCGCGTGCCGACGCCGCCCACTTTCTTGGTCGAGGGCACGATGGCCATGGCATCGCCAAGCACCTCGCGCATGGCGTAGCCGCCCGGCGCATGCCAAAGCGCGCCGTGTTCCAGCTCGCCCGCAGCCCCTACGATGGCGCCTTTGCCATAGCCCTCGACCACTGACGGATCACCGCCCAGCAGGTCCACCAGACGGTTCGCCATGGTCAGGCCAAGGGGTTTGAGGTCTTCCATGAAGGGCTGGATATCCGCGACGTAGGAACCCGCGAAGGGGTTCTTGATCACCGCGATCACGGCGGCGCGGCGCAGGGGGGTGGTGGCGCGGGGGCCGCCTTCGTGGAAGACCTCCTCCACGACGCTGGCGAATTTGCGTATCTCGACCTCAGGCATGTTCGAGGCTCCTTTCCGTTTGGGCCGTGGCCCTGTCTGTGAATGTTCCGACCATGAGGCCCTGACCTTGCAGGACCAGCGCGGCGGCGGCAATGGTGCCTGCGTCGATCAGCCGTTGGGCGCGGGCAGCCCCCTGTGACAGCGCGGTGCGGATGTCATCTGCCGATAGCGGGCCGACATGGGTGACGACAAGCCGCTGGCCCAGATCGCTGTCGGGGTGAAGGTCGCGGGCCGGCTGGCGGGTAATGGCGGGGTGGTCCGGCAGATCGACCGCGTTGGCGATGAGCGTGGCGGCGGCGTCGGCGGTGGCGGCATTGGGGGCGAGCACGGTGACCGATGAGGCGATGCCGAGGCTGAGGCTGCGCCCGCCCTGCCCCGAGGTGGCGATGCCGCCGATCCCGTCACCTGCGTGGAGGGTGATATGCCCCGAGATCTGGCCGTCCAGCCCGGCGATGGCGGCGCGGGTGGTTGCGCCGGGGGCCAGATGCAGGGCGATGTCGCCGCCATTGTTCACATGGGCGCGGGTGAGCGGGGTTGCGGTCAGCATCGCGGCCAGCACCGTATCGGCGACTGATCCTGCGACCGCGGCCATGGGCGTGATGAAATCGCCCTGCGCCACGCTGGTGCAGGCGTGGTGCATCCGGCGGGCGATCCGCCCCTGCGGGGCGGCCCCCAGAGGGCTGCGCAACAGAGGCAGTTCGGGGACGAGTTCCGCCAGCACGGTGGCGAAACGGTCGCGGGCGGCGCGATAGGCCGTGCGGGTCGCCTCGCCCTGCCCCTCGGCCATGATCACCAGATCAATGGGGCCGTGGTGCAGGTGCAACCGTCCATCCGGCAGCAGGGCGGCTTGTGGCCCCATCAGCGCCGTCCCTTGCGGTCGGGCCGCCAGCGGTAGTTCTGCGGGTCATGCGGGTCGGGCTGGCTGATATTCGGTAGCACCTTGCGGATGGCAGGGGTCAGCACGTCCTCGACCGGTTTGACATGATCCACATGGCCGCCCAGCGCCGCGTAATCGGCCAGACGCAGGGTGAATTCGATGGGGGCGACCAGTGCTGGCGTGGGGACGTAGCCGAAGGAATTGGTGGGCATGTCCATCACATCGGCCATGACGGTGATGCCGCCGCCGGGCCAGACATAAGCCTCGGCCCCGCCGCAGGAGACGTAAGTCAGCGCGTCCTTGACCGAGCGGGTCAGGCGCACGGGGTTTTCCGTGACGCCTGCACGCAAGCTGCCGCCCGCGCCGCCCATGAACAGCACCGAACAGAGCGAGGGTTCGCAGTTTTCCGCGATCCGCTCGGCGGTGGCCAGCAGGGAAGGCGTGATATCAGCCGGTTGCGGGATCAGGTTATCATCAAGGATGTAATAGGCCCATTGCTCGCCGGTGGTCGAGATCATCAGAAGCCGCAGGCCCGGCCAAGCGACCTTGGGATCGGCGGGTTTCAGGATGGTCAGCGGGTCTTCGACATTGGTGCCGCCCCAGCCGGTGCCGGGATCGGCAACCTGAAAGTAACGGCCCGGCGTGGATTTGCGGCCCTTCACCTTGATGCCGGAGGGGCGCATGTCGAGGCCCTTGCCGGCCTCATGCTCGCTCAGGACGCCGGTGATGTGGTCATCGACGACGACGACCTCGTCCACATGGCCGTGCCATTGCTTGGCGAACATCCCGATGGTGGCCGAGCCGCAGCCGACGCGCATCAGCTTTTCCGGCACGCCGTTGATGATGGGGGCCTGACCGGCCTGCACCACGATGGTGACGCCTTCGTCGATCTGCATCTCTACCGCTTCGCGGTTGCACAGGCGCATGAGCGCGTCGCAGGTGACGCGGCCTTCCTTCTTGGACCCGCCCGTCAGGTGTTCGACCCCGCCCAGGGACAGCATCTTGGAGCCGTATTCGGCGGTCATGACATGGCCGATCGCTTCACCATCCACGCGGACGATGGCGCGTTCGTGGCCGATATGGCGGTCGGTGTCGATCTTCACCTTGACCCCGCAATAGGAGAAGATGCCCTCGGTCACGACTGTGACCATGTCCACGCCTTCGACCTGCTGGGAGACGATGAAGGGGGCGGGTTTGTAGTCGGGATATGTCGTGCCCGCGCCCACGGCGGTGACGAAGGTGCGGTTGCCCTGGATCACGTCGCCGTCCCAGTCCTGCGCATTTTCGCCCTGGTCAAGAAAGGCCACGGCCTGCGCGCCGCCCTGAATGACGGTCAGGGGATCAAGGCGCACCAGTTCGCCGCCGTGATTGGCATAGCGGTCGCAGGCGCCGGTATTGCCATCGGCGATGTAGCACATGACGGGACAGGCATCGCAGCGGATCTTCTCGGATGCGGCCTCGGTCAGGGGGGCGTTGTCGTCAGGCATGTCCAGCCTCCTTGAGGGCAGCGCGCACGCGGGCGGGGGTGGCGGGCACTTGGGTGATCCGCGCGCCGGTGGCGTGTTTGATGGCATTGAGGATCGCGGGCGCGGTGGGGATCAGGACGTGTTCGCCCAACCCTTTCGCGCCGTAGGGGCCATGGGCATCGGGCACCTCGACAATGAGCGTGTCGATGGGGGGCACGTCTCCGATGGTGGGGATCAGGTAGTCATGCAGGTTTTCGGTCCGGTGGGGGATATATTCCTCCATCAGGGCCATGCCCATGCCCTGGGCGATGCCGCCCTGCACCTGACCTTCGACCAGCAGCGGGTTGATGGCCTGACCCACGTCATGGGCGGCGGTGAAATGCAGCGGGCGGACACGGCCAAGGGCGGTATCGACCTCGACCACCACCAGATGCGCGGCATAGCCGTATTGGGCATAGGGTTCGCCCTGCCCGTTCCTGTCCAGCGGTTTGGTGGGGGGATCGTAGGTTTCATTCACCTCAAGCACATAACCTGCGGGGTTGGGGGTCAGCCGCGCCAGATCGAGGGTGAAGTGCTGTGCGCCATCGGTGACGGTGAGGCCACCGGGGGTGAGGGTGATGGTCGCCTCGGGGCTGGCATTGACTTGCAAGAGCACGGCGGCCCGCAGCGCCTCGCCCGCGAGACGGGCGGCGTTGCCGGTCACGAAGGTCTGACGGCTGGCCGAGGTCTTGCCTGCGTCCGGGGTGAGGTCGGTATCGGCCCCGATCAGCGCGATCTGCTGGACAGGCACACCAAAGGCGCGGGCGAAGATCTGCGGGATCACGGTATTGGAGCCCTGCCCGATATCCATCGCGCCTTGGTGCAGGACGACCGTGCCGTCGGCGCGCAACCCCGCGCGGATCGTGGAGGGGTTGGGCATCGAGGTATTGCCGCAGCCATACCAGCCCGCCGCCAGACCGACACCGCGTTTCATCGTGGCATTGGCCGCGTTGAAGGCAGCACAGTCGGCCTGCGCGGCCTTCCATGCGGGGCGCAGGGCCTCGAGGCAGGGCTTGACGCCGACGCCCTGGGCGAAGACCTGTCCGCAGACCGTGGGCACGCCGTTGTCCAGCGCGTTGAGGATGCGGAAGTCGAGCGCGTCCATGCCCAGCTTGGCAGCCAGTTCGTCGAACAGGCTTTCCTGTGCAATGGCCGATTGCGGCACGCCGAAGCCACGGAAGGCTCCGGCGGGCACACAATGGGTGTTCACCGCGCGGGAGGAAGCGCGGTAGTCGGACACCCGGTAAGGCCCCGAGGCATGGACCGGCACGCGGTTCGCGACAGTCGGGCCCCAGGAGGCATAGGCCCCCGTGTTGAAATCCCCGTCAAAGGTCATGCCCGAGAGGCGGCCATCGGCGCGGGCCCCGATCCGCATCGTGATCTGCGCCGGGTGGCGTTTGGTGGTGGATTGCATGGATTCGGTGCGTTCATAGGTCATGCGCACGGCGCGGCCCGTTTTCATCGCGGCCAAGGCCAGAAACGGTTGCAACGATACGTCGATCTTGGAGCCGAAGCCGCCGCCCACCGCCGTGGGCACGATGCGGATGCGGTCGCGCGGCAGGGCGAGGATCTGCATCAGCGCGTCCTGATCCATGACAGGCGCCTGTGTGCAGGCATGAACCACGACGCGGTTGCCATCCATTTCGGCGAAGCCGGCCTCGGGTTCGATATAGGCATGTTCGACGAAGGCTGTGGTGAAGCGGCCTTCGACCGTGACATCGGCGCGGGACAGGGCGGCATCCGCGTCACCGCAGGCGACATGACCACCGCACATGATGTTCTGCGCGCGGCCGGGGTGGAGTTGCGGGGCATCGGCGGCCAGCGCGGCGTCCACCTCCATCAGGGCGGGGCGGACATCCCATGTGACGGGGAAGGTGTCGAGGTCCAGCCGCGCCATGGTCGCGGCGTCTCCGACGACGGCAGCGATGGCCTCTCCCCGGAAGCGGATATGATCGACGGCAAAGACCGGCTGGTCGATGAAGCCGGGGATCACGCCGAAGGCATTGAGGCCGGGCACGTCAGCGGCGGTCAGGATCGCGTGGATGCCGGGGTTTGCGGCGCGCCAGGCGTCCAGATCGCCAAGGGTGAAGCCCGCATGGGCATGGGGCGCGCGGATCACGCGCAGGACCAGTGCGCCTGCAGGGGCGACATCATCGCCGAATGCCTCGGCCCCTGTGACCTTGGGCAGGCCATCAAGGCGGCGGATGGTGGTGCCGACATCGCCCGAGCCTTCCTGCGGCTGCGTGGCCCCTGCCCCCACCACGGCGTCGATGATCTTGCGATAGCCGGTGCAGCGGCAGAGCACGCCGCCCAGCGCGTCCTGCACCTGCGTGGCGTCGGGCGTGGCCGTGTCGCGCAGGAGTGCGACGGCGGAGACCATCATGCCCGGCGTGCAGATGCCGCATTGCGCGGCCTGATGCGCCTGAAAGCTGTCCTTGAGCCGGGCGGCATGGGGATCGGTCCTGACCAGACCGGCCAGCGTTTCGACCTGCCGCCCTGCGGCCTGTTGCACGGGCATGAGGCAGGCGCAGACCGGCGCGCCATCGACCAGCACGGTGCAGGCGCCGCAATCGCCCGCGTTGCAGCCGATCTTGACGTCGCGCGCGCCCAGACGCTCGCGCAGGGCGTGGGAGAGGCGCTCTCCGGGGGCGGGTTCGACCTCGACCACGGTGCCGTTCAGATGGAAGGCGGTGATGGTCTGTGCGCTGTGCTTATCCATTGGACGGCTTCCCTTGGGTGAGTGCCTGCGCAAGCGCGCGGGCGCAGAGGGTGGCGGCGGCTTCGGTCCGGTATTCGGCGCTGCCGCGCACATCGGCGATGGGCGAGAGCGGGGCCAGATGCGCGTCGGTGATGAGGGCGGGGCCTGCGGCAAGGATTTCGGCGGCGTTGCGGCCTGTCAGTTCCGCCTCAAGCGCGGGCAGGCGTTGGGCCGTGGCCGAGCAGGAGCCGACCGCAAGCGCTGCCTGCGCGATCCGGCCGTCTTCGACGGTGACGAGCGCCGCGACCATGGCGATGGAGATCACCAGATAGTGCCGCGCGCCAAGTTTGAGGAAGGCCCCCTGCGCCGACGCCGGCAGGTCAGGCAGCAGCAGGGCCGTCAGCACCTCGCCGGGCATGCGGGCGGTCTGGCGCGGGCCCTTGAGGAAGGTCGAAAGCGGCATGCGACGGGTGCCGTGGGTCGAGACGAGCTCCACAACCGCGCCCAAAGTCAGCAGCGGCGGCACGCCATCGGCGGCGGGGGATGCGTTACACAGATTGCCTGCGATGGTGCCCGCGTTCTGGATCTGGATCGAGCCGACCTCGCGCGCGGCGGCTTTCAGCCCGTCGAAGGCGGGCGGCAGGTCGGCGCGGATCACATCGGTCCATGTGGTCGCGCCGCCGATGCGCCAGCCGGTGCTGTCATGGGTGATGCCTCGCAGGCCCGGCACGCGGGTGATATCGACCAGATCGCCCTTGAGCGGCCGTATGCCCTGGGCGGGGAACCAGTCTGTCCCGCCCGCGACCACGGCGGCATTCCCCTTGCCCAGCGCCTCCAGCGCCTCGGACAATGATGCGGCAACAAGATATCCCATCGCAGCTTCCCCGTTGTGACCCGCTTTTGTCTGCGGTGTCTGATATTGTTTGCACACGAATAAGAAATCGGCACCTGCCCAGCTGTCAAATCAATTGTGACGATCAGCCGACGAAAGCGCGTTCCACCACGAAGGTTGCCGGGTTGTTGTTCGCGCCTTCCACCAGACCAAAGCCTTCGAGCGCGGCTTTGGTGTCGCGCAGCATTTCCATCGAGCCGCAGATCATGCCGCGGTCGGTGGCGGGGTCGATGGGGGGCAGGCCCAGATCGGTGAACATGCGGCCCGAGGCCATGAGGTCGGTCTGCCGCCCCATCAGGGCCGAGGGTTCGCGGGTGGTGGTGGCGTAGTGGATGAGGCCCCCGGCCATCTCGCCCACCAGAGGGTCGGCGCGCAGATCGCGGACAAGGTCATGGCCGTAGGTCAGTTCCGCCACATCGCGGCAGGTGTGGCAGAGAATGACCTGTTCGAATTTCTCGTAAGTCTCGGGGTCGCGGATCAGGCTGGCGAAGGGGGCAATTCCGGTGCCGGTGGCGAACATGTAAAGCCGCTTTCCGGGCAGAAGCGCATCCAGCACCAGCGTGCCGGTGGGTTTCTTCTTCATCAGAACGGTGTCGCCCACCTTGATCTTTTGCAGATGTTCGGTCAGCGGGCCGCCGGGCACCTTGATCGAGTAGAACTCGATCTGGTCGTCCCAAGCGGGCGAGGCGATGGAATAGGCGCGCATCACCGGCTTGGCCGCATTGGGCAGGCCGATCATCACGAATTCACCCGAGCGGAAGCGAAAGGCGGCGGGGCGGGTGATGCGGAAACGGAAGAGGCGGTCGGTGTAGTGCTGCACCTGGGTCACGGTTTCGGCGAACATGCCCTCGGGCGTGGGGAAGGTCTGGCTTGGCAGGGCTTCGGTCAGGGACATGCGCTTTCCTCATAGACTGAATCACGTTTCCATATTTGTTAGTATGCAAACAAATTACCTGTCAACGGTTTTGATGCGAGCCGGGGCGACCTCCCCTCTTGATCCGTGCAACATTTCTGTTAGCGTTCTAACAAATCAAAGGAGTGATCCCATGGCCGACGCCGCCCAACAGACGCTTGATGCCACCCATAAGCTGGTGATCCGCAACATCGGATTGATGCTGTCGGGCAAGATCGAGGCGCCGATCCATGACGCCGATTGCCTGATCGCGGTGGGCGGCAAGATCACCGCCTGGGGGCGGGAGAAGGACATGGATACGGAAGGGGCCGACACGCTGATCGACGCGCATGGCACCACGCTTTGCCCCGGCCTGATCGACAGCCATGTGCATCCGGTCGTGGGCGACTACACCCCACGCCAGCAGCAGTTGCACTGGATCGACTCGACCCTGCATGGCGGGGTGACCACGCTGATTTCGGCCGGTGAGGTGCATATGCCGGGGCGTCCCAAGGATATCGTGGGGCTGAAGGCGATGGCGATCGCCTCGCAGCGCTGGTACGAGAATTTCCGCCCCTCGGGCGTCAAGGTTCATGCGGGTGCGCCCGTGATCGAACATGGCATGGTCGAGGAGGATTTCGCCGATCTGGCCAAGGCGGGTGTCAAGCTGCTGGGCGAGGTCGGGCTTGGCACTGTCAAGGATGGCAAGACCGCGCGGCAGATGGTGGATTGGGCGCGCAAATACGGCATCCAGAGCACGATCCACACAGGCGGGCCGTCAATCCCCGGATCGGGGCTGATCGACGCCGACATGGTGTTGGAGACGGGCACGGATGTGGTGGGCCATATCAATGGTGGCCATTCCGCCCTGCCCGATGATCAGATCATCTGCCTGTGCGAAGGCTGCAAGGCGGGGCTGGAGATCGTGCATAACGGCAACGAGCGCGCGGCCCTGCTGACGCTGAACACCACGCGGGAACTGGGCAAGCTGGATCAGGTGATTCTGGGCACGGATGGCCCGGCCGGTTCAGGGGTGCAGCCCTTGGGCATCCTGCGGATGGTGGCGATGCTGTCGAGCCTTGGGAATGTGCCCGCCGAGGTGGCCTTCTGCTTTGGCACCGGCAACACCACCCGGATGCGCGAGCTGGATACGGGGATGATCGAGGTCGGATTGTGCGCCGATTTCGTGCTGATGGATCAGGCGCAGCATGCACCGGGCAAGACGATCCTTGAATCGATTCAGCTGGGCAACCTGCCCGGTGTCGGCATGACCATCATCGACGGGCGTGTGACCAGCCAGCGCAGCCGCAATACGCCGCCTGCGGGGCGGATTCCGGTAATCGTCAAGGGCTGAGGCTGCTGGCAGGCCAGTGCCTTTGCACCCCTGCCCCGCTTCATCGATTCACACATACGCAATCGCCACCGTCGTCACGGGTCTGCGGTCTGTGGCTTGTGTCCGCGCGGCGGCGCTCGTCAAACACGGCCCGCTTCGCGGGACCCGAGCGGAGCGTCGTTTTCGGGGACTGCTGGCTGTCGCGACTGCGCTACTCTGACCCCATGCAGAACGGGGACAGACCATCGTGACACGGGCAAGGCCACATTTGGCGACACATTCGTCGAAAAATCCGACACTCCTGTCGCTTTTGACCGGGATGCCCGGCGGGGCATCGGTCAGGATCAGCCCTGCGCCGCGCGTTCTGTGCGGTGCGATCCCTTGTCCCTGCCGGAGCCCAAGATGACCCAGACCGCCACAAAAGACCCGCTGCTGCAACCTTATCGGCTGGGCCATCTGACCCTGAAGAACCGGATCATGACCACCAGTCACGAACCGGCCTATCCTGAGGACGGGATGCCCAAGGAGCGTTACCGCGCCTATCACGAGGCGCGGGCGCGGGCGGGGGTGGCGCTGACCATGACGGCGGGATCGGCGGCGGTGTCGCGCAACTCGCCTCCGGTGTTCAACAACGTGCTGGCCTATAAGGACGAGGTGGTGCCATGGATGCGCGCCATTGCCGATGCCTGCCATGGGCATGGTTGCGCGGTGATGATCCAGCTGACGCATCTGGGGCGGCGCACCCATTGGGCCAAGGGTGACTGGCTGCCCGTCGTGGCCCCCGGCCCGTTTCGCGAACCCGCGCACCGGGCCTTTCCCAAGGTGCTGGAGGATCACGAGATTGACCGCATCATTCAGGATTACGCTGATGCGGCGGAACGGATGCAGGCGGCGGGTTTGGATGGGGTCGAGTTCGAATGCTACGGCCATCTGATGGATCAGTTCATGTCGCCGCTGACCAATGCGCTGGATGCGCCTTGGGGGGGCGGGCTGGAGAACCGGGCGCGGTTTGCGCTGGAGGTGTATCGCGCTTGTCGCAAGCGGGTGGGCAATGGGTTCCTGCTGGGGATGCGCTATGCCGCGGATGAGGCGGCGGAGGGCGGCATCTCCGCTGAAGAGGGCATCGCCATCGGCCATATGTTCAAGGCGGAAGGGGTGGATTTCCTGAATGTCATCAAGGGGCAGATCCATACCGATGCGGCCCTGACCGATGTGATCCCGGTGCAGGGGATGCGGTCCGCGCCGCATCTGGATTTCGCGGGCCGTATCCGGGCCGAGGTGGGGCTGCCCACCTTTCATGCTGCGCGCATCCCCGATGTGGCGACGGCGCGGCATGCTGTGGCCTCGGGGCAGTTGGACATGGTGGGGATGACCCGCGCGCATATGGCCGATCCGCTGATCGTGACCAAGATCATCGAAGGGCGCGAAGAGGATATCCGGCCCTGCGTGGGGGCGAATTACTGTCTGGACCGGATCTATCAGGCAGGGGATGCGCTGTGCACGCATAACGCGGCGACAGGGCGCGAGTTGACGATGCCGCATGACGATCAGATCGCGCCTGCGGCGGAGCGCAAGCATGTGGTCGTCGTCGGCGCGGGGCCGGCGGGGCTGGAGGCGGCGCGGGTCGCGGCGATGCGCGGGCACAGGGTCACGGTGTTCGAAGCGGCCCCCGATGCGGGCGGGCAGTTGCGGCTGGCGGCGCAATCGCCCCGGCGGCGCGAGATGATCGGCATCATCGACTGGCGCATGGCGCAATGCGCGGCGCGCGATGTTGTGTTTCACTTCAACACCTATGCCGAAGCCGCTGACATCATGGCGCAAAACCCTGATGTCGTCATCATCGCCACGGGCGGGATGCCCCATACCGAGGTGCTGGAGGATGGCAACGATCTGGTGGTGTCGAGCTGGGATATCATCGCGGGTGATGTGAAACCGGGCACCCGCGTGCTGGTCTATGACGATGCGGGGGACCATCCGGCCCTGCAAGCTGCCGAAGTGATCGCGGCCAGCGGCGCGCATGTCGAGGTGATGACCCCGGACCGCAGTTTTGCGCCCGATGTGATGGCGATGAATCTGGTGCCTTACATGCGCAGTCTTCAGGACAAGGATGTCCGCTTTACAGTGACTTACCGGCTGAAGGCGGTACAGCGTAACGGCAATCAGTTGCAGGCCGTGATCGGCACGGATTATTCCGCGCATCGCGAGACGCGGGCGTTTGATCAGATCGTCGTCAACCACGGCACCTTGCCGCTGGATGCGCTCTATTTCGATCTGAAACCGCAATCGGCCAACAAGGGGGCCATGGATCAGGATGCGCTGATCGCGGGGCGGGCGCAGCCATGGCAGGCGGGGCCGGATCAATTCACGCTTTACCGGATCGGCGATGCGGTGGCGGCGCGCAATACCCATGCGGCGATCTATGATGCGCTGCGTCTGGTCAAGGATATCTGACAACTTCTAGACGATTAAAGCTTACCTTTACTCAACCATAACCCTCCATCTACTCCATAGGATCACAGTCATGCTTGACGATTCCGAACTTCAATCCCTTCTGGCCGCGCGCAAGCCCGCGCATTCCCTGCCCCGCCCCTTCTATACCGACCCGGAGGTGTTCGCGGCGGATATGGAGAAGATCTGGTATCGCGACTGGCTGTTCGCGATTGCGGCGGCCGAGGTGCCCAAGACCGGGTCCTATGTCTCGTTGCAGATCGGGGCCTATGCGATCATCATCGTGCGCGGCGCGGATGGGGTGATCCGGTCGTTTCACAATGCCTGCCGTCACCGGGGCAGCCGGATTTGCGCCGCCGAGAAGGGCAACGCGCCCAAGCTGGTCTGCCCCTATCACCAATGGACCTATGAGCTGGATGGAAAGCTGCTTTATGCGCGCGACATGGGGCCGGAGTTCAAGCCGCAGGATCACGGGTTGCGCGGCGTGCATTGCGCCGAAGCCGCCGGGATGGTCTTTGTCTGTCTGGCCGAGGAGGCGCCCGATTTCGCGCCCGTGGCGGCGCAGATGGCGCGCTATATCACGCCCCATGATCTGAGCGGGCTGAAGGTCGCGCATCAGAGCACGATCACGGAAGCCGCCAACTGGAAGCTGGTGATGGAGAACAACCGCGAGTGTTACCACTGTTCCGGCTCGCATCCGTCGCTATGCCGGACGTTCAACGACGATCCCGATCTGGTGGGGGCGGATGACAGCATCTCATCCCCGGCAGGTCTGGCGCATGTGGAGCGCTGCGAGGCGGCGGGGCTGCCCTCGCGCTATGTCGCCGATCCGGACGATCAGTGGCGGCTGGTGCGGATCCCGTTTCTGGGGGCGGCTGTCAGCTATACGATGGATGGCAAGGCCGCGGTGGCGCGGCGCGTGGGTCAGGTCCCGTTCGACAATGCCGGGTCGTGCCTGTTTTTCCATTATCCCAACACATGGAACCATTTCCTGTCGGATCAGGTGCTGTTGTTCCGCCTGATCCCTGTATCGGTGACCGAGACGCAGGTGACAACCACGTGGCTGGTGCACAAGGACGCGGTCGAGGGTGTCGATTACGATCTGAACCGTCTGACGGAAGTCTGGATTCACACCAATGACGAGGATCGCCGGATCGTTGAGGAGAACCAGAAGGGCATCAATTCACCCGCCTATCTGCCGGGGCCTTATTCGGTGCGGCAGGAAAGCGGCGTGATCCAGTTTGTCGACTGGTATGCCAATACGATGGCGCGGCGGCTGACAGGGCCGTCCCGCATGGCAGCGGAGTAAGGCGCATGATCCCAATGCCCCGCGCCGACACGCCCGTCTGGCAGGATAGCGAGCCGCTTGAATGCGTGGCCGTGGTGCCCGAGACGCCCGGTGTGCGGACCTTCGTGTTCCGCCCGCCGTCGGGGGCCACTTTCGTCTATCGCGCGGGGCAGTTCTTGACGCTGGATCTGCCCTTGCCGGGTGGCCATGTGCAGCGGACCTATACGATGTCCAGCAGTCCGGTGGTGAATGCCTATGTCTCGGTCACGATCAAGCCGGGGCCGGACAGCGTGGCCGGGCGCTGGATGATGGAGAACCTGAGACCGGGGATGCGGATCAAGGCTTATGGCCCGTCGGGTCTGTTCCATCTGCCGCCGCAGCCGGACGGCAAATACCTGTTCATTTCGGCGGGGTCAGGCGTCACGCCGGTCATGTCCATGGCCGCGACCCTGTTCGAGCGGGGCGAGGACCCGGATATGACCTTTATCCAAGTTGCGCGGCGGCCAAGCGAGCTGATCTTTCGGCGCAAGCTGGAATATATGGCGGGGCGCGTGCAGGGGTTGAAGCTGCATTTCGTGGTCAGCCATGAGGACCCCTATGAGGTCTGGACCGGCTATCGCGGGCGGTTCAACCAGTTGATGCTGGGCCTGATGGCACCGGATTATCTGGAGCGGGATGTCTATTGCTGCGGGCCGGACAGTTTCATGCAGGCCGTGCGGGACATGCTGAACGCGCTGGGGTTCGATATGAGCCGCTATCATCAGGAAAGCTTCCACGCGCCGGCCGAAACGGTGGCGGAACTGACCGAGTTCGACGATGTGGTCCCGCAGGAGGATGTGGGGGCCGAGATGATCTTTGCCAGCGCGGGGATTTCGGCGCGCTGTTCACAGGCCGACACGGTGCTGAACGTGGCGCGGGGGGCGGGGCTGAACATCCCGTCGGGCTGCCAGTTCGGGATTTGCGGGACCTGCAAGATCCGCAAGATCGCGGGCGAGGTGCATATGGTGCACAACGGCGGCATCAGCGAGGATGATGTGGCCGAGGGCTATATCCTGGCCTGCTGTTCGCATCCCATCGGCAAGGTGACGGTCGAGGCTTAGCGCGGGTGGGTCAGCCCTTGGGCGTGCCCTGCCGCTTGCGCGCAGGGCGCGGCAGGTGCCGGGCGCGGAAGCGGTCCACCTCGGGCCCGGTCGGGGTCTTGCCGGTGAATACCTCGATATAGTTGGGCATCCGGTCGACACGGATCTGGGTGTCTTCCTTGACCATCATCGCGACATAGCCGACTTGGGTGTAATAGATGGAAAAGGCGCGGATGCGGGCGTCATCGGACGCATAACCGAAGCGTTCGAACATGGTGGCGATGGCGTCGATGCGTTCGCCGTCATTGCGTTCCAGCACGCGGCGCAGGGACGGGTCGCCCAAGGCCCAGTTGCGGATCGCATGGTCAAGGCGCGCGTCGAAGAGATCGGGGCGCAGCCAGCAGTCGAAGATGTTGAACACGGCCTCGGTGATCGTTTCGGCATAGGCCTGCGTCTGGCGGATCAGGTTGCCGGTGTTGCGGTCGCGCCAGCGGGCGACAAGCGCGTCGAGCAACGCCTCGCGGCTGTCGAAATGGCCGTAGAAGCTGGTGCGCGACAGGCCGAGGGTCTGGGCCAGCGGCAGGACCTTGACCGCGTCCACCCCCTTTTCGATCAGAAGGTCATAGGCGGCGTTGAGCCACAGATCTTCGGACCCGCGCCAGCCGCTTTTCTTCTGAAGGGGTTGCTCGTTCATGGCCCTTGTCTAGCAAGCGCGCGGGGGCGTCGCAATGGTATCGGGGGCCGACGGATCGGCCCCCAAGGGCTGTGTTGCCTTACGCCAGCCGCATCAAGAGTGCCGCCGTCAGCTTGGCGCGTTCGGCCAGGCTGGCGACCTCGATATGCTCGGTCAGCGTATGCAGGCCCTTGCCGCGCACGCCGATGGAATCGAGGGTGGGGATGCCCATGAAGCCGGTAAAATTGCCGTCCGAGCCGCCGCCCGAGCTGCTGCCTGTCAGGGTGAAGCCCAGATCGGCGCAGATCTCCTTGGCGATGTCGAACATGGCCATGGTGCCGGGCTGGTCGGGCTCCCATACAGGCCGCGTCACGCCGCGTGTCACCTCGAAGCTGACGCCGTTCTCCTCGCCTTGGAGGGCCATCATGGCGGCGACGCCGCGGTCCAGATCTTCCTGCGTCTTGGCCATGGTCAGGGCTTGGGCTTCGCAGGAGGACGAGACGCAGTTCACCCATTGCCCGGCATGGATCACGCCCACCGAGAAGGTGCAGTCGTCGGTCGTCATGGACTCGATCTCGAGGATCTTCTTGGCCATGGCGGCAATGGCGGAGCGGCCTTCGGCCAGCGCCCAACCGGCGTGGCTGGGACGGCCCACGGTGCGCAGGTTGAAGCGCGCGATGGCGTAGCGGCCGATCACCGCGCCGCCGTCGGGCTTGGCGGGTTCGGGGACAAGGACGTATTTGTTCTTGGCGGCCTCGGCCTCGATCAGGTCGCGGGTCGAGGGGGTGCCCACCTCTTCATCCGGGGTGAAGAGGACGGTGACGGGCAGCGGTGTCTGCATGCCCGCCATGGCCAGTGCCTTGATCGCCTCGAGGCTGATGAAATTGCCGCCCTTCATGTCCATGATGCCGGGGCCGTAGCAGATGTCACCTTCGCGTTTGAAGGGCAGTTTTTCCAGCGTGCCGATGGGATGGACCGTGTCCATATGGCCCGCGATCAGGATGCCCGGCTTGCCGAAATCGGGATGCGGAAAGCGCGCCCTGACCGAGCCGCCAAAGCCCATGCGGCCGGGGATGCGTTCGACCACCGCGCCTGCGACCGTGAGGTCATAGGCGGCAAGGTCCATCATCCGGTTCACGGCGTCGGCGTCATAGGTCGGGCTTTCGCATTCGATCCAGGGGCGCAGGCGCGCGACCATGTCATCGGCGTCGAAATTCAGGTCGAGCGGGTTCATGCAGCGGCCTCCGCCAGTGTTTCAGCGGGATTCAACCGGCGTTCGACGATGCGGGCCATGATGGAAGCGCCAACCGGCAGAAGTTCGGTGCCCAGCACGAAACCGGGGTTGTGCAGGGGCACGGTGCCGGTATGGCCGACGCGGCAATAGGCGCCGGGGACGACCTTGAGCATGTCTGCGAAATCCTCGGACCCGGTCGCGGGTTCGTCGTTGCGGGAGATCATCTCGTCGCCCACGATGTCGCGGGCGGCGTCCATATAGGCGTCGGACAGGTCGTGATCGTTCATCAGCACGTCAAAGACATTGCGCAGATCGACCTTGATCTCAGCCCCGAAGGCGGTGCCGAAACCGGCGCAGATTTCCTTCATCCGGGTTTCGGCGATGGCGTAGACCTCGTCCTTGAAATAGCGGATCGTGCCGCAGATATGGGCGGTTTCGGGGATGACGTTATAGGCGCTGCCCGCATGGATCTGCGTGACCGAGACGACGCAGGTGTCCAAGGGGGCGACGTTGCGGGCCACGATGGTTTGCAACTGCCCCACCAGCGCCGAAGCGGTGACGAGTGCGTCGCGCGACTGCTGCGGCATGGCGGCGTGGCTGCCTTTGCCGGTCACGGTGATGTCGAAGAAGGCGGCCCCGGCCATGGCCGCGCCCTTGCAGATGCCCACAGTGCCGGGCTGGCCGTTGGGCGAGTTGTGCATCCCGTAGACCTCGTCGCAGGGGAAGCGGTCGAACAGGCCATCGGCCAGCATCCCGCGCGCGCCGCCCAGACCTTCTTCGGCGGGCTGGAAGATCATTACGGCGGTGCCGTCGAAATTGCGGGTCGCGGCCAGATGTTTGGCGGCGCCCAGCAGCATCGTGGTATGGCTGTCATGGCCGCAGGCGTGCATTTTGCCTGCGTTTTTCGAGGAATAGGGCAGGTTCGTCTGCTCGTGGATCGGCAGCGCGTCCATGTCGGCGCGCAGGCCCACGCGCTTGCCGCCCGCATCCTTGCCGCCGCGCCCGTAGATGATGCCCACGACGCCGGTGATGCCGATGCCGGTATGGACTTCATCCACGCCATAGCTGCGCAGTTTCTCGGCCACGATGGCGGAGGTGCGCTGCTCTTCCAGCCCGATTTCGGGATGGGCGTGCAGGTCCTTGAAAATCGTCACCAGCTCCTCCGTGCTGGCCTCGATCACAGGCAGAATGTTCATGTCTCTCTCCTCGGTCTTTGAATGGGGAAGGGATCAGGCGGTGGCCAGTTCCCGGAAATTGGCGAAGTCCCAGGCGCGGCCGGGGGCCGCTTCGATCAGGGATTTCGTGTAATCGTGCTGCGGATTGGCGAGAACAGCGGCGGCGGGGCCTTGTTCGACGACCACGCCGCGCTGCATCACCAGAACGTCGTCGCAGATCTGGGCGGCGACGCGCAGGTCATGGGTGATGAAAACGATGGTGATGCCAAGCTTTTCCTGAAGGTCGTTGAGCAGGTCGAGCACCTGCGCCTGCACGGAGACGTCCAGCGCCGACACGGCCTCGTCGGCCACCAGAACATCGGGCTGCATCATGACGGCGCGGGCGATGGCGATGCGCTGGCGCTGTCCGCCCGAGAATTGGTGCGGGTAGCGGTCAAGGCTGTCGCGGGGCAGGCCCACGATCTCCATCAGTTCGGCGGCGCGGGCCATGGCGTCCCGCGGGCTGGTGCCATAGTTCACGGGGCCTTCGATCAGGCTGCGGCCCACGGTCCAGCGCGGGTTCAGGGACCGGAACGGGTCCTGAAACACGACCTGAAGATGTTGGCGGTGGGGTTTGAGCTGGGCGCGGTTCAGATGCGCGATATCGGTGTCGCGCAGCCGGATGGAGCCTGCTGTGGGGGCGATGAGCCGCATGATGCAGCGCGCCACGGTGGACTTGCCAGAGCCGGATTCGCCGACGATCCCCAGCGTCCGGCCACGGGCGACGGTGAAGGTCACGTCCTTGGCGGCATGGGTGCCGGGGCGTTTTACGAAGAAACCGCCGCCGCCATAGATCATGTCGAGGTTATCGACCTTGAGCACCGGATCACCGCCCGGTGCCGCACGTGCGGCGCGCGGGATCAGGCTGGGCACGGCGCGCAGAAGTTTCTGCGTGTAATCCTGCTTGGGCGCGCGCAGCAGGGTTTCGATGGGCGCGTGTTCCACCAGATCGCCGGATTTCATCACATAGACGGTATCGGCGATTTCGGCGACGACGCCCATGTCATGGGTGATGAACAGCACCGCCGTGCCGTGCTTTTCCTGCAATTCGGCAATCAGCGAGAGGATCTGCTGCTGCGTGGTCACGTCCAGCGCGGTGGTGGGTTCGTCCGCGATCAGCAATTCGGGTTCCAGCACAAGCGCCATGGCGATCATGATCCGCTGGCGCTGTCCTCCCGAAAGCTGGTGCGGATAGCTGCGGTGGATGCGTTCGACATCGGGCAGATGGACTTGCTCCATGATGTCGATGACGCGTTTGCGGCGCTCGTCGGCGGAGAGGGAGGTGTGGCTTTCCAGAACTTCCTCGATCTGATCGCCGACGCGCATCACAGGGTTGAGCGCGGTCATCGGTTCCTGAAAGATCATCGCCACGCGGCGGGCGCGGATATCCTGCATGGCCGATGCGGGCTGCGCCAGCAGATCGGTGTCAGACAGGGTGATCCTGCCGCCTGTGACGAACAGCGCGTCCTTGGGCAGAAGGCCCATGATCGCGAGCGAGGTCACGGATTTGCCCGAGCCGGATTCGCCCACAAGGCAGACGGTTTCGCCCGCGCGGATGGTCAAATTGATGCGGTTGAGCACGGGCGGGGCCTTGGCGGCGGGGGGCAGGCTGACGGTCAGATCCTGCACCGTCAGCACGGTTTTCGCATCGTCGAAATTGCGCGTCTTGAACAGCATCGGCTTATTCCCCCCGTTTCTTGAGGCGCGGGTCCAGCATGTCGCGCGCGGTGTCACCCAGCAGGTTGATCGACAGGATGCAGAGCGACAGCATCAGGCCGGGCCAGAGGATCAGTTCAGGCTTGATACGGAAATACTGCCGTCCCTCGGCCATGATGTTCCCCCATGTGGGGATCTCGGTCGAGACGCCCGCGCCAAGGAAGGACAGGATCGCCTCGGTCAGGATGGCGGAGGCGAGGATATAGGTGCCCTGCACGATCAGCGGCGCCATGGTGTTGGGCATGAGGTGCTGGAACAGGATTTTCGGCATGGAGGAGCCAAGGGCGATGGCGGCTTCGACATAGGGTTCCTCGCGTGCGGTGAGGACGACCGAGCGGACAAGGCGCACGACGCGGGGGATTTCGGGGATGGTGATGGCCATGATCACCGAGGTGATGGAGGGGCCGTTCAGGGCCACCAGCGCGATGGCCAGCAGGATCGAGGGGATCGCCATGAGGCTGTCCATCACCCGCATGATGAGCGTGTCGGCCAGCCGGAAGAAGCCGGCGATGAGGCCGATGATGAGGCCGATGAACACCGACACGACCGCAGCCCCGATGCCGATGAGCAGCGAGACGCGGCCCCCGATCAGCACGCGGGAATAGATGTCACGACCGAAGGGGTCGGTGCCCAGCATATTCGTGTCGCTTGGCCCTTGCAGGCGGTTCATGGGGTTCATTTCCAGCGGATCGAAGGGGGCGAGCCAAGGCGAGATCAAGGTGACGATCACGATCATGGTCAGCACAGCGGCGGCGATCAGCGGGCCCGTGCCCAGCTTGGCGAGCGACGGGATCGAGAACAGCCGCAGCACCGATTGCATGGCCGAGGATGGGGGCGCGTAATGGGACATCAGTAACGGATCCTCGGGTCAAAGACGGTGTAGGAGATGTCGATGATGAGGTTCACCACCACATAGGTCGCGGAGGTGATCAGGATCATCGCCTGGATCACCGGATAGTCGCGGGCCAGGATGGCATCGACGGTCAGACGGCCAATGCCGGGAATGTTGAACACGCTTTCCGTGACCACCACACCCGAGATCAGCAGGGCAAAGCCGGTGCCGATGACGGTGAGGATCGGCACGGCGGCATTGCGCAGCGCGTGGCGGAACAGCACGCGGGATTCCTTGACGCCCTTGGCGCGGGCGGTGCGGATGTAATCCTCGCCCAGCACTTCCAGCATGGAGGCGCGGGTCATCCGTGCGATGAGCGCGATATAGATCGTGGCCAGCGTCAGGGCGGGCAGGATGGCACGGTAGAGAAATTCGCCGAAGCCGTCGGCGGGGGCGGCATAGCCCTGCACCGGCAGCCAGCCCAGCACGATCGAGAACACGAGGATGAAGATATAGCCGATCACGAAAACCGGGACGGAGAAGCCCAGCACGGAAAAGCTCATGACCGCGTAATCGACCCATGAGCGGTGCCGCCATGCGGCCAGAACGCCCATCGGCACAGCGATGGCCACGGCGATGGCGATGGTCAGCAGCGCAAGGTTGATGGTCGGAAAGATGCGCTGGCCCACCATCGTGGTCACGGGTGTGCCGGAGATCAGCGAGGTGCCGAGATCGCCCTGTAGGAGACGCCCCATCCATGTGATGAACTGGGTGTGGATCGGCTGGTTCAGGCCCATCGCCTCGCGGATACGCTCGAGCTGTTCGGGCGTGGCCATGTCGCCCGCGATGATCGCGGCCGGATCACCCGGCGTGAGGCGCAGCAGCAGAAAGACGAAAATGGCGACGATCAGCATCACGGGAAAGATCGCGAGGATGCGTCGGATGATGTAGCCCAGCATCGGCAGGGGACCCTTTCGGCGGGGAAGTTCAGCGGGCAGGCGCGGTCAGGATCGACCGGCCACACAAGGAGCGACCCGGCGCGCAGGCTGCGCGCCGGGAAGGTTCAGACCGTGACGGTCACTCTTTCTTGACGTTCCAGAACACCGGCACGGGCGCGGGGATCATGTCGGTGATGTTGGCGCGGCGCGCCTGCGGGCTGACATACTGACCCAGCGGAATATAGAGCACCTGCTCCATGTTATGGGCCTGAATGTCTTTCGCGACGGCCAGCTGCTCTTCCGGGGTGCCTGCGTCGATGAAGGCTTCTTTCAGCTCTTCGATGCGGGCATCTTCGGGCCAGCCGAACCATGCGCCATCGCCGCGACCGTTCAGCATCGGCGAGATCAGCGGGCTGGAGATTTCAGGCACCAACCAGTTGGTGAAGAAGATGTTCCAGCCACCATCGGCAGGCGCGTTCTGGCTGGCGCGGCGGGTCACGAGGGTCTGCCAGTCCATCGGCTGCATGTCCACGTTGAAGCCAGCATTGCGCAGCGACTGTGCCGCCACGACCGGCTGAGCGGCCAGCGTGACCACATCGGTCGGGGCCATCAGCACGATGGGCGTGCCATCGTAACCGGCTTCTTCCAGCAGCGCCTTGGCCGCTTCGATATCGCCGCCCGAGGTCAGGCTGTCGGACCCGGTTGCATCCGCCAGCGGGGTGCCACAGCCGAAGATCGCGCCGCAGGTCGAGTAATATTCGGGGTTGCCGATCAGCGCGGCCAGAACCGCCTCTTGATCCAGCGCCATCATTGCGGCCTGACGGACCTTGACGTTGTCGAAGGGCGGGTGCTTGAAGTTCATCCGGCCGATGGTCTGATAGCCCAGCGGTTCACGCTTTTCAAAGACCACATCGGGATCGCCTTCCAGCAGGGGCAGAAGGTCCACCTGCACGGATTCGATATAGTCGATCTCGTTGCCCAGAAGCGCGTTGATCGAGGTCGATGCGTCGGGCATCGTGGCCCAGACGACCTTGTCCACATGCACGACCTTGCCGCCGGCCATGTTGTCGGCGGGCTCGTCACGGGGGACGTAATCCTCGTTCTTGACATAAGTGACGCTGACACCGGGCTGGAACTCAGCCTCGACGAACTTGAAGGGGCCGGAACCGACATGCTCGGTGATCGCGGTATCGGCCGGGGTTGCGGCGACGCGGGCGGGCATGATGAAGGGCGGCAGGGCGGATTGCTTGGCAATCGTGTCCAGCAGCGGGGCGAAAGGCTCTGTCAGGGTCCAGACAAGGGTTTTGTCATCGGTGGCGGTCAGGCTTTCGGTGCGGTCCATGATGAGCTGGCCGCCGGAATCCTTCTGTGCCCAACGCTTGAGCGAGGCTTCGGCATCGGCTGCGGTGACCGCGGCGCCATCGTGGAACTTCAGGCCGTCGCGCAGGGTAAAGGTATAGACCTTGCCGTCGTCGGACACGGTCCAGTCGGCCATCTGCGGCTGCGGCTTGAACTCGCTGTCCAGGGCGACAAGCACGTCATAGATCATATAGGCGTGGTTGCGGGTGATATGGGCCGTGGTGATGACCGGGTCCAGCACGCGCAGGCCGGAATGCATCACGGCGGTGATCGTCGTCTCGGCCCAGGCGGCGGATGCTCCGACCAGCGCGGTCGAGGCCATCAGCGCCCCTGCCATCAGGCTGCGGACGCGGGAGGCGCCCTTTGAACGGAAACTGTGTAAGGTCATGATATTCTCTCTCTGTTGCACTTCGGGTGGTCGTGATGTGCCCCGGTTCTTTGACGGGTGCACGGGGGTGAAAACGTGACTCAGCTCTCCTCAAGACTGGGAGCGGGGGTTTGCGCCGGTTGCCAGCGCAGGCCCATCGGTTCCAGTTTCATGCCCGGTGCCAGCCGTGTCCATGGCAGGCTGGCCGGGCTGATCGGCATCGGTCCGGGCGCGGTGCAAACGAGGATTGTTTCAGCGATCGGCTGAAAATCCGCGCGAAAATGCACCGAACTCTTGTTGACGAGTATCGCCTGTTGCGTGGGTTCGATCCCCACGAAGCGATACATCTGCTGGTCGGCCATCTGCGCCTTGTGGGTAGATACCACAATCCGCACGTCTCCGATACGCAGACAGGCGGAGGGGCCAAGATCAAGAGGGGCGCCGCCGTAAAAGGGGCCCGAGGCGATGAACTTGCCGTCCGACAGGGTTTCGACGGTGAAGCGCGCCTGAAACGGGCTGTCGCCGGGGATGTTCGAGAAGCCGCCGAGGGCGATGTCGATCTCGGCCCCCTGCCCTGCGGCATGGGCGGCCGCGGCGGCGGCGGGGTCGACGATGATGCCGGTGGCCGCGCGCTTTGCCTCTGCCCGCACGAGGGCGCGCAACATGCCGGTGGTGTTGCTGTCGCCGCCTGCGCCCGGATTGTCCTGCGTGTCGGCGATGACGACGGGTTTGCTGGCGGTGGCGGCGATGCGAATGGCTTCGGCCACGCCTTCGTCGGGGCCATATGCCTTGCCCGCAAAGGCGGGTTCAGCCGCGCGCACATCGGCTGCGACCGCATCGGCGGCAGCATCGGCGGCGGCCTGCGTGGCGGCATAGGCCACGACCGTGGGGCCACATTCGGGGAAATCGGCGGCGGGAAAGCCGGGGAAGAAGGACACCGTGGCGACCTCGCCGCCCTCAAGCGCCGCCATGCGGGCATAGATGCCTGCGGCGGGTTCCATCACGGTGCTTTGCCATGCGATGGGGATCAGGAAATCCAGCCTGCGGAAGGCTTTGGCGAAGGGCGCGCCGCGCGCCATCAGCGCGTCCAGCTGCACGGCGGCGCGGCGGCCTGTTTCGGCCATGTCTACATGCGGATAGGTGCGGAAGCCCACCAGCGCATCGGCGGCCTGCACCATTTTCGCGGTGATGTTGCCATGCAGGTCAAGTGCGGCGACGATGGGCACGTCGGGGCCGACGACCGCGCGGACGCGGGCCAGAAGCGCGCCTTCGCCGTCATCCTCGTGTTCCGCGACCATCGCGCCGTGCAGGTCGAGGAACACACCGTCCAGCGCGCCTGCGGCCTTGATTCCATCCACGATTTCGGTGGTGATCGCCTCATAGGCGTCGCGTGTCACATGGGCCGAGGGGATCGCCCCGCACCACAGGATCGGAACCATGTCCCAGCCCGCGCCTTCGCCATATTCGACGGCACCGCCGATGCCGAGGTTGATGCCCCGGCCCGCTGCCATCAGCGCGGCGCCGCGCGCCATCGGCATATAGCCACCGCCCTGCACGAAGCTGGCCATGTCAGCAGGGCTTGGCGCAAATGTATTGGTTTCGTGCAGAAAGCCTGCAAGCGCCACGCGTTTGGTCATCTGTTCGGTTCAGCCCCCGTCATCCCGTCACGATCCGCCACAATCTGCCCTGTCCGGTGCCTTGTCGGCGGGATCAGATCGGAGATTTAGTGTATTGTCAGGCGATACGCTTGCATCGTATTCTCAGCCTAGGGGCTAACTTGCCGCCAAGTCAACTGGCACTGCGAGAGATCAGATGAGAAATACGCTGCGTGCCGAATCCGGTGTCCGTTATTTGAGCGAAGAACAGCGTGCGGACCCGCTTTTCACCAATTCCATTGCGCGCGCGATGCAGGTTCTGGCGGCGTTCCATCATGCGGATCACCCCTTGTCCCTTGCCGAGATCGCAACCCGTGCCGGAGTGGACCGCAGCGCGGCGCAGCGAATCGTCCACACCCTTCGGACGATGGGCTATATCACCCGCGATGCCGAGGATCGGGGCTTTCTTCCCGGTATCCGCATTCTGGATCACACGCTGGATTACCTGCGGCTGAACCCGCTGATCCAGCGGGCGACGCCGGTGATTCTGGAACTGCGCCGCAATGTGCGCGAGCGGGTCGACCTGTCGCTGTTCGACGGGCAGCGCGTGGTCTATGCCGCGCGGATGCAGAGCAAGCGCGAGACGTTTTACGCCACGCTGGTGGGGCATAGCGTGCCCACGTTCTGTTCCTCGGGCGGCTGGGCGATTCTGGCGCGGCTTGAGGACGAGGCGGTGCGGGCGATCGTCGATGCCTCGAACCGGCAACCCTTCACCCCGCGCACCCTGACCGATCCCGAAGAGATCATGGCCGAGGTCGAAGCGACCCGTGCGCGGGGCTATTCCATTGCGGTCGAGCAGATCCTGCTGGGCGAGGTGGCCATCGGCGTGGCCGTGACCGGGCCGCAGGGTCGCCCGGTGGCGGCGATCCATGTGGCCGGGTCGCTGGCCGAATGGACGGCCGAGGATTTCAGCACCCGCGTCGCCCCTCTTGCGCTGGAAGCGGCGCGCGCCATCAGCCAGATCTGACCTGAACACCGGAGCAAACGCCATGACCACCCATCACCTGCCCGGCCTTGCCGCCCCCGTCACCCTGCGGATCGACCGCTGGGGCCTGACCCATATCAAGGCCGGGGGTCTGGCGGATCTGTTCTTTGCCCAGGGCTTCAATGCGGCGCGGGACCGGCTGTGGCAGATCGACCTGTGGCGCAAGCGGGGTCTGGGGCTGTTGGCGGCGGATTTCGGGCCCGGCTATCTGATGCAGGACCGCGCGGCGCGACTGTTTCTGTATCGCGGGGATATGGCGGCGGAATGGGCGGCTTATGGCGATGATGCCGAGGCGATCTGCACGGCCTTTGCCGCCGGGATCAATGCCTATGTCAATCTGGTGCTGGCGGGAGAGATGCCCCTGCCCGCCGAATTCGCCGCGCTTGGCAGCAAGCCCGCGCATTGGGCCGCGGAGGATGTGGTGCGTATCCGCACCCATTGCCTGACGCGCAACGCGGCGTCTGAACTGGCGCGGGCGCAGGTTCTGGCGCTGGCCGATCCTGAGGTGGACTTGCTGCGCGCGCCGCTCAATCCGCCGGTGGAGGCGACGGAATGGGCGGTGAATGCGGGCGAGGATCTGCCGCCGGAGGCGCTGGCGGTGTTCGAACTGGCGACAGCGCCGGTGACGTTCGCGACCGAGAGACTGGCCGCTGGATTGGAGGAGGCCGGGCGCTGGAGCCGTGTCGATCCGCGCAAGACGGTGGTGCAGGCCCCCAGCGTGGAAGGATCGAACAACTGGGTGGTGGCGGGGTCGCGCACCGCTTCGGGGCGGGCGATCATGGCAAGTGATCCCCACCGGCAGCATGCGGCCCCGTCCTTGCGCTATATGGTGCATCTGACGGCGCCGGGGATTGATGTGATCGGTGCGGGCGAGCCGTCCTCGCCGGGGATCATGGCGGGGCACAATGGGCATGCGGCCTTCAGCCTGACGATCTTCTGCGCGGATCAGGAGGATGTGATGGTCTATGACACGGACCCCGCCGCCCCTGTCCGCTATCGCTATGGCGACGGCTGGGAGGAGATGGAGGTCGTGACCGAGGTCTTTGCGGTCAAGGGCCATCCCGATCAGACGCTGGAGTTGCGTTTCACCCGGCACGGTCCGGTCGTCTGGGAGCAGGCGGGATTCGGGGCCGAGCCGGGGCGGGCGCTGGGCTTGCGGACGGTCTTCACCGAACCGGGCACCGCGCCTTACATGGCAAGCCTCAAGTCGATGCGGGCGAACTCGTGGGAGGGGTTCAAGGCGGCGGTGGACACATGGGGCGCGCCGTCGGTCAATCTGGTTTATGCGGATGTGGCGGGAGATTACGGCTGGCAGGCGGCGGGTTACGTGCCCAAGCGGAGCGGCTGGCGCGGGTTGGTGCCCGTGGCGGGGGACGGGCGGTTCGAATGGGAGGGGTTCATGACGGCGAGCACCCTGCCCCGGCTTGATCATCCTGCGGCCGGGTTTGCCCATTCGGCGAACGAGATGAACCTGCCAGTGGCGGCGCAGAACGGCCCCGCCATCGGGCATGAATGGTTCGAGGATCAGCGCGCGGCGCGGATTGCTGCCGCGCTGGGGGCGCGGGACGATCATGATCTGGGCGCCAGCACCGCGTTGCAGACCGATACCGGATCGCCCTTTGCGGCGCGGTTGATCGCGTTGCTGCCGCAGGATGCGCCGGGGCGGGATCTGCTGGCGGTCTGGGACGGGCGGTCCGATGCGGGATCGGCCCCGGCGCTGCTGTATGAGCTATGGCTGTCCTCGCATCTGCGCCCGGCCCTGCTGGCGCGGGTGGCACCGGACCCGGATCTGCGGCGGTTTCTGGTGCCGGGGAACGTGCCGGTTGTGACGGAATTGCTGGAGGGCAAGCATCCGACCCTGACGGCACGAGCCGGGCTGGATGCGCCCGGTGCGCGGGATGCGTTGCTGCGCGAGACGCTGGCGGCAGCGCTGGCCGATGTGACGGAGCGGTTCGGCGCTGACCCGACGACATGGCGCTGGGGGGATCTGCATGTGGGCTGGTTCGAACATGCGCTGACGCCCTTGGGGGCCAGTTTCGATCTGGGGCCATGGCCCAAGGGGGGCGGGAACACCTCGATCATGCTGGCGCATCACGAGGCGTCGGATTACCGGGTGCGGATCGGGGCCAGTGTGCGCATGGTCGTGGATGTGGGCGCGTGGGACAACAGCCTGTGGATCAACGCGCCGGGCCAGTCGGGGATGCAGGACAGCCCGCATCTGGCCGATCTGGCACCGCTCTGGGCGGCGGGGGACTATGTGCCGATGGCCTATACGGATGCGGCGGTGGAGCAGGTGACCGTGGAGACGATCACCCTTTTGCCAGCCTGAATCGCTTAGCGGCGCAGGCGCGTGACGATCTGCGCGGCCAGACGGTCGATCGCCTGCCCCTGCGCGGCGGCAATGGCACCGGGCCCTTCGCCGGCCAAGGGCACGCGGATGTCGAAACGGTCCAGCACCTCGCGGCCGGGCGCGTCGAAGCTGGACACGGCATATTGCCCGGCCATCTGATAGGTGCCATCGGCGCGGGCGACCAGCGCATCCACCCGCACATCAAGGCGTCCGGCGGGGGACTCCGAGAGGGGCCAGGGTTCGGCCGCGACGGCGGCAGTGGTTTGCAGATCAAGGCTGCGGGCCAGCGCGGCTGTCACGGCGCGGGCGGAGCTGTCGGCCCATTCGGCCCCCTTGATGGGGCGCAGCGCGCCGGTGGCGTCTTGCGCGAGGATCTGCACATCTTCGGCATAGGCGGGCAGGACCGTGTCGCGCACTTCGATACTGGACAGGCGCAGGGCCACGGGGGCGGCGGTGGGCGCGGGTTCGACCAGATAGCGCGCGGCGGTGTCGCCGCAGGCGGCCAAGCCAAGGCTGAGGGCAAGGGTCAGCGGGGCAAATATCTTCATGATCAACGTCCAATCAGCAGGGAATTCGGATTGCGTTCGATGGTGCGGGCCAGCTGCGTGACCGCGCGGGCGGTGGCGCGGAATTCGCGCATCACGTCCAGCGCTTCGGCGTTGAAGTCTGACCGCGCGCCATAAGAGGCGATCAGGCTGTCGGCCTGTGTCACCAGCCGGTCCAGCCGGGCGGATAGCGCGGGCAGGCTTTCCATCGCCTGCGCCACGGAGTCGGCGGCAGAGCGGGTGGAGGCGAGCGTGCGGTTCACGTTCTCGACCGCCTCGCCTTCGCGCAGGGCGGCGAGGACCTGTTGCACCTCGGCCAGCGCGCCCGCCAGTGCGGGGGGCAGTTCGCGCATCTGTTCCGAGCCGACCAGTTCTTCGGTGCTGTCCAGAAGGCGGGTGGCGGCGGCGGCCAGTTCCTCGATCTCGACGCCCTGCGCGCGGTCCACCAACGTCTGCATGTCCTGCACCAGTGCCGGGAAATCGGCAGAGGCGGTGGCGGTGTTGGCGGCGATGGTATCGGCGCTGTCCAGCACGCTGGCCAGCCGGTCGATGGCACCACGCAGGCGCAGTTCCTCGACCACGGCGCGGAGTTCGGCCAGACCTTCGCGCAGCTCGCCCGGCAGGGCCTGGGTATCCTCGCCGCCGACCAGACCGCGAATATCCTCGATCAGCGCCAGTGCGGCGTCGGGGGCTTGCCGCGTGCCCTCGGAGGAGACGACCGCTTCGACCGAGGCCATGAGGGTGATGGCCTGATTGAGCAGATCCTCGACCGGGAGGGCGTTGATGCGTTCCAGCACGCCTTCGGCGGTGGCGGTGAAATCGGGCAGTTCGGAATAGACGGACGGCATGATGGCCAGACTGTCCTCGGGTCGTTCCAGCGTGGCGGGGGCGGCGTCGGGAAGTTCGGCCAGTTCCACGATCAGCGCGGCCGTGAAGAGGCTGGAAGTGGCCAGACGCGCGCGCATGCCATCAGCGACCGCCTCTTCGAGGAAGGCCAGCGTTTCCTCGGCCCCTGCCCCGTCGGGCAGGCCCAGCGCCTGCGGGTCGATGGCCAAGGTGGTGCGCAGGCGGACGTCTCTTGCGCCGCTGTCATCGGACAGCACCGCGCCGATGGCGCGCACTTCGCCGACACGCAGGCCGCGGAAGCGCACGGCGGCGCCGGTGGTCAACCCGTTGACCGAGCCATCGAATTCCACCGCGATTTCGACGGCATTGGCGGCCACGCCCCGGAACAGGCTTTGCCGCGCGGTCTGTTCGTCCGGGAAGAGGTCGAAGACATAGCCAGGGTTGAGCGGTTCGCCGTTCGAGAAAACGGTATCGAAGGCGATGCCGCCGGTGACAAGGGCGGCGAGGTTGCCCACGTTCAGCGACAGGCCCGTGGCCCCCAGCGAGACGTTGAATCCCGATGTGTCCCAAAAGCGCGTCGCCGTGGTCAGGCGGCGGTCATGCGGCGCTTCGATGAAGGCGTCAAAGACCACGCTGTCGCCGGACAGGATCAGGCGCGGGGCCTCGATCTGGCCTACCTCGATTCCCCGGAACAGGATCGGCGCGCCTTCGGAAATGCGGTTGGCATCGCGGGTACGCAGGGTGATGCGCGTCCCCTCTTGTCCGGCGCGCATCAAGGGCGGCGCATCGGCCCCGGTGAAACGGCGCACTTCGGACGCTTCACCCGGCGGGAAGGACGCCTCGATATAGACGCCTGACAACACGGTGGAGAGGCCCGTGATGCCACGGGCGCTGACCTCGGGCTGGACGACCCAGAACTGGGCGTCTTCGGGCAGCGTCTCGGCCACGGCGCGGTCGATGGAGGCCTTGACCACGACCTGCGCCAGATCAGGGGTGAAATGGACATCCTCGACCGTGCCGATAACCACATCGCGGTAGCGGATCGTGGTTTCGCCCGGTGTCACGCCCGAGGCATTCTGGAAGGTGATCTCGATCTGCACGCCGCGCGCGGCATAGGTCTGCCAGGCGATGCCCAGCGACACGGCAAGGGCCACGATGGGCACCAGCCAGACCATGGACAGGTTGCGCCAGAAGGCGCGTTTTGGCGGGTCGATCCGCATGGCGGCGGGCTCTTGTTGGCTCATGGGGCGGTGCCCTCCTCTGCGTCCCAGATCAGGCGGGGATCGAAACTTTGCGCGGCCAGCATGGTGAATGCAACCGATAGCGAGAAACTGACAGCCGCGATGCCGGGGCTGATGGTGGCGGCGAAATCCAGTTGCACCAGCGCGGCAAGGATCGCGACGACGAAGACGTCGATCATCGACCAACGCCCGATGAATTCCACCACCTCATAGAGGTGCTGGCGACCGCGCAGCCCGCTGCCCCGCCCGATCCGGGCACCGGGGCGCACCACGAGGGCAAGGTAGCCGATGGCGATGAATTTGCCCACAGGGATCAGGACGCTGGCGACGAAGACGATCAGCGCCACGCCGAACGAGCCATAGTCGATCAGTTCGATCACGCCGCCGATGATCGTGTTTTCGGTGGTGCGGCCGAAGCTGGTGGTCAGCAGCATCGGATAGATGTTTGCCGGGATATAGACCACGATTCCGGCGAAAAGCCAGGCCCAGACCTTTTGCAGGCTGCCGGGCCTGCGGCTGTGCAGGGCCGCGCCGCAGCGTTGGCACTGTGCGATGCCGTCCCGGTGGACGCGCCCGCAGCTTTCGCAGGCGACCAACCCGGCCGCCCGCGCGGTCAGCGCCGGGGGGATCTGCTGGGGCACGGGTCCGCTCATGGCCGTCTGCGCTCTTCCAGGGTTTTCCACACGGTCAGGCGGCACATGTAATTGTCGCTGAGCACGGTCACGAGAACCAGTGCCGCGAAGGTCCAGAAGGCCGGACCGAAAGAGAGTTTCGCAAGGCCCGCCACCTTGACCAGGGCGACCGAGACACCGACGATGAAGATCTCGGCCATGGCCCAAGGCCTGAGCGCCTGCGTCAGGCGGAAGACCGGCACCGCATGGCGCGCCGGATGCCAGCCCAGCGCCATCGGGGCCAGCGCATAGACGATGCCCGCCAGACGCAGGGTCGGCAGCACGATGATCAGCGCGGCCGTGGCGAAGGTCAGCGGCAGCATCATGCCCGAGGAGAAGGCCAGCACCGCATCCAGCAGCGAGGAGCGGCGCACCATGCCCCCGGCGCTGAGTTCCAGAAAGGGAAAGAACACCGCCGCGACCATCAGCACCAGTGCGGTGGCCGCCAGCATGACGATCCGCGTCATCGCCCGCTCGCGCGGGGCCATGAGGACCGTGCCGCAGCGATGGCACCGCGCCTGCGCCCCGACCGGCACAGCGGCGTCATGCTGCAAGGCATCGCAGTTGGGACAGGCGATCAGCCGATCAGGATCAAGGGTCGGCGGGGACCCTGACCCTGCCCGCGCGCGTGTGGGGTCGGAGGCGTCAAACATGGGTGCAGTTTCTAGGTCGCGCGCGACAGATGCAAGTCAGGGTTGACGGGAACGTGATCACGGGGATTCACTCGGCGGTGAATTGCCGCTGAAACGGTGTCCAGAGCGGGCGATGGCGCGACGGCGGTGGCCCTGCTGCGGAGCGCGCCGTGTCCGACTGTTGCGAAAGGCAGAGCGATGCGCAAACCCCAAAGCGTCAAGGCGCTGGACGATCTGGGCCGGGTGCGGCTGTCCGAGAGTTTCTATCTGCGTGACTTCCTGCATAGCGAGGTGGCCGCGTTTCACGGGATGCCCAATATCCCCGATGATCCCGATCTGGCCATCACGGCGGGGCGGCGTCTGTGCGAGGTCTTGCTGGAGCCGTTGCAGGCAGCCTTCGGGCGGATCGCGATCCGGTCGGCCTATCGCTGCGCGGCGGTCAACGCCTTTTGCAACGCGCAGCAAAGGGCGGGCAAGGCGGGCTATCCCTGCGCCTCCAACGCCACGACAGCGGCCAATCACATCTGGGACCTGCGCGATGCGCAGGGCCGGATGGGGGCCACGGCCTGCATCGTGATCCCGTGGTTCGCCGATCGCTATGCGGCGGGGGCGGATTGGCGCGGTTTGGCGTGGTGGGTGCATGACCACCTGCCCCATCACAGCCAGTTCTTTTTCCCGCGCAACGCGGCCTTCAACCTGACATGGCGCGAAGACCCCGACGGGCGGATCGACAGCTATGTCGCGCCGCGCGGCTGTCTGACCAAGCCGGGCATGGCGAACCATGCCGGATCGCATGCCGCGTGGTATGAGGGCTTTCCCCCGGGGCCGGAACGCGGCACTCTGGGCCATCCCTGATCCGAGGACCAGTCATGCTGACCATCGACCCTGCCCGCTCTGACCTGCTGGTGATCGACTTTCAGGAGCGGCTGATGCCCGCGATTGATCAGGCCGGTCAGCGGCTGGATCAGGCCGCGCGCCTGATCCGGGCGGCGGAGGTTCTGGGCCTGCCGCGCCACGTGACCGAGCAGAACCCCGCACGGCTGGGCGGCACCGTGCCCATGCTTGAGATCCCGGCGGGTGAGGCCATGGCGAAAATGGATTTCGACGCGGCGCGCGATCCGGCCATCACGGCGGCGCTGGCGGGGGATCGGGCGCTGGTCGTCTGTGGCTGCGAGGCGCATGTCTGCGTCCTGCAAACCGTGCTGGGGCTGCTTGCCGAGGGGCGGCAGGTCTATGTGGTGGCCGATGCCGTGGGCTCGCGCACCGAGGCGAACCGGCAGGCGGGACTGGCGCGGATGGCGCGGCACGGGGCCGAGATCGTCACGACCGAGATGGTCCTGTTCGAATGGCTGGGCAGCGCGGCGCATCCGGCCTTCAAGGCGCTGATGCCGCTGATCAAATAGGGGCAACGACTCGGTTGACAGATGCGGGCGCGCGGCGCGACGCTGTGGGCAAGGCGGGATGGACCCGCCGTGACCAACAGGGAGTGTGAAGCGATGTGCCATGCCTGTGTGATGGAGTCAGTGAAGAACCGGATGTTGAGCCGCCGCGATCTGTTTCGCGGCACGGCGGCCAGTGCGGCGGCGGTGGCCCTTGGCGGGGTTGCGGGCGGTGGCTTGCTGGGCGCGCGGCCTGTGGCGGCCTCGACCCATTCCAGCGTGGCGGACATGACGCACACGCTGCATCCCGATTTCCCGACCTTTTTCGGGGATCAGCAGTTCTTCGAGGAGCAGAAGTTCAATTTCGCGGAACATAGTTTCAACCTCAAGGAATTGCGGGTGAACGAGCATACGGGCACGCATGTGGACGCGCCGCTGCATTTCTCGGCCGATGGAAACGCGGTGGACGAGATCGCGGTCGAAAACCTGATCGTGCCGCTTTGCGTGGTGGACATCCGCGAGCGCGCGGCGGCGGATGCGGATGCACAGGTGACGCCGGATGATCTGAAGGCGTGGATCGACGCGAATGGCCCGATCCCCGAACGCGCCTGTGTGGCGATGAATTCGGGCTGGGGGGCGTTTGTGAATGACCCCAAGTTCCGCAATGCCGATGGCGAGGGCAAGATGCATTTCCCCGGTTTTCACGTCGAGGCGGCGCAGATGCTGCTGGAGACGGGGGCTGTGGGGATTGCCAGCGATACGCTGTCGCTGGATCACGGCATCTCGCCGGATTTCGCGGCGCATTACGCGTGGTTACCGCAGAACCGTTGGGGGATCGAGTGTCTGGCCAATCTGGACGCGGTCCCCGCCACGGGGGCCACGCTGGTGGTGGGCGCGCCCAAGCATCGCGGCGGCACGGGCGGGCCTGCGCGCGTCTTTACCCTGATCTGATCCATGCCGGGGCGGGCCGCGTGTCCGCCCCCCCCCCCTTAGGAGCGTTCGATGGCCACTGTCACTCCCCCCGCCGATCCCGAAGCCGATCCCCGCGTCAAGGCGGTGTTCGACGATATCCGCGCCACGCGGAAGTCGGATTTCATCAATAATGTCTGGCGGTATCTGGCCTTTGATCCCGGCTTGCTGGAGGAGGTCTGGCGCGATGTGAAGGCGGTGCTGGCGACGCCCTCTGCCCTTGATCCCAAGGTCAAGGAAATGATCTATGCTGCCGTGTCCATCGCCAATGCCTGCGACTACTGCACCCATTCGCATCTGGCCTCTGCCCGCGCGAAGGGGATGACGGCGGCGGAACAGGCAGATCTTCTGCGCGTTGTTGCCACGGCGGGCAAGACGAACCATATCCTGAACGCGATCCGGCCACCGATCGACGATGCCTTTCTGATGGACAAGGGCTGACGCGATCCGCGCCTCCACCTCGTGGTGATCAGCGGTCATCCGCCCGGCGACCGGTGCAGGACCGCACTACACGCCATTGTGACGGAACGGATATTCCGGATCGTGCGTTTAGTCTCCAGATGAGCCAAGTCATCCGCGATATGGCCTGCCCCGCAGGTCCAGCACAAAGGCACAGGTGAGACATGACACGCAGAACACTGAAAACCACGACCGCCAGCATCCTGGCGCTGTCGTTGATCCAGCCCTATCCGGCGATGGCGCAGCTTCGTGCGCTGAATCCGCAAGCGGCGCAACATTCCAGCGTCAGCACAGGGTCGGAGCGGATTTTCCTAGCGCAAGCTGAGGATGCGACATGCTTCACCGATGGTGAAGTCGATACCGCCCGCTGCGATATCGACATGATGCGTGCCGAGCTTGAGGCGCTGCTGGAAAACGGTCTGCCCGATGCGGCGGACCGGCCCGCCGAGGATGAGTTGACCGCCGCCTTGACCGCTGAAGAGCGGATCGGGTTGCTGAGCGCGGCCATCGAGGATGCGGAGCGCGAAGCGTCGCTGGAGGCGGAAACTGTGGCCAATGCCGAAGCCGAGGCCACCGTTGCCGCAGAGGCCGAGGCGGCCGCACGGGCCGAAGCCGAGCAAGCGGCGGCTGCCCAGGCCGCGGCCGAGGAAACCGCTCTGAAAGAGGCTGAAGCTGCGGCAGCGGCGGAAGCCGAAGCGGCGATGGCGGCGGAAGCAGAAGCCGAAGCGGCCGCACGGGCCGAGGCCGAGGAGGCTGCGGCCGCCGGTGCCGCTGCGGAAGAGGCGGCGGCCGCCGAAGCCGCGCGTCTGGCGGAGGCAGAAGCCGAGGCTGACGCCGCTGTCGAAGCCGAAGCGGCAGCCACCGCAGAGGCCGAAGCCGCAACGGAGGCAGAGACCACCGCCGAGGGCGAGGTCAGCGCTGACGCCGAGGCCGAAGCGCTGCGCGAGGCCCTGACGGCTGCGGAGGCTGCGGATGCGGTTGCGGCGGATACCGCCGAAACCGACAGCGGTGAGGCAGAGCCTGCACCGGAAGCTACCGCCGAGGCAGAGATGGAAACTCCTGTCGAGGCCGAAGCGCCGGCCGAGGACGCAACCACCGACACGGCCGCCGAAGAGGTGCCCGCTGATACGGCCCCCGTCGCAGAGGCCCCCGCCGAGGAAGCCCCCGCCGAGGCGACCTCGACCCCGCAAGCGGAGACGCTGGTGACGAGCGAGGAAGAGACGGAAGCCTCGGCGTTGAAGGATGCCGAGATTCTGGCCGAGCAGGAGGCTGCGCAGACTCTGGGCGCGGTGGCCAGTGCTCTGGCCGGGGAAGAGGCGGACGAACCCGCAGGGACCACGGACGGCACCGCTTCGGACGCTGATCCTGCCGCAGAGGCCGAAGCCGAGTCCGAGGTCACGACCGAGGTTGTGACCGAGCAGGATGTCCGCAGCAGCGACGAGGAATTCGCCGCTCCCGCCATCAGCAGCGCCGCCGCCCCGCAGGCGGTGGAAGCGGACCGCGACAGCGGCCTGTCCAATCTGGAAAAGGCCGGTCTTCTGGCGCTGGGAGCGCTGGCCGTGGGCGCGATCATGTCGAACGGGCAGCGGGTTGCCGCCACTTCGGGCGACCGGGTGATCGTCGAGGACAATTCGGGCCGGTTCCAGGTTCTCAAGGATGACGACGCGCTGCTGCGCCGTCCCGGATCGACTGTCGAAACCCGCCGTTTCAACGATGGGTCCACCACCACGACCACGACCCGCGAGGATGGGTCGCGCGTGGTGACGATCCGCGATGCCTCGGGGCGGGTGCTGCGCCGGTCGGTCTTTGACACCAGCGGGCGCGAGACGCTGCTGATCGACGACATCACCACGGTGGAGCCGGTCAATGTGGCCACCCTGCCCCCGGCCCCGCGGATGAACTTTGCCGCGACCGATCGTGACGCGCTGGAAGCCGCGCTGCGCGAGGCCGAGCGGCGTGATCTGGGCCGGACCTTCAGTCTGCGTCAGGTGCGCGAGATCGTGGAAGTGCGCGATCTGGCCCCGCAGATCAGCCTTGAGGATGTGACCTTCCGCAGCGGGTCGGCGGCGATCGAACCGTCGCAGGCCGAACAACTGCGCGAGATCGGCAATCTGATGCGTCAGATGATCCGCGAGAACCCGCGCGAGGTGTTTCTGATCGAAGGCTATACCGATGCCGTGGGCGGGGCCGCGTCCAACCTGCTGCTGTCGGACCGTCGCGCCGAAAGCGTGGCGCTGGCGCTGACCGAGTATTTCGACGTGCCGCCCGAGAACATGGTCGTGCAGGGTTTCGGTGAGCGGTTCCTGAAGATCCCGACGCTGGAGGCCGAGCGCCAGAACCGCCGCGTCGCCGTGCGCTGGATCACCGATCTGATTGCCGCGCGCTAAGGCTTGAGGATGTGAAAATGACGAACGGCCCGCTGTCACAGGCGGGCCGTTTGCCTGTGGCGGATCAGGTTACGCCATAGCCGTGCAGGAAACGGTCCACGGCGCGGGCAATCGCCTGCGCCGGATCGTCAGGGGTAGGCACCTGATAGATATGGCGGCGGATGCCGATATAGACGATGCCGCCATGCAGGTTCCAGATATCCTCCATCTGCGGATCGACGGGTGCAGGAGCGGCGGCGCGGATCTCGTCCAGCAACGGATGCAGAATCACCGTGCCCATATGGTGCAGATAGCGGCGATTGAGTTCCGCCCCGGCCAGCCCCGAGAACATGAAGATCCGCATCCATTCATATTCGAAGATCAGTTCGCTGTATTCGGTGTAGAAGGTCAGAAGCCGGGTGCGCAGCGGCAGACTGCGATCCGTCAGGCGGCTGGGCCAGTCGGGCGAGAGCCGGTCGATATAGACATGCTCGTAGACGGCCTCGATGATTTCCGCCTTGTTGG
This sequence comes from Paracoccaceae bacterium, assembly GCA_024304985.1. GTDB lineage: Bacteria > Pseudomonadota > Alphaproteobacteria > Rhodobacterales > Rhodobacteraceae > Seohaeicola. The sequence continues at coordinate 460,586 of JAMWZC010000003.1, forward strand.
CGAAATAGTTGAAGAGCAGCGATTGGGTGATCCCCAGTCGCTTGGCCAGATCGCGGGTTTTCCCGTCCAGCCCCACATCGGCGAAGAAGGTGACGGCCCCCTCGACGATCTGGCGGCGGCGTTCTTCGGGCGGCAGGCGACGCCGCTCGGCCGGTTCGGCGGCGACACTGTCAGGCGAGATCTGGTCCATGAACGTCCCCCAAGGCCAACGCATCCAGAGGTAGCTTAAAAAATTTCCACTTGCAAAACTATGCGATTTATAGATCATTCGATCAATAGGGTTGATCAGATGATCAACAAGCCTGTGGGAGCGGGCGCCTGTGAGGGAGGATTTCGCATGAAGGCTTTGGCGGGTGGCTATGCCCGGGCAAGAGACGTGACGCACGCGCTGGACCTGCTGGCGCAGGCGGACGGGATGGGCCGTGTGCTGGCGGGCGGGCAAAGCCTGATCGCGGCGATGAACATGCGGCTGAGCACAGGCGACATGCTGGTGGATATCTCGCGAATCGCGGATTTGCGCGGGGTGGCGGTCGAGGATGGTTGCCTGCGCATCGGCGCGCTGACGCGGCACGCCGATATCGGAACCGACCCTTTGGTGGCGACACATGCGCCGCTGCTGGTGCAGGCGGTGCATCACATCGCCCATGCCGCGATCCGTAACCGTGGCACCATCGGCGGATCGCTGGCCCATGCGGACCCTGCGGCGGAATTCCCGGCCTGCGTGCTGGCCTTGGGGGGCACGATCCATCTGCAGGGGCCGGAAGGCGTGCGGCAGGTAGCGGCGGAGGATTTCTTTGTCGATGTGTTCGAGACGGCGATTGAAGAGGGTGAGATCCTGACCGCGATCACCCTGCCCCTGCTTGAGGCTGGAGAGCGGCATGTGCTGATCGAGACCGCGCGGCGGTCGGGCGATTATGCGTTGGCGGGGCTGTGCGTGGTCAAGCGCGCGGCGGGGCATCGGGTCACGGCTTTCAGTGTGGGGCCGCGTCCCGTTCTGGCCATGGCGGCTATGGAACGGCTGGATGCGGGCGATACGGCGGGTGCCGTGGACGCGCTGCGGGCCGAGATTGATCCGCCCTCTGACACGCAGGCGAGCGCCGCCTATCGGCGCCATCTGGCGGGGGTTCTCTTGACCCGCGCCTTGCACGATCTGACAGGAGAGACCGCATGACCGAGGCGTTTCGCGACCGTATCGACATCGCCCTGACCGTGAATGGCGAAGCAGTGGAGGGCCGTGTGCCCGCAGGCCGCCATCTGATCGACTTTCTGCGGCTTGATCTGGGTCTGACCGGGTCCCATGCCAGTTGCGAGCATGGCGTGTGCGGCGCTTGCACGATCCATGTGGATGGGCAGGCCGTGCGGGGCTGTCTGATGCTGGCAGCGCAGGCGGACGGGGCCGAGGTCTGGACTCTGGAAGGGCTGACCGAGACGGGTGTGATCCGCGATCTGCAGGACGCTTTCGTGGAGCGCAACGCTTTGCAATGCGGGTATTGCACACCGGGGATGCTGGCCTCGATCAAGGAGTTGCTGGATATGGGCGGCGTGCCGGACCGGGCCACCATCCGCGAACATCTGTCGGGCAACTATTGCCGCTGCACCGGATACGAGGCGATCATCGACGCGGTGGAGAGCGTGGCAAAGGCCCGCGCCGGGGAGGCTGCGGCATGACCATTTCCTTCGGCAATCCCGACCGCCCGAACAGCTATATCGGCAAGACCGTGCCGCGGCCGAATGCGCCAAGGCTGGTGCAGGGGCGCGGTAAATATGTGGACGATATCGTGCTGCCGCGCATGGCGCATGTGGTGTTTGTGCGCAGCCCCCATGCGCATGCGAAGATCGGGGCCATCGACACGGCTGAGGCCGCGGCGGTCAAGGGTGTGTTGCGCATCTTTACGGGGGCGGACATTGCCGAGGTCTGCACGCCGTGGGTCGCGGTGCTGGCGCATCTCAAGGGGCTGAAATCCCCGCCGCAGCATGCGTTGGCGGTGGATCGGGCCTGCTGGGTCGGTGATCCGGTCGTCGCCGTGGTCGCCACGTCCCGCGCGGCCGCCGAGGAAGCGGCCGCACTGGTCGAGGTGGATTATGCCCCCCTGCCCGCCGTCACCGACATGATGAGCGCGCTGGATGCGGACACGCCCGTGCTGCATCCCGATATGGGCGACAATCTGGCCTTCCGTCGGCTGCACGAGGAAGGCGATGTGGAGGCGGCCTTTGCCAGCGCGCACAAGGTGGTGGAGGCGCGGTTCAAGACGGCGCGGCACACGGGTGTGACGCTGGAGCCGCGCTCGATCCTTGTGGACTGGAACCCGGCCGAGGGGCAGATGACCGCGTGGCATGCGACACAGGCCCCGCATATGATGCAGACGGTTTTCGCCAAGCATCTGGATCTGCCCGAAGGCCGGGTGCGCGTGATCTGCGACGATGTGGGCGGATCATATGGCATCAAGGTGCATGTCTACCCCGATGAGGTGGCGACGGCGGCGATTGCCAAGATCATGGCGCGGCCCATCAAGTTCGTGGCAGACCGGCTGGAGAGTTTCACGACCGATATTCACGCCCGCGACCACGAGATCGGCGCGCGGATCGCGGTGGATGAGACGGGCAAGATCCTGGCCATGGATATCGACGACTGGACGGCGATCGGCGCCTATTCGGTCTATCCGCGCACCTCGGCGATCGAGGGCAATCAGGTGGTGAACCTCTGTGGGGGACCCTATGATTTTGCGCATTACCGCGCGCAGACATCGGTGGTGTTCCAGAACAAGACGCCGACCTGCCAGTATCGCGCGGTGGGGCATCCCATCGCCGTGGCGGTGACCGAGGGTCTGGTCGATATGGCGGCGGCGGAACTGGGCATGGACCCGGTCGAGATCCGGCGGCGCAACATGTATGCCGATGACGCTTATCCCGTGACCTCGCCCGCCAAGATGCGGTTCGAGGGGCTGTCGCATCACGCCAGCATGGACAAACTGATGGCGCTGATGGATTACGAGGGCCTGCGCGCCGAACAGGCGGAATTGCGCAAGAAGGGCATCCATCGCGGCATCGGGATCGCCAGTTTCATCGAACTGACCAACCCCTCGCCCTTCATGTATGGGATTGGCGGGGCGCGGATTTCGGCGCAGGATGGCTGCACCGTGCGGATGGACCCGGATGGCTCCATCGTGGCGCTGTCGGGTGTGACCGAACAAGGCCAGGGGACCGAGGCGATGCTGGCGCAGATCGTGGCCGAAGGCGTGGGCGTGGCCCCCGGACGGGTGCGCGTGATCACCGGGGATACGCAGGTGACGCCCTATGGCGGCGGCACATGGGCATCGCGCGGCGCGGGCATCGGTGGCGAGGCGGCGTTGCAATCGGCGCTGGCGCTGAAAGGGTCGATCCTTGAGGTGGCGGGTGCAATGCTGCAAGCGCCTGCCGACGCGCTGGATATTCGGGATGGTCAGGTCGTGGACACGGCCACGGGCGAGGCGCGGATGCCTTTGGAAGAACTGGGACGGATCGTCTATTTCCGGGGCGACACGCTGCCCAAGGGGCTGCCCCGCGAATTGGTGCAGACCCGGCATTTCATCACCTCGGACTATCCCTTTGCCTTCACCAATGGCGTGCAGGCCAGCTATCTTGAGGTGGATACCGGCACCGGCGAGGTGAAACTGCTGAAACACTGGTGCGTCGAGGATTGTGGGCGGATCATCAACCCGCAACTGGTGGATGAACAGATCCGGGGCGGGATCGTCCAGGGTTTGGGCGGTGCGCTGTTCGAGGAAATCCACTACGATGAGGATGGCCAGCTGCTGAACGGGTCGATGGCCGATTACCTTGTGCCGATGGCCGCCGAGATGCCCGATATGGTGATCGGCCATGTGGAGACGCCCACGATGGAAAGCACCCTTGGGGCCAAGGGCGCGGGAGAGGCGGGCACCGCCGGGGCGCCTGCTGCCGTGATGAATGCCATCAATGACGCGCTGCGCCCGCTGGGGGCGCAGGTCACCGCCATGCCCTTCACGCCGGAACGCATCCTGCGCGCGATGGGACAGATCGAAGACTGACGAAACCGCAGCGCGCAGGAGGAGGCACGCTGCACTAGGGAGGAAACACCATGAAGTTCACGACACTTACAGCGGCAACCGCGCTGGCCGTCTTTGGCGCGGGCTGGGCACAGGCGCAGCAATCCATCACGGTCAATATCGGATCGAGCCACCCGGAGGCGAATATCTGGGTCTATGCGATGAAGAACGCGTTCCAGCCCGAGGTGGACCGTATTCTGGCGGAAGCGGGCGAATACAAGATCACCTGGAACGAAGCCTATGGCGGCACGCTATACAAGTTCACCGACACCCGCGAGGCGGTGATGGACGGGATCGTGGATGTCGGCATGGTGGGCACTGTCTGGGAAGGCTCGGACATGCCGTTGCAGAACGTGACCTATTTCACGCCTTTCGCCACCTCGGATCACAAGATGATCATCGAGATCTTCGACGAGCTGAGCGAGACGCTGCCCGAACTGCGCGACAGCTGGGCTGCGAATGGTATGGTGCATCTGTCCTCGCTGATCACCGACAGCTATGACATCTATGCCAATTTCCCCGTCAGCAGTATGGCTGATCTTCAGAACCGCAAGCTGAACGCGCCGGGCACTTCGGCCAACTGGTTGCAGGGCACGGGGGCGACCCCGGTGGATGGCGCGCTGACCACCTATTACACCAATATCCAGACCGGCGTGACCGAAGGGGCCTTGTCCTTTGCCTCGGGCATTTTGCCGACGCGGGTTTATGAGGTGGCACCTGAACTGACCCGCGTGGGCATCGGGTCGATGTATTTCGGCGGGATCGCGGCCAACAAGGACTTCTTCGAGGGTCTGCCCGAGCCCGTGCAGGCCGCCTTCCGCGAGGCGGCCAAGGCCACGTCCAAGGCGCATGGCGATTATGTCCAGCAGCTTGCCGACCGCGCCATGACCGAGATGCAGGCGGCAGGTCTGAAAGTGACCGAACTGCCCGCCGATCAGAAGGCGGCATGGGTTGAAAACCTGCCCAATATCATCGAGCCTTGGCTCCAGCAGACGGGTGATGCGGGCAAGACCGTTCTCAAGGCCTATTTTGCGGCACTGCGCGAGCGCGGGGCCGAGCCACTGCGGGCCTGGGACGAAGGTCTCTGATCCGCACCACCACTCACGCGACATGCGCCCGTCCGGATCTGTCCGGGCGGGTGTTGCACCAAGAAAGGCAGGACCACAGCCATGGCAGGGCAGGATGACACCGGGACGCGGGCCGGCATAGGTGCACCGCTTGGCCCCATCGGAGCAGCGCTGTCCATGGCGGCGGCGGTCTTGTCCAGTATCGGCACGGTCTGGATCGCGGCGCTGATGTTTCTGGTCGTGGGCGATGTGATCGGCCGCAATTTCATGAATGCCCCGATCACCGGCGTGGCCGAGATCGCGGCGCGGTCGGTCGTGGCCATCGTGTTCCTTCAGGTGGCCCATGCCATCATGCAGGGGCGGCTGACGCGGGCGGATTTCCTGATCCGGGGGATCGGGGCACGGCTGCCCATGGCGCGCGTCGCGCTGGAGCGCAGTTTCGCGATTGCGGGCGCGATTGTCTTTGCGCTGATCGTCTGGGCGTCCTGGGGCAAGACGGTGGGCAGCTGGACCTCGGCCGAGTTTTTCGGCGTGCAGGGGGTGTTCACCATCCCGACCTTTCCATTCCGGGCCATTACCATCATCGGCGCGTCGCTGGCCTGTCTGGCCTGCCTCTATCGTGCCGCCCATCTGGACGACAGCGGCGAGGCTGACGCATCATGACCACTCTTGCCATCGGCTTTGTCCTGATCGTTCTTCTTGTGGCGCTGGTCCTGCTGGGGATGCAGATCGCCTATGCGCTGTTCGGCGTGGCCTTCATCGGCATCTGGATCATCCGCGACAATATCGACCTAGGCTTCCGGATGCTGGAGCTGACGGTCTATAGCGGGATTGCGGATTATCTGTTCGCGACCATTCCCCTGTTCGTGCTGATGGGGTTGCTTGTCAGCGTGTCCAATGTGGGCCGCGACACGTTCGAGGTGGCCGAGGAATTGCTGCGCCGCATGCTTTGTGGTCTGGGCGTGGCGACGGTGGCGGCGAATACGGTCTTTGCGGCCGTGACGGGCGTCTCCATCGCATCGGCGGCGGTCTTTACACAGGTGGCGGTGCCCGAGATGACGCGGCACGGCTATCGCCCGGCCTTTGCCGCAGGCACGGTGGCCGGATCGTCGGTGCTGGGCATGATGATCCCGCCGAGCCTGTTGCTGATCATCTATGGCGTGTTGGCCGAGGTGTCGATTGGCGGCATGTTCATCGCCGGCATCGTGCCGGGTCTGCTGATGGCGGTGGGTTTTGTCGTGATGCTGATGCTGATGGCGCTGCTGGCACCGCGGTTCGTCTTTGTCGATGCCGCCGCCGCGCGGGAGAAGCGGCTGGACCGGAACGGGCCGAAGATGCCGCTGGGCGTCATGCTGTCCAAGCTGGTGCCCATCGTGGTGCTGGTGCTGCTGGTTCTGGGCGGTCTCTATACCGGGTTTTTCACGCCGACCGAAGCGGGCGGTGTCGGGGCCTTTGGCGCGCTGGTGATCGCGCTGGCGCGGCGCAGTCTGGACCGCCGCAAGATGTGGGAGGTGCTGAAACAGACCGGCACGATCTCGGTGTCGATCCTGCTGCTGCTGATTGCGGCCAGTTTCTATTCGCGGATGCTGTCGATTGCCGGTCTGCCCGCCGCCATTGCCGATCTGGTGCAGGCGGGCGGGTTCAGCCCGCTGGGGTTCCTGTTTCTTTATGCGGTGATCATCCTGCTGATGGGGATGATCCTGGACAGCACCTCGATCCTGCTGATCATGGTGCCGATTGCCGCGCCCATTGCGCAAAGCCTTGGCATTGACCTGATGCAGTTCGGGATCGTCACCGTCATCGCGGTCGAGATCGGCTTGCTGACGCCGCCCTTCGGGATCTCGGTCTTTACGGTGCACAACACGCTGAACAGGCCGGATGTGAAGGTGGAGCAGATCTTTGCGGCCACCCTGCCCTTCATCGCGGTGATGCTGGCGGTGCTGCTGCTGGTGGCGCTGGTGCCCGCAACGGCGACGGTGTTCCTGTAGGCGGAGCGGGATCGCCCCGCGCGGTGTCAAGGCGCGGCTCGCGCCTCCGCGCGATTGGCCGATCCGCCCCGCGTGTCGGCCATCGCATCCTCACCGTTGCAGATCAGCGCGCGCCCATCGGCAGGTGCAGGACCAGTGCGGGAAAGACGATCACCAGAAGCAGCGCCGCGATCTGGATCAGAACGAAGGGCATGACCCCCTTGTAGATGGTCGAGATCGGGATATCGGGGGCGATGCCGCGCAGGTAAAAGAGCGCATATCCGAAAGGTGGCGTCAAAAAGGACGTTTGCAGGTTCACCGCCAGTGCGATGGCGAACCAGATCATCACCTGCTCGGACGGCATGCCGAAATCCAGCAGCGCCACGACGGGGGCGACGATGGGGACAACGACCAGCGTGATCTCGACCCAGTCCAGAAAGAAGCCCAAGAGGAAGATCAGCGCCATGATGATGAACAGGACCCAATAGGGGTTCGCATCCTCGATATTGAAGATCTCCAGTATCATCGCGTCCCCGCCCAGACGGCGGAACACGACCGAAAAGATCGAGGCCCCGATCATCACGAACACGATCATGGCCGTGGTCTTGGTGGTCTCGTAGACGGCGCCTTGCAGGGCCGGGAATGTCAGCTTGCGCGACATCAGCGCCAGCAGCAGCGCGCCCGCCGCGCCGATGGCCGCGGATTCGGTGGGGGTGGCGATACCGGCGATGATCGTGCCCAGCACCGACAGGATCAGCACGAACGGGGCCAGCAGATCGCGGGTCAGCGCCCATGCGGCGGGCCAGAAGGCGATAGGCTCGACCCGTTCGGGCGCGGGCACGCGATGGGGCGCGAAGAACGCCACCCCAGCGAGGTAGAGGAAATAGAGTCCGGCCAGCAGCAGCCCCGGCCCGATGGCCCCCATGAACAGATCGCCCACGGACAGGCGCATCTGATCGCCCAGAATGATCAGCATGATCGAGGGCGGCAGCAGGATGCCCAATGTGCCCGATGAGGCGATGAGGCCACAGGAGAGCTTCATGTCATAGTTCGCCTCGCGCATGGCGGGCAGGGCCATCATGCCCATCATCACGACAGAGGCGCCGATGATGCCGGTCGAAGCCGCCATGATCACACCGATGATCGCCACCGCGAAGGCATAGCCCCCCGGCAAGCCGCGAAAGAGGGCGGCCAGCGAACGCATGAGCCGTTCCGCGATGCCCGAGCGTTCCAGCATCAGGCCCATAAAGACGAACAGGGGGATGGCGACCAGCAGCCAGTTGGTCAGGATGCCCGAATAGATACGCTGCACGCCCATGGACAGAAAGAGCATCGGCACATCGGCCAGCACGGCAAAAAGGATGCCGACGCCTGCCAGAATGAAGGCTACCGGATAGCCCGAGAAGACGCCCGCCATCAGCGCGAGCAGCATCAGCATGGGCCACAGATGTTCGGTCATGACAGGTCCTTCTGGTCTTTGTCCGTTGTGCCGCGCAACAGTTCCACCGCTGTGCCAAGCCCGCGCAGGAGGCCCATCAGACCCAGAATGGCAAAGGACAGCGGCACCATCGCCTTGATGATCCAGCGGCTGTTCAGCCCGCCCTGGGTCGAGCCTTCGCCGGTCGTCCATGCGGTCAGGGCAAAGGACCAGCCATACCATGCGATGATCAGGCAGAAGGGCAGCAGGAAGAGAAGATCGCCCAGCATGCGGGTCCACAGACGCTGGCGCTGCGTCATCATCAGTGACAGGAAATCCACCGCCACATGCTTGTCGTCACGCAGGGCCCATGCGCCGCCGAACAGGACCAGAAGCGCGAAAATATACCATTGCAGGTCGAACAGGCCGTTCACCGTCAGGGCGCGGCCCAGAACGGGCAGTTGCGCATCCCACGCCATCAGGGTGTTCAGGCCCATCTTGGCATAGACCACCGCGATCAGGATCGAAGCGATCAGCGGCAGGATCAGCCAGCTGACCCATTTGCCGGGCAGGCACAGCAGGTCCAGCAGTTTCGTCAGGATTGCAGGCATGTCTCCCCCTCCCCTCGCAAGGAACAGGGCGGCGCGGGGCCGCCCTGCCATTGGTTCAGTCTAGCAAAGGGTCAGCGCGGCGGAAGGGCTTGCAGCGCGCTCCATTCCCCGACCGAGTCCATATAGGCGCGCAGCGATGTCAGCGCCTCGGCGAAGATCGGGTCGTTCTGGGCCTGCTCTTCCAGCACTTCCTCGGATGCGGCGCGCAGGGCCAGCAGCACCTCATCGGGGAAGCGTTTGATCTCGACGCCGGCTTCGCGGATCGTGGCGATGGCCTCGGCCTGCGCATCGACCTGATCGTGCAGGTTATAGGCGATGTTGGCGTAGCAGGCTTCTTTCATGATCTCCTGCGTGGCCGCGTCAAAGCCGTTCCAGACATCCATGTTGATGATGAAGCTGTCCCAGCTTGAGGGCTGATGCCAGCCGGGGAAGTAGTAGTATTTCGTCACGCGCTGGAAGCCGAAGCCCACGTCAAGCTGCGGGGCGGAAAACTCGGCGGCGTCGATGCGACCGGTTTCGAGGCTGAGGAAGATCTCGCCCGCTGGCACCATCTGGGTATTGGCGCCCAGCTTGGCCATGGTCAGGCCACCAAGGCCCGCGATGCGCATGTTGAGGCCCTTGAGGTCGTCAACCGTGTTGATTTCCTTGTTGAACCAGCCGCCCGCCTCGGCACCGACCAGATGGCAGGGCAGAACCTTGACGTTCAAAGGATCATAAGCCTTCTGGATGATCTCGAGCCCGCCGCCTTCGAACATCCAGGCCAGCGCGATATCGGGGGTCGGGCCGAAGGGCATGGAGCCCACGAGGTTCGCGACGGGGATCTGTTGCGCCCAGTAGCCGATCCAGTCGAAGCCCATCTGGAGCGCACCCGAACTGACCGCGCCGAACACTTCGAACGGGGGCACGAATTCGCCTGCGCCATGCACCTTGATAGTGACATCGCCGCCGGTCATCTTCGACACGCGATCCGCCCAAAGCTGCGGGCTGGGGCCGATCGAGGGCACGTTCAGACCGAAGACGCTTTGCAGGTCATAGGTCTGCGCCTGCGCCACGCCGACGGATGCGCCCGTGGTCATCACAGCGGCCAGAACAGCCGCACTCAACACATGTTTCATGGTTTCTCCTCCCTGAAGGTGCCTGCGCGGTCTGGGCCGGCAGGCGGTCTTTGGCACAGCATGGGACTGCCCCTGCCGCTCCCTATTTGTTAGATATAATCAAATACGTTTGCAAGAAACAAATTATTTGCTAGGTACAGCCCAAGGATGAACCGGGGAGGATGGGACATGACAGAGCGGTTTGACGGCAAGGTGGCCGTCGTCACGGGAGCGGCGCAGGGCAATGGAAAAGCCATCGCCACAGCGCTGGCACAGGCCGGGGCCGCCGTCGCCTGCTGTGACATGCAGGCCGATTCGCTGGCATCCACCGTGGCCGGGATCACCGCAGCCGGAGGCCGCGCCGTCGCGGTGCCGCTGGACGTGACGGATGCGGCGGGATGTGTCGCGGCGGCTGAACGGGTGCGCGCGGAACTGGGTGACGCCGCCATTCTGGTGAACAATGCGGGCATCATCCGGCGCACGCCGCTGGACGCGGACAGCTTTGCCGCCGACTGGGACGCGGTCATGGCCGTCAACACGACCGGCGTGATGCAGGTCAGCCGGGCCTTTCTGGATCAGTTGAAGGCGACGCGGGGCAGCATCGTCAACCTTGGCTCGATCATGTCGGTGACGGCAGGGCCGGGATTGTCGGCCTATGCCGCGTCAAAGGGCGCGGTGCTGCAACTGACCCGCGCGATGGCCCATGACCTTGCCCCCTTCGGCATCCGGGTGAACGCGATTGCGCCCGGCGTGATCGAAACTCCCATGACCGAGGCGACCCGCGCGAATGCCGATGCCATTGGCCGGTTCATGGCCCATACGCCGATGCGCCGCGTGGGCCTGCCCGAAGAACTGGCGGGGCCGGTCCTGTTTCTGGCGTCAAGCGCCGCAAGCTATGTGACGGGGGCCTTGCTGCCCGTCGATGGCGGATACCTGTCCGCCTGAAGGAAGGAATTGACGAGATGACACGCAAGGATGTGGATGTATTGGTGGTAGGTTCGGGTGCGGGCGGGCTGGCGACAGCTGTCGCCGCCGCCCATCGCCGCCTTGAGGTGCTGGTGGTGGAGAAAGAGCCTGTGTTCGGCGGCACCACGGCGCGGTCGGGCGGCTGGATGTGGATCCCCGGCAACGGGCCTGCGATGCGCGCAGGTGTGGATGACAGCGCGGCCAAGGCGCGGACCTATCTGGAACATGAGGCGGGCGCGCATTTCGATGCCCCCCGCGTGGATGCCTTTCTTGAGGCGGGCCCCAAGGCGGTGGCGTTCTTCGAGGACAACACCGCGCTGCAATTCGACCTTGGCCCGTTCTTCGCCGATTATCATCCCGATGCGCCGGGGGGCATGGACGGGGGCCGTTCCATCGTGGCGCGGCCCTTCGACGGGCGGGAGTTGGGGCCGGAGATAGCCCGCCTGCGCCCGCCTCTGGCCGAGATCACCTTTCTGGGCATGATGATCGGGTCGGGCAAGGAATTGCTGCACTTCTTCAATGTCACGCGCTCGCCCGTCTCGGCCTTCTATGTGGGCAAACTGTTCCTCAAGTTCCTGCGCGACATGGCCTTTCATGGGCGGCCGATGCGGCTGATGAATGGCAATGCGCTGGTGGGGCGGCTGGCGCGGTCGGCCTTTGACAAGGGCGTGCCGATCTGGACCAACGCGCCGGTGCGCGGGTTGATCCGCGACGATGCGGGTCGGGTGATCGGGGCGCGGGTGGACAGCCCGACCGGACCGGTCGAGGTGATGGCCCGCAAGGGCGTGGTGCTGGCGGCGGGTGGCTTTCCGCAGGATGCGCTGCGCCGCAAGGAACTGATGCCCCATGCGCCGAGCGGGCACGAGCACGTCTCGCCCGCCCCTCCGGGCAATACAGGCGACGGGTTGCGTCTGGGAGAATCCGTGGGGGCTGTGGTGGATACCACCCTGCCCCATGCCGCGGCCTGGGTGCCGATCTCGCGCCCGCGCCGCCCGGACGGCACCTTGGGCACGTTTCCCCATTTCGTGGACCGCTCGAAGCCCGGTGTGATCGCGGTCACGCGGTCGGGTCGGCGCTTTGTGAACGAGGCCAATTCCTATCACGATTTCTGTCAGGCGATGGTCGCGCGCTGCCGCGCGGAAGGTGGCGCGGATGCCGAGATCGCGGCGTGGTTCGTGACGGATCACCGCGCATTTCGCAAATACGGGCTGGGCTTTGCCAAGCCCGCGCCTGTGCCTTTCGGCAAGCTGATCAAGGATGGTTATCTTTTGCAGGGCAAGACATTGGCCGATCTGGCCGCGCAGATCGGGGCGGATGCGGCGGCCTTGCAAGAGACCGTGCGGCATTTCAACGAGGGCGCACGACGGGGCGAGGACCCGGACTTCGGCAAGGGCACGACCAGCTATAACCGCTCGCTGGGGGACCCGGATCATGGGCCGAACCCCTGTCTGGCCCCGCTGGAGACGGGACCGTTCTATGCGGTGCGCCTCTATGTCGGCGATCTGGGCACCTTTGCGGGCCTCAAGACCAATGCCAATGCGGAAGTGCTGGACGAGGCGGGCAAACCGCTGGGTGGGCTGTATTCGGTGGGCAATGACGCGGCTTCGATCATGGGGGGCAACTATCCCGGTGGCGGCATCACATTGGGTCCCGCGCTGACCTTTGGCTATATCGCGGCCCGGCACATGTCCGGCGCCAATGACTGAGGCGCGCCGGGCCAGGGTCGGCATCGCGCTGGGGCTGGGGGCAGCGTTCAGTTGGGGCATCTACAACGTCGGGGCCGAGATCGGTCAGGCCAGCGGGTTTCGCCCCGCTGACCTGACCATGCTGCGCTATGGCGGGGCCGCGCTGCTGATGCTGCCCCTGCTGTGGCTGGCGCGGCATCGCTTGCCGCCGCTTGGGCAGATCGCATGGGTGACGCTGCTGATCGGTCCGCCCTTTGCATTGCTGTTCAATTTTGGTTTTCAGCGCGCGCCGCTGTCGCATGCGGTGGTGATCGGGCCGGGCATGTCGATGCTGATGGCCAATGCCTTGGTGCGATGGCGGGACGGTGTGCCTTTGACCCTGCACCGCAAGATCGGCATGGGCGTGCTGATTGCGGGGCTTCTGGTGATCGCCGCCGATCAGCCCGCGCCGAAATCCTGGGGCGGGTCGGTTCTGCTGGGGGATCTGTGCTTTGTCGGATCAGGAAGCCTGTGGGGGATTTACGTCTATCTCATGGGCCGCTGGCGGTTGCCGCCAATCGAGACCACGGCGGCGGTGGCAAGCCTTGCCACGCTGTGCTTTGTGCCGGTCTACATGATCGTCTGGGGGCTGCCGGTCATGCCTGCGGCGCTATGGGCCGAGCAGTTCTTCTATCAGGGCGCGATCGGTGGCTGTCTGGCCTTTGTGGTTTTCGCCGCCGCCGTGGGGCGTCTGGGTGCGGGGCGGGCCGCGCTGTTTGCGGCGCTGGTGCCATCATCGGCGGTGCTGCTGGCGATTCCGCTGACAGGGCAATGGCCAGAACCGCTGCAATGGGCGGGTGTGGTGCTGGCCTCGGTGGGGCTGATCGTGTCGCTGGACCTGTGGGCGGGGCGCAGGACACCATTGCCGCAGGCCGTGCCGGGCACTAGGTCTGGGAACTGACAACAAAGGGCGCGGATGTGAGCATCGCAGAGGACAAACCGACCAAGGCGCAACGCGGTATCCGGTCATTGGAGACGGGGGGCGCGATCCTGCGGGCCATGGCGCTGTCGCAGGACCCGATGAAGCTTCGGGATCTGGCTGAGGCGGTTGATATCGCGCCGGCGCAACTGCATCCCTATCTGGTCAGTCTGCGGGCCATCGGCATGGTCGAGCAGACGGAAACCGGGCTTTACCAGCTTGGCCCTTTTGCGCTGGAACTGGGGTTGAGCCGTTTGCGCGCGCAGGACGCCTATCACGAGACGATCCGCCGTGTTGGCGCGCTGGCCGAAGAAACGCGGCTGATGGTGGCCCTGTCGGTCTGGGGGCTGCACGGCGTCACCATCGTGCATGTGACGGAAGGCAGCGCGCAGATCCATGCCAATGTGCGCGCCGGTGGCGGGTTCATGATGACGGCCACGGCCACGGGGCGCCTGTTCGCGGCATTCCTGAACCCGGCCCTGACCGCGCCCGTCATCGCGCGCGAGATCCGGGACAACGCCACGGGCAATGCGCCACCCTTCGACGAGGCACGCTATCGCGCCGAGGTGGCGGCCATCCGCGCGCGCGGATACGAGACGACGCTGGATGCGCCGATCCCCGGTGTCAGCGCTGTGACCGCGCCCGTGTTCGACTATAGCGGGACGATCCAACTGGCCATCACCGTCGTCGGCCCGACATCGCAGATCGACCTTGCGCCAGAGGGGCGGACGGTGCGGGCTGTGCTGGATTTCACAGGACGGTTGTCGGCCGATCTGGGCTATTGCGTGGCCCATTCCGGCGGGCTTGAAGCGCGGGGTTGAGCCGCGCCTGAAAAACGGACGGTTGCTCGATTTTTTGCGGCCTTGCGCCATGATCCGACTTGCCAAGCCATGCGGATGACATAAGCTTCCCAAGGGTAAACATACGGGAGGACTACCGGAATGACTTGGCTTGCATCCTCGATCATGGGGCGGCGCGGTGAGGCGCAGGCGCGCGCGGGAAAGACGCATTTCCTGAGCGAGGCGGCGCAGGGGCAGTATCACTATGTCTATGGCCCCTATGCCGATCCGGTGATGACAGTGGCCCCCGGAGACGTGGTCGCGGTGGAAACGCTGGATGCCTTTGGTGGCGCGGTCAAGACCGAAGCCGACCTGCCGTCCAAGGTGCTGAACATGCCCTTCGTGAACCCGCAGAACGGCCCCATTGCCGTAACAGGCGCGAAGAAGGGCGATGTGCTGGCGGTCTATATCAAGGACCTGCTGCCGCGCGGGCCGCAACCTGCGGGGACCACGGCGCTGATCCCCGATTTCGGCGGGCTGGTGGCCTCCAGCCTGACCCATCTGAACGCGCCGATTGCCGAGCGGGTCAAGAAGATGGAGGTGACGCCGGATGGCGTGAAATTCTCGGACAGGATCACGCTTCCTTACGAGCCTTTCGTGGGCACGATGGGGGTCAGCCCCGAGCTTGAGGCGATCTCGTCGCTCGTGCCGGACTATTACGGCGGCAACATGGACCTGCCCGACGTGGCCCCCGGTGCGGTGATCTATTTCCCCGTGCAGCGGGATGATGCCTATTTCTTCATCGGCGATTGCCACGGCCGGCAGGGCGATGGCGAGTTGTGCGGTGTGGCGGTGGAAATTCCCGCCACGGTGACGGTGCAGATCGACCTCATCAAAGGCTGGTCCATCCCCGGCGTGCGGCTGGAGACCGAGGATTTCATCATGTCGGTGGGCAGCGCCCGCCCGATGGAGGATGCGGCGCGCATGGCCTATCGCGATCTGATCCGCTGGATGGTGGATGATTACGGGTTCGAGGAATCCGAGGCCTATTTTCTGGCGACACAGGCCGGGAAAATGCGTGTGGGGAATATGGTGGACCCGAAATATTCGCTGGGTGCGTCGATGTTGAAAAAGTATCTGGGCTGAGAAGGACGACAAGACATGGATCTGGGATTGAAAGGCAAGCGCGTGCTGGTCACGGGCGGGACCAAGGGGATCGGCCTGCATTGCGCCGAGATCTTCGCGGCGGAAGGCGCGGCGGTATCGGTCTGCGCACGCGATGCGACGGGCGTGACGGCCACGGTCGAAGCGCTCAAGGCCAAGGGCGCCCATGCCTTTGGCCGGGCGGTGGATGTGTCCAATGCGCATGCGTTGAAATCATGGGTGCAGGACAGCGCCGCCGCTTTGGGCGGCATCGACATTGTCGTGGCGAATGTGTCGGCGCTGGCCGTGGCCGATGACGAGGCGGCGTGGCAGGCCGGGTATGAGACGGACATGATGCATTCGGTGCGTCTGGTGAATGCCGCGATGCCTTGGCTGGAGAAATCCGATGCGGCGTCGATCACGCTGATCTCATCGGTTTCGGGGCGCGAGGTGGATTTCACCGGACCCGCCTATGGCGCGTTCAAGGCGGCTTTGGTGCATTACGCGCAAGGTTTGGCGATGAAACTGGCCCCCAAGGGGATCAGGGCCAATACCGTGTCGCCGGGCAATACCTATTTCGACGGCGGCATCTGGCAGTCGATCGAAAAGAACAATCCGGCGCTGTTTGCCGAAGCCTTGGGGATGAACCCGATGGGGCGGATGGCGAAACCCGAGGAGATTGCACGGGGTGTTGTCTTCCTCGCCTCGCCCGCGTCCAGCTTTACCAGCGGCACCAATCTGGTGATCGACGGGGCGCTGACCAAGGGCGTGCAGCTTTAACGAAAAAACACCTCCGGCCCTGTCACCACGGTGGCGGGGCCGTCGAGCAGATGGCCTGCAGCGGCGAAGAACCCTTGCGATCCCGCGCCGTTGTTGTGCCGGTCCATCGCGGCGCGGTCCGTGAACCGCTCATGGGTCACGAAAAGACAGGGATCATCTGCGCTTTGCGTCACGAAAAAACTGGCCGTGTCGGGTTCTTGGGCGCGGACATAATCGCCCACCTTCAACAGTTCCGCCTTCACCGTATCCTCATGCCCCTTCTGGGCGCGCAATATTGCGGTCAGGGTGAACATCGGTCTTTCCTTTTCTGATCAGGCGGTCAGGCCCAGATCGGCCATCATCTTGTCCCGCATGATGAATTTCTGCGGCTTGCCGGTGACGGTCATCGGCATGTCGGTGACGAAGCGGATGTAGCGCGGCACCTTGTAATGGGCGATCTTGCCACGGCACCAGTCGCGCAAGGCGTCTTCGGTCATGGACGCACCGGGGCGCAGGATGATCCAGGTCGCAACCTCCTCGCCGTATTTCGCATCCGGCAGGCCGAAGACCTGCGCCTGCGAGATGTCGGGGTGGGTGGTCAGAAACTCCTCGACCTCGGCGGGGTAGACGTTTTCGCCGCCCCGGATCAGCATGTCCTTGGACCGGCCCGTGATGCGGCAGTAACCTTCGGCGTCGATGGTCGCCAGATCGCCGGTGTGCATCCAGCCGCGCTGGATCGACTCGGCGGTGCGTTCGGGATCGTTCCAGTAGCCTTTCATCACCAGATAGCCGCGTGTCAGCAACTCGCCCTGTTGCCCCACCGGCAGGGTGCGGCCATCGGGGCCGACAACCTTGCATTCGGCATGGGGTTGGATGCGGCCCACGGTCGAGACACGGCGGTCCAGGGGATCATCCACGGCGGATTGGAACGAAATCGGGCTGGTTTCGGTCATGCCGTAGCCGATGGTGATCTGGTGCAGATGCATCCGTTCCATCACGCGGCGCATCAGGGGTTCGGGGCAAGGTGCCCCCGCCATGATGCCAGTGCGCAAGCTGCGCATGTCGAAGCTGTCGAATTCGGGATGGTCCAGCATCGCCTGGAACATCGTGGGCACGCCGTGGAGGGCAGCGCAGCCTTCGGCGTCGATGGCGGCAAGGGTGTCGCGGGCATCGAACGCCTCACCGGGGATGACCATCGTCACGCCATAGGAACAGGCGGCCAGATTGCCCAGCACCATGCCGAAGCAATGATAGAAGGGCACGGGGATGCACAGCCCTTCGCCCGGTTGCAGGCGCATGGCGCGGGCGGTGGAGATGGCGTTGTTGACGATGTTGCGGTGGCTGAGGGTGGCCCCCTTGGGTGCGCCTGTGGTGCCCGAGGTGAACTGGATATTGATCGCGTCATCGGGGTTGAGGCTGGCGCTGATCGCGTCCAGCCGGGTGCGGACGGCGCGGTTGCCCCGGTCCATCACCTCGTCAAAGGACAGCGCGCCGGGGCGGGGTTTGGGACCCAGTTGCACCACGCTGCGCAGGGCGGGCAGGCGCGCGGCACGCAACCGCCCCGGCGGGCAGGTGGCCATTTCCGGGGTCAGCTCGGCCAGCATCGCCATGTAATCCGAGGATTTGAACTGCGGTGCCACGATCAGGCAGGAGACACCCGCCTTGTTCAACGCGTAGTCCAGCTCGGACGTGCGGTAAGCCGGGTTGATGTTCACAAGGATCGCGCCGATGCGGGCGGTAGCGAATTGCGCCAGCAGCCATTCGGGACGATTGGGGGACCAGATGCCGACGCGGTCGCCCTTGTAGACACCGATCGACAGCAAGCCCGCTGCCAGCCGGTCGATCAGGCGGGCGAATTCATCGTAACTCCAACGGTCGCCAGTCTGACGGAAGACCGCCGCCGTGCGGTGGCCGTGGCGGCGCACGACCTCGGCCAAGAAGGCCGGGATCGTCGCCTCGATCAGCGGGCGGTCGGTGCTGCCCGCCACATGCGACAGCCCGTTGGCGGGGCGGATGCCCGGCTGTGATGTGACCCGTGCCGACATGATCCGCCTTTGCCCCCTGCCCTTACATCTTGCGCCAGTCGCCGGCCTGCTCGAACGCCCCGGCGGCGCGGTAGATCGTGCTTTCCTCATAGCGCCGCCCGATCAGTTGCAGGCCGATGGGCAGGCCATCGGACATGCCGCAGGGGATCGACATGGCGGGATGGCCCGTCACGTCGAAGGGCGAGGTATTGGGCAGCATCTCGAAGGCGCGCTGTGTCCAGAGGGCGAGCGAACTGTCGGGCGGCGGCAGCGGGGTTGCCTTCATCGGCGTGGTGGGCATCAGGAGCAGGTCATAGGAGGCGAGGACCTTGTTGTATTCCTCGCGCAGCTGCCGCGACAGGTTCTGCGCCTTGGCATAGTAGCGCCCGCGCGTGTGCTTGAGGTGATACTGCCCCACCAGCATCGAGATCTTGAGCGTGTCCGACAGCTCATCCGCGCGGGAACGCCAGTTGGAGTGATAATCCAGCAGGGAGGTTGTATAGAGCCCTTCCCAGCCGGTGCCGAAGCCATTGCCCAGCATCATCTGGTTCGTCAGACCTTCCAGACCGATGGGTGTCCAGATGGCGGGTCCGTGCAGGTGCCAGGGGATAGAGATCTCGTCCACGGTTGCGCCCAGACGGCGGAACATCTCGGCCCCGGCGCGGACTTTCGCGTCCACGTCGGCCTCGGACGAGGCATGGCCGAAACCTTCCTTGACGACCCCGATCCTGAGGCCCGAAACGCCCCGGTTCACGGCGGCGGTGTATTTGTCGGTGACGACGTCATATTGGCGCGGATCAAGCCCGTCGGCCCCGGCGATGACTTCCAGCATCAGGGCGTTGTCCATGACGGTCTGAGTCATCGGCCCGGCATGGTCGATGGTGTTCTCGATCGGCATGATGCCGGAATAGGGCACAAGGCCGTGGGTCGGCTTCATGCCGTATACGCCGCAGAAGGACGCAGGCATGCGGATCGAGCCGCCCTGATCGCCGCCAATGGCCATGTCCACCAGCCCGGCCCCGACCAGCGCGCCGGAGCCGGAGGATGACCCCCCGGCCGAGTATCCGTGCTTGTGCGGGTTGTGCACCGCGCCCGTGGCGTTGGTATGGCTGCCGCCGGAGAGGCAGAAATATTCGCAATGCGCCTTGCCCACGATGGTGGCACCTGCGTCCAGAAGCCGGGTGACGATGGTGGCGTCCAGATCGGGGGTGTAGCCCTTGAGCGTGGCTGCCCCGTTCATCATCGGCACGCCCGCAAGGCAGACGTTATCCTTGAGCGCGATGGTCCGCCCCAGCAAGGGCCCGCGCGGCGCGCCCTTGATCTCGGTCTTCACATACCACGCGTTCATCGGGTTTTCATCGGCCGTGGGCCGATAGCCGGAGGTGCGGGGATAGAGCACCGGGGGCAGGTAATCGGGCAGCGCATCGACAATGTCATAGGCATCAAGCGTGCCCTGCATCACGTCCAGAAACTCCTGCACGCGGGCATCCGACATATGCATACCCAGTTCCTCGACGATGGTTTTCATCTGGGCATGGGTGGGGCGCTGGACGGTCATGTAGGACATCCTTTCTTGCAACGGGGCCGGGGCGGCGGACCGTGTCGTCTGTGTCTTGGCCTGTGTCGCGGCGTGTTGGGGCGTTGCGGCAGGTTTGGCCGCGCCTAGGGGTTTGGGCGCGGGTTTGGCCGCCTTGCCGCCGCTGGCACCGAAGCCGGTGAATTCCTCGATCAGGGCGGGATCGGCGGCCTCGGACCCTGCCACCTCGCCCATGATGCGGCCCTTCTGGATCAGCAGGACGCGGTCCGACAGGGCGGTGATGAAATCAAGGCTTTGTTCGACCAGAATGATGCTGAGGCCATCGCGGCGGTTCAACTCTTTCAGAAGGTCGATGATCTCGTCATTGATCGAGGGCTGGATGCCTTCGGTCGGCTCGTCCAGCAGGATCAAATCGGGTTCCGAGATCAGGCAGCGGGCGAGGGCCAGCAATTGCTGCTCGCCGCCAGAGAGCGCGCCGCCGTCGCGGTCCAGCAGACGGACAAGGCGGGGGAAATCGGCCAGCACGCGGTCAATCGCGCTGTCTTCGTCCATGTCATGGGCGGCAACGCCCATGCGCAGGTTGTCGCGGACGCTGAGGTTGGGGAAAATCCCCCGCCCCTGCGGCACATAACCGATGCCAAGCTGGGCACGCCCGGATGATCGCATCCGCACCATGTCCTGCCCGTCAAAGACCATGCTGCCGCCCGTGGTCGGGATGATCCCCATCAGGGTTTTCAGCAACGTGGATTTGCCCATGCCGTTATGGCCCAGAACACCGAGGATTTCCCCTTCGTTCACGGTCAGGTCGATCCCGTGCAGGACCGGGACGCGGCCATAGCCGGCGCGCAGGCCCGAAACTTTCAGAAGCGTGCTCATGCCCGATGCCCCAGATAGACTTCGCGCGCGCGCTTGTCCGCCGAAATGGCGTCCATCGTATCCTCCATCAGGATGCCGCCTTCATGAAACAGCGTGACCGTGCGCGAGATCATGCGGATGAACTGCATGTCATGCTCCACCACGATCAGGGCCGATGTCTTGTTGATCTCTTCGATCAGCTCGGCAGTGCGGAAGGTTTCTTCATGCGTCATGCCGGCGGCGGGTTCATCCAGCAGCACCAGCCATGGCTCGGCCGCCACCACCATGCCCAGTTCGACCCATTGGCGCTGCCCATGGGCCAGACGACCCAGTTGCATCCGGCGGATATCGCCCAGACGCAGCCGTTCGATCGTCTCGGCGGTCATGCTGCGGGCGCGGCGGTCGTCATGCCAGCGGCGGGCGGAGATCCAGATGTTTTCCTCGGCGGTGAGGCCGTCGAAGACATTGGGCACCTGCGTCTTGATACCGACGCCAAGGCTGGCCACCTCGAAGGGTTCGGCCCCGGTCATGTCCTGCCCGCGGATCTTGACCTCGCCCGCGGAGGGGCGCAGCTGTCCGGTCAGGCATTTGAAGAAGGTGGATTTGCCTGCACCGTTCGGCCCGATCAGGCAGCGCAATTCGCGGTCGAACAGGGTGAAATCGACCTGATCCACAGCGCGGACGCCGCCGAAGTGCATACAGAGGCCACGGGTTTCGACGACCACTTCACCGCGTTGACGTGTCATTCTGTTCCCTCCGCCCGTGCGCCACGGCGGCGGCGTGTGCGCGTGGGGGCCTTTTTGCGCCTTGCATTGACCCAGTCGATGATCGTCGGAGCGACGCCCTTGGGCACCAGGAGCACGAAGACGATCAGGATCACGCCCAGCACAAGGTTGTTGTTCAGCACGCTTTGCCCGCCGAGGGCCGAGGTCAGGTAGAACAGCGCGAAGGTGGCCCCGATGGGGCCGATCAGCGTGCCGCGCCCGCCCACGATCACCCAGATGATCGTCAGCGCGGCGTTATAGAGGCTGAACACATCCGGCGTGATGCGCCCTACCCCGTTGCAGAACAGAACCCCGCCGATGGCCGCGATCCCTGCGCCGATGGTGAAGATGCCCAGTTTGTACAGGCGCGTGTCATAGCCCAAGAGTTCGGCGCGCAGCTCATTCTCGCGGATGGCGACGCAGACGCGGCCGAATTTGGTGTTCACCAGCCAGCCCACGAAGACATAGCACAGGATCAGGGCGGCCATGGCGACGTAGAACACATGTTCCGGGAACAGGAAGGCGGTGGGGTTCCACGGCAGGTTGATGGGCGGCGATGACACGCCGTTGAAGCCGCCCAGAAGCGCGTTGCCGATCTTGTATTCCGGCCCCGAGGTGCGCCGGATCAGCGAGAAGAAGATCAGCGTGACCGTCAGGGTGATGACGCCCAGATAGACATCCGACACCCGGCCATAGAAGATGAAATAGCCCAAGGCGGCGGCAAAGGCCGATGTGACCAGGACCGCCACAAGGATCGCCCATGTCGAGCCGCCGAAGTTGATGGCCGAGATCGTATAGGCGTAGGCCCCAAGGCCAAAGAACGCGACCTGTCCGAAGCACAGGATGCCGCCATAGCCCCAGATCAGTGCAAGGCTGAGCGCCAGCACCGCCAGTGCGATGGCCGTGGTCAGGTTGATGATGGTGAAGAGTTGCAGCACCTGTGGGGCGGCAAACATGAACACCACGCCTAGCAGGGCATAGAAGAAGGTCGGGCGCATCTGGCGCAACATGCCGCTGTTCATAGCGATTTCCGGAAGAAGCGGCCCGTGATCCCGCGCGGCATCAGGCGCAAGAGGATGATGGCGGCCAGAAGAAGCGCGATCTCGCCGAAAGTCGATCCCGCGATGAAGGAGAATATGCCGTTGATCCCGCCCAGCAGGACCGATCCGGCCGTGGTGCCCGCAAGGATCGCCGATCCGCCCGAGATCACGGTGATGAAAGCCTTGGCGATATAGGTGGCGCCGATGGTGGGCAGAACGCCTGTCATGGGGGCCAGCAAGCCGCCCGCAAGGCCCGACACGGCCGCGCCCAGCCCGAAGGTGATCATGTAGATGCGGCTGGTGGAGACGCCCAAGGATGAGGCCATTTCCGCGTTCTGCATGGTGCCGCGCGCCAGCAGCCCCAGCTTGGTAAAGCGCAGCGTCAGCCAGACGGCGATCAGCAGGACGATGGTGATCAGGATCAGGAACAGCTCATATCCCGACGCCGAATAGGTGCCGATCTGGATCGCGCCCAAGGGCGGGGCCACGGTTGTGGCCGTCGAGGCCCCGAAGATCGACGTCACGATCCCCACCAGCAGCAAGGACAGCCCCCATGTGGCCAGAAGCGTGTCCACCATCCGCCCATAGAGCCAGCGGATCAGCAGGCGTTCCACGATCACGCCGATGATCCCCACGACCAGGGGGGCAAGGATCAGCATGGCGACCCAGATGTTCACGCCCGCATTGGTGGCCACCACGACCGTATAGCCGCCCAGCATCAGGAATTCGCCATGCGCAAGGTTGATCACCCGCATCATGCCGAAGATGATCGCAAGGCCAAGGCTGATCAGGGCCAGGTTCGCGATGACATAGGCCAGTTGCAGGCCGATCGCAGCCACGAGATCCAAGGGGCTCTCCGTTCCGGTTCAGGGTTGCGCCGGGGCCATGGGGACCCCGGCGACAGGGTCAGGTCAGCAGCGGGTCGGGATCACTTGATCCCGGCGGCGGCCAGACCGTTTTCGAAGTAGAAGGTCGAAAGGGTCGGATTGGCGTTCAGGTCGCAGACAAGCTGCGTATCCGCCGGAGGCTGCGCCTCGTAGCTTTCGACGATGTTGAACTCCTGATCCTGCAATTCGCCCAGCACGACGTTCTGGATCGCGTGGTTGGTCTGCGGGTCGATGGTGATGGGGCCCGAGGGGCCGTTATAGGTCAGGCCCGACTTGAGCGCCGCCGTCACTTCGGCATGCTCGACGCTGCCAGCCAGTTTGACAGCCTCGGCCCAGAGCATCGCCCCCTCGTATGAGCGCACGGTCAGCTCGTTCATCGTGGCGCGGTTGGCCCCGAACTTGGCATCCATGCGGGCGAGGAAAGCCTCGTTCTCGGCGTTCTTCACACCCTCGAAGTAGGAGTAGGCGGCCAGCAGACCGTTGCCCTCTTCGGCGGAGATCAGCTTGTGTTCGTTCCCGATGCCGAAGGTCGTGGAGGCAATCGGGATTTCCTTGTTCATGCCTGCCGCCGCATATTGGCGGTAGAAGGACACATGCGCGCCGCCCACGAGGCCCGAGAACACGAGATCCGGCTTGGCCTGCTGGATCTTGTTGATGGTCGGGCCGAAGTTGGTGACGTCGAGCGGGAAGAATTCGATGGCCAGAGTCTCGCCGCCGTTTTCCTTGACGAAGCGTTCCACCCACTGGGCGATGATCTGGCCATAGTTGTAATCGGCCGCGATGATATAGGCCTTCTTGCCCCATTTGTTCATCGCGTAAGGCACGACCTTGGCCACGGTCTGTGCGGGTGTGGAGCCGGTGCAGACGTTGTTGAAGTCGCACACACCGCCTTCATACTGGGTGTTGTAGAAATAGAGCGTCTTGAAGCGGGCGAGCGTCGGCCGGATGGCTTCGCGGCTGGCCGAGGTGATGCCGCCATGCACGGTTGCGGCGCGGTCGCCTGCGGCGGCTTGGGTGGCGTATTGGGTGTAGAACTGGATGGTGGACTGCGCGTCATACATCTTCAGTTCCACCTCCTTGCCCAGAAGGCCGCCGGCGGCGTTGATGTCGTCGATGGCAAGGCTGGTGGCATCAGCCATTGCGGTGCCGTAGATATCAAGGCCCCCCGACAGGTCGAGGATCGAGGCGAAGATGATCTTGTCGCTGCCCTGCGCCCGCCCGATGATCGGGGCGGAAGACAGTGCCAGCGCGGAAGATCCGGCCAGAAAACTTCTACGCGAAAAAGTCATGTCAGTCTCTCCTGTTGGGTTGTGACCTTTGCGGTGCCCTTGCGGGGCCAAGCCGCATCAGTCCTTGGATTCGGACGTTTTGCCGTCCGTTTTCTTGGAACGGGATGCGCTGCTGCGGCGGTCCAGTTGTTCGGTCACGCCGCGCACGCCATCGCCGATATTCATGCCTACTTCCTCGCCCAGCCGCTGAACGGCGGGCAGTTGCAAGGCCATGGACAGCACACCATCGACAAGCTGGTTGACGGTGCCGCCATCATTGGCGGTGCCGCCCTCGCCACCGCTGCCACCTGCCCGGCCCATGCCGGTGATATGGTTGATGCGGATGCTTTCGATTTTCTCGGCCGGTTTGAGCATGCGTTCCACCACTTCGGGAAGGGTGCGGATGCGCGCCTCGTCGAGCTTCATGGCCATCAACTCGGTGCTCTGGCTGTTTTCGGCGATGATGACGGCGCTGCGGCCCTCGGCCTCGGCCAGAAGCTTGGCCTTCTGCGCCTCGGCGCGTTCCAGCATGGCTTTTGCCTCGGCCTCGGCCATGGCCAGCAGCGTGCCCACTTCGGACCGGACGCGGGTATCGTCCACCTCGGCCTGCTCGGCGGCACGGATCAGGGCCAGCACCTTTTCGCGGTCGGCGGCGGCCTGTTCGCGGATGGTGCGGACCTTCTCCTCGGCCTCGGCCCCGGCGGCGGTGGCGGCAATCGCCTCGGCCTCGGCATGGGCTTCCTCGACCCGCTTGGCGGCAAGGCGCACGGCGTTGTCCGTCCTGGCCAATGCGGTGGCCAGTTCGGCGGCCAGCGTCTGCTCGCGCAGTTCGCGGTCCTTGCTGATCTCGGTCAGGCGCACTTCGCGTTCGCGGGCGATGCGCGCTGCCTCGCGGCGCTTCTCGGAGGTGGCCTGCTCCTCGGCGGTTTCGGCCATGGAGCGGGAGCGGGCGATCTCGATCTCGCGCTGCTGGGTGATCATCGCCTCTTCTTCTTCGCGGCTGATGGTCAGTTTGCGCTTGGTGGCATCCAGCTGGCTTTGGCGGACTGCCACTTCGGCATCCGCCTCGATCACGGCGCGCTCTTTCTTGTTCACGGCAATGATTTCAGCCAGGCGGCGCATACCGAGTGCGTTGAAGGCGTTGTTTTCATCCAGCGCATGGAATGGCGTCTGGTCGATCCGCGTCAGCGAGACGGATTCCAGCAAAAGGCCGTTCTGTGCCAGATTGTCGGTCAGCACGTCCGAGACTTCGCGCGCATAGCCCGCGCGGTTGTCCTGCAATTCATCCATGGTGTAACGCGCGGCGACGGACAGCATGGCATCGACCAGCTTGCCCTCAAGCGTTTCGGCCAGATCGGCAGAGCGGAAGGATTTGCCCGCCAAAGCCTGCGCCGCCGTGGCGACGCCTTCGGCTGTGGCCCGCACACGCACATAGAATTCCGCCCCCACATCGACGCGCAGACGATCCTTGGTGATGATGGATTTCGGCCCCAGCCGTTCGATTTCCAGCTTGGTGGTCCGCATGTTCACTTCGGAGACCTTGTGCAGGAAGGGCAGCGCGATGCAGCCCCCGTCCAGCACGACCCGCTGGCCCCCGGCACCCGTCCGCACGAGACTGACCTCACGCGTGGCTTTGCGGTAATACCTGTTCAGGAAAAGAATGATCAGAATGACGACGACAAGAAGGATGACCAGACTGACGAACACCGTCATCGCGCGCACTCCCGTTGAAGCGGCTCCTTCGGTCTGCGTGACCGTAGAGCGCTGTTATATCGGCGAACATGTCACCGGATTTCGAACAACTGTTCGCTTTTATTGACCCAGCGTAAGCGGTGCTTTGAAATTCTGTCAATCACCTTGTGTGAGGGGCTTAAGTCCAGACGGCAAGGATGCGTGATGCCAGTTCGCGGGGCCTTTTTTCACTGCCACGCATTTACGCAACGCCCGGTGGCAATGGCACGGATCAGGGCACGTTTTGTATCGCTTGCGGTTGATCAGACCTGCGCGGCAGACCATGCGGTTTCCAGTCCGATGCGCAGCCCGGTGACCATGTCATCAAGGTGCATCGAGGCGAAATCCGCCCTCTGATGCTGTTCGACCTGCGCGTCATGGGCGATCTGGTCCAGCAGATCAGCCACTTGCGCGGGCAGATAGGGCAGGTGGATGAAACCTGCCCGCGTTTCGGGGTGATGGAGTGCACAATGATTGAGCACAGTGTAGAGCGTGGCATTGCACAGATAGGTGCCCGCGCTGCCGGACTGGCGGCATGGCAGGCCGCTGGCGCGAATCGCTGCCTGCATCGCATCGGCGGGCAAGGTGGAGAGATAGCCGTCCGGGCCGCCATCCAGAACGCGGCCATTCTGTCGATGGCCCATGTTGTCGGGCAGTTCGAACCACGACCAGTTGGCGGCCATGCGTTCGATCCGCAGCATCGCCTCGCCCGGCCAGAGGCCCAGCGAGACGATCACCTGCGGGCGCAGATCGTCGATCAGTGCGGGCAATTGGCGGCGCATGCCTTGGAAATCGACAGGCAGGACATGACCCCGCACCATTGCGCCGCCGATGCGGACGCCATCCAGCGCGCGGCTGACCAGTTCCGACGGATTGGCGCTGCGGCCGCCATAGCCCTGAAATCCTGTGACCAGGATCATGTCCGAACCCTTCTGCCCCGCGGTGGCCTGCGGCCAACCGATCCCCGGGCAGATTGCCGCTGCGGCGGCGAAAAGTCACCACCGGAAACGCTGGCAGGGTTTGGCGTATTGACCCGGCCCGATCAGAAGCCACCCGCCACCATCAGAAGCGGCAGCAGCAGGCCGAACATCAGCATGTCGGCGCTGAAGCCCAGATCATCGTTGCCATCGTCTTCCGGCATGTCCTCGGCCCGCTGGGCGTCCAGTTCCTCTTGCCGAGCGGCGATCTCTTCCAATGAGGGGCCGCCTGTGAACCAGAAAGCCTCGTCCACAGCAGCGACCTTGGCGACGGCCGGCGGCATCATGCTGACCGCCCCCATCGCATCACCAGTATCGCCCTCGCCCAGCGCGGCCATCAGATCGGGCGAGAAATCGGCCCCGTCGAAGGTGACTTGCAGGATCTCGCGCGGGGCGAGGGTGACGGACACGAAGCCGTTGTCATAATGCGACTCCGGGTCGAGTTCGGTCAGAACCGGAGTGGCGGTGTTGCTGCCCACAAGATCCCCCGGGGCCACGCCCAGTTTCGTCATGGTGATCGAGTCAAAGCCGGTGACGAGGGAACTGATGTCCACTGTCGTTTCATGCGTTTCGTCAGGGTTGGTGGATTGCAGATAAAGCACCATCTGTTCGTTCCCTGCAAAGACATGCGCTTCGGCATTTTCCAGCGCCAGTTCGCTTTGCTGCCTGTTCGCGCCGTTCAGAACAACGGCGCGCGTGCCCGGCAGGGCCTCGGACATCATGCGGAAGAAGGCGCCGCCCACAGTCTCGTCCGGGTTGCCTTCATCCCCCATCAGATTGGAATTGCTGCCTTGCTGCACCGCCCAGACATAGGCGGCCGAGACATCGTGAAGGCCCATCGCCTCGACCAGATCCAGCATCTCGCCGGCTTGGACCAGACCGAAATCCGTCTCGGCGTCACGACCGGGCGAGCGCACGTTCCATTCGGTGATGACGGGCTTCACGTCATTGAACCCCTCGTCCCAGAACGTGTCGATCAGGCGCAATTCGAACGTATGGCTTGAGGTTTCGAATTCGCCCTTGGAATAGACATGCGCGATCACGCCATCGACGGCTGCGCGTTCTTCGGGCAGATCGAACTCGCGCACGATCAGCAGATTGGCGATCTTGGACCAGGCGACGGTGCCGTTGGAATAGATGAAGCCATCGTCCAGCGGCAGGTCATATTCCGCGCTGAACTGATCCAGCTGGTCCTGCGCTGTCCCACTGTAGCGCCCGTCCAGCGCGGCGTAGCCATTGTCCAGACCGACCTGCACATTGACCGTCGTCTCGGCGAAGCGGGTGTCGAAATCGGGATGGGTGGTCAACTCCTCTTTCACGATCCGGGCCATGGCGCTGGCTACGCGCCCGTATTCGACCGAGGTCATTTCGCCGCTGTCCCAGTATTCATTGCCGATCTCGAACCCCGCGATCCGGGGCGCGCCGTAGAAGCCGTCCAGCGTGTCGCGCAGGAAATCGCGCAGCGTGTCTTCGTCAATGGCGGCGAAACGGTCGCCATTGGCATCCGCTTGCTGGCTGAGCTGTGTGCGGGTCGGCAGCACGATCATGACCGAACGGTCAGTGTCGGCGGCAAAAGCCATGAATTCGGAATAGGGCAGCAGCGGCTGATCGGCCCCGGTGATGTAATGCTCGGCCATCAGACGGTCAGGATCGGCAAGGTCGAAATAGCGTTCTGTCAATGATCCGCCCGGATAGCGGATGGTGCCGACGCCAAGATGATCGACGGCTTCGTCAAAGGTGCCGTCCTCACCCAGCTTGTCGCGGGTGGCGAGGATATTGGCTCCGAAGTGATCGGCGGAATAGGTTTGCTCATAGGCAGTCTTGATGGCAAGGCGGGTCATGGTCGGGCCTCGGGCGTGGCGGATTACACGTCCGAGGCTTTGCAGATTATGTGCCTTAACCAATTTTCACGACGGCACGTTGGTATTGCGCGCCTTGCCATGCGGCAGGGTGGCCCGACTTTCGGATGGGTCCTGTCGCCACATGGTCGTGACGGCGCGGCAGATGGGATCACGGCGCGCCGGATGGCACGGGAAACCGCGCGCGGTCGGGGCTGTGGTCAGCTGCGGATCCGGGCTGCCCTGATGCGGCTGGGTGCGGTGCCGAACCGGCGGCGGAAGGCGCGGGAAAAGCCGGTGGGATCGACAAAGCCACAGCGCAGCGCCACTTCACGCAGGCTGTGGCGGGTGTCGGTGATCATGCGCCGCGCGGTTTGCAGGCGCAGGTCCAGATAGGCGGCAGCAGGCCCCTGCCCCAGCGTGTCGCGGAACAACTGCTCCATGCGGCGCAGGCCCAGACCTTGGGCGCGGGCGATGGCCTCAAGCGGCAGGGGATCTTCCAGATGGGCGTTCATCATGGCAAGGGCGGCGGCAAGGCGCGGGTCATCGGCCATGGGCAACATGCCGGGCCGTTGCGGGCGGGTGCCATCGGTCTGCGCCTCGTATTGGAACGATGCGGCCACCTGCCCCGCAACAGCCGCGCCGCAGCGCGCACCGATCAGGTGCAGCATCAGATCGGCGGCCGGAGCCGCCCCGCCGGCGGTGAAACGGTTGCGCGACAGAACGAAACGGTCCGGCACCACATCGACGCGGGGATGGGCAGTGGCGAAATCCTCAAGATCCTCCCAATGGACGGTGGCGCGGTGCCCGTCCAGCAATCCGGCGCGGGCCAGCACCCAAGGCCCCGCATCGACCGCCCCGATGGCGCGAAAGCGCGGAGCCATCCGGCGCAGCCCGGCGATCAGGGGGCGGGTCGCGATCTCGGACTGGTTGTAGCCTGCAACGACGATCAGCACATCGGCGCCTTCTGCTGCGGCAAGCGCGCCCAGTGCGGGCAGTTCGATCCCGCAGGTCAGGGATACCGCTGCCCCGTCGGGAGACACCACACGCCAGCGAAACCCCTCGCGCCCCAGATGGCGGTTGGCGTTGCGCAGCGGGTCCAGCACTGACGCAACCTCAAGGATCGAGGCGCGAGGCAGGACCAGCACCGCGATTTCGAGCGGGTCGTCAGAGGCCGTGAAGATCGTTTCTGTAAATGCCATTTCCATTTCGTAAATCGCCAAGAGTGGCCATGCAAGCCTGATAGCCTGATCCCGACCAAGGGAGGGTTTCCATGCCATTGACCATGAACCGAGAGGTTTTCATCACCTGCGCCGTGACCGGATCGGGCGGCACACAGGACATGTCGCCCCATGTGCCTCGCTCGCCCGAGGCCATCGCCGCCTCTGCCATCGACGCGGCCAAGGCGGGTGCTGCGGTGGTGCATTGCCATGTGCGCGACCCTGAAACCGGCGCGCCCGCGCGTGATCCCGCGCTTTACCGCGAGGTGACCGAGCGGATCCGCGATGCGCAGGTCGATGTGGTGCTGAACCTGACGGCGGGCATGGGCGGCGACCTGATGTTCGACGGGACCGAGGCCATGAACCGCATGTCGCAGCGCTCTGACATGGCGGGGGCCACGGAACGTGTGCAGCACGTCGCGGAATGCCGCCCCGAAATCTGCACGCTGGATTGCGGCACGATGAATTTCGCCGAGGCCGACTATGTCATGGTCAACACGCCCGGCATGCTGCGCGACATGGCGCGGCGCATGACCGACGCAGGTGTGCGGATCGAGATCGAAGCCTTTGACACCGGCCATCTGTGGTTCGCCAAGAAGCTGGTCGAGGAGGGCGTGATCCCCGCTCCGGTTCTGGTGCAGCTGTGCATGGGCGTGCCATGGGGCGCGCCGGATGATCTGAACACCTTCATTGCGATGGTGAACAATGTGCCGAAGGATTGGCACTGGTCAGCCTTTTCCATCGGGCGCAACGAGATGCCTTATGTCGCGGCCTCGGTCCTTGCGGGGGGCAATGTGCGCGTGGGGCTGGAAGACAATCTCTATCTCGAAAAGGGCGTGCTGGCCACCAATGCGCAGCTGGTAGAACGCGCCGTCAGCATCATCGAGAATATGGGCGCGCGGGTGATCGGACCCGATGCCGTGCGGCAACGCCTGCAACTGGACAAGAGGGCGCCGCTATGAAGGCCGCGATCATCGGGGGCGGCGTCATCGGCGGCGGCTGGGCCGCGCGCTTCCTGCTCAATGGCTGGGATGTGGCGGTGTTCGACCCCGACCCCGAGGCGCCGCGCAAGATCGAGGCGTTCATGGCCAATGCCCGCGCCTCCCTCCCGGCGCTGTCGGATGTGCCGATGCCTGCACCGGGGCGCCTGACATATCCCGCGACGATCGCCGAGGCGGTGACGGGGGCGGATTACATTCAGGAATCCGTGTCCGAGCAATTGGCCCTGAAACATCGGGTCTATGCCGAGATTCAATCGCATGCGCCAGACGCGCCGCTGGGATCGTCGACATCGGGGTTCAAGCCTTCGCAATTGCAGGAAGGCGCAATCAACCCAGCGACGATTTTTGTCGCCCATCCGTTCAACCCGGTCTACCTGCTGCCTTTGGCCGAGGTGGTGCCCAGCGCCGCCTCGGACCCTGCACTGATCGAACGGGGCAAGGATACGTTGCGCGCCATCGGCATGTTCCCCCTGCATATCCGCAAGGAGATCGAGGCCCATATCGCCGACCGTTTCCTTGAGGCGGTGTGGCGCGAGGCGCTGTGGCTGGTCAAGGACGGGATCGCCACCACCGAGGAAATCGACGAGGCGATCCGCATGGGCTTTGGCCTGCGCTGGGGGCAGATGGGCCTGTTCGAGACCTATCGCATCGCGGGTGGCGAGGCGGGGATGAAGCACTTCATGGCGCAGTTCGGCCCCTGTCTGGCCTGGCCCTGGACCAAGCTGACGGATGTGCCCGAGTTCAACGACGAATTGGTCGATCTGATCGCCGGGCAATCGGATGCGCAATCGGGGCACCATTCGATCCGCGACTTGGAGCGTATCCGGGATTCCAACCTCGTGGGCTTTCTGCGGACGTTGAAGGAACGCGACTGGGGCGCGGGGCGGGTGCTGAACGCCCATGATGCCGCGCGGCGCGAGGCTGCTGTTGCCGCCACTCCGACAGGTGCGCCGCTGGTGCTGGCGCAGTTGCAGGTTCTGCCGGGATGGATCGACTATAACGGCCACATGACCGAAAGCCGTTATCTTTTCGCGGGGTCCGAGACGTCGGACGCCTTCCTGCGGCTGATCGGGGCGGGGATGGAGTATGTGGCCGGTGGGCACAGCTATTACACCGCCGAGACGCATATCCTGCATCTGGGAGAGGCCAAGCTGGGCGACCGTCTGACCGGATCGTTGCAGGTCCTGGCGGCGGATCAGAAGCGGCTGCACGTGTTCATCCGTATCGAAAAGGACGGGGTTGCGGTGGCGACGCTGGAGCAGATGCTGCTGCATGTGGACATGACGGCTGGGCGTGCCTGTCCTGCTGCACCCGGCGTGCTGGACAGCCTGTTCCGCATCCGCGATGCCCATGCCGCGCTGCCCCGCCCGGACAGCGTGGGCCGCCATGTCGGGCAAGGGAAAGGCTGATGCATTTCGCCCTGACCGATGAGCAGCGCATGATCGTGGATACCACCCGCGCCTTCGTGGAAGCCGAGCTTTATCCGCACGAGGCGCTGGTGGAGCGCACAGGCCATCTGCCGATGGAGCTGATCCGCGAGGTGCAGGCCAAGGCGATGGCGGCGGGCCTTTATGCCGCCAACATGCCCGAGGACGTAGGCGGCGCCGGCCTCGATCCGCTGTCATGGCTGCTTTATGAGCGGGAATTGGGCCGCGCCAACTATGCGCTGCACTGGACCTGCGTGGCGCGACCCTCGAACATCCTGCTGGCGGGCACGGAGGCGCAGCGGCAAAAATATCTGATGCCCTGTATCCGGGGCGAGACATGGGATTGTCTGGCCATGACCGAGCCGGGGGCCGGATCGGACCTGCGCGGGATGCAGGCCACGGCGCGGCAGGACGGCGGAGATTGGGTGCTGAACGGCACAAAGCATTTCATCAGCCATGCCGATATCGCGGGCTTCACCATCGCCTTTATGGCGACCGGTGAAGAAGACACGCCGCGCGGCCGGAAGAAGAAGATTACCGCCTTCTTCGT
Source organism: Paracoccaceae bacterium (assembly GCA_024304985.1). GTDB lineage: Bacteria > Pseudomonadota > Alphaproteobacteria > Rhodobacterales > Rhodobacteraceae > Seohaeicola. Next base: position 494,215 of record JAMWZC010000003.1, read on the forward strand.
GGACAAGGGCACCAGAGGCTTCACCGTCCGCGACGGCTATCGCAACGTGAGCCATCGGGGCTACAGCAATGCCGTGCTGGACTTCGACGATTGCCGCGTGCCCGCTGAAAACGTTCTGGGCGAGGTCCACAAGGGGTTCGAGGTCGCCAATGACTGGCTGGGCGCCACCCGCCTGCAAGTCGCCGCCACCTGTCTGGGCCGCGCCGACCGCGCGCTGGGGCATGCGATCCGCTACGCCGCCGACCGCCGCCAGTTCGGGCAGGCCATCGGCAAGTTTCAGGGCGTCAGCTTCAAACTGGCCGATATGGCGATGGAGTTGAAGGCAGCGGAACTCCTGACATGGGAGGCGGGCTGGAAATTCGATCAAGGCAGCGTCACCGATGGAGACATGGCCATGGCCAAGCTCAAGGCGACCGAGGTGCTGGCCATGGTCGCGGATGAGGCCATCCAGATCCATGGCGGCATGGGGCTGATGGATGAATTGCCGCTGGAACGCATCTGGCGCGACGCGCGGGTCGAGCGGATCTGGGAAGGCACATCCGAGATCCAGCGCCACATTATCAGCCGCGAACTGCTGCGCCCCCACGAATGAAGCAGGGGGGGCTGTCTGCCCCCCACGTTCAGCTTTGCTGAACGCCCCCCCGAGGATATTTCAGGACGGAAAATGTGCAAATCCCGGTGTGATCTTCAGCAAGTGTTTACCAAGCACCGCCATATTGGGCCCACGGTACAGGCGGGGACGCCGATGACCGTGACGGGAAATGGCACCTCGTTGGCCGATGGTCAGCGGGGTGTTTCCATTTTTCGTCCTCAAATATCCCGGGTGGGGTCCGGGGAGGGTAGCGCCCTCCCCGGCCTGTCGGACTGCGCCGGGTTCTGGACATGACGGCCCTCGCTCGCCTGTTGCGCCCCCGTTCCATCGCCGTGCTGGGCGCGGGATGGGCGGCCAATGTGATCGACCAATGCCGCAGGATGGGGTTTGAGGGACCGGTCTGGCCCGTGCATCTCACGCGGGACAGCATCGCGGGCGTGCCATGCCATCGCAGCCTTGCCGAGCTTCCCGCAGCCCCGGATGCCACCTTCATTGGTGTGAACCGCCATGCCACATTGGCTGTGGTGGCGGAACTGGCCGCGATGGGCGCGGGAGGCGCCATCTGTTTCGCCGCAGGCTGGCGCGAAGCGGGTGAGGCGGATCTGCAGGATCAGCTTGTTTCCATTTCAGGAACAATGCCGATTCTGGGGCCGAATTGTTATGGCCTGATCAATTATCTTGACGGCGCCTTGCTCTGGCCCGACCAGCATGGCGGACGGCGGGTAGACCGTGGTGTCGCGCTGTTGAGCCAATCCTCGAATATCGTGATCAACCTGACCATGCAGGCGCGGGGCCTGCCCGTGGCCTATGTCGCCTGTCTGGGCAATGCCGCCAAGGTGGGCTTGGCTGAACTGGCGGGCGCGCTGCTGGACGATCCGCGCGTCACGGCGCTGGGTCTTTACATCGAAGGTTTGGGCGATGCGGCGGCAGTCGCCGCGTTGGCGCAGGCCGCACGGGCGGCCGGCAAGGGGATCGTTGCGATCAAGTCGGGCAAGACCGCCGCGGCGCGCGAGGCGGCGGCTTCACATACCGCGTCACTGGCCGGGGGCGGTGCTGCGTCATCCGCCTATCTGCACCAGATCGGCGTGGCCGAGGTGAACACGCCCGCCGAACTGATCGAGACCCTGAAGATCCTGCATGTCCGTGGGCCCGGACTGGGGCGGCGGCTGTGTTCGCTGTCCTGTTCGGGCGGCGAGGCGGGATTGGTGGCCGATATGGCTGCCCCCTACGGGTTGGACTTCCCAACCCCATCCACGGCGCAGCGGGAGCGGTTGTCGGGTATCCTCGGCCCCCTCGTCACCATCGCCAACCCTTTGGACTACCACACCTTCATCTGGGGCGACGGTCCACGCACAACGGATGTCTTCACCACCATGCTGGAGGGATACGATGCGGGCATCTTCATCATCGACCCGCCGCGCCCGGATCGGTGCGATCCGTCGAGTTTCGAGCCTGCGCTGGAGGCGATCGTCGCAGCGGGGCGCGCCACGGGCAAGCCGGCCTTCCCGGTTGCCTCCCTGCCCGAGAATTTTGACGAGGCGCGGGCGATTGCCTTGATGGATCAGGGCATTGCGCCCTTGATGGGGTTGGAGACGGCGCTGGCCGCGATCCGGGCGGCGCAGGGAACGGGTGGCCGCGCGGGGTGGCGACCGTGGCCGGTGGCGCCGCGTGACGCGCCGTTGACCCTGATGCCGGAGCCGGAGGCCAAGGCGCTGTTGGCGGCGCAGGGTATTCCTGTGCCCCGCGGGGTGAGCGCGCCGGATCTGTCTGCGGTGCTGCCACTGGCGCAAAACCTGTCCCCGCCACTGGTGCTGAAAGGGATCGGCTTTGCCCACAAGACCGAGGCGGGGGCGGTGCGGCTGCACCTGTCCACGCTGGAAGGTCAGGCTGATATGCCCGGTGCCACAGGCTATCTGGCCGAGGAGATGGTGACTGGCGCGCTGGCCGAATTGCTGATCGGGGCGCGGCGCGATCCGGTCTATGGCGCGACGCTGACGATCGGGTTTGGCGGCGTGACGGCGGAACTGCTGGACGATACCGCCACGCTGGTCCTGCCGGTCACGGGGGATGAGATCCGCGTGGCCTTGCGGTCCTTGCGCCTGTGGCCGCTGCTGGATGGCTATCGCGGGCGGGCACGGGCGAATGTGGCGGCCGTGGTCGAGGTCGCCTTGGCCTTGCAGGCGATGCTGGCGGCTGACAGGCTGCTGGCAGAGATAGAGATCAACCCCCTGATGGTGACGACCGACGGGGCCATCGCGGTGGATGCCGTGATCTGGAGGGAAGAAACATGATGCAGATGCGCGAGAGCGGCCCGATCAAGACACGGCGCGAGGGCGCGATCCTTGAAGTGACGCTGGACCGACCCAAGGCCAATGCGATCGATCTGGCCACCAGCCGGATCATGGGCGAGGTGTTCCGCGATTTCCGCGATGAGGATGGGTTGCGCGTGGCGATCCTGCGGGCGGAGGGCGAGAAATTCTTTTGCCCCGGCTGGGATCTGAAGGCGGCGGCGGATGGCGATGCGGTGGACGGGGATTACGGCGTGGGTGGCTTTGGCGGCTTGCAGGAGTTGCCGCATCTGAACAAGCCCGTCATTGCCGCCGTGAATGGTATCTGTTGCGGTGGCGGGCTGGAGCTGGCCTTGAGTTGCGATCTGATCCTCGCCTCAAGCAACGCGACCTTTGCCTTGCCGGAAATCCGGTCGGGCACGGTGGCGGATGCAGCCTCGATCAAGCTGCCGAAGCGGATTCCTTATCATGTGGCAATGGACCTGCTGCTGACGGGGCGGTGGTTCGACGCCGATGAAGCCCTGCGTTGGGGGCTGCTGCGCGAGATCACGACGCCTGCCGACCTGTTGCCGAAGGCATGGGATCTGGCGCGACTGCTGGAGGCCGGGCCGCCGCTGGTCTATGCCGCAATCAAGGAGATCGTGCGCGAGGCGGAAGCGATGCGATTTCAGGATGCGCTGAACCGCATCACCAAGCGGCAGTTCGCGACCGTGGACCGGCTCTATTCCAGCGAGGATCAACTGGAAGGCGCGCGCGCCTTTGCCGAAAAGCGCGACCCCGTCTGGAGGGGGCGCTGAGAGGGTGCGCGCCGCCTCGGGCCGGGGCTGTAGGCGCGCTGCCTTGGCATGATCCGCGCCGATTGCGCCCTGCCCTTCTACAGCAGCGCCTTCTGCATTATCATGTGGACGCCCTTTTCACGGTTCACTGTCTGCGTGATCCGCAGGTCTCCGGCCAATGAGCACAGCATATAGGCTTGCTCGCGTGTGATGCCCGCGCGGGATGCCACAAGGGCGATCATCCGGCGCAGGGCGATTTCCACGCAAACGTCCAGATCGGGATGCATGCCCATTGTGATGAAATGGGTGGGAGTCTCGGCCTCGGGGTAAGTCAGGTCCATGTCGCGGCGCAGGGTGAGGCGGAAACGGCCTTGCAGCGCGGTTTCAATGGCGGTCACGCAGACTTCTCCATCGCCCTGCGCGCCGTGCCCGTCGCCGCAGGAGAAGAGCGCCCCCTCGGCCAGCACGGGCAGATAGAGCGTGGTGCCCGCCACCAGTTCCTTGTTGTCGAGATTGCCACCATGGGCGCGCGGTTCGATCGTCGAAATGCGGCCCCATGCGGGCGGTGGAGCCACGCCCATCACGCCGAAGAACGGCGCAAGCGGCAGTTTAAGCCCCCAGGGCATCGTCGCCTCGCCCCGTTTGGCATCCAGCGGGATCGTGGTGTGATGCATCTGCGGAAAGTCCAGCGGCAGTGTCCCCGCCAAGGGCCGGATGAAATTGTAACCCCAGTCCTGCCGCAGCTGCACATCCAGAATATCCACCTGCAACACATCGCCGGGTTTCGCGCCCGCGACCGCCACGGGGCCGGTCAGAATATGGCCCGGCATTGCGGGTGCGCCTGCGGCGTGGATCTCGTGCAGTTCGGGGGGCACATGGAACCCCTCTCCCGGCAAGACCTGCGGCCCGCCCGAAACCGTGTTGATGGTCACCTCATCCCCGCTGGCCACCGTCGCGACAGGTGACAGGCTCGCATCGAAGTAACCCCAATGGCAGGTTTTCGGTCCGGCTTCGACAATCATGGAGGCACCTTTGCATCTGTGGCCGGAGGCGCGGCAACGCCGACGGGACGGAGTGGATCTGATCCTGCGGCGATGCTACCCGGCTGCGCGCGAAGGTGCAAACGGCGTGGCGCGTGATGGTCACTCCAATGGCGGATAGGCGGGGGGAAAGATCTCATCCACTGGGGGGTGGCCCCATGTCCGGTCGGGGTATTTGTCCCGCAGCCCGTCGAATTGCGCCTGCGCGCGGGTGCGGGCGGCCGCCATGTCGATGCCTGCCACCTGCCCTTCGCGCATGGACAGCCGCCCATCGACAAAGACGGCCCGCGTGACGCGGCCCGTCGCGCCAAGGATCAGAGTGCGGACCGGATCGACGCGGGGGGCCATCAGGGTGTCCTGCATGTCGAAGATCGCGATATCGGCCTTGGCTCCCGGTTCCAGCCGTCCGAGGTCGGGCCGTCCCAGTGCGGCGGCCCCGCCAAGGGTCGCCGCGTCAAGCATGTGTTCGGGTGCCGCGTCATGGATGCTGTCGCCCGCCATGCGCGCCATCATCACGCCAACGGCCATGTTCAGCACCATGTCGGGCGGGGCGGTGTCCGTGCCCATGCCGATGTTGATCCCCATCCGGCGCAGCTTGCCGAAGGAGCGCAGCATCGCGCCCGAGCGGGCAAAGACCAGTGGACAATGCGCGACCGTCACGCCGTGATCGGCATAGAGGCGCAGGTCGTCATCGGTGGCATAGGTCGCATGCGGCGCGATCAGGCGGGGTGACAGCGCGCCGAACCCGGCCATCCATTGCGGCGCGGTGGTGCCATGCAGACTGTGCACCGTATCACGCTCCATCTGCCCCTGGGCCATGTGCAGGCGCACCGGCACGTCCAGATCCGCAGCCGCCGCCATGGTGCGGCTGAGCAGGTCCTGCGTGCAGGTTTCCACGCGGTCGGGGGCCAACATTCCCTGGACCAGCCCGCCGAAGCGGCCTGACTGCGCGGTGATGAAATGTATCGCGTCATTCAGGCCAGCCAGCCCGCGCGCTTCGTCGAAGCGGGGCTCCAGAATACCCGGCGCGGTGCAGACCATTCCGCCAGAGCGATAAGCCGGGCCCAACCAGACGCGCAGGCCCAATGCCCCCGCCGCCTCGGCTGCGGCTTCGAATTCCGCGACGCTCTCGCCCCATTCCCGGTAGAACAGCGAGGCGATGGGCAGGGCCGAGGTGATGCCGTTGCAGAGCAACTGCGCAAAGCTGAAGCGTTTCTGAAAGGCCAGTTCCTCGGGCGTATACATCTCATAGGGGCCACGGCTGAGATAGGATTCGGGCCAGACGCGGCCCTTGGCCCATGCAGGGCCGCAGTCGACACCCAGTGTGGTGGTGTCCAGATCGGACAGGGCGTCAAGGTCGATCAAGCCGGGGGATATCAGCACCTCGCCCAGATCGACGCGCCGGGCCACCTCGCCCTCGAAGCGGGGGCCGACATGGAGGATGCGGTCCTCCTCGATCACGATCTCGCCGTTCTCCAGCAGCCGGTGGCCGCCGTCACGATGCGCGACGATCCAGCGCGCGGCCAACGCGGTGCGCCCCTTGGGGCGCGCGCCCAATGTCAGATCAGAGAGCATCACGGTGCCTCCATCACGGGTTTGCCGCCGCGCCCGGTCACGCGCCCGCCCTTGACGGTCAACTGGACAGGTCCGCCCATCGCCACCGCCTCGGCCAAAGTGCGGCCGGGCAGCAGGGCCAGATCGGCGGGGTTGCCCACGGCCAGTCGGTGATCCATGACACCCATCACGGCGGCGCCACCCGTGGTGACCAGATCCAGCGCCAGCGCCAGATCGGCATCGGCGCGCAGGTTGTTCTTCTGTGCCACGATCCGCGCCCGATCCAGCATGTCGGGGCGGTTCCACGGGTTCCATGTGTCCAGAACGCCGTCGCAGCCCGCCCCCATGCGCAGCCCCGCGCCACGCACCCGTTTGAGGTTGGGCACCTCGCGCGAGGGCGCACCCGTGGTCAGGATCGCGACATCCTGTTCGGCCAGTTCGGCCAGCAGCACCTCGACCCGGTTCCAGTCGGGCATGCCAAGGCAGAAGGCGTGGCTGACCGCGACCTTGCCCTTCATCCCCAGCGCGGCCGTGCGTTCAAGGATCAGTTCCAGCGAAAAGGCCCCCATGTCACCGGGTTCGTGCAGGTGGATGTCGATCCCGCGCCCATGTTTGTCGGCCAGGGCGAAGATTGCATCCAGATGGCCTTTCGGGTCGCGGTCGATCCCGCAGGGGTCAAGGCCGCCCACCAGATCGGCCCCCATGGCCATGGCCTCGTCCAGCAGTTCCAGCGTGCCGGGGCGGATCATCAGGCCGGATTGGGGGAAAGCCACGATCTCGATCTCGACCACGCCGCGCAGGGTGTCGCGGGTTTTCAGGACACCCTCCAGCACGGAGAGGCCATTATCCGTGTCCACGTCCACATGGCTGCGGATATGGGTGGTGCCGTTGCCCACCAGTGCCAGCGCATGCCGCATGGATTGCCGCGCGGGATCGAGGCCCAGTTCGCGCCGCGCGCGGCGTTCGTTGTTGATCATGGAACGGAGGTCGGTGCCGACGGCGTTCTCATACCAGCCCATGCCCATCACCGTCTTGTCCAGATGGGTATGCGCCTCGACCAGACCGGGGGTGGCGATGGCCCCGCCTGCATCCTCGGTCGCGATGCCGGGCGCTGTGATCCCGGACGCGATTTCGGCAATCCGGCCGCCCCGGATCAGCAGGTCAGTGGCGGGCGCGCCCATGGGGCGCAGGTTGCGGATCAGCAGGTCAGTCATGCGGCCTCCGGGGCGAAGCCCCCTGTCTTGACGCGCGGCCAGGCATAGCCGCCCAGTTTCGATGTGCGATAGCCCATGCCGACCAGCGCCTCGGCCTGCCGGACGGCGGCTGTGACGCCGTCGATCACCAGAACGCCGGTGTCTTGCGACAGACGCTCGCATAGTTCGGCCATCCCGGCGCAGCCCAGCACAACCGCTTCGGCCCCGTCCTGCGCGCGGGCGGCGCGGATTTCGGCGGCGATCAGGCGTTCGGCGCAGACCGGGTCCTCGTCCAGTGCCAGAACGGGCAGGTCGATGGCGCGCACGCGGCGGCAACGCCGCCCGGCACCATAGGCATCGGCCAGATCCTCGATGATCGGGACAGAGCGCGGCAGGGTCGTGACCACCGAAAAGCGCGCGGACAGCGTCATGGCGACGCTGATCGCCGCCTGACAGAGGCCCAGCACCGGACCTGCGGCCACTTCGCGCGCCGCATCAAGGCCAGGATCGTCGAAACAGGCAATGACGTGCGCGGCGGCCCCGCGCGCTTCGGCGGCGCGAATGGCGGCCAGCATGGCAGGCACGGCCAGCGCCTCATCGGCATAGCCTTCGATCGAGGCAGGTGTGGCCCGGGCCGTCACAAGGTCGATCTTGGTACCGGGCGAGGCCACCCGCCGCGCCGCGCGTCCGATCTGGTCGGTCATCGCGGCGGTGGAGTTCGGATTGATGACATGGATCAGCATCATCGTGCCTTTGCTGTCTTTGGGGTCAGTTGCGCCGCTTCCCAGGTCGCCGCTTCCGCAGGTTTCAACAACTCGAACTGTCGATCCGCGACGATGTAATTGTCCGCATGCAGCCGCGCGATGGGTTGATAGACATCCGGGTTCACATAGCGGCCCTGCGCGTCCATGCAGTCGTCGCGCACGGTCATTTCCACCACTTCGCCCAGAATGATGGCGCGGGACGGAAAGTCGATGATCCGTTCGACCCGACATTCCATCGCGCAGGGGGTGCGCGTGATGTAATGGGCGTCAATCTGGCGGCAGGGCGCGGTGTCCAGTCCGGCAAAGGCAGGCTCATCCACATCGGGGGCGAAATTGACCCCGCAGAGGATCATCGCCTCGGCCAGTTCCATATCCACCATGTTGACGCAGAATTGCGAGCTGCGGCGGATATTGACCAGCGTGTCCTTCTCTTGCCCGTCGCCGCGCGTCTGCACGCCAAGGATCACGATGGGTGGGTCTTGCGAAAAGACGTTGAAGAAGCTCATCGGGGCGGCGTTGCTGTGCCCGCCTTCGGACCGCGTGGTGACCAGCGCGATGGGGCGCGGGCCGACGAAATTCGTCAGCAGGCGGTAGCGGTCCTGCGGGGGCAGTTGAGTGAAATCGAACTCCATCATCCGGCCTTTCTGAGTGGCATGGGGTCGGTGCGCCCCTCCTGCACGGCATGGCACCGCACCTGGCTGTCGCCATGGGCGCGAAAAACAGGAGCCTCGGCCCGGCAGCGCTCATTGGCAAGGGGGCAGCGCGGGTGGAAATGGCATCCCGAAGGTGGCGTGATGGGGTTGGGCACCTCGCCCGCCGGGCGGTCCATGTCGCGATGCGCCATGGTGATGTCCGGCACCGTGTCCAGCAAGAGCCGCGTATAGGGATGCTGGGGTGCCGCGAAGATGCGGTCCGCCGGGGCCAGTTCCACCAGACGGCCCAGATACATGACCCCGATCTGGTCCGAGATGTAATTGACCACCGCCAGATCATGGCTGATGAAAAGATAGGTCAGGCCCAGCTCGCGCTGCAATTCCCGCATCAGGTTCAGGATCTGCGCCTGCACCGACACATCAAGGGCCGAGGTCGGCTCGTCGCAGACCAGAAACTCGGGCTTGGTGGAAATCGCCCGCGCGATGGAAATGCGCTGCCGCTGGCCGCCCGAGAATTCGTGCGGGAACTTCTCGCCGTCTGCGGCGGACAGGCCCACGAATTCCAGCAGGCGGTCCACCTCCTTGCGGCGCGCCACCGGGTCGGGATGGGTGCCGAAGCTTTTCATCGGCTCGCCGATGATGCGCGCCACGCGCCAGCGCGGGTTGAGGCTGGCATAGGGGTCTTGAAATATCATCTGCATCCGGCGGCGCACCGCAGGGGGCTGACCTGCGCGCGTGCCGGCCAATTCGTGACCGTCAAAGCGGATGCTGCCTGCCGATGGTTGCGTCAGCCCCATCAGCAATTTGGCCACGGTGGATTTGCCGCAACCGGATTCCCCCACAAGGCTGAGCGTGGTGCCGCGCGGAATGGTGAAATCGACACCATCGACCGCATGCACATATTTGCGCCCGCCGCCCTGCGTAAGCCGGGTCAGGAAGGGTTGGGACAGATCGAAGGTCTTTTTCAGACCGGTGACAGTCAGGATCGGATCGGTCATGCGGGAACCTCCTCGGACAGATGGCAGGCGACGGACCTTGTGGCATGGCCTGTCAGGTCGGGGCGAGTTTGCCCGCAAATCTCGATGCGCACCGGGCAGCGCGGGGCAAAGGCGCAACCGGCAGGGCGCGCATGGGGGCGCGGCATCGCGCCTTCGATCTGCGGCAGCACATCGGGGCGCGCGCCGATCCGCGGGATCGAGGCCATGAGACCGCGCGTATAGGGGTGGCGCGGCGCGGTCAGCACCTCGGCCACCGGGCCCACCTCGACGATGCGGCCCGCATACATCACGGCGACACGATCTGCGGTTTCGGCAATCACGCCCATGTCATGGGTGACGAGGATGACCGCCACGCCGGTTTCGCGTGCCAGTTTGCGCAGAAGCGCGATGATCTGCGCCTGCACACTAACATCCAGCGCGGTCGTGGGTTCATCCGCAATCACCAGACGCGGCTCGGCGCACAAGGCCAGCGCGATGACCACACGCTGCCGCATCCCGCCGGAATATTGATGCGGATAAGTGTCGATCCGCGCCTCGGGGGCGGGGATGCCGACGCGGCGCAGCCAGTCGATGGCGCGGGCGCGGGCCTCGTCCTTGGACAGTTTCAGATGGGTCTGGATCGTCTCGATCAGCTGCTCGCCCACGGTCAGCACGGGGTTGAGGCTGGTCAGCGGGTCCTGAAAGATCGCCCCGATCCGCCGCCCGCGGATGCGGCGCATCTCATCGGGGCGCAGGGTGTCGATGCGCTGGCCTTCCAGCCGGATCTCGCCCGCGGCGATGCGGCCGGGGGGTTCGATCAGTCCGATGATGGCGGCCCCGGTCATGGATTTGCCGGCACCGGATTCGCCCACCATCCCCAGGATCTCGCCGGGTGAGACGCTCAGGCTTACATCCTCGATCGCGTTGACGGTGCCGCTGCGACCGGGAAAGGCCACGGTCAGATTTTCGACGGTCAGAAGGGTCATGGCGCTTACCTCAGTTTGGGGTTCAGGGCGTCGCGCAGCCAGTCACCCAGAAGGTTGACCGCCAGCACAAGGGCCACCAGCACGACGGAGGGGAAGATGACGACCCACCAGATGCCCGAGAACAGGTATTCGTTGCCGATGCGGATCAGCGTGCCAAGGCTGGGCTGGGTCGCGGGCATGCCCACGCCAAGGAAGGACAGCGTCGCCTCGGTCAGCACGGCCATGCCAAGGTTGATCGTGGCGATGACAAGCACCGGGCCAAGCACGTTGGGCAGGATGTGTTGCAGCATGATGCCCATGCCCGACACGCCGTTGATGCGCGCGGCCTGCACATATTCCTTCTGCCGCTCGACCATGGTCGAGCCGCGCACGGTGCGGGCATATTGCACCCAGTTGGTCAGGCCGATGGCCAGGATCAGCACCCAGATCGCCGCATCCGCGTGGCGTTCAGGCGGCAGCACGCCGCGTGCGATGCCGTTGACGAGCAGCGCCACAAGAATGGCCGGGAAACTCAGCAGGATGTCGGCCACCCGCATGATGGCCCCGTCGACCATGCCGCCCACGAACCCGCCCAGAAGACCCAGCGAGATGCCCACGACCGCCGCCAGCGCCACGCTGGCAAAGCCCACGATCAGCGACAGGCGCAGACCATAGAGGATCGAGGAATACAGATCGCGCGCCTGTTCATCCGTGCCCAGAAAATAGCGCGGATCGCCGCCTTCGATCCAAGCGGGAGGCAATTCGCTGTCCAGCAGGAAGAGTTGCGAAATGTCATAGGGGTTCTGCGTTGCCAGCAGCGGCGCGAACAATGCGGCGGCGAAGAGGATCAGGATCAGCACGCTTGAGATGCGCGCGGTCCAGGAGCGGCGGAAGTTCCACGCCACATCGCTGTTCCACAGACGGGTCAGCGCCGAGGGGGTGGTCTTGATCTGAGTGGTGTCGGTCATGGCGTCCTCCGGCAGGTCAATGGGCCGCCCGCGCGCCCTCGACCCGCAGACGCGGGTCCAGCACGGCATAGAGCAGATCGACAGTTGTGTTGATGATCACGAAGATCAGGCTGACCAGCACCAGATAGGCGGCCATCACGGGCACATCGCCAAAGCTGACGGCCTGAATGAACAGCGCCCCCATGCCCGGCCACTGGAAGACGGTTTCGGTGATGATGGCAAAGGCGATCAGCCCACCCAGTTGCAGCCCGAAGATGGTGATCACGGGAATCAGCGTGTTCTTCAACGCGTGGTGGAAATGGATGGAGCGGTTGGTCAGGCCCCGCGCCTTGGCGAACTTGATGTAGTCGGTGCGCAGCACCTCCATCATCTCGGCACGGACCAGCCGCATGATCAAGGTCAACTGGAAGAGGCAGAGCATCACGGAGGGCAGGATCAGCGCCTTGAGGCCCGAGAGCGTCAGGAAACCAGTGGACCACCAGCCGACATCGACCACCGTGCCCCGTCCGAAGGAGGGCAGCCAGCCCAGCCAAACCGAGAAGACAAGGATCAGCAGGATACCCGTCACGAACGTCGGCAGCGAGATCCCGACCAGTGACATGAGTTGCAGCGCCTGCGTTGAAAAGCTGTGCGGCCTGAGCGCGGTCAGGATACCCAAGGGGATGCCCAGCACCAGCGACAGCCCGGCTGCCACAAGCACCAGTTCCGCCGTGGCCGGGAACCGCTCCGCCAGCAGGGTCGAAACCGGCCGCGCGTTGCGCCATGACAGGCCGAAATCCCCGGTGGCGGCACGGGCGACGAAGCGGCCGTACTGGACGTAAAGCGGCTGATCCAGACCAAGACGTTCGCGCACGGCGTCACGTTCCTCGGTCGTGGCCGTCTCGGCCACCATGGAATTGACCGGATCACCCATGAAACGGAACATCATGAAAGCGATCAGCGCGACGGCCAGCATCACGAAAACCGACTGGATGATCCGGCGGATCAGGAAACCAAGCATTGCGGAACCTCCCTTGAATCGTGGCAGGCAGGGGGGATCACCCCCTGCCCGTCCGGATCATTTGGTGACGCGCGCATACCACAGGCGCACAAGGTCATCGGCGGCCTGCGGCACCTCGACCGTGTCGCGTGCGGCCCATGACAGCGGCTGCTGGTGCAGCGGCAGCCATGCGATGTCGTCCTTGGCCAGCATCAGCGCCTCGATCATCATGGCGTTGCGCTTTTCGGGATCGACCTCGGTCGCCACGGCCTTTGTCAGCTCGTCCACGCGCGGGTTGGAATAGCCCGCAGGGGTGAAGGTGCCGTATTCGCCGCCCGGCGTCGCCAGCATCGCCGACAGGACCGAGAAACCATCCAGCATCGGCAGGGTGGCCCAGCCCAGCATGAAGACATCCACCTGACGGTTATCGACCTTCTGGAAATGCATCTGGCGCGGTTCGGTCACCAGACGTGGCTCCAGCCCGGCCTGCGCCAGCATGGCGGCCATCGCCTGACAGATGCCCTCGTCATTCACATAGCGGTCATTGGGGCAGTTAAGGTTGAAGGCGAAGCCGTTCGGATAGCCCGCCTCGGCCAGCAAGGCCTTGGCGCGCTCGGGATCATAGGGCAGGCGCGCGTCCATGGCCTCGGTATAGCCGTTCACCTCGGGCGCGATCAGCGAGCCGGTGACACGCGACTTGCCGCGCATGATGCGGTCGCGGATCAGGTCCATGTTGATCGCATGATAGAGCGCCTGCCGCACGCGGATGTCTTTCAGCGGATTGCCGTCCACATTGCCGTCCACAAGGCTGTCACCCATGTTGATGCCCATCATGATGCTGCGCAGGCCGGGGTTTTGCAGCATCCGCACACCATCCGCCGCTTCGATCCGGTTGGCATCCTGAAGAGGGGCGGGTTCGATCAGGTCGATCTCGCCCGACAGCAGCGCTGCCACGCGGGTGGCGTCCGATCCGATGGGCGTGTGTTCGATCCGGGTCAGGTTGTGGACCGGCGTGTCCCACCATGCGTCATTGGCCACCAGCACGTTCAGCGCATCGGGGCGGCGGCTTTCCAGCTTGAACGGGCCGGTGCCGTTGGCGTTGTTGGTGGTATATCCTTCTTCGCCCTGACTGGCGTCGATGGGGGCCACGGCGTTGTTCGCTTCAAGCCAGCCTTTGTCCAGAATGAAGATGTTGGTCAGGTAGTTGTTCAGCAGCGGGGTCGGCCCTTCAAGGATCAGATCGACGGTCAGATCGTCCACGATCTCGACCGCTTTCAGACCGGGCAGGTTGCCGCGCAGGGGCGATTTCGGATCGACCGCGCGCATCAGCGACACCTGCACGTCATCCGCGCCGAACGCCTCGCCGCCGTGGAAGGTCACGCCTTCGCGCAGGGTGAAACGCACGCGGGTCGGCTCGATCACCTCCCATGAGGTGGCCAGCGCGGGTTCGATCTTCAGATCGGCATCGTAGCGGACCAGCGGTTCATAAAGGTGATGGGTGAAGATGTTGGTGAAGCTGTCGGTGACAGCATGGGGGTCAAGCCCATAGACGTCGCGCGCCGTGGCAAAGCGCAGGGTTTCGGCACTGGCCCCGGTGGCGAACAGGGTCGCGGCGGCGGCGGTCATCATGAGGTGGCGAAGCATCGCAAGTCTCCCGTTGGTTTATGGCGCTGGCCGCATTGCACAGGCTGCATGGCCGCGATGCGTATATTGCAAACATACTGACTTCAAATTGTCTACAATTTTTTATTCTTGTGCTGACACTATTGTTGACTTAAATTTAGGCAGACCTGATTTTGCCTTTCAGGACGGGAGGATACCGCGCATGAATCTGGCCGAGACGACGACAGACGCCCCGCATGTCGAGATCTACAACCGCATCTGGCTGTCGATTGCCGAGCGCAAGCTGAAGCCCGGCACCCGACTCAAGGAAGAGCAACTGGCCGAGATCTTCTCGGTGAGTCGCGCCCGCGTCCGCCAAGCCTTGACCGCGCTGGAACATGACGGGCTGGTCACGCTGGTGCCCAATCGCGGTGCCTTCGTCTCGCAGCCTTCGATCGAGGAGGCGCGGGACATCTTCTTTGCGCGCCGCACCATCGAGACGCAGCTGGTGGCCCGGCTGTGCGAAGTGGTGACACCCGAGGCGATTGCCCGGCTGGAAGCCCATGTCGCGCAGGAACGCGAGGCGCGGGCGGTGGGCGACACCAAGGCGACCGTGCGGCTGTCTGGCGCGTTTCACCTGCTGATCGGGGAACTGGCCGGATCGCCCTATCTGTGGGATGTGCTGCGGGATCTGCTGTCGCGCACCTCGCTGATCATCGTGATGTATCAGACCCGCAGCCAGACTGATTGCGGCCCTGACGAACATGCCGAGATCGTGGAAGCTGTGGCAGGCGGCGACACCGCGCGCGCGCGGCATCTGATGAACCACCATATCGACCATCTGGAAGGGCAACTTGATCTGGAACAGGACACGCAGGAGCCCAGCGACCTGCGGGATCTGCTGGCATGAGCGCGCCGCACGACCTGCTGCTGCATTGCGCCACGATCGTCACGGTGGACCCGGAACGCCGGGTGATCGAGGGCGCATGGATCGCGCTGGACGGCGACCGGATCGCCGCCATCGGCACGGGCACACCGCCCCCCGCGCACCGGGTGATCGACAGGCCCGGCCTGATCGCCCTGCCCGGCCTGATCGACGCCCATTCCCATGCCGGCCACGGCCTTGTCCGGGCAGCCGGTGACGGCGACGGTGATCTGTGGTTTCAGGTCTGCGCTGATATCTATGCCCGCGCGGCGACCCCCGCCTTCTGGCTGGCCGAGCAGCGGTTGGCGCAACTGGAACGGCTGATGGGCGGGGTGACAACGGCTGTGTCGCTTCTGGGCGGCGGGGCCGATGTCTATCGCACTGATGCGCCCGAAGCGGGGGATGCGCATTGCACGGCCACGCAGGAGTCCGGGCTGCGGACGATCATGGCGGTGGGGCCGGGGCGGATGCCCTTTCCGCGCATGTTCGGCCCGGACCAACGGCCCGTGAGCTTTGCCCAGCAGATGGAGGTCTGCGCCGATCTGATCGCGCGGCACGATGATGTGCTGACCCGGCGCACCGGCGTGGCGCTGATCCTGCCGGTCTACACGCAGGATCACATGCAAGCGCATGGTGACGAGATCCGGGCCATGTCCACCGCCATGCGCGCGTTGCAGGACCGCACCGGCGTGCTGTTCACGCAGGACGGGCATCGGGAGGGGTCCATCGCCTTGGCGCATGATCTGGGTCTGCTGTCGCCACGCGCCGCCCTTGGACATAGCGTAGACCTGACGCAAGCGGATGTTGACGCGCTGCGCGAAACTGGCGCCTCCATCATCCACAATCCCAGCGCCATCATGTCGATCATCGGCCGCTGCCCGGTGCCGGAGCTGCTGGAGGCCGGCGTGACCGTCTGCCTCGGCTCGGACGCGGGCGCGCCGGACCGGGGGTTCGACATGTTCCGCCATATGGCGCAGGCGATGCACTACCACCGCCGCCACTTCCGCGACCCGGCCGTCCTGCCCGAGGGCAAGACGTTGGAACTATGCACCATCGACGCGGCCAGGGCGCTGGGGCTGGAGGATGAGATCGGATCGCTGGAAATCGGCAAGAAGGCGGACATCATCCTGCTGGACGGGCGCAAGCCGCATCTGTGGCCGCCGGTCATGGCGCTGAACCGGATCACCCATTTCGCCAGCGCCGCCGATGTGGATACGGTCGTGGTCGATGGGAAGGTTCTGATGGAGCAGCGGACAATCCCGCATCTGGATATGGACGCCATTCTGACAGCCGCCGCCGACGAGGCGGAACGCGTCTTTGCCGCCACAGGGCATGCGGGATCGCGGGGGGAAGGACCCGAGATCTGGCGCGGGGCACGTCGTGCCGCGCAACCCTATCGCCCCGCAGGCTCTGCCGAGGCGCAGTCGGGTCGAAATGGGGCGGATATCGAAAAAGCTTGAAAAGCGTATCGCTGCATAGCATTGAGTCGCGCATGGTTCGATGTGCCGTCACTTTGTCCCGTCTTGCAGGTATCGCAACGCTGGTTGCGGCACTGATCATGATCGGTTTTGGCCATCGCGCCCCGGCGCAGTCCGATGTGGCGGTGCAGGCCTATGTTCTGGCCGGTGGCAGTCTGGCCGAGCTTTGCGCCGATCCGCTGGATGACAGCCTGCCGGCCCATATGGACTGTCCTGCCTGTCACCTCGTGGCGACCTGCGCGGGGGGAACCCAACCGGACCTGCTGCGTGATGCCGATCTGCGGATGCTGTCGCGCGTCCTGGCCCCGCAGGAGAACCGCGCGGCGCGCATGGTTCTTGATCCCGCTCTGGGACTGCGCGCGCCCCCTCTGGCCTGATCTCGTTTCTCTGAAAACCTGATCCCTTCCGGGCCGTGTGCGCCCATGCCTGAGGACTATCCCATGACACGTTTTGCGTTTGCAGCCGCAGCTGCTTTTGCGGCGACGCCCGCACTGGCCGATATGGCCGTCTCGATCCCCTTTGCCGCCGAAATCGCGGGCCAGCCTTTTGCCTGCACCCAAACCTATGCCGGTCTTGGTCGCACCCGAGCAGAGGTTCAGGCTGTTGACTTTCGCCTGTTCGTCTCGAACCCCGCGCTGATCCGCGCTGATGGCAGTCTGCAATCCATGACGCTGGACCAGGATGGCGCTTGGCAGTTGGGTGATCTGGCCTTGCTGGATTTCGAGGATGCCAGCGGGGCCTGCGCCAATGGCACGGCCGGGATGAACACCACCCTGCGCGGCACCGTGCCCGAAGGTGAGTATACGGGCCTCAGCTTCACCATCGGCGTGCCATTCGATCAGAACCATATCGACCCGACGCAGGCCCCGGCACCTTTGAACACCACAGCGATGTTCTGGAACTGGCAGGGCGGCTACAAGTTCCTGCGGATCGACATGGTGCCCACGGACCGCAAGAACGACGGGCCACGCGGCTGGTTCCTGCATCTGGGCTCGACCATGTGCGACGCGGCCTCCAAGACCGAGGCACCCACGGCCTGCAAGAACGGCAACCGGATGGAGATCCGTCTGGACGGGTTCGACATCGCGCAGGGCACGGTGGTGATCGACCCTGCCCCCGTGGTGGCCGGGGCGGATCTGAGGGCGAATGCCCCTGACACCTCTCCCGGTTGCATGTCCTTTCCGGGGGATGCCGATTGCATGACCGTGATGGCCGCCCTTGGCTTGGGCTACATGGATGTGCCGGCGGCCACCCAATCGCTTGTCGCCCAGCGATAAGACGATGGTCCGCGTGATCCTCAAGGCGGTTGCAATGGGTCTGGTCGGGGCGGCAGCCCTGGCCGATCCTGTCGCCGTCGCGCCATTTGCATGGCCGATGCCTGCATGGATTGTGCCCCCTCATGTGCCTGACGACAACCCGATGTCGGCGGCCAAGGTGGATCTGGGACGGCACCTGTTTCATGATGCCCGCCTGTCGCGCGACAGCACTGTGGCCTGCGCGTCGTGCCATGTGCAGGCGCTGGGTTTCGCCGATGGTCGCCCTCGGGGTCTCGGAATCAATGATACCCCCAGCACGCTGAACGTGCCGGGGCTGGCCAATGTCGGCTATCTGCCGGCGCTGACATGGGCCAACCCGCATATGGACAGTCTGGAGTTTCAGGCGCTTGTCCCACTTTTTGGCGAGACCCCCGAAGAAATGGGGGGCGCGGGACAAGAGGTGGCGATCTTTGCCCGGCTGGCTGCCGATCCCTGGTATCGGACAGCCTTTGCCGCCGCTTTTCCCGACCGTCCCGCGCCTGACCTTTTCACGATCACGCGGGCGCTGGCCGCCTATCAGCGCAGTTTGATCGCGGTCAATGCGCCCTATGACCGCTACAAATACCGGGGCGAGGTCGACGCCCTGTCTGCGGCAGCGAAACGCGGCGAACAGTTGTTTTTCGACCATCGGTTCGAATGTTATCACTGTCATTCGGGCATCCACTTTACCAATAACCTGCGCACCGCGCGTCAGCCGCAGGGCGAGGTCGGATTCCACAATACCGGCCTTTACGAATCCTATCCGGCCACGGCCCCCGGCCTGATCGAACTGACCGGTCGGCCAGAGGATGCGGGACGGTTCCGCACGCCCAGCCTGCGGAATGTTGCGGTGACCGCACCCTATATGCATGACGGGTCGATCCCCGATCTGCGCGGCGTGATTGCCCATTACGCGGGCGGAGGTCGCGCGCCCGGCCATCCGCAGAAGGACGGGATGATCGTCGGCTTCACACCGACCGAGGCCGAGATCGACGACCTGATCGCCTTTCTGGAAAGCCTGACCGATCGGGACTTCCTGACCGATCCGCGCCATGCCGACCCCTGGCCACCCGGTCATCCGGCCGTCGCGACACGCAGGATGCCGGCGCCATGATATACCTGTCACGACAAAGGGCCGTGTCACATGGTAAAGCCCGCGACCACCACCAGCAATATAGGACACACGCATGAAAACCCTCTTCGCCATCGCCGTTGCAGCGATGCTTTGGACAACAACCATGGCCGGGGCGCATGGTATCTCGGTCGGGGATCTGGAGCTGATCCATCCCAATATCCCCGAGCCTTCGCATATGGCCAAATCGGCGGCGGGCTATCTTGTGATCTCAAACGAAGGATCGCGGGATGATCGTCTGATCGGGATCGAGACGCCCATCGCAGCGGTCGCGGAACTGCATATGACCGAACATGGCAGCGACGGTGTGGCCCGCATGATCCGGCAGGACGGGATCGACATTCCGGCAGGCGAAATCGTCGCGCTGGAGCCCGGCGGATATCACATCATGCTGATGGGGCTGACCACGACCCTGACAGAGGGCGAGTTGCATCCCGTCACGTTCATTTTCGAACATGCGGGCCGGATCGAAACCGAATTCGTGATCGATCCGCCGGGCGGAGGCGATCACAGCCATCACGACCATTCCGGCGTAATGCCCGATGCAGGCAGCACCACCGATACCGCCCGGATCACGGCGCGGCTGGGGCCCTGGATCGCCCGTGCCGATGTGCAGACACCGGGACGCGATGCGAACGCGCGTTTCGATGGTTTTGACGGAACACGCTTCATCATACGCACGGGCACGCAGGAGCATGGGCAAGGCCGCGCCCATGGCACGTCCCATGGCGGATAAGGACCAACGCCCCGGCGAACGGCAGCTGCCCTTCGATCCGGGAAGCCGGATACAGGCGGGTGTGACCTTCATCGGGCATCTGGCGACGCCATGGCGCAAGGGCGACTGCCCCAAGAACCTGACCGAGGCGCGCAACCGTGGCGGCTTGTTTCAGGCGGTCGTGGCACCGGACTATCGTGCCGGGCTTGAGGGACTTGTCGCAGGTGACGGGATCATCCTGCTATACTGGATGGCCGGGGCGCGACGTGACCTGATCGTGCAGGCCCCGGCCCATCGCCCTGCCCCGCGCGGCGTGTTTGGCCTGCGCTCGCCCGCCCGACCCAATCCGGTGGCGCTGGCCTGCGTGCGGCTGCTGGAGATCGACCACGCGGCGGGCATTCTGACGGTGGATGCGCTGGATGCCTTTGACGGAACCCCGCTGATCGACATCAAACCTTGGCTGCCCGGTGTGGACAATCTGACCCGGTGACAGCCGCGGTCATCATTCCTCTGCGTGCGGCCGTTGTGCTGACGGCGCGGGGCGCGGGGACCGTGTCGATGGCCCGCTTGAAAGCGGGCTGTCATGGTGTCTGACCACGTGCCAGACCACGCAACCGATTCTATCGTTCACCTCTCGGACACCTCGCGCAGGTGAGACGACGCCCGCCCGCAGGGATGATCGACACCCGCGGATCGTTCCGTGCGGCGCATGGGCCGCAGGGCGGTGATTCCGCGCATCTATGCGGATTTCTGCTGTCCGAGGGGTTGGGCTGCCCGCTTTGGCACCGGCGGGACTGCGCGCGTCATTCACCGCGCGCATGATGTTTCCCCGCCGCTGCACGAGGGGTTTACTTGACCTGCCCCCGCAATCCGGCATCATCTGATCAGGGAGGATGCCAGGATGTGCCAGATTTTCGCGGGCCAAGATCCCAGCCGTTATGAATATATCACCCGCCGTCTGCGGTTGAATGGACAGTCCACCAGCATACGCCTTGAAAGGGCGTTCTGGGGGATCGTCGATCAGATGGCCGAGAAAGACGGCGTTTCGACACCGGCCTTCGTGTCGAAACTTCATTCCGAAGTGCTGGAGCAGCATGGGGAGGTGACCAATTTCACCTCGCTTCTGCGCTGCGCCTGCACGATCCATCTGGGCGAGTTGGATCAGGTGCCGCAGCCTGCGCCGCGCTTCGCCGCCGAGTGACGAAAATACTGCGCCTGTAGTAGTCACCTACTACCCGCAGCCGAAATTGGTTCGTTAGCCTTACCAGAACAAGCAAGTTCCGGAGGGCCCATGGCCAAGACAATACATTCGATGATCCGCGTGCTGGAAGAGGCGCGCTCTGTGGCGTTTTACGAAACGGCTTTTGGCCTGCGTGTCGCTGATCGGCTGGATTTCGACAGTTTCACCCTGATCTACATGTCCAATGACGAAAGCAGCTTCGAGCTGGAGCTGACCGTCAACAAGGGCAGGACAGAGCCTTACAATCTGGGCGACGGCTATGGGCATCTGGCGGTCTCGGTGGATGACGTCGAGGCCGAACATGCCCGGCTCGCGGCGGCCGGGCTGTCGCCGCGCAATCTGGTCGATTTCAAGAATGACGGTGTGCAGGTGGCCAAGTTTTTCTTCATCGCCGATCCGGATGGTTACCAGATCGAGGTGCTTCAGCGCGGCGGTCGCTTCCAGTAGCGCCGCCTGCCCGGCCGTCGGGGAGGGCGGCCGGGATCATTCCTAGGGAGGATACATCAATGACAAGAGTGGAACGAAAGGGGCTGACCCGGCGCGCGCTGCTTGGTCGCGCCGTGGCAGCCGGGGCGCTTGCCGTTGCGGGGACAGGCTTCATTGCCGCCCCCGATGCGGCATGGGCCATGGAAGTGTCGGTCATCACGCCCGAGCAGATGGCGACGCTGATGCAGATGGCGCGCGATATCTATCCGCATGATCAGGTGGCGGACCGTTTCTACGCGGTGGCGGTCAAAGGCTATGACGACGCGGCGGCCAAGGACCTGGTCGATGCGGGCATTGCCGCGCTGAACGCGGCCGCACAGGCGCAGGGCCATGCGGATTACCTGTCGATCGGCTGGGAGGAGGACCGCGTCAAGGTGCTTCAGGCGATCGAGGGCGAGGTCTTTTTCCAGACCGTGCGGGCGGGTCTGGTGACCGGCCTTTATAACCAGAAGGACGTCTGGCCGATCTTCGGCTACGAAGGCGAGTCCTTCAGCCAGGGCGGATATATCGACCGTGGCTTCGACGATATCGACTGGCTGTAAGGGAGGACGCTGACATGGTTGCGAAATTTGATCTGAACGACGACTCGGTCGTCGTCATCATCGGCACCGGCGCAGGCGGCGGTGTTCTGGCCAATGAACTGGCGCAAAAGGGCGTCAAGGTCGTGGCGCTTGAGGCGGGCGGGCGTTACCTGCCCGACGACTATATCAACGACGAATGGGACAGTTTCGGCCAGTTGGCATGGCTGGACGCGCGCACCACAAGTGGCGATTGGCGCGTGGCCAAGGACTTTGCCGGGCTGCCCGCGTGGATCGTCAAGGCGGTGGGCGGCACCACGACCCATTGGGCCGGCGCGTCCATCCGCTTTCAGGAGCATGAGTGGAAGGCGCTTTCCACCTATGGCGCGGTCGAGGGGGCGAACCTGCTGGACTGGCCCATCGACGCCGCCGAGATGGAGCCGTGGTATGCGCTGGCCGAAACAAAGCTGGGCGTCACACTGACCGAAGGCCGCGCGGGCCTGCCCGGCAACAACAACTACAAGGTCTTTGAAGCCGGGGCCAAGAAACTGGGCTACAAGGAAGTCCATACCGGGCGCATGGCCATCAACTCGTCCGACTATGACGAGCGGCCCGCCTGCCAGCAGACGGGTTTCTGCTTTCAGGGCTGCAAATGGGGGGCCAAATGGTCGGCCGCCTATACCGACATTCCGCGCGGCGAGGCGACAGGGAATCTGGAAGTGCGCGAGCATGCCCATGTCGCCCGCATCCTGCATGACGATACGGGCAAGGTCACGGGAGTCGAGTATTTCGACAAGGAGGGCAATCTGCATCTGCAAAAGGCGCGGATCGTCAGCGTGGCGGGCAACAGCTTTGAAAGCCCGCGCCTTCTGCTGAACTCGGCCTCCAGCATGTTCCCGAATGGCCTTGCCAACAGCTCGGATCAGGTGGGGCGGAACTACATGCGCCACACGACCGGGTCGATCTACGGCATCTTCGACAAGCCCGTGCGCATGTGGCGCGGCACCACCATGGCCGGGATCGTGCAGGATGAGGCGCGGCACGACCCGTCGCGCGGCTTTGTGGGTGGCTACGAACTGGAAACGCTGGCGCTGGGTCTGCCCTTCATGGCGGCCTTCCTCAATCCCGGTGGCTGGGGGCGTGGGTTCACCACGGCGCTGGATCACTATGAGAACATGGCCGGGATGTGGATCGTGGGCGAGGATATGCCACAGGCCACCAACCGCATCACCCTGTCCGAGACCAAGGACCAGTGGGGCCTGCCTGTGGCCAATGTGCATTTCAGCGATCACCCCAACGATGTCGCCATGCGCAACCACGCCTACAAGCAGGGGATGGCGATCTATGACGCGGTGGGGGCCACACGGTCCTTCCCGACCCCGCCCTATCCGTCCACGCATAACCTTGGCACCAACCGCATGTCGGAACGGCCCGAGGATGGGGTCTGCAACAAATGGGGCCAAACCCATGATATTGCGAACCTGTTCATCTCGGACGGCTCGCAGTTCACGACGGGGGCAGCGGAAAACCCGACGCTGACCATCGTGGCGCTGGCGATCCGGCAGGCCGACCATATCGCGCGCGAGATGGCGGCGGGCAACCTCTGATCCGAAACGCAACCGGGCGCCTGCATCCGCATGGCGCCCGGTCTATTCTGTGACGCCTTCTGTTTCAGATCACTCGGCTGCGATCGGCGGTTTCGTCGTGACCGGGATGGGGCAGGCATACGGGAATTCCGCCAGATGCTCCTGATGGGCCTTTCTGGCCGCAGCCCGGAGTGTCTCGCTGAGAATCGTGGCGCGCGCCGTCGCGGCCATCACCTTGGCCGCATGGACCATGCCCTTATGCGCGAAGAGGGCCTTGCCCTGTGCGGTCTGCTGCCAGGTGTGCAGCGGCGTGCCCATCGCGGCGGTTGCGACGCGGGCCTGCACTGTGGGCACGGCCCAACTGACATCGCCCACATCGGTCGATCCCATCCCACCACCAAAGGGCCGGTCCAGTGGAGCGATGAAATCGCACAGCGGCTTGTCCATCTGGGGTTTCATGCTGAGGCGGCGGAAGGCATCGGCAATATCCTCGGGCGTCAGGGTCTTGCGGATCTCGTTGGCAAACTCCACGTCGGTGGCGTCGAAGGGCACGGGGCCCAGCGCCTCGAACTCGGTCTGCATCGCTTCCTCCAGCGGGCGGTTGCCCAGAAGGTTGGACACTGCCGAAAAGACACGCGATTCGACCTTGGTGCCGGACATCAGCGCTGCGCCATCCGCGATGGCCCGCACCCGCGCCACCAGATCGGACAGCCCTTTCAGGTCGCGCGCGCGGATCAGTTGCCGCACGGTGGCCTTGGCCTGCACCACATTGGGCGCAGAGCCGCCTGCATCCAGATAGGCGTAATGAACCCGCGCATCATCGGGCATATGTTCACGCATGTAATTGACGCCGATATTCATCAACTCGACCGCGTCCAGCGCCGACCGGCCCAGTTCCGGGGCTGCCGCCGCATGGGCCGCCTTGCCGGTGAAGGTGAAGTCGATCCGCGTATTGGCCAGCGACCGCGCGTCATCCACGGCATTGAAACTGCCCGGATGCCATGTGATCGCCAGATCGACATCATCGAACCAGCCATCGCGCACCATGTAGGTCTTGGCCGCACCGCCCTCTTCCGCAGGGCAGCCGTAATAGCGCACGCGGCCCTTGATCCCCTCGGCCTCCAGCCAGTCCTTGATGGCGGTCGCGGCCAGCATGGCGGCGGACCCCAAAAGGTTATGCCCGCAGCCATGCCCCTGCCCTGACGGGTCGATCATCTTGGGCATGGCCAGACCCGGCTGCTGGCTGAGGCCTGGCAGCGCGTCATATTCCCCAAGGATCGCGATGATCGGACCACCCTCGCCTGCCTCGCCCATCACGGCGGTGGGGATGCCTGCCACCCGTTCAGTGACACGGAACCCCTCGGCACGCAGCATGGCTGTATGTTCGGCGCAGGAGCGGACCTCGGTATAGGCGATCTCGGGCATGTCGAAAACACGGTCGGACAGGCCGACAAAAGCCTCACGCTTGGCGTCCACGCGGGACCAGATCGGATTTTCGTTCGTCGTCATTCCAGTTTCCTTTTGGGCGCGGACGGAGTCAGGGTCTTTGCCGGAAACTCAATCACGGCGGGGCCGGTAAATCCAGTTGTGAAATACCGCGCGGCGCGGGTGATGCGGGATGGCGGCCCGCACCGCCTGAATGCGCTTGCACGGGGGCAATCCGAGCGACGCCGCCGGCGGCGCGGAACAGGACGTCTGACAAGACGAGGGCATGGTATCCCGGGGCGGAATGGATCAAAACCGAAAGCTGGACGTTGACCGGATCGGCATGCAAGCCGCGCCTTGACCGGGACAGGAGAGAGTGACCGATGATGGACAGACATAGCACATCCGCAAGGATCGCCGTCATTGGCCTGGGCCCGCGCGGTTTGGGTGCGCTGGAATCGTTGGCCGCCCTGTTGCAGGGACAGGGCGCGCCCCTGAGCGTCGATGTGTTCGATCCCTTCCCGGCCAAGGGCGCGGGGCCGAATTTCGACCCGCAGGAAAGTGCCACCTGCCTGCTGAACATCCCGTTTCGGGATATTGCGATTGATGGTCCCGCTTTCTCGCGTTGCGGCGGATTTGGCGCATGGTTGGGAGGGCGGGCGGCACCTGACAGTTTCCCGCCTCGGGCCGATCTGGGCCGCTATCTTGAGGCGCGGCTTGCGGATCTGGTGGATCTTGGCCTGCTGGACATGACCTTTCTGGCGCAAAGCGTCGATACCATCGCAAAGGCCGATGGCGGTTGGACCCTGCGCGCGGGCGGCACATCGCATGGCCCCTATGCCGAGGTGTTGTTGACGGTCGGTCAGCCCGCGGTGACCCCAGACGAACAATTGGCCGCATGGCAGGATCACGCGGCCGCATCCACGGCAGTGCTGGAACAGGCCTATCCGGCCCGACGGTTGACCGCCAAGGCAGCGGACTGGACGGGGAAAGGTGTTGCCATCCGGGGTCTGGCCTTGTCGGCCTTCGATATCCTGCGCGTGCTGACCACCGGTCAGGGCGGACGGTTCGCGCAGGGGCGCTATTATCCTTCCGGGCGGGAACCGGCACGAATCCTGCCCTTCTCGCTGGATGGCAAACCGCCCTATCCGAAGCCCGCAACCGCCGCACTGGATGCGGCCTTCACCCCCCTGCCTGCCGAAACCGAGGCAGTGGCCGCAGCCATCGCCGCTGCGGTGCAGGACACGCCAGCCGGGGCAGAGCAGCGGATCAACGCAGCGCTTGCTCCGGCCGCGCTGCGGATCATGCGCGCCCATGGCGCAGCGCCCGCGCCGCGCATGATCGCGGACTGGTTGCAGACGGAATGGTCAGCGCCCGGCCAGCAAGAGCATGGGGACGCGCGGGAGATCCTTCAGAACGGCATCGCGATTGCGGCGGGTCTGTCGCCGCCGACCATCGGCTATACGATCGGGCAACTCTGGCGGAAATGGCAGAACGACCTGCGGGCCGGTTACAACAGCGCGCTGCCCTCACCCGAGACGGCGCGCGCGATCCTTGGCTTCGATGAAGGGTTGAAACGCTATTCCTATGGCCCCCCGCTGACCTCCAGCCGTGAACTCAAGGCTTTGCTGGATTGCGGGTTGGTCGATCTGGATCTGTGCGCCGACCCCGAGATCGCCATGACAGGATCAGGCTGGACCCTGTCCAAGGGAGCGCGCATGGCAGATGTATCGGTGATGGTCGATGGCGTCATGCCGCCACCCGATCTGTCCCGCATCTGCGCGGACCCCATGGCGGGGTTGGTGGCCTCTGGCAAGGTTGTCGCCCATGGCGCGGGGCTTTCGGCGCGCACCGCACCGGATGGATGCGTGATGGATGACGCGGGCCGGCCCCTGCCCGGACTTTGCCTGTTGGGGCGGCTGGCTTTGGGAAGCGTGATCGCTGTGGATTCGCTGCATGATTGCTTTGGCCGCGCGGGCGACCGCTGGGCCGAAGGCGTGCTGCGGCGACTGGGCCTGATGGCATGCCTGTGATGGGCACAGTTGCCCGCCCAACGTGGACATCTTTGCGCAGGAAACGGATTGCGGCAGATGTGGCCGGTCGGAGAATGAAACCTCTGACAACACAGGACAGTCCACATGGCCCAAATCATGTTCCACCCCCTTTCCACCGAGATCGTGACCCATCTGCGGCATGGGGGCCGCGATGCCTATGGCTGCGCGCCCGAGCATGTCCTGTCGAATGACGGCGGCAATCCGTGCAGGCATTGCCTGAACCTGATCCCGGACAAGGCCGGGATGCTGGTTCTGGCGCACCGACCCTTTGACGGTCTTCACCCCTATGCCGAAACCGGCCCAATCTTTCTGTGCGCGGACGCCTGCGACCCGTGGACGGGAACCGGGCTTCCGCCGATCCTGAACGCAAGTCCGGATTACCTGCTCAAAGGCTATACGCCCGATCAACGCATCCGCTATGGCACCGGCAGGATCGTGGGCAGAGAGGATCTTGCCGCCTATGCCGCAACCCTGCTGGAACGGGACGAGATCAGCTTTGTCGATGTGCGATCTGCGCGGAACAATTGCTTTCTGACACGGATCACCCGCGCCGCCTGAGGCGTGACCTTCATCACGGGCATCGCTGTCCGATGACGCATCGGGGTCCTATTGGTGCAAGACCGCAGCATCGAGGCACGGGTTGCGCCGGGCAGGACGACAAACACGTGGTCATCTCGGCGATTGACGCGGCGCATGATTCCGGGCTCAAAATCGGAGGTCCGGGTCAGGTCATGATCGTCCACCTGCTGTGTGACCTGCTGTTCATGGGCGATGACGAAGGTGACATCCTGATCCTGCACCATGCCCCCGCGACGGACAGGATGTTTCTGGCCTGGGTGCTAAACCATTACGGCGCCGAGGCGATCGCGCCGATCTGGCCAAGCGGCTATCAGACCGGCTCTGATCCTTTGCCCGAAATGGGCCAGCTCCTCGATGCAGCCGGGTCGCTGCGAAGCAGGACGGTGCGGCGCACAACCGACCGAAACGCTTGGAAGCACTGCATCGCATGGCCAGCGGAACGGGCGCGCCCCGCGCGCATCAGGGCCGCCACGACCGACGATCCCTTCTGCCTCTATCCCGATTTCTCAGCGGCTCTGGGCGAGGTCTGGCACTGGAACAGCGACACCAAGGTGCGCACGGTCATTCCGGGGGCCGATCCGGCAAGCTTCTGCAAGGTCGGAGAAAGTGTCGGCACGGATGGGGTGCAGATCTGGTCTGGCCCCCATCCGGGTCCTTTCGATCCCCGCAAGACGCGACGCGACGGGTTCTTCCTGAAGGACGATGCGCATGTGTTCCTCGCGCATCGGGACCTGCCGCTAAAAGGCGCCGGTTTCCGGGTGCTTCTGGCAGGCGCTGTATCCGGCCCGCCCTTTTGCCGCGCGTGTGTCACCCATGGCCTGCACACGGTGATCGTGCATCCCGATGGCAGTCTGCACCCTGTTACCCCTGATGGTTGACGAGGAAAGGCGTGATGATGACCGCACTGGACAAGGCCATGGCCGCCTTTACCGCCGCCGCGCCCTATGGCTGGACCGAGACGAAGGCGCTCTGGGCAGAATGGGCCGACCTGATCGAGAGCGCGCCCGCTCTGCTGCCGGGGCTTTACCGCATCTATCTGGATGCGGTCCGGGGTGTCCTCGACGATGCCCCGCCCGCAGCTTTGGGCGATAAAGCGCGGGCCTGCCGCTTCGTGCTGGTCTTTTCGGCAAGCAACTACTTGCCCGGATTCCAGCGGAAAAAGGATGCATGGCGCCTGTTGCAATCCCATCACGCCGAACATCTGGACCTGCTGCGCGCGGCGCTGGCGCGGCCCGATCATATGGTGTTCGACATGCCGTCGCGCGGCGAAACCGGGCGCTGGGGTGCCGTGGTCGCCGCGATGCTGATGCTCTACCGCAGGCACAAGGTCTTTGGCCCCGGATCAGATGTGCTGGAGGGTGATATCATCCCTCTGATCCCCGATGTCTTTCGTGCCTTCCCGCAGGAAATTGACCGTACCCTGATCAGCATGCTGGCCGAGCATCCCGATGCGGGAACGGTCGCAGCGGATTGGATCCGGTTTCATCTGGAAGCGGACGGCAATCCGTCCAACGCGCCGAGTGTCGCGCTGGCAGCAAACTTGCTTGGGGCGCATGCGCAGAAGTTTGGCGCGCTCTTCTCGCAAGGCCCGGCGATCTTCACCCATCTTTTGCGGGATGCCCCCTCATGGCCCGAGGCGCGCGTCGCGGCTTTCTGGCGCGCCTTTGTGGAGGGGCCTTTGCAGATCGTGCCGAAAACGCAGGAGGACGCCGTGAAGGATGCGCGAATATGGGCTGAGACATATCGTAACGCCATAGCCGCATCGGAAGGAGACATGAGCTTGGCCGCAAAGGCAAATCGGGAGAAAGACGCGCGCTCTGCACGCGAGTTTGAGGCCGAAGCCGCGCTGATCGCGGCCGATTTCGACAACTGGAACGCCCGGCGGCGGCAAGGTGCCGTGCGCGCACTGTCCAGTGCGGCCACCAAGCGCAAGGCTTTGACCGTCGTCGCCCGTCAACTGCCCGCACCCTTTGGTCCCATGGCGCAAGCCTTGCTGGACGAGGCCAAGGCCGATGCCGCGCGGCCCAAGGTCTTTGCCATCGCCAAGCCCGCGCAGAACCGCTTTCGCGATTTCGGGCTGAAACTGTTGGTCATAGAAGAGTTGATGTATCGGCAGGGCGTGCTTCTGCCCAAGTTCGATATCCACGCCTTTGCTGCCGAATACCAGAAGCGTGAAATCAATGTAGACAAGGACGGTTACGCCATCATCCCCGAGGTGAAAGCCTATTTCGCCAACCTGCCTACGCCGGACGATCTGCTGGCAAGGGTTGAAAGGCTGCACCAGTCCAGCGGCCTTGACGGCGGTCCGCGGTATATCGACCATCTTTTCCCCTTCTGGGACCCGGGCGCTGGCGATGATCCCGTGCCGGTGACGGCCTAGGCCATCGCGGATCTGGACCTGCTGCCCAACCTGACGCGCATCAGCGGGCTGGAGAACAGCAAGCCGAACCGCACGCTTCTGGCAGCAGTCAAGGCGCGCGGGATCATGCTCTTGCCCGAGGATCAGGCGCATCGCTGACGTGACCGAGGACCAGCACCTTGCCTTTGCCGAGGCCGGGGCGCAGATCTCAGACGCCAAGGCGACGGGGGCAGGTTCCTTGTCGCTGCGCGATCTGCACGCGTTTCCGGGTTGCTGTCCGTGGTAGCACCACACACCATCAAAAACCTACCGCAAAGCATGGCGATCTGCTTATCTGGTGCAAGATAAGGAGGGGATTGCGATGAAATGCTTGTCCTTGGCCGCCGTGGCGGCACTGATCCCGATGGCGGCACTGGCATGGGACGAGGCCGATCTGGCCCAACTCATGGCGACCAAATCCTGCGAGGCCTGCGACCTGTCCGAAGCAGACCTCAGACGCGCCGATCTGGCCGGGGCGGCGCTTTCGGGGTCCAATCTGTCCGGGGCGCGGCTCTGGGCGACCGATCTTGACGGCGCCGGTCTGGAAGGGGCCAATCTTGCGGGGGCCAACCTTGCCGCGGCCACGCTGACAAAAGCCGATCTGTCAGACGCAAACCTGACCGGGGCCTATCTGACGACGGCGGACCTCGGCGGTGCCGACATGAGCGGGGCCAACCTCAGCGACGCGGTCCTGACACAAACGAGGCTGGACGCGGCCGATCTGTCCGGGGCCAATCTGACCGGCGCCTATATGGAGCTGGCCAGTCTTGCAGGAACCAATTTGACAGGCGCGAACCTGACCGGGGTCAACCTCACCTCGGCCAGTCTGCGCGGGGCCGTGCTGACCGGCGCCATGCTTGAGGGCACGGTCCTTCTTGGGGCGAACCTCGAAGGGGCGTCGCTGGACGGGGCCAAACTGTGCAACACTGTCATGCCGGACGGATCACGCAACACAGCCGGGTGTTGAGCGCGCCAAAGCGGCGCGGGGCTGCTTTCTGCTCACCTTTGCAACAGGGATGGGCGACACCGGCGCGCGGTTCATGCCCCACCCGACTGACTTGCAAGGAACAAAGCCGATAGTTCTGCGTTGGTTCTCCAAGTGATGCTTCAAAAAGCTAAGGGAGGACCAGACATGACCATGACACGACGCAATCTGCTGGAGGCGGTCGGAATGGCCGCAGGGTCGGCGGCAATGTATCACGCGATGGCCACTTTGGGACATGCGCAGGATTCGACCTACACGGGTCGCGTGGTTCTGGAAGGTGAGCCCAATGGGCGACGCGTCCTTATTCTGGGGGCGGGTCTGGCCGGGCTGACAGCGGCGCTTGAACTGCGCAGCGCCGGATATGAGGTGCAGGTTCTGGAGTACCGTGAAAAAGCGGGCGGGCGCTGTTGGACCCTGCGTGGCGGTCACACCTATACCGACCTTGCTGGAGTATCCCAGAAAGTGGCGTTCGAAGAGGGCGGCTACCTGAATCCGGGTCCGTGGCGGATTCCGTACAATCACCATGCCGTTCTGGATTATTGCAAAAGGCTCGGGGTGAAACTGGAACCGTTCATCCAGAAGAACCACAACGCCTATCTTCATCGCAGTGAGGCATTCGACGGCAAGCCACAGCGTTTCCGGCACATCGCGACAGACTATCGTGGGCATATCGCCGAACTGTTGGCCAAGGCCACCGACCAAGGCAAGCTCGATGCAGAGGTCACCGAAAGTGACAGGGTCAAGCTGCTGGAATCGTTGCGTTCCTATGGCATCCTGAACGATCAGAATGCCTATGTCTCCAGTGACGCGACCAGCGAGTACCGCGGGTATGAGCGCGAAGCGGGGGGTGGACGCGACGGGGCCCCAACCCCGTCATCGCCGCTGGACATGACAGAGCTGCTACAGTCCGACCTGTGGACATGGCTGAGCGATCCGGAAAGCGTCCATCACCAAAGCGCCATCTTTCAGCCGGTCGGCGGCATGGACATGATCGCGCAGGCCTTTGCGCGCGAGGTGGGTGACGTGATCACCTACAACGCCAAAGTCATCTCGATGCTTCAGGACGACAGCGGCGTCACTGTCCGCTACGAGGACGCGCAGCAAGGCGGCGACCCGATCGAGGTGACCGCCGACTGGTGCGTCTGCACGATCCCCTTCTCGATCCTCGGCCAGATCGAACACAACCTGTCGTCAGACAAGACCTATGCCATCGACACCATGTATTATGAAGGATCGGTCAAGTTCGGCCTCGAATTCAACCGCCGTTTCTGGGAAGAGGACGAGCACATCTTTGGCGGCATCTCCTATACCGATCTGCCCATCGCCCTGATCAGTTACCCCTCCTACGACTATCTGAGCGCCGGGAAAGGCGTGCTGCTGGGCGGCTATGTCTGGGGCGCTGATGCCTATCAGTTCAACGCCATGCAGCCTGACGAAGCGGTGAAATGGGCCGTCGAATACGGCTCACGCCTTCATCCGCAATATGCGGATGAGTTTGCAGGGGGCGTCTGCGTCAGTTGGCACAAGGTGCCTTGGGTGCTGGGCTGCTATGGTATCTGGCAGGACAAGGACCGCGACTACACCGCTGCGGTCACCATGGAAGAGGGCGACCGTATCGTCCTTGCGGGCGAACAGCTGTCGTATCTGCCAGCCTGGCAGGAGGGCGCGATCCTCTCTGCCCTTGATGCGATCCAACAGCTCCACGAGCACGCGACCAACCGCTGATCAGGAGAACCGACATGACAACGATAGCAAAAACACTCGTGGCAAGCGCCGCTGCCATCTGTCTTGGCCTCAGCGCCCAGGCACAGTCCAGCGCGGCTGATCCGGATGAAACCCAAACATCGGATTTCCGGACCTTCGAACCGACAGGAGCGGAATGGGAAAGATTCCGGTCCTCGGGCGAGATCACCCAAGAGGGGGGTGAGGCCGTCTATAATGCGGTTTGCGCAGGTTGCCACATGCCGATGGGGCAAGGCGCTGTGGGTGCCGGGGCTTACCCCGCGCTTGCCGACAACGCGTTGCTGGCCGATCCGTCCTATCCCATCTACCTTATCCTGAATGGACAAAAGGCCATGCCGCCTTTTGGTGGGTTGCTGGACGATCAACAGATCGCCGATGTCGTGAATTACATCCGGTCCAGTTTCGGTAATGATTTCATCGCCGAATACGGCGAAGCGACTGCCGAAGACATCGAGGAGTCACGCCCATGACCATCTGTGTCCCAAAGCGCTGCGCGATTGCGCTGGCCCTTCTCTTGGGCGCGACGACGGCCCACGCACAGGAGGTCGTCAGACACGCCATTCCCGGCTCGAACTTCCCGATCGCGCGCGCGGTCGAGGTCCCGGGCGATGCGACCGTCGTCTACCTGAGCGGTGCCGTGCCGTCTGTCATCGACACAAGCGCCGCAGAAGGCTCGGTCGATGCCTATGGCGACACAAAGGCGCAGACAGTGTCCGTCCTGACATCTATCCAAGACACCCTGTCCGATCTGGATCTTGAAATAGGCGACATTTACAAGATGCAGGTGTTTCTTGTGGCCCCGGACGGGTCCGACAGTATGGATTTTGCAGGGTTCATGGACGGATATACCCAGTTCTTCGGCACAGCGGATCAACCGCGCCTTCCGGTTCGGTCCGTCTTTGAAGTCGCAGGCTTGGCAAACCCCGCCTGGTTGGTCGAGATCGAAGTAACAGCCATTCGACCACCTGGCGAATGATGACAGGCCAGCGGACGCGGGGAGTATTCCCGCGCTCTGATGTGGCACGGCTCTGAACGA
Organism: Paracoccaceae bacterium; assembly: GCA_024304985.1. Lineage (GTDB taxonomy): Bacteria > Pseudomonadota > Alphaproteobacteria > Rhodobacterales > Rhodobacteraceae > Seohaeicola. The sequence continues at coordinate 528,161 of JAMWZC010000003.1, forward strand.
CAAGCCGGAGACTGGAGCACCCTCGCACTCTGACCCTGATCGCCGTGCAGCACTGCTGTCGGTGACGGTGGTCAGGGTGCGCGCGGCTTTGGCGCTTGCGCCACCTATCCAGCCAAAGACCGAGTTTCCGCGCACGCCGCAGGACACAGCAGCGATCCGCATCTTGATGGATCAAAGATCATCCATTGCCATGAAAATTCTTCAAAAGCGCGGCCCAGATGGAACCGTTTTCATCGGCATGTGTTTTGAACCGGGTCGTAAGTGACCTGAGCGCAATGTGGCGTTTCCTTATCGTCAACCGAGCAAGGCCAATAGCGGAGGTCCCGTTCATGAACAAAGTGATGAGCGCCCCGTCCACGCGGCACAGCCGTCAGACAAACCCTATCTGTGAGGAGCTTTCTCTGGAGCAAGCTCGGAACATTGTGGCCGATCTGGAGCATGTTTCGCGGGAAACCCTGATCGACGCTTGCCGGGTCATCGAGCGCCATGGAACGGTGTCCGAGCGCGCGGATTTCCGGGCCTTGCGCAGGGTGATTGAAACGCAGGGGGGCTGGTAAGGCCCTTCTTTCAGCTGCGGACAACCTCAGGAAAATCAGCGGATAGCTGGTCGATCCACGGGCCCACACGACAGATCTGGATGGATGCAACCCTGCGCAAGCTGCGCGCCCGATGCGGTTCACGTCACGTTGACGGGACCATGCTCCCACGCCGAGCCTTTTGCCGACAAAGGACTTGCAACTCCGTCGGATTAGTATACCTCCCGCCCAAACACTACTTTCAAATGTAGGTTTTAGTCACGGCGTCAGACCACAGCCGTGCAGTTTTCCCTCTCATGGAACACAGGGCGCTCAGTTTTGCTCCCCAGAACCGCTTTCACACGTTGATCGATACTGGAGAATGAGCCGGATCATGGCCAAGAAGAACTATTCAATTGCAGCATTGGGGCTGGTCAACAACGGCACCGATCACCTGCTGTCGAACATCACGCATCTCGCTTCGCGCATGTTGAACGCCCCCGTTTCTCTTGTGTCCATCATCCAGACCGACCTTCATCGGCAGTATATTTCTGCTGGATGTGGCATCCCTCTCGAAAATGAAGACGAGCGCCAGGCCCCGTTGGAACAATCTGTCTGCAAGATGGTGTTCGATCAGAAAAGCCCGCTTGTCATCGTTGATCTGCTCAAGGACGAACGCACCAAACATATGGAGACGGTGCAGCACTTCGGTTTTCGATCCTATATCGGCGTGCCGATCCACGGGGTATATGGGAAAGTCATCGGCGCATTGTGCTGTATCAAGACCAAACCCTATGCCTGGGCACCTTCGGATGTGGAAGCGTTGGAGCGTTTCGCGCTTGAGATCGACGATATTGTCAGATCACGGGCGCGCGAAATCGACCTTGAAACGACAAACAGCAGATTGAAGAAACTGCTGGCAGCACGAAGCAGCTTCACGTCCCATCTGAGCCATGAAATCAGAACACCGCTGACGGGGTTGGTCGGTTCCATCCGCTTGCTCAACAGCATGAATCTGGATGGAAAAGCGGGTGAACTGGTGCAAGTGCTCAACCGATCCTCGACCAATCTGCTGGAGATCGTCAACGATACGCTGGAATATGCAAAACTGGACTCCGGGCACTTCAAGGTCACGACGGAACCCTGTGATCTGGGACAGCTGGCGCGTGATATCGCGGCGACCTACCGCGCCATCGCAGATGAAAAGGGACTGACCATCCGGATTGATGATCAGATGGCAGGGTTGATCTTCCTTACGGACCGACGCTCCTTGCACTCGGTCATCCAGAACCTGTTCAACAACGCCATCAAGTTCACCGAGGCAGGCAGCGCCGAAATCGCCCTGTCGACCGATGGGGCGGGTGTCGTGACCATAAAGGTGATCGACACGGGCATCGGCATCGACAAAGCCTCTCTCGCGACCATCTTCGAAGAGTTCCAACAAGCCAATCCGCGTATTGCGCGCAAATATGGCGGCACCGGCCTTGGCATGGCGATCGTCAAAAGTCTGGTCGAGGTGATGGGCGGCGAGATCAACATCACAAGTGATCTGGGCCAGGGCACGACTTTCACGGTCACATTGCCCCTGGAATCCGTCGGCACAGTTGGCGTTCAAGGTGACAGTCGGGTTGGATGAATACGCGCTCCGCAGAATGGCCGATCCTCCAAGGCTTTCATTATTCTTGCCATAGTCTGATCCAGGTTAGCACCTTCGCAAGCCATTCCATTTTAGATCGACGCAGAAAGTCTGTTTGGCGGAGGGACCGTGCATGAAGACGTTCATGAGCGCTGCATCCATGCTGAACCGTCGGCAGTCGGATGATTTGCCTGAAACGCTTTCCATCGAACAGGCGCGCGACGTCTTGGTGAACCTTGAGCATGTGCCTGAAGTAATCCTGATCCATGCCTGCGAGGTCATCGAGATTCACGGAACGGCCTCCGAAAGAGCAGATTTTCGGGCTTTGCGCGAAGTGTTCCAGAACCGAGGCGACTAGCCGATCCACTTGCGTCACCTTCAAACGGCCGTTCACCTGCTGGCCCGGTAGCGTCCCCGTGATGGACCCCTTGGCCGACCACGCAGCCTGGCGCTCTGCATCACAAGCAAGGGCGCGCGGGGATGGAGGGGCCGCAAAATCCTGCGTCATCGGTCAGGCAGGAACAAGCCACAGGAGGGTGCAATGTGAAAAACAGCAGGTGCTACCATGTCTTGAAGTGGATTGACGCAAATCGGGTCCCTGAACTGGCATTTCTGGCGGTCGGGTCTTTTGGCGTCATCCTTGCATTTGGATATCTGGCCGCAGCGGTTTCGATGCTGATACTGACCAAGCCCCTGATCGCGCTCTTATGTGCGATGATCATCCTTCTGCTTGTCCTTCTGCGTCGCTAGAACACCTTTTCGATCCGCCACGTTCAACAGAACCAGGATTGCGCGAACGCGGATCGGCGCGACGCAGGCATCGCAAAGCATGCCCTCGGGGCAAACGCACTTTGGGGCTGATGTCCTGATTACCGAAGGCGACTGTGCGATCACGCGCACATCATCGGACGCGCGTCGGTCCGTGATGTTGCGCGGCGGGATGACTATTTGTTTCTTGCCTTGCGATTGGCATAGCGCCGGTCGCGTTCCGCTTTCTGGGCGGCCATATCTTCGATGACGCGGCTGACACTGTCTTTCTGACCCTGTTCACGCGCGGCCTCTTCTGTCTTGAGTGCAGCAGCGGCCTCGGCCTCCTGAAGCGCCGCGGCAGCGTCAAGGCGGTCTTGAGCCTCGCGCTTTTCCGTCTCGCGCGCGGCACGGCGCTCCTGCTTGGCTACGGCCGCTGCAAGGCGCTCTTCCTCACGCGCCAGACGCGTGGGTTCAGCCGCTTCTTTCGCCGCGCGATGCGCTTCGAGACGTGCGGCAATGGCATCGGCGGCGGCGGTCCGGCGTTGGGTATGGTCGTTATCTTTGACGTTTCTCATATCAATGTTCCGTAGAAAGTGTCGTCGCCTGACAGGTCAGGCCGTATGACTTGTTTCAAGAGCAAGAGGGCGATGGCCCCTTTGCGCGATATTTCAGGCCTTGTCCAAGGCGGGCGTGATGCGCCGTGATCCCCTCTCCTCGCAGGCCTGAAGGACGGGGTCAATGTGCCGAAGTGACCAAGGTCACGACAAACCGCCAAGCTTGGTGACCGCGCAAGGCCCGCGTTTGAACACAGACCTGCGACACTGGCGACGTTGAGTTTGTAAAAATATACTATAGAATAACCTTTTAATGGATCCACGCAGGATACAAAGCCATCTGCGTGACCAGTTACAGAACGAAAGACCGACATTCCCCGCGCAACACTTCCGAAGCGGGCCAATCCACGTAGATTGCTCAGCCAATCTCGATGCAACCCCCACGAAAGGCAGCGCATGAAAAAGATTGATGTGGAAAAAGACTACAAACGCTCGAAATTTCTGATCGTCGCAATGGTGGTGCAGGTCATCGTTGTGCTTGTGGTGATGCTTATCTACTTCGCATGGCTCCGGGCATGATGTCACGCGCGCCCCACAGCGCATAATCAACACCCCGAGAAACTCACCCTGCCCGCAGTTTGCAGGAAGATGCCGACGAGGTGACTGCCTCTACCGGCCCAAAAAGGGAAAGTCCTCGCCAAAGGCGCGGCAGATGGCTTAGTCATGGGACATGAAGACTTTGCATCACGCCATCCGCCTTCTCTATACAGGACGAGGCCAGACGGCACGGTGGTTCCGCTACGCGTTGGTCAGCTTTGACACGCTGACGATTGTTTACTTCATCATCAGCATCACGTGGCCGCAAACCGGGCTGCTCAGTGCTATCGACACCGCTCTCGGCATCCTGATCCTTCTGGATCTTGCAGCACGTTTCTGGATCTCGGAGGACCGTCGGAAAGAATGCCTGCGCCTCTACACGATTGCCGATCTTCTTGTGGTGGCCTCGCTTCTCCTCGCGCCGATTTTCACCGATGACCTCGCTTTTCTGCGTGTCCTTCGGGGTTTGCGGCTGATCCACTCCTACCACCTGATCCGTGATCTGCGGTGCGACAGTCGGTTTTTCCGGCTGCATGAGGATGCAATCCTCGCGGCGGTGAACCTTTTTGTCTTCATTTTCGTCATGGCGTCGCTGGTCTTTGTTGTCGCATTCGGGAACGCGGCAGGCACCGAAGCCTATGTCGACGCCCTCTATTTCACGGTATCCACACTGACGACGACAGGTTTTGGCGACATCACGCTCACCACACCGGGGGGCAAGCTGTTGACCGTCTTCATCATGGTCGTCGGCGTGGGACTTTTCCTGCAACTGGCGCGGGCCATCTTCCAACCCTCCAAGGTGCGCCACACCTGCCCGGAGTGCGGCCTGAACCGGCATGATCTCGATGCAATCCACTGCAAGCATTGCGGCGAACCACTGAAGATCGAGACCGAAGGCAGCACCTGATGTGCGGACCAAAGGCGAACGCCCCAGGAGCTTGCAAAGACAGATTCCAATCTGCCGGACGGCCCGTCACCATCGGATAGTTTCGCCACCCTCTCATGAAAAGTAGCCCGACTTTAGCCTGAACCGAAGTTTGCAATGTGCAAGTGGCGGAGGGAACGGGACCGGGATCCAACGTTCTCCAAGTCTGACCCGCCGGCAGCAACACTGGCATTGTCCGGAAAATTTTCATCTAAACAATGGTTTAACTGAAATCCTCCTTAAAGCGGTCCATCTGATGCATGCGCTCGTGAAGGATCGTGACGATGCCGATGTCGCCATTTGAGAGCCGTCTCCAGTACACGAAATGCCGCTCGTAGCGGAAGTGGTACCCTTCCACTCCGAACTCGGCCGGCACGGGCCTCGACATGACGACGCGTGTATCGATCTGCTCGAAGGCGGCGAACAGACCGGTGATGTAGATCTCGGCTTGCGCCTCGCCCCAGCGATCGCGGGTATATCGGTAGATCTCGTCGAGGTGCAGTGAGGCCGCCTCCTGGATCCGGATCGCCATGGGCTCAGGTCCGGTTCCGGGCGATCACCTCGGCGGCGGTCAGCGGTTTGTAGCTGTCCTCAGGAGCTGCGAAGGCGCGGTTCAGTTCAGCCTTCAATCGGTCGAATGCCTCGCGCTCCGCACGCTCCTTGTCGCGACGGATCAGGTCGCGGATATACTCGCTCACGTTCTCATAGGCGCCGTCCTCACCGACATTGGTCGCAACGAACTCGCTAAGGGCGCCGCTCACGCGGACGGTCATGGTGGTGGTGCGAGGCATGGCGCTCTCCCTGCTCGGTGTGTATTCAAGATAACCAAAATCGAACACGATACAAGGGTGGCGAAGCTGCGCGACACGTCTCCCTATCGGCGCTACTGGTCCTCGGCCTCCTCCACAATCAACCGGTCTGCCAGCGTGAGCAGCGCGATCAGCACGGCATCGGAATGACGCGCGAGCGACACGAGGTGATCGCCGCTCGGCCCCCGTTCGCCCGAGAACCAGTATTTCACGGTCCGCTCGCTGGCATCTGTCCACCGCATGGCGGACTTGATCGCCCGGTGGGTCGATCCGAGCTCGGCGTGCAATGCCATGGCCATGGCGGCGCGATAGTCGCCAGGGATCTCATCGAGGTGCACAACTGTGCCCTTCTTCGGCACAACTGTGCCCATCTTCACGCGCATCTTCATGTTTCTCTCCGCTAAATCTTTGGAGAGCCATGAAAACGGCAGAATCCATCTGTTCCCGCGGCGGTCCTGTTTGGCCGCCTGTTGGAACGGACCATTCACTTGAAGGTGGCCGATATGAACTGCGAAACGGGACCGCAGATTATCGAGCGTGTGGACGGCCGCGCGCCGCAGGCGATCCGCCAATGCGCCGGGACCGGAAAGGAATTGCCCTTTTCCGGAAACGACTTTCCGGCGCTCGCATGTTCGAATGATCGCGGCAGCATGCGCAACGGTCCGGACCGTCCTGACTGGATTGTTGCAACGTGAACTGGAGCCGGGCAGATGCGAGGGCGTGAGGCAAGCAGGGAGACTGGCACCAGCCCATCAGATTCCGATGTGCCCGCCGTCGCCTACGTCCGGATGTCGACCGATCACCAGAAGTATTCGACCGAGAACCAGCTGGACGTCATCCGCAGCTACGCGGCTGCCCGCGGCCTGCAAATCCTGCGCGTTTTCGAGGACTCCGGGCGATCCGGCCTGCGGCTCGATGGCCGGGAGGCGCTGCAGAACCTGATGGGCGAAGTTCAATCAGGCCATGCCGACTTCAAGGCCATCCTCGTCTATGACGTCAGCCGGTGGGGCCGATTTCAGGATGCCGATGAAGGCGCCTATCACGAGCATGTCTGCTCTCGGGCCGGGATCCGCGTCCACTACTGCGGCGAGCAGTTCGAGAATGACGGCAGCATCGGCTCGAACCTCCTGAAGACCGTCAAGCGGGTAATGGCCGGCGAATACAGTCGAGAGCTGTCGGTGAAGGTCTTCGCCGGGCAATGCCGCCTCGTGGAGCTGGGCTATCGCCAGGGAGGTGCCGCCGGATACGGGCTGCGACGAGTTCTGATCGACGAGCACGGCAATCCGAAGGGCGAGTTGTCCCGCGGCGAGCAGAAGAGCCTCCAGACTGACCGCGTGATCCTAGTGCCCGGCCCTGAAGAGGAGCAGCAGGTCGTCCAGCGCATGTACGAGATGTTCGTGAACGAGGGGCGTCCCGAGCGCGAGATCGCGGAGGTCCTGAACGCCGAAGGTCACAGCACCGATCTAGACCGGCCGTGGACCCGGGCGACCGTGCATCAGGTGCTGACCAATGAAAAATACATCGGGAACAATGTCTTCGCGAAGGTGTCTTTCAAGCTGAAGCAGCGCCGCGTGGTGAACCCGCGCGAGATGTGGATCCGGGCCGAGGGCGCCTATCCGGCCATCGTCGATCAGGCGCTCTTCCTGCGTGCGCGGGAAATCGTGGATGCCCGGAGCCGGCATTTCTCGGACGAGGAACTGCTCGACGCGCTGCGCGCGATTCTCCAGCGACAGGGTATGCTGTCGGGCGTGATCATCGACGAGGAGGACAACCTGCCGTCTTCCAGCGCCTATCGCAGCCGCTTCGGCAGCCTCCTGCGCGCCTACCGGCTGATCGGCTACGAGCCGGACCGCGACTACAGCTACATCGAGATCAACCGCGTTCTGCGACAGGCCCATCCGCAGGTGGTGGCCCAGATCATCGCCGGGGTCACGCGGCACGGCGGGTCGGCCGTGCAGGACCCGGATACCGACCTGCTGCGCGTCAATGACGAGTTCACGGTTTCAATCGTTCTGGCCCGTTGCTCTGCGACGGCAGCCGGGTCGCTGCGCTGGCGCATCCGTCTCGACGCCGGCCTCGTTCCCGACATCACGATCGCTGTGCGCATGGACGAGGTGAACGAGGCGCCGCGCGACTACTACGTGCTGCCCAGCATCGACATGACTTTCGGGAAGCTGAAATTCGCCGAGCAGAACGGGCTCGCGCTCGATGCGTACCGGTTCGACACGCTCGATTTCTTCTACGCGCTCGCCTCGCGGGCCAGGATCGCGGAGGTGGCGTGATGCCCGACGACATGGAACCGGCCAGCCAGAAGCAGGTGACCCTGATCCCGACCGACAGGGTTCGGGTCCTCAATCCCCGCGTCCGCAACCGGCGCACCTTCGAGGCGATGGTGGAGAACATTGCACGCATCGGACTGAAGCGCCCGATCACCGTGGCGCCGCGCGCCGGGACCGATCCGCAGGAGTACGACCTCGTCTGCGGACAGGGTCGCCTCGAGGCCTTCATAGAACTGAAGCAGGACCGGATCCCGGCCATCGTGATCGAGGCCGACGAAAGCGATTGCCTCGTCATGAGCCTCGTCGAGAACTGCGCGCGGCGGCAGCACAACCTCATCGACCTGATGCGCGAGATCGGCGCACTCCGCCAGCGCGGCTACAACGACCGCCAGATCGGCGAGAAAATCGGGGTCTCGACCGAATATGTGAACATGATCGCCGGGTTGCTGGAGAAGGGCGAGGAGCGCCTGGTTTCGGCTGTCGAAACTGGTGTCCTTCCACTGAACCTCGCGATCCAGATATCCAAGACGGACGCAAAGGGCGCGCAGAAGGCGCTGATGGACGCCTATACGCAGAACAAGCTGCGGGGACGGAAGCTGGCGCTCGTGCGCCGCCTGATCCAGCAGCGCGAACTGCGCGGTCCGCAACTCCACAGCAATCCGCTCGGGCGCAAGACTCCAAAACGTGCCCTGACGAGCGAGGGGCTTGTCCGGGCGTATCAGCAGGAAGCCACGCGCCAGAAGCTTCTGATCAAGAAGGCCGAGCTCACCCAAAGCCGGCTGATGTTCGTGCGCGAGGCCTTCCGAAAGCTCTGCGCGGATGCGCATTTCATGACCCTGCTCAGGGCGGAGGGCCGCGAGACGATGCCCGCCGATCTCGCGCGGTCCGTGACTGAGGGGACACTGGCATGAAGCGCGACGCACGCGACACCCCGAAGAGCGTCACCCTCGGGTTCGAGGACGACTGCGTGACCCTCCCCATCGACGCGATCCTGCCGCTCCGCGCCCTCGGCAAGTCCGCGAAATCGAGCCGGAAGTACCGGCAGATCGTGGCCTCTATCGGCCAGATCGGGATCGTCGAGCCGCCCGTCGTCGTCCGGAACCCCGACACGTCCGCGACCTGGTTACTGCTGGACGGCCACCTGCGAGTCGAGGCGTTGAAGGACGCGGGCGAAAGCGAGGTGGAATGTCTCGTTTCCACGGACGACGAGGCTTTCACCTACAATCGGCAGGTCAGTCGCCTCGCGCCGATCCAGGAACACAAGATGATCCGCAAGGCGATCGAGCGCGGCGTGCCTGAAGAGAAGATCGCGCTCGCCCTCGACCTCAACATGAGCAGCATCCGACGCAAGGCGCGCCTGCTGGACGGCATCTGCGAAGAAGCCGTCGCGATCCTGAAGGACAAGCCCTGCACGAACGCCGTGTTCGACGCGCTGCGCAAGATGAAGACCATGCGCCAGATCGAGGCGGCCGAGCTCTTGGTCAATGCAAACAACTATTCCGTTGCCTACGTGAATGCGATCCTGGCAGGAACGCCGCAGGCCCAGCTGGTCGAGTCCGCCAAGCCGAAGAAGGTCAAGGGTATCACGCCAGAGGCGATGGCGCGCATGGAGCAGGAACTCGCCCGGCTGCAGGAGGGGATCGCCTCGATCCAGGACACCTACGGTCAGGACCATCTGCATCTGACAGTGATCAAGGGCTACGTCAGCAAGCTGCTGGGGAACGCCCGGGTCGTTCGCTATCTGGCGCAAAATCATCCTGAGTTTCTCGGCGAATTCCAGAGCATTACCGAGATCACGCCCGCCGAGCCCGCCGAGGCCAGATAGCGGTCCGCCGACGGACAATGGGGACCCGGACCCGATAAGCGCGGGGACCGCGGGAGACGCCGGACTGTGGGCCGGATCGAGCGCGGCGGTGGGGATGGCGGCGAACCCGCTCGGAGCCCACCAGGCCGGCTCGAGTTTTCGCCGGCCGCGTGGCCGCGCATGCGGCTGCGTTCAATTCGGGGCGTGTCGGAGATCGGGCCACTCCGGCACGCCCATCTGGCACCGTGAAATTACTGCGTTTCGCTATCGCGAAGCCTTAGTTCGCTTCAAGGAGCAACCCCGCAATTGAGCCTTCCTGCGAATTCTGCTGGTGCCCATCATTTTGTTGGCCTTTTGGAGCCAGCGGTTTCCAACGGCATTAGGTGTTCCAACTTCACATTGCAGTCATTCGTCGGTGACGAGAGCCAAGAGAACCGTGCAGGGTTGAATTCCCCCAAATAGAACGCTCCCACCAGCAATGTCGCGGATGAACGTTGTGGCTTCCGAATAATTCAATCGGGCCATCTCGAGTGATCTTTCCAAAGCGGCCACCTGACCCTGCCAAAGTTCGACTGGACCGGCTTCGGGTGGTGATTGCCTTCGGCGCTCCAAGGCCAGCTCTCTGTTTCTGATCTCTGCTTGAAAATGGGCACTGGCTTGCAAGGCGAAGCCTACAAGTTCCTTTCGGACACTATTAAGGACCGACGCCTTGTATTGCTCCAACTGCGAGGTGATCGCTGCCAACTGTCGAGATCGGATCACGTTCACAACCTCATGCTTCTCGAGGGGCACGAGTGGAGTTCTGCCCTTCGCCAACGCATTGTTGGTGGACGTAGTTATCGGCTGTAGACACAGGTCCACTTGATCAACCGTCAAATCCTGCCAGCCATCTCGTGCTTTCCAGGACCCAACTCGACCTAGCCTTGCTGGCGCCGCAATCCTGATCTTGCGCTGGAGGGCGTGAAACAGGGCTTGAAGCGCATAGCGGTCGGCGCTGAGCGCTCGCCTCTGCGCATCTGTCGGCGCGGTTTCGAGGATTTCCTTTGCTCTGGGTGTCCAAAGAGGTGGAAGCAGTCCATCTGGAAATGGATCGATCTGCGCTGCGGAAATGATCACCAGTGGGCCAATCCCTCTTGCCGGGTGACCTTCAGGCAGCCTGACGCTCGTCTGCACAACAGGCTTTGCTGTTCCGAAACCATTGAAGCATGCGGCCGTGTAGCCGGCGACCAGACCATCGTGCAGCTCTGCGCCGTGATCGAAAAAGCGTAGCGGGCGTCCGGATCTTTCCCCGCCTCCTGAACGCTCTCCATCGTCCGTGAAGACGATCTTCCGAGGCGGCGCAGAGATGTCCGCTCGACGATAGATGAACGGGACGTGTCCCGACATCCAGTTCTCGCGGGACGCACCAGATAGAGCGAAAGGGCTATCGCCCGCACGCCCTCGTTCGCCTACGCCATGATACCAGATCGTCTGGAACCCGTAGTCGTCGACCTTGTCACGACGATACCCGATGTCGAAATCGCTGGAAGCTGTGATTGACTTCAGCCAGGCACCGATTGCTCGCTCTTCTCGCCGTATAGGTGTATCCATTGGGCGCGCGCGTTCAGAAAGCATCGCTGGCGCTGGACATGGCCTCTGACGCCATTGATCGAACTCATCAGCTGCCTGTTGATGTGTGAAAGGATCTGCTTCTTTGAATCGAGAAGGCAGTCCGGTTCCGTTTCCCGTAAGTGGTGCAAGCGAAAGGGCTGCCTTGCGCCTGATGGCAGCACGTCCCAGCACCATCTGAAGCCCAGCCAGTTCTGAGGGTGAAAGTGGTGGCAGCGGAGCGTCGAACACGCCAAGTGCCGCAACCGTGTCGGCAATGGCGGCTTCCTGAGATCCTTCGATCAGGATGCGCCAGATATCGATGACACGTCTCGAGCCTTTTCGGTCGCCTGTAGGGCCAAGACGGTCCACCCTTCCGATCAGCTGGTCGATACCGTCGATTTCCCAAGGCAACGAGAAAAAGATGATCCCTTGGGCCACGTGGTGAAGGTTGAGCCCTGCTTGCACCCAGTCGCCGACGAGCAGAAGGCGGCTCTCGCCGGACAGCAACGGTGCAAGTGTTTCCTGAATTTCGCGAAGATTGGTGACCCCTTCGACATCCGTCGCTGCGGGGCGCCGCAATACTGAGATGCCATCCGAGAGGAAAGGGAAGTACCTTGGAAGCGCTGCGCCCAGCATGTCGATGGTTGGATTGTCTCCACAGACAATGATGAATGCGCGATCCTCGTCATGGCACCATTGCTCCGAAAGGATATCGAGCAAGGCTTCGAGGCGACTGTCACCGGGGTCTTCGAGTGACTTGATACGTGCGGCTTCTGCCAGCTGAGCGAGGCTCCCTCCCCGTGTCGATAGTTCTGTCAGCACCGTCCGCGCCGCTCTCGCGCTGCGCTGCAGGGCACGTGCAGCTGTCCAGGCAGGTCCTTGGATGCCTTCGGCCGGATCTGCGTCCGCAAGCACCAAGGCAGCGATCTCATGCCGCATTCGCTCGAAAGTAAGTGGTTGCAGCCGAACCTCGTGATTGCGTCTCTGCGGCAGAAATTCACCCCATTCGGAGCGACCGTTCCTGATGATGCGCCGTGCTGCTCCCGACTTCAGGAAGCCTTGGGTCCAGTCGTCTGGGCTATCCGATCCGTCAAGATCTGCGATTGTCGCTTCCTCGCGGCCTTGAAGAATGTCAGCTATGCTGCGACCCTCCATCCTCGCAAGCGCGGAAGCCTCGGGCTCGATCATTCGCAAGATCGGTTCGCGCCACGCAGGATCGCCGAGTCTCGGAGTGGCGGATAGGACAAGAACTTGCCGGAACCCGTCCGCTGCCTGCGAAATGGCCTGAAGCGCGTCTCTTGGCATCGTTTGTGGCTCGTCAACGATCAAGAGATCGAACACAGCAGGATCCGCGCTTATTGTTCGCGCACCCTGTCCAGGACGTGTCATCAGATCGCGTGGACGCGCCAGCGTGACTGGCGACAGTTCGTCCTGAATGCCATCCCCGATCGAACCGGCGATAGCGGGCATCACGTGGCCTCGGATCCAGCATTCCTCCTGCCACTGCGCCAACAGATTGTCTGGTGCAATCACCAGTGTTCGGTGTGCAGAATCTTGCCAGCGCAGGGCATTCACGATCATCAATGCCTGCACGGTCTTGCCGAGCCCCACCTCGTCCGAAATCAAGTGACGAATGTGGGAGTCTGCAAGGACACGTCGCACAGTTGCAATCTGGTGGGGCAAAGGATCAGCGGCGACCCCGAGGGCGCCGCCCAGACCAATATCGAGAGCCGAAACCCTTCGTCGCAATGCCTGTACGCAATTCACGAATCTAAGGTAGTGGTCCATCAGAAGGCACTCCCGTTCGGCAGGTCTCCAAGCGCGAGTTTGCTTCGAAGCGCAACATAACGAACGGCTCTGCTGGTTCGGATGTCCGAAAGTCCCTTTGCCACGAACTCTCGCCAGCCTTCTGTTTCCACCATTGCCTTCGGTGAAAGCCATAATTGCAGCATGGTTCGGATTTCGGAACGCCCGAGCCAACGGAGCCCGGGTCGTCTGGAGGCGTCAACGTGGGTAGAGTCAAGAAGATCGACCAGGTCGTCCTCCGTAAGCTCGCTGTAAAAGGGCTTGATAAGTGCCGACCACCTTGCCTCCGGCAGAATGAACGGGCGGAACATCGGAAGCAGCGGGATTTCGCGCGAGCGTTCCAGCGCATCCCGCCATGAGTCTGCGGAACGGGCCATGTCCACTTCGTCGAAGGCTTCGATACCGTCCGCTTCCAGTTTCTGCCGCAAGTCTTCATATGCATCGATCACCGCAAGATCGAGTTCTCCCGCCAGATCTTCAGTCCACTGCAACAGCGCTTCCGAGATGTCCGGCACGGCTTCTCGAAGACGGATGACCAGTCGCTCTCTCAGAAACTCCTGATCGTGAGCAGTCTCAATATTCGGCAAGTCCTCGCCTGAGACCAAGCCAAGGGCGTCGGCACAACGAAGAAGCGCGCCATGAGGGGAAAGGATCGAGAGATCGATACCTGCTTCCAACCTGCGCCATCTCGTTCCGCAAAGCTGCTCGATCAACGCGGCTTCAAGCTCCTCGACCATCGACCATCGTTGCCAGTTTCCAAGAAGGTCATTCGCTTCTGCAAGTTGCCACGCAGCCTTCGCGCGAGCCAATTCGATGATTCCAACGCCATTCTCGCTCGACGCCGGTTCCCGAAGTAATGCAGGAAGTGACACTCTCCTGCGATCTCCCAGGCCAAGCCGAGTGGACTCCGATCCGGAAAGGACCAGGCCCGCCGTCAGCGCCTCGTGGTCGGCCGCATCCGGCAGTAACAACCGGGTTCCTCCCGGGCTGCGGTCCGCTGCTGCCCCAAGAAGAGGCGCAACGACCGTCGCCGTGATCGAAGGAATCGCTCCTGCGTCTTCGCCGCTCCTTGTCCACTCGCCCGTCTCCCCGTCATAACGTATCTCGCGGCGAACCGGTGGAAGCGAAAACACCTTATCCAGAAGACCCTCGGCTTCGACATGCAGTCGCAAGCCGTTTTCGTTTGCTCGTTGCCTAGCCAACTTTGTCTGGATTTCATGCAGCACCGGAGAACGTCCCGTTAACCTCGCCGGGAGGCGGTCGATCACACCTTGAGCCACGAGCGCCGGCTCGTTCGGGGAAACCACTCGAATGCGGATCGGAACAGCCTCAAGCGCAAGGGGAGCAGTCACTCTGATTTCAAGTCGGCCTGTCTCGAGATCAGAGACATTTGCGTTGGCCGGCAACAATTTCACCATGGCCGGTTCAACGTCCGGCGGCTCTACTACTTCAAACTCCAGCCTGTCGAGTTCTCGACCTTCGGTTGGTTCGATCAGATGAAGACCAACGTCCGGTCTAATTGCCTTCCAATCGGTGCCACCGATAATCAGAGGATCGCCTGAGATCACCGCTCCATCAAGAAGGAATTCAGCGTCCGCCACTCCCCGCTGCGATACCAGAACCGGAAAGTCATCAATGAACTTGCTTGAAGCCCCGGGCGCAGGCAATCCAGAAATCTGCAGAGTTGGAGCGCGGTCCGCTACCACAAACCCACGGCGACGCAAGAACTCGATATCCGAGGAGTTGGATGTTTCCAAGGTCCGCGTTTCGACATTATCGTCCTCACCTGCATGAATGAGCTGCATAACGCTGGAATCTGGCTGAAGCTTTTCACCTGGAAAAACGGCGTGAGCTGCAAGACCATTGGACTCGACAGCAAAATACTCCGCTTCAAGCGGCTGCAAACGTTCCAGAGTGGCTTTTGCAGTTCCCTCATCTAGATCGGCTGCGTCGTCGCGGCGCAACGGGGATATTGGGAAAGGAGCAATGTTCTTCAGGACGATTTCACCACCGGCAAGGAATGCGCGAAGCAAGATCACATGAGTCCCGTCAACCGCCCTTATGCGGTCACCATGTATGCGCAAAGCGGCGATCACTTCATCTCGCAGCTGGGCTGGCAAAGTTGGCCCACGAATGCCCAGATTGTTGATTTTCACCCAGAAGTGAGCCGGTTTTTTCACCGAGAAGTGAGCCACCTC
>JAMWZC010000004.1 GCA_024304985.1 Paracoccaceae bacterium
GTTCTCAGTGAAAATTTTGCCTATTGCCGGCTCACTTCTGGGTGACAATCAACAGGATGGCGACTTGGCGCAATCATCCACACCCTGCGCAAGAAATACAAATGGCCGATTGAGGTCGAGTATAAGGGGGCGGAATGTGTGGCCCATTATCGGCTGGCACCCGGCACCGCGATAGAGGCCCTGAATTACCCGCCCAGCGCCGCAATTTTGGCAGAGGGGGGCGACACATGAACAAGCTGCAAATCCTCTATCTGCGCCGCCTCTATGGCCTGACAGAAGCACAGGCCAACGCAATTGCCACGCTGGTTTGGGGATGCTGACATGAGCGCCCTTCACAAATCCGATTTACCGGATGATTTTCGCAATGAACTTGCCCGCCTTGTGCGGGCGGGTTTCCCCCTCTTGCCTTTGGGCGGTGGTGCCGACGGCAAGGCCCCGCTGTTGCGGTCTTGGGCTGGCCCGGTGCTGCCCCTAGCACGCATCCTGGCCCCGCTCTGCCGGGCAGGCTTGCAGGTCTATGGCGTGCGGCTGGATGGCTTGGCGGTGATTGATTGCGACGAGGATAACGGGGATCTGGTCACGGCGATGGAAGCGCGCTTTGGCCCGTCCCCTGTCCATGTGAAAACGCCACGCGGGCGGCACCTATATTACCGCACTAACGGCACGCCCCCAAACCTGCGCGGCGAAGGCTTGCCCGTGGATATCAAGACAGGCCCCCGCGCCTATGTCGTCGGCCCCCTGTCACAGCGCCCAGACGGGGGGCTGTACCTACCCGCCAAGGGTTTGCTGGGGAAGGACGCCTTGCCGCCCCTGCGCGCCCTACAGAGGCCACACAGGGCGGTTGGAGGCGATGCAGGGGGCGAGGCTATCCCGGTCGGTCAACGCCATGCCGAACTGGTCAGAGAGGCGGTGCAGATGGTCGAGCTTGTTGACAGTGTCGAGGAACTGGTTGTGTACCTGCAAGCTGTCAGGGATGACCTTTGCGCCGATGGCGCGACAATGCCGGACAGAGAGGTGCGCGGGATAGCCGAATGGGCTTGGGAGTGTCGGTTAGATAACCGCATCTATCGGGGCCGCGACAGCGCCTTTTCTTTGCATCGGTCGGCACTTGATGCCCTGCGCGGTTGGCAGAACGGCACAGATGCACTTGGCCTTTATGTGATGCTGGTCGATCTGCATGGACATGCCCCCGGCAAACGCTTTGCGCTGGATTTCAAAGCCATGCGGGAATCTGGCCTGACCCTACTTTCCATCCCACGCCTGCGCGCCGCACGCCGCACATTGCAAACGGTCGGCCTGTTGTCGCTGGTCGGGAAACATCTGGCCGGGGCCAAACATCAGACCTTCACCTTGAACCGACTGCGCCCTGATGCTGCGAATGTGGCCCCTCTGACGGGCGCGCATAGGCCGGGAAAGAAAGGGGGGAGGGCCTAAGATTACATATGACGCCTGAAATCGAACCTACAGACGTTGGTACGCGTGCGAAGTACACAAAGGCCTTTGCAATGCCGAACGCGCTTTTGCTTCGGTAGCGCCTGCTTAGATCCCGAGGTCGCATCACCCTTGGGTTGATTATACTTTTGTACGTTCTTATGGTGAAATTTGAAAGCACTGAGGAGATGCGAATTGATTTCCCGCAAACATAAGTTCATCTTCATACACGTTCCAAAAACTGGGGGAAATTCTGTATCTCGCTCACTTCTTCCATACACTGAAAGCTATTTGGAAGAAGCGTCATCACCTGCAGGTTTTGGCAGTGGAGAGAATTTTTGGACAGTCGACCCAGAGCTAGGGCGGGATAAACATTTCACAGCTGAAATGTACGCGGAAAGAATGGATATTCGCGATTACTTCATCTTCTCGACTGTACGAAATCCTTGGGATTGGGCGGTGTCACTTTACTTCTTTAGAAAGCAGACTGGTGGTGATTCAGCCAATCTATGGACAACAGTAGGACCTAATGAATTTGATAAATTTGAGTTTATTAATTTCCTAGAATCTGGCGAGCCCCCTCAATCGTCTTTTCTCGGAAATGGTCAATTTCCAATTCGCCTTCTTCGCTTTGAAACGCTTACGGCAGATTTCCAGTCAATCTGCGCTCATTTAAAAATTGGAAACCTTCAGCTAGAGAAAATAAATTCGTCTCGCCGCCCCGACTATAACGATATTCTAGATACGGAACTTAAAGCTAAAATTGTCGAAATCTATGGTAGAGACTTCGAACGGTTTGGTTATAAATTCTGAAGAGGTTTTGATGCGCGTTACATATTATTGTTCGCTAAGTTCTTAACTGACGAAGAATTAAGGTTTTGAAAGTTTGAGAATGAGGATTCGTGAAGTTGGAAAATCTAACAGAAGCTATAGACAACTTGCCGGATGCGACCCGCGCAAAGGTCGTGAAAGCCGCACAGGACATGCAAGCAGCCGATGCCGCACCTTCCATGAAACTGTCCATGAACGGGCAAACCCTGACGATTTCCTTCAACAGTGAAAGCGTGGAAATCGCCACTCTGTTGCAGATGGTCGATATTGGCAGCACCGATGGCGACTTTCATACGGGGCTGGTGGGGCAAATCGCATCGCTAGGGGCGCAAGGTCACGCGGTCAGTAGCGAGAATTCCAACTTTGTTCTGTCTGTTGTGCGGTCGATCAAACCGCGCGACGAACTAGAGGCGATGCTGGCAACGCAGATGGGGGCAATCCATATCGCAACCATGATGCTGGCAAGACGCTTGAACCATGTGGAAACCATCCCGCAACAGGATGCAGCCGAGCGCGCCCTGAACAAGCTGGCCCGCACCTTCACCACGCAGATGGATGCCTTGAAGCGTTACCGCACAGGCGGGCAACAGAAGGTCACTGTTGAACATGTCACGGTCAACGCAGGAGGTCAGGCGATTGTGGGGGCGGTCAGCACACGCAAAGGGAAAGTGGGCCGAGGCTGTTAAGGTTTGTTAGTCACAGGTCGCGCTAAAAGCAGAGGCTTTAGCTACAACTGGGCCATGCTTGTTGGAGGTCCATCCGACGACCTTATTAACCAAATCAAAAGTGTAGATTTCCACGTATCCTGTGTTGAAGGCACCAACGGTTATCAAACCTTCTGCTTCCATCAGGGGCAGCACTTGAGCGCCATCCTGACGATATCCGAAGGACCCAATCGCGTCATCAAACTGAATGTCCCATTCATTGCCCAAGCGAATAAGGACGATTTTGCCAGTCGAAATCTTGTCTACATCCCAATTCGGACCGTCTGGGTTCAATGGCCCTTTGAAGAAAAAACCGTGTCCAGTGGACGCCCCACAGCGAATTATGGCCCCTTCAGAGGTTTGGGCCGAAGCCATTGCGGGCAAAGCAGTAAGCAAAACTACTGAAAGAATGCGCATATGTCCTACTCCAATCTATCCGAGTTAGTATCGCTCAACGGTTGCAAAGGTGTAAAGCTATGCAACACGAAAGAGACAGGGGGGAGGGGTTCCGTGTGAAACCGTGCAACAACCCCATGCACCCCGCCCAGCGCCTTGCAAATGCGCCCCGATGCACAGCAAAGGCCAAGACCACGGGATGCCGCTGCAAAGGCCCCGCCGTGAATGGCTGGAGGGTTTGCCGGATGCATGGCGCAAGAGGTGGCGCACCTTCCGGCCCTGCCAATGGCATGTGGCGTCACGGTGAAAGGTCGGTCGAGGCCCAGCGCAGGCGGCAAGATATTCAGGCACTTGTTCAAATCGCACGAGGATACGCCACAACCCTGCCCGACTGATTCCAAGGGGGGCGGTGCATAGTCTACCGCGACCTAGTCAGGGACCGGATGGGGGAGGCAATCTTTCACGTCCACAAAATGGGGATTCGGGGGGGCGGTGAAAACTATAGCGCGACCCTGTCAGGGACCGGATGGGGGAAGTGGCTAGGCATAAACCGTAACAAAAAAGGTTTTCGCCTGACCCGTTCAAGCGTTTTTGGCATGTGGGGCTTTATGTGGGGCAAGAGCCTGAAGCTTGAATTTTATTCAATGATTTCAAGGATGATTGGCGGATGGGGTGGGATTCGAACCCACGGTACGGTTCCCCGCACGCTAGTTTTCAAGACTAGAGCCTTAAACCACTCGGCCACCCATCCGTATCTCGCGGCAGTTGAAGCTGCGCTGCATTTCAGCCAGCCGTCACAACCTTGACCCGACGCAAGCATCGGCTCTTTTCCCTAAATTCCTTCAACTGGTCCTTCAAGCGCAAGTTGTCAGGAGCGGCGAAATAAACCATTCCATCGCTCTTGCAACGGAGCTCATCTAAACCGCGCGATCTGATTCTGAAAGCACCAAGCCATCGGGGTTTTTCGCCCAATCTGCCCAAGGGCTTCGGGATACACTTTTCTTGAGGCGCGGTTACCGCTAGACTGCGCGCCAAGCCGTCCGGCGGCGCGGGGTCACGCCCGCCGGTATCAGTGACAGAAGGACCGGAAAACCGGCGGGACCTGTCGAAACGGCACAGAGGCGGCAGGGCAAGGGGCAAGGCATGACAAGTATCAATTTGACAAGCACGGCGACGGGCATGTTTCCACGCAGGATGCGCGCGGCTTTACTGGCTGGCGTGGGGCTGATGGCTCTGGCAGCCTGCGACGAGAACGGGCAGATGGCGCTGTTTCAGGGTCAGGGCGCGGCGCAGCAGGGCGCAGATGCGAACCGTTCGGTGCGGCTGGTCGAGCGTGATGTCGAGGCACCCGATGTGTTTCAGGTCACCGAAGCGGGTCTCTGGGACGGGCGTCCTTCGCTGGGCGGCGTCTGGGTCGCCCACCCCGATGTGACCGAGCCCGAGCGGGTGATCATCCGCAACACGACCAACGGCACTTTCGTGATCGGCGCGCTGTTCCGGCGCGAGGTCGACACTCCCGGCCCACGCGTGCAGGTTTCGTCCGATGCAGCCGCCACCCTTGGCATGTTGGCCGGTCAGCCCGTGCAGTTGAACGTCACCGCCCTGCGGCGCGAGGAAGTGCCGGACGCCGCCCCCGCCGAGGACATGGCCGATGATGCGGGAGCCGCAGCCGTGCCACCGCCCTCCGACGTGACCGAGTCCCGGCTGGACCCCATCGCCTCCGCTGCCGCCGCCATCGAAGCGGCGCCGCAACCATCGCCTGCTCCGGCCGCGGCCCCCGTGAACCCGCCCCCTGCGCCGGTTGCGTCACCGCCGGCCCCGTCCGGCACCTCGACCCTCGACAAGCCGTTCCTGCAGATCGGGATCTTCAGCGTCGAGGCCAATGCCAACCGCGCCGCCACCGCCATGCGCAACGCGGGCATGGTGCCGCAGGTCAAGCAGCAATCCAGCCAGGGCAAGACCTTCTGGCGGGTGCTGGTCGGACCCGCCGCCTCTGCGTCCGAGCGCAGCACCCTGCTGGGCAAGATCAAGCAGGAAGGCTTCACCGACGCCTATGCCGTCACCAACTGAGACACCTGACCGGAGGTTTCATCACCGATGACGCTTTTCACCCCCCTTCGCCTGCGCCGCCTTTTCGCGGCAGCCTTGCTGCCCGTCCTGCTGTCGACCACCGCCGCACAGGCCTTCGACACGCGCGCCGGGGCGGCATGGGTGCTGGATCAGACCACGGGCACGGTGCTTTTGTCCAAGAACGCGGAAACACCTTTGCCGCCCGCGTCCATGTCCAAGCTGATGACGCTTTACATGCTGTTCGAAGCGCTTGAGCGTGGCACGGTCACCATGGACACGACCTTCCCGGTCTCGGCCCGCGCCCGTGCCATGGGGGGCTCGACCATGTTCCTGAACGAACAGGACCGCCCCACTGTGCGCGAGTTGATTCTGGGCATCATCGTGAATTCGGGCAATGACGCCTGTGTCGTGGTGGCCGAAGGGTTGTCGCCCACCGGGACCGAGGACGGCTTTGCCGCCCTGATGACACAGCGCGCCCGCGAACTGGGGATGAAGGACACCACGCTGGCCAATGCCTCGGGCTGGCCGCATCCGCAGCACCGCATGTCGATGCGCGATCTGGGCCTGTTGGCGCAACACCTGATCGAGGATTTCCCCGAACTCTACCTGTATTTCAACGAACGTGAGTATGACTACAAAGGCCGCGCGCCAGCCAATCGCTTCAACCGCAACCCCTTGTTTCAGCTGGATATCGGTGCTGACGGCCTGAAGACCGGGCATACGCAGGAAGCAGGCTTCGGTCTGGTGGGATCCGCCGCGCAAGGCGACCGTCGCGTGATCTTCGTGATCAGCGGCATGGAGACGGACCAGATCCGGGCGGAGGAGTCGGCGGCTATCGTCAACTGGGCCTTTCGCCAGTTTACCGAGCGCAAGGTCGCCAGCGCCGGAGAGGTCATCGCCGAGGCCGACGTTTGGCGGGGGGACCAGATAAAGGTGGGACTTGTGCCCGAAACCGATGTCTCGCTGTTGCTGCCTGCCCTGTCCAGCGATCAGGTCGAGGCCGAGATCGTGCATGATGGCCCGGTCCACGCCCCCGTGACCAAGGGCCAGCAACTGGGCGAGATGATCCTGACGCGCGACGGTCTTGATCCCGTGCGCGTGCCGCTGGTGGCGGATCGCGACGTGCCGCTGGGCGGGTTCACCACCCGTGTGCTGACCACGACGCAAGTGCTCATCGAACGCTTCACCCAGCCTCCGGCAGATGCCGCTGACGCCGCCACAGGGGGCAACTCTTGATCCCGCGGGGCGGGTTCATCAGCTTTGAAGGGATTGACGGCTCGGGCAAATCCACACAGGCGCGGCTTCTGGCGGCGCGTTTGCAGGATCAGGGGCGCAGCGTCGTGCTGACCCGCGAACCCGGCGGCTCGCCCGGGGCCGAGGAGATCCGCAAGCTGGTGCTGGAAGGCCCGCCCGACCGCTGGTCGGCCGAGACCGAGATCCTTCTGTTCACCGCCGCCCGCCGGGATCATCTGGAACGCACGATCCGCCCCGCGCTGGCATCCGGCAAGATCGTGATCTGCGACCGTTTCGCCGATTCCACCCGCATGTATCAGGGGTTGCGCGGCGATGGCCTGCGCCGGATGGTGGACAGCCTGCATGACCTGATGATCGGGCAGGACCCTGATCTGACCCTGCTGATCGACATGGACCCGGAAACAGGCCTGTCCCGCGCGCTGGGGCGCAATGGCGGCGAAGAGCGGTTCGAGTCCTTCGGACAGGCGATGCAGGCGCAGATGCGTCAAGGTTTCCTTGACCTTGCCCGCGCCGCGCCTGACCGCATCCGCGTGGTGGACGGTGCCCGCGCGCCCGAGGATGTCGCCGCAGAGGTGGCCCGGATCGTGGACGCCCATCTGGACGGGACGCAGGCGGCATGAGCGACGATACCCTGCCCGAACCCGATGCGCTGGAGGGGGCTCCCCATCCCCGCGATACACAGGCCCTTTTCGGGCAATCCACCGCCGAAGCGGGCTTTCTGCAAGCCCATACCGCGGGCCGGATGCACCACGCGTGGCTGTTGACCGGGCCGCGCGGCGTGGGCAAAGCCACATTGGCATGGCGCATCGCGCGCTTCCTGCTGGCCACCCCCGTGGAGGACGGCCCCAGCCTGTTTGACGCGCCGCCCCCGCCCACCAGCCTCGACGTGGACCCCGAACATCCCGTCAGCCGCCGGATGCGCGCTTTGTCGGAACCGGGCCTGTTCCTGCTGCGCCGCGGGCCGACGGACAAGGGCGACAAGCTGTCCAACGACATCCGCGTCGACATGGTCCGCAAACTGGCCAATTTCCTGCAACTCAGCGCCACCGAGGGCGGCCGCCGCGTGATCATCGTCGATGCGGCGGACGAGCTGAACCCGCAGGCCGCCAACGCCTTGCTCAAGATGCTGGAAGAGCCGCCCGCACGCTGCATCTTTCTGATGATCTCGCACCAGCCTACCGGGCTTTTGCCCACCATCCGCTCGCGCTGCCGCGAACTGCGCCTTGCACCACTGGGCGCTGATGATATGGCCCGCGCACTTGATCAGGCCGGCATCGCCCTGCCCGCCGATACCGCAGCGCTGACCGAGCTTTCCGCAGGCTCGGTAGGCGAAGCGATCCGCCTCTTGTCCCAGGGCGGGCTGGAGATTTACGCCGAACTCATCGCGCTGTTTTCCCGCCTGCCCGATCTGGACCGCCCGCGCGCCCTGCGTCTGGCCGATGCCACCGCCGCAAGGGGCACGACGGACCGTCTCGGCCTGCTGATGGGTCTGACCGACCTGATGCTGGCGCGTCTGGCGCGCGCCGGTGCGACCAGCCAACCGCCGAGGGTCGAGGCCGCCCCCGGCGAAGCCGCCCTCATGGCCCGCCTTGCCCCCGGCCCCGCCCGCGCCCGCGCCTGGGCCGATGCCGCGCAGGCCATCAGCGCGCGCAGCCAACATGGGCGGGCGGTCAACCTTGACCCCGCCTCGCTTGTTCTAGATACGGTCTTCAGGATTCAGAAAACCGCGGGTGGCTGATCCGGCCCGCAAGGCAGACCATGACCGACCAGCTCCAGATCACCGACAGCCATTGTCACCTCGACTTTCCCGATTTCGACGGGGAACGCGACGCGATCATCGCGCGCGCCCATGCGGCGGGCGTGACACGGATGATCACGATCTGCACAAAGCTCAGGAATGAACCGGCCGTCCGCGCCATCGCCGAAGCGCATGACAGCGTCTTCTACACCTTCGGCATCCATCCCATGTCCGTGGCCGAAACGCCGCTGATCACGCAGGACCAACTGACCGCCATTGCCGCGCATCCCAAATGTGTGGGCATCGGCGAGACGGGTCTGGACTATCACTACACCGCCGACAGCGCCGCGCAGCAGCAAGAAAGCCTGCGCATCCATATCGCCGCCGCGCGCCAGACCGGATTGCCGCTTATCATCCACGCCCGCGCCGCCGATGACGACATGGCCCGCATCCTGACAGAGGAATTTCACGCGGGTCCCTACACTTGCGTGATGCATTGTTTCTCTTCCGGCGCGGAACTGGCGCGCGCCGCCCTCGATCTGGGGTTCTACCTGTCGATGTCGGGCATCGCGACCTTCCCCAAAAGTCAGGACCTGCGCGACATCTTCGCCGACGCCCCGCTGGACCGTATTCTGGTGGAAACGGACTCGCCCTATCTTGCCCCCAAACCCTTTCGCGGCAAACGCAACGAACCGGCCTACAGCATCCACACCGCCGAAACCGGGGCTGAAATCTTCGGCCTCTCGCTCAAGGATTTCGCCGCCGCCACGCAGGCAAATTTCGACCGCCTCTTCACCAAGGCCGCGCAATACAGGGCCGCCGCATGACCAGCGAGATGCGCTTCACCATCCTTGGCTGCGGGTCCTCGGGCGGAGTGCCGCGCCTTGGCGGCCATTGGGGCGACTGCGACCCGGCCAATCCGAAAAACAACCGCCGCCGCTGCTCGCTCCTGATCGAGCGTGAGGGACCGGACGGGACCACCCGCGTTCTGATCGATACCTCGCCCGACCTGCGCGCCCAGCTGCTGGACGCAGGCGTGGGAGAGCTTGATGCCGTCGTCTATACCCACAGCCATGCCGATCACGTCCATGGCCTTGATGACCTGCGCATGATCGTCTTCAACATGCGCCGCCGCCTGCCCGTCTGGGCCGATGGCGACACGCAGAACGATCTGTATTCCCGCTTCGGCTATGCCTTCATGCAGCCCGCCGACAGCCCCTATCCGCCGATCCTCGACATGCACACGATCAAGGGCGCCTTCACGATCGCCGGCAAAGGCGGCGAGATCACCCTGACGCCCTTCCGCGCCAATCACGGCACGATCGACGCTCTGGGGTTCCGCATCCTCGACCTGGCCTATCTGCCCGATGCCGTGCGCCTCTATGACGACGCGCTGCCGCATCTGCAGAATCTGGATTGCTGGATCGTCGATGCGCTGCGCCGCACCCCGCACCCGACCCATGCCCATCTTGACATGACCCTCGGCTGGATCGCGCAGATGGCCCCCCGCCGCGCGGTGCTGACCAACATGCATATCGACCTCGACTACCAGACCGTCGCGGACGAAACCCCCGCCCATATCACACCGGCCCATGACGGCATGGTGATCCGCTACCCTCTCTGACAAAATCCGACCCCGCCGCTTCTTCTTGCCCGAAATATCCCCGCGCGGAGCGCTCCGGCCGCCGCCGCCAAGTCCAAGGCCCGATCTGATGCAAGCCCTTCTCGACGTGATCCTGCCGGTCTTCGGCGTCATCGGCATGGGCTATCTTGCCGTGCGGCTGGGCTATTTCAAGGACAGCGCCGTGGATGGGCTGATGAGCTTCACGCAAAGCTTCGCCATCCCCTGCCTGCTGTTCAGCGCCATCGCCAAACTCGATCTGGGCCAGAGTTTCGACCCGCGCCTGCTGGCGTCCTTCTATACCGGTGCCGCGACCGGGTTTTTCGCGGGCATGCTGGGCGCGCGTTTCATCTTTGGCCGCGAGTGGGAGGATGCCGTCGCCATCGGCTTTTGCTGCCTCTTCTCGAACTCGCTGATGCTGGGGCTGCCGATCACAGAACGCGCTTACGGCGTGGATGCGCTGCAAGCCAATTACGCCATTGTCGCGCTGCACTCGCCCTTCTGCTATGGCCTCGGCATCACCGCGATGGAGATCGTGCGCGCCCGTGGCACCGGGCAGTCACCGGCGCGGCTGGCCCTGACCGTGGGCCGCGCGATGTTCCGCAATGCCCTTATCCTCGGCATCCTGCTGGGCTTTGTCGTGAACCTTGGCGGCATCCCTCTGCCCGCGCCCGTGACCGGGACGCTGGACCTGATGGTCCGCGCCGCCCTGCCGGCCGCGCTCTTCGGATTGGGCGGCGTGCTGGTCCGCTACCGCCCCGAAGGCGATCTCAAGGTGATCGGCTATGTCGTCGCCGTCTCGCTGCTGCTGCATCCCGCGACCGTCTGGCTGATGGGCCGCGCCACGGATCTGGGGCAGGCCGGGTTCAGGTCCGCCGTGCTGACCGCCGCCATGGCGCCGGGGGTGAATTGCTACATTTTCGCCAATATGTATGGCCGGGCGCGGCGCGTCGCCGCCTCGGCGGTGCTATTGGGCACCGGCATTTCGGTCATCACCATCTGGCTCTGGCTGGCCATCATCCCCTGAGGCGTCCGTGACCGATCACCCCGCCGCCCCAGATACCTCCGCCGCATGGGCCTTTGCCGCCTATCAGGCCGTGCGTCACCGCCTGCCGCAGGCGCACTTTCCGGCAACCTCACGCAGCGCCCCGGACCTGACCGCATTGATCGACAGCCATGACATCTTCCTGCTGGATGCCTTCGGCGTGCTGAACGTGGGCGAAACCGCGATCCCCGGCGCGGTGGACCATGTGACCGCCCTGCAAAAGGCAGGCAAACATGTGATGGTCGTCTCGAACGCCGCAGGCTATCCCAAACGCATCCTGATGGCGCGGCTGGTCCGGCTGGGCTTTGACTTTGCCCCCGATCAGGTCCTGTCCAGCCGTGAAGTGCTGCTGGAGACATTGCGCCATGAACCGCCGCGCCACTGGGGGCTGATGGCAGATCCGCACTATGGGCTTGAGGAACTGGACGGGCTGCACGCCACCATCCTCGGCGATGATCCTGCGGCCTATGACGCCGCCGAAGGCTTCGCCTTTCTCGGCTCCGGCACATGGACCGATCACCGCCAACACTTGCTGACAGACAGCCTGCGCCGCAACCCGCGCCCCGTGCGCGTCGGCAATCCCGATATCGTCGCCCCGCGCGAGGGTGGGCTGTCCCTTGAACCGGGCCATTTCGCACATCTGCTGGCCGATCAAACCGGAATCGCCCCGCGATTCTTCGGCAAACCCTATCCGGCGATCTTCGACATGGCCCTTCACCGCGCCCGTGCCGCGCGCCCCGATGTGACCGATCCCGCCCGCATCGTGATGGTGGGCGACACGCTGCAAACCGATATTCTGGGCGGGGCCGCCGCTGGCGTGCAAACCGCGCTCATCACGGGATTTGGCGCGCTTGTGGGTCTGGATGTGGGCACCGCTATCCGCAGCGCCGGGATCGTGCCCCATTTCATCCTGCCCGCCCCCTGACACATCACGCCATAAGCCGCACCCGGCCTGCGAAAAATCGCGTAACTCCCCCCACCTGATACAGACGTGAGGCAAAACGGGTGGAGGTTTGCCGCGCGGCCAGCTAACCTTTAACGGGAATGACCTGGGGCGGAACCATGCGCACCGCCCATTGACCAGACGAAAGGACGACAGGTGCCCAAGCCCCGCCTCGACCGCGCCCGCGCGGGTGTCATCACGGCGACCCTATCGGCCAGTGTCGTGGCATGGCTCTCGGTCCTGCCCGCCGCCGCGTTGGACCGGGCGGATCTGGTCTTTGTCGAGGGCGGCACCGACAGGCTCAAGGAACGACTGGTCGCAGGCTCGCTTCTGCTGGCAGCCGAGCGTGATCAGGTCACGGACCCGCAGGACCTGCTGGCCGCCGCACAGGCCGATTACCGGCGCATGGTCGATCTGCTCTATGCCAGTGGCTATTACAGCGGTGTCGTGAATATCAGCATCGACGGGCGCGAGGCAGCCGAGATTCCCCCGCTGGACCCACCCACCAGCATCTCGGTGGCCGAGATCCGCGTGACCCCCGGCCCGCGCTTCACCTTTGGTCTGGCTGAAATCGGCCCGCTCGCCCCCGGACGCCGCGCACCGGAAGAGTTCCAGCCCGGCGCCGTGGCCCGCGCCACAGCGATCACGGATACGGCGACCACCGCCGTGAACGACTGGCGCAGCGCAGGCCATGCCAAGGCCGAGGTCGCGGATCAGCGCGTCACCGCGATCCACCCCGAAGCGCGCCTTGATGCCCAGATCGGTCTGTCGCCAGGCCCCGCCGTCACCTTCGGTGCGGTGAACGTCGCCGAAGGCAGCGCCGTCCGCCCCACCGTGATCCGCCGCATCGCGGGCCTGCCCGAAGGCGCGCGCTATGACCCCGAAACCCTTGCCAAAGCCGCCCAACGTCTGCGCCGCACCGGTGCGTTCCGTTCCGTCGCGCTGACCGAGGCAGAGTTGCTGGGACCGGACAACACGCTGGATATCGGCGTGGCCGTGGTGGACGAACGCCCCCGCCGCTACGGCTTTGGGGCCGAGATCGCCACCGATACAGGTCTGGGCCTCAACGGCTTCTGGATGCACCGCAATGTTTCGGGGCGCGCCGACAGGGTCCGCGTCGAAGGCAGCGTCGAAGGTATCGAAGCCAGCACTGGCGGATTGGACTACTCTCTCAGCGCGCGCTACGACCGCCCGGCCGTCTATGGTCCGGACACGGGCTTTTTCGGCATCATCGGGATCGAACGGCTGGACGAGGAGTTTTTCCTCACCGAGCGGGCCTATGTGGGCCTTGGCGTCACCCGCACCTTCTCGGACACGCTGGAGGGCGAGCTTGGCCTGACGCTGGAACAGGCCCGTGTCACCTCGCGTTTTCTGCCGCGCATCGTCGGCGGTACGTTCCCGGTCAGGGAATACACGCTGGTCAGCCTGCCGGGTGCGCTGACATGGGACCGGCGCGACGACATCCTGAACCCCACAACCGGCTTCTATCTCAAGGCCGAGGCCATGCCCTTCATCGACACGGAAGGCGAGGACAGCGGCGGACGGCTGCGCTTCGACGCTCGCGCCTATCGCGGATTCGGCGAGGGTGACGGCATCGTGCTGGCAGGCCGCGCGCAACTGGGCGCGCTGTTCGGGCCGGACCTTCTCGATACCCCCCCTGACTTTCTGTTCTACTCCGGCGGCGGCGGCACCGTGCGCGGCCAGCCCTACCAGTCGCTGTTTGTCGATCTGGGCGGGGGGCGTGGCATCGGCGGGCGCAGTTTCGTGGGCTTCTCGGGCGAGGTGCGCGCCAAGGTGACCGAAACGATCAGCCTCGTGGGCTTTGCCGATGCAGGCTATATCGGCGAGGAAAGTTTCTACGACGGCACCGGGGAATGGCACTCGGGCGCGGGGATCGGCCTGCGCTATGACACGGCGGTCGGACCGCTGCGCCTTGACGTGGCAGGCCCCTTGGGCGGCGACACCGGCGACGGGGTGCAGATCTATATCGGCATAGGGCAGTCCTTCTGATGCGCGCGTTTCTCTTCACCCTTCTGCTGCTGCCCCTGCTGGGTCTTTTCACCCTCGCGCAGGCCCAGACGACCGAAGAAGATCGCGGCTACATTCAGGGCTTGCTCGAGGACAATCTCTCCTCTGTCGGGCGCGAAGTGCGGATCGTGGGATTTGCAGGCGCTCTCAGCGCCCGCGCCAGCATCGACGAACTGACCATCGCCGATGGCGAGGGGATTTGGCTGCGCCTGACCGATCTGGTTCTGGACTGGAACCGCGCAGCCCTGTTGCGCGGCCGCATCGACGTGACCGAACTGACCGTGGGCCAGATCGAGGTGATCCGCCCCCCCGTCCCCGATCCCGAACTGCCCGACGCCGAGGCGTCTTCCGGGTTTTCGCTGCCGGAACTGCCTGTCTCGGTGCAGATCGGCCGCATCGCCGCCGAACGCGTGGTTCTGGGCGAGGCCCTGATCGGTCAACCCGTCGAGATCAGCCTTGAGGGCAACGCCTCGCTCGACGGCGGGCAAGGCTCTGCCGAATTGACCGTCGACCGCATCGACGGCCCCCAGGGCCGCGTCCTGCTGTCTGGGGCCTATGCCAATGCCAGCCGCCAGTTGACCCTTGATCTGGTCGTCGAGGAAGAGGCAGACGGCATCGCCGCCACCCTGATGGGCCTGCCCGGTACCCCCTCGCTGCGTCTGGCGGTCACGGGTGACGCCCCGGTGGATGATTTCACCGCCGATCTGACCTTGGCCACCGATGGGCAGGAACGTCTGGCCGGGCAGGTCATTCTGCAAACCCTGCGCGAGACCGGCCCCGCCGAAGAGGGGGCGCCGGGCACCGAACTGATCACACGCCGTTTCGTCACCCGTATCGGCGGGGACATCGCGCCGGTCTTTGCCCCCGATTACCGTGATTTCTTCGGCCCGGACATCCAACTGGCCGTGACCGCCACCCAGACCCCCGAAGGCCGTGTGGTGCTGGACGGTCTGGACCTGCGCGCCGACGCCGTCCGCCTGACAGGGACAGCCGCGCTGGCTGCGGACGGGTGGCCCGAACGGCTGGCGCTGGAGGGGCGGATCGCCGCCCCCGCAGGCGGCCCCGTGCTGCTTCCGCTATCCGGCCCGCGCACCCGTGTCGATGGGGTCGATCTGGACCTGTCCTATGACGCCGAGACC
This sequence comes from Paracoccaceae bacterium, assembly GCA_024304985.1. GTDB lineage: Bacteria > Pseudomonadota > Alphaproteobacteria > Rhodobacterales > Rhodobacteraceae > Seohaeicola. The sequence goes on from JAMWZC010000004.1 coordinate 15,201, forward strand.
GGCGACAGCTGGACCCTGACCCTGGGCGTGGACGGGCTGGAACGCCCCGACCTGCGCACGCGCCGCGCCGATCTGACCGGCGAGGGTCTGATCGCCCGCGGCACCGGCGAGGGCGCGATTGGCCGGGTCACCGGCCAGATCAACCTGGTGACCGAGGGTCTGGAAACCGACGACGCCGCACTGGCGCAGGCTCTGGGTGGCGATGTCACCGGCGGTCTGGCCTTCGACTGGTCCACGGACGGCCCGTTCCAGATCCCGCGCCTGTCAGTGGCCTTTGCCGACACAACCCTGACCGGCAACGCAGTGATCGACACCGAGGCGGGGAACACAGCCGAGGATATCGGCAATCTGGGTGTGGATTTTGACCTGCAACTGGTCACAGCCGACCTTTCCCGCTTCGCGGGCCTTGCCGCGCAGCCCCTGGACGGCGCGGCCGATCTGACCCTGCGCGGGCAGGTTCTGCCGCTGACCGGTGCCTTCCGGATTGATCTTGCGGGCAGCGGGCAGGATCTGGCCATCGGACAGCCACGTGTCGATCCGCTCATCACCGGCGAAAGCCAGATCGCGCTGCAAGCCAGCCGTGACGAGACCGGCACCCGCGTGGACCTGTTCGAGATCGTGACCACCGGCACCGACCTGCGCGGCCGTGCATCACTGGCCTCGGACGGCAGCACGGTTGATCTGACTGCGCGCCTGCTCGATGCGGGCTTGATCCTTGACGGTGTCAACGGCCCCGTGGGCCTGACTCTCGCGGCGCGCCAACAGGCCGAAACCTGGGCCATCACGCTGGACGCCGAAGCGCCGGGCCAGACCACCGCCCGCCTGACCGGCACCGTGACCGGCGACGGGATCGACCTGCTGCTGGCCGAAGGACAGCTCAACGCCCAGATGGGCGATCTCAGCCCGTGGTCCACCCTCGCCGGTCGCCCCCTCTCGGGTGCGGCGGGGATCAGCCTTGATGCCTCCGGCGATGTGCTGGCACGCAGCGGCACGGCCAAAGGCAGCCTGACAGGGCAGAACCTCCGGCTGGACATACCCACAGCCGATACCCTTCTGCGCGGGGACAGCAGCCTGACCTTCGAGATCCGCCAGACAGAGGAAGGCATGACCATCCTCGATCTGGTCGAGTTGCGCACGCCGCAAGGTGTGACGGATATAACCGGACGCGTTTCGCCCGATGACAGCCGCCTGCGCTTTGACGCCTATATCCGCGATATCGGCCTGATCACGCCGGAACTGTCGGGGGCGGCCAGCGCCGAGGGCGTGGTGCAGAACAGCGGCGGCGACTGGCAGCTTGATGCCACGGCGACCGGGCCGGGCGGCATCACCGCACGCACGGCCGGCACCATAGCGCCCGACGGGCAGCGCCTGAACGTGACCCTGCAAGGCAGCGCCCCCCTGTCGCTGGCCAATGACAGGCTGCGCCCCAATTCCGTCACCGGCATCATGTCCTATGATCTGGCGGTCAACGGTCCGCCCGCCCTGTCCTCGGTCTCGGGTGTGCTTTCGACACAAGGCGCGCGGGTTGTCCTGCCGGGGCCAAGACTGGCGCTGGGTGATCTGGGGGCCACGATCCGCTTGTCGGGCGGGCGCGCACAAGTCGAGGCGCAGGCAGGCCTGTCCACCGGCGGACAAATTACCCTCTCCGGTCCTGTGTCGCTCAGCGCGCCCTACGCGGCTGAATTGACCGCCACCTTGAACGGCGCGGTGCTGCGCCAGCGCAACCTCTATGAAACCACGGCCAACGGGCAGGTCACGCTGACCGGAGCCCTGACCAATGGCGCGCGCATCGGTGGTCAGATCGACCTTGATACGGTGGAACTGCGCATCCCTGAATCGCTGGGCCCCACCTTCGCCAACCTTCCGGGGCTGGAACATCGCGGCGACAGCGCCGCCGCCCGCCAGACGCGTATCTGGGCCGGGCTGATCGCCGATCCCAATGCCGCCTCCGGCCCCTCCGTCGCCTATCCGATCGACCTGCTGATCAACGCCCCCTCGCGCATCTTCGTGCGCGGGCGCGGACTGGACGCCGAACTTGGCGGGCGGCTGCGTCTGACCGGCACCACGGCGGCCATCGTGCCGCAGGGCCGCTTCACGCTGGAACGGGGCCGCTTCAATATCCTGGGCAAACGACTGGATCTGACCGAAGGTCAGGTCAGCCTGCAAGGGGCCTTCGATCCCTATATCCGCTTCATCGCGGAAACCGAGGCCGCAGGCAGCGCCATCCGCATCGGTCTTGAAGGTCTGGCCTCGGCCCCTGAACTGACCCTCACCTCCAGCCCGGAACTGCCGCAGGACGAAGTGCTGGCCCTGCTTCTGTTCGGGCGCGGGATCACCGAGATTTCCGCCCTGCAAGCAGTGCAGCTTGCCGGCGCGATCCGCACCCTTTCAGGCCGCAGCAATGGCCTGAGCGAGGGGCTGCGCGCCTCGATCGGGGTGGATGATCTGGACCTGAGCACAAATGACGAGGGCGAGACCGAGGCAAGGGTCGGCAAGTACCTGTCAGAGAACATCTACACCGATGTCACCGTGAACACCGCCGGCGAGACACAGATCAACCTGAACCTCGATGTCAGCCGGTCCATCACCGTGCGCGGGCGCCTGAATTCCGACGGCGGCACCGGCATCGGCGTCTATATCGAGCGCGACTACTGAACCGGGATCACCCGGTCCGGTCGTCGCGCCATGGATATTTGAAGCAAGAAGAAGCAGGGCGCGGATGTCAGGCCGCGCGTCGCCCCGCAGACCAGACGCCGCGCACGACGGCACTGCCCGCAACCGGGCGGCACCTGACCAGATCGGCCCGCAACCCCGGCACGATGCGACCCCGGTCGGTCAGCCCCGTGGCCGCGGCGGGGGCGGATGTGACGGTGGCGATGCCCCGCGCCAGATCGCCCCAGATCTCGCCCAGATGCAGGGCCGAGGTCAGCAATGCCGCAGGCACATAATCCGACGACAGGATATCCAGAAGCCCTGCCTCCGCCAGATCGGCCGCCGCCACATTGCCGGAATGCGACCCGCCCCGGATCAGGTTCGGCGCGCCCATCATGATCGCGATACCGTGCTGACGGCAGGCCGCCGCCGCCTCGGGTGTGGTGGGAAACTCGGCCAGCCGGATACCATGCCCGGCCGATACCGCCACCTGATCGGCGGTCGTGTCGTCATGGCTGGCCAGCACCGCGCCATAGCGCCGCGCCTCGGCCACGGCCGTCGTCTCATGCACGGCCCCCAGCCGCGCGCTGACATCCCGCAGCCGGTCCACATGCTCCACGAACTGCGCCTCGGAAATGGCGTTCTTGCCCATGACATAGGCCTTGAGCTTGGACAGGTCGCGGAACTGCCGCTGCCCCGGCGTGTGATCCATCAGGCTGACGATCCCCACCCGGTCATCGGGGCCGAACTGGGCCATCTCCGCGATCAGCGTTTCCGAGCAGACCTCGGCGCGCAGGTGCAGGAAATGGCTGATCCTGAGCGCCCCCTGACGGCGCAGATCCAGCAACTCCTGCGACAGGTTGCGCGCATAGGCCTTGTAGCGCCCCACGCCCGAGGGGATCGACCCCACCCGCATCGCATCGAAAACGGTGGTGATCCCCACACTGGCCAGTTCCGCATCATGGGCGATGATCGCCGCAGCATGCGGCCAGTCCACGCCGGGGCGCGGCTGGATATGGCGTTCCAGATTGTCGGTATGCAACTCGATCAGGCCGGGGATCAGCAGATCCCCCTCGCAATCCTCACCGCCCGCAACGCGACCTGCGCCCATGTCAGCGATTACCCCGTCGCGGATCAGCAGATGCCCCTGCATGGTCCTGTCTGGCAGGACAAGTATGGCGTTGTTCAGGATCGTTTCAGTCATTTCATGCCCCTTTCGGGTGCTGTATCAGAGGAGGTGTCACCGGATTGTGACAAAGCAGCGGTTAGTCTGGCTTCATGACCCGATATGAAAGATACGCGATCTATGTGATGCCCGACGGCCCGCTGGCGGATTTCGGCGCGGCATGGCTGGGCTGGGATGCCCGGGTGGGCCGCGCAGTGGATCATCCCAAGCTGGAGGCCCTGCCCCGTCCGCTGGCCGAGATCACCGCAACACCCCGCAAATACGGGCTGCACGCCACGATCAAGCCGCCCTTCCGACTGGCCGACGCCACCACGCTGGCCGCTCTGATGGCCGATCTGGCCGCGCTTTGCGACCGTCTGGACCCGGTCACGCTGGACGGTCTGACGCTGGCGCGTCTGGGCGGATTCCTGGCCCTTGTGCCCGAGGGCGACACCGCCGCGCTGAACGTCCTTGCCAGCGAGGTCGTGACATCTCTCGATCGCCACCGCGCCCCGTTGACCGAGGCCGATCTCGCCCGCCGCCGCAAGGCCAACCTCACCCCGGCGCAAGAGGCCCATCTGACCCGCTGGGGCTATCCCTATGTGCTTGACGCATTCCGCTTCCACATCACCTTGACCGGCAACCTGCCCCGCGACGCGGCGGACATCACGGCCAAGGCCCTCGCCCCGCATCTGGAGGGGCTTTTGCCACGCCCTTGGCCGCTGGACAGCCTGTGTCTGATGGGCGAGGCCACGGACGGGATGTTCCATCTGATCCATCGCTACCCCCTTGGCCCGGCACTCAGCCGGTCCAGCACCGCGACCAGCGCCTGAACGCCGGCCTCGACCGAACCGCTGTTATCCACCACGTCATGCGCGGTCCCCTCGGGCAGGGCAAAATCCGCCCGCGCCAGACGGTGATCAAGATCCGCCCCACTCTCGCGCCCCCGCACCGCAAGCCGCGTGCGCAGGGCCGCGCGGTTCGCCGTGATCAGGATCACCGCCAGATCGGGAAACAGCGCCTTCGCGCGGGGCAAGACCGCCCGCGATCCGTTGAACAGCACGACACGCCCCGCCTGCATCTGCCGCAGGACGCTGGCCGGGATGCCATAGGACAGCCCATGCGCCACCCAATGCAGCGCAAAGGCACCCCGCGCCTTGCGCGCCTCGAACTCGACAAGGCTGACACCCTCGAAAGGCTCTCCCCCTGCCTCCTCGGGCCGGGTGATCACGCGGCGCGCCCAAACCAGACCGGGTCGCTGCGCGACAGCCCCGGCCAGCAGCGTGTCCTTGCCCGCGCCGGATGGCCCGACCACAGCAACCAACCGCCCTGTCATGCCGCCAGCCCCGGCGTGAAGCGCGTCACATCCACAACCCGGTCACAGACCCGGTCCCGCGCCGCCTCGTCATGAAAAATGCCCAGGATGGCCGCACCCCGCGCCTTGGCCTCTTCGATCAGCGTCAGCACCACCTCGCGGTTGGCCGCATCAAGGCTGGCCGTCGGCTCGTCCAGCAAAAGCGCGGGGTAAGCATGGGCAAAGCCGCGCGCGATATTGACGCGCTGCTGTTCGCCGCCCGAAAACGTGGTGGGCGACAGGGTCCACAGCCGTTCGGGGATATTCAGCCGCCCCAGCAGATCACGCGCCCGCGCCAGCGCCTCATCCCGCGCCATGCCCAGCGCCAGCAGAGGTTCTGCCACCACATCAACCGTAGGCACACGCGGCACCACACGCAGAAACTGACTGACATAGCCCAGCGTCGCGCGGCGCAGCGCCAGAACCTCACGCGGGGCAGCCTGCGCCACATCCACGCCGCCCACACGGATCACGCCGCTATCGGCCAGGTAATTGCCGTAAACCATCCGCATCAGCGTGGATTTCCCCGCGCCCGACGCACCCACCAGCGCCACACATTCACCGGGCGCCACCGACAAGGCGGCATCCCGCATCACAGGAATGACCGCGCCGCCCTGATTGTGCAGCACGAAATTCTTGCAAAGCCCTGAAATCTCGATCATCGCCACGCCCCCCATCAGGCCTGCAACACGCTGGAGACCAGCAGTTGCGTATAGCCATGCTGCGGATCGTCCAGCACCTGATCGGTCAGACCCGCCTCGACCACATGGCCCGATTTCATCACCATCAACCGATGCGCCAGCAGGCGCACCACTGCCAGATCATGGGTCACGATCACCGCACTCAGCCCCATCTCGCGCACCAGCCCGCGCAGCAGGTCCAGCAGCCGCGCCTGCACGCTGACATCCAAACCACCTGTGGGTTCATCCATGAACACAAGCCGCGGCCCGGTCACAAGGTTCCGCGCGATCTGCAAACGTTGCTGCATCCCGCCCGAAAAGGCGGTGGGCCGGTCGTCGATCCGGTCGCCCGCGATCTCGACCCTGTCCAGCCAGTCCAACGCCTGCCCCCGGATATTTCCGTAGTGGCGCGCGCCCACGGCCATCAGCCGCTCGCCGACGTTGCCGCCAGCACTCACGCCCATCCGAAGCCCGTCACGCGGGTTCTGATGCACAAAGGCCCAGTCGGTGCGCGCCAGCATCCGCCGTTCCGGCTCCGACATGGCGCGCACATCGCGCGGCCCATCCGCGCGCGTGTCAAAGACCACCGCGCCCGCATCCGCCTCAAGATGCCCGGCCAGACAGTTCAGCAGCGTCGACTTGCCCGATCCGCTTTCGCCCACGATCCCCATCACCTCGCCGGGATAAAGATCAAAGCTCACATCCTGACAGCCGATCCGCGCGCCATAGCGCTTGGTCAGGCCCTTCACCTGCAACAACGGGGTCATGCCGCATCCTCCTGTCCGGTCGTGACGGGGCCTGACGCGGACAGCCGCCCCAGATGCCCCGCATCGCGGCGCGTTTCACAATAGTCCGTGTCCGAGCAGACGAACATCCGCCCGCCCGCATCATCCACGATCACCTCATCCAGATAAGAGGTCGCGGACCCGCACAGGTCACAGGCATGATCCGCCTTGCTGGCCTCGAACGGGTGATCCTCGAAATCCAGACTGACCACCTTGCAATGCGGTGGCAGCGCATAGATCCGCTGCTCGCGCCCCGCGCCGAACAATTGCACAGCGGCACTCTCCAGCTTGGGATTGTCGAACTTGGGGATCGGCGAGGGGTCCATCACATAACGCCCCTCGACCTTGACCGGATAGGCATAGGACGTGGCGATCTGCCCGTGCCTCGCGATATCCTCATACAGCTTCACATGCACCAGCCCGTATTCCTCAAGGCTGTGCATCTTGCGCGTCTCGGTCTCGCGCGGCTCCAGAAAGCGCAGCGGTTCGGGAATGGGCACCTGATAGACAAGGATCTGGTCGCGGGTCAGCGGCTCTTCGGGGATGCGGTGGCGGGTCTGGATCAGCGTCGCATCGCGCGTGCGCCCCGTGGTCGCGACACCGGCGGTCCTTTCAAAGAAACGCCGGATCGACACCGCGTTGGTCGTATCATCGGCACCTTGGTCGATCACCTTCAACCGATCCTCAGGCACCAGACAGGCGGCGCTGACCTGCACCCCGCCCGTGCCCCACCCGTAAGGCATCGGCATTTCGCGGCTGGCAAAGGGCACCTGATAGCCCGGCACGGCCAGCGCCTTCAGAATGGCACGGCGGATCATCCGCTTGGTCTGCTCGTCCAGATAGGCAAAGTTGTAGTCGTTCATTCTGCGGCCTCCTTCCCGGCAGCGGCCTCGGCCCGCAAGCGCCGCACCAGTTCCAGCTCCGACTGGAAATCGACGTAATGGGGCAGCTTGATATGCTCCAGAAATCCGGTCGCCTGAATGTTGTCGCAATGCGACAGCACGAATTCCTCGTCCTGCGCGGGCGCACCCAGATCATCCTCGCCCAGCTCGCGCCAGCGCAGCGCGCGATCCACCAACGCCATGGAAATCGCCTTGCGCTCGGTCTGCCCGAACACCAGCCCGTAACCACGGGTGAATTGCGCGGGTTCCGTCTTGGACCCCGCAAATTGGTTCACCGTCTCGCATTCCGTCAGCTCGACCTCGCCGATCTGGATAGTGAAGCCCAGTTCGGGCACCTCCATCTCGACCGGCACCCGCCCGATGCGCAACTCGCCGACAAAGGCATGGTTGCGCGCATAGCCGCGCTGCGTCGAATACGCCAAGCCCAACACGAACCCCTCATCCCCGCGCGTCAAGGCTTGCAGCCGCAGCGCCCGGTTCGCCGGAAACTCCAGCGGTTGCCGCGTCAGATCAGGGGGGGCCGCGTTGCTCGGTTCCTCGGTCTGGATCAGGCCGTCACGGTTCAGGAAATCCGTGATATGCGGCACAGCGCCGGGCTGCGTGTCGGCCCGCGGCGCGGGGGGCACCTCGCCCTCCGCCGCCAGTTTGAAATCCAGCAAACGATGCGTGTAATCGAAGGTCGGCCCCAGCACCTGCCCGCCGGGCGCATCCTTGAACGTGGCCGAGATCCGCCTGTCGCAGCGCATATCCGCCGTCTCCACCGGACGCGACGAGCCGAAGCGCGGCAAGGTCGTCCGATACGCGCGGATCAGGAACACGGCCTCGATCAGATCGCCGCGCGCCTGCTTGATCGCCAGCGCCGCCAGATCCGGGTCGTAAAGCGAGCCCTCCGCCATCACTCGGTTCACCGCCAGCGCCATCTGTGCGCGGATCTGCGCCACGCTCAACTCCGGCACGGCGGGATCACCCCGCCGCTCTTCGGCCAACCAGGCATGGGCGTTCTCGATCGCCCGCTCGCCGCCCTTGACAGCCACATACATCAGACGACCTCCGCCGCTTGTGCGACAACCGTGCTGCGCGGCAGCGCCGCCAACCTGTCGCCACAGGTGAAAAAGAAATCCAGCCCCAACGGGAACAGCGCCCGATTGGCCCGAAAGGCCGCCACGTCCGGCAGACTCAGCCGCGCCGCATCGGCAATCCCCGGCCCGGTCAGGACCGCGCCGTCACCCCGCAACGCGTTCATCTCGACGATCAGCGTGGCGGACCTGTCCGGATATTCCGCCGTCCCGATCCTGTACCCCCCGAGCGGCAGCAGACTGTCCCACGCGCCCAGCGCAAAGACCGCATCGCCACGCGCCTCAACCACAGGGGCGCCAGTATGAAACGCGATCCAGCGCCGCAATGCGACACTGTCATGGGACGGCGCCAGCCAGACCGGCGTCTCGGGATCGCACAGCACCAACAGCAGAACGGCCGCCGCAACTGACACAGGCTCAGGCGCCTGCGCCCCGGCCACCTTCAGGATATCTCCGGGCCGCGCCATCGCCATCATCGCCGCGCGAAAGCCCCAGGCCGACTGGATCGACGGGTCGGCAAACCCGCCTGTCATCATTGCCTCATCCATCAGTCATCACCCCGCACCAGCGTGAAAAACTCGACCTTCGTGGCCGCCGCCTTGGCCGCACGCAGGCCCGCGCGCGCCTGCACCTCAGCCAGGAGCGGCTCCAGCACCGCCGCACGCAGATGCCCGGCCTCCGGCCCCTGCATCAACGCATCCACCAAGGCCGCCTGCTCCGCTTGCCGCTTGTCGCGTCCCTGCACATAGGCATGGCCAACGGCCCCACCCTCCAGCACCAGCGCGCAGCGGGTCACCGTCATCTCGCCCAGATTGAACGGGGCACCCGTGCCACCTGCACGGCCCTGCACCATCACCCCGCCCACCTCGGGCGCGCGCAGCCAGCGAAAGGCGGGGGCCATGTTCACCCCTCGCCACAGACGATCCAACAGATCTGCGGGCGCGCGCGCCAGAAGCCCCATCCAGTCCTTGCGGTCCATTCCCGCCTCCATCCTGTGATCCGGACAACCGACATCTTGCCGACTTGTCTAGATTACTATACAACTATACAAATTCTAACCCCATGCTGCCCACGCCGCAAGCGCCGCTTCGTGAAATTTTGGTGACATATCATGACGACAACCCCGCTCTGGTCCTCCATCGCCAGCACCCTGCGCGACGAAATCAGCGCGGGGCTTTACCGGCCCGGCGACAGGCTGCCGACCGAATCCGCGCTCGCCCGCCGCTTCGGGGTGAACCGCCACACCGTGCGCCACGCCCTGTCAGGGCTGGTCAAGGACGGCACGATCACCACCCGCCGCGGCGCGGGTGCTTTCGTCAGCCGCGCGCCCACCGATTACCCGCTGGGCCGCCGCGTGCGCTTTCACCAGAATCTCGCCGCCGCCGGACGCCTGCCGGAAAAGCGGTTCCTGCATATCGAAACCCGCGCCGCCGATAGCGATGAGGCCGAGGCCCTGTCCCTGGCGCAGAACGCGCCGGTCCACCGGGTCGAGGGGGTCTCCTTCGCGGACGGCCTGCCCATCGCGCATTTCATCAGCACCTTTCCCGCCGCCCGCTTGCCCGACCTGCCCGCCCATCTACAGGCGACAGGATCGGTCACGCAGGCGCTGGCCGCCTGCGGCATCACCGATTACACCCGCGCCAGCACCCGCCTGTCCGCGCGCCGCGCCACCGCGTTGCAAGCCCGCCACCTGATGCTGCGCGAGGGCGATCCGATCCTCTTCAGCTTCGGCATCAATATCGACCCGGCAGGCCAACCCGTCGAACTGGGCCAGACTGCCTTCATCGGCGATCACGTCACCTTGAGTATCCTGCCAGAGGCGTGAGTTTGTCACAGAACGGATACGCTTTGCAGTTATCCACAGGGTCAGCCACACAGGAAAACCCCGGATGACACGCCATTCCCACCCGCCTTTGCGCCTTGTCGGCGCCACTGTCCTGCGCGAAGGGCAGATGCAGAAACGCTCGGTCGCGATGCAGGACGGCGTGATCACCAAGGGCCCCTTGCCCGAGGTGGACCTGACCGGGTTTCTGGTCCTTCCCGGCATCATCGACCTGCATGGCGACGCCTTCGAACGGCACATCGCGCCGCGCCCCTCCGCCCCCTTTCCCATCGAGACCGGCCTGCACGCCACCGACCGCGACGCCGCCGCCCATGGCGTGACAACCGCATGGCTGGCGCAAAGCTGGTCATGGGAGGGCGGCCATCGCAGCCCCGACATGGCCGAGGACATCATGGAATCGCTGGACACCCTGCGCCCCCACCTGATGACTGACCTGCGCCTGCAACTGCGGGTCGAGACGCATACGGTCGATACCGCTGACCGCCTGCTGGCCGCCATACGCCGTCATGACATCGACTATGTGATCTTCAACAACCATCTGGACGAGGCGCTCCATCTTGCCGGGTCCCGTCCCACCGAACTGGCGCTCTGGGCCGCGAAGTCCGGCCGCTCCCCCGAGGCACAGCTGGCACTGGTCGAGGCCACGCGTCGGCAGGCTCCGCAAGTGCCCCGCTACCTCTGCCGTCTGGCCGAGGCATTCGACACGCTGGGTGTTCATTACGGCAGCCATGACGACCCGGATGGAGAAACGCGCGAGCGGTTTTCGATGATCGGTGCGCGCATCTGCGAATTCCCCATTGCCCGCTCCGCTGCGGCACTCGCCCGCGCGGTCAACGATCCCGTGCTGATGGGCGCACCCAACGTGGTGCGCGGTGGTTCGCAATCGGGCAATATCGCCGCCACCGACCTGATCCGGCGCGGGATGTGCGATGCGCTGGTGTCTGACTACTACTACCCTGCCCTGTCGCGCGCGGCGTTCCGTCTGGTCGATGACGGCATCCTCGACCTGCCCGCCGCATGGGCGATGATCTCGACCCGCCCGGCCGAAATCCTCTGCCTCGCGGATCGGGGCGTCATCGCCTATGGCAAACGCGCCGATCTCTGCGTGGTGAACGAGGAGACGCGCCGCGTCGAGGCGACCCTCTCGACGGGTCGCCTGACCCATCTGACCGGCGAGGCCGCGCATCGTTTCCTCGGCAGTCGCGCCGAACTGGCCATGGCCGCCGAATAACCCCGGCCTAGCCTTCGTAGCGGTCCAGAAAATCCGCCACCGACAAGCGTCGGAAATCCTCCAGCGCGGCCCGCAACCGGGCATGATCCCAGTCCCACCACGCCAGCGCGATCATCCGCGCCGCCAGATCCTCGGGCAGGCGCATCCGGATCACCTTGGCAGGCACTCCGGCAACAATGGCATAGGCTGGCACGTCCTTGGTCACGACAGCGCCCGACGCCACAACCGCGCCATGTCCCACCGTCACCTCGGGTTTGATCTGCGCATTGTGCCCGATCCAGGTATCATGCCCGATCACCACCCGCCGCGCGCGGCGCTTGGCGAACCAGTCCCCATCATCCGCCGCATCCGGCCAATAGGACGCGCTGCGATACATGAAGTGATGCAATGAGGCGCGGTCCAGCGGGTGATCCGTCGCACCGATCCGCACGAAACTGGCGATATTGGCGAATTTGCCGACACTCGCATTCGCGATGTCACAGAAACGGTCGCAATAGCTGTAATCCCCGATCCCGGAATGGGCCAGACGCGACCCGCGCCCGATCTCGCACCACGCGCCAAAGGTCACATCCGTGATCTCGCAATCAGGATGCACCAACGGCGCCTCCGCCCTAAGATCCTTCACGCGCCCCGCCCCTTCATCTTGCCAGAAATACTCAACAGCAACGCCTCAATGCCCCGCATCGTCACCCTTGATCAGCCGCCGCCGCAGCCAGCCCGACACGCTATCCATGACCATCACCATCAGCACGATCAGCACGATGTAATAGGTGACCTCTTCCCAATCCTTCTGGGTCTGGATCGCCTGGGTCAAGAACAAGCCGATGCCGCCCCCGGTGATCGCGCCGATGATCGTCGCGCTGCGGGTATTGGACTCGAAATAATAGAGGATCTGCGACAGCAGGATCGGCGTCACCTGCGGGATCACCCCAAAGCGATAGCGCTGCAGGGGCTTGGCCCCGGTCGATTGCACACCCTCGATCTGGCGGCCGTCCACATTCTCCAACACCTCGGAAAAGCTTTTGCCAAAACTGCCCGTATCCGTGATCAGGATTGCCAGCGCCCCCGTCAATGGACCGGGCCCAAAGGCGCGGCTCAGAATGATCGTCCAGATCAGCCCATCCACCCCGCGCACGAAGTCGAACACGCGGCGCACTGCGAACCGCAGCGCCACGACAGGGGCAAAGTTCTTTGCCGCCAGAAAGGCCAGCGGCAGGGCAATGACCGCCGCACCGAACGTGCCCAGAAAGGCCATCAGCACCGTCTCGCCAATAGCCCAGAACACATCCGCGTGCCGCCACATCGGGTTGCCCATGAAATCAGCGACGGCCCCGACAACGTTCCCCCGCGCCGGGTCAATCTGCGGCCCGAACAGGATCTCGCCCAGCCCGCGCCCATGATAGGGGCTGTCCAGCGTGAACCAGAACAACTCCCACCCCGGAAAATAGCGGAACACCTCGTCCTTTGAGCGGGTCACGCTCACCCGTCCCGCATCGGTGGTGATCGACACACGGCTGTCCGACACGCTGGCCCAGTCCGGGCTCTCGCCCGGCCTATAGCCCGGAAACTGCGCGACGATTCCGCCATCCACCCGGTCAATCTGGATCATCCCGACATCCGGCATGTCATAGGTCACGCGCCGGTCAGGCAGGAAACGCACCACATGCCCGCCCCCCAGATCTATCACCGTATCGTCGAACCCGCCTGACACCCAGGCCGGCATCGTGCCCTCGGGGTAGCGCCCCTTGTTCTCGCCCTCGACCGCATAGACCATCTCGCCGGCGCGGGCATCACGGGTGACATGCACCTTGTGGCTGTAGCTGTCGGCCACCAGAATCCGCGCATTGTCCATATTGGCCCGCTGCACCAGCCCCGGCACATCAAAGGCAAAGAAGACATAGACCAGATAGGCCAGCACCAGCACAGGCACCGCCAGCGCCAACCGGCGTTTCCGCGCGATCAAGGTCATCGCGGCCTGCAAGGGCACCCCGCCGGGGCGCGCCGCCCCCAATTCCGTGGTCATGCTCATCGCGTCACCCCATGCACCAGACGATTGCGGAAATGGCTCGACACCTGATCGAAGAACACGATCGTAAGGAACAGCAGGATGAAGATCGCCGCCGAAATGTCGAACCGCCCCGTCCCGAAGGTCATCGCATTGCGCAGCTCATAGCCGATGCCGCCCGCCCCCACGAACCCCAGAATGGCCGAGGCGCGGATGTTGATCTCGAACCGCATCAGCGCATAGGACAGGTAATTCGGCGCCACCTGCGGGACCACGCCCAGCAGCATCCGCTGCCACCAGTTGGCCCCGACCGACTGCAACCCTTCGACAGGTTTCAGGTCCACATTCTCGGACACTTCGGAAAACAGCTTGCCCAGCGCCCCCGCCGTATGCAGCGCGATGGCGATCATCGCAGGCACCGGCCCGCCGCCCAGAATGAAGATCAGCACCAGCGCGATCACGATTTCGGGAAAGGCACGCAGGATATCCATGATCCGCCGGAACACCGGGATCAGTCGCGGAAAAGGGGCCAGCCCCCGCGTCGACACCAAGGACAAACCCAAACCCAGCGCCGCGCCCAGCAGGGTCGATACCGCCGCGATATTGATCGTCTCGATCAGGGCCGGAAAGAACTCCACGAAATAACCCGGCAGGTTCGCCCGCTTCTCCCAGGCTTCGGTCACCAGACCCGCCGGGAAATCCAGAACCTTGGGCATCCCGTCCCAGAACCCGCCGGCCGAGCGCCCCTCGACGATGCGAAACCCAAGGATCATCGCGATCACGAACAGCGCGATCATCAGCCCCGAATACATGCGCCGCGCCCGCACCATCCGCAGATAGCTGTCACTGTTCTGCGTCAGGGCACGCGCCGCATTCGGGCTGCGGGCAGCGGTCAGATCGGACATGAAGGGTCTCCCTGAAAACGAGGGGCCGGGGTCAAAGGCCCCGGACCCCCTTGCAAGCGATCCCGCGGATCAGTTCGACATCTGCGCCTTGCGCACCGCGATGATCGTCTCATAGGCGTCATGGCCGATGGGGGTGAAACCCGCCGTCTCGCCCGCCGCCACGCCATAGGCGCATTCCGGGTCATTCGCATGCAGGTTCTGGGTCAGCTCGGTCATCTTGGCCTTCACATCCTCAGGCAGCGCATTGCGAAGCACGATCGGACCTTCGGGGATCGGCTTGGATTTCCAGATCTCGACCAGATCGTTCATGTCCACCAGACCCGAGTCCACAGCCTTGCGCAGCGCACCCGAGTTGTAACCGTCCTCCCAGTCGCCCTGCCCATCGGCCCAGGTCACACCGGCATCCACATCGCCATTGGCCACGGCCACGATGGTCTGCTCATGCCCACCCACAAAGCGGACTTCACCGAAATAATCGCCCGACTCCATCGTGGACCCCGTGGCGGCCGGGATCTCGACCGACGGCACCAGATAGCCCGAGGTGGAGTTCGGATCACCGAAGGCGAAAACCTTGCCCTTCATGTCCTCCAGCGAGGTGATGCCGCTGTCCTTGCGGGCAAAACCGATGGAGTGATAGGTGAATGACCCGTCAAGGTTGGTCTTGACCAGCACGGGCGTCACCGCCTCGGGCGCTTCCAGCCAGACCGCGGCATAGCCGGACGCGCCCAGCCATGCCATATCCAGCGTGCCCCCGATCAGACCCTGAATGACGCCGTTGTAGTCGGCGGCGGTGAACAGCTTGGTGGGCACCCCAAGTGCCTCTTCGGCATAGGCGCGGAAACACTCGTTGGACGCCAGACGGTCCTGTGCATTCTCGCCGCCCAGCAGGCCGATGCGGAATTCGGTGATCTGCTCCTGTGCAAGGACCGGGCTGATCAGGGCGGTCGTGGCGACCATTGCGGCAAACAGTTTATTCATGGCTCTCTCCGGTTTGGAAAACCCCTCGCGCAGGATGCGGCGGAGGGCGGTTTCAGGTCTCAGACGTCAAATGGCCGCCTCAGCTTCGCGGATGGCGCGGGCGGCGGCATCGCTGCGCTCCAGCGCCTCGATGCTGGTGCTGGTGGCCTCCTCGCTGAAGCTCGCATCGGCCCCATAGATGTCGCGCGCAACACCCGTGGTCAGTTGCGCGGGCGTGCCGTCAAACACCACGCGCCCGTCGCGCATCCCGATCACCCGGTCGCAATAGCGCCGCGCGGTATCAAGCGTGTGCAGGTTGGCGATGACCATGCGGCCATCCTCTTCATGGATGCGGCGCAGCGCCTCCATCACGACCTGCGCATTCATCGGATCAAGACTGGCGATGGGTTCATCGGCCAGAATGATCTTGGGGTCCTGCATCAGGGCCCGCGCAATGGCGACGCGCTGCTGCTGCCCCCCTGACAAGGCTTCGGCCCGCTTGGGCGCATGATCCGCGATCCCCAGCCGGTCCAGAATGGCAATCGCCTTCTCGATATCGGCAGTCGGATAGAGGTTGAACATCGTCGCCAGCGTCGACCGGCGGTTCAGCGTGCCATGCAGCACGTTGCTGACCACATCCATGCGCGGCACAAGGTTGAATTGCTGAAAGATCATCGCACAGGCGGATTGCCAGGAACGTTTGTCCGCACCCTTGAGGGTCAGGATATCGCGCCCCTCATGGATCACCTGCCCCGAGGTCGCATCGGTCAGCCGGTTCAGCATCCGCAACAGCGTGGACTTGCCCGCGCCCGAGCGTCCGATGATCCCGATCATCTTGGGCGCATCGACCGAAAAACTCACCGCATCGCAGGCGGTATTCGCACCGAAGCGCTTGGTCAGCGTGTTGACCGCAAACATGGCTGTCCCCCTTTGGTCTGCCTTGCGGCGTAAGGGATCAGCGCGACGGCTTTGTTGCATTCAGGTGAAACTTTTGTAAACGGGCCGGAACGGCGCGCGCCGCAGGGCCGCGCCCGGACCCTGCGGGAAAGGCACATCATGCACCGGATCGACATTGCCGTGATTGGCGCAGGCCTGTCCGGCCTGACCTGCGCGCGCCGGCTCTCGGACGCCGGGGCCAAGGTGGCGGTGTTCGAGGCCGCGGCCCGCATCGGCGGCCGCATCCACGCGCTCCGCGACGAACAGGGACAGGTGCTGGCCGACCTTGGTCCCACATGGGTCTGGCCGCCGCATCAGCCCGTTGTGGCGCAGTGGCTCGACAGGCTGGGGCTTGCGACCTTTGTGCAGGCCAATGATGGCGATGCCGTGATCGAAGGCTATCACCCCGCCCCGGTCCGCGCCCCTCTGCCCGGTCAGGACGGCATGATGCGCATCAAGGGTGGCCCCGCAGCCCTGGTGCAGGCCATGGCCGCGGGCCTCCCGGATGGCATGCTCCACCTGAACCGCCCTGTGACACGCCTTGATCCGGGCCGGAACGGGCTGATCCTCACCGATGCGGAAGGCGCACAGGTCAACGCCGCGCGGGTCGTGCTCTCGGCCCCGCTGCGCTTCGCCGCCACCCGCATCGCGATCCCCGCCGCGCCCACAGCCCTGCTGCACGCGATGCGCGCCACACCCACATGGATGGCGGGGCAGGCCAAGGCCGTGATCCTCTACGACCGCCCCTTCTGGCGCGACAGCGGCCTCTCAGGCCGCATCGCCAGCCGCATCGGCCCAATGGTCGAAGTGCATGACCACAGCGCCCCGAACGGCCAACCCGCCCTGTTCGGATTCGTCGGCTGGCCGCCCGAGGCCCGCGACCCCGCCGCGCTGGAGGCGGCGATCCGCGCGCAACTGACCCGCTGTTTCGGCCCGGACGCCCCGCAACCGAACTCCGTCACGGTGCAGGACTGGTCGCGCGAACCGCTGATCTGCACGGCGTCGGATCACATGGGCGCGCATCCCGACCTGCCCCCGGCGAGCCTGCGCCAACCCCATCTGGACGGCCGCCTGCATATCGCCATCGCGGAAACCTCGACCCGCAGCCCCGGCCTGATCGAAGGCGCGCTCGACGCAGGCGATACCACCGCCGCCGCCCTGCTGACATCGGCCGGAGTGGAATGAGTATCTCCGGCAGGATGAAGCAGTCCGCGCGCCCTGCTTCTTCTTGCTTCAAATATCCAGAAACAACGGCTCAGCCCAAAGCATGGACGCGCACCGCGGGACAGATCCGCTGGGCGATCTCGCATAGATGCCGGTGATGCGTCAGATAGATCACCTGCCCGACTCCGGCCATCCAGGCCAGCAGGGCAAAGGTCTCGGCGGCGCGGTCATCATCGAAGGTCTCCAATATGTCATCCGCGATGAAGGGCACCGTTTCCCGCGCAGCCGCGATCTCGTGAAAACCCGCGACCCGCAGCGCCAGATACAGCTGGAACCGCGTCCCCTTGGACAGATCCCGCGCCAGTTTCGACGCCCCCGTCGCCGCAATCGCCACCAGCACCTCGCGTTCACCCTCGGGCTGGGCGGCCAGTCCGCTGTAGTCGCCCCGCGTGATGGTGCGGAAGGCCTCTGACGCGCGCTGCATCATCGCGCTGCGGTGACTGTCGCGATAGCCTTGCAAGGCGTGATCCACCGCCACGATCCCCAACCGCTGCCGCAGGAAGGCGCGCGCCTCCTCGGCGATCTGCAACAGCAATGTCTGCCGCTCTTCCTGCAAACGCGCCACCGCATCGTCGCCACCCACCGCCTCGATCCGCCCCTGCGCCTGCGACAGATCCGCATAAAGCCGCTGCAAATCCTGACCCTGCCGCTGTTGCGCCGCCATCAGCCCGGCGCGCTCTGCCGCCAGCGCGGGCCGGTCCAACCCCTCCAGCGCCGCCACCGCCTCGGCCAGCCGGTCGGTGCCCATCCCCTCGCAAATGTCACGGGCCAGCCGGTCGCGTTCGGCGGTCAGATCCTGCCGCCGCGCGGCCTGCGCCACCACATCGCGCAGCGCCTGCGCGTCATCGCAGCCGAAATGCCGGCAGAATTCGGCCAGCCGCGCCTCGGTCACGGCCAGCTTGTCCCGCAACCCCTGCGCGACCTGCTCACCCGCTGCCAGCTTCCCGTGCAAATCCTGCCGTCGCGCCTGCCCCTCAAGCGCGACCCGCTGCCGCGCCCGCAACGCGGCCCAGGTTGCCGCGGGATCATCCTCCGGCAGACCCAACCGCCCGGCCAGCGCGGCCACCGCCGCGCCAAAAGCCGCATGATTGGCCTGCATCTTGCCGATCCGGTCGCGCAATCCGCGCAAGTCGCGCCAGCTTTGCTCAAGGCTCTGGAACAGGTCCAGCACGCCGCCCATCGCGGCCACGTCCGGGCTGTCACTGCCCCACAGCGGCAGACGCCCGCAGGCCGCCTGCCAGTCATCCTGCCACGCCTGCATCGCCGCCCCGGCGCGGTCCAGCGCCGCCTGCCGCCGCCGCAGATCCTCTGCCGCCGCATCCCGCGCCTCGACCAGCGCGGCCTTGCCCTGCGCGCGCTCCAGCAGGACCCGTGCCTGTGCGGCCAGCACCGGCAGCGGCGCATCCTCCGCCACCGCCTGCCCCGAGGCCGCAAGCCCCGCCGCCAAGGCATCCCGCGCCGCCGCCTGCCCCCGCGCGGCCCCTTCCAGATCCCGCGCTGCGGCCTGCCACGTGGCCAAGGCCTCCAGCGCCAGTTCGCGCCGCCGCATCCAGTCTTCCAGAGCCTCGGGCGATGTCGCGGGGTCCAGCCCCGCCGGCAGCACGCGCGCCAGAGCCTCCCGCACAGCGGCGCTTCGCGCCGCCGCCGCCTGCGCCTCGGCCTCATGCCGCGCACGCTCTATCTCCAGCGCGGCCAGCCGCGCCTCGGCCTCGGCCCGGTGCAGCGCGGCGGTCTGCGCCCGCGCCAGAGCCGCCGTCACCTGATCGTCCTGCCTGAGAGCCGCCTCGAACGCCTCGGCCGTCTCCGCACTCAAAGCCGCGCGATGCGCGGCCCACAGGCTTTCCCGCGCCGCCCTGCTCCGCGCCGCATCCTCCAGCGTGACCTGTCCCGCCGCGACCTCGGCCTGCATCTGCGCCGTGATCCGCGCGGCCTCCTCCGTGGCGCGCGTGACCTCTGCATGCGCGCGCTCTTGGCCCCGCTGCGCCTCGGCCAGCGCCTGTCGCCAGCCCTGCACCTGCGCCGCATCCGGCAAGGACAGCGCCATCAGCGCCGCCCCATCCCCGCGCCACGGCAAAAGCCGCGCCAAGGCTGTCTCCATCCGGTCGCGCGCCGCCGCCTCAAGCCCGCGCGCACGCTCCAGCGCGCCTGCGGGATCGCCGCGCTGTGCGCCCTGCACGACCTCGGCCAAAAGCGACAGATCGGGCACCGCGCCACCATCGTCACCCAGCCGCGCCACCAGCGCCGCCAAACGCTGGGCCGCCGCAGCCTCTTCCTGCCGCGCCGTATCCAACGCCGCCGCCACGCCGGACTGCCGCTCCATCAGCGCGCGCAGGCTGGCCACCAAGGGAGGGGACAGCACAAGATCAGCCGGATCGCGCCCCGCCGCACCCAGTTGTCGCAACAATTCGTCGATCTGCGTCTGCACCTGATCCGCCTCGGCCCGGCGCGCGGGCAGGTCACGCACCGCCCCGTCGAAATCGGATTTCAGCGCCTCCGCCTCGGCCATCGCGGCATCCTGCGCCAGCATCGCGGGATCATCCCGCGCGGCCTCCATCTCGGCGCGCAGGCCTTCCATCAGCGCGGCCTGCCCTTCAAGACGCACCACTGTCTGGCCATGCTCCCGCGCAAGGTCGTCCAGTTCCGCGATCCAGCCCTGCGGCACCGCAGGCAGATCCGGCAAGACCTTGAGATCCGCCGCGATCAACGTCAGCCGCGTCACCAATGGCAGCGCCGCCAATTGCCGCTCAACCAGATGCAACCGCGCCAGCGTGTCATCCTGCACTGCCTGCGCCGCATCCAGCGCCGCCTGTGCCTGTTCGCGCTGCTGCGACAGCACAGCAAAGTCCCATGCGCCGACATCCTGATCGGCAATCTGCTGCTCCACCGCCGCCAGCGCCTTTTTCAGATCGGCCAGCCCGCCAGTGCGGCCACCGGGCTTGAAGAAACCCGCCGTCTTGCTTCGCAACCCCTCCAGCGCCTGACCCATCTCCGCCAGACCGCTTGAGGCGGTAAACAACATCTGCCCCAGATCCCCCTGACTGGAAAGGATGCTTTCCCCGCCCTTCTCCAGCGTCTCGTCATCCAGACTGAACATCGCCTCATAGCCCGCCCGGTCGATCCCGCCGAGGAGACCGGGCATCATCGCCTCGGGCAGGGCATGTCCCGCCGGATCGGTCAGCGTGCCCGTGCGTCCCTTGGTGCGGATCACCTCCAGCACCTCGCCGCCCGCGTCGATCGCAGCCCCCAGCCGCATCGACGCATAAGGGTGCAGGAAATCCATCCGGCTTTGGGTGGGGATACCATACAGAAGATCCAGCCAGCCTTGCATGGTGGTGGATTTGCCCGCTTCATTGGGCCCGTAGATGATATGGAAATCAGGCCCATCGGCCGGAGCCGCGCCGAAATCCAGACTGCGGTCCGTGAACTTGCCGTAGCGGATCAGATCAAGCCGGCGCAGGCGCATCAGGCGTCCCCCTCCAGCCCGTGCAGATGGGCCAGCACCTCTGCGGCACCCTCCTGCAACAGCGCATCGCGGATCGCCGCCTGCGTTGCCGGATCATCGCCCAGCATCCCGCGCAACTCCTTGGGCAGGGTCTTGGCCAGAGCCTCGATCACCGCATCCGCCTCGGCCAGAATGGCGGCGGGGGGTGTGGTCATACCTGCGATCTGACGCCCCAGTTCCGCCAATGGGCCGGCTGTATCGGGAGGGGCGTCATCGGTGCAGGCCAGCTCCACCTTGTCGATCCACAGCGTCCCGATCCCTTCGGCGGTCAACCGCGCCTCATCCAGCAGCAGTCCCTGATCGCGCCGCAGCCGCCAGAGCAGCGGCGTCCGTCCCGTCAGCACAGGCCGCAGCACCAGATGATCCTCGCCATGATCCCGCCGCGCCGCGCGCAGCGCCCCCGACAACGCCGCCACGACACCGGGCCAATCCTCGGCCCCGTCCAGCGGCACCTCCACCCGCTCGAACCGGGCCACGCCGGTTGAGCGCGCCTCGACCGTCACAGTGCCATCATCCGCCACGGTGACCAGCGTCACGGATTTCGCACCCGCCTCGCCAATGTCACGCCCCTGCGGGATGCCGGGCATCACCACATGACAGCCGCCCGCATGATGCGCGCGCGCATGGATATGCCCCAGCGCCCAGTAATCGAACCCGCTGCCCTGCAAATCCGCCAGACGGCACGGCGCATAGGGATCATGCCCCGCCGCACCGTCCAGACTGGTATGCAGCATCCCGATATTCACCGCCCCCGGCACAGGGGCCTTGAACCGCTCCAGCAGGCTGTCGGGCGCATGGGGGCGCGCAAAGCTGATCCCGTGGATCGCCACCTCCAGCGCCCCCCTGCTGCGCCGCTCCACCCCCGCCTGCGCGCCGAATACGGTGACCGAAGGCGGCAAGACCAACTGCGCCGTGATCCGCGATTCCGCGTCATGGTTGCCCCGGATGATGAACGTCTCGATCCCCGCCGCATCCAGCCGCCGCAACCCTTGCGTCAAAAACCGCGCCGTCTTCATCGAGGTCTGCGCCCCGTCATACAGATCCCCCGCGATCAGCAGCGCATCCACCGCCTCTTCCAGACACAGATCAATGATCCGCGTGAATGCCGCGCGGCTGGCATTGCCGATCACCTCGGCCAAGGCGCTATCCCGCAGCGCCAGCGATTTCAGCGGCGAGTCCAGATGCAGATCAGCCGTGTGAACGAAACGAAAGGGCAAACAAGGCTCCATCTGACAGCGGCACCGGGGAGGCTCAGCCTGTCCTGCGCACCGCAGGTTGTCAAACCCGAAACAGGCCCCGGCAGCCGCTTCACAGACTGCCTTATTTGTATTCACCAGCGCATTGATCAGCGGAAATTGTATACAATGTGACCAATCAACAAGGCCATCCACGCCCTTTCCCCTGCCCCTCATCCGCCCCCTGCCCTAGCTCGTCCCTCACGGAGGAGACGCACCAGAAACCGGACCGCAAGCCAACCTTGCGGCCACCCCGACAGGGACCCAGACAGGAGAGGTACTTTCATGGAACGTCGCAGATTTCTGACCGCCACCGCCGCAGCCGCCGTAGCTGCCCCCCTAGCCGCCCCACGCGTGGCACAGGCGCAGGACAGCTTCGCCTGGCGCATGACCAATTCCTACGGCCCCGGCTCGCCCTTCTACGTCGAAGGCCCCGGCAGCCCCACGGACATCATCGCCAAGATCGACGCCATGTCCGGCGGCCGCCTCAAGATCCAGCACTTCGCCGCAGGCGAGCTGATCCCCGCCTTCGAGGGCTTCGACGCCGTCCAGCAGGGCGTGATCGAGATGAACGCCTCCAACAGCTATTTCTGGTCGGGCACCACCTTTGCCGCACAATACTTCACCACCGTTCCCTTCGGGATGAGCTTCGCCGGACATATGGCATGGCTTTATCACGGCGGCGGTCTGGAGCTGTGGCACAAGGTCTATGAACCCTTCGGCCTTGTTGCCTTCCCGATGAACAATACCGGTGTGCAGATGACCGGCTGGTTCCGCGAACCGATCGAGGATGTCAGCCAGTTGCAGGGCCTGCGCATGCGCATCCCCGGTCTGGCCGGTCAGGTCTATGCCAGCCTTGGCGTGGACGCCCGCGTCCTTCCGGGCGGCGAGATCTTCCCCGCGCTGGAACGCGGCGTGATCGACGCCGCCGAATTCGTAGGCCCCTATCAGGATCGCCGCCTTGGTCTGCAAAACGCCGCCAAGTTCTACCACACCACCGGCTGGCACGAGCCCTCCACCACGGGGGAACTTCTCATCTCCAAGGCCGCATGGGATGCCCTGCCCGCCGATCTGCAACAGATCGTCAAGACCGCCTGCATGGCCGCCTGCCTTGAAAGCATGACATGGTCCGAGGCCGTGAATGGCGAGGCCCTGTCCGATCTTGTGGACAATTTCGGCGTCACCGCCGCAGTCCTCCCCGAAGCGGTGGTCGAGGCACTGCGCACCGCGACCGCCGACACGCTGGCCACCCGGGCCGCCGCCGATCCCTTGGTCAAGGAAGTCCATGACAGCTACATGGCCTTCAAGGCGAACCACGACCGCTGGGCCGGGGTCAGCGAAGGGCCGTGGCACAAGTCCATCCTCAAGGTCTGAAGATGCGCGCCCTCTCACGTTTCGTGAACGGGATCGAGGGCGCGGTCCGGCTTTTCGGCTGGATCGCGGCCTGGACCTGCGTAGCGCTGGTGTTGATGGTGGCGGGCGATGTGTTCGTCCGCTACTTCCTGCGCACCGGGGCCGTGTGGTTGCAGGAATTGCAATGGCACCTGATCTCGCCCATCGCGCTGTTCGGCATGTCCTACGCGCTTTATTGCGGCGAACAGGTCCGCGTCGATGTGCTGTTCGAACGCTTTCCGCCTTGGCTGTGTCGCCTGATCGAGGTGATGGGCGGCCTCGCGCTCATGGCCTTTGCCCTCTATGCCGTCTGGCTGTCGATCCCATGGGTGCAGCAGTCATGGCTGCGCGCGGAATCCTCGCCAAATCCGGGTGGCCTGCCCTATCGCTGGGCGCTCAAATCGCTGATCCCGCTGGGGTTTGCGCTACTGGCGCTGCAAGGTCTGGCCCATGCGCTGCGCCATGGCTTTGGCCTTCCCAACCCGGCCCATGACAGCGGGCCCTCGGGACACTGAACTTCAGGAAAGAACCGCTATGTCTCCGACCGAACTTCTGGCGATCGGCATGATCGCCGCCTTTTTCGTGCTGCTGATCATCGGCATCCCCGTGGGCATCGCCATCGCCGTGTCGGGGCTGGTCTTTGGCTATGCGGGTTTCGGCCCGATGCTGTTCAACCTGCTGCCCGCACGCATCTATGGCGTTGTCACGAACTATACCTTCATGGCGATCCCTCTCTTCGTTTTCATGGGCGTGATGCTGGAAAAATCCCGTCTGGCCGAGGAACTGATCGACATCATCGGCCATGTCTTCGGCAAGGTCGCGGGCGGCATGGGTGTGGCAATCATCCTTGTCGGTGTGCTGCTGGGGGCTGCGACCGGCATCGTCGGGGCCACCATCGTGACGCTGGGCCTGCTGACCCTGCCCACGCTGCTGCGCCGGGGCTATCCCAAATATCTGGCGACCGGCATGATCTGCGCCTCGGGCACCTTGGGGCAGATCATCCCACCCTCGCTGGTGCTGATCCTTCTGGCGGAAATCCTTGGCGAATCGGTAGGCACCATGTTCGCCGCCGCCATGATCCCCGGCCTGACACTGGCGGGCGTCTATATCATCGCGATCCTTGTGCTGGCCGCATGGAAACCCGGCCTCATGCCTCCGATCCCGCAGGCCGAACGCGACGCCATGAGCGGGGCACAACTGGCGAAAAAGGTCCTTCTCGTCGTCGGCCCGCCCATCGGTCTGGTGATCGCGGTTCTTGGCTCGATCATCGGCGGGCTGGCCGCCCCCACGGAAGCGGCCTCGATGGGGGCCATCGGCGCGCTGGCCTTCGTGGCGCTGTCGGGGCGGCTGACCTTCGATCTGCTCAAGCAGGTTGCACGACCCACGCTGCTCATTTCCTCGATGGTGTTCTTCATCCTGATCTGCGCGCAGGTCTTTGGTCTGGCCTTCCGCGGTTTGGGCGGCGAACACCTTGTGGGCCGCATGTTCGAATGGGTCCCCGGCGGTGTGAACGGCGCAATCCTGTTCATGTTGCTGCTGGTCTTTCTCTTGGGCTTCTTTCTGGAATGGATCGAAATTTCCTACATAGCCCTGCCGCTGTTCCTGCCCTTCTTCATCGCCAATGGAGTCGATCTGGTCTGGCTGGGCATCCTGATCTGCCTGAACCTGCAAACCTCATTCCTGACGCCCCCTTTCGGCTGGTCGCTGTTTTTCCTCAAGGGCGTCGCCCCGCCTGAGGTGACGACCCTTGACATCTACAAGGGCGCAGTGCCCTTCATCGGACTGCAAGCGCTGGCGCTGGCACTGGTTTACGTCTTCCCCGGGCTGGCCCTCTGGCTGCCCGCAGCAATCGGGTGGTGACATGCTGACATCTTCCATGGGTTACAAAGGCGCGATCAGCGCCCCCCATCGCGCCGCCGCACTGGCCGGTCGCGATATCTTGAACGCGGGCGGCACGGCGATCGAGGCGATGGTCGCCGCCGCCGCCGCCATCGCGGTGGCCTACCCGCATATGAACGGAATCGGCGGCGATGGCTTTTGGGTGATCCACCGCCCCGGTCAGGCCCCTGTCGGCATCTCGGGCTGTGGCCGCGCCGCGGGCCTCGCCACACCTGAATGGTATGCCGAGCGGGGCGTCACCACCGCCCTGCCCGCGCGCGGCCCATTGGCCGCCCTGACCGTGCCCGGCACCATCGACGGCTGGGCCAAGGCCCTCGCCCTCGTCCCCGAAAACCGCCGCCTGCCCCTGTCCGACCTGCTCGCCCCCGCCATCGCGCTGGCGCATGACGGGATCGCCGTGACAGCCAACCAATCCCTGACCACGGCCGCCAAGCTGGACACCCTCAAGGGCGTGACGGGCTTTGACGAAACCTTCCTCGTCGACGGCGCGCCACCCGCCCCCGGCCACAAACTCCGTCAAGCCGCCCTCGGCGACACGCTCGCCCGCCTCGCCGAGATCGGCCTTGACGACTACTACCGCGGTGACATCGCCACCACCCATGCGCGCTTCCTTGAGGACATGGGCAGCCCCCTGCGCCTGACCGATTTCCACCTCTTCGCCGCCGAACAGGTCACCCCCCTGACCGTCACCACCAGCGCCGGGCAACTCTTCAACATGACCGCCCCCACACAGGGCGTATCCTCGCTGATGATCCTCGCCCTGTTCGACCGTCTGGGCATCACGCAATCCGAAGGCTTCGCCCATCTGCACGGGCTGATCGAGGCGACCAAACAAGCCTTCATCCAACGCAACGCCGAACTGGGCGATCCAGACCAGATGGCCACTCCCGCGCAGGACTGGCTCACGGACAGCCATCTGGATGCTCTGACTGCCAAGATCGACATGACCCGCGCCCTGCCATGGCCGCACCCGGCAAAACCCGGTGACACGATCTGGATGGGCGCGGCCGACAAGGACGGCATGGTGGTCAGCTTCATCCAGTCGGTGTTCTGGGAATTCGGATCGGGCCTCACCTGCACCGATACGGGCGTGTTCTTCCAGAACCGTGGTGCGGGCTTCTCGCTGGCTGCAGGCCCCAACCAGCTCGGCCCCTACCGCCGCCCTTTCCACACGCTGAACCCGGCGCTCGCGCAACTGACCGATGGCCGCGTCATGGCCTATGGGACGATGGGCGGCGAAGGCCAGCCCCAGACACAAGCCGCCGTCTTCACCCGCCATGTGACCTTCGGTCAGGACCTGCAAGCCGCCGTCACCGCCCCCCGCTGGCTCTTGGGCAAGACATGGGGCGAGACGACGACCACCCTCAAGCTGGAAGACCGCTTCGACCCTGCCCTTGTCACCGCCCTGCAAGACGCCGGTCACGAGGTCGAGATGATCGCCCCCTTCTCGGACACCGCAGGCCATGCAGGGGCGGTGGTCCTTCATCCCGAAGGGCTGATGGAAGCCGCCTCCGACCCCCGCGCGGATGGCGCGGCAATTGCCTTTTAAGGCCAAGACGGATCGGATAGACCATTGGACTTGCTGACAACGACCGAAATCGCCCTGCTCATCGGCGGCGTGATGATCGCCGCCGCTTTCGCGGGCATCCTTGCCGGGTTGCTGGGCGTGGGCGGCGGGATCGTCATCGTGCCCGTCCTGTTCTGGGTCTTCACCTTCACGCAGCTTGACCCCGATATCGCCATGCCCGTGGCCGTGGCGACATCGCTCGCGACGATCATCGCCACAGCCATTTCCTCGGCCCGCGCGCATCACAAGCGCGGCGCGGTGGATATGGCGCTGGTCAAGCGCTGGGGGCCGTGGATGGCCGCAGGCGCGCTGCTGGGCGGGGCAGTCGCAGGGCTGGTGGACGCCGAAGCGCTGATGCTCGTCTTCGGCAGCGTGGGCCTTCTGGTCTCGGTCAACCTTGCCCGCCCCAAGACATTGGTGCTGGCCCGGAACCTGCCAAAGGGCCGCGCCGCGCAACCTGCGCTGGCCGGGACCATCGGCACCGTCTCGGCCATGATGGGTATCGGCGGCGGCACGCTGGGCGTGCCCATCCTGACCGCCTGTTCCGTGCCCGTGCACCGTGCCGTGGGCACGGCCGCCGCCTTTGGACTGATCATCGCCGTGCCCGCGGTGATCGCCCTGATCGTTGCGGGCTGGGGCGTCGAAGGCCGCCCGCCCCTGTCGCTGGGTTTTGTCAATCTTGTCGCCGCCGCCCTGATCCTGCCGATCTCGACAGCGCTGGCCCCGCGCGGGGCACAACTCGCCCATGCGCTGGATGCGAAATGGGTCAAGCGCGCCTTTGCGGTCTTCCTCGCGATCACATCGCTCAGGATGCTTTGGACCGCGCTGGGATAGGCGCGGCGCGGCTGGCCGCCCATTTGTCCAGCATCGCCTGCGCCGCGCTCAGCAGATGACGGCGCAGCGCGCGTTCCGCCGCCGGCCCGTCCCGCTCGACAATCGCCTCGACGATCTGGTCATGCTCCGTGTTGGACCGGGCGATCCGCGCCGCATCCGCCAGTTGCGAGCGACGGAACGGGGCCAGCTTCATCCGCATCGTTTCCGCCATCTCGGCGAAATCCTCGTTATGGCTGCCCGCATAGATCAACTGGTGAAACCGCGTATTCGCCTCCTCATAGCCCGCCGTATCGCCGGACCGGGCCATCCGGGCCATCGCCTCGTGTTCCCGCAGCAGGGCCGCGCGCTCTTCCATCGTCATGCGCTGCGCCGCGAAACGCCCGCACAGCGCCTCGATCTCGCCCATCGCCTCGAACAACTGGTCGATCCGCTCGGGTGAGATTTCGCTGACCACTACGCCCTTGTAAGGCTGCCGCACCGCCAGCGACCGCGCCACGACGATCTGCAACGCCTCGCGCACGGGGGTGCGGGACACCCCGAACCGCCGCGCCAGCGCCGCCTCGTCCAGACGCGTGCCAGAGGCGATCTGCCCCAGCAGGATCTCGGCCTCCAGATCGGTGGCAATGGACTGGCTCAAAACCTGTTTCGGGCTGCTTGGTGCTGCGGACATGGAATGCTCTTTCCTCTTGTGCACAAATTACCCCGGTTTCGCCTGACCGCATACGGAAAGATGCCGCCAGCGGTCAATATGCGACCCGGCGTGCCACAGCGGCCACCCGGACCGCCATGCCCCGCCGTCTTCACCCTTGCCATGCCGGGGCGCGCGGCGGATAAGCGGGCGCATGACAGACAGCACGACATTCGAGATCTTTCTGGCCGTCCCTCCGGGGCTTGAAACCACGCTGGCCGAGGAGGCCGCAGCGCTTGGCTTTCCCGCCCCCGTCACCGTGCCCGGTGGCGTGACCTTTCAGGGGGGCTGGCCCGATGTCTGGCGCGCCAACCTGTCCCTGCGCGGCGCAACCCGCGTTCTGGCGCGGATCGGGTCTTTCCGCGTGATGCATCTGGCGCAACTGGACAAACGCGCGCGCAAATTCGACTGGGCCGCCGTGCTACGCCCCGATGTGCCTGTCCGCGTTGAAGTGACGTGCAAAGCCTCGAAAATCTATCACGCCGGGGCCGCGAAACAGCGGATCGAAGCAGCGCTGCGCGAAACATTGGGGGTCGAGGTGCTGACGGGACCGGCGGTCGAGGATGCGCCCGGTGCCGACACCGCCTCCGAAATCCGCCTGAAAGCGCGGATCGAGGATGATCTGTGCACCTTCAGCATCGACACGACAGGAGAGTCCCTGCACAAGCGCGGCCACAAGCAGGCCATGGCCAAGGCCCCCTTGCGCGAAACGCTGGCGGCACTTTTCCTGCGCCAATGCGGCTATGACGGCACGGAACCCGTGGTCGATCCGATGTGCGGCTCCGGCACCTTCGTGATCGAGGCGGCGGAACAGGCCCTTGGCCTGCTGCCGGGGCGGGGTCGAAGCTATGCCTTTGAAAAGCTTGCAAGTTTTAATGTCCCATCGTGGGACATTCTGAAAAAGACCACCTCCGTCCGCGAAACGGGGCTGCGGTTCTACGGCTCTGACCGCGACGCCGGCGCCATCCGCGCCGCCACCGCAAACGCCGAACGGGCCGGCGTGGCCGGGATCACCAGCTTTCACTGCCATGCCATCAGCGACCTGCCCCGCCCCGACGGCCCCCCCGGTCTGGTCATGGTGAACCCGCCCTATGGCGCCCGCATCGGCGAGAAGAAACTCCTCTTCGCCCTCTACGGCGCCCTGGGCAAAACCCTGACCGAGCGCTTCCGTGGCTGGCGCGTGGGCATGGTGACCAGTGACCCGGCACTGGCCAAGGCCACCGCCCTGCCCTTCCTGCCCCCCGCCCCGCCCGTGTCCAATGGCGGGCTGAAGGTCACGCTTTACCGCACTACCCCCTTGCCCTGATACTGCCGCCACAACGCAACAGGAATCGCCCCATGCCCCACCCCCTCGTGACCCAGCAGGATATTGAAGATTATCAGCGTGACGGGGTCGTTCTGATCCGGGGCCTGTTCAAGGATCACGTGGACACCCTCGCCGCCGGGATCGCGCGCAACATGGCCGACCCCGGCCCCTATGCCGCCGAGAACCTCAAGGCCGGAGAAGGAGGCCGCTTCTTCGATGACTACTGCAACTGGCAGCGCATCCCGGAATTCGAAGCGGTGATCCGCCAGTCCCCCGCCGCCGCCGTCGCCGCCGAGCTGATGGGCTCGGACAAGGTGCAACTCTTCCACGACCATATCCTCGTCAAGGAACCCGGCACCTCCAAGCCGACACCCTGGCATCAGGACGGCCCCTATTACTTTGTCGAAGGCCGCCAGACCGTCAGCTTCTGGTCGCCCCTCGATCCCGTGCGCGAGGCCAGCCTGCGCTGTGTCGCCGGATCACATCTCTGGCCGCGCCCCGTCCTGCCCACCCGCTGGCTCTCCGAGGAGAATTTCTACCCCGATGCCGAGGCCTATATGCCCGTCCCCGATCCGGATGCCGAAGGGATGGAGATCCGCGAATGGCACATGGAACCCGGCGACGCCGTAGCCTTCCATTACAGCACCCTGCACGGCGCGCGCGGGAACGAGACCGCCCAGCGCCGACGCGCGTTTTCCCTGCGGCTGGTGGGC
Organism: Paracoccaceae bacterium; assembly: GCA_024304985.1. Classification (GTDB taxonomy): domain Bacteria; phylum Pseudomonadota; class Alphaproteobacteria; order Rhodobacterales; family Rhodobacteraceae; genus Seohaeicola. Next base: position 46,052 of record JAMWZC010000004.1, read on the forward strand.
GATGACGCGCGTTATGTGGAACGGCCCGGCCGCACCTCGCCGCCCTTTCCGGGGCATGACATGCAGCCCGGTCAAAAGCTGCGTGAGGACTGGTTCCCGGTGCTTTACAGCCGGTGATCCTTGCCGCCACGGCAGGGCTTTCGCGCCACCCGGCACGGGCCTAATCTGCCGCGATCAAGACAGCGAAAGCCACCGATGCGCCTGCCGGTCCTGTTCATCCTGATCACGGTGATGATCGACGCCATGGGGATCGGGCTGATCCTGCCCGTGATGCCCGACCTCATCCGCGAGACGACAGGCGGCACGCTGGCGCAGGCGGCCATCTGGGGCGGCATCCTGTCCACCGCCTTTGCCGCGATGCAATTCCTGTTCGGCCCCATCCTTGGCGGGCTGTCCGACCGGTTCGGGCGCCGGCCCGTGCTGCTGGTCTCGCTTCTGGTGATGGCGGCGGACTATGTGGTGATGGCGCTGGCCGGATCAATCTGGCTCTTGCTGGCGGGCCGGATCGTGGGCGGGATCACGGCCGCCACCCACTCCACCGCCTCGGCCTATATGGCCGACATCTCGGCCCCACATGAGAAGGCGCGCAATTTCGGCCTGATCGGAGCCGCCTTCGGGATGGGCTTCGTGCTGGGTCCGGTGATGGGCGGACTGCTGGCCGAATGGGGCACCCGCGCGCCCTTCATCGCAGCCGCCCTGCTGGCCCTGGCCAATGCCGCCTTCGGCTGGCTGGTGCTGCGTGAAACCGTGACCGACCGCATCCGTCGCCCCTTCCAGTGGGGCCGCGCCAATCCGTTCGGCGCGATCCGCGCGGTGTCGAAGCTGGGTGGGGTAGGATCGCTGATCTGGGTCTATTTTCTCTATCACTTCGCCACGGTCGTCTATCCGGCGATCTGGGCCTATTTCACAGCGGCACGGTTTGGCTGGTCCCCAAGTCTGATCGGAGTGTCGCTGGCGGTCTATGGCCTGTCTCTGGCGGTGGCACAGGGCACACTGGTCGGCCCCGCAATCCGCCTCTTTGGCGATGCACGGACCGTTCTTCTGGGGCTGCTGATCCAGATCATATCGCTGGTGATCCTTGGGTTCATCGCCTCGGGCAACCTGCTGTTGATGCTGATCCCGGTCACAGCCATCGGTGCGATCGGCCTGCCTGCCCTGCAAGGTATCCTGTCCCGCGCTGTGGCGGATAACGCACAGGGCGAGTTGCAGGGCGTGCTGACCAGCCTGACCTCGGTGGCGATGGTGGTGGCCCCTCTGGTCATGACGCAGACCTTCGCGCAATTCACCCGCGCGGATGCCGGCCTTTACCTGCCCGGAGCACCTTTCCTGTTGTCGGCGGTGATCATGACCCTGGCGGCGGTGATCTATCAGATGCGCGGGCGCCAGATCACAGGCTGACCCCGATGGTTTCCGACACAGGAGCGGTTGTTTTGCGCTTGCACGGCTGTTCCGGCGCGGGCAGGTTCGGGCACAACGCAAGGACCAGACCGGAAAGGACAAGCCCCATGCAGATGATCAAGGCCGCCGTGTGCCACGCCTTCGGCACCCCCCTGACCATCGAGGAGGTGCGCCTGCGCGCCCCCGACATGGGTGAGGTCGAGGTGAAGCTGGACGCCGTGGCGATCTGCCATTCCGACATCTCCTTTGCCGAAGGCGCGTGGGGCGGCACCCTGCCTGCGGTCTACGGTCATGAGGCGGCAGGGCGAGTGACCGCTGTCGGCGCAGGCGTGGCGGGTCTGGCCGTGGGTGACAGCGTCGCGGTGACGCTGATCCGCGCCTGCGGCGGCTGCTCCAATTGCGGATCGGGCAAGCCGACGCTTTGCGAAACACCTTACAACGGTGACAAGGGCCCGCTGTCCACGGCAGACGGGGGTGTGCTGCATCAGGCCATGGCCTGCGGCGCCTTTGCCGAAGCGGTCGTGGTGGATCACAGCCAGGTCGTGAAAATCCCCGACAACATGGCCAAGGACGTGGCGTCCTTGCTGTCCTGCGGTGTGATCACTGGTGTGGGCGCGGTGGTGAATGCCGCCGGTCTGCGCGCGGGTCAGGATGTGGTCGTGATCGGCGCGGGCGGCGTCGGGCTGAACGCCATTCAGGGCGCGCGCATCGCTGGTGCCCGCCGCATCATCGCCGTCGACATGAGCGAGGAGAAACTGGCCATCGCCCGCGAGTTCGGCGCGACCGACGGCATCCTGGCCACGGATGCCAAGCCATGGTCGCGCGCCAAGCGCATCCTTGGCCGTGGTGCAGATGCGGTGATCGTCACCGTGGGTGCCATCCCGGCCTATGACACGGCTCCGCGCTATCTGGGCTATGGCGGCCGTGTCGTCATGGTGGGCATGCCGCATTCCGGCCAGACCTCAACCTATGAACCCGTCGTCATGGCGGCTGTGGGGCAAGGCATGATCGGCTCAAAGATGGGCGATGTGGTGATCAAGCGCGACATCCCGTGGATGGTGGACCTGTATCAACAGGGGCGGCTGAAGCTGGACGAACTGATCTCGGGCCGCTGGCGGCTGGACCAGATCAACGAGGCGATTGCCGACACCAAGACCGGTGCCGCGCGCCGCAACGTGATCATCCTGAACAACTGAACGCACCCTTTCCCCTGTTCCCTCAATACTCAAAGGAGCGACCGACGATGAAACTGGCTGACCTTGACATCATCGTCACCTCGCCCCCGGCACCGGGCTGGGGCGGGCGCTACTGGATTTTCGTGAAGGTAACGACCGACACGGGAATCGTGGGCTGGGGTGAATGTTACGCCGCGACCGTCGGGCCCGTCGCCATGCGCGCGGTCATCACCGATGTGTTCGAGCGCCACATGCAGGGTGAGAACCCGGAGAATATCGAAAAGATGTTCCGTCGGGTCTATTCCTCGGGCTTCACGCAGCGGCCCGATCTGACGGTCATGGGCGCGTTTTCGGGGCTTGAGATCGCCTGCTGGGACATTCTGGGCAAAGCCCGGAACCGCCCGGTCTGGGCGCTGCTGGGCGGCAAGATCAACGATCGGCTGCGGGCCTATACCTATCTCTATCCGCTGCCGCATCACGAGCATGCGCCCTTCTGGGTCTCGCCCGAGATGGCGGCTGAATCGGCACTGGACGCGGTGGATCGGGGCTATACGGCGGTCAAGTTCGACCCCGCTGGCCCTTACACGATGCGGGGCGGGCATATGCCTGCGATGCGGGACATCAGCCGCTCGGTCGCCTTCTGCCGCGCCATCCGCGAGGCTGTCGGGGACCGTGCTGACCTGTTGTTCGGCACCCATGGACAGTTCACGACGGCGGGGGCGATCCGGCTGGGTCAGGCGTTGGAACCCTATAGCCCGCTCTGGTATGAAGAGCCGATCCCGCCAGATAATCTGCTGGAATTCCAGAAGGTCGCGCAGGCCGTGCGCATTCCGCTTGCCACGGGTGAGCGGATGACGACCAAGACCGAATTCGCCACGCTGCTGCGCACAGGTGGCGCGGAAATCCTGCAACCCGCCTTGGGACGTGCGGGCGGAATCTGGGAGATGAAGAAGGTGGCCGCCATGGCCGAAGCCTTCAACGCGCAGATCGCACCGCACCTTTACGCAGGTCCCATCGAATGGGCCGCGAACATCCATCTGGCGGCCTCGATCCCGAACCTGCTGATGATCGAAACCATCGAGACACCGTTCCATGACGGGCTGATCAAGGGGATGATCCGGGTCGAGAATGGCTATGTCATTCCGCCTGATCGCCCCGGTCTGGGTATCGAGATTGACGAGGATCTGGCCCGTGCCCATCCCTTCACCGGGACGGGGCTGCATCTGCAAATGCAGGAAGACCCTTGCGATTATCAGAACGAGAACCATTTTGAAGGCGGTGCCCCGGCTTATGAGCAGTGATCTCGCTCTTTCCCGAGGGGTATGCTAGGAGAGACAGAGGGATCGACCGGATGCAGGAACTTGCCGAATTGACCACGCAAAGCCCCCCCGCCCCGCCATCCGAGATGGCGCGCAGCGCCGAGGCGGCGGCAGCCTATCTCAAGACGCTGGCCCATGAAGGCCGGCTGATGATCCTGTGCCATCTGGGATCGGGCGAGAAATCCGTGGGTGAGTTGGAGGACCTTCTGGAAATCCGGCAAGCCGCCGTCAGCCAGATGCTTGCGCGCCTGCGCGAGGAAGGTCTGGTCACGACCCGCCGCGAGGGCAAGACGATCTATTACAGCCTCGCCGACAACAACACCTATGAGGTGATCGGCCTGCTTTATCGTCTGTTCTGCGCCCCTGAAGGCAAGGACACCACCAAAACCTCCTGCTGAGCCGCGCGCTCCGCTCCGGATCTCAGCGCACAACCCCCGCCTCAAGCTCGGTCGCGACATGCCCGATCACGCCGCGTAGCCAGCGGTGCATCGGGGAGTGATGCGTGCGGGCGGTCCAGTAGAGGTCGATCTCGAAAGGCGCGGGAAAGGGGCAATCCACGATACTGAGGCCCGGCCCGAAGGACAGCGCTGTCCGCAAGGGAACCGTGGCGATCAGATCGGTGCCGGGCAGGATGTCGCGCAAGGTTGCGGGGCTGGGCAGTTCCAGCACCATGTTGGGGGCAAGGCCAGCATCCTCCATCTCGATCAGATAGCGGGATTTCCAGTTGCCGCCATAGGTCACCACCGCCTGCGGTGCGGCGGCGAAACCCTCTATGTCCAGCGGTGTCTGGCCCAGCGGATTGTCCGGCGCCATGACGCAGACATAATGATCGCTGAGGACGCGACGGCCAAAGAACCCGGCATCCCCGATCTGGACCGGCCCCACCAGAATGTCGCATTCCCCCCGGCTCAGCTGCTCGCGCCCGCGCACGGTCGAGGTGATCACCCGCAGCTTTACCCCCGGTGCCACAGCCCGCAGACGGCGCACCAGCGCAGGCACCAGCGTCGCCCGTTCATAGTAGTTGCAGGACAGGATCATCGTCGCCTCGGCGCGGGCGGGATCAAAGACGCGCGGCGCTGACAGGGCCACGAATTCGTCCACCAGCCGCGCCGCCTCGCGGACAATCTCGTCACAGCGGTCTGTGGGCACGATCCCGGCCCCCTGCCGCACGAAAAGCGGATCGCCAAAGGCGCGGCGCAGGCGGTCGATCGTATAGCTGACCGAGGATTGGTTGACGCCCAGCACCTCGGCCGTGCGCGAGAACGATGCATAGTCATGCACCAGCCGCAGCACCCGCAGCGCCGCAAAATCCACGGCCAGCGGATCGCTATCCTTGGGGGTGACCATGTGACTTCCTCCGGTTTCGCCCGCTGTCATCAGATTATTCGATAGTCTCTATCAATTCCATCGGATTGTCCCATGCGCCCCGATCCTCTAGTGTTGGTCCACGCGATCAGGCAGGGGAGGGCAGGACCGTGACACTCGATACACCCATCGCACCCGAGGCACCGCTGGATGATCAGATCACCATCCAGCAACTGACCCTTGATCCCTATACCGTTTACAAACGCCTGCGGGCCGAGGCACCTGTGCTGCGGGTCAAGGCCGTAGGGCGGACGCTGCTGACCAAGGCGGCGGATACGAAATACGTCAAGGACAACCCTGAGCTATTCAGTTCGAACGACCCCAACACGCCGATGCAGCGCGCCTTTCGCGCCCATACGCTGATGCGCAAGGATGGGGCCGAACACGCAGCCGAACGTGGCGCGATGGCCCCGGCCTTCACCGCACGCAACATCAAGCAATGCTGGGAGCCGATCTATACAAGGATCGCCGAGGATTATGTCAGCCGCCTGCCAAGAGGCGAGACGGTGGACCTGTTCACGCAGCTGGCCGGACCATTCTCAGCGCGCTGCCTGACGCATCTGCTGGGCATTCCCGAAGCCTCGGACGCTGACATGCAGCGCTGGTCGCAGATCCTGATCGACGGCGCGGGGAATTTCGGCTGGACGGACAAGCTGTTCGCGCAATGCGACGCCGCCAACGATGAAATGGACGCGCTTTTCGACGCGGCCTCCGCCCGTTTGCGCGCGGACCCGGATCAAAGCGCGCTGTCCGTGATGGTCAATGCGGAAGATCCGATCCCGACCAGTCAGATCTATTCCAACATCAAGATCGCGATCGGCGGCGGTATCAACGAGCCGCGCGACGCGCTGCTAACGATCCTTTACGGCCTGATGATCAACCCTGACCAGTTCGAGGCGGTCAAGCGGGACGGTCTGTGGGCCGACGCCTTCGAAGAAGGTGTGCGCTGGGTCGCCCCGATTCAGGTCTCGTCCCGGTTGGTGACCGAGGATACGGTGATCCGCGGCTTCCACATCCCCAAAGGCGATACGGTGATGACGATCCAGGCTTCGGCCAATCATGACGAGGATGTTTACGAGGACGGGCACCTTTACAACGTGTTCCGCCCCAAGCTGCCGCATCAAGCCTTTGGCAACGGCCCGCATTTCTGTCAGGGAACGCATGTGGCGCGGCGGATGCTGGCCAATATCATGCTGCCGTTGCTGTGCGACCGTTTCCCGAACATGACCCTGCCAGACCCGGACGCCGTGCAATTCTACGGGTTCGGATTCCGGGGGCCGCGCAGCCTGCCTGTGACGCTGAATTGAGATCGCCGTCGACCCGGCGCAAAAGACTTAGCTATGACGCATAATCATTTGCGATTCGGGCGAGAGTGACACTAAATACACGCAAGGGTCGGAAGAACCGGCCCGTTTCTGGGAGGAAACCAATGAAACGACGTAACCTGATGAAGACGGTCGCCGCCGCCGCGTTTGCGCTGGGTCTGGCCCCCGCCACCCTGTCCGCGCAAGAAGTGACGCTGCGACTGCACCAGTTCCTGCCGCCGCCCGCGCCGGTGCCGGCACATATCCTCAAGCCATGGGCCGCAAAGGTTGAAGAGCGGGCCGGCGGTGCGCTGAAGATCGAGCACTATGACGCCATGTCGCTGGGCGGTCGCCCGAATGATCTGATCGACCAGGCCATCGACGGCACGGCTGACATCATCATGACCGTCGTGGGCTACACGCCCGGTCGCTTCCCCAAGACGGAAGTGTTCGAACTGCCGTTCATGATGACCAACCCGGTCGCCACCGCCAAGGCCTTCTGGCAATTGACCGAGGCCGAATTGCAGAACGAGGAATACAAGGACGTCAAGATCCTGGGCGCCTGGGTCCATGGCCCCGGCATGATCCACTCGAAAGAGCCGATCGCCAGCCTTGAGGACATGGCCGGCAAGAAACTGCGCGGCCCGACCCGCGTGATTACCGACATGCTGAACGAACTGGGCGCGACCCCGGTCGGCATGCCCCTGCCCGCGATCCCGGAATCCCTGTCCAAGGGCGTGATCGACGCGACCGTGATCCCGTGGGAGGTCACCACCGCCGTCCGCGTGTCGGAACTGGTGGGCAACCACACCGAATTCGGCGGGCCGGAATCGCTCTATACCGCGACGATCATCCTTGCCATGAACAAGGAGCGTTACGAGTCCCTGCCAGAGAACATCCGCGCCGCCATCGACGCGGAATCCGGCGAGGTTCTGTCGGCCTTTGCCGCGCAGGTGATGTGGGATTATGACGCCCCCGCCCGTCAGATCGCGGTGGATCGCGGCAACAACATCGTGACTCTGGACGAGGCCGAAGTGGCCCGCTGGAAGGAAAAGGCGCAGCCCGTGATCGACCGCTGGGTCGCCGACATGGAGACCAAGGGCATCGACGGCCGTGCCCTGATCCAGCAGGCCAAGGACCTGATCGTGAAGAACGGCGGCTGATCGCGTCTCAAGGTGAATGGGGAAAGGCCGTCGGAGTGATCCGGCGGCCTTTCTTCTTGTCCAGATGTCGGAATGAGTATTTCTGGCAAGATGAAGGAATGTCGCTCTTTATTCGCGGGCGATCCCCGCAAGGGCGTCATAAACGCGGGCGACGGCGTCCGGGCGATGGCGGATCACAGCGCGGGCATTGATCGAGCCCTTGTCCGTAACCTCGCCCCGGTCAAGGCTGGGCGGGTCGCGCAGGATCAACATATGGGCGATGCGGGTCGAACTGCCGGTGGAACCGGCCACAAAGCTTGCGTGCAGACGGGTCAGATCGTCCATGATTCCGGGGCGATCCATCACGCCATCCGCCGGGAACAGCAGCGCCGCCAGCGCGGGACGATCCTCGCCCAGAATGACAGCGTCGCGGATGAGCCCACCGAAGTGATCCACCAGACGCGCGCGCAGCGCTCCCACGGCGACCCAGGTGCCGGTCGCCAGCTTGAAATTCTCGGCTATGCGGCCATCGAAGAAAAAACCCTTGGTCAGATCGTCAGGATCAGCCGGGCGCAGCGCATCACCCAGACAGTAGAAGCCTTCGTCATCCAGCATCTTCGCACTGGTGGCCGGATCGCCAAGGTAGCCGGGCGTGATGGACGGGCTTTTCAGACGCGCCTCAAGCTTGCCCTCATTCGGGACCAGTTTGAGCGTGATGCCCCGTGCGGGCAGACCGACATTGCCGGGGGCCTCCTGCTGCGCGGTGCACATGAGGGCGAAGGGACCGGTTTCGGTCGCACCAAGGCCGGTCGTCAGCAGCACGTCGCGTCCGGTGACCTGACGGGCCGTGGCACGCAAGCCTTCCCAGATGTGCTGGGCCATGCCAGCCCCGGCATACATCATCATATCCAGCTGACCGAAGAACCGCGCCGCCAGATCAGGGTCGGCGCGGAACGCCTCAAGCAGCATCTCATAGCCCGCGGGAACGTTGAAATACCAGGTCGGCGCCACTTCGCGCAGGTTGTCCAGCGTGCGGCCGATCAGGGCAGGAGTCGGCTTGCCATCGTCGATGTGATAGGTGCCGCCGTTGCACAGAACCATGTGAAACACCTTGTTGCCGCTGGCCGTGTGGCTCCAGGGTGCCCAATCCACCACTACCGGCGGATGATCGGCCAGAAAGAGGAAGCAATCGGCGATGATGTCCTGATTGCGGGCGATCATGTCATGGGTGTTGATCACCGCCTTGGGGCTGCCTGTCGATCCGCTGGTGAAAAGATACTTGGCCACCATGTCACCACGCAGCGCGGCAAAGGCTGTATCGGCAGAGGCCGTATCGGTTGCAGGCAGGTCGGCGAAGGACAGCGCATCTGCGGGCGGATTGGCCGAACAGACCTTCAGAATGTCATCCCCTACCGCCGCAAGAGCACGGCCATAGCGCGCGCCATCCGAAGCATAGACCAATCCGGGGCGCAGCAGGGCCACCGCATCGCGCAGCTTGTCGAAACTGTCGGACACCAGCGAAAAGGCCGTGGACAGCGCCGCCGTGGGCACGCCCGCATATTGCCCGGCAAGCGCCAGCATCGCGTGATCCAGCGCGTTCTCGGACAGGATCAGCACCGGGCGGTCCTGTCCCAACCCGCGCGACAGCAGACCGGCCCCCAGATGGCGCATCGCCTGCCACAGCGCGGCATAGCTGATGCGGTGCCAGGCACCATCCGCGCCACGTTGCGCAAGTGCGGTCCGGTCGGGCGCCACCTGTGCCCAATGGCCGATACGCGCGGCAATCGTATCGGCCAGACGCGGTGCCTCGCCGGCCTGAAACATCAGGATCGTGCCGTCGGCGCGCTGTTCGATGGCGAATTCGGGTGTCCAGAAGCGCGGCTGCGCCATATCATTCCCCTCCCAAGGACGGGGGCGCATCACAGGCTGGACGCGGCCCCTCAGATTTAGTTATGACTTATAGCAATGTCGCCCGCCACTCAATCATTATCATAGCCCGGAGCAAGCCATGTCATCGACCCTCGCCACACCCGAACTGCGCCATGTCTGCGATCTTTTCGTCTCGCTCGATCCGATCCGCGAGATGGGCGCGGGCCGGGCCGGGCAGCGGCGCATTATCCCGATCGTGGGCGGCACGGTCAAAGGCCCTGCGCTGAACGGGCGCATCCTCAACGTTGGCGCGGATTGGCAGACGATCTGGGGCAATGGCGTAGCGGAACTGGACACGCGCTATGCGATCGAGACAGCGGATGGCGCGACCATCGAGATCAGGAACTATGGCTGTCGCCATGGTCCGGCCGAGGTGCTGGCAGCCATCGCCCGCGGCGAGGACGTGGCCCCCGACAGCTATTACATGCGCACCCATGCGCGGCTGGAAACCGGCGATCCGCGCTATGACTGGGTCAACCGCACGCTCTTTGTGGGAACCGGTGCCCGGCAGGCGGGACAGGTCGTCATTTCCCTGTTCGCCCTGGAATAACCGGGGGACAGGCTGGACCTTGGCGGCGCGCTGACAGACAGTCGCGCCATGAGCGTGATTCTTGTCCTGATTGCCTTTGCCTTGGGTGGCGTCCTGAAGGGGGCCACCGGCGCGGGCGCCCCGATCATCGCAGTGCCGGTGATGACGATCTTTTTCGGCGCGCCCTTTGCGGTGGCTGTGTTTTCCATTCCCAATCTGGTGACGAATATCTGGCAGGGCTGGCATTATCGCCGCCACAAACTGACCGGACCGCTGACGCTGCATTTCGCCCTGGCAGGGGCATTGGGCGCAGGGCTGGGCAGTTTCATGCTGGCATGGCTGCCCACCGAGGCCTTGAACCTGACCGTTGCCCTGTCCGTGCTGGCCTATGTCGTTTTTCGCGGTCTGCGCCCCGGCTGGAGCCTGAGCCTTGCCCGGGCCGAGACTCTGGCCGCGCCCATGGGTGTGCTGGGCGGTATCCTGCAGGGCGCGGCGGGTCTGTCCGCACCTGTGTCACTGAGCTTTCTGAACGCGATCAAGCTGGAACGACCACAGTTCATCGTCACGATCTCGGTCTTCTTCTTCGCCATGGCGCTGGTGCAGATCCCGCTGCTGGCCGGGCTTGGCATCCTGACGGGCGAGCGGTTCCTGTTGAGTTGCCTTTCGCTGATTCCGCTGATGGCCGCCATGCCGCTGGGGGCGTGGCTGGCCCGCCGCATCTCGGCCCCCGCTTTTGACAGGGTGATCCTTGCCCTGCTGACGATCTTGTCGATCCGCCTGATCTGGCAGGCGGTGACCGGCTGATCCGGCCGCGGCAGGCTTGAAAATCGGCGCGTTTCATACCATTCTTGAGGGCGGAAGAAAGGGACGGGGATCAACCCCGCCCGACAGGCGCGTTCAGCAGTAACCATCAGACAGGAGCAGGCGTCATGCGGCACCTTGCCATGTTATCCGCCCTGGCATGGGCGACAGCAGTCTTTCTTGCATGGCCCGACGCCGCCGAGGCCGCCCCGGCCCAGTGCACCACCAAGATAGAAGGCGAGGACGTCACGATCTTCTATGATGACGAGGAGCCCACCTATTCCTCGTTCCGCGAGCGCTATTTCAGTCGGCGGCACACCTGCCCAGGTGCCGTGGTGATCACCTATCTGATGCCAGATCTGACCGCCGAAGAACGGCAGGTGTTTTGTGCCAATTACGACCCCAAGACCCGCAGCCATTCCCTGCCCGCCCAAGGCACGCGTGATGCCTTTGGCCGTTGCGAGCAGCCCTCGAACACCTGCAAGCTGGTCAATACGACCAAGGAGAATGCCCTTGGCCTGATGGGGATCGGGGAACAGGCCGAAGAAGGCACGCTGACAGGGCGTCTGTCCTCGACCATTTCGGCGGTCACGCACAGCTCGGGTGCCATGGTCCTGTCGGGCAACGCTGGCAGTATCTCGAGCCTGCTGACATCGGCTGGCACGACCATAGGCACGGCGCTTGGCACACCCGCCATTCTCGCCGGAGCCGCCGCCAGCGTCGTGGTGATCGGCGGCGCGGTTTATCTGTGCAGCGACGAGGGGTGATCCGACAACGGTCTAATTGGCGATCCCAGAAGGACTTCACAAAAGTGCTCGATATCAATAGGTTATGCTGATTTTGAACAAAATACCCCCCATTGATTTGCAGGGATAATTTCAGGCGATTGTTCAGGTTTTGACCACCGCTCGAAGCGTGCGCAGGGGTGGGGTTCGAGGCTGGCGAGGAACGGGCAGCGCAATGCCAGACAATACTGACGCCAGAGAAGGGGCGCTATTGGTCAAGCGTTCAAGCGAACGGCCCGGCAGATGCCGGGCCTTTCTTTAAAGCATCGGAAGCAAGTATTAGCGGATCACGCGCACAATTGCGTTGTTCTCCGCGTTCACAAGCACTGTCTGACCGTTGATGTTGACGTAACGGTACTCTGGCTGCGAAGGGATCTCATACAAAGTTACCTCCTTTGGGACGCCAGCGCCCACTGCAACTTCACCCTCAAGGTAGACGGTGTCGACTGGATTGCTTTCGATGTACGTCACCGTTTCAGTGGTGGGCTCAACGGCTGCCGAACCAGCTGCGCCGCCGATGATACCGCCTGCGATGATCCCGCCTACAGGACCACCGGCAGCGTATGCCAACAGCGAGCCGATGACGACACCGGCGGAAGCGCCAGTGCGTTCATCTTTCAGCGTTTCTTCGGTATCTTCGTATGTCACTGTGGTGACTTCCACCGTCGATGGGCGTTCCGTTACAACGTAAGCCTGTTGGTCGGCGCTAACAGTCAGGTAAGGCGCATAGGACCAACCGTCAACGCCGTCGTAGGATACTTTGCACCAGGTGCCGTCCTCGATGCAGCCGTCGAGCGTCGCGGTCTTGCCAGTGGGGATCACGCCCAGGACGGAGTAGTTGTTGGCCGGTCCGCTGCGGATGTTCAAGTCTGTTGCTGCGTTGGCATCCAGTGCCATGGCCGAAACGGGAAAGGCTGCAGCGAACGCTAGGGAAGATACCATCGTCAGTTTTGTAAACTTAGTTCTCATCTCTAGTCTCCTCATTTGTCACGAAGCAGTTGATCTGCTGACACCGTCTGCAGTGCCGTGACGTACGGGATGAAAACTTGGAGAGAACAGCTTCGTTCCGTCACAAGAACGGCACTGGGCCTCGGTTTGATGTCGAACGGAACAACCATTGGCTAGCAGAGTGAAGGGGACTTCAAATTATGGAGGTGTCCCATGGAGCCATAGACAGCGCCGTGATCAGAGGAAGGCCTTTCAAAAGCGAAAGGCCGGGTTTGCTACAACCCAACCTCCCATTCTTTCACCGTCACCCACCCACGGGAACAGCTATTCGCATAGCAGAAGTTCTAGTTGATCGGTGGCAAAACGCAACCTTGAACGAAAGGAGCTCGCCAAGTGATTAGCACCGAGTTCTGGCTGATCTGGAAGGACTTGAGCTTTCGATTCGCCCTCAAGATTGGAAAGGTCAAGCCGCCGAAGTAAGGGAGCCCAACACTGCGTCACGGAAACCATGCTGTGACCATGGCGCAGCCGTCAACTTCAAATCCGCTCTCAGGCCTGCCCCCCGTCATCCATCTGACCCAGTGATGGCCTTCCCCTATCCGCGAGGACCATGTTACAATCAGCCTCTGTGGATAAGGCACGTTCAAGAAATCATGAATGAACCTACCGGCACTGTTGAAATACCTTGTTCTATCTGTGGTACAAGGCACCTGGCAGACTTCGAAAGGCCGCCTGCGACTGAGGAAGGCGAGTTGGACTGCATCCTTTGTGGTAACCGGGCCCATGAATGGAGCGGCGATGTTCGCTTCAGCAACTGGCGGCTAGATCTAAAGCATCAGATCTGAAGCCGGGTTCAGCCCAGATTCGGGATCAGCTCCAGCACGCCGGCAAAGCAGTCAGCGCACACTTAGCCTTAACCTCTGTGCATGATCACGAAGTGCCTTAAGCGGCGCTCCGGCAATCAAAGGCTGCAACGATCTCAAAAAAGCTATGTGATCATCGAGATCTGTTGTTGGATCGCTCGGATCTAGCCTAGGTGTCGAAACGCCAAACCGTCGCAGCTGGGCATAGATTTCTGCCATTCTTTCGGAAACGATCGGCGCGCCCTCTGACAGATACAGAGACCCAGTGACGCCTGAGAGTGAGCCAAGCAGTGAGTGGATCGTAAAATACAGCCTTGTTCTCTCATTTCCACTCAGCTTCCTCTGGCCCGCACCAAGTGAAAACACCCATCCACCGAATTTTCCCATGAGCCAAACAATGGCAAAGAGAAGAACGGCAAGGGAAACGATCCAAACCACCTCGCCAACAGGCTCACGGATCCCGGGAGACAGAACAATGATCGAACTTGCAGCCGCGACTGTGAGTACAGCCAGTAGATTCAGAGTTTGAGGAAGCCTCTTAACAATTGATGTTACGTTTGCGCTCACCGATCTATCTCCGAATCCGCCAAAGACCGAGATTACGCTAAGTCATCACCCCAGATCCACCAACACCTTCACCACGATATTCTCACTGTTCGGCATGGTCTCGACCGCCTCATCAGCAAAGGTGATCTCAAACTCCGCCTCATAGAGGCCTGCCACAGCCGTGTCGCCTTCTGCCCAGTTGTAGCCCAGTGTCGGCCGATCAGCGCCGGCCACCACTTCGGCCGTCCCGTGATCGATCACGAGCTCGACGGTCACCGTGCAATGCACTGACAAAGATCGCGGATCCCCGAGGGCCATACATTCAAGTCCCTGGATGGGAACAAGATGAACACGACAGCCAGCAACTGGGAGCTGATGCCCCGCGCACTGCTGCACCGTCTCAATGGCCGGTTTGGCCGCGGATATGACAGTGCATCGCCGGAAGTGAAACCGACTATCCTGCTGGTAGCGAAGCTTGAACAACAGGCTCGGGAGATGAAGAAAGGCGAGAAGGTATGAGCGACAACGAGCCCTGCCCCTTCTGCCGCGCGGGTGGCAAGATGCTGACCCCGACTGGCACACCGGGAACCCGCGCAATCTATTGCATCAGCTGTGGTGCACAGGGACCGACTGAGCGCACTACGTCGCTGGCCTGGGCAAGCTGGAACGAACGGAAGGAGTCACGAGATGAGCTTTGATGTGCAAACAATTGCACGGAGAGGTGATAGTTCAGTTTCGCGGCCCTCCAGCCGTTTGGATGTTGGAAAAGCCATCAAGACTGGACCTGATTATGCGCACGAGCCACTTCGATTGGTCGCATTCAAGAAACAACCCTTCGGTCAAATCCGCAACGAACAGCGCGCTTCCACATCGAAATGTGCCGGTCCAGAACCTACGGTCACCGACAGAATGCACAAGTCGCGCTTCACCCTTGCACTTATGGCCATCAAGAAAGACAAGGGCGGCCCCGACTTTTGTGCCGATCAAAGCAGGCCCTCCCAAAGTGCCCAAATAGACAGCGGCGTGCCAACTATTCGCCATGTTCTTTCTATACGCCTCGTGCAGCGTATTTCCCACTCTGAAAGTAGTGCCTTTGAAGTTGGGGAGCGCCTCGGTGCCATACTGCATCGAGCCGGTCGCAGCTTCGGCTGCACTTTTGGAGAGCTGAGGCATGAACGAACGCGATCAAGAGCGTCTGCTGAAAGAGATGAATGCACGCAAGGCGCGGACATATCGCTATTCCGAGCAGTTATTTTCATGGTCGATGATCCTCGCGCTGGCACTTGTCACTGTGTGCATCGGTGTGGGGTTGAGCTCAACCGGGTACTGATCAATGAGACGGGCTCTGTATGACCAGCGTCATACAGCAGTTCATTGATCTACGTCCGCACGGAGGCTTCGACCTGATCATGGCCGATCCGCCGTGGTCGTTCGATAATTTCAGCGCGAAGGGCGATGTCAAGAACGCAAAGGCGCAGTATGACTGCACCCCGATCGACTGGATCAAGAAGCTGCCCGTCGAGGTCTTGGCCGCCGATGATTGCCTGCTTTGGCTCTGGGCGACGAACCCGATGCTGCCCGAGGCGATGCAGGTGCTCGAGGCATGGGACTTCACCTTTAAGACGGCCGGCCACTGGGTTAAACGGACCACTCACGGCAAGCTGGCCTTCGGAACGGGCTGCATCCTGCGTTGCGCCGGCGAGCCTTTCCTAGGGTAGAGGGCAGACCGTCTAGCAACGACGTCGCGGCCATGTACCGCAGCGTGGTTTTTGGCGTCAGGAAAATCCGCAAGGTCGGGCGCAACAAACACCATTTTACCCTCCTCTTGACCACTAGATAGTGTAACGCGCTCAATCTTTACCTACCGTTCGACAGACAGGCAGCTGCCGCGGTGCAGCCACCATCCTCGAAACAGGTTGTTCGATGGGTAAAATGTGCGCCAAAATCGCCCATCTGTGGTCTTTTTGCTGTCATAATTTTAGAATATCAAGTGGGTAAGAATGTGCTTTTTGAGAGGGTAATCCGTTCCAAGGCACTATGATGTAGGGAAAAACAATAGCTTTGGCCTCTTGTCCGATAGCAAGCTTTGGAGGTCCGTTAGGACATGGCGCTCGTCGAGAATTTCCTGCCCAAGAAGGATGATTGGTATGCGACTGCTCATCTAGAGCAGCAGTTGAAAGACTATGCTGCGATCGGTGAGAAACTGATCTGGCAGCGTCAGGCAATTTTTTTGGCGGCGACCATTCTCGCTGCATTCTACGTCGATCCGGTCGTGTCGTTCTCGTCCTACGCAGCGGTGCTGTTTACGGAGGTGCTGGATCTTGTCCTCTCACGGAGACTACGCCGGTGGACCGATGGGGAGCCTGAAAAATCGTTCAAGTTCCTTAGATGGGTGATGTTCAACACTGTAGCGAGCGCAGGGGCTATCAGTCTTTTTGTGGTTCTTATCACCCTGCAGCAAGGCCCAAATGGACACTTCACACCGTTGTTTTTTCTGGTTGCGGCATCGCTTTTTGCTGCGGTTAACAACCACCAGCTTCTTCCAGCATTGTTTCTACGACTGATCATTTATGGCGCGACATTCATGTTCATCGCGACTTGGGACCTTATCCGCCTGAGCCCTCCGATAAATTCAGAAGTATGGTTGCAGTTCTTCACTGTAGCTTTTGTGCTGTATTTTATCGTCGATTGTTCAATGGTCTTCCTCAAACTCTATAGGCAGGGACTGGAACATATCGATGAGCTTAGGCAGGAACATGAAAAAACTAAGGTCGCACTAATGGCTAAATCGCAATTTCTTTCGACTGTTAGCCACGAACTTCGCACCCCTCTGACCTCGGTTAAAGGAGCACTGGAACTGGTAAGAAGCGGAGTCATGGGGCCATTGCCTAATAATATTCAACCTGCCATTAATACCGCGGCGAGAAACAGCAAGCGCCTTGCTGATTTGATTAACGATCTTTTGGATCTTCAACAAATCGAGACTGGCGAGATGGCTTTTCGCTTCAAGTTAGTGAACGTGCGAGAGCTTGTGAGTGATGCAGTTATTATGAGCAAGCCCTACGCTGATCAGTTAGATGTTTCCTTGTCAGTCACTAACGCAGACGAAGATATTTTCATTAAGGGAGATGTAGATCGCTTGCAGCAAGTGATGGCAAACTTGATTTCAAACGCCTCTAAGTTTTCGCACAGGGGCGATACTGTAACCATTTCAGTAAGTCGAACCCAAAACCGTGTACGTATCAACGTCAAAGACAATGGCACAGGGATCCCTGAGGATGCGAAAGAGCGCGTTTTCGGACGTTTCAGTCAAGTCAGTTCGTCAGATCTGCGCAAGTTCAGCGGGACAGGACTTGGCATGAACATCTCGAAAAAAATCGTTGAACGCCACGGGGGACAGATCGACTATGAAAGCATCGTCGGATGTGGGACGACGTTCTTCATTGAGTTCGGGCTTGTGCTACCCCAGCCCGAAGTTCCGAGTGTTCAACCTATCAGTTAAAAAAAATCCATTATTTAAAGCGAACTTGATCTGAATTCGTCAAGCTACCTCCGAAAAATTGCGACTGAAATCTTAAAGCTTAAAGCTTAAACTTTTTGATAGCCTCTCAGGCTGCCCGCGAGCGAAGTGGCTTCCAGAAGAGTAAATGATATATTCCAATTAAGGAATGCTGCGTGCGCCTGCCGAGTGAGACTCAATCGTCGATCCACAAACACAGTTGTCGATAGTTTTGCGGCCTGAAAGGCTCTTGGCTTGCGAAGCTCCGATGATGAATCGCATCATATTTACGGATTGATATCTTGAACAAAGTGCTAGAAGTTGCACTTTGGCTGTGTCGATCGCTACACCACATCATTGGATCCAAGACGACTGAGTTCGCTGCGTCGCAGCGTTTGCAATGATCTCCAAACGGCGTGAGGTGGTGTAAAGCTTTTCAATGTCACAAAGCGCGCATCGCTTGGTCAATCCAGGACAAAGAGGCAAAAAAAATTGCAATCCGATCAAGAGCTTAAAACACCCATTGCGACGCCCGTTCAACAGAGCTCACTAGTTTCCGCACGACTAGCAACGACTGATGTTGGTCTGTTAGATTTTGCACAGAAGGCAGGGAAGAATATTTTCTCGGTCATCCCCGACGCCACTATGAGGCAGACCTATCTTAGGGGCCCTGGCAACATTCATTATGTTTGCGACCCTGATGTCGTCACTGAACTTCTTGCCGGAGCAGGTCGAAGCTTCCCAAAGTCGCAGTTTACTCGGAACGTAATAGGACCTGCAGTAGGTAACGGAATGATCCTATCGGAGGGAGAGAAGTGGCGAGAGCAAAGGCACCGATATGCACCACTGTTCGCCGCGCGAAATCTACCGGTTTTGACCAGTCACTTTGCTGCCACAGGTGAAGAGTTGGCTACGTTTCTAGCAAACGCAAACGGTGAGGTTGATGTTGCAGATACCGCTCAAGAAGCAACCCTTGCGAATATTTCTCGCGTTATGTTCTCGGGGAATCAAGCGGTTGCTAAGCGTGATGTGCGAGATGGAATGCGGAGATTCACTGATTACATAAGCTATATGTCTCTTTTCGACTTGATGGGTTTGCCTACCTGGTTGCCTCGCCTCAAATGGTTGAGGAGCAAGAAAGCGATAACAGATTTAAGGAACCTGACACGCAGTGTTATTCAAATTCGACAGGCCCAAAGACATGAGAAACCTGAGGATTTCCTCGATTTGCTGATTGAGGCTCTGGAAACCGATAAGGAAGATATCGAAACTACGATCGACAACTTGTTGACCTTCGTTGCTGCTGGCTATGAGACCTCTGCCAACACGATAGCTTGGGCTCTTTATTTGTTGGCTGTTTACCCGGAAACTCAAAAGAAGTTGCATTTAGAGATAAAAGAAGCTTGTGCGGATGGGCCGATTTCCTTTGAATCGCTTCCACTTATGCCATTCTTGCAGGCCCATGTGCGAGAGACACTCAGGCTATATCCAGCAGGAGCACTTTTTGCGCGAGATGCCACAGTTGATACTGAAATAGGGGGAGTTTTATTTAAGAAAGGGGATGTGATTATGTTCCCTGTTTACTCGCTGCACAGAAATGAGATGCTTTGGGAGAAGCCCCAAGAGTACCAACTTGAGAGATTTCTTGATCGTAAGTATAAACGCGGGCAGTATATGCCATTTGGGGATGGACCACGGATCTGCATCGGTGCCCAATATGCCGAGACAGAGATAATGGTTCTGTTGGCGACTGCTCTTAGGCGAGTATTTTTTAGCTTAAGCTCACACCCGATACCCGAGCCAAATCTAACTTTCACGATGCGTCCTAGTGGGCCCATGATACTTATCTCGACGCCCTACCTGAAGTAAGCGTCACATTTTTTAATCATACTGTAGATACAAAAGGCTATCGATGCGCAATGTGAGTTGGCAATTGAAAGCTGTCATCAAGAGCGCAAGTCACCACTTATCTCGCATCCAAATGATGACATCTTATTGTCTTTTTAATGCCAAAATGAATGAGTACTTTTTCTATAAATTCGCTCGAATTTAATT
Organism: Paracoccaceae bacterium; assembly: GCA_024304985.1. Lineage (GTDB taxonomy): Bacteria > Pseudomonadota > Alphaproteobacteria > Rhodobacterales > Rhodobacteraceae > Seohaeicola. The sequence continues at coordinate 65,710 of JAMWZC010000004.1, forward strand.
CTTATCTTTGATTCGGGAAAATGGATTAGGTATAATTAGGATTTTGGGGGAGAAGCATGCCTGATGAGCTCTTGGTAAAGGCCAGCTACTATCATGATGCCGATGAATTATTTGAAAGAGCAAGTAATTTCTCAGACTTGATCGATGTTACCAGCAGGATCAATACGTATCGTGGTTTGCCACCTGTTCCCATGGAAGAAGGCAAAACCTATAATACAGACATTAAGATTCTGGGTATGTTCAGATGTGATAATTACGGTATCAACATAAACAAAGTCTGTCACAAAGAGCTCTTAATGGAAAGTTTTGAGTCAAATGATGTGGTCAAATTGTGGTCTCATAGGCTCCAGATCAAGCCAACAGAGTACGGCTCGATCTGGATTGACCGCGTCATTATAAACGCGGGTAGGAGAACTCCGATTATATCGCGCTATGCAAGGTTCATGTATCAGCACAGACACAAACACCGGGGAGGGCACAATATCGAAGCAAGCCTCAGGAAAACATGTCGACGCGTTGAGTTGGAGCGGCCTGTATTCTATCCGGCAGAGTAACTCGGATCTGTCTCGGCTTGGTGAGACTTTGATGCTTTTTAGCTTCATTTTTCTCAAAATCACCTAGTTTGTCCGACTTGTGCTGGTCTCTTGAGCGGGTGGCGTTGTCTGACGTCAGCCCCCATGGGACAGTTTCGGCATATTGCGGAACGGAGGGTTTCCGGCTCATCGTAGCCTTCATGGAGCGAAGATGAGCAAGAAACCCGTGACACGGAAAGCCGGGGCCGAGAGGGTCGTTAAAGACATCCCCCGCGCGGCCCGCAAGTTTCACAGCGCGGAAGAGAACATCCGCGTTGTCGAGGCTGGGCTTCGCGGCGAAGACAGCATCTCGGAGCAGTGCCGCCGGGAGGGGATCTACCAGAGCCTGTATTACAGCTGGTCGAAGGAATTTCTCGAAGCGGGAAAGAAGCGCCTGGCAGGTGATACGATGCGTCAGGCTACCAGCGCGGAGGTCAAGGACCTGCGTTCCGAGTCTCTGGCCCTCAAGGAGGTTGTCGCTGATCTGACCCTTGAGAACCGGGTCCTCATAAAAACATGAGGGGGGCTTGGGGGCGACGGCGAATGAGATACCCGGCATCCGAGAAGCTCGAGATCATTCGCATCTTCGAGCAATCCCACCTTCCGGTCCGCCGAACCCTGGCCCAGATTGGCATTCCGCCCAAAACTTTTTACCGCTGGTATGATCGCTACGTCGAGCATGGCCCGGAAGGGTTGGAAAACCGCTCATCACGGCCGTCCAAGGTCTGGAACCGCATCCCGGATCCTGTGCGTGAGCAGATTGTGGACTTGGCGCTCAACGAGCCTAACTTGTCTCCGCGGGAGCTGGCCGTCCGCTTCACCGACACGGAAAAGTCTTTTGTGTCAGAAGCTTCGGTCTATCGACTGCTCAAGTCCTATGACCTGATCACCAGCCCTGCATATGTCGTCGTCAAAGCCGCTGACGAGTTCCGGGAAAAGACGACCCGGCCGAACCAGATGCGCCTCTTGGGCATACTGCGCATATCCTGCCGGGCGGCGGGCAGACCGACTTTACCTATCTCAAGGTGATTGGCTGGTGCTGGTTCTATCTGTCCACCGTATTGGATGGCTTCCCGCGCTACATCGTTGGCTGGAAGCCCTGCACCAATATGGGGGCAGACGATGTCAGCGCGACACTCGACATTGCCTTGGCCGCATCAGGGTGCGACAGCGTCACCGTGCTGCACAAGTCGCGGCTGCTTAGCGATAACGGCCCCTGTTACAACGCGGGGGATCTCGCCAAATACCTCGAAAAGAACGGCATGGATCACGTGCGCGGGGCTCCCAACCACCCCCAGACGCAAGGCAAGATCGAGCGCTGGCACCAGACCCTCAAGAACGTTCGCTGGGGATTTGATCCCCCGGATCAAATCCTTGCCCGCCTCCCCCTCCTCGAAAATTATTATCTGGAGGGCGAACTCGAGGCGGCCATCACCGCCTTTGTCGAGCACTACAAGCATCGCCGATATCACGAAAGCTTCGGCAATCTGACACCCGCCGACGTCTACTTCGGGCGTGGCCCGGCAATCCTGGCAGAGAGGGAGAAGATCAAAACACAGACCATGCAGAACCGGCGCTTGATCCATCAGCGCCAAGCAGCATAACGTCAACCAAAAGAGCCGGAGCCCTCCAGACCAAAAACACACCGTCTGTTCCAAATCATTCGACGACGGACACTGCTCAGCCACACATGCATAACTCTCTAGAACACCGGAAAAATCCTGCTGCCTCAAAACGGAGAGAATGCTTTCGCATGGGCCAACTGGCGGAGGGGATGGGACTGAGGTCAAACCTTCTCTGCCAGCAGGCGCATAAGGGCGCTTCTTGGAAATTTGGGCTTCTTGATAGCTTCTTGGGTGGCTGAAAGTGAGAGAGCTTCTCGAGTATGGTGGAGGCGCAAAGCGGCCACGCATTCCCGAGAGGCTGGTTGCCAATGCAAGTGGCCCGACATTCCCTGCCGGGCCACTATCACATCAGTTCCAATGGGCGACGGAGCGTTTTTCGAAACTTTCGCGGAACTGGCGTGTCGAATTGGGCATCAACTCGCCCGTCCCCCAGTCCAGGATGACCGCGTATTTGCGTACCGCGTCCATCTCATCGATCTCGCCGTTGCGGTACATGTCCGAGACGATCTCGGGGTCCATCCGGGCCCAGTCGACGCGATTTGCGCGGATATGCGCCCGCGCCTTTTCGGTGGCCGCTGCATCGATCTCATAGTCCAGCATATCAGCGTCGATCACCTTGACCACCACACCGTAATCAAGCTCGGCACGCCGGACCGACACATACTCGTCGATCACATCTTGCAGGACACGTGCGGGGTCGCGCTCCATCGGATCGCCGTAACCACCGCCGCCTGCGGTGGGACGGGTGAACTTGTCGCCGCTCTTGATCTTGTAGTTCGAGAAGACCGAACCAAGCCATTTCTCCTCGCCGGTGTCGGCATGCTTGATCATCAGGCCATGCGGCATGGAGGGCAGACCGCCCTCGACACCCCAGACCACCGCCCGTTCCCGGTCGCAGATATAGGACATTACAGTGTTTTCGGCTTCCAGCAAAGTTGACGCTTTGATCACGCCCGCGCCACCACGCCACTTGCCCGGCCCCGGGCTGTCCTGCTTGATCTGGAATTCGTCGGCACGCGTGGGGTTCACCCGCTCATTCCCTTCCGAGGGTTGCGACATCAAACCGGTGCCGAAACATGCGGTGGTCACGTCGCTGCCATCCTTGCCGTTGCGCCCGCCCCAGCCGCCAGGCAGCCATTCGTAGAACATGTAGATCGGCTTGTCCGGCTTGCGCAGATCGTTGCCCCCGGCCAGCAGATATTCCAGATTGAAGGCGCAGGCGATCGCGCGCTCCGGCATAATCTTCGACCACATCTCGAAGATCGCGTTCATGATCTTCTCGAAAGGCATCAGGAAGCCGGTCACGGCCACGGGCCATTCGGCGCTGACGACGCTGTTCTTGGGCGCCTTGACCTCGACCATGCGGTAGAACCCGCTGTTGAGCGGCAAATCGGGGAAAAACGTCTTCATCCCCGCCACCACGGCAGAGAACGTGGCACCATGGGCCGAGTTGTATATCGACGAAATCGTCGGGTGGCTGCCCTCGAAATCATAGACGATCTGATCGCCCTTGATCGTCATCTTTATGTGGATAGGGATCATCCCCTCGCCCGCACCGGGATCTCGGTCGATGTAATCCACCGCCTCCCACGTGCCATCAGGCAGATCCGCGATCCGCTGGCGCACGGCGCGCTCGACATAGTCCTGCACCGCTTCCATGCCCTGCGTGACCTGATCGCGGCCATATTTGCCAACCAATCGCTGAAGCTCGCGTTCGGCCACCTGCGTGGCCTGCGCCTGCGAATGGATGTCCCCGATGATCGAGGCCGGATCGCGCGTGTTGGCCGCGATCATGTTCGCCACATCGGCGCAGAACTTGCCCTTATGGAACAGCCGGATCGGTGTGATCCGCACCGCCTCGCCGAACATTTCATGCGCGGCGACGTTGAACGATCCCGGAACGGAACCGCCCAGATCGGACCAGTGCCCGTTGGATTGAGAAAAGCCGATCAGCGTTTCCTCATCAAAGATCGGCCGGATCAGGCGCACATCGCTGAAATGCGTGCCGCCCGCGTAAGGGTCATTGATCGCATAGACATCGCCCGGATACATGTCGCCCTTGAAGACGCGGATCACGTCCTTGCAGGTGTAATGTAACGTGCCCACATGCACCGCGATGTCCGAGTTGCCCTGAGCTACGCAGTTGCCCTCGGCATCGTGCAGACCGTTCGAGAAATCACGATTGTAGATCACGAAGGAATAGCAGGTCCGCAGCATCTGTTCGGCCATCTGGTCGACCGAAGTGATGAAGGAATTCTTGAGAACCTCGAATGTGACCGGGTCCAGGTCCTGTTTGGCTGTACTGTTCATGGCTCAGTCCTTCACACGGATCAGAATGTTCATATATTGATCGACCTTGGCCGTGGCCTTCGGCGGCACGACAACCGTCGAGTCGACCTGTTCGACGATCGCGGGACCAGTGAATTCGGCCCCCGCCTTCATTTGCGCACGGTCATAAACAGCGGCCTCGCACTTTTCGCCTTTGAACCAGACGGCCCGTGTGCCTGACGGTTCAGGCGCGTGCTTGACCACCTCGAAAGACGGCAACTTGGCCTTCTGCACCACGCCGGTAGCCTTGACGCCGACGCGGAAAATGCTGACGGGTGCGTCTTCACGGCGGAAGTTGTATTCTCGCTCATGCTCGTTGTGAAATCCATTCACCAAGTCCTTGGTGCTGGTGATAGTTGAGGGTGCAGAGACAGACAGCGACCGCCACTGACCCTGATACATCATCTCGACCGAGCGTTGTAGAACGGTATCTTCTGGCGCCACACCTTCATGGCGCAGCCGCGTCACGGCCTCTTTCTCAATCTTGGAAAAGGCAGCTTCCAGATCTTTTGCCGTAGTGGTCGCAGCATCCGCCATGAAACTGTCGGAAAAGTCGTGCTGGATATCCACCAAAAGGCATCCCATGGCCGAGGTGACGCCGGGGTTCGGCGGCACGATCACTACCGGAATAGACAACTCCTTCGCGACTGCAGCACCATGAAGGGCGCCCGCACCGCCAAAGGCGATCAGCGCGAAATCGCGCGGGTCATGGCCGCGGCTGATCGACAGAAGGCGCACGGCGTTGGCCATATTGGCGTTGGCAACATCAATGATCGCCTCGGCCGCCTCGTGAAGCTCCATGCCGAAAGGCTCTGCCACAGTCTCGAGCACCGCCTTTTCGGCCAGCGCAGGATCAAGCGTGATGTCTCCCCCGGCTAGGCTGTAGCCAAGTCGGCCAAGAACCACGTTGGCATCGCTGTTGGTCGCCACCTCGTTCCCGTTGGAGTAACATGCAGGCCCTGGATAGGCCCCGGCAGATTGCGGCCCGTTGCGCAGCGATCCGCCCTCGTCCTTCCAGGCAAGAGAGCCTCCGCCGGCCCCAATGGTCAGCACCTCGATGCTAGGAAACCGGATCGGGTAGCCGTATTCGATATACCAATCCTTGGTCACTGTGGATTCGCCCCGGTATGTCAGCGACACATCCGTGCTGGTGCCGCCCATGTCGAAACCGATGGAGTTCTCATAGCCGCACAGATTACCGATGAATCGGCTGGCGATGGCCCCCGCCGCGATGCCAGATCCAGCCAGGCGCGCCGCGAAATCCTTGACGCTGGCAGGCGTCATCACCCCACCACCAGAGTGCAGCAGAAGAAGGTCACGGTTGTATCCACCTTCCGCCAGCTTGTCGCTGAGCCGCGAGACGTAGTCGACAACCACAGGCGATACGACCGCATTGACCATCGTTGTCGAAAACCGCTCATGCTCAAATATCTCAGGCATGATCTCGGACGAGATAGAGATGTGCACATCAGGCATGAGCTCACGCAGGATTGAGCGCATGCGAACTTCGTTTTCACCGTTTACATATGAATTGATGAAACACACCGCGACTGCCTTGACGTCGCGCTTTTTCAGGATCGTGGCGACACGGCGCGCTTCCTCCTCGTCAAGCTTCTGGAGGATCTTTCCGGCTGCGTCCACGCGCTCTTTAACGGTCAAACGGTCCCGGCGGGGGATATAGGGTTTGGCTACATCCTTGTAGGTGTCCCACAGATCTTCCTTGTTGGAGCGGCGTATCTCTACCACATCGCGAAACCCCTCGGTGCAAACCATGGCCACGCGCGGTAGCTTACGGGTGATCAGCGCATTCGTGGCAACCGTGGTCCCGTGCGAAAACATCGTCACTTCAGAGAGGTCCACCTTGGCGTCGGAAACACCCGTCATGATGGCGCGCATGGGGTCGTCCGGCGTTGAAGGTGTCTTTTCGATCCGGATTTGTCCGGTCTCTTCGTCCATAATACAGACGTCGGTGAAGGTACCGCCGACATCTACTGCGACTCTCGTCTTTGCCATCTGCTTTCCCTATCCTTAATTGACACACACCAGGCGCTGGGCATGCGACGCTATTCGCCCGCAGCATGGGCGCTCGATTTACATGGAACTTTGGTTATCAGGCGGGGCGAACTAGCGCCGCCAACCGCCTCTTCTTGCGCGTGTCGGTCGGCGTGCAGCCAAACCTGTTACGGTAGTGTTTGCAGAACTGGGCCTGATCGTAGAAGCCCCATTTGTGCGCGATCTGCGCCATGGTGGAGGTGTCATGCACCATTTCCAGCGTCTCGTGACACCGTGTCAGCCGCTTGTCCCGAATATAGCCGGCAACGGAGCAATCATTTTCAGCAAACAGCCCCTGTAAGTACCGCAGGGATATGCCGCAGGATTCCGCAACCAACTGCGGTCCTAGGTTCAGGTTCGCGAGATTGTCGCGTATGAACTGTTCGGCGCGCTGGAGGTGGGCGGCACGGATTGTCGAAATCGAACTGTCCAGGATGCGGTCATCACTACGCATTGAGAGACAAAGTAGATCCAGCAGATGTTGTCCGGCCATTTCGCGGGCGGCATCGTTGATGACATCGATGCTTTCAATAGTGTTCCGCACGGCACCTACGAAAAAAGAACCGATCCCGGACCGCGCATCAAAGGTCAATGCGCTTAGCCGTTCCGTCGGCCCGACACGCGACTGCACGCTGGCCGTGGGAACCTTCAGCACCCAGAGTTTGTTGCGCTGGCTGTGCGAGAACTCGTAGGGCATGTCTCCCTGTTCGACCAAAAAACCGCCTGGCGCGCAGCTTGTTTGGCGCGATGCCTGATGAAAATGCACCTCGGCGACATGGGGGATCGTGATCAGCAGACTGTTGTCTTTTTCTTCTTTGAAATGGCTCTTGTTGCGGCGGTACATAACGCTGTCGCATTCCATCTCGGAAAGCCCCATCACGCCAAGCCCCCAAGACTTCAGAGAGCCCCTGAAACGCATGGGATTCTGGCATTCAACGGAGAGCGGAAAATAGGTTTCCGAAATCGTCCGAGACCATACTTTGTTCTTGTCGATGGCATCACAGTGGTCGGTAGAAAAAAACATCCTTTCCTCCTGTAGGGCGGCTCATCGCGAACGCCGACCCTTGCATCTTTCGTTTAACCCTACCCTATGCGCCTAGACGAAATAGGCGATTTGCGCACAAAAGTTTGGAATTCACATCTGCTAGACCTTGGCGCTGTCCAGAAATTCCACTTCAATGAAGGCAAATCCTTCATCGTTGCCGCTAAGCACATCATGCTCCACGCCAAGATCGCGGAAGTATGGCTCACCAGCCGTCAGCTCTGACCGGGAGACGGCGCCTTCTGCATCCTTGATTTCCAGCACCCCATCTTGAACGGGCAAGACCACGTAGTCATAGGCATGCCTATGCCACCCTGTGTTGTCGCCACGCTTGGGAAAATACCACTGCGTCACGCGGGTGCGATCATTGTTAATCAGAACCGTCGGAATTGCAGTTCCGCTCTTGGTTGCATCACACATTGCTCGTCCTTTCCGCATCCAAAACTTCGCCCATGACGCCTGCAGTCGGGATGAAAGGTATGGCCATGGCTCAAGCATCACTTAGCCTTGATCCATGCTAGCCACCGAAAAGGCTTGCGTCGAATGATTTTGCCGAACACAGCCAGCCAAATGATCCCTTGCCCCTATCGAAGGTCCCAGAGACGACCGACGGCTCGCCCTCTCGTGGCTGAAGTCATCTTGGTAGTGTAGGAAGGCACTCGCTACACTGAAAAGCTACTGTTCGTCGCACTGCGCCCCACTCAGGCAAGCAACGAAATGACAGCAGGCAGCGAGATCGCTGAAAAGGCAGTGCCGAAAAGGACAGTGCGGGCAGCAAGGGGAACACTGATGCCTTCCGCCCGCGCCATGACGTAGACATTCGCAGCAGGGGGTAAGGCACCCATGATGATGGCCGTTGCGACCCAGAGCGGGTCAAAGCCGGACACCAGCGTAAAGGCCAACGCCACAGCGACCGGGTGACCGACCAGCTTGATCCCAAGACAGGCCCCAAGCCGGGCTCCCATCTGCCCCCCCCGATTGCGCGCCAGCGTAAGCCCAAGTGAGAACAGCGCTGCGGGCGCCGCAGCATGCTGAAATCCGGTTAAGGGCGTGTCCAGAAAAATAGGTAGCGTCCAGCCGGTTCTAGCAAACAGCAGCCCCGCTAGCGTGGCCAGAATAAAAGGATGCGTCACGACCTTTTTCAGCGACTGCACAATGCGCACCGATCCTCGTGACCCGCTGGCGATCATTGCGGGCCAGATTGTGAAGATCAGCAGCACGTCGGCGCAAAAGATAAAAGCCGCGGGCGCTCCAGCCGCCGGACCAAGGACCGCAACGGTCAAAGCTGGCCCCATGTAGCCAATATTTGAGTAGCTTGCCGCCAAACCGAATACGGCCGGATGATCACCCGTCGTGTTTCCTCGCCCGATCAGCCAGCCAAGCAGAAACATCATTGCGGTCATCGCTGTCGTCACAGCCAGGAAGGCGAACAGGCTCGCAGCACTAGGTGGCACCACACGCACGGATTGAAATAGCAAGGCAGGCAGCGCTAGGTAGAAAATGAATGCATCCAGCCAGCGCTGCTGCTCAGCTCCATGGCGCAGTAGGATCTGAGCAGCAACGCCCGCAAATATATAGATAAAAAACGGAGCAATGAGACCGAGACCAACAATCATACCACGGCTTTCAGAAAGCCGGACGTGTGCCGCACCATTGCTTCGTTTCCATCGGTCATGGCGGAGAGTCTATCGTCGATACACTGGCACCGCACAAGTGCTGGTCGATCAGAATTGCAGCTTGGGAGACAGGAAGGCAGAGGAAAAATACGACTTGAGCGCCTTCATCGCAGGAGTCAGCGCCGTGGCACGATTGAAGGCAAGGCCCACATCCATCGTGGGCACCTCAACATCCGTGGACACTGTTTCGATGCGCCGCCCCTCCAGTGACCAAGGGCGATATACCATGTCCGACAGAATCGTGACCCCCTGCCCGTTGGCGACAAGCGAACGCACGGCCTCAACAGAAGAGGTGCGAAGCTTGATGTTCGGATGGGCATTGTAGCGGTTCCAGTATTTCATGCTCGAATGAGCCGCTTCGTCCACGGTCAGCATCACGTAGGGCTCCTGCGCGATCCGGCTCAACGGCACCTCTCCGCCATCACAGAAAGGGTGACCGGCGGGCACCCAGACACGCCGGGGTGATTTTAGCAGCGTCAGCGTTTCGATCCCCTCGCGGTTGATATTGGAGGTAAGCGCGACGGCCATGTCAATCTGGCCGCGCAACAGCTGTTCCTCAATGCTTTGGCGGTTCAACTCGACGATCCGTATTTCCATGCGCGGGTAGAGCTGAGACAAACGACCTAGATGATAGGGAAGGAAGTAGCCGATGACCGTATAGGTAGCCGCAACTGTCAGCGCTCCGCCGATATCCGACTCGCCACGATCGATCTGATGTGCGGCATCCACCTTTTCCAGGATATCACGCGCCACCTGCAGAAATTCGCGCCCAGCCTTGGTCAATTCCATGCCTTGCGCCCGCCGCTCGAAAAGCGTGACGCCCAGAATTGCCTCAAGTTCACGCACTGATCCTGTCACGGAAGATTGCGAAATGGACAGAAGTTTGGCCGCACGACTGACCTGCCCAGTGTCCGCCGTCGCGACAAAGTACTTCAAGTGCTTGAAATTCATAAGCTTACTCACAGTGTCAGGCAGTAACTTCTGATCATTATCTGAAAACTCGATAATGCATCAATGAAAAAATGAAATATCAATTTTGTCTTGGGATGCGATGGTATGGCCCATACCAACAGAAGGACTTGACCATGAAAGAAGCAGTCGATCTGAATTGCGACATGGGCGAAGGTTTCGGCCAATGGGTGCTTGGCGACGCGCCAGACGACGAAATCATGCAGATCATCAGTTCCGCGAATATAGCCGCAGGCTTTCACGCGGGCGATCCGAACTCAATGGATCGCGTGGTGAAGCTCGCACAGGCGTATGGCGTCGGTCTTGGGGCGCATCCGGGCTATGCCGATCTTCAGGGTTTCGGACGGCGGTACATCAAGACGGATGTGGCCGAACTGATAAACGATATCATCTACCAGATCGGGGCCATTCGCGAATTCGGGCGGCGTTATGGTGCCCCACTGCAGCACGTAAAACTGCATGGCGCGCTTTACATGGAGGCGGCAGCGAACGAGGATCTATCAGAAATGCTGGTCGACACGCTCCAAGCCACCAGTCCCGACTCTTTGCTGTTCTGCATGGGAATCTCCAAAACCTATGCCGCGGCCAAGCGGGCCGGCCATCCGGTGATCCGCGAATTCTACGCCGACCGCGATTATGACAATTCGGGATCCATAGTATTCCGACGGCAGGTTGGCCGCTCGGATCCAGAACAGATCGCTGCAAAATGCGTCAAGGCTTGCAAGACAGGCAAGGTTACCACCGTCGAGGGCGACGAGATCGACATCGCATTTGAATCGATTTGTTTTCACTCCGACACACCGGGGGCGCTGGTCATGGGGCAATCCATCCGGGCTGGCCTACAGGACGCAGGCATCCGCATCGCCACGGCGGCAGAAATAGCAAAAACCCTTTGATCGCATAATTCAAGCAGGAGACCAACATGGCGCAGGTTCTTTCACCCGTTCCCGGCACATTCTACACTCAGGCTGCACCGGGCGAACCGGTGTTCAAAAAGCCGGGCGATCTTGTCGCAACCGGTGACATAATCGGACTGATCGAGGTGATGAAGACCTTCATCGAAGTCAAGGCAGAGACATCGGGCACCTTCAAGGGTTACATGGCCGAGGATGGCGCGGCGATCAGCGCAGGCGAGCCCCTCGCTGAGCTTGAGGCCTGAGACATGCCCATCGAACGCTTGCTGATTGCCAACCGTGGTGAAATCGCGGTGCGTATAATCCGCGCGGCAAAGGCAATGGGAATCCATACCATCCAGGCCCATTCTGAGGCCGACGCTGACATGCTGGCCGTGCGGATGGCGGATGAAACCGTGTGCATCGGCCCCGCCCAGGCGGCGCAATCCTATCTGAACATCGGCGCAGTGGTGGCGGCGGCAAAGGCAACCCATGCGGATGCGGTTCATCCTGGTTACGGCTTTCTGGCAGAAAATGCAGGATTCGTGCGCGCGCTGGATGCGGCGGGTATCACCTTTGTGGGTCCCTCGGCTGAAACCATCGACCGGATGGGCGACAAAGTAGCAGCGCGGCAGGCTGCGGAAGCTGCGGGCGTGCCGGTGGTGCCGGGCTCAAGGGGGCGGCTGGATACTGTGGAGGATGCCGCGACCGTGGCTGCCTCACTTGGCTACCCTGTGATGATCAAGGCTGCTGCGGGTGGCGGCGGCAAAGGCATCCGTATCGTTCAGACCGAAGAAGAACTGCGTAAAATGGCACCGCAGGCGCAGGCCGAGGCTAAAGCGGCTTTTGGGGATGGAGGTCTGTATCTGGAGCGTGCGATAAAATCACCGCGCCACATCGAAGTACAGATCATGGGCGACGGGAATGATGCCGTCCACTATTTCGAGCGTGAATGTTCCATGCAACGACGACGCCAGAAGGTCTGGGAAGAAGCCGGCGCCGCCTGTCTCGACGAAACAACTCGCTCTCAACTGTGCGATACCGCAGTGGCTCTGGCCAAGGCCGTGAATTACGTTGGCGCTGGTACGCTGGAATACCTTTATGACAGCGAAACCAAGGAGTTCTTCTTCATCGAGATGAACACCCGCATCCAAGTGGAGCATCCGGTCACAGAAATGCTGACCGGCACCGATCTCGTGCAAGAGATGATCCATGTGGCGGGCGGCGGCAAGTTGCGCCGAACACAAAAGGACATCACCCGCACAGGTCACTCCATTGAGGTCCGGTTGAACGCTGAAGACCCGATGATGCAGTTCCTGCCCTTCCCCGGACAGGTCAGCGGTCTGCGCATCCCCGAGGGTGAGGGCATACGTTTCGATCACTTCCTTTACGACGGCTACCAAGTGCCACCGTTCTACGACTCGCTTCTGGGCAAGCTGATCGTGCATGGCAAAAACCGTGAAACAGCCATTGCCCTGTTGATCACCGCTCTGGAAGGGTTGGAGATTGGCGGCCTCAAGACAACCAAAGCCCTGCATCTTGCGTTAGCGCGCGATGCATCCGTGCGGGCGGACGATTTCCATACGCAATGGCTCGAACCTTGGCTGGCTGCGGGCAATCTCAAACCTATCCACTAATCACAGGAGGCAAATCGTGAAGACACGCTATACCTATGGTGGCGACGAACACATCTATGTCGAGATGGACGATGAAATGTCGCTGGACGCGTTTTTCAAATCCCTGTCGATGAGCAACGCTGTGCGTGACGCCAAGATCAAGGGCGTGACAGAAATCTGTCCCGCGAACGCGTCCTTCCAGGTCCGTTTCGACCCCGATGTCATTTCCCCCGACGAGATGATGAAAAAGGTCAAGGAACTCGAACACCGGGCAGAGGACGCTGAAAAACGCCTGAGGACCAGGATCATCGAAATTCCCGTCTACTATCAGGATCCCTGGACGCATGAGACCTTGATGCGGTTCCGCGAGCGCCATCAAGACCCATCGGGAACAGACCTCGACTATGCTGCCAGGATCAACGGCTTCGACAGTGTGGAAGCCTTCATCGAGGCGCATCATTCGCAGCCGTGGTTCGTGTCGATGGTGGGCTTTGTGGCGGGGCTACCCTTTCTCTATCAGTTGGTCGAACGCGAAAAACAGCTTCAGGTGCCCAAATACCTGCGGCCTCGCACGGACACGCCTAAACTTACGGTGGGCTATGGCGGCTGCTTCTCATGCATCTACTCGGTGCGGGGCGCCGGCGGCTATCAGATGTTTGGCGTGACCCCGATGCCGATCTTCGATCCCGAACTGAAGCAAAGTTACCTAAACGATTTCATGGTCTTCTTCAAACCAGGTGACATCGTGAAGTGGAAGCCGATCGACCGCGGCGAATACGACCGCATCTTGGCCGAGGTCGAGGCAGACACCTACCTGCCGCGGATCGCCGAGGTCGATTTCGATCTTGATGCCTTCAATGCGGACATGCCCGGCACCAACGCCAAGCTGATGGAGGCGCTCAATGTCGCTTAAAGTCATTAATCCCGGACTGTCGACCTCGATCCAGGACTTGGGCCGCCCAGGATATTTCCACCTTGGCATTCCGATGGGCGGTGCGATGGACCGCTTTGCCTTACGCGTCGCGAACATGTTGGTGGGTAACCCAGAAGGCGCCGCAGGGCTTGAGGCCGTTTTCATGGGCCCCACCCTAACGTTCGAAAAAGACGTCCTTGTCGCCGTGACGGGCGCGGACCTACCGCCCAAGGTCGATGGTGTGGTGCAAGATGGTTGGACCGCCTTCGAAGTGAAGGCAGGCCAAACGTTAAGCTTCGATTTTCTCAAGTCAGGAGCGCGGGCCTATATCGCCATCAGTGGCGGCATCGACACGCCCCCTGCCCTTGGCAGCCGCTCGACCTATCCGATCGGCGCCCTCGGCGGATTCGAAGGTCGCAACATTCAAGCTGGCGACGTGATCCCGCTAGGTGAGACGGATATGATCGAACCGGAACTGAGCGTTCCCGCGAAACTGCGTCGCCTGCCCGGTAAACCTGCAGAGTTGCGCGTTCTGCCAGGACTTTACTGGCACCGCTTGACCCCTGCCGCTCAGGAAGGTTTCTTTGCGGACGACTGGGCCGTGGCGCTTGAGGCAGACCGCATGGGATACCGCTTCAAAGGCGGCAAACCTCTGGAATTCGTGGCGCGTGAACAGCCATTCGGCGCGGGCGCCGATCCGTCAAATATAGTAGATGGTTGCTATTCCTACGGTTCGATTCAGGTCCCTGGTGGGCTGGAACCCATAGTTCTGCACCGTGACGCAGTCTCAGGTGGTGGCTATTTCACGCTCGGGGCGATCATTTCGGCTGATATGGATCTGATCGGACAGCTGCAACCGCACACGCCGGTCAAGTTCCGAAAAGTTGACATGGCCGAGGCCCTAGCAGCCCGTGCCACACGCAAAAAGATGCTGGCCGAGGTCCGCGCGCATCTGGGCTGAAGGCATTGGACAGCAAGTCCGGCGCCCCGCGTCCACAGCGGGCGCCGGTCCAATGCGCCGAGGGGGGCAGCAGTAGCCGCGATGCTGACTTGCGCGACAGGCCTCTTTAGGGCCTGATGACGCATTCGAGTTGCCGATGTTCGGCACGTTCAAAGGGAGAAGACCGCCCTCCATGCCTGCCAATCTGCGTCATTCCCATAAGCTCGCTGCACCTGCACAAGTGAAACGGCGGGTACTCCGTGTGCGCGGCACCGATGTCACCCTGCTGGAAGAAGTGAGGCAACTGGCCGTGGCGGACCTTGGCTTCGATATCCAGCACGAGTCCCTCGACTTCCTGACCTGTCAGCACCGGGCGGCCATGGACCCGTTGAACTACGACATCTATGAGCAGTGCTTTCATAATTTGGACATCGTCTGGTACTGGGGCGCGTTACAGCCGATAGACACGCGACGGATCCGGCAATGGGACAATATCGGCGATCTCGCCAAGGCCGGTGGCATCAGCAAATACACCTGGCACGGCCATGGCGACGCCCCGGTTCGCAAACTCTATGTCCAGCCGGACGGCACATTGGGCCAGCAACCTATGCCAATGATCAGCATGTTGCCGACAGCCCATAACGTCGACAGTTTCGGCTTTGACCGCCGCCTGTTCGGGGACGAAGGACCCGAAGGCTCAAGCTGGGCCTGGCTTCTGGACCGGCGGGCGCGCGGGAGGATCGCGCTTGTGGACGAGCCCGCAATCGGGATTTTTGATGCGGCTCTTGCTGCAGAGGCGAACGGTGACCTGACGTTTCAGGATATCGGCAACATGACTGTAGACGAGATCGACAGCCTCATGGCCCTGCTGGAGACATTGCGGCAGCAGGGGTTCTTTGTCGGCAGTTGGGTGTCGCCCGACCAGGCCGAGGCGCTTGTGCGCGCCGACCGGGTTTCAGTTCAAAGCATGTGGTCCCCCTCCTACGGCAATCTCGGGCATATGCAGGGCGTCTTCTGTGAAAGCGTTCCCCGCGAAGGGTATCGCGCTTGGCACGGCGGCGCCTCTCTCGCGCGGCACTTGTCCGGCAGCCAATTGGACATAGCCTATGACTACCTTAATTGGTGGCTAGCCGGTCCAGCGGGGGCCGTGATGGCGCGTCAAGGGCATTATATGACAAATGCCGAAGGTGTACGAGAATACCTCAGTCCCGAAGAATGGGGATATTGGTATGACGGGGATGTCGCCCGATGCGACCTGAAAGGGCCCGATGGTAGGATTGTGATACGCACGGGACAGCGCCGGCCCGGCGGAGCCTACCGCGAACGGGTCAGTCGGATCGCGTTGTGGAATACAGTTATGGACGAATACAACTATGCTGCGCGGGCTTGGAACCGCTTTATCGCGACCTTGGGAACCGCAGCACAATGACCGCAATGCCCAATAGCCCAGGTCAGGAGCCTTTATACGAAACCATCAGCCGGGTATTGCGGCACAACATCGTGTCGGGCCGCTTGCCCAACGGGCTTGTTCTGATCGAAGGCCCGATCGCCAAGCTGATGCAGACCAGCCGCGCCCCGGTTCAGGCGTCGCTACGGATGCTGAGCGCCGAGGGCCTGATTCATCGGTTCCGGGGGCGTGGCTACCTGGTCGGACAACCATCGCCCAGCCTCACACCCATCCGAAAGGCACTTGAAGAGTTTGATTTCGACATTCCACCCACCTCGCGCTCTGCGTTGGCCGTGCGGGGGACATGGCTCCGGGTCTATGATAAGGTTGAAGCGGAGATCGCCGCCTGCCAGATATTCGGTGAATTCCGGGTGATTGAGACCGAACTGGCAAATCATCTCGGCGTCAGCCGCACTGTCGCCCGGGATGTCCTGAGCCGCCTGAACGAACGTGGGCTGGTGCGCAAGGGCGCAACTTCGCATTGGCTCGCGGGGCCGCTCACCGCCCGGACACTACGCGAGAAATTCGAGTTGCGCAGCATTATGGAGCCAGCAGCCTTGCGCATGGCGGCCGATTTCATAGACCATTCGCAGATCGCGCGTATCTCTGATCAGATCGAAAGTGGCAAAGCAAAAGACGCGGCCGAACTTGAAGATGCGCTGATGCGTTACTGCCTAAGTCAGGCCCCCAACAGCGCGTTAGTGGAAATCATCAATAACAATCGCCTGCTCTTGTCCGCAATGGACAAGGCACTCAGCGATCTTGGCCTGCCCGTGGACACGGTGGCGTTGGATCAATACGGCACCCTTTTCCATCTTATCGGATCACGACAAATAAGCGCCTCTACCGAGTATCTGAAAGAGCATTTGCGCATCCTGTCCTACAAGAGCCTGGCTCGGCTCAAGATCGTAGCACTGATCCCAGAAAACGAGTCGCTGCCAAAATATCTGAACCGAGTGTAAAAATGACTATTGCACTCTTTAAGCGTTAGTTTTTTTGAGAAATTCCCCGATTTCTCCGATAATTACTACCTGAAATTGCAAAATTCCAGAATATTTGCGATAAGATGACTCTTGCTATGAAGCTCAATCAGTCATTTCATACGTTATACATTTTGTGTTCAGGCATCGTTGCAGCATCCCTCCTTGGGTCGTCCGGCGCCTACGATGTCCGTATTCACAACAAGAAGAGGGCTCTATGACGCAAAGCGACCCCATATTCCGACTGGAGGGAGTGACGCGCAGATATGGCAATCTGACGGCGCTCGAAGGCATTGATTTCGTAGCTGAGGATAACAGCTACATAGCACTGTTGGGGCCTTCAGGTTCCGGAAAGACGTCACTTCTGCGCGTGATCGCCGGATTTGAAACGCCCGACGAAGGTCGCATTTGGTTCCAAGGGCGTGACATAACCGATGTACCCGCCCATGAGCGCGGGATCGGCTTTGTGTTTCAAAACTTTGCGTTGTTTCCGCATCTCACCGTTTTCGAGAACATAGCCTTTGGTCTTCGTAATGGAGCGACTAAGGTGTCTGACGCCGAGATCACGGATCGCGTCAGGGAGTCCATTGACATGGTTGGCCTATCTGGTCTGGAAGATCGAAATCCGGATCAGATATCGGGTGGACAAAAGCAGCGCGTGGCTCTGGCCCGTACGCTCGTGATGCAGCCCAAACTGGTGTTGCTGGACGAACCTCTGGGCGCACTTGACGCTAACCTTCGCGAGAGGATGCAGATGGAACTGCGCGCTATCCGCGAAAGACTTGACGTGACCTTCCTGCATGTCACGGGAAGCGAGACAGAAGCGCTGGCGATGGGCGACAGGGTAGCGGTGCTGGACGCAGGCCGGATCGTGCAATACGGCACGCCAGACGCGATCTATGACAGCCCGAGCATCTCGGACGTGGCGCTGTTTCTCAATCGTTTCAATCTCTTCGAAGGAACCCTGAAAAACGGAATCTTCGAGGGTGCTTTCGGCGCAGTACCCGTAGCGTCGGCGCGGACCAACGAAACTGATGTTTATGCGATCCGGTACGACCGGACGCAAATATTCGACACAGATAGCTCCTATCTGCCCGGCCCTGCGCTGCCTGTCCGCTATCTGGCAAGCGAATACCTCGGATCGTCCATCATCTTTCTGTTCGAAACCGCGGACCACAAGACCGTTGAGGTTGATCATCATCTAAGCTTGGGCGAACCGCGCGATCTTATCGTCGGAAAAAATTACATTCTCTCATGGGATCCTGCACAAGCGATCGTATTCGGCAAGGAGATTACAAGATGAGTGCTGCAAGCACCAACAGGGAAACGAAGAACACCTTCCGGCTGCTTGCGCCCGGCGTGGTGTGGATGATCCTGTTCTTGGTCGCACCGATTATGATGATCGTCTACGTCTCCTTCTGGACCCAGACAACTTTTTCAATCAACTCGACCCTGACCTTGGACAGCTGGCGGAACTTCTTCGCCTCCGAGGCTTATGTTGGCGCGCTCTGGACCACGATCCGGCTGTGGCTGATCGTACTTACCCTGACCTTCGTTATCGGATATCCTGCGGCCCTCTACGTGGGTCTGCTGGTCAAGAGCAAGACAGTCTCGACCGTGCTTCTGGTGCTCTGCGTCATCCCGTTTTGGACCTCATTCCTGATCCGAGTGCTGGCGTGGCGACCTATGCTGGGCAAGGAAGGGGCGATTAACATCATCCTCCAGAAATTTGGCTTAATCGACACGCCGATCGAGGTGCTGCTGTTCTCCGAACTCTCGGTCATCATCGGCATGACTCAAATCTACGTTGTCTTCATGGTGGGCCCTATTGCCTTCATGCTGGGCCGTATCGACCGCAACATCATTGAGGCCGCGCGCGATCTGGGCGCAGGGTTCGGGCGGATCTTCTGGAAGATCATCTTTCCGCTCAGCCTGCCCGGTGTCGTCGTCGGTGCCATCTTCGTCAGCGTGATGGTACTAGGCGAATTCGCAACCTCCGGCGCGCTGTCCGGACGCAAGGTGAACCTGCTGGGCAACATCATTGTGACCCAAGTGGGATCGCTGAAATGGGCCATGGCGTCGGTAGTCGGGGTAATCCTGACAATCCTGCTGGGCATCGTGGTGGCTGGTTTCCTGCGTATCGTCGATCTGAAACGGGAGATTTGAGCGATGGAATCCAAGGTTCTGAAACCAATCCTCGCCGTCTATGTCGGCTTTTTCATCCTATTCCTCTATGGACCCTTCATCGTGCTGGGCATCCTGTCGTTCCAGCAGGGTCCCGAAGGTGGTCCGCAGTTTCCGATCATCGAATGGTCCACCTACTGGTACCGGCACTTGTTCGGCTTGACCCCGCCATCCAGGATCGCCCCCCTGCCCGTCGGTGAAGCGTTGGTGCGCTCGCTGACACTGGCCTTCATGACTATGGTCACAGCAACTATTCTCGGTGTCATGGCGGCACAGGCCTTCCGCAAACGGTTCCGCGGCGCGGGCGTGGTGTTTTACCTGATCGTTCTTGGAATGATGGTGCCTGGGGTTCTGACCGGCCTTGGGACCTCGCTTCTGGCCAACAATGTCATCGGGATCGAGCGGCACTGGTGGAGCACGGCCTTTCTGGCGCATGTGGTCTATACCTTCCCCTTCGCCTTTCTCGTGATGCTTGCGATCCTCAACCGCTTTGACGGCTCCGTCGAGGAAGCGTCATGGTCGCTGGGTGTCTCGCCTATCACGACGTTTCGCAAAGTGACCTTCCCACTAATCTTCCCGGGCGTTCTGTCGGCAATGCTTTTTGCCTTCACCCTCAGCTTTGATGAATTCCCGCGCACGCTCTTCGCGTCGGGACGCGACCAGACATTGCCACTCGCTATTTACGGCACTTTCTCGGTCGAAATCCATCCGAACATCTTCGCCTTCGGTGTGATGACGACCCTGTTTTCGTTCGCGCTACTGGCGGTCTACGGGATCCTGATGGGCCTGAGCGTGCGGCGGGCCAAGAAAATGGCAATGCAGGAAGACATCGCATGAATACGGTGATCGTCACTGGGGCAGGATCGGGCATCGGCCTTGCCATTGCCACTAAGCTTGGCGGGCTGGGCTACAATGTGGTGGTCAACGACTACAACGGAGAGGCCGCGAAAGAGGCGGCAGCCAAGGTCGGTGGCCTAGCGGTGCAAGGGGATGTCTCGCAAGAGGCGGACGTGGCCCGCATGGTCGAGGCATGTATGGCGGAATTTGGAACGCCGACCCATCTGGTCAACAATGCGGGCCATGTGCACCAGTCGCGTTTTGCCGATCTAGACACTGTCGACTTCGATCGCATGATTGCAGTGCATCTACGCGGCGCGTTCCTGTGTACCCGCGCGGTCCTGCCCCACATGCTTGTCCGGAAATCAGGGTGCGTGGTCAACATGGCCTCGCAGCTTGGTCAAATCGGCGGGATCGAACTGGTCCACTACTCCGCGGCGAAGGCGGGGATCATCGGCATGACAAAGGCGCTGGCTCGCGAGGTATCAACTCAGGGCGTTCGCATCAACGCGGTCGCACCGGGTCCGATCAACACACCGCTTGTGCGCTCTCTTTCAGAGGAGTGGCGTGCGGCAAAGGCCGCCGAACTTCCACTGGGCCATTTCGGAGAACCCGAAGATGTCGCCGAAACCGTTGCATTTTTGTGTTCAGACGCGGCGCGCATCTATGTGGGTCAGACCCTTTCACCCAATTCAGGAGACGTAATGCTATGACATCAATTGCATTGATCACGGGCGCCGGGATTGGCATCGGGCGCGCCACGGCCAAGGCTCTTGCGGCACGCGGAGATCATGTCATCGTTACCGACGTTCTTGAGGACGATGGCCGCAGCGTTGTGCAGGAGATCCGCAAGGCTGGGGGCGAGGCGGAATTCCAGCATCTCGACGTGCGCGACACAGATCGCGCCAATGCGGTGGTCAAAGACATCGAAACTCGCTTTGGCAAGATAGACACGATCGTCGCCAATGCCGGGATCGCGCACCGTGTCCCTCTGGAACAACTGACCGACGAAAAATGGGATCACACTTTTGACATCGATCTCAAGGGGATGTTTCGCGTCATTCGTCCTGCCGTGCCCGGTATGAAGGCACGTGGCGGCGGCGCGATCATCTGCCTCTCCTCGATCATGGGTGTCGCCTATGGCTGGGACGAGCATGTGCATTACTCTTCGGCCAAGGCGGGAGTAGTCGGCCTCGTCCGCGGCCTTGCGGTTGAACTGGGACGAAACGGCGTGCGGGTGAATGGTGTCGCGCCGGGATACATCCGAACCGCACAGCTTTTGTCAGAAAAACACTCCCTTGGACCCGAGGGCGCGAAAACGGTGGGCGATATCGTTCCGCTGGGCCGCATCGGGCTACCGGATGATATCGCGGATGTCGTGGCATTCCTCGCGTCAGACGCCGCAAGGTATCTGACGGGTCAGGTAATTACCGTGGACGGTGGGCTTATGGTCGGGCGCTACTGAACACGCAAGGGAAGGCTCACTTCCCGACTTCTAAAGACGAAACGGCCTCAACATGGAGAAGAAAAGTGACACACTCAAATTTCTCAAGACGTAACTTTCTAAAAACCACTGCGGGTACCGCAGCGCTGGCGGCAGGCGGAATGCCTTTCCTTGGCGCACAGCAGGCCTTCGCCGCGAACCTGGCTAACCAGGAACTGCGGACCGTGGGCCTTTCGGTGACCGTACAGGAACGTATTCTGAACGACTTCAAGGAAAAATCCGGTGTCGGCTCAGTCAGCGGCAAGGCGGACATCTTCCCCAATACACAAACAGAAATTCTTTCCGGCACCGACGCATATGACTGCTGGGAAATCATCGGCGAGCGTCTTGCCGCGATGGTCGCCACGGACAAGCTGGCACCTGTCGCCGCCTCTGATCTGAAAAACTGGGAGGGAATCCGCGAAACCTTCACCAAGCCATCCGACCGCTGGGCGCTGAACCAGCAAATCGTCGGCCAAATTTGGGAAGACGAAAGCCAGACACGCCTGAACATGGTGCCGACGGTCTACAACTACGACTCCATCGGCTATCGTCCTGATCTGGTGGATGCGGAAGAAGCCTCAAACTGGTCTTCACTGTTCGACCCCAAGTTTAAAGGGAAGACAGGTCTGAACGTCGACCCTCTGATCGCTTTTGGCCAAGCCGTCATGGCCATGAACGAACTAGGTCTTCTCGAAGTGTCAAACCCTGGCAACCCGGATGCGGCCACTATCGAAGAAGCTGCAAAATTCCTGATTTCCAAGAAGAAGGAAGGACAGTTCCGCGCGCTTTGGGGCGACTTCGGCGAACTGGTGAACTTGCTGGCATCGGGAGAGATGGTCATCGCGGACGCTTGGCAGCCTGCCGTCATGGCTGTTAAGGCACAGGGGGTCGAATGCTCCTATGCCACGATGAAGAGCGGCTACCGCGGTTGGGCGATCGGGGTTGCCCCGCTCAAGACCTCACCGAACCTCGAAGCGGTTGCGGCCTATGCCGATTACTGGCTGTCTGGCCCGCCCGCCATCGCCGTGTCCGAGCAGGGCTACTACTCGCCTACCACAAACGTGAAGAACGTTATGGATGCGGACAAATATGCCTTCTGGTACGAGGGTAAGCCTTGGGTCGGTGCACCCGAGCGTGGCATTAAGGAAGGCGATCTGCGCGATGGCGGATCGTTGGAAGAGCGCGCAGCGAACGTGGCCTACTGGCACCAGTGGCCGGATGAGTACGACCTGCTGATCCAGAAGTGGGACGAATTCCTCTCCGCTTAAACCGACCTTGGTTCAGTCGGCCCGTCCGGCTGAACCCCCCCCTTCCCTTTTCTCAGGAACAGGACGTTTTTCCCTTGGCCTATGATCTTCAGCTCACAAACGTCTACAAGACCTATGACAATGGAACACCGGCCGTCATCGACTTCAATTTGGACGTCGAGAAAGGGGAATTCATTGCGTTCCTTGGCCCGTCCGGCTGTGGCAAGTCAACGACCCTGCGGATGATTTCCGGGTTTGAAACGGTCACATCTGGCGATCTGATGATCCGCGGCAAGCGTGTGAACGACCAGCTCCCCGAGAAGCGCCCCACATCCATGATCTTTCAGAACTATGCGCTTTTTCCGCATATGAACGTGCGCCAGAACGTGCTGTTCGGCCTTGAGGTCAAGAACATGCCGCGCGCCGAAGCCAACCGAAAGGTTGACCAGATACTTGAAAAACTCGGCCTGATCGAGATTTCGGAAATGCCAACTGCGCGCCTGTCCGGCGGTCAGCGTCAGCGCATCGCGCTGGCGCGCTCGTTAGTGGTAGAACCTGATATCCTGCTGCTGGATGAACCCCTCGGCGCACTTGACGCGAACCTGCGCAAGAGCATTCAGAACGAGCTTAAACTTCTGCAACGCGATCTTGGGATCACCTTCGTCTTCGTGACCCACGCCCAGTCAGAGGCTCTGGCCTTGTCCGACCGGATTGTTGTGATGAACGCAGGCCGCATTGAACAGGTCAGTCCCCCGCGCGAGCTTTACACGCGCCCGAGCAGCCAGTTTGTCGCTCGCTTCATCGGCTCTAACACGATTTTGCCAGGAACCGTCAAAGGCCAGCAAGATGGAAGTGTGATCTTGCAAACAGCCTTTGGCCTCCTGGCCGGCGCGAACCGCGCGGGAATTGACGCCCATGAAGGTCGCGAAATGAGCATCATCCTGCCCGCCGAGGCCGTGGACTTGGTGCCCGCCGACGTGCCCGAAGACGAAATGCGCACCAGCTTTGGCTCGAACACCATCCCTTGCACCATCGAAAGGCTGCAGATTGTCGGCCATATCATGCATATGATCGTGCGCTTTGCAGACGGCAAACAGATCAATGTCGAAGGGCACGTGGACAAGTATCGCGACAGGCTCAAAGCAGGAGGACGCGCGTTCGTAGCGTGGAAATCCGACAGTGCAACTGTAATCGACCACTAGGGGCACCTCAATGACGCTAATTACGGCACAAGATATCTCAGAGGGGCTACGATCGGGGAAACTTGATCCTGTAAGCCTTACCGAGGAAGTCTATGACCGCATTGAGCGGCACGGCGACAATGCGATCTATATCGAAACCACGCGCGAACGCGCCATCGCCGAAGCGCAGGCATCACGCCTACGGTTCAAGTCCGGGCTGCCTGCCAGCCCTTTGGACGGTGTGCCGGTGGCATGGAAGGACCTTTTTGACCTGAAGGGCCGCGTGACCACCGCAGGGGCCATCGTCACCAAGACCGATGCGCCTGCGACGGCCGATGCACAGGTGATCGCCACAGCACACAGGGCTGGGATGATCACGACCGGCACTGTCAACATGACTGAGTTCGCCTATTCGGGTATCGGTCTCAACCCGCATTACGGCACGCCGCGCAACGTGAATGCGCCGGCCGGACAAAGACGTAGCCCCGGCGGGTCATCATCGGCCTCTGGTGTAGTCGTATCAGCCGGGATCGTCCCCATTTCTATGGGCTCGGATACTGGAGGATCAATCCGTATTCCGGCGTCCTTTAATGGCGTGGTGGGCTACAAGACCTCGACGGGACGCTACCCCATGAAGGGGGTTTATCCCCTGGCGAAATCCTTGGACACGATCGGTCCACTGGCTCACACTGTTGCCGATTGCGCGCTGTTCGACGCTGTGCTGCGCGGCAGGGACACTCCCGAAGCACAGTCAGCACAGCCCGAGACTCTGTCCTTCGTCATTCCAGACGAGATCCTGCTAGATGGGCTTGCGCCCGGTGTTGCGGCCAATTTCGACGCTACTGTCGCCAGGCTCGAGGCTGCGGGTGCAAGGATCAAGCGCATCTCGCTTCCCGAACTGTCGGAACTGAGCGACCTGATCGCACGGCATGGTTTTCTGGCCGGCGCAGAAGCGCTGGTCCTGCACCTCGATAAGGTGCGCGGTCCCGCAGCCGCGCAGATGGACTCCCGCGTCGTGCGACGCATCAGACTGGCCGAAAGCATGACTGCAGTTGATGTTCTAGTTCTTCAACAAGCCAGGATGCGCACCATGGCATCGACTGCGGCGCGGATCGGCAGTTCGATCGTGCTGTGCCCGACTACGGCCACCACAGCTATGGAGATCGGCCCACTCGAAGCGGATCAGGAGGTGTTCTTCCGCCACAACGGGCTGACACTGCGTAACACCTCTTTAGGAAATTTCTTGGACTGGTGCGGTGTTTCCATTCCCAACGGCACAGATGCCGATGGCATGCCGACAGGCTTCTTGCTGTCGGCCCCCACCGGTCAGGATACCAACTTGCTGGCTGCAGCCTTGGGCTGCGAAGAGATCATCCGCGGCTAGTCCCGCCCCGACACCGACTGAAATAACAAAGAGGAGACCGACCAATGACCAAGAAAATCTACTGTGCTTTCGGCACTGATATCGACTCTGTGGCGGGCCAGATTGGTTCCTATGGCGGGGGTGATTCACCCAACGACATCCAGCGCGGTATCTTCGCGACCGAGGTAGGGGTGCCGCGCCTTCTGCGCCTGTTCAAGAAGTACGAAATGCGTACGTCGTTTTTCATCCCGGGCCACTCGATCGAGACATTCCCGAAAGAGATGGACATGATCGTCGAAGCCGGACACGAGATCGGCGCGCATGGCTATCTGCATGAAAACCCGGTTGCTATGACCCCCTCTCAGGAAGAGGATGTTTTGGTCAAGTCCATCGAACTGATCAAGAAACTGACCGGCGAGGCGCCCAGGGGTTACGTTGCCCCTTGGTGGGAGATGTCCAACGTGACCGCGTCATTGTTGGGTAAATATGGCTTTTCCTACGACCACAGCCAAAGTTATCGTGACTTCCAGCCATTCTATGCCCGTGTCGGCGACGAATGGAATGTGATCGACTATTCCAAGACTGCCGGTGAATGGATGCATCCTCTGAAGCACGGCAAAGAGATCGACCTCGTCGATATCGGCGCAAACTGGTATGTGGACGACCTTCCGCCGATGATGTTCATCAAAAACGCACCCAACAGCCACGGCTTTGTCAGCCCGCGCGACATCGAGCAACTGTGGAAGGATCAGTTCGACTGGGTCTATCGCGAAATGGAGTATGGTGTGTTCCCGATCACCATTCACCCCGACGTTGCCGGCCGTCCGCAGGTCCTGCTGATGCTGGAGCGTCTTATCGACTACATCAACGGTCACTCTGGCGTTGAATGGGTAGATTTCAACACCATTGCGGATGACTTCCGCAAACGCTTCCCCTTCGACAGCGACAAGCGCCCCGAAGTGATCTGAACCGGCAAGGGGGCGGCACCTCGTGCGCTGCCCCCTCAGCCAAAAGATGAGATTGTCAGATGTGCAACGCATGCGGATTTCCCACACGTCCCGGCCACTGGACAGACGCAGGTGCTGATAACGCGGGCGATAGACTGCGCCTGCAAATGCGCCGCGCACAGATCCTTAACAAACTTCTGAATGGCTATGGATTCAGGGCGCGCCCACCCGGACACGGGCCGGGCTTTGCGCTGTCTTCTTTTGCGGGCCGCACAGCACTCCTGCCTGACCTTGAAGCGGTCTGGCAAGAAGCCGCGCGGCAACTGGGCCATCCCATTGACCCGCTTGACCCTCGGTTCAAGGCCAGGGCCGGACCCACCTCATGATCGCCATGCCAGACGATGGCCGGCTGCGGCTGACGATCCTTGGTGGCTACCTCGGATCCGGCAAAACAACGTGGCTGCGTCATCAGCTTTTTGAGGGTGCATTCGGAAAGGCCCATATTCTTATAAACGAAGCTGCCGAAACGCCGGTGGATGATACCTTGCTGGCGTCGCAAGCCGCCGGCGTGACAATGCTGTCGGGAGGATGTGCCTGTTGCACGGGCAAGGATGATCTTGTCGCCGCCCTACGTGCGTTCTGCGATATCCACAGCCGCCAGAAGCCCGAAGATCGCGAGACTAGTCAAATTGTCCTTGAAACGAGCGGCCTAGCCGATCCTGCCGCCATTTTGGATGCCATCCAGCAGGATAGCGTACTAGTGCATCATATCCGCGTGGCCGAGATCATCGTGATGGTGGACGCCATGAATGCAGCCGAGCAGTTGCGTACCGAATTCTTGGGGCGGGCTCAGATCGAAGCCGCCGACCGCATCATCCTAACCAAGGTCGATGCCGTACCCGACAATGTGCTTGCCACCGTGGTCGCGACCGTGCGTCACCTCAATCCGGGTGCTCGGATTGAGGCTGCAGTGAAGGGACAGTCTTTCACTTTGCCGGACCTGCCCCCAGTTCCCCCCTATGATTTGCCCCGGCTCTCAGATGGCGGCGAACCGATACAGCCCACGAGAATCGACATCCCCGAAAATGTGGACTGGGCGACGTTCTCCGTGTGGCTTTCCGCACTGCTATACGCGCGCGGCGATGACCTCGTCCGCGTCAAGGGCGTCTTCGAAACTCCGGCCGGTCCGCTGTTGCTGCAGGCGGTACGCAAATCCGTCCAGCCCCCGGAACTGCTCCCACGCGAGGCGGCCAAACGGCAGAACCAGATCGTATTCATCGGACGCGGATACAAGGGCGATGATCTGCGCCGATCGCTGCAGTATTTTACAGATGGTTAGGGACTAGCCGGTTTCAAATAGTCTTGGACACGGATTTATCGCCTGCCTTTAGCTCAGCTTTGAGCATGTTGGCGGTATTGGCGACAGACGCGGCAATAACCCATCCGCTTCCCATCTGCGTAGCTGCATCCGGCTGTTTTGCCGCAGCCGCGGTGGCGCAAGGCCTTGGCAACCTGCCGAACACTGGAGGCGCGGGGCACAAACCGCCCACGCCCTGCCGAATACTGGACGGATGATGCCACCGAGTTGGCCGAGGCTCTTTTGGTCTGCGGTTCTTGAAAGACTAGCGAAACATGCAGGACAGGACGGGCAAAGTCTGTCCTGTCAACAATACTGGCTCGCTGATGTGGAAGCGGAGTCATAAGAAAAATACACTTGTCTGCAGATTTTTAGGTGACCGCAGCACATAATCTCTCCTAGGCTGATTTCATACAACCAGAGACAGCATCATGACAGATACCGACAAATCCTCGCAGGACAACCAGATCATTGCCACGGCTATCAATGATGCGCTCCCTCTTCGCAAACTCAGGGATCTGATCGACCGACTATCCATCTCGGCAGATGCAAAAGCCCTGCTGATGGATGTAGCCCGACTTACCTTCACCGCTGGACAAGTCGTACTAAACATCGGCCGCAAGATAATGTCTTTGGCCTTCGAGATCGCTCAGCGCTTCCCGAAAACAACTTTCGGCGCAGTTATAGCCGTCATCGTGACCGCACTCATTGCCAACATCCCTTTTCTGGGCGCACTCCTCACTCCTGTGGTAGGCCCGCTGCTGCTCGCCTTCGGCCTGACAGCAGGTGCCTTGAACGACATGCGCGATAGCGGATGGACCACACGCGTCAGGGACCTGGAAACCCAGTTGGCTATGGTGAAAGTCTGAACCCGATGACGGCAACAGATGGTGAGCTGATCGCGGAATTCGAAGGTGTTTCGCAGGTCGTGGCGGACACCCTTCGGTTCAAGTCCAAGCTGGCGATAGGTGAGGATGCCTACACATCGCTTCAGGCAACCCGAGTCCTCGGGGATGTATGGCAAGTCGGAACCGCAGCAGCTGCAGGCGGAGCGATTGCGAGCTCCGGCGTCGTCGCCGGCACCTTTTTCGGGGGCTGGCTGACAGCGCTGGGCGTAGCAACGGCGGTGACCCCTGTTGGCTGGGTTCTGGGTGCCGCTGCCGCGTCTGGTGCAGCCTGCTATGGCGTTGTGCGTCTGTTTCGCGGTTATGAAGGCTCGCGTGTGGTCAAGGTTCCAGCCTTCATAAACACGCCTATGGATTTCCTAGGCGCAACGCTTTTTGATCTGATGGCAACACTGGCCATTGGCGTCTCACGGGAAGCCGGCGATCTCGACGGTGAGGAACGCAACGGAATCCGTTCCTACTTCATCGCCGAATGGGGTTTTGATCCCGACTATCTGGATGCGGCCCTCCCGGTGATTGAGCAGAAAGCAGCGGATCGGGGGTTGGAAGAGATCGCCAAGGATCTTGCGCGGTTCAAGCTGGAAAACCCTGACTGCAACTTCGACGCCATGAAGGCCGAGTTGATCAGCTTTCTGACTGAAATCGCTGAGGCCGACGGCGTTATCGACGCTCCTGAAAAAGCTGCCATCGACCAGATCGACAGAACCTTCGAGGAAGCAGCCGGCAGGACCGGTGAAACCTGGACTGAGACGATCACAGCCACACCCGGTCGTCTGTGGAGCAGGCTATCCGCAGCGATCCAGGACAGCTCAGCCACCAGGAAGTCAGCGACAGAGAAAACCGAGGAAGACATCGCGGCTCCAATTCCCGAAAAGGACTTGCCGCTTCCGGTGATCTGGTTGCTGGGCAAGACGGGATCGGGAAAGACATCTCTTGTCCGGGCGATCACCGGGGCAACTGCCGCCGCTATCGGCAACGGGTTCGAACCCTGCACACCGACAGCCTCGGCCTATGACTTTCCACCCGATGAGCCGCTCATGCGATTTCTGGATACGCGTGGCCTGGGCGAGGTGCATTACGATCCGACTGAGGATCTGGCCATGTGCCAGTCGGGCGCGCATGTCCTGCTGGTCCTCGCCCGGCTGGATGATCCGGTACAGGGTGCGATTGCGGAAACCCTGACACGGATCAAAGCCAAGAAGCCAGACATGCCCGTGATCCTTCTGCATACGGCAGGCGATCGCATCTCCGATCCGGCGGCACGGGAACGGGTGAAGTCCGTGACGCAAGCAAACCTAGAAAAAGCGTGGAAAGCTGAGATACCTTCCCTCGAACTGGTACTCGCCGATCCTTATGCAGTGGACCTCGCGCCGCTCTGCGACAATTTGCTGGATATCCTGCCGTCCGTTGCTCTCTTCATGGAGCACCAGGTCGCCGCCGATGCCGAAACCGCGGCCTTCCTCACCCACAGGAACCTGATCTTGCGCTATGCAGCAGCTGCCACGGTGTCTGGCGGGGTGCCTGTCGTGGGTACTGCCTCGATACCGGCAGTCCAGATCGGAATGCTGGCCTCGCTTGCTGCCGAGTACGGCGTCGAATGGGATCGAGCACAAATCGCAACCTTCGGAGCCGCCCTTGGTGGTGGCGTATTGGGCGGTCAGGCGCTGGGCCTTCTGGGGCGCCAGGCGGCCTCACTGGTCCCTGTGATAGGACAGATCATCGTCCCTGTGCTCTCGGCCAGTTGGGGCTTCGCCTCAACCTACGCTCTGGGTCGGGCCGCAGCCTACTGGATGTTCCAGACAAGCAAGGGCGACAAGGTGGACAGCCAGACCCTCCGTGCCCGATATGCCGAAGCTTTCAGCAGGACGACCCGCGATGCGACAGATTAGGATTTTGGCCGCAAGGCTTCTGCGCGGTGGGGGGCTGGCATCGGCCCTGCTGCTCGCCTTGCCATGGCTTGTTCTGATCGTCCTCGGGATGATCTGGCTGGTTGAAACCGGCTATTTCTTGCTCTTCGTGGCCGGCACGACCATCGCCATTCTGCTTGTACGTCTGCCATTTTGGGTGCGCAAGTGGCAAGCTTCTAGAGCAAAAGTTGAAGACGATGACGCCCTGCCAGAAGAACCATCCGTTGCAGCCAATACCGACTGGTCAGAGCGCGAGGCACAAGTGTACGCTGCCCTGTGTCTGGAGATACGTCAAAAAATCCCGGCGCCACAGCCTTGGCCCATGCTACCAGAACTGGCCCTTGGCATTGCTGAAAACGCTGCTCGCCAACTCTCTCATGGGAACAAGGGGGCGCTCGACTTCTCGATTCCCGAGGCGCTGCTTCTGACCGACCGTATCATATTACGCCTGCGTGGCACGATCCGCGAGACACTTCCTCTTGCTGATCGTATCAGTATCGGAACGCTGTTATGGATCTGGCAGAATCGGACAGGCATACAGAAAGGCATGACGAGTGCGATATGGGGCCTACGGTTATTCCGACTCACGACAGCACCAATTCAAGGCATATTGCAGGAAATCCAGAAGTTAGTTCTGTCGGGTGCTGGAGATTTCCTGACAAAACGAAGCCTGCTGGTCTTGCAGCGGATTATACTCGAAGAAGTAGCCCACGCCTCGGTCGAGCTACATTCGGGTCGGCTTCGTTTCAGCGATGCCGAACTTCTTGCCATTCAGCTGGGCTCCGAGGTGACGGACTGGAAGGCCCTCGCCCAACCGGACGCGCCATTGCGTCTGCTGGTCGTCGGGCAAGTCAGCGCTGGAAAGTCGACCCTGATCAATGCGCTCGCAGGATCAGATCTGGCCGAGACAGACATGGCTCCCACCACTCCTAGTCTCATCCGCCACGATATCGAGTTGGAGGGGTTGCCCTTCCATGTCGTCGACACGCAAGGGATCGATGGCGGAAAGACAACCGAGGATGCCATCCTGACCCAAATGAGCGACTGCGATCTGGTGCTATGGGTGATCCGTGCCAACAGACCCGCACGTGCACCCGATGTCGCGCTCATGCAGCGTTTCAGGGAATCCTTCGCCGCAGATTATCGACGCCGCATGCCGCCTTTGGTCGTCGCGATTTCCGCAACCGACAGCCTACTGAATGGATGGCCCTACCCCGAGAATATTCTGCCTGAGGCCGAAAAACAAACCGTCACAGCCTTGGTCACCGCAGTTTCACGGGACCTCGGCGCGACTAGCGTCATACCACTTTGTGCCGAAGAACCTGTCTGGAATGTTGACACTCTCGCGGAAACCATCAGCGATCACGCAACCGAAGCCCTGATGACCCAGCGCAACCGCCGCCGTCTGGACGGTGAAGCCCAGGAGGCCGCTTGGTCGATCGAGGCCGGTCGCGTCCGCGAGGGGATTTCTCAAACTGCAGAGCTGATCTGGTCGCGTGTTCGCAAGAGCACTGAATGAACGCCGCTATTCAATTCAGCATTGTGAATCGCGCCGGGTCAGCGGGAGGCTAATTTGGCTCTAACTACCTAGCTGCAGGTTCAGTTGCCAGAATTTGGTAGGGAGTGGCTCAGGCCGGACGATTAACAAGAAAGGACAAATGCTGATGGCAGAGGCAAACCAACAGAGACAACGGATTGAAGAAATCCTTTCAGAAGTAAAACCACTCGCTGCCGAATACTACAGGCTTACAGGCAAGCCCCTAGGTGTCACCGGTGAAATCGCCGAATACCTAGCAGCAGATATACTCGATCTTGAACTCGCACCGCCTCGAACAGCTGGCTTTGATGCATTGCGTCTTGGCCCCGACGGCAAAGAGCGGGTTCGAATCAAAGCCAGAGCTGTCGGGAGAAATTCCAACCGAGGACAGCGTATCGGCCGCATCAAGCTGGAAGCTGAATGCGATGTCGTGATTCTCGTCATCCTTGACGTGGAGACCCTCGAAGCGCTTGAGATCTGGGAAGCGTCCTACACTACGGTATGCAATGCACTTCAACGACCTGGTTCAAGTGCACGCGCTAGGGGCATGTTGGGCGTCGCGACCTTCAAGTCGATTGGCAGAAAGATCTGGCAGCATCCCGCAGACGCCAAGTCGTCGGAGAAACTGGATGGTCTTTTCTGCCCAGAGTGCGGACGAGAGTTTCATGGAACATGGGGCTGGATCGATGCTCATTGGAAGGCGAACCACGACCATGTGATGCCCTATGAACTGGCTTGGCCCCTGATCCGCAGTGGCAGCTATCATAACAACTGACGCGGCTCTGCGCCCTCAAGAGAAAAGGGAAGAAACATAGGTAAATATCTTGCACCAGAGCTGAGGCAGAAAATCCTAGACGAAGTCGTCGATTTCCTGAACGCTCTGCAACCCGCGATCAGATATATCGAGGAGAATGATCCCATCGAACGCGTCTACGAGATGGGTAGCGAGGCGCTGGGCAACGGTGAACATATATCTCTGGATCGGCTGGACGAAATATTGCGGTTGTCTCAAACCGATCAGTCAGCGTTCTTGGCGGCCTGCTATCTTGCCGCAGGGTATCTGAGATCGAATGAGCCTATGCCGGAAAGCCTTCGCCTGTTTGCGATCGAGTATCTTTCAGGGAGGAGTTCGATCCCACCAAGACCAAGGGTTCGTCCAACTGAAGATAGAACAAAGCATGACATTCTAGTGGAAGTTATCGCCTGGACTTGCCGGAGATTTCCTGTGCATGCGACCCGGTCATCTAACGCGAGACCCGGAGCGGAACACAAGAATTCAGCATGTGACATCGTGGCCGATGCGATGAAGGCTCTAGAAATGACGCCGGCAAATTTCGACGACCTCCGGAAAATCTGGGACAGGAGAGGCGAGAGAACGAGCTAAAATCCTATAGGGATTCTATGTTGATCAGCCGAGTCGGTGTGCTTCGTGTTGTCTCGTCTGCGCAGGATTGGACTGGGCTGCAGAAAAAACATGGCAAGACTATACATCTGTTTTAAAATGATTTTTGGTCTATTTTTCGTCGGTGCTTAAGTAAATTACTTTTCCACCCGATGACTGGGCGCAAGACATGCGCGACGTTCGGATGCGTGTATTAGCATCCAAATGGAGCAATAAATGTCCGAAGAAATCTGGCGTCTACCGCAGGTATCACAGTTCACCACCATGAGCCGCTCGTGGGTTTATGCAGCCGTCAAGGCAGGCGATTTTCCTGCCCCTGTCAAGATCGGGCACCGGGCAATCGGTTGGCGCCGCACCGATGTTGAGACCTGGCTTCAGAACCGTTCGCG
Source organism: Paracoccaceae bacterium (assembly GCA_024304985.1). Lineage (GTDB taxonomy): Bacteria > Pseudomonadota > Alphaproteobacteria > Rhodobacterales > Rhodobacteraceae > Seohaeicola. Next base: position 99,505 of record JAMWZC010000004.1, read on the forward strand.
CTCTGGAGGTTCGACATGATCGACGCGTACAACTTGACTGCGGTTCTGGGCGGTAAGTGGCATGGTGATTACGGCACGGCGCCCTGCCCGATTTGCCAGCCGGAGGCTTATAAGGATCAGACGGCGTTGACGATTAGCAACGGTCGAAAAGGCCTGATCACGCATTGCAAGAAGAGCGACTGCGCCTTCACTGATGTGATCAAGACAATTGGTCTTGGTGCTGTCGATACATCCAGCAGTCTCAACAGAAGCCCGGACACTAAACCTCGTACCAATGCTAAGCCGACCCCGGCAATCGCGCAAAAGATCTGGAACGAGTCACGACCCATCATGGGCACCGTTGCTGAGACCTATCTCCGCGACTCCCGCAAGATCACGGCGCCTTTGCCTGAAACTCTCCGCTTTCATCCGAGCGCCTGGAACGGGGAAGAGCGCAGGCACATGCCGGCCATGATCGCTATCATTGAAGGCGCAGATGGGTTTGGCATTCACCGGACGTTCCTCAACTCAAAGGGGCAAAAGCATCTTGGCAAGAAAATGCTTGGTAAGTCCGCAGGCGGCGCCGTTCGCCTCTCTGACCGCGAAGCACCTTGCCTTGCCGTAGCCGAGGGCATCGAAACAGCTCTCTCGCCCGCCAGCGGACTTCTTAAGCGCTCTGCGTCGATCTGGGCGGCATTGTCCGCCTCCAACATGCGCAACCTGAACCTGCCGGAGCGTCCCGGACACCTTGTGATTGCTCTCGATGCCGACAAAGCCGGGATAGACGCGGCCAACGCTCTCGCTGAGCGCGCGAGCCGGCTGTGTTGGACGGTCGAGCTCATGTCGCCTCCCGTTGGCACAGATTGGAATGATGTTCTGAGAGAAGCGCCGGACTGACGCACAAGTCTCCGATACCGCCTGAATACATCGGGCACTCAAATCACTGAATTCAATGATAGCGGCATTCGCCGCACGGCCTGGCCGCTAAGCGAAGAGGATCTGTCATGTGTTTCGAAACAACCGCTTGGGCCATCAAGCAGAATGAACTGAATCCCACCACCAACTTGGTCTTGATCAAACTGGCAAGCTTCAAGAACCAAGAAACAGGTCAGTGCAACCCGAGCCAGAAAAAGTTGGCCGCTCTGTGCAACGTGTCGGTCTCACGTCTGAACTACCACCTCAGCGCCTTGATCGCCAAAGGCATGATCGTGCGTGAGCGGAAGGAGAAGGCGAACAAGGCGATCTTGCCGTCCCAGTACTGGTTTCCGCTGGCTCCGAAGAAGCGCCCATAAGTCCGATTTGCCAGCTCAGTGGTCACTGGGCTTCCCGCTTCCTCCCTACAGGCCATCCTGTTTTGTGCACCCCCTCTCAACGCTGAATACCTCTGCCTGCCAACAGGAAAAGGGTCTTCCGTCCAGCAAGAGATAAACAAACTAAGAGATCAAAGAAATGAACCAGATCGTGAAGAAGAAAAACGTGGAAGGTAGAGAGTCAACGCGAGATCATCTGTTCTCGGATCAAACTCTCCCCGACGTTCGCTGCGCTGCTAGTTCGGTCCGGTTGGTGACTTGCAGTGTCTCGCTCCGTCCCCGCGCCTTTCTTCTTCACGAAAAAAAGTACGTCGACTCAGCGAGCACTTACTGGAGGTCAGAACGCGCCGAGACGCCTAGCCGTGCAACAGATCGGCGCCTGCACCACTTCCGCTCTAACCGGCATGAGAAAGAAAATCGCAGTAGGCATGGACTGACAGATGCTGCGGCCTTCAGCGATGGTCATTGCCATTTCTCCAACGATTGCAGCTTGAGTCATTCGGGCGCTATCGCGGCGGATGTGTTCGGTCTGGAAGTGCCTCTTGGGTCCTTCCGGACCACAATGCTATGCGGTGGGCGTGGGCGCGCTAAGCCTTCAGTTTCAAACAAAAAAACGGGGTGCGCACCCAGGTGCGCGGGTGCGCACACAAAGGAGGCTGAACGTGGCACTGTTTCGCGATTTTCCGCCTAGACTATTGCCGTCCCCTTCGGCCGCGCACTATCTTGGCGTGTCGGAAAGTCTGCTTCGCACCCTGCCCATCCCGCGCCGGGAACTGAACCGCAAGCGGGTCTATGACCGAGCAGATCTTGACCGATACGCCGACAGCCTGCCCTATGAGAGGCAGGAGGATTCTGGATGCGACGCGGCGGATCAAGTATGGGGCGCAAATTGAAAGGGCTGCGGCGGGTCCGGCAGGACGGCAAGATGTACATCTACCATCGTGCCACCAAGATTCGCTTGCCCGATCTGCCTGAGAATGATCCGGCGTTCCTAATCGCTTATCTGGACGCCGAGCAAAACGGCCCCAAGCACGATCGGCGCAAGCCCGCAGCAGGTACCATGGCCGCAGTCTGGATCGCATTTCAGCGGTCAGACGCATGGAAGGGGCTGACAACATCATACCGCCAGTTGATGCGCCGCGATGCTGAGAAGGTTATGGAGAAGGGCGGCCACGTCCCAGTTCGCCAGATCCGCGCAGAACACATCCGGCGCGACATGGCCAACCTGGAAGGCCACGCGGCGAACAAGCGGCTCAAGACATGGCGAGCGCTAATGCGCCACGCGGTCGAGATGACCCTGATCAGCGAGAACCCGGCCAAGGCCGTCGAAAAGCGCAAGACCGCAAAGGCCACGCCTCACGCCCCCTGGACGGCGGCCGACCTGATCGCATATCGGGAGCACTGGCGGATCGGCACATCACAGCGACTGGCCTTCGAACTGCTGCAATGGACCGGCGCCCGCGTCTCTGACGTGGTACGCCTCGGTGAAGGAATGGTGGATCGACAGGGGTGGCTTACCTTCCGCCAGCAGAAGACCGGCGGCGAGGTTTCGATTCCGCTGCGTCGTGCCCTGCCCACGTTTGCCGATCAGGCGGATCTACAGCAGCTGGTCAACGCGATAGCGGCAATCAGTGATCGCCACATGACATGGCTGACCACAGCAAAGGGCGCTGCTCGATCGCAGAAATCAGTCAGCGCATGGTTCGCAGCATCAGCAAGGGCTGCGGGTGTCCAGAAATCAGCCCACGGCCTCCGGGCCACTCGTGCGGTGATGTTGGCGGAAGCTGGCGCGACGATCCACCAGATCGGTGCTTGGACTGGTCACACAAGCCTGTCGGAGATCGAGCATTACAGCCAGTCTGCGAGCCGGAGGCTGCTGTTGTCCGCTCTTCCTCCAGTTCAATCGATTGCGCAAGGTACTAACTGATCCGAGGTCAAGTGGCCCGACGATCTCACACTTGCGCCAAAGTCAGCCCATGCGGAGCAGAGGTCTATACGTCTGGGCTACACTCTCTTCAAAAGCTGTCTTTGACATATAAAAACGATTGAGCGCCTCGATAACCGGTCTTGCATCGGCGGGTCCACTTGCAGCGTCGACACTGTCAGCCAAATCAGCCATCGCAGAAATGTAATTCTGAAATAGGACGGTCGGCGCCCCTGTCTGGATCCTTAGACGCTCCGTATCTCGGTGGAGGTTTAACAGTGCAGTTCTCAACTCAATCTTTGCATTATCAGAAATAACCGCCTTGGGATCTCCTAAGCCCGCGACGAGATTTGCGATCTTCAGCTCAACTACATTGGCAGCTTTGGTCGCATCTTCTGCGTAGCTAGTGGCAATCGCTCGATTTGTGCGCAACACGTCAGCATAATCTTGAACAAAAGCACCCCCAACCACCCCCACCACCGGGCCTACGAATGCCCAAATAGCCATGAACCCGCCAAAGGATTTCACTTTCGCGGTCGCTTTGCTCTGTCCATCTGGCTTGCGCTTCTTTTGTGTCGAACGTGCCATGCTACTTCGCGTCCCCTAACGCTGCTATTCTACCACAATATTTGCCTGCCCGTTAATCCCAGTTGAGTCCGACGCGCTCCGGGCGATCTCACATGCTTCAGTCCACTTTTCCACACCGAGCAATCGAAGGTGTTGGATCACTTCCTCGTGCACTGCAGCTGTACAAGGATCGTTAGCGTCGAGTGAGTTACCTATCAATATGGTGCCCTGTTCTGCAGCTGCAACCGCCTCTGGACCAACCGTGATGGCCAAAGAAAAAAGTGCTGCGGCTACCAAAGCACCAAAGCTAACTGAACTAAGATTGAGAAATCCTGGTGAGTTGATATTTGACTGTAAGTCAAAGGCATCCGTTCCAGTTAGCGGCTCAAACGCGGCACTTTTTATTTCGAGTAGCTCAGTTTCGTTGGCTCTAAGCCTCTTCGAATTCGCTGCAACAAAACTGAAGAACGCTTGGATATAGAGATCGTCAGTTGTTGTGAACTCAGGATCGTCAACGTCAAATCTCGCCCTGCACTCATCAGGACTACCATTCTCACCTGGCAATATATAACTTCCGTACGCCTCACGAAGGATGGCAGGGCGTTCATCGCTACGCAGTCGCACAAAGGCATTCGGCTTCGATATCAGATCCAAGAGATATGGCGAGAGCTTTCCCTTCGGCAGCCTTCCCAACCACTTAACTCGGCGTCCGTATAGGCGCTCACCGTTCACGACTGCTGTCACAAGATCTGTAGGTAAAGAAGTAAGCTCGCCAATCACTGCATCTTTTGAAAATGTAGACGGAGGCACAAGGACCAAGTCTCCTTTCCGGGCCACCTCGAAAAAACCCTTTAAAATGAGGCGCAACTGTCTGATGCTGTGATCATTCTTGAGGTCGGCGTAATCCTCGATCCGCCTTGATGGGGGCGCATCATTGGTACGACGAAAAGACCGGATGGCTCCGGCTCTGTGCAACTGCGCCGTGATCTGATCTTGCTGTTCGAGGGAGACACCAGCTCTCAACTCCAGGCCAAGGATGTCAGCAAAGATTGCTTCGGTCTCGAGAAAAACGTTGTATAATTTATAGTTTGATCCTGGGCGGACCATAAAAGCGCTGTGGTCATGTCCAATGACTTTTGACCGCAAATCTACCTTGATCAACACGCATCCTTCCCCTGCACAACTTAATGAAGAATCGCTACTATCTATTGGTTAATTTGTAAATGATTACAAATCCCTCTGACATAACAGGGCACCATCAGGCAAACGAAGCAAACGAATGTAAGCCTGGATCTAGGATGGCCGCTGTGGCCTCAAGCATCAAACCTTCGGTGGCTCACTGAGCCGAAATTGTTCAGAAATTTCGATCTTGAACAAAAAACTATTAAAAATCGTTTAAAATCAATGGTAATGCGGATGTTGCATATGTATGCACATCAAAATCGATCTGAACGAGGACATGCTCCATTAAGCATATGTTTTATTTATATTTTTTTATCCTCTCAAGCGCTGCCCCTCGAATAACCATGCACGACAGAACCATATCCATGCACACGCAGCTTCGTTGACGCAAAAAGAAAGGCCCGCATTAAGCGAGCCCAAGTTTCCCTTGTTTACTGTAAAGTCACTTCCCCCTGGACCGCTTTTTCCGCCGACTCTTTTCATACATATCAAACATCCTATCGGGGTCGAAGTGTTCCCGATAATCCGGCATGGTGAAGGGCGAATAACCAACTGGCGCACCAGAGATTTCGGAAAACGCCTTGGAGAAGTGATCGATCTTGCAAACCTTGTCGCCGCTCAAAACGGCCATACTGAATGCCTCAATCAACAACTCGATAGCCAATCCCCAACGGTGACAGGCCGCGAAGGCCAGCCTTGCCAGAAAATCCTCCATCTCAAAATCGTCGAATTCCAAAATCGCCTTGTCGGCATAGCTGAACACAAGGTGGATCAACTCCTCCTTGTCCTTTTCCCGCGACAGATCGATGCCCTCGAAACTCACGGTCCGAAGCAATAGGTCAAGCTGTTCCTCTTTCTTGATGTGCGCTGCAAGACTTGGGATACCCGAGAACAGCAACATCAAAGGCCACTGATGGTCTTTAAGCAACGACTTGAAACTATCGAGGATTTTCTGGTTTGTCGTAGTGTCTGCAGCTGTGAACACGTGCTGGCATTCGTCGAAATGGATGCCGACCACGCCCTGAAGTTTCGCGTATTTCCTGACCTTCGACCAGATCTCAGTTTGGGAATGATGCCCCCTCAATGGATAGCCCAAAACCTCGAGGATAACGAGGCCCAAGTCCTTCCAAGTAACCCGTCCAGACAAGAGGCAAGAAACAATTCTTGCGGGACGTCCGTCAGGCATGATGGTCGTCCCGTCGTTGAAAGCCTTCAGCAGACTGTCGATCTCGGTTGATTTGCCTTGTCTAGAGTCGCCGACGACGACAATGCCCCGCGCCTCGAACTGATCACCGACTGCGGCTTTGGTGTAATAGTCGGTGACACAAAACCTCAATTCATAAGCCAGTTCTTCAGCACGATGAAAGGGATAGCGGGCCCTCATCAACGGAGTCCGGACCTTTACAGCGGTTTGATCAACGAAAGACATCATTTCAATTCCTTAAGATTTGCAGGTCGCGCGAACTTCATTGACTGCCCCTTGGAGGCGCGCATATTTCGGCGCTTGGTAGCAGAGTTGTTTTCCACCCGGATATCTTCGCGATCTTGAAGAATGCCTGTGTCGACACCGAAGTTGTTTGCTTCTGTCTCGACGGTCACTTCAGCAACAACACCGTCAACCAAAGTTGGTTTTTCTCCGAGCGCGAAAACTCCCTCGGTCAAATCAAGTTTGGTAACCGCCGCAGGAGCAATAGTTTGACCAAGCGATGTTGTCCGCACAATACGCGAGCCCTTCAAAACGGCGGCCGCCAAGCTCTTGCACTCTTCGATAGTGCTATAGCTACGCGGCAAATCATGCTCGACGCCAATTGAGGAGATATCGGCGTATCGCCTCGCACGGGCTTGAAGAAGACGGTCCTCGTAGATCTCGGCATTACCATCGTTGTCACGACGATACTCCGCTACGATCTGCAACGCTTCGCCCAAAGTCATGTCGGCAAATGCGGTTGCCTGAATGACCACCTCTATTGGATCGCGGAACCCGGGCATTATGACTGTTGCAATGTTCAAATTGTCCGGATCGACAAAAACTTTAACCTTCCCTTTGAAAAACTGCTCTTCTCTTACAACCTGCAACTCATCAGAGTTGAACCAAATGCCCTCAAAAATGCGAACGCCCTCATCGGATGGGGTGGCCTCAACCTCCCAGCCGAGATGAATGCGGCGAGTATGCGGATCGGGCACTGGCACCTGCCCACGCGTTTCGTTGATTTCCCGATACACATCCCAAGGACGACGACCAAACATCCCGACACCATAGTGTCGTTGGAAAGGATACTCATCTACGAGGTAGCGGGTCAGCATTCCGTAAAGCGTTTCGACGTCGACTACGCCGTTCGTAATCGCATCGTATCCAGGAATTTCGCCAGGTCGTCGACCTGTATATCCAGGCATCACTTTGAAGAAACAGGACTCGATCGTGCCAAAGAATCTTTCATCATGCGCTCGATCCGTCGGCGAGTATGTCCGAGTAACCCCGTTGAAAGTTCCGATTCCCATAAGTGACGAAATGACAGCGCTATTGCGAAGCCCTACTCCATTATCATTTCGAAGCAGTAGCAGACCGCATCCATACGCCGGTTCATTGACGCAGCCGTAGCGAATCCTCTCGCGGATTTTGTCACGGGTTCCCATCCGGAGCAAAGCGAGAGTTGCATCGGAGTTTGGATTTTCAGTTATAATCCATGCAAGAGGCATTCGACTTGCGACATCAAACAAGATGACGAAATGAAGTCTTTTGCGAATATACTTATCTGCAGCCTCATAAGCCTGCTTTACCTCATCAGAAAGAGTGTGCCAAAAGCCCTCCTCTTTCGCGGAAATCACCAGTGATATCTTCTGTTCGTCCATTCCGCATAATTCACCTATTACGAGCGCACGGACGTCAGTGCTACCACGACCCTTTTTCCTTCGGGTCTCCCGGACGCCTTCAACGGCAATTGCATATTCCGTTGATGTCAAAAGGGAGTCTCGATGTTTCCGAAGGGTTCGCTCTGAAGGAACCGTCAGCTTAGGCAACTCGTTAATCGCACGCCTTTTATTTTCTGTTTCGAACAAGGTTTCGACAAACTCATGAACGTTGGCTACAGATAACCCTTTTCTATCAAGGCCAAAATTGTTCCAAGCTTCTGTCATCAACTGACGAGCCTTAAGCGGAAGACGAGATGACCGATTGCCACGCAGATGCTGCAAAGGAACAAGTGCTTCTGCACAGCGCTCAGCTGGGCTGAGTTCTATGTAGGTCTGATAGTAATCGTAGATCGTTCGCCCTTTATAGAGTATCCAACCCTTGACACCCTCACCGCCTCTAGGCGGTTTTATATATACATTTTCCTTCAACAGAAGTTTTGTCTGAGCCGCAACAAATTCTCGAGCGGCAGTCGTGTCCAGCCCCCGGACAGTTGGACAATAGTAGGGATCCTCTTCTTTCCGCAGGGAAACAAAAATATCAACGGCCTGACACATTGCGAGATGAAACCGTCCGAGCATCTGTTGTTTTTCGTTCTTCAATGCTTTGACAGACGAGAAACCTCCAATCCGATGACGCAACTGATCTCCATTTGCCGCCATCGCCATGTTGATCTTTGCCCCTGGAAGCTTGAGGTGTTCAATCAGGCGATCAAATGGCACGACTGTAGTTCGTCCATCGTTCATGTCGACCATCGAATACCCGTGTTCCTCAATTCCGGTGACTGACATTGATCTACTCAGCAATGTGATCTCTGTGCCGGCAAGAAAATTGTAGCGAGGGGTCAAGGTCATGCTGCCACTCCTATACGGGAGCTTTCACACAAGACGTGATCAAGATTTGCTTTGAATAAGCCTTGGGCAATCAGACGGTAACAAGCACCAAAGGCCCTACGCTGTGAAACCTCAACATGAGGGAACAGGTCTTTCATGTAGTAGAGCGTGCGTAACTTCCGCGCGCTTTGCCAAACTATGTCATCAGCCTCCCAATCAGGATCTGCCATGAAAAAATGCATTCGGAACAGGTTCTCACGCCGCTGCCGTGTATAGTCATTTGCATTGACCACAATCATGTCATCTGCGGCCGATCTCGGTGTGACAGCAACGATTGCCTGAATTTCACGTTGGGTGCTAGGCTTTTTAAGGCTTGCCTCATTTCTTACGAATACAAGACGTCGGTAACCACACTTCAAAGTTATCAGTAGATCATGGGTATAAGTCCGACTTGCCCCCCTCTCATCTTTGAACTCAACGCTTAGCGGCTGAAAACGCAGATCGTAAATATCCCGAGACATAAGGGCCTCCAAAGCCACTGCGGCTTCCGCTGCACTTTCCGCGATACCCACCTTAGGCACCCAGTCATTCGCAGGCGTCCGGTAAGGCATGAAAATCTTTTGGCTTGTGTTACTCCGCGAACTTGGGTTCCGAACGCCATCAAAGGGCAGAACTCCTTGTATCGTGGGCAAACTGATCGGACTCATCCGAGGCAACTTTTGAGGGGCATAAAGCCAAGTGTCGTTATCTTTAACGAAGTCGATGGGATCAACGTAGTTTCGAGTTCTTTTTGTCATTGTCTTGGCCTGTTTCCATATCACTTCGCGCTCTCCAAAAGTTGGAGAGCGAATTATTCAGCAGCTCAATCTGGTCGCTGTAGCTTCACGCAAGTCGTGACAGCGACAGATCAAGACATAACTTCACAGTCTTCCAAGCGTGAGTTCTTGAAAGCGATGCGAGTTCGAAGTTGAGAGATAGAAACCCTTGGAATCAGATGCAGCATCTGCTAACTGATGTGTAGAGAACGGTGGGTTTCGATCTACCTTGAAGCACCTGACCTGCGCCAACAGGTTAGGTGCTTTATTTTTTTGTATGCATAGGCTTTCCCTCCACAGAATGTGCGTTGATTGCACTCTTGGATACCCAAGCCGAATCAAAAAGAAAAGAGTTTTATTCTTGCTTCTATTTGCGAAAAAAATACGAGCGTGCTAGATAGTGAAAATATCTATACGCAGCCTTACGGACTTCAATTTTCGTATGGATATCAACACTTTTTATCGGATACGAGAAGAGAAACCGGTTGCGAAAAAAATACATTGGAGAGAAATTCGAGAGATTATCCACCACAAATTTGCAAAAAACTCACTTCAAAGAGCAAATTTTCACAAGGCGAACCTACCAAGTAGCCGCTCCAACATGCCACCAGCAAGCTGGCTGCTTGCGAATAAGTTAAGTCGCATCTTCGAGAGCAAGGATTTTTAAAAGCCATCTCCTTTCAATAATTGAATCATCAATAGTTTTTATCTATCATAAACTTAGTAAGTTTATATTCTGTGAGCTCAATCGATGTCGTATGCACCCCGGCCAATCCCCTCCCGGTGGACAGGGCATTGCACAGACCCACGTGGCTCAACGAACTTCGCGACCAGCACATGGACGACGGAGCATTCGATCAACAGCCTGCCCTCGATCAATCGCGGCGCGGCAAGGCCTTGAGTGACCTCGCCCGAACAGGTGCGGCAAGCATCCTTCCGTCGCATGTTGGCGCCCTGAGCTGCGCTGGCACGATGTCCAGCCGCTCGGCTCGGTTCATAACGATCCGGAGCATCCAGCAACACGATTAAAGGACGGGGCATACAAGGCTTTCGGATTAGATGACACGCTCCATCCGCGGCAGGCCCTCAGGGAAGTGCCATCCTTCGCCTGGCGTCGCATCGCAAAGAGATGATTAAGCCGGATGGCACTTCGCTCGACCACCGCACTCAGTGTGGCACTGGGCTCCGGCGTATCTGCCAATGCCCGCGCCTTGGTGACATCAGTCCATCGCCGATGACCGGACACATAGATCTCGACACTCAAAGACCTTAGAAACGAGTTTGTCGCGCACATTGCGAAGCGCACTCCCCGTCATAGGACGAGCGATTCCCGACAGCCCAAGCCATTAGCCGCAACGTGGGTTGGGGCCTCCGCTTTCGATCCTTCGATACGCAGGCTTTAAAAGTCGCTTTCTGGGCGCGGCATCTGGGGGTGAACTGGTCGTGCCGTCGGTTAAGGGTGTCCGGTTTGACTAACATGCCTACACCCAAACCCTGCGTTTCAATGACACTCTATGCGACACCCTACATGTGAATATCTTCCAAAATGGCTGTGTAAACTTGCTTTAGTTCTATCAGCTCCTTGATCTCGCAGGACTCATCTGGCGCACCAAGATTGCTAGGCGTCAAACCGATGGCCACGCACGGATAACCTGCCGAAGTCTACCACAAAGAGGGGTTTCCACACAGCCTCGGCCGCTTCCCGCAACTTACGAGGGTAAACCCTTGCTCGGCGCGGATAGATTGCAGAAATCTCCCGCTGCGCTGGAACATCCGCGCACGACATCTGTTTGCAGAACACTGTGCCTTTCGGGCAAGCCGATCAGTCCGATCACAGGCTCAGCGTCATCGTCAAATCCTTCAGGTAAAGGCCGAGAATGCCTCCATGTCGACCCGCGAACTAGTATCAGACAGCGTCACGCTACCAGCCTTTCCGCATAGAACCCGCGAACACGCCCAACGGCTATGCGACACTCTCAAGGCGCATGGGCTTTCGATTGTGACGGCCGAGTCATGCACCAGCGGCCTGCTGGCGGCCAGCATGGCATCCGCCTGTAGCGGTCGGCTTCTGGTGGGCAGTTTCGTGACCTATAGGCCATCTCTAAAAATTGCGGCCCTGCATGTTTCTTATGACCTCATCGCGGACAGGACTGTCTATGATCCCGAAGTCGCCCGCCAGATGGCGATTGGCGCATTACGCGCCGCACCAGAGGCAGACCTGGCGCTGGCCACAACCGGCGTGGCGGGGCCGGGACCGGATCAGGGCAAACCGGCAGGTCTTGTCTTCATCGCAGCGGCTCTGCGCGATCAGGAACCGAATGTCCGGGCCTGTCAGTTCGCCGGCGCACCGCAAGAGGTCATCGCCGCCGCGATCAACATGGCTCTGCAAATGGGCGTCAACACGATCAGGTCAATGCATGGCAACGCTTGATCCCTGGGACTGCGTGATCATCGGCGGCGGTCCCGCCGGCCTGACCGCTGCCATCTATCTGGCGCGTTTCCGCCGGCGGGTGCTGGTGATCGACGCCGCCGACAGCCGCGCCGCGCTGATCCCGCGCTCGCACAACCATCCCGGCTATCCCGCCGGGATCAAGGGGGCTGCACTTCTGGCGCAGATGAAACAGCAGGCGCAGGCCTTCGCCGTCCCGATCCTTACGGCCACCGCAACCGAGGTGAGAACCGCGCCGCAGGGCTTCTCGGTGACGGCAGGTCAGGTGACGCAGGCTCGCCACCTTATCCTTGCAACCGGCGTGCGCGACCATGTGCCACCCGTCGATGATCCGGTGCATCATGTGCGCGAAGGCTTGATCCGCCAATGTCCGGTTTGCGACGCCTACGAGTTGATCAATCAGCCCGTGGCCATTTTGGGCATGGACGATCATACCGCAGCCGAAGCCCTGTTTCTGCGGCATTACACAGCGGATCTGACACTGCTCACCCTCGGCAGGCCGTTGGACATGTCACCCGCTCTGATGCGCAAACTGCAGAAGGCAGGCATCGCGATCATCCAGACCCCTGCACAACACGTCAGCTTCGAGAAGAACCGTGTCGACGTGACGCTGAAGGACGGTGTCAAACGGCAGTATGCGGCCCTCTATTCCGGCATGGGGATGACGCCCCGGAACGAACTGGCACATTCGCTCTGCCTCGGTCTGGACGCGGGGGGAAGGATCGTCACCGACGATCATCAGCGCACGCGCCGAAGCGGCGTCTATGCAGCTGGCGACATCGTCACCGGGTTGAACCAGATCGGTGTCGCGATGGCTCATGGCGAGATTGCAGCAACCCACATCCACAACATGATGCGACAGCACAGCGACGACGGATACTGAACGCCCCCGCGGCAGGCTCGCAGACGAATCCGGTCGGCCTTCTCGAATGAAGGATCAATCCTTCAACAGCCCCGGAACTTCTCCTGTGCCTTCTTGGTTGAACATCCGCACGATCAATCAAGAAGAGGCTTGCACCTCGCAGCATCCACGAATGATCTACCAAAATGGGAATGTGTGATGGCTCCACGGAACTTCTGGAAAGGGCATCTGCGCCTGTCCCTTGTGACCTGTCAGGTGACACTCGTGCCCGCTGTGTCGGCAAGGAACAAACTGCGTTTCAACACGCTCAACGGCAAGACCGGCAACCGCGTCGAATCCCGCTACGTTGATGAGCACACAGGCAAGGTGGTGCCGCATAAAAACCAGCGGCGCGCCTATCCGATGATGCCTGACAACATGATCATCATGGAGGAGGCAGAGCTGGACGCCGTCGCCCTCGACAGCAGCCGGGTCATTGATATCGAGATGTTTGTCGCGCGCGATGACATTCCATGGATCTATCTGGACAGGCCCTACTATCTGCTGCCCTCGGACAAGATCACGGAAGACGCCTATGGCGTGATCCGCGACGCCATGGTCGCAACACAGACCGTGGGGATCGCGCGGATCGTTCTGTTCCGGCGCGAACATGCGGTGATGCTTTGCCCGCAGGACAACGGGATCGTGGTCTGGACACTTCGTTATGGCGATGAGGTCCGCGAAGCCGAAACCTATTTCTCGCAGATTGACCGCAGCACCCCCGGTGCTCAGCCGCTCAAACTGTTTCGCTCCCTCATTCGCGACATGAAAGACGAATGGAATGCGGACATGCTCAAAGACCCGGTGCAAAAACGCCTCAAGTCACTGATCGCCAGCAAGAAAAGAAAATCAAGCGGCGCGCCCAGATCCAGCGCAAAAGCCGCGAGCCGCAAGGACGGGTCCTCGGACAACGTGGTGTCCATCACCGACGCACTCCGGCAAAGCCTCAAGGCGGCGCGCGACGCCAAGTCAGACGGCAAATCTTGAACGTTCAACCACGTTTGGCCTTGCCATCAGGCAAGGGCTGCGCGACCTCGAAAAACGCACCCCATGGGTCTGATGCAAGGTTCTGCAAACGCTCCAGCGCGTTGAACATGTTGAACGCGTCCCCGCTCTTGATCTGCGGCAGTTCCAACCACGACACCGGCATCGCCACCGGCGCACCCTCCCGCGCCCGCACGCCATAAGGCACGATCGCCGTGGCACCACGCCCATTGCGCAGGTAATCCACAAAAATACGTCCCTTCCGCGCGGATTTCGTGGACTTGGCGATAAACCGCTCCGGCGCATCCTGCTGCATCGCCTGTGCCATATCCTTGGCAAAGCCCTTGACCGCCGCCCATCCCGCTTGCGGCACCAAAGGGGCCACGACATGCAGACCCTTGCCGCCCGTCGTCTTGACAAAACTCCGTAGCCCCCGCGCGGCCAGCCTGTCGCGCACCTCAAAGGCCGCCTCCTGCACCTGCGCCCATGGCACGCTGTCGCCGGGGTCCAGATCCAGGATCACCTGATCCGGCCTTTCCAGATCGCTCATACTGGATTGCCAGGGATGAATCTCCAGCGCACCACCCTGCACCAGACCCAGCAATCCGTCGCTGCCCTCGATGCCCAGCAATTCGCCGCCCTGTTTGTCCTTGGGGTCGCGCAGGGTCAAGATCGCATCCCCCATGCCCCGCCATGGATGCTTCTGAAAGAAACACGCCTCGGCAATCCCGGACGGACATCTGAGCAGCGCCAGCGGCCTACCAACCACATAGGGTGCCATATAGCCCCAGACATCGGCGCAGAAACAGGCCAGATCGCTTTTGTTAATGGCGGCCTCCGGCCAATACGCACGCTCAGGATGGGTCAGCTTGACCCGCGACAGTGTCGCACTTTTCGCAAGGTCATGCGGCGTCTCACGCAGGATCCCGGTCGCGGGCTTATCCTCGCGCAGGCCGCGGAAACTGGCGTGCCTGATCTTGCCGGCTTCCGTCCAGCCCGCGAATTCCACCTCGGCCACCAACTCAGGCCGGACAAAGCGAACATCCCGCAGGCTCTTGGCCGCAGCATCCGGGAAGGGCGAGCGCTCCTGAAGCCGGGGCGTCAGCTTGGCGTGCAACTCTTCTGCCACCGCACGGCTGAACCCGGTGCCGACCCGACCCACATGCCGCAACGTGCCTTGCTCGAACACTCCCAGAACCAAAGACCCGATCGCCCTGTCCGACACAGAGGACGGGGCAAAACCACCAATGACCATCTCCTGTCGCTCAGCGCATTTCGACTTGATCCAGTCCGAACTCCGCCCCGACTGATAGGCGCTGCGCTCTTTCTTCGAAATGACACCCTCAAGGCTGAGGCGGCAGGCATGTTGCAGGACCATCTCGCCCGGATCGTCAAAATGCGCGCTGAACCGCAACTGCGGACCGCAATCCGCCATGATCCCGGACAAGGCCTCCTTGCGCGCCACAAGCGACGCTCCGCGCCAGTCCCTGCCATCCAGATACAGCAGATCGAAGGCGTAGAATACGAACCTGTCCTGCCGTCCCTTGCTCAGATCAGCCTGCAAGGCACCGAAATCCGTGGCGCCACCTGGCCCGTCCACGGTCATTTCCCCGTCCAGAATGGCACTCTCGACAGCCAGCGCCGCCAGCTGCCGGCGGATCGCATCACCGAACCTGTCAGACCAATCCTGCCCGCTCCGGGTGCGCAAAGCCGCGCGGCCATCCCGGATGATCGCCTGAATACGGTAGCCATCAAACTTGATCTCATGCAGCCATCCCGCGCCAGAAGGTGTGCCGCGTTTCAGCGTGGCCAGTTGCGGCGGCACAAAGTCCGGCATGGCCAATGTCCGCACCCCGCCCAGCGCCCCCCGCTTGGATTGCGCCTCACCTTGGGGCTCGTCCTCGGGATCGGGGGCCGTCTTCGCCGTTCCGACCGACTCTGGACGCTCATCCAGAATATCCGGCGCATCGCATTCCCGCGCCGCATCATCCGCCGATTTGATCAACAGCCAGTTGTCCCGACGCTCTGACTTGCGTCTGGCCATCCTGACAAGATGCCACCGCCCGCCAAGTTTGCGGCCCTTCAGGGTGAATTCCAGATGCCCCTTCTCAAGCGCCTTGCGCGCGTCACCCTCAATCTCCCATGTCCCCTTGTCCCACAGGATCACCTTGCCCGCCCCGTAATTGCCCTTCGGAATCTCACCCTCAAAACCGGCATACTCCAGCGGATGATCCTCGACCCGGACGGCAAGACGCTTCTCGCTCGGCACCAGACTGGGACCGCGCGTGACGGCCCAACTCAACAAAACCCCATCAAGCTCCAGCCGGAAATCGTAATGCAAGCGGCGGGCATGGTGTTTCTGGATCACGAACGTTCGTCCCCGCTTGCGCCCAGCGCCTTTCCCCTCAGGTTCCGGCGATTTGGCGAAATCGCGCTTCCGACGATAGGTGGCGATGCTCATCTCGCGTCACCCCGCGCTGCGTTTCGGTTTGCGCACGGACCGGGGTTTCGCGCTCTTGTCTGCCCCCGCGCTGGCCCGCAACGCCTCCATCAGATCGACGATCTTCTCCGGCGATTTGCGCTTGGGTGCTTTGATCGTGCCACCTTCGGCCTTGATCCGCACCAGCTCGGCCAGGGCGGCATCATAGCGATCATCGAACTGCGACGGGTCAAAACTGCCGCGCCGCGTGTCGATGATATGCTTGGCGAGCGTCAACATTTCTCCGGTGATACGCTTGCTCGATACGGTCTTGAACGCCTCCGCCGCCGGTTGCACCTCGTAGTCGAAATGAAGGGTGTTGGCCATCAAACCACACCCCCGCGCCCGGATCACCACCGTGCGCAAACGGCGGAATAGAACCGTCTGCGCCAGTGCCGCCACATTCTCCTTGCGCAGCCCCTCGCGGATCACGCCAAAGGCTTCTTCATCCGCTTCCTCAGCCGGGGTCATGAAATAGGGTTTGTCGAAATAAACAGTCTCAACCTCGGCGCATGTCAGAAACGCCTTAACCTCAAGCGATTTGTCCGCCTCAGGAACAGCAGCCGCCATCTCTTCCGCGGACAAAACAACGTAAGATCCTTTGGAAATCTCATAACCCTTCTCCTGTTGGTCGCGCGGAACTGTCTTGCCCGTCACCTCATCCACGAAAACGCGGCGCACCCGGTTGCCGGTTGTCGCATTCACGACATGGAAATGCGTCCTGTCCACAGTCGTCGCCGCGGCATAAAGAGCAACGCCGCAGGACACCGCACCAATGGACAGCTGCCCTTTCCAGATCGCACGGGGTGCCAAAACCACCGCCTCCTTCTGTCAGAAGATCAGCATCAGCAACAAAACGATGACAACCAGCCCGACCAGAAATATCGCGCCAACTGCTCCACCAATGAATTTGAACATCTCGCTCTCCTCAGTTTCAATCTAATGTCTGGATGTAACTCCCACCGACACACGATGTTCCTGAAAGCCTTGAGAATGTTGAAGTTCCTCCCCGCCGTCCCGCGCCCGGAACAAAACCCAGCCTCAGGCGTTTCACTCACCAACAAGCATTGCCGCCCGTCGGGCGGATGACGACACGAAAGGATCTATTCATGCCTGCACAATCCAAAGCGCAGCAAAAGGCGGCAGGTGCCGCACTCTCCGCCAAACGCGGCGAGAGCAAGGTCAATGACCTCCAGGGGGCGTCCAAGGATATGTATGACAGCATGACCGAGAAAGAGCTGGAAGAACTCGCCTCCACGCCTCGTAAAGGCTTGCCCGAAAAAAAAGATGATGACGACGTGTGACTGTCCGCAATTGTAAGGGACACCCTGTGGCCATGTCGCCATCCTTTGCCCGGGGATATGCCCATGGGTGACAAGACGCACAGGCTGGATGCGTTGTTCCAAACGCTTCAGGACGTCAGCAAGCGGGATACCGTCATGGTGCGCGATGTCGTCGCCGCGATCGGGCGACGCAGCATGGTTCCGTTTCTGCTCGTGCCCGCCTTTCTGGCGGCCACACCACTTTCAGGAATACCAGGCCTGTCAACAGCTTGCGGCCTGACTATTGCGCTTGTCTCTCTCCGCATGTTGCTGGATTTCGACCACATGGCCCTGCCATAATGGATCGAGGACAGACCCCTCGACGGCGCGAAACTGCGCAGGATCCTGAACACCTCCGCGCCTGTCGTGCACTGGATCGACCGCCACGCCCGCACCCGCTGGAGCTGGATGTTTCAGAGGTCACTTATCTGGCTGCCTCAGACGCTATGCCTGATTTCGGGCCTCAGCATGCCCATTCTGGAATTCATCCCCTTCACCGCATCCATAGCGGCAACCGGCGTCTGCGTATTGTCGCTGTCCATGTTCATTCACGACGGCCGATTGTTCCTGATCGGATTGGTGCCCTATCTGGCTCTGATCTACTTCTTGGCAGCGTGCATAACGTGAAGGGTTGCACATCATCGGCACAGTTTTGCTCACCTTAAGAATAGATGATCTTAGGTATAGGTGTTTTCGACCAAGGGTAGAATTATATCTCTCGCAGACCTCTCAAGGCGGGAACCACATTTCAGCGGGTGCGTTTGTTTTGGTGTGAGATGTGAAAAGCCCTGCAAAGGGGCCTCATTCACCGTTTCGTTGCAAGCTGAGAGGACTGAAATGTCTGATAGTGTGGAAAGCCATCTGCCTGCGCTGCGAGCATATGCAAGATCGCTGACCAGGAACCACGCCGATGCGGATGATCTGGTTCAGGAGACGCTCGAGCGTGCAATCAAATATGTCTCGTCCTACGAAACTGGAACGAACATGCGGGCGTGGTTGTTCACCATCATGCGTAATCGGTTCTATACGAATGTCGCCAAACAGGCGCGCGAACGGACAGGATCGGAAGACTGCGTCTCGCATGTGCCTTCGGTTCCAGCCAAGCAGGAATGGCACCTTCAGGGCAAGGAAATCATGAAGGCAATAGATGACCTTCCCACGCAATACCGTGAGGCAATCATTCTGGTAGTCGTCATTGGCGAAAGCTATATCGACGCCGCAAAACTGCTCGAATGCGAAATCGGAACAATCAAGAGCCGGATCAACCGTGGCCGCAAGATGTTGCAGGATGCATTGGGCGATATTCAGTGATCCGGCGCGCCTGAATTGAAATGGCGCCCCCGCCGAAACGGGAACGCCCTTGTCCTTGATCAACGAAAATACGGCAGATCAGTTGTCGCTGGATGCATCGTCCACAATCAGCGTGACCTTGTCACCCGTGCCAGGCTCGACGACCGCTGCGACCACGTCATCGACCGCATAATTCTCCGCTTCCAATGCAGATGTCAGCGTGTCATTGCCTTCAATCGCGCTGCGCAGACCGTCCTGGCTGCCCTCCAGGTCAGACATGGCCTTGTCGAGCAGCGGCATTTCGCTGTCGTCCGCACTCTCCAACTCTGACAGGGTTACGACCTCGACCTCAGCCTCGGATGACAGATCGCCAAGTTCGGTGGACCAGTCCTGATCGCCGCTCGCCGACATGCTGAGCGACGTGATCAACTGACGATGGTCGCCATCCACCGAGGTGGAAGAGGCGCTGTCAGTCGTGCTGGCCGATCCGGTGCCGGTAGCCGATCCGTTGCCGGTGCCGGTGCTCGAACCTGTGCTCGAATCCGTGCCGGCGCCAGTTCCAGTCGTCGTGCCGGTCGTTGTGCCACTCGACGTTCCTGTGGGCGAGCCGCCAGCACCAGCCCCCGACTCCGTTGAGGCGCCGGGCACGGTATCCGTCTGCGTCGTTGCCGATTGCGCCAATGCCAGGGGCGACGTGGATGCCATCAAGAATGCGGCAAGTATCAGTCCATTCTTCTTGATCATGGTATTCTCCTTTTTCACGACAGGGTCTCTTGATCCCTGGGGCCCTAACCAGAGCACCTCTGCTTTGTTCCCGCGCATGATCCGTGCTCCGGCTGGCCTGCAAGAAACCGCCGTCCCCGTTTCGTCATCAATGGAAATTCTGGTCCTTCAGAAGCCTCGCAAACTCCTCCCGCGTCTGGCGCGGACGAATCTGCCGGGTCATGATGTCTTGCGCCGCAAAACTGCAACCATGCGTGTCGCGCTCGGCCGCGAACGTCTTGCTTGCCGCAACGACGCGGTCGATCTGGCCGGAAATCGCAACGACGGTGATGGTGACGGTGTCGATTTCGTCGCTTGTCCAATCCTCCTTCAGCCGGATGCGCGCGCGCCGCGCCAGATCATCC
Source organism: Paracoccaceae bacterium (assembly GCA_024304985.1). GTDB lineage: Bacteria > Pseudomonadota > Alphaproteobacteria > Rhodobacterales > Rhodobacteraceae > Seohaeicola. The sequence continues at coordinate 119,575 of JAMWZC010000004.1, forward strand.
AGCGATCCGATATCGACGGTCTGGCCGGGATGAAGCGTGCCACGGTTCGTGCGGGCCAAGGGATCGTCAACATCGTCCTCCGACAGCTCGTCACGATCCGTAATCCGGGTGCGCGAGGAATGGCCGTTGCTGCTCAGCTCGGCAATGATCGCCTGCACATAGATGGGTGTGCTGCCAAGATTGGTCACAAGACAGCGCGACCGCGCCCCCTGCGCCGCCCCCAGATCCACATGGATCACATTGCGCCCCTGCCTCAGGTGGCTCATCAGGAACACCTGAAGGTAGACAGTCCAGATCAGCACCATCGCGGCATTCAGGCCGGCGTTGATCAGATCGACGTGCTCGGACAGAAGGTCTGGCATGAGGCATCCCGTTTCAGAAAATAACGACGCGCCCAACCCGCGAGACAGGAACGGGTTCCAGACAGCGCCGTCCCACTGGGGCTGTCCGCCGATCTCTCGGACGGGTGGAACATCGGGCGATACTGACGGTTGGCCTGTTGCGGATCGCGGCAATCCTGCCGTGTCCCAGCAATAAACAAGGAGTCACGCAATGGCATTGTTCTCAAAAGATATCCAGACGATGCAGGATCTCTATCTGCACACGCTCAAGGACATCTATTACGCAGAGCAGCAGATCGAAAAAGCCCTGCCGAAAATGATCGACAAAGCGTCAGCCGGCCCGCTGCGCGACGGGTTTGAAACGCATCTGGAAGAAACGCGCGGCCATGTCACGCGTCTGGAAGAGGTCTTCAATATGCTGGGGGAAACGCCCAAGGGCACGACCTGTCCCGCGATTGACGGGATCATCCAGGAAGCGAATGAAATCGCAAAGGATACCGCAGATGCCTCGGTTCTGGATGCGGCCCTTGCAGCAGCGGCGCAGGCGGTGGAGCATTATGAAATGACCCGCTACGGCACTTTGATCGCATGGTCCAAGGAATTGGGCCGCGACGATTGCGCCTCGCTCTTTGAACAAACTCTGGCCGAGGAAAAAGCCGCCGACAAGAAACTGACGCAGATCGCCGAGCAGCGCCTGAACAAGGCCGCCTGAGCCAATCCGTCGTCACAAGCCGGGCGGGAGTTCCGCCCGGCTTTCCCTTTCTCAATCGGAAAGCGGCACCACCGGGTCCGGCGCTTGATCCTGCGGATTGCGTTCGTCTGTCGTCTGGGGCACGTCCACGGGGTCGGTGTCATCCATGCCCTCGGCTTCGGTTCCCTGACGCTCGATCTGGCCATCCGTCTCCAACGGCCCGGTCACGTCCTCCGTTTCTCCGTCGACCCACCACACAACGACGATGACGGCAATCACCACCCCGATGACAAAGGCGAGAAGCGGTGTCTTTCTGCGGCCTGCTGCGGGGTCAAATCTGATCTTCTGCTGGTTCATCTGCAAACCTCCAACGATCTCGGGACAAGTTTATGGCGCTGATCACGTAAACCTTGACGCGTCTGGAAAGTTCCACGCCCCCTTGCCGTCATGCCATGGAACAAAGATGCCCCCGGTTCGTTGGGACGGGGATGCGGGGCCGATTGCCCAAGCTGTCATGACGCGCGCATCCGCTTTGCCCACAGCCAAGGAGAAAACAGATGCAGAACCACTATCTTCGTTTCCTCGCGATGATCGCCACATCCACCGTGCTGATGTTTGGGCTGATGTATCTGAACAGCTCCAGCTGGGATCATGTCTTCTTCAGCGAAACCCGCGTCTACATGGCCGCCTACATGGGGGCGATGATGGCGGTCGTGATGCTGGCCTTCATGCTGAAAATGTATAGAAATCCCGTGGTGAACGCGTTGATCCTCGCCGCTTCGGCCCTGATCTTCATCACCTCCCTGTGGTTGCTGCGCAGCCAGAGCACCGTGGGCGACATCGCATGGATGCGCGCGATGATCCCGCATCATTCCATCGCCATCCTGACCAGCGAGCGTGCCAATCTGACCGACCCCCGCGTCCGCGATCTGGCCACCCGTATCATCGAAACGCAACACGCCGAAATTGCCGAGATGAAAACCCTCATCCGGGTTCTGAACGTAGAGAACTGACCTCGCCAAAACTGCCGGTCCAAGACTGCCGGAAAGCCCGTGCCGTTCTGATGCAGCCAAACCGCACAGCCGATCTCCAGCAGCACCGACACCAGCGGAAAAACAGGCGGGACATGCCCTGCACCGCGCGCTCTCTCAGCGCAAGGGTGATGGGCCAATTCCTCCATGAGAGCCTGTTCATGACAGGACATGCGCGCCCGTCCTCGGCGCGGCAACGGGGAACGCCTCCTGACGCCCCCCGTTGCCTTGGAATGCACGATATCAAAGATCGCTGTCGCTTTCCCATGTTTCCATGGCATCCAGCTCGTCCTCGGTATGATTGATATGGACGCGCAGCTCGTCGCCGTCTTGCACACGCAGCTCAACCTGATCCATCGGCAGTGCCACAGGCTTTTCACCGATGCCAAGAAATCCGCCTACATCGACGATCACGCTTTCGACCTCGCCGTCCTGTCCGAGGGACAGCTCGCTCACTTCACCCAGCCATTCGTTCTCGCTGCCATAGGCCGGCGCGCCGATCAACTCCTCGGTCGTAATGTCGGACAAGCTGACCTGATCCTGCTGGCGCTCCGACTGCTCCCATGTGGTTGAGCCGAGGGTTTCGCCGGTATCGGTCGCACCCGTCTCGTCATAGGCTTCCGTTCCCTCGAACGCGGCACGGTCGCCGGTATAAACGACCGAGAATTCGGTTTCCTGAGCGTTATCGCCCACAGGTTCGGTGCGCTCCTGGGCACTTTGACCTTGCATCTCGGGAACAAAGCGCACGTCCTCGATGGAAACACGCAGCCGGTTGGCATTCATGCCGAGAAACCCGCCGGAGTCGACGATCAGACCCTCAGCACCGCCATCGGTGTTCAGGATGACATCGCGGATCTCACCGATCATCTCAAGATCACCAGGCTGCGGCGACATGCCCGCGCTGTCATTGGCGCCGGCGACATTGGACGCCGGATCGTTGCCCACCGTCCCCGAAGCTCCGGGTTGCACAGTGTTCTGCCCGCTGCCCTGATTCTGCTTATTGCTCTGCGGCACTGTTGCCGGTGCCGTGCTCTGGCCTTGCATCCCTGCCTGATCATCCGTCGGCATATACAGCCGCTTGCCGATCAACTGCGACGCCTGAATGGTGTCTCCCAGCGCCAGTTCGTCCTGGTTCTGCCGCTGCGCCTGCTCGGGCGAAGCCGGCTGCTCAGCCCGCGTTTGTTGCGAATGGCTCGGCGGTGTCTGCGTCTGCGCAAATGCCGGCGAAGCGATAAATGCCAAAAGCGAAGTCGTCATGAGAAGATGTTTCATTGGGGTCTCCATGATCCTGTTTCCCGGTTGAGCAGGGTTGAAGCCTGCAAGCCAAACAACAGTCCAAGGGCCGCAAATGTTGCACGATCCGCCAAAAAATCTCGTGGGAACAAAGCGCAAATCGACGGGTTGACCCTTTTGGTCAAAACACCCGAAGCACTCTGAAAAAACGCCCGCAGCTACCTCGGACCAGAACTCAGGAACAACGAGGCAGCACTCCGGTTGGCAGACTGTCAGCAAACCGAGAAAGGCTTTCATCATGACAGATCGACCAGACCACAAAGGTGACGCACAGCAGACACCCCAAAACGAGAAGCTGCGGCACCGCGAACAGCACACCATAGATCAGCGCCAGCAGCAGATTGATCCGGCCGGCCACCACCGCACCGACGTGAACGCGCTTGCCGTCGATACGATGAAGCAACCGGGCGATGCCGACGCCAGCGCAAGGCGGCAGGCAAGAGCACCGCAGGGCGCCGGTGGCCCGATCAGACATCCCCATCCACCCTTCCCCGAACAGACGCAGGAACTTCCGGGCAGTTTCGCGCAGATGGACCCCCGGCCTGATCACGGCGAAACCTCATGGAAAGGCGCCGCCCGGCTCGAGGGGCAGATCGCCCTTGTCACGGGTGGCGACAGCGGGATTGGCCGCGCCGTCGCCATCGCCTATGCCCGGGAAGGGGCCGATGTCGCCATCAGTTTTCTTGAGGAATCCGACGACGCCAGAGACACGGCCGAACAGGTGCGCGCAGCAGGCAAACGCTGCCTCCTGATCCCCGGCGACATCTCTGACCCTGATCATTGCCGTTCGATGGTGAACCGCGTGGTCGAAGAACTGGGCGGGCTGGACGTCCTGGTCAACAATGCCGCCCATCAGCAAAGTTTCGATGCGCTCGATGACATCTCTGACCACGAATGGCAGCGCACCTTCGCCATCAACATCCACGCGATGTTCTACCTGTGCAAAGCAGCCCTGCCGCATCTGGAAGGTGGCGGCTGCATCATCAACACCGCCTCCATCAACTCCGATCAGCCAAACCCCTCGCTTCTGGCCTATGCCACGACCAAGGGCGCTGTGCAGAATTTCACAGTAGGTCTGGCGCAGTTTCTGGCCGATAAATCCGTCAGGGTGAATTGCGTCGCACCCGGTCCGGTCTGGACTCCGCTGATCCCCGGCAGCTTTTCGGGCGAGGCGGTCTCCCAATTCGGGGCCAACTATCCGATGAAGCGCCCCGCGCAGCCCGTCGAACTGGCCTCCGCCTATGTCATGCTGGCCGAACCGATGTCGAGCTATGTCTCGGGGGCCACGATCTCGGTGACAGGCGGCAGGCCGATGCTCTGAACCATTGTTGCATCCGCCATCGCAGGCGGATGCAACAGTTACACCGGCGAGAAGATGAACAACAGCACCAGCAATGCCATGGTCAGCAGGACTGCGATGACGATCCCGCCAAACCGACCAGGATGGACGGACGTTTCAGACCCTGCCTCATCGCTCAACGGATCGTGCCTGCCCGCCCCTGTCACGCTGATGGCTCCCGTCGCACCGGCCACCCGCGACTTGTCTGTCTGCGGGACATCCGCCCTGCGATCCTCCTGCGCGCGGGCAAGCTGCAACTGCTCCTCGGTGATCGGCGTTCCTGCCGCCTCATCATCAGTGCCAAGCGGGGCCGCCGCGGGATCGGGGTAAGTGACCTTGTCACGCCCCTTCCCCTCGTCAAGGTCGCGCCGCAACGCCGCGCCTGATGCCGCCACCCTGCCCTGCGGCGCGGAGGGGTGACCTTTCCGTTCAGTCTCGTCGCTGCGATCAGCCATGTCATTCCCCTTTGTCATCTTCTGCCCCAACCGGCCCGGCGGGTCATTGTTCCATGCAACGACACACGGAACATCCAGCCGCCCTGCCAGTTGATCACCCCGTGACAACCAGAAAAGGCCAGAATGATGATCAGACCGTTGATGTTGGTGACAGGCGCGGGCGTGGCCCTCTACGCCTTGTCGAGAATGCTTCTGCCGCAGGCTGGGCGCTGCCTTGCCAGCACGCCGCGCATGGCCGCCGGGCCTGTGCGACCGGCAGGCTCCACGATGATCCGCGACACCCCGGAGCACTGGGACATGGTCGATGAACGCTCGGACGAATCCTTCCCCGCAAGCGATCCGCCGGGCACTTACTGACCGCCCCACCGGCCGTTCCGCCCCGCCTCTGTCAGGGCCGGGCGGAACACCTTCCGACGGGTGTCAGTTGAACCGGACATGGTTTCTCACACCCAGTTCCTCCACACTATCCGGGCTCTGTCGGCTTGGATTATCCCAGTTGAAATGCGACGTGCCTTTGGCCGACGCCCAGATGGCCGCATCCGACAACTGCAACGCGATCATCATCAATGATGGATCATCCTTGCCGTCGGCAAACAGTCCTGCAATCGCCGGCGTCCACAACGCATCAAGGATGCTGCGGTCCTCGCTCTCGTCAATCGGACCAGACACGCAGGCATGAAAATCCTGCGCCTTCGAGATGATGACGAAATGCGCCTTGCTGTCCGGCGTCACGGCCTGCGCCAGATCGGTGTCACGCTTGGTCACGAACCAAAGCCTCCGACCTGCCCGGTCAACGTGATAGGCCATCGGTTGCATATGCTGCCCGCTTCCGTCCATCCCCAGCATCCCGGCATGAAGGTTTTCCAACTCCTCCCACAGCAGGGCCTCAGGGTTGATGCGTGCGCGTTCCAGATCGGTCATTGTTCACTCCTAGTTGATTGTGGTGGGTCACACGGTGAGAATGGTCAGACACCGTCGCGCGGCCGCTAACGCTCCTCATCGCCAAGCGTCATCACGGCAAAGGCCATATACAGCGTGCCGAACGTCAGCGCGCCCTGTCCAAGGAACAGCGCCGTTGGCCCGGCAGAGCCATAGCTCTCCAGCACCTGCCCCAAGCCGATGCTGTCAGTCCGGATCAGGACAAGACCAAAGGCACAGCCAAGCGTCGCCCCATCCATGAATTGTGTCATCATGAATCGGATCAGGCGCGGAAGGTCTCTCCAGTTGCGTCCCAGCATGTGTTGGCTCCTGTCGGTCTTTGTGAGTTGACCTCCCCCGCCCAACAGCTTGCCCCCCGGAATGTTCCAAGACTTGTCTCCGCATGGGAACATTTGGCCGCCCAATCTGTTGCGCATTCGAGCGGAGGGCATGTGTCAACCGGACAAGACGGTATGGAACACAGGGTCGGTTTTTCCGGTTTCCCGCTTGGACTGAATGCGTTGCCTGTTGCTTGGCGCATTCCTTGAGTTTCTGTCCCGTCCATGTTCTTCGCTCGCCCCGTAGCCCGCACCGGCCTCACCGCGCGGCAAGCACCATTTCCTTGATCCAGCGGACCAATATTTCATCATAGACACGTCTGCTCTCAAGCCGGGACAGCGAATGATCCGCCCCCTCGATGATCCGATGCGTGATCGAACAGGCCCGCTTGAACGACGCCAGATAGCTGGCGATCGTCGGATGGGGAATGCGCTCGTCCTTCTCGGACTCAACGATCAGCACATCGCCCCCGAAATGCTGACAATGCTTCAACGCCCGGTTCGACATCAACGGCACCTCGGTGCTGCGATAAAGCCGCAGATCCTCGCGGTCGATCGCATCCTTTGGCTGATCCCAGTCATCATCGCTGTAAAGCGCAGGCACCCGCATCGCCAGCCACTTGACCGGCCTGACAGCCGTCAGAAACGTGGACAGATAAGCACCATAACTACTCGCCACGACCAGAATACAGGACGCATCGACCGACGGATGGGTGACAAGTTTGTCATAGGCCGCGCAAATATCCTCAAGATTATCTGTCCGCGTCACTTTCGGCCGCTCGCTCTGCGTCAAACCGTGTCCACGCATGTCAAAGGTCAGACAGACGCATCCCAGTCGCGAAATCGCGCGTGACCTTTCCGCATCGCGATCCTGACTGCCGTTCCATCCGTGAATGAACAGCACTCCCGGCAGGCCGGTGCGAGGCTCATAGAAATGCCCCTCCAGTTCGCGCTTCGCGATCCTTATCGTGGCATCCGTTTTCCTCAACTGTCTTCTCGCAGAAATGCATATTTCAGGATCGGGCCAATGACAGGATCGGTGCCATGGAAATAAACCGTCGCTCCCGGTGGCGGAGTCGCGCCCACGCCATACCTCTCGACCGTGGAGGCCGTGACACGCTGCAACGCGGGATCGGCAAGAAACGCCTCTACGGCGGCAAGCTCCGCACCTGTTGCGCCGCCCACCCGCCAGGACTGCTCCAGCACGGCGCACTTGCAGCGCCCGGCCATATCCCTGCCGGTAATCACATCATAGTTGCGCCGCGATGCCCGCAGGCTCAGATGCCTGTCCGCCATCCTGTCAAATCCGACGGCCAGTGCGATGATGCTCTCCGTCTCGGGTGCCGAGGCCGCCAGAAGCTCCGGGAACCCACCCCGCACAATAGTCAGCGTCGATCCGCCATAGGCCGTCTCTCCGGCATTGTCCTGCGTCACCTCCTGTGTGCCGACATAGGTGATCCGGGTCTCGCCAACCGTGACCTGACCCACGCTATAGGTTCGCGCATCGCTCAGGTTCTGCTCCAGAACGACCCCCTCTTCGACCTTCATGCTCTGCAAGACGCGCCGCAGGTCCGCCTCATCCGCCACGACATGCTGACCCTTGCCACCGCTGCCACTGATGGACTTCAGCCTTACAGGCCCGCCGCGCAGCATCTCCTGCGCGCTTGCCACGACACCCGCCACGGTGAAAGCGGTCACACCCGGAAGAACCAGATCGCTGATCCCGCAGGTGAAGGGTAACGGCCAATGCGGCGGCGGCACTTCGCCGTCGGCAAGCGGATGCACGATTCCCTTTGTCGCCAGCAGCGGATGTGGCACCCACCCACCCAAGAACTGCGCCTCGCTGAAAGGTCCATCGCACCAGTGCGCGGCACCATCCTCGCCATGCAGGGTCTGCCTTGGCACACAATAGATGCCGGCCTCCCCCTCAGAATCCTCAAGCCGCCCGGCATAGTCACAACGCAAAAGCCGCGCGACGTGCCGCGACAGCGCCACATGCGAGCCGTCCTCATGCGAGAGCCCCCCGGCGCATCCCCAGGTAAACAGTTTCCGCGCCTCACTGTGGCAAGAGCCCGCCGCCGTCCTATTGAAACATCGCGTCATGTCGCTTCCTTGTCATCAACCGGAAACGGCAACCACACCTCTGGCGGAATGTTCCAGCACTGCGTGCCGCCGGACAACCAAACGCCGACAGCCCTAGGTCCGGTCAGCCATCATCCGCCCAAACCGCTCCAGCCATTGCAAGACAAGGTCTTCATCCGCCTCAAGCCCCTCTCGGATTTGCCGACGGCGCTTGCTGATGTCGTCCATCTGCGCCGCAAGCCGTCCCTCCTCCCAGGCCGAAACTACCTGCGGATGGATATAGCATTGCCGACAGACACTCCGGGTATGGTGCAACTCGTCCGCCACCGAAGCCACAATCATGTTCAACGCTGCGGTCCGCTTGGTCTTGGCTTCCGGAACCTCTGTTCGCGCCAGCGACACAGCCGCTCTGAGAGTTGCCGACCAGGTCCGGAAATCCTTTGAGGTGAAATGCCCTCCCATGCTGCGGCGCATGTAGTCATTTACATCCTGCGAATGGACATCGCGCAACGCTCCGTCCTCGTCCACATAGCGAAACAGACGTTGCCCCGGCAGATCCTGAAGCTGCCGGATCGTGCGCGCCACACGTCGGTCGGTGACCTTCAACATCCATCTGCGCCCGGACTTGCCCGTGAAAGACAGCCGCAGCCGCGATCCTGTAAGCGACAGATGCCGCACCTGCAAGGTGGTCAGCCCGAAACTTTTGTTATCCTTGGCATAGCTGTCATTGCCAACCCGGATCAGCGTCTTGTCCAGCAACCAGATCACTGTCGCCAGCACCCGGTCCTGCGTCAGACGTCTTTGCCGCATGTCATCCTGCACATCGCCGCGCAACTGCGGCAGGCGTTTCGCAAACGATGGCAGCGACGCGAACTTCTGCTTGCCGCGCTCTGCCTCCCATATGCTGTGATAGCGGTATTGCTTGCGGCCCCGCGCATCCCGTCCTGTCGCCTGCAAATGGCCATCCTCATGCGGGCAGATCCACACATCGCTCCAGGCCGGCGGGATCGCCAAAGCCCTGATCCGCGCCAGCGTTGGCCGGTCCGTGACCTTGTGCCCCTCGACATCGCGATAAAAGAAACCACGTCCCGCACCGATCCGGCGAAGCCCCGGTTCACTGTCCAGAACATAGATCAAGCCAGTCCCGTCAACATCTTGCTCTGTCATACATCATATCCTGTTGCCGGCCCGAACGCCGCACGGCCAACCCCGCAGGCCCCACCTTGTTCCGCGCCCGTCGAAGCGCAATCACCGGAACAGGACCGTGTTTCGCAGGTTGATCATGACGCATGGTTCAAGATGACAGGCAGGTTGCGGCCCCATGACAGCCGACCAAAGCAAGATTGAAGCGAAATCCGTCAGCAAGGCCCTGACCGGCCTTAGCCGGGGCTTCGGCGGTGCGCTGATCTTTGCACTGCCCCTCTTCATGACGATGGAGATGTGGTGGATTGGCGCCTATCTCGACCGCACCCGCCTTGTCCTGCTGTTGGTCCTCAACATCCCCCTTCTGACCCTGCTCTCGCGCCACGCCGGATTCGAAGAAACGAACCTCTGGCGTGATGATTTGCGCGACGCGGGCATCGCCTACGGGATTGGCCTGATCACTTGCGCGGGAACGCTGGCCGTTCTGGCCCTGATCAACCCCGCGATGACCGCGGATGAGATCATCGGAAGGATCGCCGTCCAATCCGTCCCGGCCAGTATCGGCGCGATGCTGGCCTCGACGCAGCTGGGCGTGCATACCGCCGAAGTTGATGAAAGCAACAGGCCGAATTTCTATCTCACCGCCCTGTTCCTCATGTGCACGGGCGCCCTGTTTCTGGGCCTGAATGTCGCCCCGACCGAAGAAATGGTTCTCATTTCCTACAAGATGACGCAATGGCACGCCGTCGCCCTGATCGTCCTGTCCATCGCCGTCATGCACGGCTTCACCTTCGCAATGGAATTCCGGGGCACCGCAAAAACCCCTGAAAGCGGACGGCTTGCCGCCTTCTTTTCCTTCACGATTGTTGGCTATGCCATCGCGGTATTGGTCAGTTTCTATGTCTTGTGGACCTTCGGACGCATGGACGACACGTCTTTCCCCCAGAACCTGATCGCCGTCTGCGTGCTTGCCTTTCCCGCCTCGGTCGGCGCCGCCGCAGCACGTCTCATTCTCTGAGGATCGCACATGGAAAAACGTGATAAACCACACAGAAAACCTTCCCTTTCCCTGAATGGCAATCACCTCGAATGGGGTCTGGCGGCCCTCTCCACCATCATCGTGATTGCAATGATTGCCTTCCTTGGTCATCAGGCCATGACCCAGGACAAGGCCCACTCCGACCCCGTGGCCGTGGTGACAGGGATCTTTGCGACCGCGCAAGGCTACCGCGTGGAGTTTGATGCGAGAAACGCGGGAAAAACCACCGCCGCCGCAGTCACGTTCCGCGCCAACCTGTTGCGTGACGGTAATGTCATTGAGACGGCAGATATCACATTCGATTACCTGCCCGGACATTCGCACAGGGCGGGCACCGTGATCTTCCGGGCGAAACCGCGTGAATCCACACTGGTGATCCGCGCGGTATCCTATCGACTGCCATAAACCCGGAGAAAAAAGAGAAAGGGCGACGCCACAGAGATGGGTGCGGATCTTGCGACGCCGCCGCTCTATCCGGTGATGCTGTCAACCCGAACACCACCGTAAAAACCCATCCGCGTTGCGCAGGGTTTCTGGCATCTCAACGTCCTTGAGCCGGAGTTGTTCCCGCAGAACCCTCAGCTTCCCTTAGGAAAGACGCAAGGTTCACGGGCGCTCTATTCCGCGTCGCAGGGTGCTGTTGCACACTCTCAACAAAAGCCACCGAACCGGCAGAACAAGATCATCAGCTCTTTTTCGTCGTCCTGTCATCCAGAAGGGTCTGCAACCTTGCCGCCAAAGAACGCATCTCGTCCGAGATCGGCTCCTGACCGATCTTGACCAGCAATTGCTTCAGCTCGGCCTCCAGTGCGTCATCGGGTCGCTTCTTGTTGTCCACCTTCGGCGCTCCCTCTCTTCGTATTCCTGTTTTACGCCGTCCTGCCTCAGTCGGATCAACTGAAACGGCGCAGTTGCACCTGACGGCGACGTGCGGGGCTGAAACCGGCCCAAATGTGCCTGCTTTCACAGCCTTGTTGGGGCAAATAGCATGTCATATCAAACGTCAACACTTGCATAACGATCTTCCCGCCAAGATCCGTCCATCGGAATGAACAATAAAAAGTGATCGACACCGCTGAATAAAAAAGACCGACCCACCTCACAGGGGTCAGTCTCCAGTCAATCAAACTCTCTCGCTCAGCGCGGCAAGGGTCATGGCCTCCCGTCAGGGACGCCAGCAGTCACCACCTCACCGGACAAGCAGCAGGTTGCGCACGTTCAGAACGCCCGGAACAGTGTTCACCTTCGCCGTCACCAGGGACCGCTGAAACTCGGTGGACGTCACGCCTTCTACCGTCACCACACCCTCGTGCACCGTGACAGCGATATTGGCTCGCGCCAACCGCCCGTCCAGCGCCAGACAGCGCCGGATCTCTTCGCCAAGATCAGCGTCAGACACCCTCACACCGGGCGGCGGCACCGGGTTGACCGGCGCGATGGGTTGCAGCACGTCCTTCGTATCCGCCGGCCGATACGGTCCGGCCAGATCGGATCTGACGTGCGTCGTGCCGGGAACGGGGTCTCGATCATCGTCTGCCATGATAATACTCCACTTGCTTGTTCGACTCCTGCCGCAAACACGCCGCGCCGCGCTTTGTTCCGCGCCCCTCGCAGGTTTCAGCCCGCGCAAGAGGTTTCAGACCCTCGCCCCCCCCGGCAGGCCGCAGCGCCACGAAACGATGCGGCACAGCGGGAACAAATGATCGCGCAGCAGGTTGCCCCCTGACACCTTGCAACAGTCAAGGCGTCCGCGATGATGTTCTCCTCCTCCCGCATCATCGCAGTCAGCGGCGGCGTCACCCGATCCGTTCCCGTCATAGTGGCGCCGCCGATTTTTCGCCAGAAACAATAACACCTCAATCACAGCACAGACCGAAACATCGGACGCGGACAACGAAAAGGCGCACCCAAGTGGGCGCGCCTCTTGATCGTGGTCATCTCGGCCTGTGGATCAGGACGGAATATCTCCCACCGCACCTGCACGATCCGTATCCTGCGCCGACCCGCGCGATGTTCCGCCTGCGGCACCAAACCCGCGCTCCCCGGATGCCTTGGTCACAGCCTCACCCAGCTTCGCGCGCTCCTCTGCAAGGATACGCTCGGCCTCATGGATCAGTTCGTCACTGGTCTGCCCGAAATGCTCATCCTCAAAGCGCGTGTGCGGCAAGGCTGCACCGACAGCCGCGCCGATGGCCATGGCCAGGGCACCCGCAATCATCGGCTGCTCCTCGAACAGATCAGCGGCCTTCTCACGTCCATGCCGCATCTGCGCCATCGCCGCCTCACGCGCCTCATGCGCTTTCTCGCGGGCGGCGATCACACGCGCGCGCCCCTCTTCCGTCAGGTGCTCCGTCCCTTCGGCCAGCCGCTCGCGCAGCGCCGCAGCCCGTTCCTTGACGGAATCGGCGGTCTCATGCAGCCTGTCGCGCGCCGCACCCGAGGCGCGCGCCATCCTCTGCGCGGCGCTCTCGCCCTCATCCTCCTGCGATTCTGCGTCCTGCGTTACATCAACGCCGCGCACCCAGGCCGGAACATCCGCGTCCCGTGTCACACCCCGGTTGCCCGAGGCCCAGGACCGCGGCGCGCCATACTGGGACCGGGCATAGAACTCCCGGTAATCGCGACGATCACCATGATCGCGGTCATCATCCCGCTGCACAGCACCACGACCCGACCTGTCCCCAAAGATCAGCCAGGCCAGACCAACTCCGGTCACGGCAATCGCCAGCGGGTTCTCCTTGACCGCGCGCGACACAGACGCGCCGATGTCGCCGCTATGCGCGCGCAACTGTCCCGCCGCCTCACGCACCAGCGTATCGACCGAGAACTTGGTCCTCAAGTCATGCAGATCCTCGGACAGCCCCGCACGTTCCCGCTCAAGCTGGCGTTCGATCTCTTCCGGTGAACGATGATCAGTCATTGTAACTATCCTTTACGATTTGCGCGTCTCGCTTGACGTTTTCTGCGGTGCGGGTCGGTGCCAGCGAAGTCAGCTTCAGCTCGGATTTCCCTTTCTGGAGCATCATGTAAGCGACGATGGCAAAGCCAAGGCCCACGATCAGCGCGGACCAACCGCCCGGAATCCCCAACTCGGTCAGGGCCGCGACCAAGGCCGCCGTCAGCACATTCAACGCGGTCAGGGCAATGACCAGGGCCGCGACGATCATGCCGACGGCGAGGGCGGCCTTGTGCAGGTTCTCATTCACTTCGGCGCGGGCCAGATCGACTTCGCCACGCACAAGGCTGCTGATCCGGGCAAGCGCGTCGTTCAAAATCTCGCTGGTGGATTTATCCGTGTTCATTCTCACATCCCCCCGCTTTCCGTAGTCAGCTCCGGCACCGAAGCGCCGCCCATGCCGGCTGTCACCGACGCGTCCTTCATCGACGCTGTCGCAGGCGCAGTCTCTGACCGCCCCCTCGCCGAAGCGGTCGCCAGTCGCGTTGCCGCAAACCCGGCCAGGGCCGCGCCCCCCAGGAACAGCATCGGGTTTCGCCGTGCCAGATCGTTCAGATCGTTCAGCATCTCGCCCATGTCGCGGTCGGTCACGGCCTTCGCCACATGGTCAACATTGCTGGCCAGTCGATCAAACATCCGCCGCTGCGAGGTTCCCTCATCCAGCTCGCGCGCCGCCGTTTGCAGCGCGTCGGCAATCTGCCTGATCTCCTGCGCGGCGCCGCCGCGCATCTTGTCCGCAACCCCCGTCACGTCCGAGGACACCTTGCCGGCGGCCTCATGCACCGTCTCGCGCAGGCTGTCGGCCGTCGCGGTGCTTGCCGCCTTTGCCCGCTGAGACGAGGAACCCGTCTTGGGATCTGGATTGTTCATGTCATTCTCCTTCTGGTCAGGCCACGAGGGTGAGGACGGCAAGGACGACGACGACCAGGCCGATGAGATAGATGATGCTGTGCATAAGGCGTGTTCTCCCGTTTTGAGTGTGTCTCTGGGCGGTGAACCTGCACCCGTCCAACTTGTTCCGAAGAATCCACAGCGCAGCGCCCCCCCGCCCGACGCCGGGTCGGCGACGGATAGCGGGGAACATCACGCGGCCGCGACGGTTCCGGGTCTGTGGCGTCGCGCGACGCCTCGCAACTGCGCTGCGACAAAGCGCAATCCATCGCAACCCGGAGGTTCCCATGGCGACCCTTGTTGGAAACGAAGAGAATTTTGCAGACATGATCAGGAACCTGATCCTGTTGGAACATGACGCGATCGCAGCCTATGACGATGTCATAGAAGGCCTGTCAGACGCCGCCGCAGCACATCGGATCAAGGAGTTCAGACAAGACCATCATAGCCATCTCGATGTTCTCCGGGCGATGGCCGCGCAACTGGGGATCGACCCGCCAGAGCAGGGGGACATGAAACAGGTGCTGACCCGGGGCAAGATAATGCTTGCCGAAATCATCGGTGACAGCGCGATCCTGAAGGCAATGAAAACGAACGAAGACGATACGGTGACCGCCTATCAGCGCGCGGCAAGACATCCCGACGCGATTGACGCATCCAGACTCTTCTTCGAAAAGGCGCTGGAAGATGAACGCCGCCACCGGGACTGGATGATTTCTCTGGCCGAAGCCGTCCGGTCCTGATCCGCCGGGGCCTTGGCCTTGCAAGGTTTTCCGGGGACACCGCCTCGCGCAGCGTCCCCGGACAAGCGCGGGGTCAATCTGTCAACAGGTTTGATGCCCGCGGCCGGATCGCCCCGAACCTGCCTCTGTTGGCCAGATATTCCGGGCGCGGATGGGCCGCCGCAAAAGGTGCCTTGGGCCGGTTGGACAGCGCATTGTAGACGAAAAACGCGTTTGACCGGGGAAAGGGCGTCACATTGCCATTCGAGGCATGAAGTGTATTGCACTCGAAAAAGATCACCGTCCCCGCCGGCCCGGTGGCCGCATCGAGCCCGGCTTCCGCCGCCAGCTTTTCAAGAATTGCCTGCGACGGAACGCCCACCTCCTGTTTTTTCAGACTGGATGCGTGGTTCGCCTCGGGCGTCTCACCGTGACAGGCCACAAACTGCCGATGCGATCCGGGGATCAGCATCAACGGCCCGTTCAGCGCGGAATTGTCGGTCAGCAGAACCGACGCCGACACCGCCCGCATCCGCGGCATCCCGTCCTCGGCGTGCCAGGTCTCGAAGTCCGAATGCCAGTAGAATTCCTTGCCGGTAAAGCCGGGCTTATAATTCAGGCGGCTCTGATGCAGATAGACCTCATCCCCCAGCAGAAACCGCGCCACATCCGCCAGCCGCGCATCGGCAGCCAGACGCGCAAAGACATCGCTATGCTCATCCAGCCGAAAGATCGTCCGCACGGCCTCCGAACCGGGTTCGGTCACCAGATCCTCGGCGCGAATATCCTGCCCGTTGCGGCGCAGCTCTGCCGATGTCCGGATCAGCAGCGCAATCTCCTGCGCGCTGAACACATCTTTTCGGATCAGATAGCCTTTGTTTTCATAGTGATCGGCCTCATCGCGCGTCACGGGCGCATCCTCGCGCCATGGCGTCCAGAGCACGGGGTCACGCCGCGCCATCACCCGTTCAGCCCCTCTCAGCCGTGTGGGATAGGCGTCCGCGTCGGTATTCTGATGGGTCGGTGCTGCAATAGTCTCTGCAATATTCATGGTATTCTCCTTGAACTGATACAGAAGTGTCAAAAACGCAGCGGATCTCTCCACCGCGCCCTTGCCAACCCGAGAGCCGGGCCAAAGTTCCACATTCCCCGCCCCTTCTTCCCTCAGCGCGGGAACCAACGCGCTGAGCGCTGCGTTGCAACATGTCTGCAAACAACCTGTGTTTCCCCCCGACGACTGTTGAGAGTCGAGACCTGCATGTGACCTCCCCCGGATCTGCCCCCCCCGAAATGCAGCAAAGCCCCGGCCGTCGTCCGCTGGCATGGGCCATCCCCGCGTTCCTGTTCCTCACCCTCAGCGCAATGGGCTTGTGGCTCGCCGCGCATGTCACGGGCGCGCAGCGCCTGACACTTGATCCGCGCCTGCTCGACCCGGCGGCGCTTGCCTCCATCACGGCCCTGTTGATCGTCTATTACCTGTCCGACGGCCTGCGCCTCTACTATGTGCTGCGCGCCCTCGATGTCCCGGTCCGGCTGCGCAAACTCCTGCCTCTGGTGTTCATCAATATCCTCTTCTCGAATATCACGCCTCTGGCCTCGGGCGGCGGTTTCGCGCAGGTCTGGTATCTGAAAGGTCAGGGCGTCTCGGTCGGCACATCGGCTGCGGCCACGACCATCCGCACTATCCTCGCCATGGCGGCGATTTTCCTCTCCGCCCCTGCGTTGCAATTCCTGCACCCGACACAGGCGATCAACGGCGGTCTGGGACGCGCGATGTCGCAATCCCTCTCGGTTCTGATGCTGGTCTTGCTGGCCGGGTTCATCATCCTGTTGGCCCGCCCGACATGGCTGCAACGCGCAAGCAACGGCCTGCTCCGTGCCCTGCGCTCCATCCGCCTCATCAGCACCGCACGGCAGATGCGTTGGTCCGACGCGCTCGGACGTGAAACAACAGCCTTCGCCCAAGGGTTCCACCAATTCCTCAAGGCACCATGTCGCCATTCCCTCGGCGCAATTCTCTGGACCCTGATCTTCCTGCTGGTGCTTTTCTCCTTCCCCGGCCTCCTCATGGTCCTGCTGGACTATCAGATCGACTGGCTTTCGGTGATCGGCAGTCTGGCGGTCGTCACCTTCCTGATGTATTTCGCGCCCACACCCGGCGGCGCGGGTTTCGCGGAACTCGCCTTCGCGGGTCTGATGGCCACGCAGATCACCGGCAGCGACCTTGTGCTGGTCATCTTCGTCTGGCGCTGTCTGACAACCTATCTCGGGATGGCGCTCGGCCTTGTGGTATCTGCCCTCCTGCTGGCCAGATCGGGGCGCGCACCATGAACCGCAGGCTTGTATCGGTCTTCTTCTATGTAAACTTCGCCATCGTCGCCGCAATTGTCGGCTACAAGACCTATCTCTACGCCGCAGCCCCGGACGCAGACGCCCTCCTGCTCGACCAGATCGAGCGTATCGAGGAACGCAGCGCCACAACCGACCACGTCTCCTTCGCGGTCATCGGAGAGGCGAACAATTCCATCGGTGTCTTCGAGCGAGAGATCATCCCCCACGTCAACGCCTCCGAGGTGGATTTCCTCGTCTCCGCCGGCAACATCGTCAGCGGAGGCGGCGAGGACAAGTATCGGGCCCTGCTGGGCACGCTGTCACGCCTGACCAAGCCCTACCTTCTGACTTTTGGCGAAAAGGAATATTCCGAATTCGGCAGCGGCCGCTTCTATCAGCGGTTCGGGCCGCATTTCTATGACGTCGATCTGCAAAGCGTCCGGTTGATCTTCCTCGACTCCACAGGCCGCACCCCGACCGACTGGCAGGAGCGTTGGCTGCGCGACGTGCTGGAAAACGACCGCCCTCACCCGGTGATCCTGTTCATCGGCACGCCGCTGGTCGATCCGGCGCATGAAACCGCCTTCGCCCCGCAGCAAGGCGCATGGTCCGCGGCCCCTGACCGCAACCGCCTTCTGACCCTGCTCGGGGATCTGGGTGTCGATGTCGTGATCTCGGCCGGGGCCGCGACATTCTCGGACCGGCAGATCGATGGCATCCGGCATATCCTGACAGGCGGCGCCGGTGGCTTCGTGCTCAACGATGACTCCAGCTTCTACCACTATCTTGACCTGCATGTCGGACCACAGGGCATCACGGTCGATGTGCAGCCGCTGGACACTGCCCCCACCGCCCTAGCCCGCCGGATCGAGGGGTTCTGGTTCTTCATCTACTCGCTCTTCTATGTCGGGATCTGGAACTTCCTGCTGATATTCTCAGGATTCATGATTCTCGGGGTCTATCTCTTCAACAGGCTTTTCCGAACGCCCGATTACTACCCCTCCTACGAGACGCCGTCCCCCGTCGATCTGGGTCGCCCCATGCGGATCGCGATGTTCACGAATACCTACCTGCCCTTCATCGGCGGCGTGCCCATCTCGATCGAACGGTTGAAACGCGGGCTGGAACAGCAGGGTCATACCGTCCGCATCATCTGCCCCAGCTCTGGCAAACCAGAGGACGATCCCGCGATCCTGCGGGTGCCTGTCCTTCTGCGCCTAGGCGGAATGTTCACGATGGCCCATCCCTTCCCGCGCGCCGTCAGCCGTGCCGTGCTGGACTTCGACCCCGATGTGATCCACCTCCACCACCCCTATTGGCTGGGCGGTCTGGGCCTGCGTCTGGCGCGCAGGCTCAAGGTGCCGACAGTCTTCAGCTATCACACGCGCCTCGATCAATTCGCCTATGCCGTGCCATTTCTCAGCATCCTGTTCCAGAACGTCCTGTCGCACTGGATCGTGCGCCGCTTCGCCAACAGATGTGACCAGATCATCGTCCCAACGCCCGTCACCCGCGACTACATACGGTTGATCGGAGTCTCGCGTCCCGTGCATGTCCTGCCGACCGGCATTGACCTTGAACACTACAACACCGCAAGCAAGGTTAAGCTTGCCACCCTGCGAGAGCGGATCAATCCGGATGGCCGCAACCTGCTGATCACGGTGGCCCGCCTCTCGCCAGAAAAGAACCTCGCCTTCATCATCCGCGCAATGGCACAGCTCAAGACCCTGGACGCCCCCCCTTTCCGCCTCCTCATCCTGGGCGAGGGTGATGATCGTCCCCGGCTTGAGCAACTGATCACCGATCTGGACCTTGACGACGACGTGACCCTGCTCGGTGGCGTGTCCTATGACGCGGTGCCGACATATCTCGCACTCGCCCGGATCTTCGTCTACGCCTCGTCATCCGAGACGCAGGGCATGGTCATCCTCGAGGCCATGGCCGCAGGTCTGCCCGTCGTCGCTGTCAACTCCAGCGGTATCGACGCCTTCGTGGCGCCCGGGCAGACAGGTTTTGCCACGACCGAGAATATGACCCTGTGGACCGAAGCCGTGCAGCAGCTTCTGCAAGACCCCTCTGCGCAGGTCGCCATGGGCAAAACTGCGCAGAGCGTCGCCCGCCGCCACTCGACCCAGGCCTTTGCCCAAGGCGTCGCAACCGCCTACCGCGCCGCTCTCGGATCATCCGGCAACTGAACGGTGTCAGTCCTCGTCAGCGCCACCCTCCTCGGTGCCCCCATCGCGCCCGACCAGCGGAAGGGCTGCACCCGCATCCTTGTTGTCATAGGGTCTGCCGGTATCAGGGTCGATCGAATCAGCGCCCCCTTCGTCATCATCCAGCGCTGTGACAACCAGCGGATCAGTGGGCTGGATCGCCTCACCCTCCACCTCGTCAATCGGCCTCGCCTCCTCCACCGGATCAGGACGGATGACCTTTAGCGTCTTTGCGCACATCTGCTTTTTCCTTTCTTGAAACGACCGACCTGTCGGCCTTGCCGTGGCCAACCCGGCTCTCGCCGGATGGTTCCCACCCCGCCCCGCCTGCAACCCGCCGCACCTCTTCCGCTGCGCATGGAACAATTCCGTCCTCCTCCGGTTCACTGGACCGGCGTCACCGAACTGGAAAGGAGACCAGAATGCACAACGTCTTTCTCAGGATGGCCATAGCCACCTCAACCGCCCTCATCTCCCTCTCGGCGCAGGTGCAGGCGCAAACGGCGACCGAAAGCACCCCTGCCGACACCGCCGAACATGAGGTCAGTTTCACGTCGGCTGACGGCACCGACATCGGCAAGGCGCAGCTCATCGGCACCGGATCGGGGCTTCTGATCCGCCTTGACTTGCAAAACCTACCCGCGGATCAATGGGTTGCGTTTCACATCCACGAAAACGGCGCTTGCGACGCAAGCAACACCTTCGAAAGCGCGGGTGGCCACTGGAATGTCGCAGGCATGTCTCACGGCCATCTGACCGAGACCGGCCCACATTCCGGCGACATGCCCAATCAGCGTGTCGGCGCGGATGGTCGCCTGCTGGCAGATGTGTTCAACGCCCAGGCCTTCCTGACCGGCGAGACCGGGAATGTCATGGGCCGCGCACTGGTGATCCATGACGGTGCCGATGACTACCAGACCCAACCCGCAGGTGATGCAGGCGACCGGATCGCCTGCGCGGTCATCGAATGACCGCGGGTGAAAGAACCTCTGTCCACACAATAAACCATCAGCAACTTGACGCCGACCATCCCGCACCACGGGAACTTCCGACAGGCCGACTGGTTGGTGTCACACGTCAACATGACGAAAATGAAAGACCGAAAAGGAGAAGGAAGATGGCTAACGCGACACAAACCGAGACAGACCGCGTCCGCGAAGGGTCCGAGGCAATCGACGAGACCTACCGCCTCATCGCCTCGAACAAGGTCGAAGGCACCTCTGTCTTCAGCCCGGATGGACAGAACATCGGCTCCATCCACAATTTCATGGTCGATAAACTCAGCGGCAAAGTCTCCTATGCGGTGATGTCCTTTGGCGGCTTTCTGGGCATCGGGGAACAATATCACCCCCTGCCTTGGGATACCCTCAGCTATAGCGAGGATCTGGGCGGCTATATGGTCAACGTCACCCGCGAACAACTTGAGGAAGCGCCCCGCTACGGCCGCCACGACGACCCCTGGACCGACCCCGAATACGGACGCCGGGTCTATTCCTACTACGGCCTGCCCTTCTACATCTGACCCACTCATCTGAACCGGTCATATCGGTCGGCGGGGGCACCAGCCTCCGCCGATCTTCATTGCCCGCAGATCGCCAAAGCCAATTTCACGGGATTAATGTCCGCCCGGTCCCCTCACTGGCCCTGCATTCCAACGTCAGATGAACGTGCCCCTCGCCTGCGGCATGACGCGTCACCGCCAATGGACGCTGCCGCGACAGCGCGTCGATGAAAAGCCGCACCGCTTCGAGCGCAGACAACCCTTTCCCTTTCGGCCACGCCCTCGTCATGATGACAACCTCCGCCCCTGGCATAAGCGAGCGATCCATGCAACTGGCCAGCCGTCTCAATTCCTCGCGCGACAGCGCGTGCAGCACCTCGGACAGCAGGACCAAATCTGCCGTCCGTCTTGGCCAGCGGTCAGGAACCCTGACCTGCCGCAACGCCATATCGTTGACATGGGCCAGACGACGCCCCGCCAGTGCCAAAGCCCGTTCCGACAGATCAAGTCCCAGAAAGCGGTCACACCGATGCCGCAAATGCTCGCTCAGAACACCACCCGCGCACCCGACTTCGATCACGCTTGCGTAATGTGGCCGCCGCAGCGCCTCTAGCACCACCGCGCATCTGCGTCGCTCATGGGCAACGCGGTCATGACCCCACGAGTCACGGCCAAGATGAAACGGCACGTCAAAATGATTCCGGCGATCACTTTTCATGGCAGCTCTCGTGCATAAGATTATCAGATGATCGGAATTGGCCCGCGCCCGCTGCGACGCGCGCCCCCATGGATCAGGGCGCATGAAGGCCGCTGTCGATCCTGCCCACTTGCGAAGCCCCGCACGGCATGGCCCGCGCCAGATATGTCAGCAACTCAGGAAGCTCACGCTCCGCGTCAGAGATGCGGATACGGTGTCGCACCAAGGCCGGGTGCCCGGCCTCAAGCCTTTGCCAGAAATCGCCGAAGGTGGCGCATCTGGTGGGGTTGGGCATCGACCCCGCCCCCAGCAAGCTCTGAGCTGTCGTCCATGCCCCCGCCACACTGGGCCAGACCGCCCTCAACGCCCCCTTGGCGCGATAGCGCGCGATCATCGCCAGTGCCGGTTCCAGAAAGGCATCGCACCAGGGATCAACCTCGGCGCAGCGATCCCGCAACGTGCAGGCCATGCCCCCTTTGGTCCGTCCTTTCAACCGACAGGACGTAACCACCCGCGGGCCAGCGGCGTGCCGGATGCGCAGATCCATCTCCTCGGCCCGCGCCGCCAGCGCGCGCCCCTCCGACACACCATCCCAGGCAATGCTCCCCAACTGGTTCAACGCCGAAACCCACAGCGCGACACTCGCCCCCGCAGGCGACAGATGCGCCGGTTCGGGATCATACGGCACCGGGTCCAGCATCGCCACAAGTCGCACGGCCGCCTGCATGTAATCGCGCTCGCCGGTGCCAAGTCGCGCCAGATGCGGCGCAAGCTGCGACAGTTCCTCCGGGTCGGGAATGACCGTCCCGAACACCAGATCCGCCGCCTCCAGCGCCTCCAGATTGGCCTTGACCCAGTCCGGCGCTACCCGGCTGTCCGCATCCGTCGTCATTACGACGGCGGGCTGCCCCGCAATCCGCTGCGACAGCTTGCACCCCATGTCGCGCACCCGCGCAACGCCACCCGTTCCGCCCGGAAACTCCATGTCCAGCACCAGATGCGAGATGCCCCGCATCTGAAGGATGGCGATGCTGCGGCTTGCGGTGTCGTCCTGCGTATCATTCACGCAGACGATCACGCCCACCGTCTCGGGGACACAGTCAATCGCATCGGCCAGCGCCAGCAGACAGGTCTGGATACGCCGCGATTCATTCCGCGCCGGAACGATCACCGCCACATCCCACGGGGACTGGGCCCGCGTGCCTGTCACCCCGATCAGCCGGGGCGACGGTGCCCGGTTCTCGTTCATGACAATCGGTCCCAGAACCGCAGCCCACGACAAGCCGTCAGAAAGGCGTCCACATCATCGCCGGTGGTCAAAGCAAACATGCCCCCATCCGACGAAGGGTCGGCCGTCAGGAACAGCGAGTCCGCCTCGGGCGTGTAGGCGATGAATTTGGCATGAGCCACGGCATCGGCCACAAAACAATGCGCCGGATGCATCTCCTCCAGTTGGACCGTGCCCGCGTCATTGCTCAGGATCGCCACCGCGTCGAAAAGCACCGACGGTGCCCCGTCGATTTTGTGATGCGCCAGAATACGCTTGCCCTGCCCCGTCGTGATCCCGCCCACATGCGGCGCGATCCTCTCGACCATGGCCCCTTCGTTCGTGAAAGCCGTCGTCAGTGCCTCCAGCAGATCGTCATCAATCCCCTCGGTCATCAGGATACCCAGCTTGCGCCCTTTGAAACTCGCGGGCCCGTTCTTCAGGATCGACAGCGCATCAGACGGCGGCAACCCGGTATCCGGCACGACCGCCGGCTCAT
Source organism: Paracoccaceae bacterium (assembly GCA_024304985.1). GTDB lineage: Bacteria > Pseudomonadota > Alphaproteobacteria > Rhodobacterales > Rhodobacteraceae > Seohaeicola. The sequence goes on from JAMWZC010000004.1 coordinate 143,322, forward strand.
GCGCCGCAGGAACAGCATCCAGACCCAGCCCCTCAGCCACGCGCGACGCAAGCGTCTCGTCAATATGCGGCAGATGCCCGACCAGACGCACCCGGATCTCGGGCGTCTCGACCTTGGACAGCTCGAACACCAGCGCCTGCGCAATATGCCTCTGCTCGATCTCCGTCTGACTGATATAGAACTGCCGCGCCTGGCTATAGTGATCGGCAAAGCTCTCGGACCGGACCTTGCGCTTCTCTCCCCCGATCTCCTCGGGGAAACTGCGATGCCCTGACGCGGGATCGGCACGCGGCCCGCCGCTGGCCCAACTGTTCGGCTCGTAATTCGCGCGCCCGCTTGGCCCACGGGTCTGCATCTGTCCGTCCTGCTGGAAATGATGCATAGGACAGCGCGGCGCATTCACCGGGATATGCGTGAAATTCGGGCTTCCCAGCCGCTTGAGCTGCGTATCCAGATAGGAAAAGTTCCGCCCCTGCAACAGCGGGTCATTGGTGAAATCAACCCCCGGCACGATGTTCTGCGTGCAGAACGCCACCTGCTCGGTCTCGGCAAAGAAATTGTCCACATTCCGGTCCAGAACCAGCCGCCCCACAACCTGTAGCGGCACTTCCTCCTCGGGGATGATCTTGGTCGGGTCCAGAATGTCGAAAGCAAAGCGATTGGCAAACTCATCATCAAACAACTGCACCGCCAGATCCCATTCGGGATAGTCCCCGTTCTCGATCGCGGTCCACATGTCGCGCCGGTGAAAATCCGGGTCCGCCCCGTTGATCTTGACCGCCTCATCCCACAGAACTGACTGCAACCCCTGCTTCGGCTTCCAGTGGAATTTCACGAAAGTCCCTTTGCCCTCCGCATTCACAAAGCGGAAACTGTGAACACCAAACCCCTCCATGAAACGAAAGGACCGCGGGATCGCCCGGTCCGACATCTGCCACATGACCATGTGCATCGCCTCAGGCATCAGCGAGATGAAGTCCCAGAAGTTGTCATGCGCCGACTGCGCCTGCGGAAAGGCACGGTCTGGCGCCTCCTTCACCGCATGAACCAGATCGGGGAATTTCATGGCATCCTGAATGAAAAACACCGGGATGTTGTTGCCCACGATGTCCCAGTTCCCCTCCTCGGTATAGAGTTTGACGGCAAAGCCGCGCACATCCCTGGCCAGATCCATCGAACCCTTGTTGCCAGCCACGGTCGAAAACCGCACGAAGGCCGGCACACGACGCCCCACCTCCTGGAACAGATGCGCCGCCGTCACATCGGACAGCGCGCTGGTCGTCTCGAAATACCCGTGCACCCCATAGCCGCGCGCATGGACCACACGCTCGGGAATGCGCTCATGATCAAAATGAAAGATCTTCTCGCGCATCGCGAAATCTTCCAGCAGGCTCGGACCCCGCCCCCCCGCACGCAGCGTGTTCTGATTGTCAGACACCGGCGCTCCCTGCGCCGTGGTCATCCACTGCCCGTCCTCGGACCGCTGATGGATCTCGCCGCCATTCCCGCGCACACCCTCCCGCGCGACAGTCCTGTTGGAAGATTGGGTTTCCACAACCGGATGAAATCCCGGAGTGTGAGGCGTGCGATCAGACATGGTGACTTCCTTTTGCTGCGGACACGGGCCGATGGGTGATGGCGCGCATCGACGCCAACCCAGAGCAGAACCTGGACAGGCCACGAATGTTCCATCTCGCAAAGCGATCCCTCCTGCCACGCACAGGCCATGTCGTCCGCGCAGGAAACCAGACGGGGGTCTGGCGGGTTAAGACCCTGACAGATCATTGATCATAGGTGCCTCGTGACCGCCCTCCCCCCTCCACCTGCCGCCCTCTCCCCCGAGGAGACCGCTTTCTTCCTCGACGTTGATGGCACACTCACCGACATCATCCCCGACCCTGCAAAGGTGCGCCTGACCGCAGATGCCCGTGCGGTTCTGCAACAGCTTTTCCACCGCTCAGAGGGTGCCGTGGCCTTGGTTTCGGGCCGCTCCATCACGCAACTGGACCTGATCACAGATCCGCTGCGCCTGCCTGTCGTGGGCGTGCACGGTCTTGAAACGCGACTGTCCGACGGCGCCCTTGTCCGCCGCGTGCCGGACATCGCCACATACACCGCCCTCGTCGCCCTCGTGCGCGACTTCGCCGGTCTTCACGGCCTGCTGGTCGAGACGAAACCAGGTGCCGTCGCTCTCCATTTCCGCCGTCACCCGGACCTTGCCACCGACTGCCTGCATTTCATGCAACAACAGGCGCAGCGCGATACACGCCTCACCCTGCTGACCGGCAAGATGGTTCTCGAGCTGGTCTTCGGCCAGACAACAAAGGGCAACGCCATCGCAAAACTGATGCAAAGCCCCCCGTTTCTGGGTCGCACCGCCTTGTTCGCAGGGGATGATCTCACCGACGAAACCGGCTTTGCCTGCGTCAACCGGCTGGACGGCATTTCCGTCAAGATCGGCGAGGGTGACACCTGCGCCCGCCACAACCTGCCCCATCCCGCCGCCCTGATCCGCTATCTCTGCTCGTTGGTGAAAACCGCAGAACAAGAGCCGGAACATTTTCCCGACCCGCCGGTTTAGACGCTACCCATTCAAGAACCAGAACAGGCGTGACCGATGACACTGCAATCTTCCCCTCCCGGCAGTCACCTCCTTGCAAAATCATGGGCCGCCGGCGGAGCAGAGCCGTCTCTGTCACCCGCGCAACAGCGCCTAGTCGTGGTGTCGAACCGCGTCGCTGATCTGACAGCGCCGGTCCAGTCGGGCGGTCTTGCCACCGGGCTGGGCGCTGCCATCAACACGCTCGGCGGCGTCTGGTTCGGGTGGGACGGCAACCGCGACGGCAAAACCGGCGGCCCCCTGAAAGTCTGCCAGCATGGCCCCGTCACCTGTGTCGGCGCGCCCATCTCACCCGAGGATTTCTCGGCCTATTACCTTGGCTTTGCCAACAGCGTGCTCTGGCCACTCTTTCACTATCGGCCCGATCTCGTGGACATCTCCTCAGGATCTTTCGATGGCTACATGCGCGTGAACGAGGTTCTGGCCCAGCAACTCTTTCCGATCCTGAAACCGGATGACCTGATCTGGGTGCATGATTATCATCTGATCCCGCTGCCCTCCATGCTGCGCAAATTGGGGTGCCGGCAACGCATCGGGTATTTCCTCCACATCCCGTTTCCACCGCCCGAATTGATGTCGGCAACCCCGCACCACGGCTGCCTTGTGGATGCCTTGCTGAACTATGACCTTCTTGGTTTCCAGACGGATGGCGACGCGGAAAACTTCAAGTCATACCTCAGAAAACACAAGCCAGAGGTGACGATCTCTCAAAAACGGGTGCAGACGGAAACCCGGACAATCCGGATCGACAGATTCCCCATCGGAATCGACGTGACTGAATTCTCCGCCCTGTCCCGACAAAGACTGCGCGACACCTCGCTGGCAGAAAAACCCAAGAATGCAACTCCGCGCAAAAGGATCATTGGCGTGGACCGGCTGGACTACTCCAAGGGTCTACCCGAAAGGTTTCGCGCCTTTCATGACCTTCTGCAACGCTATCCCGCCCATCTCAGAAAGGTCAGCTTTCTGCAGATCGCCCCCCTGACCCGTGCGGAAGTGGAAGCCTATAACGATATACGTGTGGAGGTAGAGCAACTGGCAGGCTCGGTGAACGGCCATTTTGCCGATCTCGACTGGACCCCGGTGCAGTATATCTGCCGGCCCATCGCGCGCGACATTCTCGCCCCCTTGATGCGCCAAAGCGCGGTTGGCTTCATCACCCCTTTGCGCGACGGCATGAACCTCGTCGCCAAGGAATATGTCGCCGCGCAAGACCCCGATGATCCGGGTGTTCTGGTCCTCTCGCAATTCGCAGGCGCAGCCGAGGAAATGACGGACGCGCTGATCGTCAACCCCTATGACATTGAAAGCGTCGCCGCCCATCTCGACCGAGCGCTGACCATGCCGCTTGGGGAACGGCGCGAAAGACATGCCGCACTCTTGCGCCATGTGACTGAATTTGATGCGAAAAGATGGGCCGACAGCTTTCTCGAGGCACTTCGCGGTGACTAAATCTTGGGGGATCGCGAACGGACCCGCGGAACAAAACCATCCTGCGGCCTGTTGACTGTCCGAGTGGTGTGAGTCCCCGACCAGTTGTCGCAGCAGGCGTCAGTTGCCCCGCCTCGCTTGCTTGGCTTACAACGATGGCGTATCTCTCCGACCGTCTGTAAGGCTCCTGATAGGGCGGCGCACACTACTCACCTGTTCATCAGCAAGACCTTCGATGACCTGCCGTCGCGGGACATGAACTGAAACACGCGCAGATTACTTAATTCAATGTAAGTTTCGGCAAAATTTGGTCTTTATTTCGCGTTATGATGAGGTCCTGAGCAGAAACTGTTCCCTGTCGTCCGAGCTTGAGCCGGAGACACAGGACACGTCCAAGGACCAGGCATGTGACCGACCATACCCGAAGCGATCAATCATTGGAGCACCAGCTGAGCTATCTCGTGGTCAACATGGAGAAAACGCCACTTTCTCCAGAAATGCGCGCACTCGCAGAAAAACTGCAAACCCTGCTCGATGAACGACAATACCCGAACAAGAAATAGCTCACTCGGACATTTCCGCGAAGAATGAGCGTGCTGTCAGGCCGAAGAAGAATAATCCGCCTGTGATTGATCACCATCAATGGCCAGACAGCGGATGAGAACTTCATGCGACCCGCTCAGAATGAAACTTCTGGCGTCAATCTGATCGACCCTCGCCCCGTTACCCAGAACGAAACGTCGGCCACGATCGCTCCCGTCTGATTGCTTAAGTGTGCGATTGATCCGGTCTACACGACACTGCTCAATCACTGTCAAAGGCTCTCCCGTTTGATTGACACATGCGATGATGGCAGTATTTTTCCAGGTCTCCATAGCGACATCCTCTCCGCTTGATACCTAAAGCTCATCACAAAATGGTGATTCCTGCAAAAAGGTTAAAGTGAATTGCCGCTCATAAGCAGAAAATGGCCGATGTTGAAATAAACGTATAGCAAATAGTCAGCCTGCAGGGAATCAAATCAAAAAGGGGGAACAAAGTCAGACTCCCGAGTGTTCTCCTTCTGAACATTTCAACACCAGAGGAGGCCAGAATGAAAAAATCGGATAAAGAGCACGCCAAACGGCATATAGGAGAGCCAGCCGCCCCCCGGATGCCACAGCGCGAAGATCAACCTTTGAAGCAGATCAACGAAGACCCGGACGCGTTGCCGTCTGACGTCGATGATAACGACGGTCTGCCGCCCGACTCCGGCAAGTATGAGGGCCGCGATCCCGTGCTTCGCGAAGACCACCGCAAGTCCACCGAACATGACTCCTGAGCACCGTCACAGCGCTCGGTCATCGCCTCACAGAAGGACAAATCTATGCAAAATCATAAGTCTGATCCGGTGAACATCCCGCTTGACAAGTCTCCACCCATCCCCTCGCCACCCCCGGAAGAAGTGCCGGACCCCGACATCACGCCGAACCCGGTCACGGACCCGCCGCGACCACCGCATGACCCGATTCCACCGCAACCAGACGAAATGCCACCCCCCGTCAGTGGCCGTGTCACTCAGGCGTGACCCCAAGGAGCGGCGATGGACATGACCCTCACGTCCACCGCCGCCCCCTGAAGATGCGCTACCTCATAAGATCTGCCAGAGAAGCTCTACTCTCCAAGTTTAAGACTACCAAAGTCACGGCATTCATCCAACTGGAATAAAGAGCGAATTAAAACACAAGAGAATGTGTGTGTTCGCATTCCACGCTAAAGCATCCTTATCCATGCCAAAGCAAATGAAACTGCCTTACCTTATTCTCCAATTGCAGATGCGGCTTCAGAATTCCTCCAGCCGCACGGCGCCTCTTCAAGCGGCACCCTTGAGAGTGATATCCATCTCCTCCGGCCAAACCGTGTAAGAACGCGATTGTTCCTGCTCGGCGCCGATCATACGACACCAGAAACCCGATGCGGTCACTTTGACCGCACCGCACTCACCTCGATCTCGACCAGCCAGCCCGGATTGGCCAGCCCCGCCACCTCGACAACAGACCGGACCGGCAGGTTTGGCTGCGCATCCGCACCATAGAACCGGGTATAGCCCTCCATGAACCCGGCAAAATCCATCGCATCCTGCCCCTTCGGAGCGACCAGAAACACCTGCATCCGGTAGACATCGCCCATGTCCAGACCCAGCTCGACCAGCGTGCCCTGAATGGCCTCCAGCACCGACACCGTCTGCGCCTGCGTATCGCCATAGGCCGCAGCAGACCCCTCCGCGGCAGAGCTGTCCACGACCGACGGCACAGCCCCGCTCAGGTGAATGACCGTCGCATCTGCCGGTATCTCGACCGCGCGAGAGATGGGAAAATCCGATCCCGGTATGGCGTATCGCTTCGCCTCCTGCGCATGGGCAGCAGAGGTGGCAAGACAAGCGCCCAGAACCAGCGCGCGACATGTCACGACAACGGGCATCATGGTCTCGTCTCCTTGACCTGGGCGGCAGTCGCTTCACCGTATTCCTCGATGAAGGCATTGCCGAAATGGGATCGGATGTAATTGACCACATCGGCAATCTGTTGATCGTCCAGAAGATTGCCGAAGGGCGGCATCGCTTTCTGCCCCGCGACAACCAGATAGATCGGATACGACGGGTCCGCCAGAAGGTCATTCTCCGCCAAGGCCGGATAGGCCCCGGCTCCGACAGCCCCGCCACCCTCGGGCATATGGCAACCGGCACAGACCGCATTGTAGACGGCCTCCCCCCCCTCATGCGTGATCTCGCCCGCCGCGCGGAATCTCTCCCATTCCAGCTGCGTCGGCGCGAAGGTGCGAAAATCCGACGTTTGCGGGCCGTCATCCGCTGTTTCGACAGCCTGTCCATCCGCCGCAGCAGTGTCCTGCGCGACAGCGGCAAACCCCGTCAGGGCAAGGGCCGCACCCGTGCAAAGTGATATGACAAACGATTTCATGATGTCCTCCTGCTCAGCGTGTGGTGGCGTGATCGTGAAGTTGCCGGATGGCATCAAGGGCCGACAGGATCGCCCCCTCCTGCCATGCCGGCAAATAGGACAGATGCTCCCCGGCCAGAACGATGCGCTCTCCGTCCTCCATTCTGACGGCGGCAGCATAATCACGCTCCTTATCCTCCCAGATGCCATAGCATCCCAGCACCCAAGGCACCTTGTGCCAACTGACACAAACGCCTTGCGAAAACTCGTCCGGATATTGCGGATGGATACGCGCGCCATATTCGACAGCCCATCTGATCGCCTCATCCGGCTGCATCGCGTTGAACTGATAGGCATCAGCCCCCCAGACATAACCGCCCAGAAGGACGCCCTTTTCCCCGCTCAGATAGTCATGGGACGGATAACTGATCAGGGCGATCGGCAGATCGGTATAGCTGATCCCCCCGAAGATCTGCTCGTCCTCCTCCCAGAAGCGACGGTTGAACTCCAGCCCGAACTTGACCGAGCCTTCGTAATACATCGTATCAATGGCAAAGCTCTTGTCCGACGACAGGTTGTGCTCCATCTGGCCCAGGATCGAAAACGGGATGGTGCAGACGCACCAATCCGCCGTCACCACAACCGGCTCGCCGCCGGTCTGCGCGTGCTCATATTGCACCGTGACCCCGTCCTCATCTTGAAGAACGGACAGAACCTTGGCGTGAAAGGTGATGATGTCGCCCAACTCCCGCGCAAAGGCCTGCGCGATCATGTCCATCCCGCCGACTGGCTGAAAGATGGTGTTCTGATGATGGACGCTTTCCGCATCACCCAACCACCGCCAGAGGTCGGACTGCAAGATCTCGCCCAACTCCAGCGGCGCCGAGGGTGTGCCCGCAGCATCCTGCCCGCCTCCCGGCTCCTGCGCATAGCCGCGATACTCGCTCGTGGTTTCGCTTTCGACATAAGCGTTCTCGTCATTCAGAACGCCGAATGTCCCCAACGACTCCACAAGTTTCCGCCGGTCCGTCTCGGTCACCTCGGCATCCAGCGCACCCTTGTTCGTGGCCTTGGCCAGAAGTTCGGCCACATGCCCCCGGTAATCCGTCGCAATATGCCGGAACCTCTGCGGTTTGCCACCAAAGGCATCGCTGCGATGCAGATAGGCGTTGTGATTTTTCTGGATGAACGGCTCCAGCTTGACGCCCAGCCGCTTGCAATAATCAAGAACCGCATGGTGATTATAGGGGATGCGCCAAGGCCCGGGGTTCAGATAGCCGCTCTCGAACCCGACAGTCTGTGTCACGCCGTTCAGATCGGTATAGCTGTCACCGCCGCGCAGCGTCCAGCAGCGCCCGCCAGCCTTCTCGCGATATTCCAGAACCTGAACCTCATAGCCGGCATCGCGCAGTTCCAGTGCCGCCGTCATCCCCGCCAGTCCCGCGCCAAGCACCAGAACCCGTCGCCCGTTCGGCTCGCCCGTCAGAGACACGCGCCCCTGATAGGGCGACTCCTGCGCGTGACCCAGCGTGACCATCGCGCGATACATCGCTGCCGAGCCCGCCGTCAGTCCAACTGTCCTCAGCAACTCCCGTCGCGTCATCGTCATGGGATCGTCCTCCTCCTCGCATTTGCGCTTTCCATACGGAACCCAACGCGAGGAGCGGGTCTTTGTTCCCAACTTTTCCTGATCTTCCTTGCGCCCAAGCCAGAACGACGCCCGCCTCAACGGTCGGGCGCGTCCTTCGCAAGTGTTGACTTGTTCTCATCGCGATGCGCCGCGGGGTCATTGCGGCGCGCCTCGGTCCGTCTCTTGCCCACCCATGCAAAGACGACCACGCCAATCAGGGTGAACAGCGCCAGAAACGCCAGCAAGCTACCAGTATCCATTTTGATCTCCTGTCCTTGGTGTATCGGCAAACCCAACGCCCCGGCGACCGAAATGTTCCAATCCCGGAAATCCCCCAACCGGAACAAAGCCGCCGCCGCGCAGTTGGGGACGGACAGGGTGCAAGCGCACCAGCCCCTCCCCCTCACACAGGAGAGCAGTCATGAGCCAATCCGAAAGAGACCTCGACCGTCAGGTCAAACGCCACAAGGGCCCGCTTCTGGGCTATCTGGCGATCTTCATCTTCGCCGCCATCATTTCCCTGTGGTGGCTTGGCCGGGAGTTCGGGCAAAGCGAAGGCCCACGTGGTGCAGAGACGCAGATCGACGGCCGCACCGGCGAAAGCGTCGATGGCCCCGCGCCCGATCCCGTGAACGAGGAGCCGCCCCAACCCACGACCAACTCCATGGACTGACCTCCCACCCGGCGCAATTCACGGAAATTATGAAAGGAGGCGGCCATTCTTACCCTCGGCGATCATTTGGGCGGCATCGCCACCGGCCTCGAATGGGTGGTGACGGCCACGGAACTGGCCGCCGTAGCCATCCTGCTTCTGGGCCTGCTCCGCTTTGCGCGCCATTTCCTGACCGGCGATGTCTTCCACCGCAACGCCCATGCGCGGGGTCATCGGCTCAATCAGGGCAGGCTGGCGCTGGGGCGGCACGTTCTGGCGGGGCTTGAGGTGCTGATCGTTGCTGATCTGATCCGCACCGTGCTCCACCTGTCGATCGAGAACACGCTGCATCTGGGCGCACTTGTCCTGATCCGGTCGCTGATCGCCTTCTTTCTGGAATACGAAATCCGCGCGCTAGATACCAGATGATCGACGCATGGGAACATTTCTGCATCCGCCCTGCTTATAGACAGGCAAGCGCCGCAATGCCGATGACGTGATGGTCCGTGTCCCCCCAAGGGCTTGAGCCGCGCGTCCCGGTCCTGTGAACTGGTCTGGCGCAACACACACCAAAGGAGACGACAAATGGCTTGGACAAAACCAGTGGCAAAACTGATCGCCTGCGGGATGGAAATCAACATGTATGGCCCGTCAGAGGATGAACGCAATCAGGACGATCTGTTCTGATCCAGCGCCTTTCAGATGTATATCAAGATCCTCGGGGCAGGCGCCGGTGGCGGCTTGCCCCAATGGAACTGCGGCTGCCGCAACTGCACCGCCGCGCGTCAGGGGCAGATCGCGCCGATGACGCAATCCTGCGTCGCCGTCTCGCCGGACAAGCGCAACTGGGTGCTGCTCAACGCCTCGCCCGACATCCGCACTCAGTTGCAGGCGACACCCGCCCTGCACCCCATCGGCCTGCGCGACAGCCCGCTGCGCGCGGTCATCGTGACCAACGGCGATGTGGACCATATCGCCGGCCTGCTGACGTTGCGCGAAAAATCCCCCTTCACCCTTTTCGCCACATCCGCCACGCACCAGACCATCGCCGCCAACACGGTCTTCGGCGTTCTGGACCCCGCGCTTGTCACCCGGCAACCGATCACGCTCGACACCGCGTTCGCCCCGCTCCCCGGCCTGAGCGTCACCGCCTATGCCGTGCCCGGCAAAGTCCCGCTCTACGCAGAGGATGCAAGCTACGATCACCCCCGCCCCCCTCAACTGGGCGAAGAGACGATCGCCCTCAGGATCGCGGGCGAAAAAAGCGTGCTCCACTATATCCCCGGTTGCGCCGCAGTGCCGGACTGGCTCTGCGACCGCCTGCGCGAGGCGGATCTGCTATTGTTCGATGGCACTGTTTGGGCAGATGACGACATGCAGACATCCCGCACCGGCCAGAAAACAGGCGCGCGGATGGGTCACATGGCCATGTCCGGTCCGCAGGGCAGCGTTGCTCGCCTTTCGCTCCTGACCTGCCGGCGGGTCTTTACCCATATCAACAACACCAACCCCGTCCTGATGCCGGGCGCCCCGCAGCGCGCGGAATTGCGCAGCGCCGGCTGGGAACTGGCCCATGACGGGATGGAGATCGCCTTATGACCCTGCAACCCGCCTCTCGTGAAATCTTCCACGCGCGTCTGCGCCAGATCGGCGCGACCCGCTATCACGACAAGCATCCCTTCCATCATCGCCTGCACAAGGGCGACTGCACGCTGGATCAGGTGCAGGCATGGGTGATCAATCGCTGGTATTATCAGGCGTCGATCCCGATGAAGGATGCCGCCTTCATGTCGCGCTGCACCGATCCGCAACTCCGCCGGATCTGGCGCAGCCGGATTGCGGATCATGACGGCGATCTGGAGGCAGGCGGCGGCATCCGCCGCTGGCTCAAACTGGCGCAAGGGGTGGGGCTTGACCCTGATTACGTCGCCTCAGGCCAAGGCGTCATGCCCGCCACGCGCTTTGCCGTGGATGCCTATGTCCGCTTCGTGCGCGACGCCCCGCTGATTGCCGCCATGGCCTCGTCGCTGACCGAAATGTTCGCGCCCGCGATCCACGAACAGCGGATCAGGGGCCTGCTGGAGCATTACGCCTTCGCCACCGACGAAACGCTGGCCTATTTCAGCCAGCGCCTGTCCGAAGCGCCCAAGGATGTGACCTTCACCCTCGACTGGGTGCTGGTCCATGCCACGACCGCTGCGGATCAGGATGCAGCCGCCGCGGCGCTGACCTTCAAGACCGACGTGCTCTGGGCGCTGCTTGACGCGCTCTGGCATGGATATGTCACAGGCGACGCCCCGCCCGGCGCATGGCAGCCCGGTCAGGGGCAGCTGATACGATGACGGATGATCCGATCATCCGCCTGCCGCGCGGCGTGCGTCTGCATCATGACCGTGTCCGCAACCTGCCGGTGCTGCTGGGGCCGGAACGCGCACTGATGCTGGATGACATCGGGCTGGCCATCCTGTCCGAACTTCACGACACCCCGCGCCTCTCTTCCCTGATCACCCGGCTGGCCGCGCGCTATGACGCCCCGGCCACAGAAATCACAACCGATGTGCGCGCCTTTCTGGATGATCTTCAGGTGCAGCGTCTTGTCGATTACGACAAGGAATCTTCTGATGCCTGACACAGCCCCACCCCCGCCCCCCCTCGCCCTGCTGGCCGAACTGACGCATCGCTGCCCGCTGGCCTGCCCATATTGCTCCAATCCACTTGACCTGATCGCCCGCGACAATGAACTGGACACCGCCACCTGGGCGCGCGTCTTCCAGCAAGCCGCCGATCTCGGCGTCCTGCAACTCCACCTCTCGGGCGGAGAGCCAGCCGCACGCCGCGACCTGCCCGACCTTGTCGCCGCCGCACGGCAGGCCGGGCTTTATGTCAACCTCATCACCTCCGGGATCGGCCTGACAACAGACCGTCTCGATGCTCTGGACGCGGCTGGGCTGGACCATGTCCAGCTTTCATTGCAGGGGGTGCGCGCCTCGGTGGCCGACATGATCGGCGGCTACAAAGGCGGCTTTGATCGCAAGATCGAACTGGCCCATGCCATCACAGCGCGCGGCCTTCCCCTCACCCTGAACGCGGTCATGCACCGCCGTAATCTGGACGATCTTCCCGAAACCATCGCCCTCGCCGACCAACTGGGCGCGCGCCGCATCGAAATCGCCTGTGTGCAATTCTACGGCTGGGCGCAGGCCAACCGCACCGCCCTGCTGCCCACCCGCGAACAGGTCGCCACGGCCAAACGGATCGTTGCCGACGCCGTGCCCGCCTATCGTGGCCGTATGGTGATCGACTTCGTGCCGCCCGATTACTATGCCGACTACCCCAAGCCCTGCATGGGTGGCTGGGGCACCACCGGCCTGAACGTCACCCCCGACGGCACCGTCCTGCCTTGCCACGCGGCGGCGACGATCCCGCATCTGACCTTTCAGCGCGTCACCGACACCCCACTGGCCGAAATCTGGCAGAGTGGCCCCGCCTTCAACGCCTTCCGCGGCCATGACTGGATGCCCGACCCCTGCCGCAGCTGCGCCCGTCGCGACACCGACCACGGCGGCTGCCGCTGTCAGGCAATGGCCCTCGCAGGCGACCCCACCGCAACCGATCCGGTCTGCCGCCTCTCGCCCGACCGCCCCGTGGTGGATGCCCTTCTCGCTGATCTTCCGGCCATGGACGACCTGCCCGCCTACCGCTACCGCAGCTGATAGCCCGGCGCGTCCCTTTGCACTGAAAAGCGGGAACAAATCGCCCCCATCCCTGTTGACCCCCCAGACCAGATCACAAGGGGGCGTCCGGTGGCCACGAAAAACACACCAGCAAAACCACGCAAACCAAAGACCAGCCCGCGCCCGCGCGCATCATCCAAAACCCGGCAAAATCCCCTCCCCGCCCCCGCCGAGAGTGAGGCGCATCTGCTGCATCTGGCCCGGCAACGCCTCGCGATCGAGGGGATCTCGCACCAGATTGACGGCGGCCGCTTCGCCGCCAAGGCCATCGCCACGCAGCCCGAACAGTTCGCGGCCGACATCTTCTGCGACGGCCATGACCTGATCGACGCCGCCTTCCTCAGCCGCCCCCTCGGCGCGGATAACTTCACCGAACAACCGATGATCTGCATCGGCAACGACCGCTGGCAGGTGCAAACCGTCTTCAACACCCCCGGCGACTATGAATTCACGGTCGTCGCATGGCGCGACCTCTACGCCACATGGCGCCACGAGATTGCCACCAAACACGCCGCAGGTCAGCCCATTGCGCTGGAACTCGAGGAAGGCCGCCACCTCATCGCCGCCGCCGCAGACCCGAATGGCCGCGCCAGTGCCGATGACGCCGCCCTCATCGCCCTGCTGCTGCAAGAGGATGCCGCCGCGGGCGACAACCGCGACGACGCCACCCGCATGGCCTTTCTGGCCGCCGACAGTGTCGCCGCCCTGATGCGTCGCGCCGCCCCCCGCACCGACCTGACCCGCGCGCCCCTGCTCCGCCTGCAAGTGGACCGCCCTGCCGCCGCCTTCAGCGCCTGGTATGAGATGTTCCCCCGCTCGCAATCCGGCGACCCCGCGCGCCACGGCACCTTTGACGATGTCATCGCCCGCCTGCCCTATGTGCGCGACCTTGGCTTTGACGTGCTCTACTTCCCGCCGATCCACCCCATCGGCCGCACCAATCGCAAGGGCCGCAACAACAGCCTCACCCCCGCCCCCGATGATCCCGGCAGCCCTTATGCCATCGGCGCGAAGGAAGGCGGACATGACGCCCTGCATCCCGAACTGGGAACCTTCGACGACTTCCACCGCCTGATCCAAGCCGCCAGGGATCACGGCCTCGAGATCGCCCTCGACTTCGCAATCCAATGCGCCCCGGATCACCCCTGGATCAAGGACCATCCCGAATGGTTCGACTGGCGCCCCGATGGCAGCCTCAAACACGCAGAAAACCCGCCCAAAAAATACGAGGACATCGTGAATGTCCATTTCTACCGCGACGCCCTGCCGGACCTCTGGCTTGCGCTGCGCGATATCGTGCTGTTCTGGATGGATCACGGCATCCGCATCTTCCGCGTCGATAACCCGCACACCAAACCCTTCCCCTTCTGGGAATGGCTGATCGCCGATCTGCGCCGTCGCAACCCCGGCGTGATCTTTCTGGCCGAGGCGTTTACCCGCCCCAAGGTCATGAAACGGCTGGCGAAAATCGGCTTCGCGCAATCTTATTCCTATTTCACATGGCGCAACGAAAAGCAGGAGATCACCGATTACCTGACCGAACTGACCGGCCCCGACAGCCGCCATGTCATGCGCCCCAACTTCTTCGTCAACACCCCCGACATCAACCCGCGCTTTTTACAAACCAGCGGCAGACCGGGCTTTCGCACGCGCCTGATCCTCGCCGCCACGCTGGGCGGCAATTACGGCATCTACAACGGCTATGAGGTTTGCGAAGCCACACCCATCCCCGGCAAGGAAGAATATCTCGACTCCGAGAAATACCAGCTCCGCGTCTGGGACATGGATCAGCCGGGTCACATCAAGGACGACATCGCGTTGATCAACCGCCTGCGCCAGCAACATCCGGCCCTGCAACAGTTCACCAACCTCACCTTCTACCGTGCGGACAGCGATCAGGTGCTCGCCTACGGCAAGCAAAGCGGTGACGATATGATCCTGATCCACGTCAATCTTGATCCGCACAGGACGCAGCACTTTTCATTCGATGTGCCCTTGTGGGAATTCGGCCTGCCCGACGACGCCTCGGTCGAGGTGCGCGACCTCCTGCATGGCAACCATTTCACATGGCATGGCAAAATCCAGTGGCTCACGCTTGATCCCCAGACCCGCCCCTATGCGATCTGGCAGATTTTTGCACCG
The DNA here is from genome assembly GCA_024304985.1 of Paracoccaceae bacterium. Taxonomy (GTDB): domain Bacteria; phylum Pseudomonadota; class Alphaproteobacteria; order Rhodobacterales; family Rhodobacteraceae; genus Seohaeicola. The sequence continues at coordinate 158,467 of JAMWZC010000004.1, forward strand.
GGGGTGCCGCGCCCATGACCAGGCAACCGTCAAAAACCGCCAGCGCGACCCTTGCCATGCGCGGCATCGACCGGGATGTGGCCGATTGGTATAAGGACGCCGTCATCTACCAGCTGCACATCAAGGCGTTTCAGGATTCCAACGGCGACGGAATAGGTGATTTCGCCGGGCTGATGCAGCGGCTTGATTATGTGCAGGAACTGGGCGTCACTGCGATCTGGCTTTTGCCCTTCTACCCCTCGCCGCTGCGCGATGACGGCTATGACATCGCCGATTACCGCGCGATCAACCCCTCCTATGGCACGATGAAGGACTTCAAGGCCTTCGTCGCCGAGGCGCATAAACGCGGCATCCGCGTCATCACCGAACTGGTGATCAACCACACCTCGGATCAGCACCCATGGTTCCAGAAGGCCCGCCAGGCCAAACCCGGATCAGCGGCCCGCGATTGGTATGTCTGGTCCGACACCGATGACAAATGGCCCGAAACCCGGATCATCTTTCTGGATACCGAAAAATCCAACTGGTCATGGGACCCCGTTGCCAGTGCCTATTACTGGCACCGCTTCTATTCCCACCAACCCGATCTGAACTTCGACAACCCGCGCGTGCTGCAAGAGGTTTTGAAGGTGATGCGGATGTGGCTGGATATGGGCGTCGATGGCCTGCGGCTGGACGCGATCCCCTATCTGGTTGAACGCGACGGCACTAATAACGAGAACCTGCCCGAAACCCATGACGTTCTGAAAGCCATCCGCGCCGATCTTGATGCGCATTTTCCCGACCGCATGTTGCTGGCCGAGGCAAACCAATGGCCCGAGGATACGCGCCCCTATTTCGGTGACGGCGATGAATGTCACATGGGCTTTCACTTCCCGCTGATGCCGCGCATGTATATGGCCCTCGCGCAGGCTGATCGCCACCCGATCACTGACATCATCCGCCAAACGCCGGACATCCCCGAAAGCTGCCAATGGGCGATCTTTCTGCGCAACCATGATGAGTTGACGCTGGAAATGGTCACGTCCGAGGACCGCGATTATCTGTGGCAGACCTATGCCGCGGACACCCGCGCCCGGATCAATCTCGGCATCCGCCGCAGGCTTGCGCCGCTGATGCAGAATGACCGGCGCAAGATCCAGTTGCTGAACTCCCTGCTCATGTCGATGCCCGGCACCCCGATCATCTACTATGGCGATGAAATCGGCATGGGCGACAATTACTACCTTGGCGACCGCGACGGTGTGCGCACCCCGATGCAATGGACCGGCGACCGCAACGCCGGTTTTTCAGCGGCCAAGCCGCAGCAACTCTATCTGCCCACGATCACCGATGCCGTTTACGGCCATCAGGTGATCAACGTCGAGGCGCAGACCGAAGACCCCTCCTCCCTGCTCAACTGGATGCGCCGCATGATCAACGTGCGCAAACAGCACCCCGCCTTTGGTCGTGGCACAATGACGCTACTCTACCCCCGAAATCGCAAGATTCTTGCGTATATCCGCGAATGCGACAACAAATCCTACCTCTGCGTCGCCAATCTCTCCGACAGCGCGCAAGCGGTCGAGCTGGACCTCTCCGCCCATCGCGGATTGGTCCCGGTGGAACTGACAGGCCGCTCCGCCTTTCCGCCCGTGGGGGATCTGCCTTATATGCTGACCCTGTCGGCCTACGGCTTTTTCTGGTTCGCCCTCTCCGACGATCAAACCGTCCCTTCCTGGCACGAACAACTGCCCGAGATCCTGCCCGAATTCATGACCCTGACCAGCCGCGACGGTCAGGTCAGCACCGCCCTCGCCGGACGCGAGGGGCAGCAGTTCCAGAACGACCTGATGGTGCAATGGCTCCCCCTCCAGCGTTGGTTCGCCGCCAAAGACGTGCCCATAAATGCGGTGAAACTCGTGCCGCTCGGCAGTCTGGGGCAAGGCCAGCACGCCCTCGTGCGCGTCGATGTCTCGCTCGGCAACGGCGAAGACCACCGCTACTTCCTGCCCATCTCGGCCCAGTGGGGAAATGAAAACCTCCGCCCCGGCGCGCCCAAACTCTCGTGGACCATGGCCCGGATTCGCCACACCGCCCGCATGGGCGCGCTTGTGGATGGGGCGTTCAACGACACGCTGCCCCAGCTTCTCCTCCATGCCATCAAACAGGGCGACAGGTTCGACGGCCTCAGCTTCCACGGCACAGATGCGCTGCGCGACATCACCGATCCCGGCCCGCCCCGCCAGTTGGGCGTCGAACAGTCCAACCTCTCGATTGCCTTCTCCGACCGGATCATCCTCAAACTCTACCGCCGCCTGCGGAGCGGCGATCAACCCGATGTCGAGGTGCCGCAATTCCTGACACAGGCAGGCTTTGCCCATACGCCACAGTATCTGGGCCACATCGCCTACCACGACGCCGAAACCGCCGCGCAGGACACCACAACCCTCGCCGCTGCCTTCGCCTTTGTCCCCAACCGCGGCGACGCCTGGGCCGGGATCATCGACGCCCTCGCTCTTGATGTGAACCAGCATGAAACCTGGACCCCGACCGACGACACCGATCAGACGGCCTTCGGCTACCCCCTCTCCATCGGCCCGCTGCTGGGCCAGCGCACCGCCGAACTGCACCGCGCGTTGGCGACCGACACCGATGATCCGGCCTTCCGTCTGGAACGACTGACGCAAGACCACCTGCACGACTGGTCAACCGACGCCATGGCCGAGGCCGAGACCCTGCTCTCCCACTTTGACCCGGCCCGCCTGCCCGAAGATGCAGCCGACCTCGCCCGACAGGTGCTGGCGCGGCGCGATACCCTCATGACACGGCTGCGCGACGTGGGGCAACTCTCACCCTCGGGCCATGTCTCGCGCATCCACGGCGACTATCATCTGGGGCAGGTGCTGCTGGCCCAGAACGACATCGCGATCATCGATTTCGAGGGCGAACCCGCCCGCACGCTGGCCGAACGGCGCGCCAAATCATCGCCGCTGCGCGATGTCGCGGGGATGCTGCGCTCCATCGACTATGCCGCGCTCACCGTCGCCACGCGCCAGCGCGCCAACCTTGGCGACAACGACAACCAAGCCTTCGCACGCATCGAAGACTGGCGCCGCAGGACGGCATCAGGCTTCCTGCACGCCTATCACAAGCACGCCGAAGGCACGGCCAACCTACCCCGTGATGCAGGCGTCACCCGTCAGCTTCTCTATCTCTTCCTGCTGCAAAAGGCGGTCTACGAGACCCGCTACGAACGCGCCAACCGCCCCGACTGGGTGGCGATCCCGCTCAGGGGTATTCTTGATCTGCTGGACAGGGAACCTTCATGACCGATCCCGTTTTCCATCCCGAAGCCCTGCCCAAGGGCCTGCTGGCCAGCGACATCGACGCGATCCTGCGCGGTCAGCATCACGACCCTTTCGCCGTGCTCGGCCCGCATGACGGACAGTTGCGCGTCTTCGCCCCGCAGGCCACCAGCGTCTCGGTCATCGCGGGCAAGACAGCCAAACCACTGACCCGCCTGCACCCTGAAGGGTTCTTCTGCGGCCCCGGCCCCAAAGGTGCCTACCGCCTGTCGATCCAGTCAGGCGATCACACGACGCAGATCGAAGACCCCTACCGTTTCCCCCCCGTGCTGGGCGAGCTTGACGAATACCTGCTGGCCGAAGGCAGCCACCGCCGCCTCTATGAACGGCTGGGCGCGCATCCCCTCACCCACGCAGGCACCGATGGCGTCGCCTTTGCCGTCTGGGCCCCCAACGCCCGCCGCGTCAGCGTGGTCGGCCATTTCAACGCATGGGACGGACGCCGCCACCCGATGCGCAAACGCCACGGCGCCGGCATATGGGAACTGTTCATCCCCGGCCTTGCCCGGAACGAGGTCTATAAATACGAAGTCCTCAGCGCCTATGGCGAACGTCTGCCGCTCAAGGCCGATCCGCTGGGCTTCGCCCATGAACGCAGCCCCGACACCGCATCCGTCGTGCACGGCCTGCCGACGCATGACTGGTCCGACGCCGCATGGATGGCATCGCGCGCGTCAGCACAGGACAGCCGCGCCCCCATCGCGATCTACGAGATGCATCTGGGCTCATGGCGGCGCGGCGGCAACGGCGAAATCCTCACCTATGACAGCATCGGCGACCACCTCATCCCCTATCTGGACCGCATGGGTTTCACCCATGTCGAATTCCTGCCCGTCACCGAACACCCCTTCACCGGCTCATGGGGCTATCAACCGATCGGCCTCTTCGCACCCACCAGCCGCTTCGGCACCCCAGAGGACTTCGCCCGCCTCGTGGATCGCCTCCATCAGGCGGGTATCGGCGTCATTGTCGATTGGGTGCCCGCGCATTTCCCCTCTGATCCGCACGGGCTGGCTAGGTTCGACGGCACCGCCCTTTACGAACACGAAGACCCGCGACAAGGCTTCCATCAGGACTGGAATACCCTGATTTACAACTTCGGCCGGCGTGAGGTCGCGAATATCCTGCAAGCCAGCGCCCTGTTCTGGCTGGACCGTTTCCACATCGACGCCCTGCGCGTCGATGCCGTCGCCTCGATGCTCTATCTCGATTATTCGCGTCAGCCCGACCAATGGGTGCCCAACCGCCATGGCGGCAACGAAAACCTCGAGGCCATCAACTTCCTGCGCGACGTGAACACCCGCGTCACCGCCGATCATCCCGGCGCGATCACGATAGCCGAGGAATCCACCGCCTTTCCAAAAGTCAGCCGCCCTGTCGATCAGGGCGGTCTAGGCTTCGGCTTCAAATGGAACATGGGCTGGATGCACGATACGCTGACCTATTTCCGGCGCGATCCGATCCACCGCCGCCACCATCAGAACGAACTGGTCTTCGGGCTGTCCTATGCCTTTTCGGAACATTACGTCCTGCCCCTCAGCCATGACGAGGTGGTGCATGGCAAAGGATCTCTCATCGGCCAGATGCCGGGCGACCGCTGGCAAACCTTCGCAAACCTGCGCGCCTATTACGGGTTCATGTGGACCCATCCGGGCAAGAAACTCTTGTTCATGGGCAATGAATTTGCACAAAACCGGGAATGGAACCACGATCAGTCTCTGGATTGGCACCTGCTGGATGATCCCATGCACGCCGGGGTTCAGGCGCTGATCGCCGACCTGAACCTGCTCTACCGTGACCAGCCCGCCTTGCACCGGCGCGACTGTGACCCGGACGGGTTCGAATGGATCGACGCCAGTGATACCGAAAACAGCGTGATCGTCTATCTGCGCAAATCCGACGATGGCGCACCGCCCGTGGTCGTCATCTGCAACCTCACCCCCATCCTGCACGAGGATTACCGCATCGGCGTGCCGCTGCCCGGCCGCTGGGCCGAGGCTCTGAATACCGATGCCACGCGCTATGGCGGATCAGGTGCCGCCAATCGCGCCACCCTTCTGGCCGAAACATCGCCATGGCAGGGGCGTGACCATTCCCTGCGCCTCACCCTCCCACCCTTGGCCACGATTGTGATGATACCCCAATGAATTCAGATGATTACACCGTGATTGAGGGAACCCCCTCGATCCTCGGGGCCACATGGGATGGCTCGGGCACCAACTTCGCCCTCTTCTCCGCCCATGCCACCAAGGTGGAACTGTGCCTCTTTGACAAGCGTGGCCGGCGCGAGATCGCGCGTATTCCCCTGCCGGAATACACGGACGAGATCTGGCACGGCTACCTGCCACAGGTCCGCCCCGGTCAGCTTTACGGCTACCGCGTTCATGGCCCCTATGATCCGGCCAAGGGACACCGCTTCAATCCCCACAAACTTCTGCTCGATCCCTATGCGCGCGAACTTGACGGCAACCTGCGCTGGCACGACGCCACCTTTGGCTACAAGGTCGGTCACGCCCGCGCGGATCTGTCCTTCGACCGGCGTGACAGCGCCTTTGTCATGCCCAAATGCGTCGTGGTCGATCCCGCCGTGACATGGGGCTCGGATCGTCGCCCTACTATCCCATGGGCCGAAACCATAATCTACGAGGCCCATGTGAAAGGCATGACCGCCCTGCATGGCGGCCTGCCCGATCAACTGCGCGGCACCTTCGGCGGACTGGCCGATCCCGCCGTGATCGACCATCTGGTGAAACTGGGCGTCACCACGCTGGAACTACTGCCGACACAGGCGTTTTTCGATGACCGGCATCTAGTCGAAAAAGGTCTCAGCAACTATTGGGGCTATAACACCATCGGCTTTTTCGCCCCCGCGATGCGCTATGTCTCCTCGGGCTCGAACCTGCACGAATTCAAACTGATGGTGCGCCGCCTGCACGAAGCCGGGATCGAGGTGATCCTGGATGTCGTCTACAACCACACCGCCGAAGGCAATCAGCTTGGCCCAACCCTGTCTTTCCGCGGTATCGACAACGCCAGCTATTACACCCTGGCCGAAGACCCCCGCTACTATTTCGACACGACCGGCTGCGGCAATTCCCTGAACCTCACCCATCCACGCGTGCTGCAAATGGTGATGGACAGCCTGCGCTACTGGGTTGAGGCGTGCCACGTCGATGGCTTCCGCTTCGACCTCGCCTCGACCCTGGGCCGCGACCGCGAGACATTCAATCCCGACGCCACCTTTCTGGACGCCGTGCGGCAAGATCCGGTCCTGTCGCAAGTCAAGCTGATCGCAGAACCCTGGGACACCGGCGAGAACGGCTATCAGCTGGGCCAATTCCCCCCCGGCTGGGCCGAATGGAACGACCAGTATCGCGACACCGTCCGCTCCTTCTGGAAAGGCGATCCCGCGATGCTGCCCGCCCTCGCCAGCTCTCTGACCGCCTCCGCCGACCGCTTCGACCGCCGCGGCCGCAGACCATGGGCCAGCGTCAACTTCGTCACCGCCCATGACGGCTTCACCCTGATGGACACGGTCAGCTTCAACGACAAGCACAATGACGCCAATCAGGAAGACAACCGCGACGGCCATTCCGACAACCGCAGCTGGAACTGCGGCACCGAAGGTGCCACCGACGACACCACCGTGCTGGACCTGCGCGACCGGATGCGCCGCGCCATTATGACGACGCTGCTGCTCTCGCAGGGCACCCCGATGATCCTGATGGGCGACGAGATCGGCCGCAGTCAGGGCGGCAACAACAACAGCTATTGCCAGGACGACAGGATGAACTGGCTCGACCTCTCCGATCCCGCCCCCCGCAACGCGGCGTTCCAGACCTTTCTGCGCGACCTGATCACCCTGCGTCGCACCCGCCCGCTCTTGTCGCTGCCCCGTTTCCTGCACGATCAGCGGCTTGACGTGACGGTCGCATGGCTGCGCCCCGACGGCACCGCGATGCAGGACGATGACTGGCACAACCCCGACGCCCGCACCCTTGGCATGTGGCTGCACAACGGCACGCAAGGGCTACTGACCTATTTCAACAGCCACCACGAGGATGTCACCTGCACCCTCCCCAATCCGATCTTTGCCGATGCATGGACCCACCTTCTCGACAGCGCAGCAGGCACCCTGCGCTTGAAATCCGCGCCGCAGGTCGCACCAAACCAGTTGGCCATCCCCGCCAGATCCGTGATCCTGCTCGAGGATGCCGCCCCATGAAACGCGCCTTCGCCAAAAGCTGGGGTGCCGACTACAGCGCCCATGGCACCCGCTTCCGCCTCTGGGCCCCGGCGCACCCGCATCTGACCCTGCGCTGCGACGGGGTCGATCACCCGATGGACCGCGCATCCGACGGCTGGTTCACCCTCACGCTCCACGGCGTTGCCGCAGGGACCAGCTACAGCTTCGTCCTGCCCGACGGCCAACATGTCCCCGACCCCGCCGCACGCGCCCAGACAGGCGACGTGCACGCCCTCTCACGGCTCATCGACCCGCAGACCTTCGACTGGTCCCCCTGGTCCGCCCGCCCGTGGGAGGAGGCGGTGATCCTCGAACTCCACATCGGCACCTTCACACCCGAGGGCACCTTCCGCGCCGCCATCGACAAACTGCCGCACCTTGTCCGCACCGGCATCACCGCCATCGAACTCATGCCCATCGCCCAATTTGCAGGCGAACGCGGCTGGGGCTATGACGGCGTGCTGCCCTATGCCCCGCACCCGGCCTATGGCACACCCGACGACATGAAAGCCCTGATCAACGCCGCCCACCGCGCGGGTCTGATGGTGCTGCTGGATGTTGTCTACAACCACTTCGGACCCGACGGGAACTATATCGCCTCCTACGCGCCCGATTTCTTCGACCCCGACCGCCATACCCCCTGGGGCAATGCCATCGCCTATGGTCGCGATCCCGTGCGCCGCTTCTTCATCGAAAACGCCCTCTTCTGGCTTGACGAATACAACCTCGACGGCCTGCGCCTTGACGCGATCGATCATGTGCTCGACCCGACGCAGCCCGACATCCTGACCGACATCGCGCGCGCCGTCCGCGCCCACCACCCGCAGGCCCATCTCACGACCGAGGATAACCGCAACATCACCCACCTGCACCCCTATGACCCGGACGGCCTGCCACAGCTCTACACCGCCGAATGGAACGACGATTTCCACAACGTTGCCCATGTCATCGCCACCGGCGAAGGCGAAGGCTACTACCGCGATTTTGCAGAAGATCCCTGGCCCAAATTCGCCCGCGCCCTGGCCGAAGGCTTCATCTGGCAGGGTGAACATTCCCTCTATGCCGATGCCCCGCGCGGCACACCCTCGGCCCATCAACCCCCGACTGCCTTCATCGACTTTCTGCAAAACCACGACCAGACCGGCAACCGCGCCTTTGGCGAGCGACTTCTGACCCTTTCCTCGCCTGCCATGGTCAGGGCGCTGATGACGATCCACCTTCTATCCCCGCATATCCCCCTGATGTTCATGGGCGAGGAATGGGGCGAAACCCGCCCCTTTGCCTTCTTCACCGACTTCCACGGCGAACTGGCCGATGCCGTCCGCAAAGGCCGCCGCCGCGAATTCGCAGGCTTCGCCGCCTTCGAACAAAAGGCCGAACGCAACACGATCCCCGACCCCAACGCCCCCGGCACCTTCGAGGCATCCCGCATCGACTGGTCCCGTCCCGACACCGACGACGGGCGCGAATGGCTCACCTTCACCACCGATCTGCTGACCCTGCGCCAGCACCGCATCGTCCCGCATCTCAAGGGCGCACCGGGCCATTGCGGCCATGTGTTGATGGCCGATAACGGCCTGATCGCGGTCGATTGGCAGTTGAACGGCGCCCTGCTGCAACTGCGCGCCAACCTGTCCGACACCGCAGCCGAACTGCCGCAAACCACAGGTGACTGCATCCACGGACAGCCGGGTCTGCAAGACCCGCATCAGGTCGCCCTCTGGCTCAAGGTATCGGCATGACCCTGACGAAACGCGCCCGCGCCTATGGCCTCCAACCCACCTATACGGTGGTGGACGGCCCCGACCGCACCGCCCCGCCCGACACCCTGACCGCCCTGCTCAAAGCCTTCGGTGCCGACACCGCCCCACCGCTAGAGGTCGAACCGCGCCTCGCAGCCCCCGAAAACACGGCCTGCTTTCTGCCGCCTGATACGCATCTGTGGGGGATCGCGCTGCAACTCTATCAGCTGCGCAGCAGCCGCAACTGGGGGATTGGCGACTTTGCCGATCTGGAACATCTGGCGCGGATCGTGGCCCCCATGGGCGCGGATTTTCTGGGCCTCAACCCGCTTCATGCCCTGTTTCTGGCCGCACCTACGCAATGCAGCCCTTTCTCGCCCTCCAACCGGCGCTTTCTGAACCCGCTCTATCTGGCCGTGGATCGCGTGCCGGGGTTCCTGCCCGATATGGTGGCTGACGCCGAACTGGACAGCCTGCGCCAGTCCGATCTGGTCGATTACGCAGGTGTCGCCTCCGTCAAACTGCGCGTGCTGCGCTCCATCTGGGACGGCGGTGCCGCCCTTCCCGACAGCTTCCTGCTTGAAGGCGGCGACGCCCTTCATCGCCACGCGCTTTTCGATGCGCTCTCGGCCCATATGGTCGCGCAGGGGCACGGCGCGGGCTGGCGCAACTGGCCCGGCGCATGGCACGACCTCAACGGCAAAGCGGTGCAGGATTTCGCACAGCAGCATCAGGATCAGGTCAGGTTTTTCCAATGGCTTCAGTATCTGTGCAATCATCAACTCCACAGCCTGCGCGCACTCTGCGACCAGCTTGGGATGCGGATCGGCCTTTATCTCGATTTCGCCGTGGGTGAAGCGGCGGACGGCTCCGGCAGTTGGGGCAGCCCCGATGTGCTGGCCGATGTGCGGATCGGATCGCCGCCCGATGCCTATAACGAACAAGGTCAGGACTGGGGCCTCGCCCCGCTGTCGCCGCTGGCCATGGCGCGCAGCCACGCCGCCCCGTTCCGCGCGCTGATCGCGGATGCCACCCGTCAGGCCGGGGCCCTGCGGATAGATCACGCCATGGGCCTGTGGCAACTCTACCTGATCCCGCCCGGCGCAACCGCCGCTGCGGGCACCTATGCCCGCTACCCCGTAACCAACATGCTCTTCGCGCTGGCCGATGCATCGCGGGCAAACCGCACCGTGATCATCGGCGAGGATCTGGGCAATGTCCCCGACGGATTTCAGGATGTGATGGAAGCGTGCAATATCCTGTCCTATCGAATCTATTTTTTCGAACGCGGTGCCAAAGGGTTCATCCCTCCTGCCGACTATCCGCAATCGGCACTGGCCTGCCTCTCGACCCACGACCTGCCCACCTTTCGCGGCTGGTGGCGTGGCGACGATATCGCGCTGCGGAAACGCTTTGGCCTGATCGCCGCCAAAGGCGCGCGCAAGCAGGACCGCGACCGCAAGGCCGAACGCGCCGATGTCCTTGTCGATCTGCAAAAGGCGGGCCTTCTGACCGCAGCGCAGGCGTGCCAGATCACCCCCGACGACGCCACGCCAGACCTGATCACCGCCATCCACGCCCATCTGGCTACCGCGCCCTCCCACCTCTTCGCCGCCCGGCTCGAGGATCTGGCCGCCGAACTGCACCCCGTCAACATCCCCGCCACGGTCGATGAATATCCCAACTGGCGGCGCAAGCTGTCGCTGACCTTGGATGAACTGGTGCAAACGCCGCTCTTTCAGACCACGCTCGCCGCCATCGCCGCCGCCCGTCCCGGCTCCCCCTCCCGCTCCCGCACTCAATCCCGAGGTGGCAGATGATCCCCCTGCGCGCCACCTACCGTCTGCAATTCAACCGCGACTTCCGCTTTGCCGACGCCGCCGCCCTCGCGCCCTATCTTGCCGCCCTTGGGATCAGCCATGTCTATGCCTCGCCCATTTTCGCCGCCCGTTCCGGCAGCACGCATGGCTATGACATCACCGATCCCAACCGCCTCAACCCCGATCTGGGCATCCTGTCCGACTTCCGCGACATGGTGAAAACCCTGCGCGATCATGGGCTTGGCTTGATACTCGACATCGTGCCCAACCACATGGGCATTGGCGGCGCCGACAATGCCTTCTGGGACAGTGTGCTGGAATGGGGCCCGGACAGCCCCTATGCCCACTGGTTCGACATCGACTGGACCGCGCCCGCCCTTGCCGGCAAAGTCCTGATGCCCTTCCTCGCCCAACCCTATGCCATCGCGCTCGCCGAAGGCGCGCTGGCCCTTCACCTTGATCCCCAAGGCCGCCTTGCTGTCTGGGCGCATGATACGCACCGCCTCCCGATCTGCCCGCGCGACTATGGCCACGTGCTCCAAACCGCAGGCTCGGTCCTCGCGCCCGCCTTCCAGCACATTACCCACGCCCCGCCCGGCGATCCCCGCTGGCCCGCGCTTTTCCTTCACCTCGGCGCCGAACGCCCTGACCTGTCGGCCTTCACCGATCCCGCCCGCCTTGACGCGCTGATCCGACGGCAGCACTGGCGCGCCGCCAGACACACCCTCGCCGCCGATGCCATCAACTACCGCCGCTTCTTCACCATCAGCGACCTTGCCGCCCTGCGCGTGGAATCCCCGCAGGTCTTTGCCCAGACACACGCCCTCGTGCTCTCTCTGGTCGAGGAGGGGCTGGTCGATGGCCTGCGCATCGACCATATCGACGGCCTGCGCGACCCCAAGGCCTATTGCCTGCGCCTGCGCGACGCCACCAAGGGGCGCATCCCGATCCATGTCGAAAAAATCCTCGGCCCCGACGAACACCTCCCGCCGGACTGGCAGACCCAGGGCACAACCGGCTACGAATTCGCGAACCAAACCGTCACACTGCTGGCCGATCCCGCCGGCACCGATGACCTGAACCGCCTCTACCGCGACACCACAGGCCAGCGCGACAGCCCGCAACAGGTGGTGCGCGACGCCAAGCGCGCCGTCCTTCGCGGCCCGATGCGCGCCGAACGCGAGGCCGTGCTGACCCGCATCGCCGCCCTCGCCGCGCAGATCCCCGCTTGGGCCGATCTCGGCCTTGGTGCCATCCGCGAGGGTATCAACCAGACCATAGCCGCACTGGATGTCTACCGCACCTATACCGATGACGACGGTATCGCCCCCGAAGGCCGCGCCCGCCTCTCGACCGCCATCGCGCGCGCAAGCCAGCACAGCCCCGACCTTGACCCCGTCATCTGGTCCCTGCTCGCGGCCGTCCTGACCCGCGACCTTGCCGCCCGTCTGCCCGATCACCGTGACGCCGTCACCGACGCCGCCCTACGCTTTCAGCAACTCTCCGGCCCCGTCATGGCCAAGGGGCTGGAAGATCGCGCCCTCTACCGCTTCAACCGCCTGATCGCGCTGAACGAAGTCGGCTCCCACCCCGGCCATGTCACCACATCCGTCGCCGCCTTCCATCACGCGCAACGCACCCGACAGCAGCACCACCCGCTCACCATGCTTGCCACCGCCACCCATGACACGAAGCGCGGCGAGGATGCGCGGATGCGGATCGTCACCATCGCAAGCCATACCGGCCTCTGGCGTCAGAAAGTGACGGAATGGACCGCCCTTCTGCACGACCCGCACCATCCCGTTGATCCAAATGAGGGGTATTTCTTCTACCAGTTGCTCACCGGGGCATGGTCCGACAACACCCCCGCCGACCTTGGCCCCCTCAAGGACCGCGTCACGGCGGCCATGCTGAAATCCCTGCGCGAAGCGGGCGTCAACAGCCGCTGGATCTTCCCGGACCACAGCTATGAAGGGCATGTCTCCGCCCTGATCGACCGCGCCTTCGCCTCTGACGCATTCCTCGCCTCCTTCTCCGATTTTCTCCGCCGCATCACACCGCAAGCCGAACAGAACAGCCTGATCCAGACACTTCTGAAACTGACGGTGCCGGGCGTGCCCGATATCTATCAAGGGGCCGAGATGTGGGACCACAGCCTTGTCGATCCCGACAACCGCCGCCCGGTTAGCTTTGCCCGGAACGCGGGTGCCATCACGGGCCTCATCGGCGCCCCGGTCCATACCGGAAACCGCCCCGCAGCCACAGTGAAACGCGCGCTCATCGCCACGCTGCTGGACCTGCGCGCCAATCATCCCGCGCTTTTCACCCATGGAAGCTACACCCCCCTCACGGCCCATGGCCCCGCCGCCGACAGCCTTCTGGCCTTCATCCGACAGCACAGGGGCGAACGCCTGCTTGTGGCGGCGCGCCTGCATCCTGCCAGCCACGACCCGGCCGCATGGCAAAGCACCCGGCTTCCGCTGCCGCAGGATGAAACACCCCACTGGGTCAATCTGATCAACGCGCAACCCTGCGACCCGCGTGATCCGACCCAGATCTTCCGCGACCTGCCACTGGCCGTCCTGCGCCCGGACGATCATCGCGCCTGATCAGCACAGGCGATCCGCGCACCTGATCCGCACAGCCGGAACAAATGCACCATGCCCCGGGTTTCGCGCCAACTGATCAACCTCAAAAGAAAGGACAGACCCATGTTCGATTCGACCCTCATCGCCATCATCGTCTTTGGTGCCATGTTCGCCGTGGCCGTCATCGGCTTCATCAAATCCACCGCAACGGCGGATCGCTATTCCAGACATACCCATCGTGACACGCACCCCGCTGACACGGTCGCGACACCGCCGCAGACAGCAGGGCGGCTCTGAATGCCCAACGCCCCCCGCAAGGCGCGGGAAAAGCGTGACGAACCACGCAAGCGGCACAACGCGCAGGACGATCACGAAGGCGCGGCCCATAACCCGCGCGAATTCGATGCCGCAAACCCGGCACGCCAGCCTGACCGTGGCGACGCCCCCAAACCGCGACCTGCCAAAGACAAGTAAACTGTTTGACCCGGTCGACTGATCACGTCGACCAGGTCTACCGACCTCAACCAAAGGAGAAGATTATGGCTCAATCGACACTCGACACCCTCTTTCACGAGACGCTCAAGGACATCTATTACGCCGAGCGCAAGATCGCGACGGCCCTGCGCAAGATGGCCCGTGCCGCCAATAGCGACGACGTGAAAGCCGCATTTGAGACTCATGAGCAGGAAACGCAGGCGCAATATGAGCGTTTGTCGGACGTGTTCGACGCCATCGGTAAGCGGCCGCGTGGCAAGACCTGCGACGCCATCGAAGGCATCATTGCCGAAGCCAGCGAGATCATGGACGAATTCAAGGACAGCCCCGCGCTGGACGCAGGATTGATCGCCGCGGCACAGGCGGTCGAACACTATGAAATCGCGCGCTACGGCACGCTCAAGACATGGGCCACCCAACTGGGCCATACCGATGCAGCGGACCTGCTGGAGAAAACCCTGCAAGAGGAAACCGCGACCGACGACATCCTCACCCGACTGGCGGAAACGCTCGCCAACCCCAAGGCGCAGAAGAAGTCAGCCTGATCCTGATCCTGCCTAGTCGCGGGTGGTCCTCCCACCCGTGACCGGCACGGGTGGCGCGGCGACGGAGAGTATCCGTCCCGCGCCCAGCTCCCCCAGACAAGGTTGCGTCGCAGGCCATGGTCTCGGACGCTTGTCCCTCCACACGTTACGCTCATGATTGGGCTGATGACAGTCAGCCGCCAAGCCATTCTCGCGAAGTGCAAGATCGCAGCCGACAGGTCATCGCATTTTGGCGTGTCTTTCACCTCAGCCGAAGTGACTTACGATCCCTTTGAAAACGAATACAAACTCTTGCTCATCAGTTCCGCCGGAAGGTTCGAATTGGCCGCTCTGCATCACCAGATTTACCAAGGCATCCAGACTGCGCAACGCAACGTCGCAATCCCTTACCGTCCCCACATGACGGTCGCGACAAACCCCGACCGCAGGATCATCGAGCAGTTGGATATCTCCTTCCTTGGAGGGTTCCCTCTCACCGGAACAGTCCGGGCGCTGGAGGTGGTTGAGCTTGAGAACAGCAGGTTACATCACCGCCGAACCATCCCCTTCGGCGGATTGCGCTAGATATCAATGCGTGTCCAGCGCAGGGACTTGCGCATCCGCACCACCAGCAATCAGGTCTGACACATCAACCACGGCTCTGCGTCGTGCACCCGCGACCATGAACGTCTTGCCGGGCCGGTTCGGGTCTGTGCGGTTCGGATCGGTTCGGATAAGCCGACGGATGGTGAAGATTGAGAAGGGCAACCAGCAGCCGTTACGCACAGAGTCTTAAAATTTGGTAAACGGCAGCCCGTAACCTCTTGATGTTGTTGGATGCGAAAAATGTCCCACCGTGGGACAGGCCTCGCCCCCCCCCGAAAAGGACCGCCGGGAACAATTCGCCGCCCCGTCTGTTCCCCCCTATTATAAGGAGGGCCTCATGACCGCACGCACCCCATCATCCCCACCCCATTCCCCCCGTTACCCTGCCTCGACGGCAAGCCTCTGGTGGTCCAGACTGATCGCCGCCATCCTGCTGATCTTCGGCCTCCCCCTCGCCGCAGGCGGCGCCTGGCTCATCTCTCTGGGCGGGTCATGGTATTACCTGCCCGCAGGCCTCGCCCTGCTCGCGACAGCCATCCTCATCCTGCGCCGCAACCCGCTGGCCGTCTGGGTCTACCTCGTAACCTATATCGCGACGGTGATCTGGGCCTTGTGGGAAGCAGGCCTCGACCCGTGGGCGCAAGTGCCCAGACTACTCGCCCCCAGCATCGTGCTGCTGCTCGTGCTGACAACCCTCCCTGCCCTTCGCTCCCCAACACCCCGCCGCTCCACCGCAGTGGCCGGTGTCGGGATACTGGCCAGCAGTCTCGGCCTTCTCATGCATCCCATCACCCCCGCCATGGCGCAGCAGGCCCCGAACCCGCCCGAGAGCGCAAGGGATGTGACCGGAGCGACCGAAACCGAAACTCCATACATCGACCTCGAAACCGGCAGCGACTGGCCCGCCTACGGCGGCACTCATCATTCGATGCGATATTCCCCCCTGACCCAGATCACCAAGGAAAACGTCGGACAGCTTGAAAAGCTTTGGGAGTATCGCACCGGCGACCTTCCTCAAGACGATGAGCCCTACGGTAATGAAAACACGCCGGTCAAGATTGGCGAACGGCTCTATCTCTGCTCGGCCATGAACAAGATCACCGCGCTGAACGCGGCTAACGGCACGGAATACTGGACTTACGACCCCGAAACTCCGGCCGACGCCATCGGATACAACGCCACCTGCCGCGGACTGATATACTTCGAAGATCCGACGGCCGATCAGGATGAAGTCTGCGCCGCCCGCGTCGTGAACCTGACCCATGACGCCCGCATGATCGCGCTGGACACGCAGACCGGGCAGCTTTGCCCGGACTTCGGTGACGGTGGCATTGTGAACCTGATGGACGGCATGGGAGACTACCCGCCCGGCTTCTATGCGCCGACCTCGCCGCCGACACTGGTGAGGGATGTTCTGGTTGTGGGCAGTCAGGTCAGTGACGGGCACACGCTTGAAGCGCCGTCGGGCGTTATCCGTGGCTACAACGTCCTCACCGGCGCGTTGAACTGGGCTTGGGATATGGGCCGTCCGGGTGAAACGGATCAGCCGCCAGAGGGCGAGATCTATACCCAAGGCACGCCGAACATGTGGACCGTCGCCTCAGGCGACAGCGAGCTTGGGCTGGTTTACATGCCAATGGGCAATTCAGCCGTTGACTACTGGGGCGGCGACCGCAGCGAGGTCGAGAACGCCTATTCCACCGCAATCGTCGCCCTTGATGTCGAGACCGGGGAGGTAGCCTGGCACTATCAAACGGTGCATTATGACGTCTGGGACTATGATCTGGGCGGACAGGGCACGCTGGTTGATTTCCCCACCGAGGATGGTCCGGTTCCCGCGATCATTATGCCGTCCAAACAGGCGCAGTTCTTTATCCTGAACCGTGAGACAGGCGAGCCGCTGGTCAATATCGAAGAGCGTCCTGCCCCTCAGGGTGGGGTCGAGCCGGACCGGCTGTCACCCACACAACCCTTTGTCACGGATTTTCCCAATCTCCTGAAGCCAACCGTGACCGAGGCCGACATGTGGGGCGCGACCCCGCTGGACCAGTTGTGGTGCCGCATCCAGTTCAGACAGGCCGCCTATGACGGCGTCTATACCCCACCGACCGCCGATCGCCCGTGGATTCAATTTCCGGGTTACAACGGCGGTGTTGACTGGGGTGGCGTGGCTGTCGATCCAGAGACAGGCATCATGATCACCAACTACAACAACATGCCGAACTACAACCGACTGATCGAGCGCGAAACGGTCGAGGAGTCGGGAGTCAGGTCGATCACGGACCCTGACTATGATCCCGATGCAGGAGGCGGGTCGCACGGGTCGATCAATCCACAGGCGGGCGCGCCCTATGGCATCCGGGTCAACGCAGGCTGGAGAGTGCCCTACACGGGTCTGCTGTGCACCGAGCCGCCCTATGGCGGGATCGCCGCCATAGATCTGAACACGCGGGAGGTGCTGTGGGACCGCCCCTTTGGCACCGCCCGCAAGAACGGACCGTTTGGAATTCCGTCAATGCTGCCGTTTGATATCGGCACCCCGAACAACGGGGGTGGCGTCATCACCGCCTCGGGTCTGTTCTTTATCGGTGCCGCGACCGACGACCTGTTCCGCGCCATTGATGTGCAGACGGGCGAACGGCTTTGGGATGTTGAGTTGCCGGCAGGTGGTCAGGCGGGCCCCATGACCTATGAGGCCGAGGGGCGCCAGATCGTCGTGATCAACGCCGGGGGCCATGACTTCATGGAGACACCCATCGGGGACTATTTCATCGCCTACGCTCTGCCCGAAGAGGTCGTTCAGAACCAGGGTTCTAAGGCCGAGTAGGCGCCCTTCGCGTTACTGCGTCAACGGCGTCTGGCACCGTCCCATCTGAAAAGCGAACGATCCGCAGATAGTATTCAGCGGATCGTTCTTTTTTTATGAGCGAGATGAGCTGGATCGTTAGTCAGCGGGCGCAGATGGTGGCCTGTTAGGGTCAGCAGGCTGCGTCGGCTCCTCGACCCTCCCGGGATCGGGCGCGGTTTCTTCGGTCCAGTTGCCGACCACGACCATGACGAGAACGAGCAGAATGAAGCCGAGCGGGATCATTGCGTAGATCAGGCTGCGGGGCATCCCGCGGCCAGGCTTGGGGTCGGTCTTTCTGCTGTGCTGTGTCATGTCGTCCTCCTTGACGGTGTATCGGGATCAACAGGATTGGTCGAACAATGTTCCGGTGCCGCGCCGACAGCCCCCCGCATGAAGGCTGTGTTGGCCAGTCCGGCAGATCAAGGGGCATGAAAATGGCCTCTGGCCGAAACGATCCGGAACAATATCGCGCTACGAAGACTTGAGCCTCTGACCGGGCGGACGATCCGCCCCCGAGGAGAGCTTTTGCCATGGACAGGATCTATTGCGGTCCGGCCCCGTTGCCGCAGGCGCTATGGGCGAGCTGGAATCTGGACCCGGCATTGCTGGCGGCGCTGGCGGGAATGACATGGGTGTTCCGGCGCGAACCGGCAGGATTGACGGGGGTCGGCGTTCTGATTGTGGCCTTTGTATCGCCGCTCTGCGCGCTGTCATCTGCACTGTTTTCGGCGCGGGTGGTGCATCATGTGCTGCTTCTGACGGTTG
The DNA here is from genome assembly GCA_024304985.1 of Paracoccaceae bacterium. Taxonomy (GTDB): domain Bacteria; phylum Pseudomonadota; class Alphaproteobacteria; order Rhodobacterales; family Rhodobacteraceae; genus Seohaeicola. Next base: position 177,448 of record JAMWZC010000004.1, read on the forward strand.
CGGCACCGCTGCTGGCCCGCGCTTGGCCTTCAGGCCGGAGCATGGGTCCGGGCCTTCCTCTGGCGCTCTCGAGCGTCGTCCTGTGGGGCTGGCATCATCCGGCGGCCTATAATCTGGCGCTGTCTCATGTGGGCGCGTATTGGCTGATGCAGATCAGCCTGCTGGCCAGTGCGGTCTGGTTCTGGCGGGCGGTGCATCCTCTTGACTTTGGTTCAGGGCAGGCACCTGTGCTGCATATCACTTATATTGTCGTCGCTTTCGCGCAGATGGGTATGCTGGGCGCGATCCTGACATTCGCGCCCTCGGCCCTTTATGCGGCGCATGGCGTGGCCCCCTATGACTGGGGCGTGACCCCGCTTCTGGACCAGCAGCTTGGCGGTTTGATCATGTGGGTTCCGGCAGGGATTCCCTATGCTGTCGAAGCAGGGTTGCTGGCACGGCGGAACTGGAACCGGCACGAGGGCAGGCCCGCGTGATCGACTGGTTGATTGCTCTGACGCCGATACTCAAGTCGGCCCATATCGCGGCGCTGCTGGTCTGGTGCGGCGGTCTGTTGATCCTGCCGGTGATGCTGGCGCGGCACGACCCTTCGGTTCTGCCGGGGGATTACACCCATATCCGGCGGGCGTCGCATTCGGTTTATACCTATTGTGTCACGCCCGCCGCTGTCATCGCAGTCATTGCCGGCACCTGGCTGGTTTTTCTGCGCGAAGCGTTTGTCCCCTGGTTCTATGCCAAGATCACCTGTGTTGCCCTTCTGGTCGCGGCACATGTCTGGATCGGTCACGCCCTGACCAAGATCGCCGAGGAACCGGGCACACATATCCCGCCCCGGCCCATCCTGCCGATGGGCGCGGTGCTGGGGCCGGTTCTGGCGATATTGATCCTTGTTCTAGCCAAGCCGCAGTTCGGCTGGCTTGAGTTTCCCGATTGGTTGCTGTCGCCGCAGAACGGTCAATTGCTCTTTGACGTTCCCAGTCGATAATCAAAAACGAGTTTGCCGCCATGCCATCCCGTGAACATCACCATCAGAACCGACAGGCCGGACAGCAGGATGCCGTAGGGCAGGACCGCTTCCTCATAGCCATAGAGACGGTGACCCCAGTTGATACCAAGTATGCCCAGAAGGGTGACAGCTATGATGAAATGCGTCCATGCGGGGGCGCGGGCACGGATGCCGGACACCAGCAGCAACTCGGCCGTGCCGGAGACACCGGCGGCCATGCCCAAAAGGAAACCCGTCCCCGCCGCCCAGACGGCTGCGCGCGCCCAGAAGATGTCACCGGTCCACCAATAGAGACCATCAGCCCCGAAGGTGCAGAAGGTCAATGCGACCGGAAAAGCCACGCTCATGGCGTGGATGGGGTGGCCAAAGACGGCGATACGCGATGTGGTTTTACTGAAACCCGGTCGCTCGCTGATCGGATCGACCAGATCGTCCCGTTTGCTTTCAATCTTTTCCGTCGCCATGTTTTCGTTCCTCCGCGTTTTGTGGTCGGGGGACTAACCTTCATGGCGCTGATAAGTTGCGAAGGATCGACATCGACCCTGCAATCGGCGGGACCATCGGCCAAGATCATTGCCGACCTGTGGTGGATGATGTTCATCGGGGCTGCGCTGATCTTTGTGCTGATGATGATGTTGCTGGCGCTGGCCTTTCGAACGCGGCCACAGGAACAGGCAACGGCCGGACATGGCCGCCGCGACATCAGGATCTGGATCTTGTCTTTCGGTCTGGGATTTCCCGTGACCGTTCTGTTGACGCTTTTGATCTATGCGCTGGTAATTGGCGAGAGGCTGCTGCCGCGCGATGACCCCGACACGGTAAACGTCGGCGCGCTGGCGCAGCGCTGGACATGGACCTTTTCCTATCGGGACGCGCCTGGTCTGCGCACCAAAGACACGTTGCACATCCCGGCTGGACGCCCCGTCGATGTCGAGATTTCCTCGGCCGATGTGATCCACAGTTTCTGGGTGCCGCGTCTGGCAGGCAAGCTGGATGCCATCCCGGGTCGCGTCAATGTCCTGCGGATCGAGGCGGACAAACCGGGCAGTTATCAGGGTCTGAGCGCCGAATTCGCGGGCACCGGCTATGACGATTTCGGCTTCACAGTGACAGCCCATGATCCGGCAGGCTGGGCCGCATTCATCGGAGGCGACGCGCCATGAGGGCTTTGACGCGCCACCGGAAACTCTCTGCGATCTGGGCTTCGGAGGAAGGTTTCAAAGGCTGGTTCTCGACCGTGAACCACAACGATCTGGGGCGGATGTTCCTGATGACGGCCTTTCTCTTTTTTCTGGTGGGCGGCCTTCTGGCCATGCTGATCCGCGCGCAACTGGCGACACCACATTCTGCCTTTGCCGGGCCCGATATTTACAACCAGATCTTCACGATGCACGGGACCATCATGATGTTCCTTTTCGCAATCCCCACGTTCGAGGGGCTGGCGATATACCTGCTGCCCAAAATGCTGGGCACACGCGATCTCGCGTTTCCGCGACTGACGGCCTACGGCTATTGGTGCTATGTGTTTGGCGGCGCGATGCTACTGGTGTCGATGCTGCTGGGCATTGCGCCGGATGGCGGCTGGTTCATGTATCCGCCCCTGACCGGCGCGCTTTATTCAAAGGGAATCAATACGGATTTCTGGCTAATCGGGATTACCTTCGTCGAAATCTCAGCTATCGCCGCCGCGGTCGAGATTACCGTGTCGATCCTGAAGTTCCGCGCGCCGGGAATGACCCTGGCGCGGATGCCGATCTTTGGCTGGTATGCCCTGATCACATCCCTGATGATCCTGACAGGATTTCCACCCCTGATCCTTGGGTCCATCCTGCTGGAGGTCGAACGTGCCTTCGGCTTTCCATTTTTTCAGGCCGAGTTGGGTGGGGACAGCCTGCTGTGGCAGCACCTGTTCTGGCTGTTCGGACATCCCGAGGTCTATATCATCTTCTTGCCAGCGGCGGGCGTAGTCTCGACCATTCTGCCGGTCATGTGCCGCACGTCATTGCTGGGCTATGGCTGGATCGTCGCCTCTATGGTGGCACTGGCGTTCCTGTCATTCGGTCTGTGGGTGCATCACATGTTTGCAACCGGCATTCCACATATGGGACTTGCCTTCTTCTCGGCCGCGTCCACGCTGGTGGCGATACCAACCAGCGTGCAGGTTTTCGCGTGGATCGGCACGATGTGGAAAGGCCGGCCTGAGCTGCACCTTCCGATGCTGCATATCATTGGTTTTTTTGTCACTTTCATCATCGGTGGTCTCACCGGGGTGATGGTCGCTGTCGTTCCCTTTGACTGGCAAGCGCATGACACCGCCTTTGTGACAGCCCATCTGCATTATGTGCTGTTCGGCGGCTTTGTCTTTCCGATGCTGGCCGGCATCTATTACTGGCTGCCGCATGTCTCGGGGCGCAAGCGTTTCTTTCACCTTGGGGAACTGGGCTTCTGGCTGATTTTCATCGGCTTTCACGTCACCTTTCTGGCGATGCACTGGGTCGGCCTGCTGGGGCAACGGCGCCGCATTTCGACCTATGCGCCCGAGGATGGCTGGACTCAGATCAACCTCATTTCGTCCGTGGGCAGTTTCGTATTGGCCATCGGCATCGCGATTGTCATGCTAGACATCATCCTGCACGCGCTGGCCCAACGGAAAACACGGCGAAACCCGTGGCGCGCCGGCACGTTGGAATGGGCGATGTTGCTCCCTCCTCCCGCCTACAACTTTGCCAGCCTGCCCGAGGTGACAGGGCGCGCGCCGCTTGGTGACGATCCCAAACTTGCCAACGCTCTGGCCCGCGGAGAGGGGTATCTTGGCACACCCCGCAATGGCTGGCGCGAGACGCTGATGGTCGATGTCGCCAGTGGCAGACCCGAGGTTCTGGTTCTCTTTCCGACAAACACGCAGCTGCCGATTGCCATGTCGGCAGTCACCGGGCTGTTCTTTCTGTCGTTGTTGATCAAAGTCTATTGGGTCACTCCGCTTGCGCTGGCGGGTGTTGCTGCACTGGCGTGGCGCTGGATCTGGCAGGGCGGTCGTAAGAACGATCTTGCCCCTCAAACGGTCAGGCCAGGTTGCGACTTGCCGCACAGCACAGCTGTGGATCGCGCCCCAGGATGGTGGGGATCGCTGTTCTTGCTCATTGCGAACGGGACATTCTTAGGCTCGCTTCTGTTCGGCTTTGCGTTTTTATGGACAATTGCACCCGGCTGGCCACCTCCCGCGTGGGTTGACGCATCGGCCATCGAGGTGGGGGCGGGGCTTCTGGCCGCAGGGACAAGTGCCACCGCGATACGCGCGGCCACGCGCGCGAATGATGCAGGCCGCCCTGTCCTGCCGGCCTTGTCCATCGCACTGACCGCAACGCTGGCGATGACGTTCTGTTGCGCGGCTTTGCTGTGGCGCACGCCCGCGCCAACGGAACATGCCTATGGCGCAACGCTTTTTGTGCTGGGCAGTTACGGTCTCTTTCATACCCTGCTTGCGGTGCTGATGGTCGTGCATCTGATCACCCGAGTGCTGCTGGGCTACACGTCAGTTGCGCGGCGGGCCGAGTTTCCGATCATCAGGCTTTGGCTCGATTACATTGCCATGATTGTCGCTTTGATTTTGCTGATCGGGCATATGGCCGGGTGGTTCGCATGACCGATCTGCTACGCATCCTGATCGCTCCGCTGGTGTGGCTAGCCGCGTTTATCTCGGTATACGCTCTGCATGGCTTACTCTGCGCACTTCAGATGCACGGGATGGTTCTTGGCATTCCACTAGAGCGGCTGTCCTTGGTCACGGCTTACGGACTAGCTATACTCATGCAGATTGTGTTGCTCCTCGCTGTTTATCGCGGGTGGCCTCTTGCGCCCTCTTCGGAGTTCGTCCGCTTCGTCAGTCGCGTAACAGGCTGGACTGGGCTAATGGCGACTATCTGGTCGCTACTGCCTGTAATGATGACCACCTCTTGCTAGGGTCAGGACTTCAGCAACGGGGGCGTATCGGACAAGCCTTATCATTATACAACGTCTGATCTGATCCCCGCAAACTGAAATGTTTGAGGTTTGAGTTTTTCGCTACGATTTCCCGGCTGGGAGAGAAGCGGAATCACATGAAGGCATCAAGTTTTCGAACACACAGGAAGCGTTCATCATCAAGCAGGGCGAGGAAGGCGAGAGACGAACGGGGGCAGGTCAAGCATGTTCTCGTCAAGCTGGGCGAAGAGCGGACTGACGGCGATGAGGCCGATCAGATGCTGCATCAAGACACTGCTGGCGCTCAAAGCCCGCGCGACGGCTGCGCGGTCGGATCGACGCGAAGGGCGGAGAGGCGACTGACGACAGTGCGGCATAGCAACTGCAGAAGAGTTGCGGGACCGGTCACGCGGACCGCCTGCAGCGGATCCCGCAGCCTGACAGATACAGTTGCTAGGTCAGCAATACTCGTAGATTGTTCAGTATAGTGCTTCTGACCGCCTCGCTATTCATCATCAAGGCCTCTGATAACTGATTGACGGTCCGGTCTACATTTCTTGGTCGCAGTGGTATCCCGGAATCTTCTACAAATCGACCGTCTGTCTCGGTGAGAATACGATCTGTCGGGATACTCGCCACCAGTTTTCGATGTCGAACCGAGCGCAGCATGTCCCGCTTCACCGAGAAGTAGCATCCGAGTTCAACGGCCCGACTCATTTCGGACGTGCTACCGGTGAACCAGTGGAGGACGGCTTTACCATGGTCCGGAACTTGGAATCCTCCACAGCATTGAGGACTTTTGTGACCGCGCGCACACTGTGAAGTGACAGGATCTTCCCACGCTGTTCTGTGCTGGCCCTCAATATCCTAGCAAGTATTTGCTCCTGCAGGGGCATGCTCCGGTAGAAGCGGGGGCCTGCATCCAAGCCGATTTCCCCGACATACCTCGCCTCGGGGAGGTATTTCTCGAAGAGCGGATATTCATTAGCCCGGTCTGCAACCAACTGAGGGTGTAGCCCGAGCGCGACGCGCACGAGCTTGGAGTTGGCGGTTAACTCCCGATTTCTCGACCAAGCCTTAGGCGTGGTTGTCACCGCGAGGGTAGTCGACTTCCAAGGCAAAATGGCTGGGTGCTGATGCTACCGTCTTCTTTGTTGGATAGGCAGGATGTGATTTGATCACTCGATGTTGCGCGGCTTTGAATACTATCTCCGAGGCTACAGTGTATTGCAGTCAAGAAAGTTCACTCTCGATGGTCAAAGGGCTTGTGAAAATTTTACGGCACGTTGCCTTTATTGTCTGCGTGTTGGCGCGCAAACGGTAGATCTGAGCGCGGACAACGGTGCCTGGCTGCCTGTCGGAGCCACGTGCAGTTACAACGTCTGCGGCGACACCAACTGTGAAAATTTTACTGATCGGCCGTCCAAACAGCAGTCTGGCAGAGATGCGAAAATATCATCAACAATAACAACAGACTAACTTTAGTCTGCCATCAGTTTTCCATTGACATAAAGTATGTTTGACCACTACTTTTCAGGCATCATGACACAGAACAACCGGCATACCCAGCGCACCATACGCGCTATTTGAACCCCTCCTCGGGGGCCGGTCACGTCTGCCAAACTTCCAGCAGCTTTTGACACCATGAGGTCAGGCATTCCGCCTGCGGCTTTCCGGTTCATTCCGCGAAGGAGTCCATCATGTTCAACAATAACCCCATCCGCCTGACCACCAGTGCTTTTGCGAACGCCCTCGTTCTCCGTTGTGACGTGGTTCTGCGCCCTGATCGGGAGCGGCATCGAGATGTCTAGATCTGACAGAAACCGGATGGTCTTGATGCCAGGCGCACGGCCCGTGCCGATGATCAAGGAATTGGAAAAGCAGTTCGTCGACTTCTGGATCAAGATGCGATGCAATCTCTACGACAAAGAGCGCAGGGGCAAACTCGGTCATTCCGAGCTCAGCCGCGCCAAGTGGCTTGCAGAGAAGGCGCTTGAACGTCGCAAGTGCGAAGCAGGTCTCGGATCACTTTCCAGGAAAGAGTTGCCGGCGCTTCTGGCCTTGATCAAGGATGGGGGCCAACTGTCAGGCCCGTCAACCGAGGATGAGGTCCATCGGCTGGTTGCTGATCTGCATGCTGAGAGCCCCTGGATGCGCGATGTGTCGACTTGGATCATGACGCAAATGCTGGGTCACGTTGCATCAGGCGGATATGGTGTCGCCCTGCCACCAATGATCCTGAGCGGACCGCCAGGTATTGGGAAATCTCATTTCGCGCGGACCTTGGCCAACCTCGCAAGAGTGCCGGTGCGGATGATTGATGTCGGAGGCGGTAGCGCTGGCTTCAGGATCGCCGGGACGGAGAAAGGCTGGGGCTCAGCGCAACCAGGCATCCCAGTGGAGACCATTCTCGCAAGACGGATCGCTAACCCAATCATGATCGTCGACGAGATCGATAAGGCCGGAACAATTCATAGCCAGACGGGCACGGCCAGTAGTCTCACGACGTCACTGCTTCAGATGCTTGAGCCGGGGACGGCACGACACTTCGAGTGCCCATATTATCGGGTGCCATTCGACATGTCGCGCGTGATCTGGATCATGACCGCGAACGAGATCGAGTGCGTCCCCGCACCGCTGCGAGATCGATCGCGCGTCTTCATCCTATCGAAGCTTTCTGCTGAAGACGCGGTGACCTATTTCGAGCGGCTGACTGTCGATTGCGATCGAGACGATGACTGGCACAGATGTTGCGCGTTCATCGCACGCATGAGCGAACGCCCGGTCGGGATCAGCCTGCGCCAAATCCAGCAGCTTGGGGCAGCCCTGACAACACCCATGGAAAAGGCCATGCACTGAGTGTGCATGGCCGGCAGCCGTCCCTTACAAAGATCAAGCCAACACCCTTTCACCATTCTGACCGATCGAGAATTACTGATGAAACTTCTTATTCTTGCCGATCTGCACCTCGATGAGATCACTGATGTCGAAGTGCTGCGCACCTTGGGCGAGGCAATCGCCCGTGCCGGTCAGGATGCTGACGCTCTGATCATCGCAGGTGATTTGACAGAAGCTGCTCTCCACCGATGGCCAAGTGCCATTCGGTGGCTGGGGAAATACTATCCAATGGCACAAACCGTCTTCATTCCCGGGAACCATGACTACTACGGCGGCCGCCTTGACACGCTGGACGAAGATCTCGAGCGGCTCTGCCACGCCGAGGGTGCATCATTCGGACAATGCCGTCGTATAGATCTTGGTGACACGCGCGTTCTGATGACCACGCTCTGGACTGACATGCTCTTGTTTGACACGGACGGAGACGCGTTCGACCAGAAGTCATTATGGCACGCAAGGGTTATGATGCCTGACTATGGACATGGAGGTATCATGATCGGCGAAGACAATCTGCCCGCCCTACCCGAGCATACTGTTTCAGTTCACATGAGACAGCGGGCATGGCTCTCAGCCGAGTTGGAACGTCCTTGGGACGGCAAGACGGTTGTGATCACGCACCACGCTCCATCAGCAGCAGTTAGTGGCGCGATTTCATCGCTGTCCCCTTGCTTTGTCAGCAATCTCGATCACCTGATCGAACGCCACCGGCCGGAGGCATGGGTTTTCGGTCATACGCATCGGCCTGCGGAACTTCGGACGACCGGTGGCACGCTGTTGCGGAATGTCTCGCTTGGTTATGCGCACGAGTTTCTTGGCGGCAAGATTGACGAGCGCGTTAAGGCGGGACTGATCCACCTTTGATCACCATTCAGAGTGTAAAAGTAAGATTTATCGTTAGGGTCAGGACCCATTTATATTCCATTTTCGGCATGTTTCAGCCTCCGCAAGGAGACCGATTAATGAGCAACCTTTTCTGGCTGACGGATGCGCAGATGGCCCGTCTGGAACCATTCTTTCCCAAGAGCCATGGCAAGCCGCGTGTCGATGACCGGCGAGTGCTGAGCGGCATTATCTTCATCAATCGCAATGGCTTGCGGTGGTGTGATGCACCGAAGGAGTGTGGTCCACCCAAGACCCTTTACAACTGTTGAAAGCGACGGGGCGACAAGGGTGTCTTTGCCCGGATGATGCAGGGGCTGACCTCCAAGGCGGCCATTCCGAAGACGGTGATGATCGAGACGACCTATCTGAAGGCGCACCGCACGGCGACCAGTCTGCGGTCAAAAAAAGGGGGCCAAGCGATCAGCTGGTCGTTTGATCGGCCGGACCAAGGGCCGCATGAACACCAAACTGCACGCAGTTACCGATGAAGATGGACGTCCGATCCGCTTCCTCATGACCGCAGGCCAAGTCAGCGGCTACACGGGTGCTGCGGCCCTGCTGGATAGCTTGCCACCTGCAGAATGGCTGCTTGCCGACCGCGGCTATGATGCGAACTGGTTCAGAGATGCGTAAAAGACAAGGGGACAAAGCCCTGCATCTCGGGCCGGAAGTCTCGCGGCAAACCTGTCAAATACGATAAGCGCCGCTACAAACGCCGCAACAGGATCGAGATCATTTTCGGCCGCCGGAAGCACTAGGGCAGGGTTGCCACGCGCTACGGCATCTGCACGAAGGTCTACTTCCCCGCAGTCGCCCTCGTCGCAACCGTCATGTTCTGCCTATGACTGGAGAATGGGTCCTGCCCCCAGTCAGGTGACGAACCCTAACTTAGCGGCCCCAAAGCTGACTTGCTATGTGACCATAGCTTCGGTGAGATAGGCACAACATCTGTGTTGTTGTTCCTGCTGAACGCACTGTTGAGCGCGTTGGCTGAGAGAAAAGCTGAAATTTAAAAAAGACTGACGCCTAATGAACAAGATGCCTGTTTCCAGCCCTGCACCAGCCCCAAGAGAAACTTTACATTCGTATTTGGCGCGTCTTGCGGCTCATTGGCAGACTGACACCAGGGAACTGTCTTATGACATGGGCGCTCCGTTCATGCGCATGCTACATCAAGATGCAGAGGTTTTCGAGGCCATCGATGATTGGGCGAAGTTGGCCCCGGGTGTGATGGAGGAACTTCTGTCTTGGACCGGCGTCAAGGCCGGGGATGTTCGCATAGAGTTCCGAGGAGAGGTATTCGTCTCTCGCGCCCTCAGAAATCCAACGATGAGAGGATGCCCAGTCTGTCTACGAGAGGATGCGCTGCACACGAAAGGTGGCGCCGCTGCTATGATCATGCGCGGCGATTGGCAGTTTCGCGAAGTCACTATCTGCGTGCGCCATGGCCATCCGCTCGTCCCCCTATGGACAGCCCAAGCCCCTCGGCATCGGTTCGACATCGGGGTCCGACTGCGCGAAATAGAAAATGACATTACGTCCGGTGCGCTAGATCAGGAATGCAGGCAGCCTTCAGATTACGATCTCTGGCTGGATAAACGTCTTCAGCACGGTAAAGACAATACATGGTTTCGTGGCTATGCATTATTTGCTGTGGCGACGTTTCTCCACCGCCTTGGCCAATCAATGTCGCGTCTCAACGATAACAGAGGTGCGTTTCCCGGTAGTTTCCATGCCGCTGGATTCGACGCGGCAGTTGGCGGCCCCGAAGGATTGCGTCAGACGCTTGATCAGATCGCGGCAACGGTAACGGGACATCTAGATGAACCAAACAGCGCTTTTGGTCGCCTCTACAAGTGCCTGAATCATGATTACTCTTCAGAGGTAGTGTTTGAGCCGTTCAGAAGGATATTGCGGGACTGCATCTTAGCGCACTGGCCTATTGGTGCAGGTGAAGTCGTTTTGGGTGAACGGATTGAGGCGAGGCGCCTGCATTCACTTACGACCGCATCGCATGAAAGTGGAATGGGGACACAAGTTTTGGAGCATTTCCTGATCGAATCAGGGGCTCTTCTCCCTGAGGACCCTCGCCCCCCAAACCGTAGGCTATTTGATGCGCAGGAGCATGCTGAACTATTGGCCGAAATACCAAATTTAGTTGGTCCGATCGCAATGCGTAAAGCAATGGGTGCCACGAGGCAGGAGCTTGCGGCCTTACGAGATCAAGGGGTGCTACTCCCCCGCACAAAGACTGAAAAGGTTAAGAATCCTTGGCGGGCGTCTGACGGGATTTCACTGGTCAAAGAGCTATCTGCCGATTCAATTCCAGTAGATGAGGCTGACAAGGGTTGGGAAACTCTCCTTCTTGCCTTCAGGCGGAGGGGTCTCCCGCTTCCAGAACTGATCGACGCTATCAGAGAGAAACGCCTGAGGGTCGGTCAACGAGTCGGGGTAAACGGGTTCAACGGGATAGTAGTGTCGAGAAAAGAGGTTGATGGCCTGGTGGGCCGTCCAGCAACGGTTCGCGATTTGGCCGCTTATGAAATGTCCGGGACGATCGCTGCAGTCGAATTCGGTCGGTCGGTGGGGCTACGGGAAGCGTTCTTAGAACTTATTGATGCCGGTCATGTATCAGCGCAATTGGTCGAAAACCCGCTGACCAGACGTTCACAATACCGAATGACCCACGAAAATATTGACGCTTTTCATCAAAAGTTTGTAACTTTAACTTCTTTGTCAGCGGAGTTCGGGCAACACCGGAATAGCCTAAAGATTGTTATCGACGCTGCTCAAATACCCCCCTTTTCGCCGAACGGCAAAGACTTCGGGCGGATATATCGACGGGAGGATGTAGTGGGATTAATGAAACGTTACAGACTTTGAACCCAGAACGTGAACGGCCCTTTGCCGACCGTAGAGAGGGGCTACGCTGCCATACAGCATTCACCAAACCGGTCGTTCGCAAAAGGACGGCCTCAGCAATATAGCGGACGAAGTCACCCCAATCGTGCTAGGCTCGCAGAAAGGAGAGTTAGCCGTTCAAAAGTCGCTAAGTCTAAGATATAGGAGGGAGCGAGGCATCAAGGCTGCGGCATGATCCTCAACGGGACGCATAGCCGTAATTTGGAGCAAGATGCTTTTTCTACATTTGTCGGACATTCACTTCAGATCCAAGGAAGTCAGCAGGGACGACGATCCGAACCGCGCGCTTCGTGACGACATTGTCGACGACGTCAAGAAAATGCGGGCAAAGATTGGTCGCCCAGCTGACGCGGTTCTGATCTCTGGCGACATTGCTTTCGCAGGAGCGCAGGACGAATACCAGTTCGCCACAGACTGGTTGAGGGATTTGCTCTGCCCCGCGGCCGGCTGTGGGATGGATGACGTTTTTGTTATTCCGGGCAATCACGACGTGGATCGCGGCAAGGCTTCGGCGCGCATGCATAAAGATGCCCGCGCGACCCTTCGGCAGCTCGATGGAGACGCAGCCGACGACAGGCTTCGCGAGTATCTAAGCGAGCCCGCGTCATCGCAGTTAATCTTCGCGCCGCTTGATAACTATAATGCCTTCGCTGCGCAGTTCGAATGCGCGATCGGGCCATATGACGACAAGCATCCTGAGCTCAAGCCTTATGTCTGGCGATCCTGGACGTTGAACGACGGGTCGACTCTGAAATTCTGGGGCTTCAGCTCGGTGCTAGTCTCCGACCAGTTCGACGACGTCAACAAAATGTTCGTCGATCCGATGGGCGCACAAATACAGCGCGAGGATGGTGTAATCCACGCCGTCATGTGCCATCATCCATATAATTGGCTGCGGAACGGCAATGCCTTTAAAGGACGGCTTGAGGCAATCACCCATCTTCAGTTGTTCGGACATGAGCACACCCGGCGCGTCGAAGAAGGCCGACGGTTCACCACGATTAGGGCTGGCGCGATTCAGCCTGAAAGAGACGACCCCAAGTGGGATCCGGGATACAATTGGATCGAGCTCTCGGTTGAGGCTAGGCCGGATGAGGAACGGCAGCTCAATGTCGGCATCTGGGTTCGCAAGTGGGAGGGACACCGGTTCATTGCAGTGCCAGATCCAGTCGAGAAAGAACAGTGGTCTGTTCCGCATCAGCTGCCGAAATGGAAGAAACCCGTCGAGGCGCCTGTCATAACAGCGGGGGCGTTCGCCGTTGAAAGAGCGCCCGCCATGACTGACATCACCTCAACCGCAGCCGCAACACCAGACGAACCGTTGCGCTCGACAACCGTCGTTCGAAACCTGCTCGAGTTGTCGGAGCACGATCAGCGTCGGATCATCGGTGAGCTTGGACTGGACCAAGACGGCGACCAAGGACTGAAACGGTGGCAGTTTGTGCTCGCCGCAGTCAGCCGGGCGAACGAGAAAGGGCTTCTCAAGGTCCTGAACGACGAAGTCAGCAAACGCATCGCAAAGAAGGAATAGAGTATCATGGCCAACGATGACGCGTTTGATTTCGCGGATGCCTTTAGAGAATTTCTGCCCGCGGCCGAGCGGTCACTGGTTGAGGCCCGGGTCGCCGCCTTGGCCAACTTATCGACTGAGGCCAGAAAGTCCGTCGAGAAGATCGTCGGACTCACGCGCATCGCTTACGGCATTCCGCTCGCGGACGGTGACGAAACGGGGGCGTGGCTGCAGGCGACCATTCGTGAGAAAGAAGCGGGCTTCTCGCTGAACCGGGACCACCAAGACGCCAGGATCATGAGTGCGATAGTCCTCGACAGCATCCTCCAAGCGGGAAATTGCGACCGCGTCGCAACTTTGCTTTTGACGGCGACGTTTTCTGGTCAGCGCCGCGCGCCAGGCCCCGGCAAGCTCGAGCTTGCTGCTAGAGACATCTTCTCGGATTCGGCACGGAACCGGGGGCTGAAGTTCAACACTCGGATCTCGAAAAGCCAGTGGCGCGACACATCAAAAGCTATGGCCGGTATAGCAACAACTATTGACGCCACAACCGTCAAGACCGCGTTCGACGCGGTAATCGCCGAAGCCAAAGCAGCCGAAGAGCGGGCTATCGAAAAGTTCAACGCGACGCTCAACCAATTGACGACCGAGAATGTTCGGCTTGCCGAAGAAGTTGATCTGCTCTGGTGGCACCTGGGTGGCTGGAGCTTCATTTTGAAACGTCCGCTAGATTCTATCGAAGCCACATCGTTGCCTCTCGTTATCGGAAGCGATGTAGCGCAGATGGTCAATAATCTTCCTGGTCCGCACGGTGCTCTCGGTATCATCAGAAAGGCCCTCGGCACCAGCGCAGACGAAAAGCAGACAATTGAAGACACCTTGAAAGCCGTAGAGCCAGATGACCGCACCAAGCTGCTGGTTAGCGCTCGAGACAAAGACGTGATCGCTTCGCTCAATCACGGGCTCGCCCTGCTCGATGACGAAACGACGGCTGATTCTTTCGCAAGAACTTTCCAAAAGCGCACGGCGCTTTCGTCGGACGCTGAGTTGACGCGTTTCGAAATTGCCTCCCAGGCCTATTTTGAACGGTTATTCATCAAGGGCGGGTGGCTCTGATGCCTGAAATCGCGTCGGCTTGTCGTAATCCAGAATGTGAGGTCGCTACGACCGGTAAGTGCGCGCTCAACCACGAACTGCTGGACAGTTGCGAGGAGTATGGAGAGGCGGAAGCTGATCTGGACTTTGGCGACGAAGAGGTGCACGATGATCGCGTCGAGGAGGAAGCACTGACGCGTTTGCGCTCGAGTGATCTGCTGAGACCCGAGCAGCTCTGGCCTTTGCAGAAGATGGTTCCAACCACGACTGTCGCCCTAGTAGGGGACTTTCGGGCCGGGAAGACGACCTTGATCTCGGCGCTATACGCCTCGTTCCGCAAGGGGCCGCTCGCCGGTTTCAGGTTCCGCTCAAGCCACACTTTGACAGCTTTTGCTCGACGGCATCATGACGCACTTCTTCTGTCGAAGCGAAATTCGCCGGTGACCTTGCGCACTAGCCGTCAGGATGGGCTTGGGTTCTTTCACCTATGCTTGCGCAACGACGCAAGTGGCGACCACAATCTGTTGATCGCAGATCGATCTGGCGAAACATATGCAGACGCGCGCTCGGACACGTCACTAATAGGAGAGCTGGTCGAGCTTAAACTTGCTGACCGCGTGTGCTTTCTGCTGGATAGTGCGCGGATTGTCGATGTCGAACAACGACATAGCTACAAGCGCGTTTTCAAGCAACAGATCCACGCATTTCTCGACAACGGCGCACTGTCGTCCAGCACAGTTCTTGAGATGGTAACGACCAAGCTGGATAAGCTGTCGCCACAGATCGAAGGGCGCGATCTGATTAAAGAACTAGACGACTTTGAGACCGCGACGCTGGCGGAGTTTTCTGACGTATCGTTGACCGCTCGGCGCGTGTGCGCTCTACCAAGAGCGAACTACGGCGTCGGCGTGGTCGGCTTAGACGAGATGCTGAAAAGCTGGCTTGCGCCACGAGCGAGAGAGTATCCAGGCCTGATTGCCGCACGGGAACCGGTCCGCCAGTTGGATCGGGTATTCGAATACTGGAGCGAGGCATAATCGATGTCGGATCGAGAGATCATGGTCTTGGGATTTCAGGCGTCGGGCAAGACCACATTCGCGGCCGCCCTTTGGCACCTCGTGGACTCCCGTGAGATAAGCGACACCGCGCTTGTAAAAGGCAGGCACAATGGTGACTTTCAGTATCTCGAGAAGATTTCTGCGGTCTGGGCCGAGGGATGGGCCGTCGACCGAACGCGGTCGCAAGAATGGCTGCCGATCACAATCAACCTCCGAAGCCTTGTTTCGGAAACGGATGTGAGGCTGTCCTTCGTCGATATCGCGGGTGAGACGGTCGAACGGATCTTCGCGACCCGCGAGGTCGATGGACGCGTTGACCCACTTATTCGCGAGGCATCTGGCCTTCTGTTGTTTGTCAGCGCGCTCAGACCGATTGACGATGACAGTATTGTCGACATGTTCCTTGCGTATCCCGACGAAGCGCCGCCCGAACCAGCCGATGATCCGGTCGAGGCCGAAAGTGACGCTTCGTCCGCAGGCTCAGGCGAGGCAGTCCCGTTCAAGGTCGAGATGACACCGCAACAGGTTCAGCTGGTCGATCTGCTCGACTCCTTTGCTTACGATCCTCTGGAAATGCGCCCCGCGCGCATCGCCGTGATTATATCGGCTTGGGACCGAGCGCACGGAGCATCGTCTCCGGAGGCTTGGCTAGAAGATCACATGCCGCTACTTTTTCAGTATCTGGCGACGCATTCAGATGAATTCCAAACCAGAATCTACGGAGTTTCAGCACAGGGCGGCCATGTTCCTTCGAAGGAGAATAGCACAGAACCGAGCGATCGGGCCGAGATGCTTAAGCAGCCCGAGGCGAGCAGACGTATCAAAGTGGTCGGCCATGGCGCAGGAGACCATGACCTCACTCATCCGATCGCCTGGTTGAGCGGCGTTGAAAACTGATGTCTGTGCGGGACGAGCTTGAAGTTGATCAGGCGCTTTTCGGTTATTCTGAGGGCCATCGGCAGCTGGCTTCATCAATCAACCTGCCATCTAAAGACGTATACGAGCTTTCAATGCGATCGGACCTATCCCCTGGGGCAAGTCTCTCGGGGACCAGAAGTTATATAAGCGGGTTCCAGTTGCCCGAAACCCGCTGCTATGCATTGATTAAAACATGGCCTGCACCGGAAATGGCGCGACCGGGCTGTGTCTGGAGCCATGTGCTCTTGCTGTCGCGTTCGTTCCTGACAAAGCAGGTTAATCTAGGTGTCCTAGAAGATCTTTTCCGTCGCCCCAAAGGACGCGCTGACGTAGCCAATTACAATTTGACACTTAAGGTTAGGCGCTTGGCTAAGTCACCTACGTCTTCACGCGACTATGTTGCGGATATCATTTCATCCTACTACCGCAATGAGCCAGTATTGCTCAAAGACACGCCGGATGAGGCTTTCGAGCGCGCAATGTTTGATGTCTGGTCGCAGCAATGGCCTCGTTTGCGCTCGGAGTTTTCGTTTCGAACCGTTCAGTCTTCAGACACCGTGCTTGACAAAGGCCTTACGATCAAGGTGACGCCGAACGCACGCAAAGGTGTCGGAGCGGAAGGGCCAGAAAAGGCGTGGGTCGCGGCTGCGGTCGAGGACGCTACCTCGCAGACCATCACGTCGCTACGACGCTTCTTATGGCGATACGGCAAAGACGTCGCCGCGCCACGTCTGTCCTTTCCGCATCTCGTCGAAATCCATGAGGCTTCGTCTAAGGCGTCCTCCGGTCTGGCTCTAGTTGTTGCCGAAAAAATTCTGGCT
Source organism: Paracoccaceae bacterium (assembly GCA_024304985.1). GTDB lineage: Bacteria > Pseudomonadota > Alphaproteobacteria > Rhodobacterales > Rhodobacteraceae > Seohaeicola. The sequence continues at coordinate 194,518 of JAMWZC010000004.1, forward strand.
CGGTTTCCTAAGGCCTCTGACGCGTTGACCCTCAAGCGAGATATTCTCGGAGTCTCGCCGCCTGCTCTCGCGGTCATAGCCAGGGTGCGATCGTCGGACATGCTCAAGCTTCTGGCAAAATGGCAGGCGATTGACGATGGCGTTGTTGAAGCTGACCAACTGAGCCGAGTCATCGCCAGCTTCGAGAAGCACGATCTGATTGCGATGGCCCAAGGTTTAAGCGGGATAGAACAGCCCTTCTCTCGAGAAGTCGAGATCGCAACGGATGCGCTGGTGGCCGCGCTCGACGTAGACGTGGTCGAAACCGCGAATCTGTGCCGGCCCATCATGCTGAAGGTTCTGAAACGTCGCCCTGATCTGCTCGAAACATTCGATGTCGAGCGTCTTGCGCCACGCGAAGCCATCGATTTGATCAGCGTTGCTTCATCCTCGAAAGCGATTTCGAACCTGATGAGCCGGATTCTATCGGCGCCGCCGAGCCAAGAGACAAGCGCCACGGTCGCAGAGCATGCAGAACTTGCCTTCGGCCAAGCGATCGATTTGTCGATCGACGGCTATCTTGCCGAGGGTTGGGAGGGGAAGTTCGAGCAGATGGTAGGGGACATCCTGCCGCATGGCATCGCAAAGCTCGCAGGCAGCTCCGATCGTGCTGCTCGCGGCTTGTCGCTGCTCAACTTCCCGATACACGGCTCTCCGTCAGCGACGGTATGGGACGATGGTCTGGGCGATACTGCCGATGACGACCTGTCCTTGGGCCGATCGACCGTTGATGCTTATCTCTTAGCGCTATGCCTAAGGGACGGGGTTGCCCAGAGGGTCCCGATCCTAGTCAAGACGTTACCGCGACTTAGGTTTATGGCGATCAAAGATATGCTATCGCCTGAAGCTCAAGCGTTGCTCGACAGGCGCCTTCCATCAATCGGCGAAAGCTGGGACCTCAATAAAAGGATGCTCAAGGTGTTGCGGAAGGCCAACCGTGACGCCATCGACATAAGCCCTGTCGTTTCCCGGCTGTCACTCACGGAGCAAGAACTCAGCTATGTTTTCGAGGAGGACGACGAAAAGAGCTCCTCGTTTTCCCTGACGCGTCTCTTCTGGCCTTGGTGATCCTTTGCTGTGACGGTGGTTCGGATGCAGGAACCCACCTCGACTAAGCTCGCGACCAAATACGACCGTGATGGTGCGGGCTTCGCGTTGGTGCGCATGAACGGCAGTTATCACCATTCACCGCGGGCGCCATGCTGCCACGCCGCATGTCGGCTTTCCGCCCAATTGAACTTTCTCCAAAAATATCGGCCTGCAGGAATCGAGTGACGCATGAGGATTGGGCTAGTAACCTCAACGCTGAACCTCCCATCGAATTCAGCGAAATCCTAGAATCACACTTCTTATCAGTAACTTGATTAAGATTTACTTTTTCCTCGAAGAAAGAGGCTTGACACGGTGTGCACCGAAAAACGCCGTTTTGTGCACACATATGCCCCATCTACAGGTAAACTTGAAAGCTGGCGATCCCAGAAGGACTCGAACCCTCAACCTGCTGATTAGAAGTCAGCTGCTCTATCCAGTTGAGCTATGGGATCGCATGGCCCCTATGTGCCGTCGCGCGGCAGCAAAGGCAAGCTGTCAATGCGGGCAAGCCGGATCGCCCTTGCCCGCTGGAAATGTCAGTGGGTCCATGCACCGCGGCGGTTGGTGGCGAAATTCTCGCCATAGCCGCCGGGGCGGATATTGGGTTTGCGGGGTTTGGGTTCCACCACCTGCGCATCGATGCCATGTGCCTCGGCATAATCGAGGGCGGCCTCCTTGGTTTCGAATCGCAGCTTGACCTGCGACTGGGTATCGCCCGATGAGGTCCATCCCATCAAAGGGTCGATATCCCGCGCCTCGGCGGGGGCGAATTCCAGCACCCAGTCATGGGTCTTGCCCATGCCCGAGGACATGGCGGTCTTGGCTGGCTTGTAGATACGCGCACGCATGGCATCCCTCCGGTTATGGGTGTCTATATCGGGGAAATGCGCGCGCGGGGCAAGCCCGACAGACCTCGGATCGCGCGATTTTCGACAGGTCAAGCGCAAGTCCTGATTGCCGGTGCGCGCGCGGGGAGCGAGGGGTGGGTCGTGCGCCCGGACCGGCAACCAGGGTCTTCTGCTTGCCCCTAAGATGTTAGGAAAATACACCTTATCCAGCAAGAAATTTCGCACAAACTGTCACTTTATTTTGACACCCTACTGTCCATCTTTTCGGCATCCCATTGATAAACCTTTTCTTTCGCCAAGCAGCGTCATTCCGACGCAAGGCTCGCCAAAGGCGGTCGGGCAACAGGGCTTGAAACAGACTGCAAAGGCGTCAATCTCTGACCTCTGAAAAGGAATCTCCTGCCATGAACCAGCCGGTCCTGCACGCCCCTGCCCCCGATGTGAAATCCCGCCCGAAACTGGAAGGTGGCAAGCGCTTTGTGCTCAAGACCGAGTTCACGGCAGCAGGCGATCAGCCAACGGCCATTGCGGAACTGACAGCCGGGATTCTGGCCGGTGAACACAATCAGGTCCTGCTGGGAGCGACCGGCACCGGCAAGACCTTCACCATGGCCCGCATCATCGAGGAAACGCAGCGCCCCGCCATCATCCTTGCGCCCAACAAGACACTGGCCGCGCAGCTGTATGGGGAATTCAAGGGCTTTTTCCCCGACAACGCGGTGGAGTATTTCGTCAGCTATTACGACTACTATCAGCCCGAAGCCTATGTCGCGCGGTCCGACACCTATATCGAGAAGGAATCCCAGATCAACGAGCAGATCGACCGGATGCGCCACTCGGCCACCCGGGCGTTGCTGGAGCGCGACGATGTGATCATCGTGGCCTCGGTTTCGTGCATCTACGGCATCGGTTCGGTCGAAACCTATGGGGCCATGACGCAGGATCTGAAGGTCGGCGCGCGCTATGACCTACGCGCGGTCATGGCCGATCTTGTCGCCCAGCAGTACAAGCGCAACGATCAGGCCTTCCAGCGCGGGTCCTTCCGCGTGCGCGGCGACAGTCTGGAGATCTTCCCCGCCCACCTTGAGGACCGCGCGTGGCGGCTGTCCTTTTTCGGCGAAGATCTGGAAAGCATCACCGAATTCGACCCATTGACGGGGCAGAAAACCGGCAGTTTCGATCAGATCCGCGTCTATGCAAATTCGCACTATGTGACGCCCAAGCCGACCATGCAGCAGGCCATCATCGGCATCAAGAAAGAGCTGCGCCAGCGGCTGGACCAGTTGGTAAACGAGGGCAAACTGCTCGAGGCGCAGCGGCTGGAACAGCGCACCAATTTTGACCTTGAGATGTTGGAGGCGACCGGCGTCTGCAACGGGATCGAGAACTATTCCCGCTATCTGACCGGCCGCGCCCCCGGCGAGCCGCCCCCCACCCTGTTCGAATTCATCCCCGACAATGCGATTGTTTTCGCTGATGAATCCCACGTCTCGGTCCCCCAGATCGGCGGGATGTACAAAGGCGACTACCGGCGCAAATTCACGCTGGCCGAACACGGGTTCCGCCTGCCCTCCTGCATGGACAACCGTCCGCTGAAATTCGAGGAATGGGACGCGATGCGCCCGCAATCGGTTTTCGTCAGCGCCACCCCCGCGAAGTGGGAGATCGAACAGACAGGCGGCGTTTTCACCGAACAGGTGATCCGCCCCACCGGCCTTCTGGACCCGATGGTAGAAATCCGCCCCGTCGGCATGCAGGTCGATGACCTGCTGGATGAGGTGCGCAAAGTCTCGGCCGCAGGCTATCGCACGCTCTGCACCACGCTGACCAAGCGCATGGCCGAAGACCTGACCGAATACATGCATGAACAGGGCATCCGTGTGCGCTACATGCACTCCGACATCGACACGATCGAACGGATCGAGATTCTGCGCGACCTGCGCCTTGGCGCCTTCGACATGCTGATCGGGATCAACCTGCTGCGCGAGGGGTTGGACATCCCCGAATGTGGGCTGGTGGCCATTCTGGACGCCGACAAGGAAGGCTTCCTGCGCTCGGAAACCTCGCTGATCCAGACCATCGGCCGCGCCGCGCGCAACGCCGAAGGCCGGGTCATCATGTATGCCGACCGCATCACCGGCAGCATGGAACGCGCGCTGGCCGAAACCAACCGCCGCCGTGAAAAGCAGATCGCCTACAATATCGAACACGGGATCACCCCCACGACGGTCAAGAAGAACGTCGAGGATATATTGGCGGGTCTCTACAAGGGCGATGTGGACATGAACCGCGTCACCGCCAAGATCGACAAGCCGCTGGCCGGGGCCAATCTCAAGGCCGTGCTGGACGGCCTGCGCGCAGACATGCGCAAGGCCGCCGAGAACCTCGAGTTCGAGGAAGCCGCCCGCCTGCGGGACGAGGTCAAGCGTCTGGAGGCCGTTGATCTGGCGATTGCCGACGATCCGCTGGCCCGCCAATCCGCCATCGAAGCGGCGGTCGAGGCTTCATCCGCAAGTGCCGGTCGCTCAACCGCCGGCCGCGGCGGCATGCGGGGCGGCAAGGCTCGGCCACGGCGGCGTTAAGGGCGGATCAGTCGCCCGTGACGCTCAGACCCAGAACGCGCCAGCTTTGCATGCCACCGCGATAATAGCTGATCCGCTCTGCCGGATAGCCCGCCGCGATGATCGCGCGGATGGCAGACGGCGATTGCCCGCACCACAGCCCGTTGCAGAACAGCGCGACACGGCGCGCACCCTCGCAATCCCAGCCGTCGAAATCCGGCTCGCAGCCCAATTCACCCAGACGATCCACCATCCGGTCATAGGGGATGTTCACGGCACCGGGGATACTGCCACCCGCGAACCAGTCCGGCGTGCGGCTGTCGATCACCATCACTTCGGGATCGGCCAGCATCTCCAGCAACTCCAACTCTCCAATGGTTGTCACCCCTTCGGCAGGGCTCATCGGCTGGATGCAGAAGGGCGGGCAGGCGCGTGAGGTGCGCGCCCATTCCCCCGTCACCTCGTGGTCATTGTCCTGAATGCGCCCGATCTCGACCGGGCCTTTCTCGGTCTGCACTGTGACAGTCGCGATATCGGGCCGGATATTCACCGGCCCCGCCTCTTCGGCCAGCACGGGGCCAAAGCCAAAGGCCGCCATGGCCGCGCAGAGCGGCAGAATGGTCCTGAACATGATCTCTCCTCCTTCGTATCGTCCGGGGACCGGACGTCCGCCCCAGACTGGCGCAAGGGGCCGGGTCTTGCAAACCGGCCCCTGCTTCTTCTTGCTTCAAATATCCTGTCGCGCCGCCTCCGGGCGCGGAACGTCTCTAGCGCAGGACATGCACCGCGCAGGTGGCGTGCCGCACGACCGTTGTCGCGGTCGAGCCCAGCAGCAGATCCTGCATCCCCGGACGGTGCGAGGCGATGACGATGCAATCGACCCCGTGCTTGTCCGCCCATTCAAGGATCGTGCGCCCCGAATGGCCCTCGATCAGAACGGCCTGCCCGCCCGGCACGCCCTCGGCCATGGCAGTCAACTCGGTCTGGATGGCCGCGCGGCTTTCGGTGATGTAATCGGTCGGCATATACGAGATGGCATAGCCGGGGATCTGTTCCATCACATGCAGCAGGGTGATCTTTCCGCCGGCATTGGACAGGGCACGGGCCACGGCAAGCGACCCTTCCGCGTCACGATCCTCGTCGAAAGAAATCGGCACAAGAATATTGTCATACATCGCTTTGTCCTCCTGTAAGCGGTCCATGCATCAGACACCGCACAACCTTGACGGTCCTTGATCCATGTCAGATTGGCCGGGCTGGCGGCCAAACCACGGTCTCATTCCTCAACGCACCAGACGTCAAAAGGTTGCAACCACGTCGTAAAGGACCGGCTCGAAGGTCTTGCACAGCGCCGCCAACTGACGGTTGCGCTCGCGCATCTCGGGGGTGCGCAGCATGGCCTGAAAATCCTCGCGGCTGCGCCATTGCGAATAATTGGCGATCCGGGTCTGGGCATCGTTCACATGCAGCCCAGCCGCGATGAAACCGGGCTGCTTCGAGATGAATTCGGCATAGGCCGCATTCAGCGCGTCCAGCAGGTCCTGACAGGTGCCGGGTGTCATGTCGAAGGTGGTGATGACGGTCTGACCGAGGGCCGGGGTCCGGATGGTCGGCATGGTGATCCTCCCTGTTGCGCGGCCCGCACGTGGCGCGCCGGTCCCCCATCATATCAGTTTTCGCCCGCCGATGCAGGCATCGTTAACCGCGCATTTACCACGACGGCCCACAATGGCGGGGTGGAGGGCACATGGGATGATCCGCCGACTGGCGCTTTTGCTGGGGTTTCTGTCCGGTCTTGTGACCGGGTTTCTGCCCCCGGCAGTGACGGCGGGCGCGTGGCCGCGCGAGGCCGGAACCGGCTTTGCCAGCCTCAGCCAGTGGCAAGGGCTGGATGGCGCCGACAGCTACTCGGCGCTCTTTCTCGAATATGGCCTGACACCGCGCCTGACCGCAGGGCTGGATCTGGGGCGCAGCGTCTCGGGCGAGGGCAAGGCCGTGATGTTCATCCGCACCCCCGTCATGCGGATCCTGGGCGGCCCGGTATCGGTGGAACTGGGCTATGGCGAGATCGCGGGACAACCGGTCCTGCGACCCGGCCTGTCATGGGGGCGCAGCGTGGTGCGCCCCCGCTGGACAGGCTGGATGGCGATCGACAGCCGCGTTGAGGTGGATCTGGACAGTCGGGAACTGGACGAAAAGACCGATGTCACGCTGGGCCTGACCCTGCTGAACCCGGATGGCCGCCCGGCAGACTGGACCATGATGCTGCAATTGCAAACCGGCGTGGTCGATATCCGGCAAAAGCTTTTCCTTCTACAGACCGAAGGAATCCAGCCGGGGGCCAGTTTCCTGCGGCTCGTGCCTTCGGTCACCTACCGACTGCGCGACGGGCTGCATCTGGAGATGGGATATGTCCATGCGCTGGACGGATCGGGGTCAAGGGCGCTCAAGCTGGGTCTGTGGTCGACATTCTGACCGCGGCCCGGCTTGCGCCGGTCCGGGCCGCATCCTAGTTTCGCGTGCATGAATACAGATGCCCCCAGCCCGATCCGCCCCACCGATGACGAGGCCCGGAGCCTTGCCCGTGACCTGATGAACAAGGCGCGATTCGCAGCGCTTGGCGTGGTCGACCCGGAGAGCAATGCCCCGATGGTGACCCGCGTGGCCTTTGGCACAACGCCGCAGGGCGGACCGGCCACCTTGGTGTCGGACCTCTCGCATCACACACGCGCGCTGAAGGCGAATCCTGCGGCATCACTTCTGGTGGGCGAACCGGGATCACGGGGCGATCCGCTGACCCACCCGCGCCTCACTCTTCAGGCAAAGGCGCGGTTCCTGCGTCATGGCGCGGCGGGATATACAGAAATGGCCGCGCATTGGCTGCGCGACCATCCCAAGTCCAGGCTCTACATCGGATTTGCAGATTTTTCCTTTGTGCTGTTCGACGTGCACGCGGCCTATCTGAACGGCGGGTTCGGCCGCGCCTTCGTCATGACACCCGCTGATCTGGGCCTGTGATCCGTCAGGCGTTGTCGATCCGCATCGTCACCGCGACCGTGCCCGTCACAGCCTGCGGCCAGCCCAGATGCACACGGTCGCGCGCGGCCCCCTGCTCGGCGACGGCATGGGGCATCTCGTAGCGGATCACGTTGCTGGCGTTACGGATTGGACCGCGCGCCACCACCGCCTCGACCTGCCGGGCGCGACCACCGAAAGGCAAGGGTCCGGCACCATTGACGACCCAAGTCTCGGCCGCGGTGTTCTGCGTGTGCTGGATCGCCACCGGGTTCTGAATTCCCTGCACGACCGAGTTGTACAGGTTCCCCGCCACAAGGATGTTGCGCATCCGGCCAAAGTCCAGATCAGCAAAGGACGTGTCCACATGCTCGACCCGGTCGATATCCCCCCGGATCGCACGAAACACATTGCCCGTCATCGTCAGCCCGCTGATGAAATGCCCCGCGCCATGCGGCTTGATCACAAAGAAGCGGAACCACGGCGCCACGTCGATGGCCTGAAAGATATTGCCCGTGATGCTCAGCGCGCTGAATGAGAATTCACTGCTGAAGGCAGGTTCGTGATCATGTTCATTCGTCCATTCGATGAAGCAATTGTCGATGTAATTGCCCGTGATCGTCGCCCGGTTGTGGCTGGAAGTCAGGATCAGCCCCCCGGTCCTGACGCCCCCCGGCTCGTCATCGCCCTGAAACCAGTGATTGCCCGAGATGATGCTGGCCGTGCCGCCCAGAATGGCGAAGTGCCGGAACTGTGTGATCCGGTTGTCGCGCAGCTTGACGTCATTGGCATTGGCATTCAGCGCGATCGACACACGGTCCTGCGCGCGTATCGGTGTTTCATTCGACAGGAACTGGCAGCGGTCGATCAGCATCCCCTGACATCCGATCCCGATCGAGGTGATGCCCCTGTCGCGTGGTCCGGTGAAAAAGCAGTCCCGCACATGAAAGGTCAGACCTGTCGGCGCCAGCATCACGCCGCTGGCCCGGCCCCCACAGAGAAACTCGATATCCGACATGGAAAAGCGTGACAGTTGCGAGAAGCCGCTGAAATCCAGCACATATTTGAACCGCCTGAAGGTATAGGTCTGCGTGCCCGCCGCATCGAAAAGGGGCATGGACAGCGTGATCTCGCCCGCGCCCACATTCTTGGCGCGGACATAGACCTCGCGGCCCACGCCATTGCCCTCGATCAACGCGCCGACGGGGATATTGGCCACATTGGCCACATTCGTCAGGCGCAAAGGATCATTCAGCGCATAGGTGGCCTGCGAGGTGAAGATATCCGTGGTCCATGCGGCGTTCTCCTCGACGAAGAACTGCCCGTTGCGGATATGGCGCCGCTGCGCGAATTGGGTTCGATTGGGCACGGCGGCGGCCATGTCGATGGGGCCGCGCACCTGAATCCGCCGCCCGCCCAGATCCAGCGACTCGTGATCCACATTGTTCAGAAGCGCCTGAAACGCCTTGCGAAACGCCAAAACCTCGTCCCCGAAAGCGTCGATATAGGCGGGCAGGTCGAAATCGCGGGTCAGGGACAGGATCGCGTCAGCGGGCATGGTCAGCGTGCCCTCGAACTGGATGCGGTTGTTGATCGTCAGGCTTTGCCCGATCCGGTAGCTGCCCTTCGACACCAGCACCCGCCGCCCCGCCGCCGCCTGATCCGCTGCGACGAAGGCGGCATAGTCATCGGCCACGCCGTCGCCCACGGCACCGTGATCGCGGACATCGACCCAGTTCATCATGTCGCGATGGAAAACGCTGGTGATATCCTCGATCGCCAGATCGTCGATCCGCACGATCCCGCCATTCGGCCCGGTCAGGTCCAGTCCGAAATGGCCGTAAAGCGCCTGTCCGCCCCAGACCATGTCCACGCCATTGCGCGCCCCCGCCCCGACGATGGCGCTGACCTCGGTCACGCGACCATAGGCGGTCAGTTGCACGACCGGCCCCGTCTGCGGAACCGTGGCCACGTTGACCCCACCGGCACCCCCCGCCCATCCGGCGATCCGGACCTGCGGCAGCGCGCCGCTGATGGCCTTGATGCGCGCCGTGATCCGCAGATAGCAACCGGGAAGCAGCGGTGTTTCCCCCATATAGCGCAGGCGTTGCACCGTCTGGGTCTTCTGCATCTCCAGACAGCCACTGAAATCCTGATCCGCAGGCACGAAGCCTGCGTTCACGGCCGCCAGATATGTATCCGATCCCGGCGTTCCGTTCTGACTGGACCAGACATCCAGACCCGCCTCGAAGGGTGGCGGCATCAAGACCACGCCATCGGTAATCGCTTTGTTCATGGGCTTCCCTTTCCACCACGGCCCGGCATCGCGCCCGGGTGGTCAGGGGTCTATCAATGAGCGGTTAACAGGAAGCGACAGCACCGTGACGGTGCCCGGCCGTGCGGGTCACGCGGCGACGTCGGGCTGCTTGAGAAGCTGGACGCCGTTGATCTGCCAACCCTCGGGCGTCTGGATCATCTGATAGTCAAGAATATGCACGCGCCCCGCGCCGTCCACGATCTGCACCTTCTGCCAGATCGCACCCGCAATCTCGCGCTGCTCCAGATAAGTCACCGCGCCGGGGCGCCAGACCATCGGATAGCCTTGCCTGACCATCGCACCAAAGTTTTCGGGCGTGCGGAAGATGTTCTTGATCGTCGGGCTGGCGAATTCAAACGCTGCGCCGAAGTCATCGGCCTTGAAGGCGTCCAGCTGCCGGGTAATCGTGTCTTCGATCCCCCGGTCCTGCGCGATGACCGGATTGCCGGCCAGCATCGTCGCCAGAACCAGCACCGCCATCATACGTCCCCATGCCTGCATGTCTGATCCTCCGCCGCATAGCAGAGGATCAGCTAGTCCGGTGTGACGCGACGTCAATGTCTCAGGTCAGATCGCCTGCCAGCGCGCGGTCGATCAGGGCCACGGTTTCATCCACGCCATAAAGCGCGATGAACCCGCCGAAACGCGGGCCTTGGCTCGCCCCCAGAAGCACCTCGTAAAGCGCCGTGAACCAGTCGCGCAACGGATCGAACCGGTCGCGCCCCACGGCAAAGACCAGCCCCTGCAACGCCTCGGCATCCAGTCCGCCATCCCATGTCTTGAGCTGATCGCGCAGGTCAACCAACGCCTCACGCTCCAGATCGCTGGGGGCGCGGTAGACCTTATGCGGCTTCACGAAGTCATTGTAATAGCGCACGGCGAAACCCGCAGCCTGATCCAGATCGGGATGCGTCTCGGGGGCAGCCTCGGGCGCGTAACGCTGGATGAATCCCCAAAGCTTCGATTTCTCCTCGGCCGCCGATACCGACGCAAGGTTGAGCAGCATCGAGAAGGGCACCACCATCCGGCTTTCCGGCGGGTTGCCGCCGTGAATATGCCAGACGGGGTTGTTCACCTTGCCGGACGCATCCTGATCGGGATAGGCGCGCAACTGCTGATGATATTCATCCACCGCGCGCGGGATGACGTCGAAATGCATCCGCTTGGCGGTCTTGGGCTTCTGATACATGAAATAGGACAGCGATTCCGTGCTGGCATAGGTCAGCCATTCGTCGATGGTCAGACCGTTCCCCTTGGATTTGCTGATCTTTTCACCGTTCTCATCCAGAAACAGCTCATAGGTGAAATGCTCGGGCTTGCGCCCGCCAAGGATCTCGCAGATGCGGTCATAGATCGGCGTATTGGTGCTGTGATCCTTGCCATACATCTCGAAATCCACATCCAGAGCAGCCCAGCGCGCGCCGAAATCAGGTTTCCATTGCAGTTTCACATTGCCGCCCGTGACCGGCAGCGTCCATTCGCGGCCCGTTTCATCGTCAAAGGTGATGGTGCCGTCCTTGGCGTTCACCTCTTTCATCGGCACATAGAGCACGCGCCCGGTTTCGGGATGGATCGGCAGGAAGATGGAATAGGTCTGCTGGCGTTCTTCACGCAGGGATTTCAGCATGACCTCCATCAGCGCGTCATAGCGTTCCGCCGCGCGCAGCAGCACCGTGTCGAACTGCCCGGTCTTGTAGAATTCGGTGGCGCTGATGAACTCGTATTCAAACCCGAACGTGTCCAGAAACCGCCGCAACATGGCGTTGTTGTGATGACCAAAACTTTCATACTGTCCGAAAGGATCGGGCACCGATGTCAGCGGGCGTTGCAGATGCTCGCGCAGCATCTCGGGGTTGGGGACGTTGTCGGGCACCTTGCGCATTCCGTCCACGTCATCGGAAAAACAGATCAGCCGCGTCGGGATGTCCGAAATCAGCTCGAACGCGCGACGGATCATCGTTGTGCGCGCCACCTCGCCGAAGGTGCCGATATGCGGCAAGCCGGACGGGCCATAACCCGTCTCGAACAGAACATGCCCCTTGGCGGGCGGGGCCTTTTCATAACGTTTGACCAGTTTGCGCGCTTCCTCAAACGGCCAGGCTTTCGAGGCAAGGGCGGCGTCGCGCAAATCGGTCATGTCAGTCTCCATCCGTGGCGGGACATGTGGCGGGGAACCGCGCAGATCGCGCGGCGTCAAATGAGGCTTCCTATTGCTCCGCCCCCTGACAGTCAATATTCTGCACTGCAACATGACCTTTCAGGACGAATGAAATGACGGACGCAGTGCCACACCCGCTCAGCCCACAGGATTGCCTCGTGGCCGTCATGATCGCAGTCTCGCTGTCGGACGAGGATATCCGCACCTCGGAACTGGTCCGGATACAGGCGACGGTGAACCATCTGCCGATCTTCGCGGAATATGACACCGACCGGATGCGCCGGATGGCGCAGACAGTGTTCGATCTTTTCTCGGAAGAGGACGGGCTGGACGCGCTGTTCGGACTGGTGCGCGACAACCTGCCCGAGCATCTGTTCGAGACAGCCTATGCGCTGGCCTGCGATGTGGCCGCTGCCGACGGCAGGATCCTTGAAACGGAATTGCGCCTGCTGGAAGAGATCCGGTACGAGTTGAACATCGACCGGCTCCATGCGGCGGCAATCGAACGTGGTGCACGCGCGCGACACATGCGCGCCTGATCACCCGGCGGTCACCTGCGCGCTTGAACGCCGCACTGAAACTGGCAGACTGGAACTATTGATCCAATGCCATTTTCCAAGGGAGGCTGCCATGTCGCGCCCCGTGCTTCTTGTAACCGGACTTTTGATTCTTTGTGCAGTGTCGATCATCGGCGCAGCGGGATAGTGCAGAAAGCAGGCCATCATGGCCGATGCGCAGAGCGCCTTGCCTGATATCTTGTTGCCCTTGGGTCACAACTCAGGCTGAAGCGCCGCCTTGACCAATCCACGGTTGAAGAATCGTCTCCGGCAAGACTACCTCGTCTGTCGTGAGGGGCAGCGATGCCTGCCTTCACTTGTGTTCATGTGTTAAATAGTGACGGAGTTATAAGTCGTGAAACACCCCCTCTTTCTTGCCACACTGATGATGTCAGGCATCGCGACCTCTGTCGCGGCGCAAAGCCTTCAGGACCTCTCGGTCGAGGCCGGGCTGTCTACCCTTGGCGTGTATATCGCGCCGAAATTCGACGTCGCCCCCAAGTGGCAGGCGCGCGTGCCGCTGTATCTGGGATCTGTCTCGGATACGTTCGATGTGGACGGCAACGATGTCGCAGGCAAGTTCACCTCGAATTCCATCGCACTGATGGCCGATTATGCCATCGGCAATGCCGGCTTCCGTCTGTCCGGCGGTGTATCCTTCGGCGGCTACAAGCTGGAAGGCAGCGCCTCAAACCTGACGATCGAGGGGAATACCTATAGCGGAAGCTTCTCGGCCGAGTTGAAGCAGAAGAACGAGATCGCCCCCGTTCTCGCTGTCGGATATACACTTCCTTTGGGGGAAAACTGGGGCATCGTCGCCGAGATTGGCGCGCGGATCACCAGTCTTGAAATCAGCACGACAGGTCAGGATTTGATAGCCGACGCGGCGGAACGCGCGCAGTTCAACGCGGACCTTGCACAGGCCAATCGCGACCTGAGCGACGTCAAGTTTCTGCCCTTCGTGACGTTGGGCGTATCCTACAACTTCTGAAGACCATATTCAGGGACAGTCCGATACCGCGCTTGCCGCGGTATCGGACGCCATGCTGTCAGACGCTGTAAAGCGTCCCCCAACGCTCCAGCAGGTCCTGCTGCAAAGCCTTGGCGCGCCGGTTCCAGCCTTGCGCGCCATTCGGCCTTTCACGTTCCGCACGCGGAATACTGTCGCGACGCTGCGCATCTGCGGAAAAAATGGCAAAAGCCAACGGCTTGCCCTTGTCGCGCGTCATGTAGCCGGCCAGTCCGCTGACGAAATTCAACGTCCCCGTCTTGGCGTTGACCTTGACCGGATGCCCGGCTGCGGTGCGCCCTTTGTCATCGCGCATCGGAAACTCGCGCAGCAGGCCCGGCAGCATTCCCTGCCGCCGCGCCCGCACAAGCGCCGCCACCATATCCGCCGCGGCCAGTCGTGACCTGTCGCCAAGCCCCGAATGATCCACCAGCGCCGGGGCCGACAAGCCCAGCGCAGAACTGGCCCAGCTGTTCATCGCACCGGCCGAGGCCGCCAGAGATGTCGGCCGCCCACCGCGCGCCTGCGTTGCGGCAAGGCCCACCATCTCGGCGGTCAGATTGGTGGAATAGCGCAGCATGTCGCGCAGGATCTCGGGCAGGGGCACGCTTTGATGGCGCACGATCACGCTTCCGCCCGGCAGGCTGCGTGCCACATCCTCGGCTGGCAGGCGGATACCCTGGGACCCGGCAAAGGTGCGGAACACCTCGCCGGCATAGACGTCGGGCCGCCGGACGGGCAACCAGCGAGCACCGCCCTTGCCCAGTGCCGATTGCGCCACCGTCCATTGATCGACGCCCTGCGCGTCCGCATAGGTATAGACCGGCAGGTCGCGCGCCACGACCTGCATCCGCGCCACCCGCACATCCGGGCGATAACGGTCTGACCGCGCGTCCATGGTGACGCCATATCCTTGTCCGTTGCGGACCCATTCGAAATGCACCCGATTGTGATTCAGCGACAGGCCGGACACGGCAGGGTTATATCCGACATGATCCGGCTGGCCCTCGTCGATCACGCGGGTATAGGGCAGCGCGCCGCCCCAGACGAGGAAGCGTCCACGCACTTCGCGCACACCCGCCGCCTTGAGCCCGGCCGCCAGTTCGGCCAGCGCGTTGGTATCCAGCAAAGGATCCCCACCCCCCGCCAGCACCAGATCCCCGCTCAGGATGCCGTTCTGCACCGGCCCGGTGGCAATGAGCCGCGTCTCGAACCGATGCGCCGGACCCAGCGTGTCCAGCGCATAGATCGCCGTCAGGGCCTTGACGACGCTCGCCGGCGGCAAGCCCCGCTGCGGCTGTCGCACTTCCAGCAATTCACCTGTTTCGGCATCGGCACAGGCAAAGACAACCTCTCCGCCCAGATTGGCCTTGGACACAAGCGCATCAATGGCAGGAACCGATGCGGCGCGCCCCCCGGCCGGGCGCAGCGCGGGGCGCAACGACTGTGAAGGGGCGTTGGCACAGGCCGGAACAGCCAGAAGCGTCACGGCAGCGGCCGAACCGACCAGAAATCCACGTCTTGAAATCATGTCACTCATTCCTGAAACTTAGCCGCCCTGCCCCGTGACGGGCAAGCCCACATCCGCGTGACGAGCCTACGCCGCACCCCAGCCGCCCCGCGCCCGGATCGCGGATGACGAGATATCCATCAGCGGCGCGTTCACAAAACACCATGCAGGCGCCTCGGCCATGGCAAGGGTCCTGCTGGCAGACCCTTTGATCCGTGCCGCGCGAAAGATCCGCGCCGCACGCGAGGCCCGCGCAGGCAGGTTCTGCCCCGGTCGGGCCAGAACCCCGACCGGGACGCGCGCCATGATCTGTTGCCAGTCCTGCCAGCGATCGAACTGCACCAGATTGTCCGCCCCCATTAGCCAGACGAAACGCACCCCGGGATAGGCGGTTTGCAAGGCGGTGATGGTCTGGGCGGTATAGCGCGTGCCGGCTTGCGCTTCGAAATCCGTGACGATGATGCGCGGATCATGGATCATCGCCCGTGCCAGCGCGATCCGGTCCGCCATCGGAGCAGGCCCGCGCGCCTTGAGAGGGTTGCCGGGGCTGACCAGCCACCAGACGCGGTCCAGTCCGAACCGGCGCAGCGCGACCTTGGTGATATGCACATGTCCCGCATGGGCCGGATCGAAGGACCCGCCCAAAAGCCCGATCACCTGACCGGGCCGTGCATGGGGTATATCGTGACGCATCACCTCTCCTGCCCGGAGCTTCTCTGGCGGCGCAGTTGTCAATGCCACGCCCGCTTTGTCAATCAGGTGCCGCAAGGCCCCGCAGCGCATTGCCCCCGCGCCCCATGATCGTTATCTACAGGGCCAAATCCACGCATTCCCCTCAAGGAGCAATCCGAATGGCAGCCTATCAATACGTCTATCATATGCAGGGCGTCTCCAAGACCTATCCCGGCGGCAAGAAATGCTTCGAGAACATTCACCTGAACTTCCTGCCGGGGGTCAAGATCGGTGTCGTCGGCGTCAATGGCTCGGGCAAGTCGACACTGCTCAAGATCATGGCCGGGATGGACAAGGATTTTCAGGGCGAGGCCTGGCATGCCGAAGGGGCCACCGTCGGCTATCTGCCGCAGGAACCGGAACTGGACCCGTCACTTGACGTGCGCGGCAACGTGATGCTGGGCGTGGCAGCCAAGAAAGCAATCCTCGACCGCTACAACGAACTCGCGATGAACTATTCCGACGAAACGGCTGACGAGATGGCCGCCTTGCAGGACAAGATCGACGCCGAGAACCTGTGGGATCTGGACAGCCAGATCGACATCTCGCTGGAAGCGCTGCGCTGCCCGCCGGACGACGCCGATGTGACCCTGCTGTCGGGCGGTGAAAAGCGCCGTGTCGCCCTGTGCAAACTGCTCCTGCAAGCCCCCGACATGCTGCTCTTGGACGAACCGACCAACCACCTTGACGCGGAAACCATCGCCTGGTTGCAGAACCACCTGATCGCCTATCCGGGCACGATCCTGATCGTCACCCATGACCGTTACTTCCTGGACGACATCACCGGCTGGATCCTCGAACTCGACCGTGGCCGTGGCATCCCCTATGAAGGGAACTATTCCAGCTGGCTGGAACAGAAGGCCAAGCGCCTGTCGCAGGAAGCGCGCGAAGACAAGTCCAAGCAGAAGACGCTGGAACGCGAACTGGAATGGATGCGGCAGGGCGCCAAGGCGCGGCAGGCCAAATCCAAGGCCCGCATCAACGCCTATAACGAAATGGCCAGCCAGTCCGAACGCGAAAAGCTCGCCAATGCCCAGATCGTCATCCCGAACGGCCCCCGCCTTGGCAACAAGGTGATCGAGGTGAACGGCCTGAAGAAACACATGGGCGACAAGCTTCTGGTCGAAGACCTCAGCTTCTCGCTGCCGCCGGGCGGCATTGTCGGTGTGATCGGTCCCAACGGTGCGGGTAAAACCACACTGTTCCGCATCCTGACCGGGCAGGAGCAGGCCGATGAAGGCACGGTGGAATATGGCGACACGGTCAAGCTGTCCTATGTCGATCAGAACCGCGACGACCTGAACCCCAATGAAAACGTCTGGGAAGCCATCGCAGACGGGCAGGACATCATCAAACTGGGCGACGCCGAGGTGAACGCGCGGGCCTATTGCTCTGCCTTCAACTTCAAGGGTGGCGACCAGCAGAAGAAAGTCTCGCTGCTGTCGGGCGGCGAACGCAACCGCGTGCATATGGCGCGGCTTCTGCGCTCGGGCGGGAACGTGCTGCTGCTTGACGAACCGACCAACGATCTGGACGTGGAAACCCTGCGCGCGCTGGAAGATGCATTGGTGGATTTCGCTGGCTGCGCCGTGGTCATCTCGCACGATCGCTTCTTCCTTGACCGGATCTGCACGCATATCCTCGCCTTCGAGGGCAACGCCCATGTCGAATGGTTCGAGGGCAACTTCGAGCAGTACGAGGAAGACAAGAAACGCCGCCTTGGTGCCGATGCGCTGGAACCCAAGCGGATCAAGTTCAAGAAGTTCACCCGGTGATCCGGATGCGGGCGGGCTTGCCTGAAAGGCACGGCCCGCCCGCAAACGCCCGGTCAGGGCTTGCCATCTCTTGAACGAATCCCCCTGCGATGGCACATCTTTCGTATAGCCATCAAGGATTTGCCCCCGCCATGATCTCTCGTCGCAATCTCATTGCCTCCACACTCGCCGCCGCCGCCCTGCCGCAGACGGTGTTCGCGCAGGCCAAGACCTTTACCCTGAACCCGCGTTTCGCGCCGCAGGAAGTGAACATCGACTCCAAATACGGTGTCGGTCAGCTTCTGGTGCTGCCACGCGCGCATTTTCTGTATTTCGTGACCGACAGCGGCCGCGCCCGCCGCTATGGCGTGGGCGTGGGCAAGGCCGGGCTGGAATTCACCGGCACCGCGACCATCGACGTCAAGAAACAATGGCCCACATGGCGCCCCACGAATGAGATGATCGAACGCGATCCTCGCGCCTATGCCAAGTTCGTGGACAACGATTATGTTCAGCCAGGCGGTCCGGGCAACCCGCTGGGCGCGCGGGCGCTCTATCTGTTCCAGAACGGGCGCGACACCTTCTTCCGCATCCACGGCACGACGGAACCGCAGAGCATCGGGCGCTCCGTCTCGAACGGATGTATCCGCATGATCAACGACCATGTGATCGACCTGTACGAGCGTGTGCCGGTGGGCACGGTCGTCACCGTTCTCTGATCCGTGCAGATTGCAGAAACACAAAAGGGGGCGCCATTGGCACCCCCTTTTTTCATGTCCTGACGCGACCTTACTTGAAGGCGCAGCCGCTTTTCACACCCAGCCTGCGGAACACGCTGGCTGCGGGGCAGAATCCGGTGATCGAGGATTGGATCAGGTTCACCCCGATGAAAACGGTGAACCACATGAACAGCGGCGAAACCAGCGCCGTCAGCACCACGCTGAGCAGCACCATGAATCCTGCGAACATCATCACGCTACGGTCGAGTGTCATTCCTGTCATCCTTCTGAGGGGCAGACACGACATGTATCTGCGTTGCCCTCAATCTAGCGAAAACAGAAATAACATTCAAGTATTGGAATACGAAAATCAGCGCGCCTTAGAGCAGGATCGACCAGACAAGATAGTTGGGCACCAGAAAGGCAAATGCGATGCAGAACAGTTTCGCGCCATGGACGATCTTCGGGAAAAGGCCGCGCCCTTCAGCCGCTTCGCCAAATCCCATCAGGCCAGCCATGACCGCATGACCACCGGCCATCTGCGACAGTTCCTTGCGCCGGATCGAGGCCATCGCGGCTTCCCGTACTGCCGCCTGCCGCTGCGCTTCCTGTTCGCGTGCCATGAAGATCCCTCCGTCCATTCCATTTCTCCTTGAAACTCCGTGCGGGGCAAGATGTGACGCGGTCTTGGATTGTCGAGTGCAGATCGCAAAAACGTCATGGAAATTCTGGCCAAGGGGCAGGATTTCGCAACGGTCGCGAATATGCTTGCTTGCCGGGGGTCAACCTGTCATACACCTGCGTGCTACGTTATTCTTTTTCGACCACTGTCTTCCGTCTTACGGCGCTCAGTCCTTCGATCCAGACCGACCAACGCCAGGCCATCGCACTTCGCGGATGGCGACCAAGACAGGAGACCACGGATATGGCCACAGGCACCGTGAAATGGTTCAACACCACTAAAGGCTTCGGCTTCATTGCACCCGATGGCGGCAGCAAAGATGTGTTCGTGCACATCTCGGCAGTCGAGCGTTCGGGTCTGACCGGCCTCGCCGACAACCAGAAAGTGACCTTCGACATCGAGTCGGGTCGTGATGGCCGCGAATCCGCGACCAACCTTTCGCTGGCATAAGCGTCTGCCCCTCGGGGCATGAACGGACACGGGCGCGCAGGCAACTGCGCGCCCGTTTTCATTGTGCAGCAGAGGCTTGCGGGTCAGGCGGCCCCTTTGATCCAGTCCACGATTGATGCCGCAGGCATCGCACCGGATTGCCGCTGCCGCTCCCGCCCGCCCAGAAAAGCCGCCATCGTGGGAATACCCCGAATGTTGTAAACCGCGCCGGCCTGAGGATGCGCCTCGGTGTTCAGTTTCACCAGTCGCGCCTGACCTGCCAGCACCTCCGCCGCCTTGGCGAACTCCGGGGCCATCATGCGGCAGGGTCCGCACCACGGTGCCCAGAAATCCACGATCAGCGGCATTTCGTCGGTCCGGGCCGCCTTCTGCAAGATCGCCAGATCCACCTCGACCGCCTTTCCCGAAACAAGTTTCGCGCCGCATGTCCCGCATTTGGCCGCAGGACCCAGACGGTCCTCGGGCACGCGGTTCACCTGACCGCAATGCAGACAGGTCAGTTTTCTGGATGCCATCACGGCTCCTCCTCTGAAATATTCAGACAATTATATATGAATGGCAAACTGTCTGAAAAAGCCCCCTTTCGGCAGAAAACCGCCTGAAAACAGCAAAAAATAGGCCATTTCACCGCCAGATTCCCTCTTGAAACGACTCTGGACCACTCACATACTTCTTATCGCGACGTTACCACTATCGAATAGCCTGCTCCTTCACAGGTCAGTACCTCGATTATGCACTGACTAGCCGGGCTGCCGCACAGTGCGGGCAGCAGATCTGTAAAGGAGATGCGGTATGGCCACTGGCACCGTGAAATGGTTCAACACCACAAAAGGCTACGGCTTCATTGCCCCCGATGGCGGCAGCAAGGACGTTTTCGTTCACATTTCCGCGGTCGAGCGGTCGGGCCTGACCGGGCTGGCCGACAACCAGAAGGTCAAGTTCGACATCGAACCGGGCCGCGACGGTCGTGAATCTGCCGTGAACATCTCGCTGGCCTGATCGCCGGACGGGATTGATGAAAAACGGGCCCTGTCGCGGGGCCCGTTTTGCATTGGCTCAGCCCTTTTCGGCGCGCCGTGCCTCGGCGGCGGCGATCAACTCCAGAACCGCAGGACCCATCGCATCGACGATCAACGCGACACCTTCGGCATTGGGATGGATGCCATCCGGCTGAAAATAGCCCTGCGCTGACGCCAGATCGCCCTCGCCCAGCCCCTTGAAGAAGCTGTCGAAGTAAAGCGCGCCATAAGCCTCGGCCAATTCGGGCCAGATCGCCTCGAATTCCGCCTGATACTCAGGACCGTAATTGCCCGGGGCCTGCATCCCCACCAGCAGGACCGGGATATCCGCCGCCGCCGCCGCCTTCAGAATCCCCTCGATATTCGCCCGCGTCACCGCAGGATCCAGCCCGCGCAACACATCATTGCCCCCCAGCGCAAGGATCATGCCGTGAATATCCGGCGTCAGCGTCCATTCGATCCGTGCCAGACCGCCCGCGGTGGTATCGCCCGACACGCCCGCATTGACCACGCGCAGCGACTCGCCCTGCGCCTCCAGCCAGGCCCGCAGTTGCGGCACGAAGCCTTCTTCGTCGATCAACCCATAGCCCTGCGTCAGGCTGTCGCCAAAAGCCACGATGGACAAAGGCAACTCCCGCGTCTGCTGGGCGCCGGCGACCGTCGCAAAAGCAAGCCCCAGACACAGGACAAGCGCCGCCCACACCTTGCCCCCGGCAGCCAAGGCACCATATGACAAAAAACGAATAGAAAGCAGGCGCATTCCCATGACCTCTCCGGTTCTTTCGCTCACAGATACAGCTTTGTCCCTTGATGGCAATGCAGGCCGCGTGGACATCCTGCACGGCATCACGCTGGATGTCCGCCGGGGCGAGACGTTGGGGCTGGTGGGACCGTCTGGTTCTGGCAAATCGTCTCTCCTCATGCTGATGGGCGGGCTGGAGCGGGCCACGGGTGGCCGGATCACGGCCTTGGGTCAGGACCTGACCACCATGTCCGAGGATCAGCTGGCCCGCTTCCGCAGGGATCATATGGGGGTCGTGTTCCAATCCTTCCACCTCATCCCCACGATGACGGCGCTGGAAAACGTGGCAACGCCGCTGGAACTGGCGGGCCACAAGGACGCCTTCGCCCGTGCCCGCGCCGAGTTGGAGGCCGTCGGTCTGGCCAGCCGCGCCGATCACTACCCCTCGCAGATGTCAGGCGGCGAACAGCAGCGCGTCGCATTGGCCCGCGCCTCTGCCCCGCGCCCCGACATCCTGCTGGCGGATGAACCGACCGGCAATCTGGACGGCACCAATGGGGCGGCCATCATCGAACTGCTCTTCGGCTTGCGCGACAAACATGGCGCGACGCTGGTGCTGGTGACCCATTCCGACGAATTGGCCGCGCGCTGCGACCGCGTGATTCGCCTGCGCGACGGGCGGATCGACACCGAAGCCACGCACAAGGCCGAGGCTGCGGAATGACACTGCGCGTCGCTGCCCGTTTCGCTGCGCGGGAATTGCGCGGCGGGCTCAAAGGGTTCCGCATCTTCCTCGCCTGTCTCGCGCTCGGTGTGGCCGCCATCGCCGCCGTCGGCTCCGTCCGCTCCAGCATCGAGGCGGGTCTGGCCCGCGAAGGGGCAGCCATCCTTGGCGGCGATGCCGAAATCGACCTGACCTACCGCTTCGCAACGCCCGAGGAACGGGCCTGGATCGACAGCATCGCCACCGAAGTGTCCGAGGTCACGGATTTCCGCTCCATGGTCGTCAAGGGTCAGGGCGAGACGGCCGAACGTGGCTTGACTCAGGTGAAATCCGTCGACGCCGCCTATCCCCTGATCGGGCAGGTTCTGCTGGAACCTGCGATGCCCCTGGCGCAAGCGTTGGCCGGGGCGGATGGTCTGCCCGGTGCCGTCGTCCATCCCCTGCTGATCGACCGGATGGGGATGCAGATCGGCGACACCTTCCGCCTTGGCACGCAGGACTTCCGCCTCATGGCCGCGATCACGCGCGAACCGGATGCCGGGGCGGATGGTTTCGGTCTTGGCCCGCGCACGATCGTGGCGACCGACGCACTGGCGAATGCGGGCTTGCTGACACCCGGCACGCTCTATTCCACCGAATACCGGATGCTCCTGCCCGAGGACAGCGATCTGGACGCGCTGCAAGCGCAGGTCAGTCAACGGTTCGAGGGCGCGGGTGCCCGCTGGCGCGACAGCCGCAATGGCGCACCCAGCGTGGCGCGTTTCGTGGAACGTCTGGGGGCGTTTCTGATTCTTGTCGGCCTCTCCGGTCTGGCTGTCGGCGGGGTCGGTGTATCCGCCGCCGTGCGCGCTTATCTGGCGGGCAAGACCAGCGTGATTGCCACGCTGCGCACGCTTGGCGCGGACCGGGCCACGATTTTCCAGACATATTTTCTGCAAATCGGTGCCCTCAGCCTTTTAGGGATCACGCTGGGCCTGATCCTTGGCGCAGCAATCCCTTTGGCTGTCGGGCCGTTTCTGGAATCGCGCCTGCCGGTGCCTGCGGTGTTCACCATACACCCCGCCCCGCTTCTGGAAGCCGCGATCTATGGCGCGCTGACTGCGTTGATCTTCACCCTCTGGCCCCTCTCGCGGACCGAGGAGGTGCGCGCCGCCACCCTCTTCCGCGATGCGCTCTCTACCACCCGCACCCTGCCCCGCGCACCGATGCTTGCGGTGATCTTGGCTCTGCTGGCCGCACTGATCGGCACCGCCATGGTCTTCTCCGGCGCGGCATGGCTGACGCTCTGGACTGCGGGCGGCATCCTTGGCGCTTTGGTCCTGCTGGTGCTGACGGCTTGGGGCGTGCGCGCGCTGACCAAGCGGATGCGCGGCAGGGCGCGGGGACGTCCCGTGCTGCGATGGGCCTTGGCCGCCATAGGCGGGCAGCGGGACGAGGCGACCTCGGTGATCCTGTCGCTGGGTTTAGGCCTGTCTGTGCTGGCCGCAGTGGGCCAGATCGACGGCAACCTGCGCGGGGCCATCGCCAACGATCTGCCCGAGGTGGCCCCCTCCTATTTCTTCGTCGATATCCAGCGCGACCAGATGCCCGCTTTCATGGAGCGGCTCGAGAATGACCCCGCTGTCTCGCGCATCGACGCGGCCCCGATGCTGCGCGGGGTGATCACGCAGATCAATGACCGCCCCGCGCGCGAAGTGGCGGGCGATCACTGGGTCGTCACCGGTGACCGCGCCGTGACCTATGCAGGTGCCATGCCCGACGGCACGCGGATCATGGCAGGCGAATGGTGGCCCGATGATTACGACGGTCCGCCCCAGATCAGCTTTGCCGAGGAAGAGGCCCGCGAGATGGGGATCGGCCTTGGCGACATGATCACGATGAACGTGCTGGGGCGCGACATCACCGGGACGATCACCAGCCTGCGCGAAGTGGACTTCTCGACCGGCGCGATGGGTTTCGTGCTGACCATGAACGAACGCGCCTTGGCGGGCGCGCCGCACACCTTCATCTCAACCGTCTATGCCGAGGAACAGGCCGAGGCCCAGATCCTGCGCGATGTGGCGGGGGCCGCGCCCAATATCACCGCGATCCGGGTGCGCGATGCGATTGATCAGGTCTCGGACGTGCTGGCGGGGCTGGCGGCGGCGACCTCCTATGGCGCGGCGGCAACCTTGCTCACGGGCTTTCTGGTGCTGATCGGCGCGGCCGCGGCGGGAGAGCGGGCGCGGACCTATGAGGCGGCAGTGTTGAAAACGCTGGGGGCCAGCCGGGGCCGCATCCTGCGCAGCTTTGCCCTGCGCGCGGCCCTTCTGGGGGCAGCGGCGGGCGTGGTGGCCATCGCCGCCGGGATCGGCGGCGGCTGGGCGGTCACGCATTTCATCATGCAGACCGGCTATACCGTCATCTGGCCCTCGGCCATCGCCATCGTTCTGGGCGGTGTGCTGGCGACGCTTCTGTCGGGGCTGGCCTTTGCATGGCGACCCTTGGCGGCGCGTCCGGCGCAGGTTCTGCGGGCGCGGGAATAAGCCCTGCCCCGCAGAAAACGAAACCGCCGCCAAGGCTTCCCCCGGCGGCGCTGCGTGGTGTGTCCCACCGTGGGACATTTTTCAAGCCCCGTGATATCAACGGGTTACGAGCCCGCGTTTACCACTTTTTAACGCAATCCCCCGGTTATTCCGCCGCTTCAGCGTAATCGCTCATCGGCGGGCAGGTGCAGACCAGATTGCGGTCGCCCCATGCGTTGTCCACCCGGTTCACAGGGGGCCAATATTTGTCCACGCGGAAGGCACCCGGCGGGAAGCAGCCCTGTTCGCGGGTGTAGGGGCGGTCCCAGTCGCCCACCAGATCCTCGACCGTGTGAGGCGCGTGCTTCAGCGGGTTGTTGAGCGGATCGCTGCGGCCTTCCTCGATATCGGCGATTTCGGCACGGATCGCCAGCATCGCATCGCAGAAACGGTCCAGTTCGGCCTTGGTTTCGGACTCGGTGGGTTCCACCATCAGCGTGCCCGCCACAGGCCAGCTCATCGTCGGCGCGTGGAAACCGCAGTCGATCAGGCGCTTGGCGATATCCTCGACCGTCACACCGGCGCTGTCGGCAAAGGGGCGCACGTCGATGATGCATTCATGCGCGACGCGCCCTGTCGGACCTTTGTAGAGGATGGGATAGGCCCCTTCCAACCGCTTGGCGATATAGTTGGCGTTCAGGATCGCGACGCGGGTGGCCTGTGTCAGACCTTCGCCGCCCATCATCAGGCAATAGGCCCAGCTGATCGTGAGGATCGAGGCGGAGCCGTAGGGAGAGCCAGACACCGGCCCTTCGGTCCCGCCGGTCATCAGGTGACCCGGCAGATAGGGCACCAGATGCGCCTTGACGCCGATGGGGCCCATGCCGGGGCCGCCGCCGCCATGCGGGATGGCAAAGGTCTTGTGCAGGTTCAGGTGGCTGACATCGCCGCCCAGATCGCCGGGGCGCGACAGGCCCACCATGGCATTCATATTGGCCCCGTCGATATAGACCTGACCGCCGTGATCATGAGTGATCTTGCAGACCTCGATCACCGTTTCCTCGAACACGCCATGGGTCGAGGGATAGGTGATCATGCAGCCCGCCAGATTGGCAGAGTGCTTTTCCGCCTTGGCGCGGAAATCATCCAGATCGATGTCGCCATTGGCCGAGGATTCCACAGGCACCACCGTCCAGCCCACCATCTGCGCCGAGGCGGGGTTGGTGCCATGGGCGTTCATCGGAATGAGGCAGATGTTGCGATGGCCTTGGCCATTGGCGCGCTGATAGGCGGCAATGGTCAGAAGCCCGGCATATTCGCCCTGCGCGCCGGAATTTGGCTGCATGGACATGCCGTCATAGCCTGTGACCTGACACAGCTTTTCGCTGAGATCCTTGACGATATGGGCATAGCCTGCGGCCTGATCCAGCGGCACGAATGGGTGCATATCCGAGAATTCGGGCCAGCTGAGCGGCATCATTTCCGCCGCAGAGTTCAGCTTCATGGTGCAGCTGCCCAGCGGGATCATCGCGCGGTCCAGCGCCAGATCGCGGTCGGCCAAGCGGCGCATGTAGCGCATCATTTCCGTCTCGGCGCGGTTCATGTGGAAGACGCCATGGGTCAGGTAGGGGGTCTGCCGCACCAGCGCGTCGGGCAGGGCATAGCCGGGGGCGATGCCTTCGTCCTTGCGGGTGATGCCGAAGGCGCGCCACACCGCCTCGATCGTGGCGGGGCGTGTGACTTCGTCCAGCGTGATGCCGATGCGGGTCTTGCCCACGGCCCGCAAATTGATGCCTTCATCCACCGCCGATTTCATGACGGCGGCTTGCAGCGGTCCGACATCGACAGTGATCGTGTCGAAGAAATGGGTCTGTTCGACGGTGAAGCCCGCCTCTTGCAGCCCGCGCGCCAGACGCACGGTCTTGCGGTGGATGCGCTGCGCGATGGCCTTGAGGCCCTCGGGCCCGTGGAACACGGCATAGAAGGAGGCCATGACAGCGAGCAGCGCCTGTGCGGTGCAGACGTTGGAGGTGGCCTTTTCCCGGCGGATATGCTGTTCGCGGGTTTGCAGCGAGAGGCGGTAGGCGCGGTTGCCGTTCGCGTCGATGGAGACACCGACCAGACGCCCCGGCATGGCGCGTTTGAACGCGTCGCGGCAGGCCATATAGGCGGCGTGTGGGCCGCCATAGCCCAAGGGCACGCCGAAGCGTTGGGTGCTGCCCACGGCGATGTCGGCCCCCATCGCGCCCGGTTCCTTGAGCAAGCAAAGCGCCATGGGATCGGCGATGACGATGCCGATGGCTTTCGCATCATGCAGCGCGTCCATCTGCGCGGTGAAATCGGTGAGCGTGCCGTAGGTGCCGGGATACTGGAAGATCGCGCCGAAGACGCGGGATGCGTCGAGGGTGTCGGGCGCGCCCACGATCACCTCGATCCCCAAGGGGGCGGCGCGGGTCTGGATCACGCCGATATTCTGCGGGTGGCAGTTCTCATCGACGAAAAAGGCGGTGGCTTTGGATTTGGCGACGCGCTGCGCCATGGTCATGGCCTCGGCTGCCGCTGTCGCCTCGTCCAGAAGCGAGGCATTGGCGATTTCCAGCCCTGTCAGATCGCTGATCATGGTCTGGTAGTTCAGCAGCGCCTCAAGCCGGCCTTGGCTGATTTCGGGCTGATAGGGAGTGTAGGCGGTATACCACGCGGGATTTTCAAGGATGTTGCGCTGGATCGCGGGAGGCGTGACCGTGCCGTGGAAGCCCTGCCCGATGAGGCTGGTGAGCACGGTGTTGCGCTTGCCGACCTGACGCATGTGATAGAGGAGTTCGCGTTCGGACCGGGGGTCTTCGAAGACGAGCGGGGCCTTCTGCCGGATCGCGGCGGGCACGGTGTCGTCGATCAGCGCGCTCAGATCGGCGGCGCCCACGACCTTGAGCATCTCGGTCATCTCGGCCGGAGAGGGGCCGATATGGCGGCGGTTGGCAAAATCATACGGCTGATAATCGGTCGGCTTGTAGCTCATCGCCCGGGTCCCTTATGTGTCACTTTTACAGGTCAGTCGCGCTGGTGCAGGCAGCCCCGCGCATGGCAGGGCCGCCCGGCTGATCCTGTGGGTCAGTCCACCAGATCCTTGTATTCGTCTTCGTCCATGAACTGATCCAGCAGGGACAGGTCATCGACCTTCATCTTGAAGAACCACGCCTCGCCCAGCGGATCGGCATTGACCTTGCTGGGTTCGTCCACGATGGCCTCGTTGATCTCGACGATCTCGCCGTCCAAGGGGGCGGCGATGTCCGAGGCGGCCTTGACGCTTTCGATCACCACGATTTCATCGCCGGCGGCGACCATCGTGCCCACTTCGGGCAGTTCGACGAACACCACATCGCCCAGTTGCGTGCTGGCATGTTCGGTGATGCCGACCACGACCAGATCGCCTTCGATGCGCAGCCATTCATGATCTTCGGTAAATTTCATCGCTCTGGTCCCTTTTGGTTGGCGCTGATGTCAACGTTTGAAATTCGCGGGCGTGAAGGGCAGGGTCACCACCGTGACCGGCAGCCGCTTGCCCCGCACCTCGCCGTAGAGCTGGGTGCCCACGGTCGCATGATCGCGCGCGACGAGGCCCATGGCAACAGGGGCACCGACGGTGGGGCCGAAGCCGCCCGAGGTGACGCGGCCGATTGGGTGGCCACCCTCGGCGGTGGTGAAAAGCTCGACCCCCTCGCGCATGGGGGCGCGGCCTTCGGGCAGCAGGCCGACGCGGGCGCGGGGGGCTTTGCCGTCCAGTTCCGACAGGATGCGCGCGGCGCCGGGGAAGCCGCCTGCGCGCGCGCCGCCTGTGCGGCGGACTTTCTGGATGGCCCAACCCAGACCCACCTCGATGGGGGAGGTGTGGGCGTCGATGTCATGGCCGTAGAGGCACAGGCCCGCCTCCAGCCGCAGGGAATCCCGCGCACCCAGACCGATCGCCTCGACCCGTTCATCGGACAAGAGCGCCCGCGCCAGATCCTCGGCGGCATCCGCGGGCACCGAAATCTCATACCCGTCCTCGCCGGTATAGCCGGAACGCGACACCCAGCAGGTGGCCCCCGCAAGGTCCAGATCGGCCACATCCATGAAGCGCATGGCGCGCACCGCAGGGTTCAGGCCCGCCAGAACATCCTCGGCCAAGGGACCTTGCAGGGCCAGCAGCGCGCGGTCCTCGATCACCTCAAGCGTGACGCCCGCAGGCAGACCGGCGCGCATCAGGGCGATGTCGGCGTCCTTGCAGGCCGCGTTGATCACCACGAAGAGATGATCGCCGCGATTGGCCAGCATCAGATCATCCTCGATCCCGCCTGCCTGATTGGTGAAATAGCCATAGCGCTGCCGGTTCAGGCCCAGACCTGCCACATCTACGGGCACCAAAGCCTCGAACGCCTGCGCCACCGCCTGATAATCCGCGCCGCGCAGGATCACCTGACCCATGTGGCTGACATCGAACAGCCCCGCCGCGGCGCGCGTGTGCAGATGTTCCTTCATCACGCCCAGCCCATACTGGACCGGCATGGAGTAGCCTGCAAAGGGCACCATCTTGGCGCCCAGTTCGACATGCAGCGCCTCGAGTGGCAGGTGCAACAGCTCGCTCATCGTATCCCCTCCGATACGCCGCCCTGACCATGGAACATAATCATCCGGCATCCTTCCCCCGCGCAATCCGCAGGTCACGATGCCCCCTCTGTCCTGTTGCCTGAGATCGTTATCCCGTCGGCGGGTGCGCAGGGCACCACTCTCCAGAGTCCGTCATGTCATACCGGTCCTTGGGCCTGAGAGTTTCCGGGGCGGTTGCTCCTTCGGCACCGGTTTCCCGGTTCTCCCGATCTGACGTTGTCAGCCTTAAACGAGTCGCTTCATCACGACAAGTGGTCGTTTTCGCGCGCGGCACCAAATGGCGCG
This sequence comes from Paracoccaceae bacterium, assembly GCA_024304985.1. Lineage (GTDB taxonomy): Bacteria > Pseudomonadota > Alphaproteobacteria > Rhodobacterales > Rhodobacteraceae > Seohaeicola. Next base: position 223,879 of record JAMWZC010000004.1, read on the forward strand.
GTTCAGATGCGGCAGACCACAGGATGCATGATTTCCAGCAGTCTTTCATTGCCGCAGACAAGCGCATCCAGCGTGATCTCGTCCAGATGGGCATAGAACGCCTCGGCGGCATCCGCGACCGCGATCTTCAGGCGGCACGCCTCGACCAGCGGGCAGGTGTTGTCCACATCGGCGAAACACTCGGCGATCGGCACCTGACTTTCCAGCGCGCGGAAGACATCGCCGATCCGAATATCGGCCATCGGCCGCCCCAGCATCAAGCCGCCATTGCGCCCGCGCTGGGTGTGCAGATAGCCAAGCTGTCCCAACTGGTTGATCACCTGTGCCAGATGGTTTTCGGAGGTGTTGCAACAGCGGGCGATCTCGGATTTCGTGACCAGACGTTCCTCGTTGGCGGCGCAATACATCAGCACGCGAATGGCAAGGTTGGTTCGTTTGGTGATACGCATGGCGTCAGATCTCTGCTCCCTTGGATCGTTCTGACAATGCCTGCCTTTGCGGCAAGGGGGATTGATATGGATCAACAGCGGGAAAAATAGCGACATGCAGGATGTGTTTTTTTTCGGCTACGGCTCGCTTGTGAACCGTGCCACCCATGACTACGGCACCGCCCATCACGCCACCTTGCCGGGCTGGCGGCGCGCATGGCGGCACACGGCGTTGCGCCCCGTGGCCTTTCTGACGGCAGAGCGCGATCCGGCCAGTCGTATCGCGGGGTTGATCGCCGCCGTTCCGGGGGCCGACTGGGCCGCGCTTGACAGGCGTGAGGCGGCCTATCTCAGGCATCCGGTCTGCGACAGTGTGGAACATCCGCTGTCCCCGCGCCCCGCCGTGTCGGTCTACGCCATCCCCGAGAACCGCCATGCCGCCCCCAGCGATGCCTTTCCGGTCCTTCTCAGCTATCTGGACGTGGTGGTGCAGGGCTATGCCCGCGAATATGGGGCGGCGGGCGTTGCGGATTTCTTTGCCACCACATCCGGGTGGGAGGCCCCGATCCTTGATGATCGCGCCGATCCGATCTATCCGCGTCACCAGAGGTTGACCGCCGCAGAGCGCGCCCTGACCGACGATCACCTTGCCCGGATCGGCGCGCGGATCATCACCACACGGCCCGAGGGGCTTTAGGCTTCTTCTTGCGAGAAATATCCTTGGGGGGAGTCCCGCAGGGACGGGGGGCAAACAGCCCCCCTGCCCCGTCCGCCAAGCGTTACCCCTTGGCGCGGATCACCTGCAACAGCGGCATCAGCGCGGCCATGTCGGGGCCATGCGCCTGTCCGGTCAGCGCCAGACGCAGCGGCATGAAGAGGCCCTTGCCCTTGCGGCCTGTCGCTTCTTTCACCGCTGTGGTCCACTGACTCCATGTCTGGTCGTCGAAGGGACCTTCGGGCAGCAGGGTCAGGGCCTGGGCCACGAAATCGCGGTCTTCATCGGCGATCACGGGGTCTGCCCCGTCGCGGCAGAGCGCCCACCACGCGGCCAGATCGGCGCGGGTGGTGATGTTGTCGCGCGCCACGGCCCAGAAGCGGGGGGCGAGGGCCGCGGGCACGCCGAGGGCTGCGACGTCATCCGCCACGGCCTCAAGCGGCTGGGCTTGCAGGTGATGCGCCGTCAGCGGGAACAGATCCTGTTCGTCGAATTTCGTGGGAGCGGCGCCGAAGCGGGTGATGTCGAAGCCTTCGATCAGCTCGTCCATGCTGCTGCGCAGTTCGACCGGGTCCGACGATCCCAGCCGCGCCATCAGCGACAGAAGCGCCATCGGTTCGATCCCTTGGGCGCGCAGGTCCTTGATCGACAGCGCGCCCAAGCGTTTCGACAGCGCCTCGCCCTGCGGGCCGGTCAGCAGCGAGTGATGCGCGAAGCTGGGCACGGTGCCGCCCAGCGCCTGAATGATCTGGATCTGGGTGGCGGTGTTGGTGACATGGTCCGAGCCGCGCACGATATGGGTGACGCCCATTTCCGTGTCATCGACGACCGAGGCCAGCGTATAGAGCACCTGTCCGTCCGCACGGATCAGCACGGGATCGGAGACTGAGGCCGCGTCGATGGAGATATCCCCCAAGATGCCGTCCGTCCATTCGATGCGTTCCTGATCCAGCTTGAAACGCCAGTAGCCCTCGCGCCCTTCGGCGCGGAAGGCGGCTTTCTGATCTTCGGTCAGGTCCAGATGCGCGCGGTCATAGACCGGGGGGCGGCCCATGTTCAGTTGTTTCTTGCGCTTGAGGTCCAGTTCGGTGGGAGTCTCGAACACCTCGTAGAAGCGGCCCATGGCGCGCAGCTTGTCCGCCGCCGCGGCATAGCGGTCAAGGCGGAGGGATTGCCGTTCGATACGGTCCCATTCCAGCCCCAGCCACTCCAGGTCGCGCTTGAGCTGATCGACATATTCCTCTTTCGAGCGTTCCTGATCGGTGTCGTCGATCCGCAGGATGAAGGTGCCGCCCGATTTGCGGGCAATCAGGTAGTTCATCAGCGCGGTGCGCAGGTTGCCCACATGGATATAGCCGGTGGGCGAAGGGGCGAAGCGGGTGGTGGTCATGGGGGATCTCCTGTTGGCCGTTGCTGTGTCACAGGTGCGAGGATTTGTCCAGAAATCGCGGCGCGCGGGCCGCCCCCTGCATTCAGGCACATCACTTGATCGCGAGCGCACAACCCATGGCAGATTGTCGTGCTATGTTCCGGTCAAGACAAAACCACAAGAGGAGGCCCCGATGACCCCGTTCAAGATGTCCCGCCGCTCCGTGCTGACCAGTGCCGCCGCCCTGCCGTTGGCGGGCATGGCTGCCACACCGGCCAGCGCCAGCGCCCCGCTGCTGGGCCCGGCCCGCGCGCCCTATAACCGCATCAAGCTGGGCGGCTATGACGTCACCTCGCTGTTGGCCGGAACCCGGACCGTGCCCGACCCCAACACGATCTTCGGCCTGAACGCCACGCCCGAGGAATTCGCCGCCGCTTCGGAAGCGGCGATGATCCCGACGGACAAGTCGCAGTTCTTCTTCACGCCGACGGTCGTGAACACCGGCTCCGAGCTGGTGCTGTTCGACACCGGGTTGAACGGTGAGGGCATCACGGCCGCGCTGGCTGCCGCAGGCTATACCCCCGACCAGATCGACGTTGTGGTTCTGACCCATATGCATGGCGATCACATCGGCGGCATGATGACGGATGGCGCGGCGACCTTCCCCAATGCGCGCTATGTGACCGGTTCGGCCGAGTTCGATCACTGGAACGGCACCGACAACGAAGGCTTTGCCAACAATGTCCGCCCCATGGCCGACAAGTTCGAGATGATCGGCGATGGCGGCACCGTGGCGTCGGGCATCACCGGCATGGCGGCCTTTGGCCATACGCCGGGCCATATGACCTATATGATCGAAAGCGAAGGGAAGCAGCTGGTGCTGGGTGCCGATTTCGCGAACCATTATGTCTGGTCGCTGGCGCATCCCGATTGGGAAGTGCGCTTCGACATGGACAAGGAAGCCGCCGCCGCGACGCGCCGGTCGATCCTTGGCATGTTGGCCGCAGACCGCATCCCCTTCATCGGTTACCACATGCCCTTCCCGGCATTGGGGTTTGTCGAAACCCGTGGCGAGGGCTTCCACTATGTTCCCGCCAGTTACCAGTTCGTGATGGACAGCTGATCCAGACTACCCAAGACGTTACCGGCTGTCCGGAACGGCGCGCCATCCTCCCTCGGGGGTGGCGCGTATTTATTGTGCGGATCTCCCCTCTGCGCCGCCCTGATCGTGGCCGAGAGAGCGTGTCAGACCGAGGCGACGAAGCGCGCCGCGACAGAGCCGCTCATATGCGTGATCCGCCCCCCCGCGATGGTCGCGCCCACATGGCCGCTGTCGTCCATCACCACCAGATCGGCGCGCAGTCCCGGCAGCAACCTGCCGCGATCCGTCAGCCCCAACAGATGCGCCGGTCCGGCCGTGACCAGATCCCATGCCGCCGTCAGTCCCATCGTCTCGGCCAGCATCAGCGCCGCCTGCCTTGGCGCGGGGTAGTGATAATCGGACGCCAGCGCGTCGCACAGACCCTTGGCGACCAGATCAGCCGCGGCGACATTGCCGGAATGCGATCCGCCGCGCACGACATTGGGCGCGCCCAGAACGATCCTGTCGCCCCCGGACCGCGCCTCGGCGGCGGCCTCATGCGTTTCGGGAAATTCCGACACGGCGACCCCGCGCCCGCGCCAGAGCGCACGCCCGGAGGCTGTCGCATCATCATGGCTGCCAAGGATCACGCCTGCCGCTGCCAACCGCGCGGCCAGACCCTCCAACGCCGCGGGCACACGGTCGGACTGACCATGCAACCGTTGCAGCAGCGCCAGATGATCTTCGGGGCTGCGCCCGCTTTTCAGCGCCTGCCCGGTCAGACGCGGCGGACGCTTGCCTGCCGCCAGCGCGGCATGGGGCAGATGATCGTTGAACACGACATAGCCGATCCCGAAACGCGCAACCGCATCCGCGATGGCGGGATAATCCTGCACGAGACAGGTTTCCATCCGCAGTTGCGCCCGCATATCGGTGCCCAGTCCGCGATGCCCGGCCAGCGCCTCAAGGAACCGCAGGGCGAATTCCGGCCCGCGCATCCCGCCTTCCCAGCTCCAGAATTGCGCGAGCACCGCCGTAGTGATCCCGTTGGCGGCCAGTTCCGCCTCGGTCGCGGCGACACCCTGCCCCAGATCCCGCATGGCCCCGCGCCGGGGGGCCAGATGCCGCTCGAACCCGTCACCATGCACATCGACGAGTCCCGGCAGCACACGCAAGCCTGTCAGATCGACGTGGCGCGCCTGTCGATCCTCGACGATCCGTCCCCCGGCCAGTGACAAGGGTGCATTGTCCAGCCCGCCGGGGCGCAGGACCTCGGCCCCGGTCAGGGTCAGGGCCAGCGTCCCGCTCATTCCAGCACCGGCAAGTCCATGACCGCCTGACCCCATGTGATCGAACGATCAAAGGCCCCGGTCTTGAGGAATTGCCGCACCTGCGCGATCACCTGCGGATTGTTCATCAGGAAAGTATGGGTCACATGCAGCACCATGTGATCGGCCATCCCTTCGACCTTGGTTTCCTCGACCGAGACCTTGCCGTCATCCGGTCCCTCGATCATCGACGAGAACACAGGGTTGAGCGAACGGTCGCCAGCGATGACGCCCAGTTCGAAGTCCACCGGCGGCAGATGCGAGGGCATGCCCTTTTCGCCGGTACGCAGTTGCTTGCCCGCAGGGCCGTTCAGCCAGCCGAACGCCTCGATATCGACAAGTTCGTCCACCAGTTCGGACCCTTCATTGGGCGGGGCGAGCATCACCACGCGTCCCAGATTGGCGGGCCGGTTCCCCACCAGCCAGAACCGGGTCAGGATGCCGCCCATCGAATGGGTCACGAAATGGGTGGTCCGGTCACCGCATTGTGCCACCGCGCGCGGCAACACGGTCGAGGCGAGGTTGCCGATCGTCTCTTCGGTCGAGGGGTAGCCGGGATTGATGACCATATAGCCATCCGCCCGCAGCACCTGCTCCATGAGCAGAAAAGACACTTCTGTCCGCGCCAGCCCGTGCAGCAGCACCACGCATTCGCCCTCGGCGGAGCGGGCCGGATCGCCTGTCACCCCGCAGGCGGCACTGAGAATGGCCAGAACCGGCAGCGTGACATATTTCGAAGTCATGTATTTCATGCCAGACAGATAGTCTCGTTTGTTCCCCCGCAAAAGCCCCATAAGACCAGAGGTCACATGCTACAGCCCAGACTTGCCACCCGCGCGGTTATCCTGCACGACAACCGCCTGCTTTTGGTCAATGCCTATCGCGACCCGGCTGCGACACTGTGGTGCGCGCCCGGTGGCGGGGTCGAGGCGGGCGCGTCCCTGCCCGACAATCTGGCCCGCGAGGTGCATGAGGAAACCGGCCTGACCATCCGCGTGGGTCCGCCCTGTCTGGTGAACGAGTTTCACGACCCGGATCGCGGCTTTCATCAGGTGGAGGTCTTTTTTCGCTGCACCATCACGGCGGGCATGTTGGCCGAAGGCTGGGCCGATCCCGAAGGCATCGTGACGCGCCGCCGTTTCTTCACGCAGGACGAGGTGCGCGATCTCAGGCTGAAGCCGGACAGTTTGCCCCGCGTCGCATGGGCGCGCGGCTTCGGCTATGACCCGCTGGAATTGATACAACCGGCCTGAGGGCGTCTGTCACCCCGGAAAAAGTTTGGCCGGATAGGTCAGGTCAGCGGTGACGCCTGCCAGCCCGTCGGGGATTCGTGGCGCACGGATGCGATGTCGCCCCGCAGATGCCGCCCCTCCATCCAGACCAGTTCAAGCCGGATATCCCCCGCATCGCGCAGCTAATCCAGAAGATGGGCCTCTTTCGGGCTGCCGAAACAGGTGGTCAGAAGGTCGATCACCTCGACGCGGTCTTCGGGCAGAAGACATCTGACGGTCATGGGCGGCCCTCTCCGGCATGGACCTCTGTGCCGTTCCCATGTCGAAGGGATGAACGGTGGGCGCAAGGGTCGCGTCGGCGGCTGGCAGGGCGCGGGCCGCGGCGCGGCGCGTTTGCCGAAAGATCAGGCGTCCTTGCCCAAGACATGCGCCTCTCGTGCGGGCGGGAGCGCGGCCAGCAAGACGCCGCCCAGCACCAGTGCCGAGGCCATGGCGAATCGCAGGCTGATCCCCTCGCCCAGCAGGAGGAGCCCGCCTGCCGCCGCGATCACCGGCACGCAGAGCTGTGCCACCGCCGCGCGGGTCGATCCCAGACGGGGCAGCACCGCATACCACAAGGCATAGCCGCAGCCCGAGGTCACAGCGCCCGAGAGCACCGCCAGCACGGCGCCCTGCGCTGTGGCCGTATCGGGCAGGACGGCCAGAACGATCAGCCCCAGCGGCGCGGCAAAGACGAAATTCCCGGCCGTGGCCCCCATCGGATCGGTCGCCCCGCGCCCCAGCAGCGAGTAGATGCCCCAGCCCAGCGCCGCCGCGGCCATCAGCGCGGCCCCCCACGGATCTGGGGCCGCGCCCCCTGCGGGCCAGAGCAGCCAGACCAGCCCGCCGAAGGCCAGCGCCGCGCCCGCCCAGCGCCGCGCGGGCACCGTCTCGCGCAGGATCAGGGCGCCTGCGAACATCGTGATCTGCACGCCGCCGAACAGGATCAGCGCGCCCACGCCGGCGGGCAGGCTGACATAGGCGAAGGAAAAGCCCAGCACATAGAGGGCAAGGCTGGCTGCACCGCCGGGTTGCCACAGCGGCCGCATCCCGCCCCCTCGCCACGCCACCAGCGCCCAGAGGCAGAGCGCCCCTGCGACCAGACGGATTGCGGCAAAGGCGGCAGGTCCCGTCGTGCCATCCTCCAGAGCCATCCGGTTCAGGATGGAGTTGGCAGCAAAGGCCAGCATGGTGAGGGCGGTCAGCAGAAAAAGGCGCATGTCGCATCGCTAGCGCAGTTGATCACCGGACAGAAGGCGTAAAGGGCACAACCACGATACATCGCCGCGCAACTCCTGCGGTGCTTGATCCGCAGGCCAAGGCGAGTCTAGGCTGATCCTGTGGGGAAATTATCCAGCAAGGACAGACAGTCATGCCGATGGTTCGCGTCAGACGCCATTCACGGGCCCGCCGCTATGGCGTGCCGATTGCGCTTGGCCTGCTGGTCGTGGGATCGCTCTATCTGGCCAGCGCGACATTGGGATTGCACCGTGTCGCGAGCCAGGTCCTGACCGTCGGCGGACTGGCGCAGATGCAAGCGGCCGCGACGCCGCCGGATGAACCGACGGCGCTTGGCTATCGCGGTGATCCGCAAGCCGCGTTCGGCTTGCCCTTCGAGACATTGGCCGTGCAGACCACGCTTGGCCCGGCCGAGGCGTGGTTCGTCCCGGAACCCCTTGTGCCGGGCGCGCCGCAGCCGCACATGGCCGCGATCTATGTGCATGGGATCGCAGGGGCGCGCGAGGATGGATATCGCTATCTGCCGATGCTGCATGAGGCTGGCTTTCCCACGCTGCTGATCAGCTATCGCAATGACATGAACGCGCCGGTGACCGAGGATGGGTTCTATGGCTTTGGCCTGACCGAATGGCCTGATCTGGAGGCCGCCGTGCTGACGCTGCGGGATCGTGGGTATGGCGAGGTGATGATTCTGGCCGATTCCATGGGGGGCGGCATTCTGGGACAGTTCATGGCCCGCAGCCCCGAGGCCAGCCGCATCAGCGCCATCGCGCTGGATTCGCCCGCGCTGGAGTTCAAGGCCGTGCTTGAGCATCTGGCCCGCAACATGGGGCTGCCCTTCCCCGGCACGGTCGCCGCCACGACCCTGACCGCGCTGGGCTTGACGCACCCGTCCGATCTGCGCGCGGCCAGTGTCACCGGGCGCTATGCGGGGTTTTACGGTCCGCTGTTTCTGGCCCATGGCAGCGCGGATCAGGTCGTCCCGCTGGACACGAGCCAGAGACTGATCGCGCTGCGCGCCGCATCGGATGCCGGGGCCGTGACGGTCGCCCATCTGACCGAGGCGGATCATCTGCAATCCCATGCCGCCGACCCCGGCAGCTATGAGGCCGCGTTCCAGGAGTTTCTGGCCCTGACGCGGGTGCCTTGAGGGGGGGTGTGGTGGGTGCGTGCGAGCACGCACCCTACGCTTGCTGGTGAAGGGTGTGTTTTGTTGGTCGCGGGGTTGATCGAGCCGCCCGTAGGGTGCGTGCTTGCACGCACCGTTTGTTAATGCGGGGGGGCGTGCAAGCACGCACCCACCGCCATCAACCACCCATTAACCAAATCCATGCACATTGGGGGCATGTCAAATTATCGCCGTCCCTTTGTCCTTGGAGCCCAGATCTTTTTCACCGTCGCGCTGGCCAATCGTGGCAGCCGAATGTTGGTGGATCACATCGATCTGCTACGCGGCGCGGTGAGGCAGACGCGGCGCGAGCGCCCCTTTGCCATCAACGCTTGGGTGGTCCTGCCTGATCATCTGCATTGCGTCTTGACCCTGCCCTCAGGCGATGCCGATTATCCAACGCGCTGGCGGCTGATCAAAACACGGTTTTCGCGGCAAATGCCTGCGGGCCCCTTACGGCCATCGCATATTCTGCGTGGCGAGCGGGGCATTTGGCAGCGCAGGTATTGGGAACATCATATCCGCGATAATGCGGATTTCGCGGCGCATGTTCGGTATTGTTGGCTCAACCCCGTCAAACATGGTTTTGTGCGGTCGCCCGAAGAATGGCCCTACTCAACCATTCACAGGGACATTGCGAACGGAGAATATGATCCAAAAAAGGCGGCCATTTCATAATTCCGTAGGGTGCGTGCTTGCACGCACCGTTTGTTGATGTGGGGGGTAGGGTGTGTGCTTGCACGCACCGTTTGTTGATGTGGGGGGGGAGAGTGGTGCGTGCTAGCACGCACCCTACGTCCCAACGACGGAAAAGGGCCCGCCTTGCGGCGAGCCCTTCCTTGTCGAACGTCAGGTGACGGTCGGGATTACATCATCCCGTCCATGCCGCCCATGCCGCCCATGCCGCCGCCCATGCCGCCGCCGGCCGATTCCTTGGACGGACGATCCGCAACCATGGCTTCGGTGGTGATCAGCAGGCCGGCCACCGAGGCTGCGTCCTGAAGAGCGGTGCGGACAACCTTGGCCGGGTCAATCACGCCGAACTTGAACATGTCGCCATATTCTTCGGTCTGCGCGTTGAAGCCAAAGGTCTTGTCGTTGCTTTCGCGGATCTTGCCCGCGACGACCGAACCGTCCACACCCGAGTTCTCGGCGATCTGGCGCAGCGGCGCTTCGATGGCCTTGCGGATGATCGAGATCCCGACGTCCTGGTCGCTGTTGGCCCCCTTGAGACCGTCCAGAGCCTTACCGGCCTGGATCAGGGCAACACCGCCGCCGACGACGATACCTTCCTGCACGGCTGCGCGGGTGGCGTTCAGCGCGTCATCGACGCGGTCCTTGCGCTCTTTCACTTCGGTTTCGGTCATGCCGCCGACGCGGATGACGGCAACGCCGCCTGCCAGCTTGGCCACACGTTCCTGCAGTTTCTCGCGGTCATAGTCCGACGTGGTCTCTTCGATCTGCTGACGGATCTGGGACACGCGTGCCTCGATCTCGGCCTTGACGCCGTGACCGTCCACGATCGTGGTCTCGTCCTTGTTGATCGCGACTTTCTTGGCCGAACCCAGCATGTCGATCGTGACCGACTCCAGCTTCATGCCCAGATCTTCGCTGATCACCTGACCGCCGGTCAGAATGGCCAGATCCTGCAGCATCGCCTTGCGACGATCACCAAAGCCCGGCGCCTTGACGGCAGCGATCTTCAGGCCGCCACGCAGCTTGTTGACGACCAGCGTGGCCAGAGCCTCGCCTTCCACGTCCTCGGCGATGATCAGCAGCGGCTTTTGCGACTGGATCACGGACTCGAGCAGCGGGACCATCGGCTGGAGCGAGGAGAGCTTCTTCTCGTGCAGCAGGATGAGGCAGTCTTCCAGCTCGGCGACCATCTTGTCGGGGTTGGTCACGAAATAGGGGCTGAGGTAGCCACGGTCGAACTGCATGCCTTCGACCACGGTGGTCTCGGTCTCGAGGCCCTTGTTCTCTTCGACGGTGATGACACCCTCGTTGCCGACCTTCTGCATCGCGTCGGCGATCTGACGACCGATTTCCGCTTCGCCATTGGCCGAGATCGTGCCGACCTGTGCCACTTCGGCGCTGTCGCTCACGTCGCGGGCGGCCGCCTTGATGGCTTCCACGACTTTGGTGGTGGCCAGATCGATGCCGCGCTTGAGGTCCATCGGGTTCATGCCAGCGGCAACCGCTTTCATGCCTTCCTTGATGATGGCTTGCGCCAGCACGGTCGCGGTGGTGGTGCCGTCGCCGGCCTCATCATTGGTGCGGGAAGCGACTTCCTTCACCATTTGCGCGCCCATGTTCTCGAACTTGTCTTCCAGTTCGATTTCCTTGGCAACCGACACACCGTCCTTGGTGATGCGTGGTGCGCCGAAGGATTTGTCCAGCACCACGTTGCGGCCTTTGGGGCCGAGCGTGACCTTGACCGCATCTGCCAGCGTGTTCACGCCTTTCAGCATGCGATTGCGGGCGTCGGTCGAAAACTTGACGTCTTTAGCAGCCATTTTGCTTGCTCCTAGATATCAGAATGTCAGGGATGACGATCAGGCAATGATGCCCATGATGTCGGATTCTTTCATGATCAGCAGCTCTTCACCATCGAGGGTGACTTCGGTGCCGGACCATTTGCCAAACAGGACCTTGTCCCCTGCCTTGACGTCCATGGCGATGCGGTCGCCATCCTCGTCCTTCGCACCTGCGCCGACGGCGACGATGATGCCCTCGGCGGGTTTTTCTTTTGCGCTGTCGGGGATGATAAGACCGCCCTTGGTCTTTTCGTCGCTTTCCACGCGGCGGACCAGCACGCGGTCATGAAGCGGTGTAAATGCCATCTCTGAGGCTCCTTGGCTCAAAGTTTCTCACTGAACCCCGTTCGGGGTATTAGCACTCACTCCCTGCGAGTGCTAACGGCGCATAGCTAGGGATCAGGCCAAGGGCTGTCAACATCTGAATCGGCAAAATTCGACAGCTTGTCGCGGCTTCAGTCCAGCGCCGCGCGGCCGGCCTCGGTCAGGGTATAGACCCCGGTCGCGACACGCGCGAACCAGCCGTAATGATTGTCCGCCATGATCCGCGTCGCCTGCGTCACACCGCAGGCCGCCGCCACATCGCGCCCCCGCGCCTGCCCCGCCTTTGCCAGCGCGGCGGCGCAGCGCAGGGCATCCTGCCGGTAGCCCGTCATCAGCCCCTGTTTCACCGAACCGCCCCGGTTGGGATCGCCCTGCAACCGCTGGAATTCGCGCAAAAGCGCCGTTTTGCGGCGGGGCTGCTTGCGCGGGACATAGGGGCCGGGGTCGGCATGGGCGATGACCAGCCCGTCGGACAGGCGCACGCTCAGCACCCCCAGACCCAGACGCCGGCACAGAGCCACATTGTCGCGCAAGGCCCGCGCCGCGACCTTGCCGGTCCGATGGGGCACGGCCACGTAGACCAGATCCGTCACCGCCTGCCGCGCCACCGCCTGATGCAGCAGGGTCAGGGAAAAGCCGGTCTTCAACTCCACCACCACGGGCGGCTCGTCACCCCGGCAGGCCAGCACATCGACCGCGCCCACCTCGCCTTTCACGATATAGCCCTGCGCCTCGAGATAGGCTTTCACCGGACCGTAGAGATCGCTTTCCCGCAAAAATCACCCATTCCCCTGCCTGCACCGCCGGACTATCCCGCAGGCGCGTCCCATTGTCCAACCCTCGCGATGCTGCCTTGCAGCATAGGCAGGTGACAATCCCGCGGCCCCGCCCTATAAGGCGCGCAAACCCAACATCCCTACAGGACCATTGCAATGACCATTCAGGTTTTCGGCCACAAATCCCCCGACACCGACTCCACCGGCTCGCCCCTCATCTGGGCCTGGTATCTGACCGAGGTGAAAGGCACCCCGGCCGAGGCGAAGCTGCTGGGCGAGCCCAATACCGAGGCCGCCTTCATGCTGAAGCACTGGGACCTGCCCAAGCCGCAGATCATCGCGGGTGTGGAGGCCGGCGCGCCGGTCGTGATCGTGGACACCAACAACCCCGCCGAACTGCCCGCGGGCATCAATGACGCCGATATCATCGGCATCATCGACCATCACAAGCTGGTGGGCGGGCTGGAGACCAAAGGCCCGATCGAGATCCGCATCGAGCCGCTGGCCTGCACCGCCACGATCATGTTCAAGATGATCGGCAAGGACATGGCCCGCGCGCCGAAATCCATCAAGGGCGCGATGCTGTCCTGCATCCTGTCGGACACGCTGGAATTCCGCAGCCCGACCACCACGCAGGAAGACAAGGCCATCGCCCATGATCTGGCCAAGGAACTGGGTGTGTCGATCCCCGATTATGCCGCCCAGATGTTCGCCGCGAAATCCGATGTGTCGGCCTTCTCGGATGCGGAACTGCTGCGGATGGACAGCAAGGAATATACGGTCGCGGGCAAGGAATTCCGCGTCTCGGTGCTGGAAACCACCTCGCCCAAGATGATCCTTGATCGCAAGGACAGCCTGATGGCATCCATGGTGGACGTGGCCAAGGAAGACGGCGCCGATCAGGTGATCCTCTTCGTCGTGGACATCCTGAACGAGGAAGCCACGCTTCTGGTGCCCAACGATCTGGTCAAGACACTCGCCGAGAAATCCTTCGGCGTCACCGTCACCGGGGACACCGTTGTCCTGCCCGGCGTGATGAGCCGCAAGAAGCAGATCATCCCGGTCCTGACCCTCTGACGCGACGCAGGGGCGGTCACACCTCACCGGCCGCCCTTCTCCTTGACCGAAATATCCCGGGGGGAGTCCGCAAGGACGGGGGGCAGAGCCCCCCTCCCCCCTTCGCCTGAAAGGCCACCCATGACCCGCATCATCACCGCCCTGTCCGAGATTTCCGCCGATTACCGCGCGCTTTTCGTCGATCTGTGGGGCTGCGTGCATGACGGTGTGCGCGCCCTGCCCGAGGCCGTGGCCGCGCTGCAAGCCTATCGCCAGACCGGTGGGATCGTGGTGCTGCTGACCAATTCGCCCAAGCCGCGAAAGGGTGTGGAAACCCAGCTGGACCATTTCGGCGTGCCGCGTGACGCCTGGGACACCATCGCCACTTCGGGCGATTCGGCGCGCGCGGCGATGTTTCGCGGCGCGGTGGGGGAACAGGTGTTCTTCATCGGCGAGGACCGCGACATGCCGTTCTTCGACCCGATCAAGGTGGTCGAGGACCCGGTTGAGATCACCCTGACCAAGCTGGATCAGGCGACGGGCATCGTCTGCACCGGGCCGTTCGATCCTGCCGCCGATCCCGCCGATCTGCGCCCCCAGCTGCTTTATGCCAAGCAGAAGGGGCTGAAACTGCTCTGCGCGAACCCCGATATCGTGGTGGACCGGGGCGAGCGGCGCGAATGGTGCGCGGGAGCCGTGGCACAGCTTTACACCGAGATGGGGGGCGAGAGCCTTTATTTCGGCAAGCCGCATCCGCCGATCTATGATCTGGCGCGCCGCCGCTTGCAGGTGTTGGACCAGAACATCACCGATCGGGCGATTCTGGCCATCGGGGATGGTATCCAGACCGACATCCGTGGCGCCATGGGCGAGGAGATCGATTCCCTTTTCATCTCCGGCGGACTGGCCCGCGCGGAAACCCGCACTGATGGCCAACCCGATCCCGATGCGCTAACCGCCTATCTGGACACGGAAAAAGCAGCCCCCACCTTCACGATTGGCCATCTGCGCTGACCCGGCCGACCTGTTGCAGCCCTGCGTCGAAAGCCCCGGCCGGGATTTTCGGGGCCTGCATTAGCACTTGATTTTCTGCAATTGCAAAGTAATAAAGTTGCAACTTCGGTCGCGTATGCATCCGAATATTACCTTGCCGCTTGATCACGGTGCACAGACTGGAGGGTCGGATGTTGGACAATATGCCTCGCGGCACGATCTGTATCGAAGATATCGAGATGGGCATGACCCGCCATCTGCGCAAAGTGGTGACGGATCGCGACATCGAACTGTTTGCCGAAGTCTCGACCGACCGGAACCCGGTTCATCTGGACGATGACTATGCCCGCGACACGATCTTCGAGGGGCGCATCGCGCATGGCATGCTGACCGCAGGTCTGATTTCGGCGGTGATCGGCGAGCAGCTTCCGGGGCATGGCACGGTCTATATGGGACAAAGCCTCAAGTTTCTGGCCCCTGTGCGCCCCGGCGACATGGTGCATGCCGAGGTCGAGGTGATCGGCATTGACCACGCGAAACGCCGCGTGCAACTGGATTGCCGCTGCATGGTCAACGGCAAGAAGGTCCTGATCGGCGAAGCCACGGTTCTGGCCCCCAGCCGCAAGTTCGACTGACCTCTCGCCGCCGTCAAACAGGCTTGCACCGCCCCGCGCCGGGCGCTAACCCTGCGCCATGCGGATCATCCGGGATTACACATATGTGGACCTTGCAGATCGTGGCGCGTCCGCCGCGATCGGCAATTTCGACGGGGTCCATCTGGGGCACCGGTCGGTCATCGACAAGGCCCGCGCGGCAGGGGACCGGATCGGCGCGCCTTTGGGCGTCATGACGTTCGAGCCGCATCCGCGCCAGTATTTCGCCCCTGACGCCCCGCCCTTCCGCCTGATGAGCCGCGAGGCGCGCGCCCATCGGCTGGAGAAGCTGGGGGTGGAGCGGCTCTATGAGCTGAATTTCAACGCCGCCATGTCATCGCTGACACCGCGCGACTTTGCGCAGCGGGTGATCGCGGATGGGCTGGGCCTGAAACATATCGTCATCGGCGCCGATTTCTGCTTTGGCAAGGGCCGCGCGGGCACGGCGCAGCATCTGGTGGCGTTCGGGGCCGAGATGGGCTTTGGCGTGACCATCGCGGACCTTCTGGAAGGCAATGGCGGGGCCGTGTCGTCGACCGCGATCCGCAACGCCCTGACCGAAGGCCAGCCGCGCGCGGCGGCCGCCATGCTGGGCCATTGGCACCGGATCGAAGGCCGCGTGATCACCGGCGATCAGCGGGGACGCGAATTGGGCTATCCGACCGCGAATATGTCGATCGACGGGCTGCATCCGCCGCGTTTCGGAGTTTATGCCGTGCTGGTCGATGTGCTGGAAGGCCCGCACAAAGGCAGCTACCACGGGGCGGCCTCGATGGGCGTGCGGCCTATGTTCGGGGTGAACAAGCCGAACCTTGAGAGCTTCCTGTTCGATTTCAAAGGCGATCTTTACGGTGTGCCGCTGTCCGTGGGGCTGGTGGAATTCCTGCGTCCCGAGGAAAAGTTCGACAGCCTTGATGCGCTGATTGCGCAGATGGATGCCGATTGCGCCCGCGCGCGTGCCATTCTGGCCGCGCTATGACCGACCCGATCAACCGCGACGGGCTGCGCCCCCGCTTCTGGGAAAAATACCCCGTCGACCGGCTGACCCAAGCCGAGTGGGAGGCGCTGTGCGACGGGTGCGGCAAATGCTGCCTGAACAAGCTGGAGGATGAGGAGACGGGCGAGGTCGTGCTGACCCGCGTCGCCTGCCGCCTGCTGGATGACAGCAGCTGCCGTTGCGGGCAATACGCGACGCGGCATCAGTTCGTGCCGGAATGTATCGTGCTCAGCCCCAAGAACATGGACAAGAACCTGTATTGGATGCCCGAAACATGCGCCTACAAGCTGCTGTGGCAGGGCAAGCCGCTTTATGACTGGCACCCGCTGATTTCCGGCGATCCGCAAACGGTCCATGATGCGGGCGTGTCCGTTCAGGGCATCACGATCCCCGAATTCGAAGTCCCTGAAGAGGACTGGGAAGACTATATCATAGAGGAGCCGACCTGATGTTCTTTGCCTCCGACAATGCGGGCCCCGCCCATCCCCAGGTGATGCAGGCGCTGGTCGATGCCAATCAGGGCTATGCCATGCCCTATGGCAATGATCCGATCATGGGCGAGGTTCGCGCCCGCCTGCGCGAGATTTTCGAGGCCCCCGAGGCGGCGATCTATCTTGTCGCCACGGGCACGGCGGCCAACTCTCTGGCCTTGGCGACGCTGGGGCAGCCATGGCAGACGGTGTTTTGTTCGCCCGTCGCGCATATCCACGAGGATGAGTGCAACGCGCCCGAGTTCTATTCGGGCGGGGCGAAGCTGACGCTGGTGGGTGACAGCGACAAGATGACGGCCGAAACCCTGCGCGCGGCCATCCTGGCCGAAGAGACGCGCGGCGTGCATGGCCCGCAGCGTGGGCCGGTCTCGATCACCAATGTGACCGAGCGGGGCCGCGTCTATACCTGCGCCGAGATCAAGGCCCTGTCCGATGTGGCCCGCGAATTCGGCCTGCCCGTGCATCTGGACGGCGCGCGTTTTGCCAATGCGCTGGTGGCCCTTGGCTGCACCGCCGCCGAGATGACGTGGAAAGCGGGCGTCGATGCGGTCAGTTTCGGCGGCACCAAGAACGGTCTGCCGGGGGTCGAGGCGGTGATCTTCTTTGATCCCGCGAAAGCCTGGGAATTCGAGCTGCGCCGCAAGCGGGGCGCGCATCTGTTGTCCAAGCACCGCTATCTGTCGGCGCAGATGCTGGCATTCCTGACCGATGATCTGTGGCTGAGTTCGGCAAAACGCGCCAATGCCAATGCCGCGCGCCTGATCGACGGGCTGAAGGCGATCCCGGAGGCCGGTTTCCTGCATGAACCACAGGCCAACATGGTCTTTGCCACCCTGCCCCGCGCCACGCATAAGCGGCTGCACGATGCGGGGGCGGTCTATTACATCTGGTCGGGCTCGCTGGAGGGCGACGACCCTGACGAGCTTTTGGCGGCGCGTCTGGTCTGCGACTGGTCGATCAGCCATGACCAGATTGATCAGTTCCTGACAATTGCGGCGGGCTGACCGGCCCCCGCTTCTTTTTGCCCCAAATATCCATCCCCGGCCTGCATCGCGCGGGTCAGGCGGTGGGAAGATCCTGCAAAAAGGCCCGCACGCTTTGCGCCACCTCGGTGGGGTGCGTGATCGGGGCCATGTGACCGGCCCCTGCGATGGCGACCTGCTTGGCCTGCGGGATGCGCCGGGCCAGACCGTCATTGATCGCGGCAATCGCGGCAGGGCTGTCGCCGCCCCGGATCAGCAGCAACGGGCAGGTGATCGCGGACAGTTTGCCTCCGGACAAGATCCCCGCGCAATCGCCATAGATCGCCGGGGCCCCCGCTTCGATCAGATGGATGCGCGCGGCCAAAGCGTTCTGTTGCGCCGCAGGCATGCTGTCCCAGCCGCGCCCATCGCCCCAGATGGAGGTGAAGGCCTTGGCCGCCGCTATCCGGTCACCCGCCTGCAATGCCTTGCGATAGGCGCGCATATGGGCGTCGTCCTGCACCTGCAATGCGGGCTGGTCCTGCGCGGCCACGGCAAAGAAAACCGGCTCGATCAGCACGAGCGAGCGCACCAGATCGGGGCGTTCCACCGCCAACCGGATCGCCACGGTGCCGCCGAAGGAATGACCGATGATGTCGGCGGGTCCCTGCCCCTCATGCTCCAGCAGGTCCACGGCCATAGCCGTGCTGACCGCCTGAATGTCGCTGATGCCGTCCCAATCGGCGCTTCGCCCATGCCCCGGCAGGTCATAGGCGATGGCCGAAATCACATCGTCAAGCCCTGCCACCATTCGCGCCCAGCCGCCCGCATGCCCCAGCGAGCAATGGATCAGAAGGGCCTGACGCGGACCGGCACCGGCGCGTATCCAATGGGTCGGGACCCCGCCCCGGATGTCCTGCGGCATGTCAGAGCTTGCCGGACAGATGCGCGTCCAGATCCTCCAACCGGTCCTGACCCCAGAACCGCTGCCCGCTGTCGACCAGATAGAAGGGGGCGCCGAAGACGCCGCGCGACACGGCCTCTTCCAGATTGGCGGCATAGGTTTCGGCCCCGGCCAGCAGGCCCTTGTCGGCGAGCGAGGGATCGAACCCCGCGCCGGTCAGGCAGCCGCGGATCACCTCGTCGCGGGAGATGTCCTGTTCTTCGGCCCAGCAGGCGCGCGTCAGGCTATGCACCAGCTTGCCGACATCGCCGTCGCCCGCCGCTTGGGCGGCAATCACGGCATAAGAGGCAGGGGCCGGGTTCGTGGGCCAATGCGCGGGTTGGAAATTGAGCGGCATGCCCAGTTTCTTGGCCTGACGTGGCAATTCCTGCGCGCGGTATTCCTTGCGCGAGGGATGACGGTCCGGCAGCGCCACACCGCCCGTGCGGGCAAAGACAGCCCCGGCATCGACGGGTTTATAGGTGATGCTGGCCCCGTGTCTGGCCGCGATCTGCTCCAGCCGTGTTCCGGCCAGATAGACATAGGGCGACAAAACCGTGAAAAAATAATCGATATGGGCCATTTGCGCGTTTCCTTTGCCTGCATCGCTTTGCCCGACGGTAACGAGATGATAGGCAGTGTCAACGTCACGAATCTGTCATCCTGCCCCGGCGCGGATGACCTCGCAGGGGAACCGCTGCCATGCCATCCATCACAGAGCCGAAACTGATTTCTGGCAATGCCAACCTGCCGCTGGCCAAGGCCATCGCGCGGCGCATGTCGATTCATCGCGGGGTGTCCGTCGGTCTGGTCGATGCCCGGATCGAACGGTTCAACGATGGCGAGATCTTCGTCGAAGTGTTCGAGAACGTGCGCGGCGAGGATATGTTCATCGTGCAATCCACGTCGAACCCCGCCAATGACAACCTGATGGAACTGCTGATCATGTCCGACGCGCTGCGCCGGTCGTCGGCGGCGCGGATCACGGCCGTAATCCCCTATTTCGGCTATGCCCGTCAGGATCGCCGGACCAAGGCGCGCACGCCGATCACCGCCAAGCTGGTGGCCAACATGCTCGTCGAAGCCGGGATCGAGCGGGTGCTGACCCTTGACCTGCATGCGGCGCAGATTCAGGGCTTTTTCGACATTCCGGTGGACAACCTCTATGCCTCGCCGATCTTCGCGCTGGATATCAAGGCGCATTTCGCGGGCCGGATGGACGATCTGATGGTCGTCTCTCCCGATGTGGGGGGTGTGGCGCGGGCGCGGGAACTGGCCAAGCGGATCAACGCGCCGCTGGCCATCGTGGACAAACGGCGCGAGAAGCCGGGCGAGATCGCCGAAATGACCGTGATCGGCGATGTGACGGGCAAGACCTGCCTGATCGTGGATGACATCTGCGACACGGCGGGCACGCTGTGCAAAGCGGCGGAAGTGCTGATCGAGAACGGCGCGAAAGAGGTCCATTCCTATATCACCCACGGCGTGTTGTCCGGGCCGGCGGTCGAGCGGATCACCAAATCCGTGATGAAATCGCTGGTCATTACCGATTCCATCGAAGCCTCGGACGCGGTGCGCAACGCGCCCAATATCCGCATCGTGCCGACGGCCCCGATGTTCGCGCAGGCGATCCTGAACATCTGGAACGGCACCTCGGTCTCGTCCCTGTTCGAGACGGAAACGCTGGACCCGATCTATGAGGGCACGTTCAAGCTGTAAGATCAGGGCGGCGGATCACTCGATCCGCCAATCGTCCGGCTCGTAAAGCTCGCCGATCGCCATCCAGCTGACCCGCACGCGGGCGACCTTGCTGTCGCCCCATGTGCGGAAGATGATGGCGAAGCCTTCATTCTTGATCTCGGTCGCCTGCACATCGGCGCGCGAATTGGCCTTGTTGGACATGTCCCACATGCTCAGGCCGACATGGACGACGGGCGAGGTCAGAAACGTTTCGCGGAAATGGACGAAACTGCGGATGTGGCGCGGCCCGCTGCCCGTCCACATCTCTCCGTCATGTTCGAAATCCGAGAACAGGACCATCTCGCCCTGATCTATACCGATGGAGTTGTTTCTGAACCGCCGCATGGCACCTCTTTTGTCTGACACGCTCTTACTGCCAGATTGGGGCGGGATGAGGCCAGAAAAATGAAACCACTGGTCGAAAACGAACGCAGTTTGAACCAAAGCGGGCAAACCGGACCATCAGCCCCAATGAAAAAGGCCCCGCCATCCGGCGGAGCCTTTTCCGTCAATCATCGGCGGACGGTCAGACGCCCACTTCGACCCGCAGCGCCTGAAGGTCGGCGACCAGCTTGTCGGCGGCGTCACGGCCGTCAACGGGGGCTTTCGCCACCGCCTCGACCGCCAGACCGATCAGCGCGTCGAAATCGGCGGCCGTTGCTTCCGCAACCGGCATGGCCTTCTCCGCCAGAACCGAGGTCCCTTCGGGCGAGATCTCGGCGAAGCCGCCGGTCACCACATAGGCCGCGTCGCCCTGCGGGCCGCTCACGCGCAGCACGCCGGGGCGCAGGGTCGTGATCAGCGGTGCATGGTCGGGCATCGCTGTCAGGTCACCATCGGCACCCGGAATCTGCACCTGCGCCACCTGCATCGAGGCCAGGCGGCGCTCGGGGCTGACGAGGTCGAATTGCATGGTCTCAGCCATTTCGGCCCTCCCTTAGGCCGCGTCTGCGGCCATGCGTTCAGCTTTGGCGATCACGTCCTTGATCCCGCCGACCATGTAGAAGGCACCTTCGGGCAGGTGATCGTATTCACCGGCCACAACCGCCTTGAACGAGGCGATGGTGTCTTCCAGCGGCACCTGGATACCGTCCGAGCCGGTAAAGACCTTGGCCACGTCGAAGGGCTGCGACAGGAAGCGCTGGATCTTGCGGGCGCGCGACACGGTCAGCTTGTCCTCTTCGGACAGTTCGTCCATGCCAAGGATCGCGATGATATCCTGCAGCGACTTGTAGCGCTGAAGCACCTTCTGCACGTCGGTGGCCACCTTGTAATGCTCGTCCCCGATGACGGCGGGGTCCAGCAGGCGCGAGGTCGAGTCGAGCGGGTCCACGGCGGGATAGATGCCGAGTTCCGAAATCGCACGCGACAACACGGTGGTGGCGTCGAGGTGGGCGAAGGAGGTCGCAGGCGCAGGGTCGGTCAAGTCATCCGCAGGCACGTAGATCGCCTGCACCGAGGTGATCGAGCCAGCCTTGGTCGAGGTGATGCGTTCCTGCAGGGCGCCCATGTCGGTGGCCAGTGTCGGCTGATACCCCACGGCAGAGGGGATACGGCCCAGAAGTGCGGACACCTCGGAACCGGCCTGCGTGAAGCGGAAGATATTGTCCACGAAGAACAGAACGTCCGTGCCGGACTGGTCGCGGAACTGTTCGGCCAGCGTCAGGCCCGACAGCGCCACACGCATACGCGCACCCGGCGGCTCGTTCATCTGACCGTAGACCAGCGCCACTTTCGACTCCGACAGGTTGTCGGGGACGATCACGCCGGATTCGATCATCTCGTGGTAAAGGTCGTTGCCTTCACGGGTCCGTTCACCCACACCGGCGAACACCGAGAAACCCGAGTGCACCTTGGCGATGTTGTTGATCAGTTCCATGATCAGAACGGTCTTGCCCACGCCTGCACCGCCGAAAAGGCCGATTTTGCCGCCCTTGGCATAGGGGGCCAGCAGGTCGATCACCTTGATGCCGGTGACCAGCACCACGGATTCGGTGGACTGTTCCGAGAATTCGGGCGCGGGTGCGTGGATCGAGCGATGCTCGTCCGCGTTCACGGGGCCTTTTTCGTCGATGGGATCGCCGGTCACGTTCAGAATGCGGCCCAGGGTCGCGTTGCCGACGGGCACCATGATCGGGCCGCCGGTGTCGGACACTTCCTGACCGCGCACCAGACCTTCGGTGGCGTCCATGGCGATGGCGCGCACGGTGCCTTCCCCAAGGTGCTGGGCCACTTCCAGAACCAGTTTCTTGCCGTTGTTGTCAGTTGTGAGCGCGTTGAGGATCTCGGGCAGTTGATCCCCGAACTGCACGTCCACAACGGCGCCGATCACCTGGGTGATTTTGCCTTTTGCGTTTGCCATGTTTCGTCTCCGGTTCCTTAGAGCGCTTCAGCGCCCGAGATGATTTCAATAAGCTCGTTCGTGATGACGGCCTGACGCGAGCGGTTATACTCGATCGTCAGCTTCTCGATCATCTCGCCGGCGTTGCGGGTCGCGTTGTCCATTGCGGACATCCGCGCGCCCTGTTCGGACGCCCCGTTTTCCAGCAGCGCGGAAAAGATCTGCGTTGCCACACCGCGCGGCAGAAGATCAGCCAGAATGGCCTCTTCGCTCGGCTCGTAATCGTAAAGCAGGCTGGCGGAATCCGCCTCGGCCTGCTCGAAGCTGGCAGGGATGATCTGCTGCGCGGTCGGGATCTGGCTGACCACGTTCACGAACTTCGAATAGAAGATCGTGGCCACGTCGAACTCGCCCGCGTCGAAACGGTCCAGCACGTCGCGTGCGATGCCCTGCGCATCGGCATAGCCCACGCGCTTGACCTCGGTCAGATCGACATGACCCACGAAATACTTGGCGTATTCGCGTTTCAGCTGATCGCGACCTTTTTTGCCGACGGTCAGGATCTTGACGGTCTTGCCCTGCGCCAGAAGTTTGGCGGCATGGACCTTTGCCAGCTTGGCGATGTTCGAGTTGAACCCGCCGCAAAGGCCCCGCTCGGCGGTCATGACAACCAGCAGATGCACCTTGTCGTCACCCGTCCCCGCCAGAAGGCGCGGTGCGGTATCGCTACCGCCGACCGACGCCGCCAGCCCCGCCATCACGGCATTGAACCGCTCGGCATAGGGGCGAGATGCCTCGGCCGCGTCCTGTGCCCGCCGCAGTTTTGCGGCGGCCACCATCTGCATGGCCTTGGTGATCTTGCGGGTCGACTTGACGCTCGCGATCCTGTTTTTCAGGTCCTTGAGGTTTGGCATAGCCTCTTCCCCTTATGCGAAGTCAGCGGCGAAGGCGTCCAGCGCAGCTTTGATCTTGTCCTCGGCCTCGCCCTTGATCTTGGGGTCCTGCTTGGTGATGTAGTCCAGCAGGTCCGCATTCTTGGTGCGCAGGTGCTTGAGCAGACCGGCCTCGAAGCGACCGACATCCTTGACGGCGATCTTGTCGAGGTAGCCCTTGGTGCCCGCATAGATCACGCAGACGATCTCGGCGTTGGTCAGCGGCGAATACTGCGGCTGCTTCATCAGCTCGGTCAGGCGCGCACCACGGTTCAGCAACTGCTGCGTGGCGGCGTCAAGGTCGGAGCCGAACTGGGCGAAGGCCGCCATTTCGCGATACTGCGCCAGTTCCAGCTTGACCGGACCTGCGACGGATTTCATCGCGTTGGTCTGCGCCGAAGAGCCCACGCGGGACACCGACAGACCGGTGTTCACGGCGGGACGGATGCCCTGATAGAAGAGTTCCGTTTCCAGGAAGATCTGACCGTCGGTGATCGAGATCACGTTGGTCGGAATGAAGGCGGACACGTCGCCACCCTGCGTTTCGATGATCGGCAGTGCGGTCAGGGACCCTGCGCCAAAATCCTCGTTCAGCTTGGCGGAGCGTTCCAGCAGGCGGGAGTGAAGATAGAACACGTCGCCGGGATAGGCTTCACGGCCCGGCGGGCGGCGCAGCAGCAGCGACATCTGACGGTAGGACACGGCCTGCTTGGACAGGTCATCATAGATGATCAGCGCGTGGCGACCGTTGTCGCGGAAATGCTCGGCCATTGCGGTGGCCGAATAGGGGGCCAGAAACTGCATCGGCGCAGGGTCGGATGCGGTGGCGGCCACGACGATCGTGTATTTGATGGCGCCAGACTCTTCGAGTTTCTTCACCAGCTGCGCCACGGTCGAGCGCTTCTGCCCGATGGCGACATAGACGCAGTAGAGCTTCTTGCTCTCGTCGTCGCCAGCAGCCTCGTTATAGGATTTCTGGTTCAGGATCGTGTCCAGAGCAATGGCGGTCTTGCCGGTCTGACGGTCACCGATGATCAGCTCGCGCTGGCCACGGCCAACGGGGATCATGGCGTCCACGGATTTCAGGCCGGTCGCCATCGGCTCATGCACCGATTTGCGCGGGATGATGCCGGGGGCCTTCACGTCGGCGATGCCGCGCTTGGTGGTCTTGATCGGACCCTTGCCGTCCAGCGGGTTGCCCAGACCATCAACGACACGGCCCAGCAGTTCGTCGCCCACGGGCACGTCCACGATGGATTTGGTGCGCTTGACGGTGTCGCCTTCCTTGATGTCGCGGTCCGAACCGAAGATCACGACGCCGACGTTGTCGGATTCAAGGTTGAGCGCCATCCCGCGGATACCGCCGGGGAATTCGACCATCTCGCCGGCCTGGACGTTGTCCAGACCGTAGACGCGGGCGATACCGTCACCGACGGACAGCACACGACCCACCTCGGCCACCTCGGCCTCCTGGCCGAAGTTCTTGATCTGGTCCTTCAGGATCGCAGAAATTTCCGCTGCTTGGATACCCATTTATCCGACCTCTTTCATTGCATTCTGGAGGGAGTTGAGGCGCGATGCGATCGAGGTGTCGATCATCTTCGAGCCAACCTTGACGACTAGACCACCGATGAGGCTTTCATCGACGGCCGCTTTGATCTTGACAGTCTTGCCAGTACGACCCGCCAGCAGCTTGGCCAGCTTGTCGGATTGTGCCTTGGTCAGTGCCGTGGCGCTGGTCACTTCGGCGGTCACTTCGCCCTTGTCCTCGGCGATGATCGCGCGCAGCGATGCGGCCAGTTGCGGCAGCACGAACAGCCGCCGCTTGGCGGCCATCAGCCCCAGCACATTGGTCATGGTGGGCGTCAGGCCCATTTTCTTGGCCAGTGCCGCCATGGCCGCGGCCTGCTCGTCGCGGCCATAGATCGGGCTCATGATCAGCGCGTTGAAATCGGCGCTGTCGGCCAGCGCGGATTCGAGTGCATCCAGATCGGCTTCGATCTTGGCGACGCTCTTGCTTTCTTTGGCCAGTTCAAACACGGCCGTGGCATAGCGTGCTGCAATGCCCGTGGAAATCGAAGCTGGTTCGGACACGTCCACCCTTCCGATAGTTTGCCCCCGGCCTGTTCGAGGCGTGAAACGCCGCCGGAGAGGTTACCCTGCCTTGACGCGCGTCAAAGCATCAAAATCGGCGTGGGTGTAGCAGAGCCTTCCGGACCTAGCAACCTGCTATAGACTCCAGAGGCTATGCATAATTATGTTACTTTTCATAAGCTTACCACAGGTGCGGCGGTTTGCTCATGAATCAGGCGAAAAAAATTCCCGCTTTTGGGCGTTCAAATCGGAATCCTTGCCCCGAAACAGGGCGGCGCATCGGGCCATGGGGGGCGAATACGTTAACGCTATCACCGCGCGGCGGGGCCTGATCGGACCGAAACCGGGTCTCATGCGGGTTTGGCCTCGGGGGTGGGGCTGCCCAAACCGTCCAGCACATTGAGAGGGCGGCGCACCGCCTCGCGCAGGCCCGGACCCGGCGCGGCATGCACGCGTTTGGTCGCCTCGACCATCAGCACGCCGCCGGCCAGCACCATCGACAGGCGCAGGCCCATGCCTTCCCAGACATTGGCGGTCTTGCGCCAGAAGCGCTTGTCCGAGGGCGGCTGATAGAGCGTGGTGACATGCCGTTCGGGCAGAAAGGCATGGCGGCGCAACTGCGCCTCCAACTGGCGCAGCGTATAGGGTCGACCATAGCCGAAGGGTGTGGCGTCCGACCGCGACCACAGCCCGGCGCGGTTGGGCACGATGAAAAGGGCACTTCCCCCCGGCCCCAGCACGCGGAAACATTCCTCCAGCAGCGCCGAGGGCTGTTCGGATGTCTCAAGCCCGTGCATCAGCACCAGCTTGTCCACATGGCCGGTGTCGATGGGCCATGCCGTTTCCTCGCACAGGACCGACACGTTCGGCATGCCCGCAGGCCATGGCATCACTCCCTGCGGCCCCGGCATCAGCCCAATCACCCGGCGCGCATCCGCCAGATAGGGGCGCAGCAAGGGCACGGCAAAACCGAAGCCGACGACGGTCTGCCCCTTGGCCTCGGGCCACATGCGCAGCACCTGATCGCGCACGGCCTTCTGCGCGGCACGGCCCAGCGTGCTGCGGTAATAGAAGTTGCGCAAATCCTGCACATCAAGATGCATTGCGGTCCGCCTCCGGTTCCGCCACTCTAGAGGGCCACCTTACCAAGCAAAAGATGAAACGCCATGCCCCTTGAGATCGTGACCATTCCCTGCCTCAAGGACAATTACGCCTTTCTGGCCCATGACCGGGCCACAGGCCAGACCGCCGTGGTCGATGTCCCCGAGGCCGCCCCCATCGCCGCCGCCCTGGCACAGCGCGGCTGGCGCCTGACCCATGTTCTGCTGACACATCACCACTGGGATCATGTGGACGGTCTGGCCGCCCTGCTGGCCGACCACCCCGCAACGGTGATCGGGGCCGCCGCCGATGCCCACCGCCTGCCGCCGCTGGACGTGGCCGTGGCCGAGGGCGATACGATCACCATCGGGTCGGATAAGGGCCATGTGATCGACGTGTCGGGCCATACGCTGGGCCATGTCGCCTTTCATTTCCCGGCCTCATCCGTCGTCTTTACCGCAGACAGCCTGATGGCGATGGGCTGCGGGCGGCTGTTCGAGGGCACGCCTGCACAGATGTATGCGAGCCTTGCCAAACTGGCGGCCTTGCCCGACGAAACGCTGGTCTGTTCGGGGCATGAATACACCGCATCGAACGCGAAATTCGCACTGACCATTGAACCGGGAAATGCCGCGCTTATCTCTCGCATAGAAAAGATCGAAACCGCGCGCGCGCAGGGTCGCCCGACCGTGCCATCCCTTTTGTCGACAGAGCGCGCCACCAACCCGTTCCTGCGTTCCGATAGCCCTGAAATACAGGCAAAACTCGGCCTGACAGGGGCAGACCCGGTTGCCGTTTTCACCGAGGTCCGCCGCCGCAAGGACAGCTTCTGATGCTGAAACCTCACGCATCCGGAACACGACGAACAAAATGTGACCGTCGGGCCAAAGAAAAAACTTGAAGACCGCCCGATATAGACCACACTTTAACAGTATGAGGCCACGTTTGACGCGGGACACCCCGCGACAGACCCAGATACAAGAGGAGCACAGCCGTGCCTTCATTCTCGACCACGCTCGAACAGGCAATCCACGCGGCACTGGCACTGGCCAATGCGCGCAAACATGAATTCGCAACGCTCGAGCACCTTCTTCTCGCGTTGATCGACGAACCCGATGCGAACCGCGTGATGAAGGCCTGTTCGGTCGATACCGACGACTTGCGCAACACGCTGGTGGAATTCATCGACGATGATCTGTCAAACCTCGTGACGGATATCGACGGCTCGGAAGCGGTGCCCACGGCGGCGTTTCAGCGGGTGATCCAGCGCGCGGCGATCCATGTGCAATCCTCGGGCCGGACTGAGGTGACGGGGGCCAATGTCCTTGTCGCGATCTTTGCCGAGCGCGAAAGCAACGCCGCCTATTTCCTGCAGGAGCAGGAGATGACGCGCTATGACGCGGTGAATTTCATCGCCCATGGTGTGGCCAAGGACCCCGCTTACGGCGAGGCGCGCCCCGTGACGGGCGCCACCGAGGCGGAGGAGACGAGTTCGACCAGCACGTCGTCCGAAGCGACCGACCAGAAGGAATCCGCGCTGGGCAAATATTGCGTGGACCTGAATGCCAAAGCGTTCAAGGGCGATGTCGATCCGCTGATCGGCCGCGCGTCCGAGGTGGAGCGGTGCATTCAGGTGCTGTGCCGCCGCCGCAAGAACAACCCGCTTCTGGTGGGTGATCCCGGCGTGGGCAAGACCGCCATCGCCGAAGGTCTGGCGCGCAAGATCGTGAAGGGCGAAACGCCCGAGGTTCTGTCGAAAACCACAATTTTCAGCCTTGATATGGGCGCGCTGCTGGCGGGCACCCGCTATCGCGGCGATTTCGAGGAGCGTCTGAAAGCCGTGGTCAACGAGCTTGAGGCGCATCCCGATGCGGTTCTGTTCATCGACGAGATTCATACCGTGATCGGGGCTGGGGCCACGTCTGGCGGGGCAATGGATGCGTCCAACCTGCTGAAACCCGCGTTGCAGGGCGGCAAGCTGCGCTGCATGGGATCGACCACCTACAAGGAGTTCCGTCAGCATTTCGAGAAGGACCGCGCCCTGTCGCGCCGGTTCCAGAAGATCGACGTGAACGAGCCCACCGTGGATGACACCGTGAAGATCCTTCAGGGGTTGAAGCCCTATTTCGAGGAGCATCACTCGGTCCGTTACACGGCCGATGCGATCAAATCGGCGGTGGAGCTGAGCGCGCGTTACATCAACGACCGCAAGCTGCCCGACAAGGCGATCGACGTGATCGACGAAGCCGGGGCCGCCCAGCATCTGGTGGCGGAATCGAAGCGTCGCAAGACGATTGGTGCCAAGGAGATCGAGGCTGTGGTGGCAAAGATCGCCCGCATTCCGCCGAAGAACGTCTCCAAGGACGATGCCGAGGTGTTGAAGGATCTGGAAAAGACCCTCAAGCGGGTGGTGTTCGGGCAGGACGCGGCCATCGTGGCCCTGTCGAGCGCGATCAAACTGGCCCGCGCGGGTCTGCGCGAGCCGGAAAAGCCCATCGGCAACTACCTGTTCGCGGGTCCCACGGGTGTGGGCAAGACCGAGGTGGCCAAGCAGCTGGCGGACACGCTGGGTGTGGAACTGCTGCGCTTCGACATGTCCGAATACATGGAGAAACACGCGGTATCGCGCCTGATCGGTGCCCCTCCGGGCTATGTCGGGTTCGATCAGGGCGGGCTTCTGACCGATGGCGTCGATCAGCATCCGCATTGCGTGCTGCTGCTGGACGAGATCGAGAAGGCGCATCCGGACGTGTTCAACATCCTGTTGCAGGTGATGGATCACGGCACGCTGACCGACCATAACGGGCGCAAGGTGGATTTCCGCAATGTGATCCTGATCATGACCTCGAACGCAGGCGCATCCGACATGGCCAAGGCCGCCATCGGCTTCGGGCGCGACCGCCGCACGGGCGAGGATACGGCGGCGATCGAACGGACGTTCACGCCCGAGTTCCGCAACCGTCTGGACGCGGTCATCAGTTTCGGCGCGCTGCCGAAAGAGGTGATCATGCAGGTCGTCGAGAAGTTCGTGCTGCAACTGGAAGCGCAGCTGATGGACCGTAACGTTCACATCGAACTGACCAAGCCCGCCGCCGAATGGCTGGCCGACAAGGGCTATGACGAGAAGATGGGCGCGCGTCCGCTGGGTCGCGTGATACAGGAGCACATCAAGAAGCCGCTGGCCGAGGAACTGCTGTTCGGCAAGCTGACCAAGGGCGGTCTGGTGCGCGTCGGCCTGAAAAACGGCGAGATCGACCTGCATGTGGTCGGACCGGAACAGGCCCGTCTGTCGGGCAACAAACCGCCGCTGCTGACCGCCGACTGATGCGGGCAGCCTGGCTGCTGACACTGATGACCTCTGCGCTGCCTGCCAGCGCAGAGGTTTTTCTTTTGGGCCAGCCCATCGACTGCGTCTTGGGGCAGGACTGTTTCATCCAGCAATACATGGATCATGATCCCGGCCCGGATGCGACGGATTTCACCTGCAACGGGCTGAGCTACGACACCCATACGGGCACCGATTTCGGCCTGCCATCGTTGGTGGCGATGCAGGCCGGTGTCGCGGTTCTGGCTGCGGCCGCCGGGACGGTCACGGCCCTGCGCGACGGGATGCCCGACACAGGACTGTCCCCCGAGACCGCCGCCCGGATCGACGGGCGCGAATGCGGGAATGGCGTTGTGATCCAGCATGAGGATGGCTGGCAGACGCAATATTGCCATCTGAAACAGGGGTCCGTCGCGGTGCGTCAGGGCCAGCAGGTTGCGGCGGGGGACAGGCTGGGACTGGTGGGACTGTCCGGCAATACCGCGTTTCCCCATCTCCATCTGTCGCTGCGCCGCAACGGGCAGGCGGTCGATCCCTTTGATCCTGACGGTCAGATCACCTGCGGCGCGCCTGATCCGCAGACGCTGTGGTCGCCGCCCATCGCCTATGCCCCCGGCGGGCTGCTGGGGGCGGGTTTCGCGACAGCCGTTCCTGATTTCGACGCGATCAAGGCGGGCACCGCGTCCGAGGTCATCACCCCGGTTTCCCCGGCGATGGTGGTTTGGGGACATGCCTTTGGCGGGCGTATGGGTGACGTTTTGCGCATCACCCTGTCAGGGCCAGAGGGTTTGATCACAGACCATAGCGACCGGCTGGACAAGGAGCAGGCGCAGTTCTTCCGCGCCGCCGGGCGACGGATGCGCGCGGGCGGCTGGCCGCCGGGCACCTATCGCGCGCTGATCAGCCTGTGGCGTGACGGGCAGATGATCGACACGCAACTGATCACGATGGAGATCGAGTGATCCATTCGCTGATCATTTCTCGGTGAATTTCAGTTCGATCCGGCGGTTCTGCGCGCGGGCTTCTTCGGTGTCGGCGGTGTTGACGGGGTTGTATTCGCCAAAGCCGTTGGCGCTGAGCCGGTTGGGCGGGATACCGAGCGAGCCGGACATATAGCGCACCACCGACAGGGCGCGGGCCTGTGACAATTCCCAGTTGTCGGCGAATTCGCCCAGCCCTGACAGTGGCACGTTGTCGGTATGCCCATTCACCTGGATCACCCAGTCGATTCCTTCGGGGATCTCATCGGCCACGGTCTGAAGGATCGAGGCCACCTTCGCCACCTCGCCCTGTCCTGCCGCTGAGAGGGTGGCGCTGCCCGGCGGGAAGAGCACCTCGGAGGCAAAGACGAAGCGGTCGCCCACGACCTGCACGCCGGGTTGATTGCCCAGAAGATCGCGCAGGCGACCAAAGAATTCAGAGCGGTATTTCTGCAAATCCTGCGCCTCGGCCTCAAGACGCAGGCGTTCCGCCTCCTCAAGCTGACGCCGCCGCCGTTCCTCGGCCGCCGCACGAGCCAGCGCCGCGTTCAGATCAGAACCAAGGGACTGCACCTGAATCGAGGCGGCGGATTCGCGTTCCTTGCTGTCATCCAGAAGCGCCTGCAACTGCCCCAACTGGTTGCGCAGTGCGGCCACCTGTTGGTTCAGCAGGGCCTGCGCCCGCTGCGCTTCGGTGGATTTGTCCTTCTCTTCGGCCAGCAAGCGCTGCGCCTGCGCCAGAAGGGCGGCTTCGCGTTCGGCCTCGCTCATCTGCGCGCCAAGCTGCGCTTGCAGATCGTCCCGCGCGGCTTCGGCGGCGGCCAGCAGGGTCAATGTCTCTTCGGCGCGGGCGCGCTGTTCTTCCAGCGCCAGCGTCATCGCGGTCAACTCACTGTCCGCATTCTGCAACCTGTCGCGCAACGCGGCGGCGGCGGCCGCCTCGGCCAGCCGCGCGGCCTCTTCCTCGGACAGTTGCTCTTCGAGCGTGGTGACCTGTCCGGTCAATGCCTGCACCTGTTCTTGCGCCTCGGCCTGTTCGGCCCGCAGATCGGCGATCAGCGCCTCAAGCGCCTCGCGCCGGGCCGCGGCCAGTCGGGCGGCCTCGACGCCAGCGTCGATTTCGGAGCGTGCCTGTGCCAGCGCAAGGTTGAGCGCCTCCTGCTCGGACAGAAGGCGACCTTGCTCGGCCTCCAGTTCCGCCACCGTGCCCAGCGCCGTGTCCCGCTCGGACAGAAGGGCCGCAACCTGCGCCTCGAAGGCGGTGATCCGGGTCTCGGCTGCCTCGAGCGCGGCCAGCCCCGCGTCACGTTCACCGCGCAAGGACAGGATCAAGGCTTCCTGCTGTGCGATCTGGTCGCGGGCGTCCCCCAGTGTCGCGTCCAACTCGCCCAGGCGCGTGGTCAGATCGGCGCTGCGGCGCTGTTCCAGACCCAGCGCCTGCGCCAATGCGGCCACTTCGGCCCCCAGGGCATCCAGTTCCGTCGCCTGCCCGCTGATCGTCTCGCGCAGCACGAATTGCACCACCATGAAGATGGTCAGCACGAACATCAGCACCAGCAAAAGCCCGGTCATCGCATCCACGAAACCCGGCCAGATCGAGGCCTGAAACCGTTGCCCGGTGCGCCGCGACAGGGCCATGGATCAGCCCTCCTCGCCCTTGTTGCCCAGGACCGCGCCCAGCGGCCGCGGTGTGACGGGGCGCGCACGCCCCTGTTCGACGGCGCGGGTCAGGGCCGCCAGATCGGTGCGCAACTCGGCCATTGTGTCCTGACGGCCTGCGCTGATCTCTTCCAGGATCCGCAGCAATTGCACATCCATCGAGCGCAGGCGCATCCTGCTTTCGGCGTCCAGCCCTTCGCCACGCTCCTGCGTCGACAGGGCCTGTGCCAAGCGTTCCTGCCCTTCGGCCAGACGCAACAGGGCGGCCGTCAACTCTCCCTGCTGGCCGCTTCCGGCACCCAGCGTGTCGTTCAGGCCAGCCACGGCATGGCCCAACTGTTCCAGCCGCGCCTCGGTCGCGATCCGTCCGACCTCGGCCTGATCCAGCAGGCGTTGCACGGCGTCCATCTGATCGGCCATGCCCGTGGCGACCTGCGCCAGCATCGCCTGATCCGGCGCCCCCTCGCCATCACCGGAGGAGAAGCCAAGCCGCGTGATCGTGCTCAGCCATTCCTCAAGCTCGCGGTAAAACCGGTTCTGGCCATGGCCTGCAAAGAGTTCCAGCAGGCCCACAACCAGCGACCCGGCCAGACCCAGCAGGGACGAGCCGAAGGCCACGCCCATGCCCGACAACTGCGCATCCAGCCCGTCCATCAGGCGACCGAAGACGGCAACGCCCTCTTCGCCCTCCTGCGGGGCAAGACTGCGGATCGTGTCGACCAGCGCGGGCACGGTTGTCGCAAGCCCATAGAACGTGCCCAGAAGGCCAAGGAAAATCAGCAGGTTGACGATGTAGCGCGTGATCTCGCGCGCCTCGTCGATCCGGGTCGCCACGGAATCGAGGATCGAGCGGGTCGAACTGGCCCCGAGATGCATCCGTGCGCCCCGCGAGCGCAGCAGCGCCGCCAGAGGCGCCAGCAGACGGGGGGCCGCCCGCCCCTCGCCACGGCCCTTGGTGAAATCCTCGATCCAGCGGACCGATGTGATCAGCTGCCCCACTTGCAGGAAACAGGCCAGCACACCGATCACGAAGACGAACAGGATGAACCCGTTGAGATAGGGGTTGGCCTCGAACACCGGCAAGACGCGCGGCAGGGCCAGGACCACCACGAATGCGGCCAGTCCCAGCACCAGCAGCATCGAGATGATCTGGCGCAAGGGTTGGGAAAACTGGGGCTCGGCCTCGCGGTCCGGCAGGTCCATGCGGACGGCTCCTGACACTGGTTATAGTTGGGCTGATCCTAGGGGTTGATCAGCGCCCTGCCAAGGGCTTATGCCCCGCCGATCGCAGCTTGACGGGTCAGATCGCGCACCCGACCGTCCAGCCAGTCCAGATCCGGGTCGGTGATGCCCAAAGTGACCAGATGTGCCACCGTATTGTGCAGATATTCGGTGTTCGGCCCGCGTCCGCCCACAGCGCGCGCGATGATCTGGGCCTGCTCTTCCAGCGGCAGGCCGCCACAATACTGGACGTGGTCCGGGTCGATCACATAGGTCACGGCCTCGACCTGCGTGCCATCGGCCAATGCAATCTCCAGCACCTTCTCGACATAGGCGGAGGAGATCAGTTCACGTTCGCGCAGATAGTGCAGCACCGCATCCGCCTCGTCCGGAGCCACGGCCAAGGCCAGCCCGTGACACTCGGCCCCGGTTGCGGCGTCCAGCGCCAGCACCAAGCCCGGCTCTTCCGGCGTGCCCCGGTGATGGATCGAGCGCATGCAGAAACTCCGGTGATAATCGGGCAGCCGCGCCAAAACCGTGCGCCGCGCCTCGAAGCCGGGGTTCCACAACAGTGATCCATATCCGAAAACCCACATCATCGCGGCACTGGTCCTTCCATTTGCGCCCCTGTAAACACCACCAAAGCCAGAGTGAAAAGGGGGGCGTTGGCCCGTGAAGCGACTGTTGATCCTGATCCTTGTCTCCGCCGCGCTCTGGTCGGGCTATTGGCTCTACGGTGCCTCGGCCAGCAAATCTGCCTTTGTCGCATGGTTCGAGGAGCGTCGCGCCGAGGGTTGGGCCGCTGACTATGCCGATCTGGAGGTCCGGGGCTTTCCCAACCGGTTCGACACCACCTTCACAGATCCCGCGCTGGCCGATCCGGGCACGGGTTGGGCGTGGAACGCGCCCTTTTTCCAATTGCTGGCCCTATCCTACAAGCCCAATCACGTGATCGCCATCTGGCCCGAGACCCAACGCATTGCCACACCGCAGGGCCGTTTCGACATGACGCAGGCCGAGATGCAGGCCAGTGTAGTGCTCTGGCCAAGCACCGCTCTGGCGCTGGACCGGGTGCGGCTGGTGGCGGATACGGTGCAGGTGACGGCCAGCGATGGCAGCACCACAGCGGCCAGCGCCCTGCGGCTTGCGGCTGAACGGTTGGGCGCGGATGGACAGGCGGCGACCACGGCCCCCGAGGCCGGCCCGACCCGCTACCGCATCGCCCTGTCCGCCGAGGGTTTCGCCCCGGACAGCGCCCTGCGCCAGCGGATCGACCCCACGGACCGCCTGCCCCGCACGCTCGATGCGCTGCGTGCCGATGTCACGCTGGGCTTCGACCGCCCATGGGACCGCAGCAGCGTGGAAGAGGCGCGCCCACAGCCGCAACTGATCTCGCTCCGGCTGGCCGAGGCGCGCTGGGGCGAGCTGGAACTGCTGGCGGCGGGCGATCTGGAGATCGACGCCGAGGGCGAGGCCAGCGGCCGCATCACCGTCAAGGCCCGGAACTGGCGCGAGATTCTGGCGATGGCGCGTGCCTCGGGCGAATTGCCCGACGGCGTGGCCGATACTTTGGAGCAGGGGTTGTCGCTGCTGGCGGGGCGCAACGACGGTATCGACATCCCGCTGGATTTCCGTCGGGGGTTGATCTGGATCGGCCCGCTGCCAGTGATGGACAGCCCCCTGTTCCGGCTGCGCTGACGCTTAGCGGCAGTAGGGCCCGCCACGATGGCGAGCGGTGTCGAAGTGGAAATGATCCAGATGGAACCGGTCCGCCTGCGGCCCCAGCACGGTGCCGAAGGGCCCGCAGGCCGCCCGGTGCATCTCGCGCAGCGCGCGGCCGTTGCGCCCCGCGCCCCAGTCGCGCAGCACCGTGATCTGGGTGCCGTCACGCAGCGTATAGCCCGACACGTCAATGGCCTTGCCCCGCCCATGTTCGGAAATCCGCGCGCCGCGCTGGTGGTTGCGGGTGCGGCAGGCATAGCTGGCGGCGATGCGGATCGACTCGATCCCGCCGCCCTGACTGCCGACCGCAGGCGCCATGCCGCGGTCAACCCATGTCCTGAAGGCCCGCGCGGTGGGGCAATCGACCACGGCACCTGTGCTGAGCTGGATGCCGTTCACCTCATGCAGACGGACGGCATTGTCGATGCCACAGCCGGTCACGCCGCCCGGCACCTCGCCCACCACCTCGCCGCGCAGGGCAGGATCGCCGCACACCATCGGATAGCCACTGGTCGACGGGGCCACACGCGCCGGACCCCGCTCATAACGGACGCTGCACGCACTGGCGCTGAACATCAGTGCAACAAGGGCAAGCGGCAGGATCACCAGACTCCGGGTCATCGCACCGCTTTCACGCGACCGAAATCCGGCGCATCGGTATCCTGACCGGCTTCGATGATCCCGCGCCGGATGGCGCGGGTGCGGGTGAAATAGGCATGCAGGTGGTCGCCATCCCCGGTGCGGATCGCGCGTTGCAGGGCGAACAGCTCCTCGGTGAAGCGGCCAAGGATCTCCAGCGTGGCCTCCTTGTTGGTCAGGAACACATCGCGCCACATGGTCGGATCACTGGCGGCGATCCGGGTGAAGTCGCGAAACCCGGCGGCGGAATACTTGATCACCTCGCTGTCGGTGACGCGGCGCAGGTCATCTGCCACGCCCACCATCGTATAGGCGATCAGATGCGGCGCGTGGCTTGTGACGGCCAGCACCAGATCGTGGTGATCCGCCTCCATCGTGTCGACATTGGCGCCCATGCCCGCCCAGAGCCGCGAAAGCCGGTCCAGCGCATCCGCGTCCGTCCCCTCGACCGGCACCAGCAGGCACCAGCGGTTGTCGAAAAGCGTGGCAAAGCCCGACTCGGGGCCGGAATGTTCGGTCCCGGCCAGCGGATGCGCCGGAATGAAATGCACATTGTCCGGCAGATGCGGTCCGACCGCCTGAATGACCGCCGCCTTGACCGAGCCCACGTCGCTGACCGTGGCCCCCGGTTTCAGATGCGGCGCGATCTCGGCCGCCACGGCCCCCATCGCGCCGACCGGCACGCAGAGCACCACCAGATCGGCCCCCGCCACAGCCTCGGCCGCCGTGTCACAGACCCGGTCGCACAGCCCGATCCGCCGCGCCGTGTCGCGGGTGGCGGCAGAGCGCGCATAGCCGGTCACTTCGCCCGCCAGACCGCCACGTTTCATCGCCCAGAACATGGACGAGGCGATCAGCCCCAGCCCGATCAGGGCCACCCTGTCATAGATCACCGTCATCTGGCGCCACCCTTGAACTGGCCGACAGCATGGGCCACGCGGCGGCAACTCGACTCGTCGCCCACGGTGATCCGCAGGCAATGCGGCAACTTGTAACCCGCCACGCGCCGCACGATCAGCCCCTGCGATTTCAGATAGGTGTCGCAGGCCTCGGCCTCGGCCTGATCGGCGAAACGCGCCAGCACGAAATTGGCCTTCGACGTGTCGCATTGCACACCATGCTCGGCCAGGGCCTCGGCCAGCCAGACGCGCAGGCGGGCATTCTCGGCCCGGCATTTGGCGGCATAGGCCTGATCGCGCACCGCCGCTTCGGCCGTGGCCAGCGCCGTGTTGGACAGGTTGAAGGGGCCGCGGATGCGGTTAAGCACGTCGATGATCGCGCGCGGGCCATAGCCCCAGCCAACGCGCAGCCCGCCAAGACCGTAAAGTTTGGAGAATGTCCGCGTCATCACGACATTCTCGCGCATGTCCACCAGCGCGGCACCGCCATCATAGCCCTCGACATATTCGGCATAGGCGCCGTCCAGCACAAGGATGGCATGATCCGGCAGGCCCTGCGCCAGACGCGCCAGTTCGTTGCCGCCGATCATGGTGCCGGTGGGATTGTTGGGGTTTGCGATGAAGACCAACTTGGTCGCAGGCGTCACGGCGGCAAGGATCGCGTCCACATCGGTGACGCGTTCGCGCTCGTGCACCTCAACCGGGGTGCCGCCCGCCGCCAGGGTGCTGATGCGATACATGGCAAAGCCGTGTTCCGTGTGGATCACCTCATCCCCCGGTCCGACATAGGCCTGACACAGGAAATGGATGATCTCGTCGCTGCCCACGCCGCAGATGATCCGGTCGGCATCCAGCCCGTGAACCTCGGCAATCGCGCGCCGCAGCGCCGCATGGTCGGTCGAGGGGTAGCGATGCAGCTCATAGCCCGAGCGGCGGAACGCCTCGATCGCGGCCTCGCTCGGCCCGAAAGGGTTCTCGTTCGAGCTGAGCTTGACCACATCGGTCACGCCCTCAACATGGGCGGCCCCGCCCTGATAAAGCTCGATCTGCATGATGCCGGGTTGCGGCTGGATCTGGGTCATGTCTGCGCTCTCCTTGCGCCCTCTCTTAGCGATGCGCCAAGCTCAAGAAAAGCGCGAAAGCGGCTCTGCACCCGATGCCGCAGCCAGACCGCCTGCCCCTTCATCTTGCCGAAAATACTCATATCCGCCCTTGCCAGCCGCGCGCCGGCTCAGGTGGCCAGCACATTGCGGAACTGCCAGGGATCGCTGTCGTCGATATCCTCGGGGAACAGCTCCCAGCGGTCCTGCAACGGGGTCCAGTCGGTGTAATGCGCCTCGACCGGACCAAGATAGGGCCGCTGCACCGCAAGGCAGCGGGCGTGATCCATCTCATCCGTCTCGACAATGCCCGCGCGGGGGTTTTCCAGCGCCCAGACCATGCCCGCCAGCACGGCGCTGGTGACCTGCAGGCCGGTCGCGTTCTGATCGGGGGCGAGCGTCCGGGCCTCGGCATTGGACAGGCGCGAGCCATACCAGAGGGCGTTCTTCGCATGGCCGTATAGCAGCACGCCCAATTCGTCGCTGCCTTCCACGATCTCGTCAGGGCCAAGGATGTGATGCGCCCCCTGCACCCGGCCCGAGCCGAACATCTCGTGCAGCGACAACACCGCATCGTCGCAGGGGTGATAGGCATAGTGGCAGGTGGGCCGGTAGTCCGGGGCTGCGGGATCGCCCACGGTATAGTAGTCGGCAATCGAGATCGCCTCGTTATGCGTCACCAGAAAGCCGAATTGCGGCCCCGGCGTGGGGCACCAGCTATGCACGCGGGTGATGGCACCCGGTCGTTCGATCCAGATCGCGGCGCGGCAGCCCGTCTCGTGGCGATAGGCGTTGTCGGGAAACCATGTCTCATGCGTGCCCCAGCCCAGTTCGGCGGGCTGGAAACCCTCGGCGATGAAGCCATCGACCGACCAGGTGTTCACAAACACACCACGCGGGCGCGGTGTGGTGCGGGCCTGCGTGTCGCGTTCGGCCACATGCACGCCCTTGACGCGCAGCCCCTGCATCAGCATGGCCCAGCCGTTGCGATCCTGCGGCGCGGTTGCGACAGATCCGCAATCCGTGGCCAATTGCAGCAGCGCCTCCTTGACGAACCAGCTGACCATGCCGGGATTGGCCCCGCAGCAGGATACCGCCGTCGTGCCACCGGGATGGGCCGCCTTTTCATCCCGCACGGCTTGGCGCAGCGCGTAATTCGTGCGCGCCTCATTGTCGGGCGTCTCGAAATAGAACCCCTCCCACGGCTCCACCACCGTGTCGATGTAGAGAACACCCATCTCGCGGCAGAGGCGCATGATATCCAAGGAGGATGTATCCACCGACAGGTTCACGCAGAACCCTGTGCCGCTGGCAAAGAGGCTGCCCAGCACCTCGCGGTAATTTCCGCGTGTCAGGCCGATGGGCATATGCGGGATGCCGCGCGCCGTCAGGTCGGCCACGGCGGCGGGATCGGGTTCGATCACCATGAGGCGGCTTTCGTCAAAGTCGAAATGGCGTCGGATCAGCGGCAGCGTGCCCCGTCCGATCGAGCCATAGCCGATGATCACCACCGGCCCGTCAATCCGGCCATGCACTGGCCAGCCATCGCGCACATTACCCGTCATCACACACTCCCCCGCCCCTGCATGGATGCAAGATAGGTAGCACCCGGGCACGAAAAAACCCGCCGCAGAGGCTGCGGCGGGTTTATCTGTCCCCAAAAGGGGCGAAACCTTAGTTCTTCGCGTAGAATTCGACGACGAGGTTCGGTTCCATGATGACCGGATAGGGCACATCGCCAAGGCTGGGGGTGCGCACGAAAGTCGCGGTCAGCTTGGAGTTGTCCACGTCCAGATAGTCGGGAACGTCACGCTCAGGCAGTTGGGTGGCTTCCAGAATGGCGGCCATCTGCTTGGATTTCTGGCGAACCTCGATCACGTCACCTTCCTTCACACGGTAGGAGGGGATGTTCACGCGCTGGCCGTTCACGGTCACATGGCCGTGGTTCACGAACTGACGGGCGGCAAAGACGGTCGGCACGAATTTCGCGCGATAGACGACGGCGTCCAGACGGCGCTCCAGCAGACCGATCAGGTTTTCACCGGTGTCGCCCTTGACGCGCTCGGCCTCGGCATAGATGCGGCGGAACTGCTTTTCGGTCAGATCGCCGTAATAGCCCTTCAGCTTCTGCTTGGCGCGCAGCTGGGTGCCGAAATCGGACAGTTTGCCCTTGCGGCGCTGACCGTGCTGACCGGGGCCGTATTCGCGGCGGTTCACCGGGGATTTCGGACGGCCCCAGATGTTTTCGCCCATGCGGCGGTCGATCTTGTACTTGGCAGACGTGCGTTTGGTCACGGCTGATCTCCTTCGTTAGAGTTTGAAGGGCGTTGTCCTTTGGCCGAAGCCTGACAGGTCACCCCTTGCGGGGGCCACCAACACCAATGAAGCCGCGCTTATACGGCCGCAGGTCGCAGAGTCAACACCGATATGACGCAAGTGCCGCGACGCGGCGCGGTTGACCCCGACCGGAGCCGGAGCCTAGGGTCGCGCAGTTGCAGATCCGGAGGACGGCATGTCGAAATGGGTGATCATGGCTTTTGTGCTGGTCCTTGCCGGATGCGGCGTGCCGCTTGTGCCCTTTGTCTGACAGGGCAGGACAAGCCACGGATCAGACGTCCTGCCTGATCCGATGGCGGTGGTCCCGCCGGTCTGCATCACCAAGGGACCGCCCGGCCCGCTCCGCTAGGCTGCCTCGTGCCGCAGGATCGCCGCTTCCGAGGTGCTGAGCGCGCGACGCGCCGATGCGCCGTAGAGATGCGGATCGTATTCCAGCGCCGGAAACATCGCCAGCAGGCGCATCCTGTCGCCTTCTGCCAGACTGGTCAGATCGGCCTGCGCCGGATGGAAGCTTTCCGTCTCGACCCCGTTGGCCCATAGCACCTGATGGCTGGACAGCAGAAGGTGCACATAGGTCACCTCGCGCAGGGCCATGTCGACGGCGATGGTCTGCCCGTTCACCAGATCCCGTGCCGACACCAGCACCTCATCGGTGTTGAACAGCGCCCGCGCGGCGTGGCCGCTGATCAGCATCCGATGATCCGGCGAGACCAGCAATTCCTGATCAGGCCGTTCCAGACCGAGGGCACCCGCACGGAAACGGATCGGGCGCAGGCGCGGCATCGCGAACAGCCGCGCGCCGGTCATCCGGCGACTGCCGACCCAGAGCACCTCCTGCGCGCCATTGTCCTTGGTTTGCACCCGGTCACCTTCCCGCAGGTCCTGCACCAGACGCGGACCGTCCGGCGTGGCGATGCGGGTGCCCGGCGTGAAGCAGATCACTCCGGCCCCGGACAGGCCGGATTGTGCGGGATGCAGCATCTCCATCGTGTGATGCACGACCCACAGGTCGGTGTTCCGCGGCGGGATCTTGTCCATGAACATCAGCAGCGGCAGCGCGCCGGTGCCGACCTCGATCACGGTGACCGTAAAGCTTTGCGCGCCGTCCGTGACGACGAACCCGTTTTCCTGCAACGGTGTGCTGACCTCGACCGCATCCAGATCACGCGTCTGCGTGATCGCGGCCCCGACAAGGCGGCGCACCATGCGCGCCGCACGTTTTCTCAATTCCGCTTCGCCATCCGCCTGCTCAAGACGCAGGACTGAATCAGAGCCATCAACCCGCACCACATCGCCACGCCAGGACCACGACGCCCCGACAACCAGCGAATGCACAGGAGCAGCCTCAAGACCGTCCACTTCCGTCTGTGACCAGGAGATAACGAACGTGCCGCCAAAGCCCGTCGTCATACCTGCTCTATCTGCCTCGATCTTTTTTTATCGTTGGATCGTCTTTTTGTATCGAAAGGTTAGCAGACGAGATTGCGGGCTGCAAATCCCTTGCCTTGGCTATCCCGCACAAGCGCGGCAAAAGGGATACACTTTGCCAGCATCGCGTGCCGCCAAGGTTGCACGCGGACAATCTGGGCGAGAGCGGCGCCGTTCAGAAGTTCAGGTCAAGCCGGATCGAGCCGACGAACTGTCCTTCGTCCTGCCCGCGAAATTCCTTGCTCAGCCATGTCACACCATAGAAGGCGGCCATCTGGCGACCCTGCCAATGCACCCCGGCCCGCAAGCGCGAGCGCATGTCCCGCAACTCGACACCCGAGGAGGAGGGCAGGAACTGGCTGTCCGCGACCGAGGCGATATCGCCGCCAAGCACGAATGCGTATCCCGTGAAATCGCCCCCGATGGTGCGATAACGCTGACCGGAGACGGAATCCCGCACCATCAATTCGCCGCGCCCCACCTCGCCGAAGGTGACATCCACACCGGCCCGCACCAGCGTTTCGATTCCGGCGCGCGCCTCAAGGAAGGGTCGCATCCGCGCCGTGCCGGACAGATCGAACTCGCGCCCGGCTTCGGCGACAAGCGTGGGATAGATCGCGTTGCCGACCTGTGCCGCGCGCGTGGCGGCGGATGCCTTCTCGACACCGACCAGATCGTGAAAGGCACCCTGCAACCGGTCCAGCCGGGTCTGCGGTCCGGTCATGACCAGATCGGCACCCAGCGCGATTTCAATCCCGTTGCGGTCGAAATGTGTGTGCAGGCCTGCGGACAGCGCCGCCGCATAGGGGCGGTCGCCCGGCGCGGGGTTGCTCAGATCGTCCGGCGCGATGATCTCGGCCCCGAAACGCAGCTCCAGGATCTCGCCGGGCTGCGAAGGCACGGCCCCTGTCCACCCGCGCCCCCAGAGGCGGCTGGACTGCACCGACCCGGTGCGCCACCGGTCCTGTCCGGTGGCGATGAAGTCGTTGTTGATCAGACGGCCATAGCCGATCCGCGCGCGTTCTTGCGCCTGGATGTCCTGCGGTATGAGCATCAGAGCGACACACATCGCGGCCAGATAGCGGATCATGGCAAGTCCCTTATATTCGCGTCTTGGTAGTCCTCTCATACGGCACCGCTTGGGCAATTCACCAGTCAGGACGAAAAATTAGATGGACCTGTTGCGGCGACGCAAGATTGAGACATCTGCGCAGCAGTTCGCCGCCCCGGTCCCGCGACCGGTTTGCCGTGCCGCGCGGGATCGGGCATAGTGCGTATGGAGCGCATTTATTGACGGCATCCCCCGTATTTCCTTGACGATTTGAGGCGAACTTCCCCGCATGGACATCATTCTTGTCACCACGATCATTGCCTCGCTGTTCCTGCTGATCGGGATTGCCGAGCCGCTGGCGGCGCGGCTGCGCCTGCCCTACAGCGTGATCTTGGCGCTTCTGGGCATCATGGTCGCGGCGGGGGCGTCCTTCTTTCTGCGCACGGAACTGACCGATGCGCTCAATCCGGTGGCCGAGGCGATTCTGGGCCTGCCGATCCGGTCGAACGTGTTTCTGTATGTCTTCCTGCCGACGCTGCTGTTTCAGGTGACGCTGGTCATGGACCTGCGCCGGATGGTGGATGACTGGGTGCCGATCCTTGTGCTGGCGGTGGTGGCGGTGATCGTCGCCACGCTGGTCATCGGCTACGCGCTGTCATGGACATCGGCGCTGCCGCTGGCTGCCTGCCTGCTGATCGGGGCGATCGTCTCTACCACCGACCCGTCGGCGGTGGTCAGCATCTTCCGCTCGATCTCGGCCCCCAAGCGGCTGGCGCGGATCATCGAAGGCGAAAGCTTGCTGAACGATGCCGCCGCCATCGCGCTGTTCGGCCTGTTCATGGGCTTTGTCATGGCTGGTGTGCCGGACCCGACCCTGCAAGGTGCGCTGGCGCAGTTCCCGCTGCTGATCCTTGGCGGCGCGCTGGTGGGCTGGGTCATGGCGCGGGCGGCCCTGTGGCTGATGATCTTCGTGTCGCAGCATGATCTGGCGATCATCTCGATCTCGGTCGCGCTGCCCTATCTGTCCTATGTGGCGGCGGAACAACTGGTCGGCGCGTCAGGTGTGATCGCGGCGGTCGCGGCCGGCCTGACGCTGAACCTGCTGGGGCCGGGGCGCCTGCCACCGGGAAGCTGGTCGAACCTGCGCGAGGTCTGGGGGCTGCTGGCCCATTGGGCGGGGGCGTTGATCTTTATCCTTGCCGCCCTGCTGATCCCGCGCCTGCTGGACGAGGTGCGCCTGTCGGATCTGGCGCTGGTCGTCGTGGTGATCCTTGCGGCCATCACAGCGCGGGTGATCATCCTGTTCGGCCTGATGCCCTTTCTGTCGCTGATCCGCCTGTCGCCCGTGGTCGAACGCCCCTACCGGGTCGCGATCCTCTGGGGCGGGTTGCGCGGCGCGGTGACGCTGGCGCTGGCGCTGGCTGTGACCGAGAGCTTCCGCGTGCCGGTCGAGGTCAAGCGCGTGGTCGGCATCCTTGCCACGGGCTTCACGCTGTTCACGCTTCTGGTGCAGGGCACCACCCTGCGCTGGGTGATCAAACGGCTGGGGCTGGACCGCTTGTCGGCGCTGGATGCGGCCCTGTCGAAGCAGGTCGTCGCCGTCGCCCTGCAAAAGGTGCGCGAGGATGTGGCGACCACCACCGAGAGTTACGAGTTGACCCGCGAAACCGTCCGGTCCGAGGCCAAGCGCTTTGCCGCGCGGCTGGACAAGGCCGTGAAGGATGCCGAGGAAGGCGAGGAAATCTCGGACAAGAACCGTGTGACACTGGGCCTGATCGCGCTGGCCGGGGCCGAGCGCGAGATGATCCTTGCGCGCT
Organism: Paracoccaceae bacterium; assembly: GCA_024304985.1. Lineage (GTDB taxonomy): Bacteria > Pseudomonadota > Alphaproteobacteria > Rhodobacterales > Rhodobacteraceae > Seohaeicola. Next base: position 268,596 of record JAMWZC010000004.1, read on the forward strand.
TTCGCGAACGCGCGATTTCCTCGCGCCTGTCGGATCGCATCCTCAGCGATGCGGACCGGTTGATCGAAGCCGCCCGCAGCGGCGGGCGCACCGGGTATCAGCGCGCGGCACGGCGCAGTCTGGGCAACGGGCCGGGGTTCCGCGCCGCCGTCTTTCTGCACAACCGCCTGCGCCTGTCGGGCCCGCTGGGCCGCCGCACCGCGGACCGCTTCGAGATCCTACTGTCCCAGCGCCTGATCCTGCGCGATCTGCACGGTTTCATCGACACCCGCATCCGCCGCATCCATGGCCGCCGCATCGCCGATCTGCTCCACGACTTGCTGGACCGGCGGTTGGAGCAGGTCGAGCAAGGTCTGGACGGGATGCGCCTGCAATATCCCGGTTATGCCGAGGAACTGGAGCGCCGCTTCATCCGCCGCTCGGCCCTGCGTCTGGAAGAGCGCGAATATGACACGATGCGCGCCGACGGGTTGATCGGCGCGGAATTGCATATGGCACTTGTGCAGGATGTGGCCGCGCGGCGCAAACGGGCCGATGACCGCCCTACGCTGGACCTTGCCGTGCAGAAATCCGATCTGGTGCGGCAGTTTCCGCTGTTCTCGGGGCTGGACGAGAAAACGCTGCATCGCCTGAGCAAGGCGCTGGTCACCCGCTATGTCAACGCGGATGACAAGATCATCCGCCGCGACACGCCCGCCCGCAACGTTCATTTCATCGCCTCTGGTGCCGTCGAATTGCAGGCTGCGGGGCAGACATGGCGGCTGGGTCGGGGCGAAATGTTCGGACAGATGGCGATCCTGATGCAGAAACCGCGCCGGACCGAGGTGACGGCCATTGCGCCCTCCAGCCTTCTGGTGCTGGACGAAGCGCGCTTTCGCCGCCTGCTCAAGCGCAGCAAGATCCTGCAAGACGCCGTGATCGACAGCGCGCGGCGGCGCGGTCTGGACCCGGCGCAGATACTGGCCGCTGTCGGGGTGACGGTCCCGAGCGAGCCTCTTGCTGAAACCGGCGCAGACAAGCCCGCGACGACGTCACACAAGGACTCTGGCCGGGCGGAAGAGGCCATCCCTGAAAAGCCGGCCAGCGCCCCGTCGGAAGAACCACAGGGCGCGGCAGAGGTGGAGGATCCGCCCGTTGGTGGCGGCGCCGACCCGTCAGCGCCCGCATCACCGGCAGCCGCCGAAGAGGCCCCTGAGCAGCCGGAGGCCGCGCCCAAACGCAAGCGGGCAAAGTCCGCGTCAAGGACCGGATCTGAAACGGTGGAGCAGGACGAAGACCCGAAACCGGGCCGGACCGGTACAGTTTAGAATCGTTCCAAACCTTGACAGATGGCCCGGCGGGGCGCATATCCTTGGTAACCACGAAAGGTATGACCGCGATGTTCATTCAGACCGAATCCACCCCGAACCCAGCCACGCTCAAGTTCCTGCCCGGCCAGACCGTGCTGGAGATGGGCACAGCCGATTTCCCCAGCCCGGAAGGGGCCTCGTCCTCGCCGCTGGCAACCCGGCTGTTCGCCGTCGATGGTGTGACCGGCGTCTTTTTCGGCACTGATTTCGTGACCGTGACCAAGGCGGCGGATGTGGAATGGGACCATATCAAACCCGCCCTGCTGGGCGCGATCATGGAGCATTTCCAGTCCGGCCAGCCGGTCATGGGCGCTGGCGCACAGGCCGCCTCTGGCCATGCAGAGCATGATGGACCGGATTCCGTCGTGGTCGGGCAGATCAAGGAACTGCTGGACACCCGTGTCCGTCCCGCCGTGGCGCAGGACGGGGGCGACATCACCTTCCACGGGTTTGACCGTGGCGTCGTCTACCTGCACATGCAGGGCGCCTGCGCGGGCTGCCCGTCCTCGACCCTGACCCTCAAGATGGGGATCGAGAACCTGTTGCGGCACTATATCCCCGAAGTGACCGAGGTCCGGCCGGTCGCCGTCTGATCCGACCGCTGGCCGAGCGCGACGCCGTGACACCGCATCCCACCGAACCGGTCATTCTGGCCTTCGACACATCGGCCGCGCATTGCGCGGCCGCTTTGCTGCGCGGCAAGACCCTGTTGGCCCGCACGGCCGAGGACATGGGGCGCGGTCAGGCCGAAAGGCTGGTGCCGCTGCTGGACGAGGTCATCAAGGGTGCCGGACTGGAATGGTCCGATCTGTCGGCGCTGGCCGTGGGTATCGGCCCCGGCAATTTCACCGGCATCCGCATTTCCGTCTCGACCGCGCGGGGGCTGGCGCTGGCGTTGGACATTCCGGCCATCGGCATCAGCACTTTCGAGGCGATCACCAGAATGGCGACCCTGCCCCATCTGGCCGCCGTGCCCGCGCCGCAGGACAAGGTTTATATTGCGCCCGAAGGGCAGGACCCTTCGCTTGTGACGATGGACGAGGCGCATGCCATCGGCCTGCCATTGGCGCTGCCGCCCGCGCCCGCCGATCTGGTGGTGGCCATGGCCCGCGTGGCCCGCAACCGTTTTATCGTAGGCGCGTCGCTGCTTGCGCCTGCGCCTCTCTATATCCGTGCCGCCGATGCGGCCCCGGCCCGCGACGCGCCTCCGGTGATGCTGCCTGATGACGCCCGCTGACCAAGGCCCGACACCCGCCTGCATGGCCGCCGTCCATGCCGCCGCCTACCGGCTGGACCGTCCCTGGTCCGAGGCGGAATTCGCCGGTCTGACCGCAAGCCCCCATGTCATGGCCTTCGGGGATGCGCGCGCGATCCTTCTGACCCGGATCATCGCGGACGAGGCCGAGGTTCTGACCATAGCCACCCATCCCGATCACCGCCGCAAGGGTCTGGCCCGCGCGCTGCTGGAGCGGTTTCACGCGGCGGCCCGCGCGCGCGGCGCGACACGCGCCTTTCTGGAAGTGGCGGCAGACAATACCCCGGCGCTGACGCTGTATCTGGGCGCAGGCTATGCGCAGGTCGGACAACGGCGTGCCTATTATGACCGCGCCGCGGGGCCGGCGGCGGATGCCCTTGTCCTTGAGCGGTCACTCATCTGAGACTGTGGCGACAACCTTCACGATTTCGCGGGAGTCGCTACGTCAACTTCCAGTTTCCTGTTGACCCATCCCCGGCGCTGCGGCCTAAACTGGCTTTTGATCAAAGCCTATAGATCGCCGGACGGGGTGCGACGCAACCAGCACCGCCGCCGCCAACCCACGGGAGACCAACATGACCCTGATGCAGAAATTCCTCGGCGCCGCCGCAGCCACCGCCCTCAGCGCAGGTGCCGCACTGGCCGAACCGGCCCTGATCTTCGATCTGGGCGGCAAGTTCGACAAAAGCTTCAACGAAGCCGCCTTCAACGGGGCCGAACGCTGGAAGGCGGAAACCGGCGGGAACTATCTGGAGACGGTGATGCAGTCCGAGGCCCAGCGCGAGCAGGCCCTGCGCCGCTTTGCCGAGGCAGGGGCCAACCCCATCGTGACCACGGGTTTCGCCATGTCCGATCCCATCGCGCAGGTCGCACCCGATTATCCCGAGACCATGTTCGTGACCATCGACGGCTATGTCGATCTGCCCAACGTCAAGGTGATCGGCTTTACCGAACATGAAGGGTCCTACCTTGTGGGCATGATGGCGGCGATGGCTTCCAAATCGAACACCGTGGGCTTCATCGGCGGCATGGACGTGCCGCTGATCCGCAAATTCGCCTGTGGCTATGCGCAGGGCGTCAAGGCGGTGAATGCGGATGCGAATATCATCGCCAACATGACCGGCACCACGCCCGCCGCGTGGAACGACCCGGTCAAGGGATCGGAGCTGACCCTGTCGCAGATCGGCCAGGGCGCGGATGTGATCTATGCTGCCGCAGGCGGCACCGGCGTGGGCGTGCTGCAAACCGCCGCGGATGAAGGCATCCTGTCCATCGGCGTGGACAGCAACCAGAACCACCTGCATCCGGGCAAGGTCCTGACCTCGATGCTCAAGCGCGTCGATGTTGCGGTGTATAACGTCATGAAGGCCGGGGCCGATCTGGAACCCGGTGTCGAAGTGCTGGATCTGGCGGCTGAAGGCGTGGGCTATGCGCTGGACGAAAACAACGCGGCGCTGGTGTCGGACGAGATGAAAGCCTCCGTCGATGACGCGCGGGCCAAGATCATCTCGGGCGAGATCACCGTGCATGACTATACCTCTGACGACAGCTGCCCGGTCCTGACCTTCTAAGGATGACGGCAGACACACCAGACGCGGCGCGGCAGGTCACTGCCGCGCCTGATCCACAGGTGCCCGCGATCGAGCTGCGCGGCATCTCCAAGGCGTTTGGGCCCGTGCAGGCCAACAAGGACATTTCGATCCGCGTCATGCCCGGCACGATCCATGGCATCATCGGCGAGAATGGCGCGGGCAAATCCACGCTGATGTCGATCCTCTATGGGTTCTACAAGGCCGATGCGGGTGAGATCTTCATCAGTGGGCAAAAGACCACCATCCCCGACAGCCAGGCGGCCATCGCCGCAGGCATCGGCATGGTGTTCCAGCATTTCAAGCTGGTCGAGAATTTCACGGTGCTGGAGAACATCATCCTTGGGGCCGAGGATGGCGGCCTGCTGCGCCCCAGTCTGGCCAAGGCGCGCGCCTCGTTGAAATCGCTGGCCACGGAATATGAACTTAACGTCGATCCCGATGCGGTGATCGAGGATATCGGTGTCGGCATGCAGCAGCGTGTCGAGATCCTCAAGGCGCTGTATCGGCAGGCGGATATCCTGATCCTGGACGAACCGACCGGCGTTCTGACCCCGCCCGAGGCGGATCACCTGTTCCGCATCCTGCGCAACCTGCGGGACGAGGGCAAGACGATCATCCTGATCACCCACAAGCTGCGCGAGATCATGGATATCACCGATACCGTCAGCGTCATGCGGCGGGGCGAGATGACGGCGACCGTCAAGACCGCCGAGACCAGCCCCGCGCAACTGGCCGAGCTGATGGTGGGCCGCAAGGTCCTGCTGCGGGTCGAGAAAACGCCCGCCACCCCCGGCAAACCCGTGCTGGACGTGGATAACCTGCGCGTCGTGGATGCCGCCGGGGTTGAACGCCTGCGCGGCGTGTCCTTCACCATCCGCGCGGGCGAGGTGCTGGGGCTGGCCGGGGTCGCAGGCAACGGGCAGTCCGAATTGCTGGAGGTGCTGGGTGGCATGATGCCCGCCACCGGCACCGTTCGGGTGAACGGCACCCCCATTGATCTGACCGGCCCCCATGCCGATGGGCAAAGCCGCCGCGCCGCGGGCATCGCGCATGTGCCGGAGGATCGGCAGCGCAAGGGCCTGATCATGGATTATGCCGCGTGGGAGAATTCGGTCTTCGGCTATCACCGCGACCCGACCATCGGACGCGGCCCGCTGATGCGGAACGCCGCCATTCTGGATCACGCCGCAGCGCAGATGCAGCGTTTCGACGTGCGCCCGCCCAATCCACGCCTTCCCGCCAAGGCGTTCTCGGGCGGCAATCAGCAAAAGGTGGTGCTGGCGCGCGAGATCGAGCGCGGCCCTGACCTTTTGCTGATCGGCCAGCCCACGCGCGGCGTCGATATCGGGGCCATCGAATTCATCCATCAGCAGGTCATCGCCCTGCGTGACGCGGGCAAGGCGATCCTTCTGGTCAGTGTCGAACTGGACGAGATCATGGCGCTGTCGGACCGTATCGCCGTCATCTTCGATGGCCGCATCATGGGCGAGGTCGCAGCCGAGGATGCGAGCGCCCGCGAGCTTGGCCTGATGATGGCCGGCGTCTCAACCGGAAAGGCCTCCTGATGGAGCGGATGCCGAAATGGGCCGATGTCGTGCTTATCCCGCTGATCTCCTTGCTGCTGGCGGCGGTGCTCTCGGGGCTTGTGATCCTGGCGATTGGCGAGGACCCGATCAACGCGCTGAACCTGATGATCAAGGGCGCGCTGGGTTCGACCTATGGCTGGGGCTATACGCTGTATTACGCGACGAACTTCATGTTCACCGGGTTGGCCGTGGCCGTGGCCTTTCATGCCCGCCTTTTCAATATCGGCGGCGAGGGACAGGCCATGCTGGGCGGGCTGGGTGTGGCGCTGGTCTGCCTTTACCTGCCGTGGCCGCATTGGTCGCTGGCGCTGATCGCATCAACCGTGGGGGCGGCACTGTTCGGCGCGGCCTGGGCCTTTCTGCCCGCCGTGCTGCAGGCCAAACGCGGCAGCCATATCGTGATCACAACGATCATGTTCAACTTCATCGCCGCCGCGTTCCTGAACTGGCTGCTGGTCGGGCCGTTAAAGCCGCGCGGGGGTATGGACCCCTCAACCGCGCGTTTCCCCGAGGCCACGAACCTGCCCAGCCTGCATGACCTTCTGGCCCCGCTGGGGATCAGCTTTTCCAAGGCCGCCCCGGCCAATATCTCGTTTCTGGTGGGCATTCTGGCCTGTGTGCTGGTTTGGGTGCTGATCTGGCGCACCCGTCTGGGATATGAGATCCGCGCCTTCGGCCATTCCGAACCCGCCGCGCGCTATGCCGGGATCAGCCCCACCAAGATCACCGTGATCACCATGCTGATCTCGGGCGGGCTGGCGGGAATGATGGCCATCAACAACGTCATGGGCGAGGCGGAGCGTCTGGTCCTGAACGCGACGGAAGGCGCCGGTTTCATTGGCATCGCCGTCGCCCTGATGGGGCGCAGCCATCCGTTCGGGGTGTTTCTGGCGGCGATCCTGTTCGGCTTTCTCTATCAGGGGGGCGCGGAACTGGCGCTGTGGACAGCCATCCCGCGTGAGCTGATCATCGTGATTCAGGCGTTGGTGATCCTGTTCACCGGCGCGCTGGACAACATGGTCCGCATGCCGCTGGAGCGTATCTTCATGGCGCTGCGGCGGAGGGGCGCGTGATGGATCTGATCACCGTCCTGCAAGTGCTCGATTCCACCGTGCGGCTGGCGACACCGTTGCTGCTGGCTTGCCTCGCGGGGCTGTTCAGTGAACGCGCGGGCATTTTCGACATCGGGCTTGAAGGCAAGATGCTGGCCGCCGCCTTCTTCTCCGCCGCCATTGCCGCCGTGACAGGATCGGTCTGGCTGGGGCTGGGGGCGAGTATCATCGCCTCTCTGGCGCTGTCGGGGCTGCACGGTCTGGCCTCGATCACCTTCCGGGGCAATCAGCTGATCTCAGGCGTGGCGATCAACTTTCTGGCCGCGGGGCTGACCGTGCTGATCGCGCAAAGCTGGTTCCAGCAAGGGGGCCGCACGCCCGCATTGCTGGCCAGCGGGCGTTTCGGCCCGATCAGCCTGCCGGGGGCCGAGGCGCTGCGCGAGGTGCCCGTTCTGGGCCCGATCTATGCCGAGCTGATTTCCGGCCATTCGATCCTTGTCTATGTGGCTTTCGCCTGCGTGCCGCTGACATGGTGGATCCTCTATCGCACGCGGTTCGGTCTGCGCCTGCGCGCCGTGGGCGAAAACCCTGAAGCGGTGGATACCGCCGGGATCTCGGTCGTGCGGCTGCGTTATAGCGCGGTGCTGATCTGCGGGCTGCTCTGCGGTCTGGCCGGGGCCTATCTGGCGACCGCCCTGCAAGCGGGCTTTGTGCAGGACATGACAGCCGGGCGCGGCTATATCGCGCTGGCCGCGCTGATCTTTGCCAAGTGGCGACCCTGGCATGCGCTCTATGCCACGCTGCTGTTCGGCTTTCTGCAAGCCATCGCCTTGCGTTACCAGAACCTCGATCTGGGCTTTGTCACCTTGCCCGTGCAGGCGATGGATGCGCTGCCCTATATCCTGACGGTGGTGATTCTGGCGGGCTTCATCGGCAAGGCCGTGCCCCCCCGCGCAGGGGGCCAACCCTATGTGAAAGAGCGCTGAGCACGGCGAATAAGTCCAGATCGCCCCGCAGGATCAGACCTGAGGCGAAATTCGCCCCGCTCCGCTTGCCTTTTGAAGCCGCAGCGCGCTAGGGATAGCCATGCAGATCTACCTTCCCATAGCCGAAGTGTCGGTCAATGCCTACCTGCTGCTGGGTCTGGGCGGGATCGTGGGTGTGCTGTCGGGCATGTTCGGCGTGGGCGGCGGCTTCCTGATGACGCCGCTGCTGTTCTTCATCGGCATCCCTCCGGCCGTGGCCGTGGCCACGGGAACCAACCAGATCGTCGCCTCGTCCTTCTCGGGTGTGCTGGCCCATCTCAGGCGCAAGACCGTGGACCTGAGGATGGGCACCGTCCTGCTGGGTGGCGGCATGATCGGCGCGGGCATCGGCGTGATGGTGTTCAACTACCTCAAGGCGCTGGGGCAGGTCGATCTGCTGGTGACGCTGTTCTATGTCTTTTTCCTTGGCATCATCGGCACGCTGATGTTCGTCGAAAGCCTGAACGCGATCCGCAAGGCGCGCAAGGCGGGTGGCGCGGGCGGCAGTGCCAAGCGACGGCACCGCAACTGGGTGCATGTGCTGCCCTTCAAGATGCGCTTTCGCACATCCGGGCTGTATATCTCGCTGATCCCGCCGGTGCTGATCGGGGTCAGCGTGGGTATCCTGACCGCGATCATGGGCGTCGGGGGCGGCTTCATCATGGTGCCCGCGATGATCTACCTTCTGGGCATGCCCACCAAGGTCGTGATCGGCACATCGCTGTTCCAGATCATCTTCGTCACCGCCTTCACCATGATGCTGCACGCGATCACCAACCAGACCGTTGATGTGGTGCTGGGGGTGCTGCTGCTGCTGGGCGGTGTGATCGGCGCGCAGATCGGCGCGCGGATCGGCGTCAAGCTGAAGGCCGAGCAGTTGCGCATCCTGCTGGCGATCCTTGTGCTGGCGGTCTGCGGCAAGCTGGCGCTGGATCTGCTTCTGATGCCGTCCGAGCTTTACTCCATCGGCGCGGAAGGGGGTGGGGCATGATCCCGTCGCGCATCCTTCCGGCTGGCCTGTTGACCCTTGCCCTTGGCTTGCTCGCACTGGTCGCGCCCCGCACCGCGCTGGCGGAAGAGGTGGTGATGGGCCTCAGCCAGAGCAGTATCTCGATCTCGACCAATTTCTCGGGCTCGGACATCCTGATTTTCGGCGCCATCAAGCGTGAGGTCGCCATCCCCGAGGGCGATCTGGATGTGATCGTCACCATCTCAGGCCCCTCTACCCCGCTGACGATCCGGCGCAAGGACAGGCGGCTGGGTCTGTGGATCAACACCGCCGCGGTCGAGATCGACCGCGCCCCCTCGTTCTATGCCGTGGCCACGACCGGCCCGCTGTCCGAGGTGTTGTCACAGACCGAGAACCTGCGCCACCGCGTGTCGATCCCGCTGGCGATCCGGTCGGTCGGCGCACCCGAAACCGTCGGGGACGCGCAGACCTTTACCGAAGCCCTGATCCGCATCCGCACCGAGAACGGCCTTTATGCCCTGCTGGAAAGCGCGGTCGAGGTGCAGGAACAGACCCTGTTCCGCGCCTCGATCAGCCTGCCCGCCAACCTGACCGAAGGCGACTACCTGACCCGCATCTTCCTGGCCCGCGACGGCGAGGTCGTCGCCCAGTATGAAACCGAGATCGACGTCCGCAAGGTCGGGTTGGAACGCTATCTCTTCACCCTCGCCCATCAACAGCCCCTGATCTACGGGCTGATGTCACTGGCCATTGCCATTCTGGCGGGCTGGGGCGCCTCGGCCTTCTTCCGCGTGGTGCTGCGGCAGGGCTGATCCCGCAGGCCCGCGCGCAGCGGCGGCTGTGGCCCTTTGGATATTTTCAGCAAGAAGAAACAGGGCGTCAGCCGCGCCCGATATAGGGCATCTTGGTCGCGAGGATGGTCATGAACTGGACATTCGCCTCGGGGCCAAGGGCCGCCATCTGCAACACGGCGCGCGCCACATCGGCCACATCCATCGTGGGCGGCGCATCGCCGGGATTGGCGGCGATGATCCCTTCCAGAAGCTCGGTGCGGGCATTGCCGATGTCGATCTGCCCGCAGGCGATGTCAAAGGCGCGCCCGTCCAGCGACAGGCTTTTGGTCAGCCCGGTAATCGCGTGTTTCGTGGTGGTATAGGCCACCGAGAAAGGGCGCGGCGCATGGGCGGAAATCGAGCCGTTGTTGATGATCCGCCCGCCCTGCGGGTCTTGTGCGCGCATCAGGCGAAAGGCCGCGCGGGCACATAGAAACATCCCGTGCAGGTTCACATCCACGACCTGACGCCACTCATCGACACCCAGTTCGTCGATGGGGGCGGCGCGGCCGAAACTGCCCGCGTTGTTGAACAGCACATCCAGACGGCCCGTTTGCGCGGCAAAGGCGTTGAACGCCGCATCCACCGCATCCGGGTCCGTGACGTCGCAGGGCAGCACCACCGCCCCGTCATGGCCTTTGGCCACAGCCTCCAGCGCATCAGGGCGGCGCGCGACCAGACCGACGCGCCAGCCCGCCTCAAGAAAGGCCGTGGCACAGGCGGCGCCTATTCCGGCGCTGGCACCCGTGATGATGATGGATTTCATAGCTCTGCCTCCTCCTGCATCTCAAGGCTCAGCGCCGGAGCTGCCATCGCCTTGAGGTCATCCACCCTGAGCGGCCCCGACGGTTTCGACAGCCGGTTGCGCACCACCCAATAGAGCCGCTCCTGCGCGCGGGTGATCGCCACATAGGCCAGCCGCTTCCACAGGGGCTGCCCCGCCTCGGACCGGCCCATGCGCGCGGCGGCATAAAGATCGGGGGCGAAAACCTGCACGTTTTCCCACTGGCTGCCCTGCGCCTTGTGGATCGTGACCGCCGCCCCGTGCAGAAAGGTCGCGCCCATCTTGGCGGCATAGGGGATGAAGGGTTCTTCCTCGTCCGGCTTCTCGATCTTGACGATGGAGGCCGCGTTGACCTGCGGATCTTCGGCCCCGATGACATGCAGGCGCGAGAAACCGGGCTTGCGCCCTGCGCCCAGATAGATCACCTGCGCCCCCTTGATCAGGCCCCGCGCCTCAAGATCCAGCCGCTTCTTGCGATGTTTCAAGGGCAGTTCCAGCCCGTCGCAGATCAGCGGCTCGCCCTCCAGCAGCTCATCCTCGGGCGCGCCATGCACGGCGCGGAAGGCATGGATCAGCCGGATGCGCGTGGCATTGCGCCAGACCAGCACCGGGCTGCGGGCCATCAGATCCACCTCGACCCGCTGGCCCCAGATCACGCGGTCATCGCGGGCGGCGGCCTGTTCCACCATCCGTTCGAAATCCTCGAAAGTCAGGGCGGGATCGGCCAGCGCATGGGCCAGATCAAGGATCGGGTTATCCGCTTCCTGACGGTGGATGCGATTCAACTCCAGACGCGCAGGGGCGGGCAGGCTGTCAAACACCATCCCGCCGGACTGATTGATGGGGGCCAACTGCGCCGGATCGCCGAACAGGATCAGGGTCGGGAAAATATCCTTGAGGTCGGTGAACTGCCGCTCGTCCAGCATCGAGGATTCATCGACCAACCCAATGTCCAAAGGCTCTTCCCGCCGCTTCCAGCCGGTGATGAAATCCGACCCGCGCAGACCCGCCGCCGCCAAGGCACCGGGGATGGACTTGTGGATCTGGTAGAACGCCAGCGCCCGTTCCAGCGCCACATCGGTCAGCCCCTCGATCTCGGGGCGCTCGCCATTGCCGGCCAGCCATTCGGCGACACGCTCGTATTCGGGATCATAGACGGGGGTATAGATGATGCGGTGGATCGTCGTCGCGGGGACACCACGGTTCCGCAGCACCGAGGCCGCCTTGTTCGTGGGGGCCAGAATCGCCAGCGTGCGCCGGTCCTTGCGGCGCTTGCCCTCGTAATCGCCGGACACCAGCTCCACCCCTGCCGCCTCTAGGGCGCGGGTCAGTTCGGCCAGCAGCAGGGTCTTGCCCGACCCGGCCTTGCCGATCACGGCCAAGACACGCGACGCCCCCTCAGTCGCGGGGGTCAGGACACCCTCTTCCAGATCGACGCCCACGCCGCGCAGGGCACCGGCGATACGGTCAAAGGCTTCGGCCTGATCTTCAGAAAATGTCACAGCGGGCAGGGTCATGGCGCGACCCTACAGCCGCCCCGCGCCAAGGGCCAGAGCCCGCGATCACGCCACCTGTGTCCTCTGCCCCTCCGAAGGCGCGGCGATACCACAGCGCGGACAGCGCCGCAGATAGTCCCGCCCGCCGCGCCACCCGGGCCCGCGCCGGGGGCGTCAGCGACCACAGCCCCAGACTGACCCGCGCACGCCCCTCGCCCGCATGGCCCAGAACCTGCGGACAGGACCCGATCCGGCGATAGATCCGCTCCATATTGGCGTCGAACACGCCCACGAAATGCCGCAGCCCCTGCCGTTCCAGCAATTCGCCACCGGCCAGCATCAGGGCGGCGGCCACCTGCGATCCGGCACCGGGGGCCAGACAGAAACGCGTGCATTCCCAGATCAGCGGGTGCTGCACCGGGGCACCGGCGTTCAGATGGGCAAAATGCTCGTTCACCATGCAACGTCCCATGGTGGGCAGAAAGCGCATCGACCCGCCATGATGCCCGCAAGCCTGCTCCCAGATCACATAGAGCGGGTCCAGCGCATCATATTGATCCCGCTCGAACCCGCCCGCATCGACGGCAACGGACCAGCCCAACCGGTCCGAGAATTGCGCGGCCCGGTCCCGGAACATCGTGTCACGCAGAACGGGATACTGCGTCAATTCCCCTGCCGTCACATAGCGCAGCATCGCTGGCCTCCTCTGGTTGGAGGGCGCAGCTCTAGGCTGATCTGGTTAACAGGGCCTTGGCCCAGCGAACGGAGAAGGGCGGCGCGCTAGACCACGATCAAGCCGCGACTGATAGCGCGGGCCACGGCATGGGTGGTGTTCAGCGCGCCCAGCTTCAACCGCGCGCTTTCGATGTAGTCCCGCAGCGTATGTTCCGAGATCGACAGCGAGTTGGCCACCTGCGCCCGGCTATAGCCCATGGCCAGCAGGGTCATGGCGTCGATCTCGCGCGGCGAGAGGGCCTGCGCGGGCGGGGGGCTGCGACCGGGTTCGAACTCCAGCGCCTTCGAGTTGAAATAATGCGCGATCAGGATCAGGTCGCGCCCGTGGCGCTGCGCGAAGGCCGACCAAGTGGCATCATCGGCATCGTGGTTGACCGTGAACAGCGCAAACTGCCCGTTCGGTCCGCGGATCGGAATCGAGAATCCCTGCCGTCCGACACCATGGGCGATGGCATCCGCCTGAAAGGCCCTTTGCGCCTTGCCGCTCCAGTCCAAGCGCTTCCAGTCCTGTGGCTGGAAGTTCTGCATGCAGCCCTGCACCACGGGGTCGATCCGCAGATAGTCGCGTTCCAGATAGCGGGCGACCCAATCGGGCGCATAGGTGCCGCAGCCATATTGCTGCCCGGCGGCGCTGACCCAATGATAGACCATGTGGTTGACGCCAAAGGCGTCTCTCAGCGCCTCGATGGCGCTTTGCATATCCTGCGGTGCGGTCGCATGTTCGACCGTTTCAAGTATCTGCTCCAGTCCGCTTCTCATCCATCGGCAACGCCACCGGCGCCTCCCCGCGACTGGATGACATCTCGGTCAGGACGATCTCGCGGGTCTCTTCAAGGTGCCGCGCCAACTGCTCCATGCCGTTTTCACCTGCAAAGGTTTTCAGATCCGCGATGACATCCAGAAGCCATTCGTTCTGCATGATGACAGTGCTCCTCAACCGGTTAAGGAATGATTAACGCGACGAAGGCGCGGTGCGGCAGGACAGGGCCCTGAGGCCATGTCCCACTATAGCCACAAGGCGCAAATGGACCCTACCCACGAATTCAAGCCCCCCCGAACTGGTGGGATCAAGACAGACAAGTGCTTGAAATCACTGGCGCGGAACAGTGGTAAACGACAAACCCGCGATCCGTTAACCGAATCGCGGGTCCAAGTGTCAACTTTCCGAGTGACTTGACAGTTAACTGTCAGTTTCAGCCGCGCCCGGCCTCCAGCACGTCTTCGACCGTGCGCAACCCCGTGCGGGGGGCCTGCACCAGAACGGCCATGTTGCCCGGCTTGTGCTGGTTGCGCAGCATCTTGGTATGCGCCATCGGGATGTCGGACCAGGGAAAGACCTCGGACATGCAGGGGTCAAGCCGCCGCTCGATCATCAGCTTGTTGGCGGCGCTGGCCTGTTTCAGATGGGCGAAGTGGCTGCCCTGAAGACGCTTCTGGTGCATCCACATGTAGCGCACGTCGAAGGTGCAATTGAAACCGCTGGTGCCCGCACAGATCACGACCATCCCGCCCTTCTTGCAGATCAGGGTAGAGACAGGAAATGTCGCCTCGCCGGGATGTTCGAAGACCATATCGACGTTCACACCCTTGCCGGTGATGTCCCAGATCGCCTTGCCGAACTTGCGCGCCTCTTTCAGCCACTCGTTATATTCGGGCGTATTCACCGTGGGCATCTGACCCCAGCAATTGAAATCCTTGCGGTTGATCACGCCCTTGGCGCCCATCGCCATCACGAACTCGCGCTTGTCCTCTTCCGAGATCACGCCGATGGCATTGGCCCCGGCCGTATTCGCCAACTGGATCGCATAGGAGCCCAGACCGCCGGACGCGCCCCAGACCAGCACGTTCTGGCCGGGCTTCAACTCGTGCGGCGCATGGCCGAACAGCATCCGATAGGCGGTGGCCAGCGTCAGCGTATAGCAGGCGCTTTCCTCCCATGTCAGGTGCTTGGGGCGCGGCATCAACTGCTGCGCCTGCACGCGGGTGAACTGCGCGAAGGCCCCGTCCGGTGTCTCATAGCCCCAGATCCGCTGGGTGGGCGACATCATCGGATCGCCGCCGTTGCATTCCTCGTCATTGCCATCGTCCTGATTGCAATGCACCACGACCTCGTCGCCGACCTTCCATGTCTTGACGGCAGAACCCACCTTCCACACGATCCCCGACGCATCCGACCCGGCAATGTGGAACGGCTGCTTGTGCCCGTCAAAGGGGCTGATGGGCTGGCCCAGTCCGGCCCAGACACCATTATAGTTGACGCCTGCTGCCATCACGAGGACCAGCACCTCGTTGCTGTCGATCTCCCATGTATCGACAACCTCGACCTGAAAGCTTTTTTCCGGTTCGCCATGCCGCTCGCGGCGGATCGCCCAGGCATACATCTTCTTGGGCACATAACCCAAAGGCGGCATTTCACCGATTTCATAGAGGTCCTTTTCCGGCGCGTCATAGGGCGCGATCCCGGTATGCGTATCCAGAGCCATCTCAACCTCCGTTTTGGTCACTGTTCCAAGTGTGTCTTGTCATGCCGCAATGCAGAATCGCGGATCTGACCTTGGGAATAAAGTTGGCCGCGTAATAATGCAACTGCAATAAGCATGTTTTTGTAATTTTATAACCGAGCAGTTGCAGCATGACAGCGCCTATGCGCTGCGACTGCGAAAGAGATGCGCGATGGAAGCGGCATAGAACGCCAACAGCGGGCGCGCCGCCGGGGTCACCACAAGGAACCCGCCATCCTCTTCCACCAGATGGCGCAGGATCAGCATCCGCAACCCGACCTCGATCAGATAGCCCACATCCTGCCGGGGCATATGCAGATGCGCTTCCGGCAGATCTTCGACCAGCGCGCGCACGGCACGGTCCAGTTCGGCCCGGTTCAGCGGTTCTTCCGCCTGCAACAGCGCTGTCGCCACCAGGGGCACCGGCAGCACCGGCACTTCTGCTGCGATGCGGGCCATCAGCTCATCCGCCAGTGCCGGCACATCCGTCCCGAATGCCTTGAGCGACAGCGGCTCGCCGAAACTGACCGAGGCATAGCCGAACCTGTGGAACTGCCCCTTGAACCGCAGGCGCAGCATCCTGACCAGAAAGCCCAGCACCGTGCTCAGCCGTGCGGTGAACCGCCGCTCGCCCGCCTCATGGGCGGCGACCAGCACCCGGTCCTCCAGCACACGGTCGTAATTCACCGCAACAGGCACGAAAACCACGTCGCGCGCCGTCGGATCATGGCCTTCCACGATATATTTCAGGATCCCGCGCTTGGGCGGCGCAATCGCCCCGGTCAGGCTCAACCCGCCTTCGGGGAACACCGCCTGCGTCACCCCCGCCTCGGTCGCCAGTTGCACATAGCGCGACAGCACCGCCTTGTAGAGCGGGCCGAACCGCTTGCGCCGGATGAAATAGGCCCCCATAGCCCGGATCAGCGCGCTGAGTGGCCAGACCCGGCCCCATTCCCCCACCGCATAGGACAGGGCCGAGCGTTCGGCCGCCAGATAGGTGACCAGCACATAATCCATGTTGCTGCGGTGGTTGATGACAAAGACCACCGTCGCGTCCCGGTCCACCTGCGCCAGCGCGTCACCCGCGTAATGGCCCAGCCGCACCCGATAAAGCGAGGTCGAGATCAGCTTGGCCAGCCGCGTCGCCACCCCGAAATAGGCGCTGGCGCTGAACGAGGGCACGATTTCCCGCGCATAGCGCCGCGCCTGCTCGAAGGCCACGTTCTCGGGCACGCCTTCGCTTGCGGCATGGGCGGCCACGGCACGCAGCACCTCGGGGTCATAGATCAGGCGCTGGATCATGTCATAGCGCCGCGCCAGCTTGAACGGCTGGATCGGCCGCTCCAGCCGCTTGTTCAATTCGTCGATGACCCGCTCGGCGCGTTTGCGGAAGAACCATCGCACGGACGGGAACAGGAAATGCGATGCAAAGGTCACGCCCGCGAAAAGCAGGATCAGGACCAGCAGCCAGACAGGCATTTCAACGGTTGCACCCATATGCGCGACAATGGCGCGAATCCGGTCAGAGGTAAATCAAATGCGGAGGCGGACGACGCCGCGTCCCATGCCGCAATGCAGCGAATTGACAGCGCCATAAAATTCCAAGTATCAACGCGGGGACGCAACAAAGTTGCCGACCCCGATTCACCAGATGACCCGCGAGGCCCCATGACCCAGACGCAAAAAGACCAGCCCTGGCTTTTCCGCACCTATGCCGGCCACTCCACGGCCAAGGCCTCGAACGCGCTCTATCGCTCGAATCTGGCCAAAGGACAGACGGGCCTGTCGGTTGCCTTCGATCTGCCCACGCAGACGGGCTATGACAGCGACCACATTCTGGCGCGCGGCGAGGTGGGCAAGGTCGGCGTGCCGGTTTGTCATCTGGGCGACATGAGGACGCTGTTCGACGCGATCCCGCTGGAACAGATGAATACCTCGATGACGATCAACGCCACGGCCCCGTGGCTGCTCGCCCTCTATATCGCGGTGGCCGAGGAACAGGGCGCCGATATCAGCAAGCTGCAAGGGACCGTGCAGAACGACATCATCAAGGAATACCTGAGCCGCGGCACCTATATCCTGCCGCCGAAACCCTCCTTGCACCTGATCACCGATGTCGCGGCCTATTGCTATACCCATGTGCCCAAATGGAACCCGATGAACGTGTGTTCCTATCACCTGCAAGAGGCGGGTGCGACGCCGGAACAGGAACTGGCCTTCGCGCTGGCCACCGCCACCGCCGTGTTGGACGATCTGAAGGGCAAGGTGCCCGCCGCGGATTTCCCGCAGCTTGTGGGCCGGATCTCGTTCTTCGTGAACGCGGGCATCCGTTTTGTCACCGAGATGTGCAAGATGCGCGCCTTCGTCGATCTGTGGGATGAAATCTGCGAAACCCGCTATGGCGTGAGCGATCCGAAATTCCGCCGCTTCCGTTACGGCGTGCAGGTCAACAGCCTTGGCCTGACCGAACAGCAACCTGAAAACAACGTCTACCGCATCCTGATCGAGATGCTGGCCGTGACCCTGTCCAAACGCGCCCGCGCCCGCGCCGTGCAATTGCCCGCGTGGAACGAGGCTTTGGGCCTGCCGCGCCCATGGGATCAGCAATGGTCGCTGCGGATGCAGCAGATCATGGCCTATGAGACGGACCTTCTGGAATATGACGATCTGTTCGACGGCAACCCCGCCGTGGACCGCAAGGTCGAGGCGCTGAAGGAAGGCGCGCGGGCGGAGCTGGCGAACCTTGACAGCATGGGCGGCGCGATCAGCGCCATCGAATACATGAAATCGCGTCTGGTGGACAGCAACGCCGAGCGCCTGAACCGGATCGAGCGGAATGAAACCATCGTGGTGGGCGTGAACAAATGGCAGCAGGGCGAACCCTCGCCACTGATGACCGGGGACGGCGGGATCATGACCGTCGATCCGGCGGTCGAGGCGGAACAGATCGGCCGCCTGAACGACTGGCGCAACACCCGCGACGCGAAAGCCGTGGCCGAGGCGCTGGCCGACCTGCGCGCCGCCGCCAAGGAGGGCTGCAACATCATGGAACCCTCGATCAAGGCCGCCAAAGCGGGCGTCACCACCGGCGAATGGGCCGCCCAGATGCGCGCGGTGTTCGGCGAGTATCGCGGCCCCACCGGCGTGTCGCGTTCCGTCAGCAACAAGACCGAAGGGCTGGACGATATCCGCGACGCGGTGAACGCCGTGTCCGACAAGCTGGGCCGCCGCCTGCGCTTTCTGGTGGGCAAGCCGGGGCTGGACGGCCATTCCAACGGGGCCGAGCAGATCGCCTTCCGCGCCCGCGACTGCGGGATGGAGATCGACTATGAAGGTATCCGCCTGACCCCCGAAGAGATCGTGAAAGCCGCCAGCGAAGGGCAGGCCCATGTCGTCGGCCTCTCGATCCTGTCCGGCTCGCATATGCCGCTGATGGCCGATCTGATGGACCGCCTGCGCGCGGCGGGTCTTGGCCATATCCCCGTGGTCGTGGGCGGGATCATCCCCGAGGACGACGCGAAACGCTTGGCTGAAATGGGCGTCGCCCGCGTCTACACGCCCAAGGATTTCGAGTTGAACACGATCATGATGGATATCGTCACGCTGGCCGACCCCAAGGCTGTCGCTGCCGAATGATCGCCACTCAAGGCAAAGAAAAAGGGGGCCGCGAGGCCCCCTTTCCGGTTGGATCGACAGATCACTCTGTCTGCGTCGCGCCGGTCGTCTGTGCCTCGACCATCATGGCGATCCGCTCACCCAGCGCCTGATCCTGCTGCGCGACCTGTGCGATCGTCACATATTCATCCACGGTCAGATCCGGCACCGCTTCGATCTTCTCGATGATCTCGGCATTGGCCTGATTGACCAGTTCGGTCTGCTGCGCCTCATCGGTCGCGGCTTCGATCTGTGGCGTATAATCCTGCCGCACCTCTTCGACTCCCAGAAGCGCTGTCACAAAGGCCTCCAGTTTCGCATCGGTCATCTCGACCTGCGGGGCCGATTGCGTTTCGGGTGCAGGAGCGGCCGTTTGCGCGGCGACCGGCGCCACCGCCCCAAGGCTCAGAGCGGCAACGGATGCGCTCAGGAACAGGGCTTTCAGGCTACGGTGTGTCGTCAGTGTCATGGATGCCTCCAGTGTTTCGGGTTGTCTGGCAGGGCATTGGCCCGCCTCGCCCAGCCAACATGGTCAACCCGCCCCTCCTGTGCAAACCCGCGCCAAGAGGACGGGCAGGTTCATGCCGCCCTGCGCCCTGCAAAGGGGCGGTATTCCGCGCAGTTCCCCTTGCACCCCGACGAAACCTGCCGTCAACATGGGTCAACCCTTGCAAGGAACCCTGCCCATGCCGTTGACCATCCGCCCCCTGATCGCCGCCGATGAACCAGAATGGCGTCGCCTCTGGACGGCTTATCTGGCCTTCTATGACACCACGCTGCCCGACGAGATCTTTCAGACCACCTTCGCGCGCCAGCTTGACCCCGCCCAACCGGAGCGGTGCTGCTTCATCGCCGATCTGGATGGCCGCGCCGTGGGTCTGGTCCACATGATCTGGCACGCCCATAACTGGCGCATCGAGGATGTCTGCTACCTGCAAGACCTCTATGCCGACCCGGATGTGCGCGGACAGGGCGTGGGCCGCGCCCTGATCGAGGCGGTCTATGCCGAGGCCGACCGCCGTGGCACCCCCGCCGTCTACTGGATGACGCAGGACTTCAACACGACCGCGCGGCAGTTGTATGACCGCATCGCGAAGCTTACGCCTTTCATCAAGTATTCGCGCTAGAAGGACGACAGAAATGACCATCCATATCGGTGCCCAACCCGGCGAGATCGCTGAGACCGTCCTGATGCCCGGCGATCCGCTGCGCGCCAAATGGGCTGCCGAAACCTTTCTGTCCGAGGCCCGTCTGGTCAACGAGGTGCGCGGGATGCTGGGCTATACCGGTCTCTGGCGCGGGAACCGCGTGACGATCCACGGCTCGGGCATGGGGATGGCGTCGCTGTCGATCTATGCAAACGAACTGATCCGCGACTATGGCGCGAAAACCCTGATCCGCATCGGCTCCTGCGGGGCGATGCAGGCGCATGTGGCGATCCGCGACGTGATCATCGCGATGGCGGCCACGACACTTTCCACCCCATCCTCGGGCATCTTCCGCGAACTGAATTTTGCCCCCCATGCCGATTGGTCGCTGCTGCGCGCCGCCGTGACTGCGGCCGAGGCGCGGGGCGTGCCCACCCATGTGGGCGGCATCTATTCCGCAGATGTGTTCTACGACGAACGCCCCGACCTGAACGAGATCATGACACGCCACGGCATCCTGGGCGTCGAGATGGAGGCGGCAGAGTTGTACAACCTCGCCCTGCGGCACAAGGTGCGCGCGCTGGCGGTGCTGACCGTATCCGACCACCTGCTGACGGGGGCCGCCCTGCCCGCCGATCAACGCCAAGGTAGCTTTGGCGACATGGTAGAAATCGC
Source organism: Paracoccaceae bacterium (assembly GCA_024304985.1). Taxonomy (GTDB): domain Bacteria; phylum Pseudomonadota; class Alphaproteobacteria; order Rhodobacterales; family Rhodobacteraceae; genus Seohaeicola. The sequence continues at coordinate 289,251 of JAMWZC010000004.1, forward strand.
GCTGCAAGCCGCTTTCCCGGACGCCTGACCCTACCGCCCGTGGCTGCGGTCATAGGCATTGGGCGGCGGGCTGGCCCAATCGCCCAAGCGGGCGGCGGGTGTCTCGAACATCTCGATCAGAAGCGGATGACACGCCGCCTGATCCGAGGAATGTTCCGACGAACAGTCGCCCCCCGGACAGGCCGACAGAGCGCCCAGCAAAGGGATTTCCGCGAAAAACTCCAGATAGTCGCCCGGCCGCACAGGGCTGGCCTTCATGAAATACTGCCCCGTATCGCGGGTGAACCCGGTGCACATGAAGACATTGAGCACGTCATGGACATGCCCCTCCGCCTCGGACAGCGACAGCCCCGTCGCATCGGCCAGCGCGCGGGTCAGGTTGGAATGGCAGCAATGGTGGTACTGCCCCCCCGACAACAGGTTATGCGTATAAGGATCGCAGCGCGTGCCGATCACATCATGCACCGACCCGCCGAACGCGTCCTTGCCATACCAGCCCAGCGTATCGGCCACGATCGTGGCCATGGGCCGCAAGCCGGGAAAGCTGGACCACAACCGCTGCCCGGTCGTCACATGCGTGCCATGCAGCGCGCGGGTCTTGCCGCTGTAGAACCTCTCGCCCAGATCATCGGCGTTCCACAGGTTCAGATCGCCCACCTGCGGGCCGTCAATCGAAGAGATCCGAAAGAACCCGCCTGCCGGCACCCGGAAAGTCGCCGCATCGCGTGGCGGCACGACGACTTCACCCGTCTTCACCGCCGCGGCCCGAAACCCCGCATAAAGCGTCAGATCGGGCGCCGCCAAACTCTCCACCGGATAGCAGATCACGGGGTTTACGGCACGGCGTGCGGCGGCATCGGCTGGCTCTTGCATGGTCCCTCTCATCCTTGTCCCGCGCGGCGCGGATCTCGGCAATCCTGCGGCATCTTTCCGGGCGGGACAAGCACCTCGGCCCCGCAGGCCGCGCAACGAAAGAACTGCAACCCGTCGCGATCCCGTGTCCTGTCCATCCGCCAGCGACACATCCGCACCCCGCGCCGCGCGAAAATCGCGACCAGCACGAAAGCGATGATCAGCCCGACAACGACGACCATGACACATTCCTTCTGAAAAGCGAAAAGGGCAGGCCATCGCGCCCGCCCCTTTCATCTTGCTTCAAATACTCAAGCGACGTCCGAATTAAACGGTCCGTTCGACCATCATCTTCTTGATCTCGGCAATCGCCTTGGCCGGGTTCAGACCCTTGGGGCAGGTCTTGGCGCAGTTCATGATCGTGTGGCAACGATAGAGTTTGAACGGGTCTTCCAACTCGTCCAGACGCTCGCCCGTCGCCTCATCCCGGCTGTCGATGATCCAGCGATAGGCATGCAGAAGCGCGGCCGGCCCCAGATACCGATCGCCATTCCACCAATAAGACGGGCAGGAGGTCGAGCAGCAGGCGCACATCACGCATTCATAAAGCCCGTCCAGCTTTTCGCGATCCTCGACCGACTGGCGCCACTCTTTCGCGGGGCGGTTGGTCTTGGTCTCAAGCCACGGCATGATCGAGGCATGCTGCGCATAGAAATGCGTGAGGTCGGGGATCAGGTCCTTGATGACCGGCATATGCGGCAGCGGATAGATCTTCACATCGCCCTTCACGTCATCCATGCCATGCAGACAGGCCAGCGTGTTGATCCCGTCGATATTCATCGCGCAGGACCCGCAAATCCCTTCGCGGCACGAGCGGCGGAAGGTCAGCGTGGGGTCGATCTCGGACTTGATCTTGATCAGCGCGTCCAGAATCATCGGCCCGCAGGTGTCCAGATCAACGTGATAGGTATCCAGCCGCGGGTTTTCCCCGTCATCGGGGTTCCAGCGATAGATCTTGAAGGTGCGGATATTCTTGGCGCCTTCGGGCTTGGGCCATGTCTTGCCGGTCCGCATCCGGCTGTTCTTCGGCAGTGTCAGTTGCACCATGATGTCTCTCCCGTCACAGAAGGGCTGGCAGGCCATTGGCCAGCAGGCAATTGAGCGTGTCCGGCCGGGACACGATATTTGTCACAAGTTCCACCGTATTCGCCGTGGGGCCGGTGATGCTGTCCGCCGCAAGCGACAGCAATTCACGGCTGTTCGCATTGTCGACGATGCAATCCACCGCAGGCGCCACCGGCACACCGGGGAAGCGGTCCACCAGAACCGGCGTGATCGCGGCGCGTGCGGCGTCGCGGGTTAGCCTGTCCTGATCGGCCGGCGTGCAGGCGGCCAGCGTGGCGGCGCAAAGCACCGCCACCGACAGCCCGCGCAGGGCGTTTATCCCCGTGCGGCGGCTCAATAGACCCGCGCCTTGGGCGCGATTTTCTTCAGGTCGATCCCGCCTTCGGCTTCCTTGGTCAGAGGCTCGGTCACGACCCGGCGATAGCTCAGATCCACCTTGGTGCCATCGACCCGCGCGATGGTATGCTTGCGCCAGTTGGCATCATCCCGGTCGGGATAATCCTCATGGGCATGCGCGCCACGCGATTCCTTGCGCGCCTCGGCCCCCACGATGGTGGCCAGCGCGTTGGGCATCAGGTTGGTCAGCTCCAGCGTCTCCATCAGGTCGGAGTTCCAGATCAGGCTGCGGTCGGTGACCTTGATGTCATCCATCTTGCCCGCCACGGCGGTCATCTTGGCGACACCTTCAGCCAGCGTCTTGTCGGTGCGGAACACGGCCGCATCGGCCTGCATCGTCTTTTGCATCTCAAGCCGCAGCTCGGCAGTGCCGATATTGCCCTTGGCATGGCGCAGACCGTCGAAACGGGTGAACGCATACTCGATCGAGGCCGGGTTCGCCTTGGGGTTCGGCGCGCCCGCCGTCACGACCTGCCCCGCCTTGATCGCGGCGGCGCGGCCAAAGACCACAAGGTCGATCAAGGAGTTCGAGCCAAGACGGTTCGCCCCATGCACCGAGGCACAGCCCGCCTCGCCCACGGCCATCAGGCCGGGCACGATCCGGTCGGGATCGTCAGCGGTCGGGTTCAGCACTTCGCCCCAATAGTTGGTGGGGATACCGCCCATGTTGTAATGCACGGTCGGCAGCACCGGGATCGGTTCCTTGGTCACGTCCACACCGGCGAAGATGCGCGCGCTTTCCGAAATACCGGGCAGACGCAGATGCAGTGCCTCGGGCGGCAGGTGGTTCAGGTGCAGGTGGATGTGATCACCATCCGGGCCGACACCGCGCCCCTCGCGGATCTCCATCGTCATGCAGCGGGACACCACATCGCGGCTGGCCAGATCCTTGTAGGTCGGCGCATAGCGTTCCATGAACCGCTCGCCTTCCGAATTGGTCAGATAGCCGCCCTCGCCGCGCGCGCCCTCGGTGATCAGGCAGCCCGCGCCATAGATGCCGGTGGGGTGGAACTGGACGAATTCCATGTCCTGCAAGGGCAGACCCTGCCGCGCCACCATCCCGTTGCCGTCGCCGGTGCAGGTATGGGCGGATGTCGCGCTGAAATAGGCGCGGCCATAGCCGCCCGTCGCCAGCACCACCATCTTGGCGTTGAACACATGCATCGTGCCATCGTCCAGCTTCCAGCAGACGACACCCTGACAGACGCCATCTTCCGACATGATCAGGTCGATGGCGAAATATTCGATATAGAACTCGGCCTTCTGCTTCAGGCTTTGCCCATAAAGCGTGTGCAGGATCGCGTGACCGGTCCGGTCAGCGGCGGCACAGGTGCGCTGCACGGGCGGGCCTTCACCGAATTCGGTCGTGTGACCACCAAAGGGGCGCTGATAGATCTTGCCCTCTTCGGTGCGGGAAAACGGCACGCCGTAATGTTCCAGCTCGTACACCGCCTTGGGCGCTTCACGGGCGAGGTATTCCATCGCGTCCGTATCACCCAGCCAGTCCGACCCCTTGACGGTGTCATACATGTGCCACTGCCAGTGATCCGGACCCATGTTCGACAGGGACGCCGCGATTCCACCCTGCGCCGCCACGGTATGCGAGCGGGTCGGGAACACCTTGGTCACGCATGCGGTGCGCAGCCCTTGTTCGGCCATGCCCAGCGTCGCGCGCAGACCGGCCCCGCCGGCCCCGACCACCACGACGTCATAGTCGTGGGTTTCATATTCATAAGCTGCCATTGCAACGGTCTCCGAAAATTAAAGCGCGATCTTGGCGATGGCGAACAGCCCGGTGGCCGCTGCGCCATAGCTCAGGCAGGTCACCGCGATGATCACGATTTTCTGTGTCGTCCCGTGGACATAGTCCTCGATCATGGTTTGGGCACCGTCGTTGAAATGTTTGAATCCAACGATCAGGGTCAACCCTGCCACGATGGCCGGGAAAGGCCGCGCGAAGTGGGCCAGCACATCCGCATGCGGCGCGCCCAGCATCGGCCCGAAGGTGAACACGAACAAGGGGATCAGGATCAGCAACGCGACGGAAGAGACTTTCATCGACCAGAAATGGGCCGTGCCCGTCTTGGCCGATCCCATGCCCATGGCGCGTTTGCGGTCGGTCAGGTAACGCATGTCCATCCTCCTCAGATCACGGCCACGGTCAGCAGGGTCAGCAGCACCGACCCGCCGATCACCGCATAACCCAGCTTGTAGGCGGTCGGCAGGTCCAGACCCACCGCATTGTCCCAGATCAGGTGCCGCACACCCGCCAGCGTGTGATACCACAGCGCCCACAGCGACAGGAACATCACCAGATCCCCGAACCAACTGGTGATCACCCCATCCGCAATGGCGAAATACTCGGGCGAGGTTGCAGCTGCCAGAAACCACCACACGATCAGCAACGCGGCCAGGATCAGCGCATTGCCGGTGATCCGCGTCAGGATCGAGGTGATCGAGGTCAGCTGCGGGCGATAGATTGACAGGTGCGGCGAAAGCGGGCGGTTGCCCCGGTTCACGTCAGCCATGTGTCCCTTCCTTCTTGGGTTGCGAAAGGACCGGCGCCAACATTGCACACGACGGTATACCTTTCGATGCCTTTTGCGGCCTTGATACTCTTTTTAGCGGCTCTGTCACGTCAGCACAGCCCCGAGATGCAGAAAAATCTGCGCGAAGTGACGCAATGAAGGGTTTCGTGATCACAACAGGTTTAGCTGTGATCACAAACGCACCCATCGCATCCCCTCAAACGGGAATCACGCGACGTAAACCCGCCCAGATCCGGTCAGGACAAGCAGGCTTTTGCCCATGTCGGCACCCGAACCCCTGCGAAACCGGTCACGCATTTTGTGATCACATCGGCATCAATGCCCAGTAATCCAGATCCAGCAACACATGCGGCTGATACTTGCCATCGTCGCTTTTCAGGCGGAACGCCCCCGCCGCATTGGTCGCGACCAGCCGCAACCGGATCGCCCCCACGCCCGGCGCTGATGTCTCGGCCTTGTCCAGCACCTCGGACCAGGCGCGGATCGTGTCGCCACTGAAACAGGGGTTGGCATGGGCGCCCGCGTTCAGACCCACGATCATCTGCGCATTGGCCAGACCATTGAAGGACAGCGCCCGCGCCATGCTGATCACATGCCCGCCATAGATCAGCCGCCGCCCATCCGCACGCTGCGTGGCGTCGAAATGCACCTTGGCGGTGTTCTGCCACAGCCGCGTGGCGATCATGTGCTCGGCCTCCTCGACCGTCACACCATCCACATGGTCGATCGTCTCGCCGATCTCGTAATCGCCCCAGCGATGCGGCGCGCCGGACAGGGTGAAATCATGGTTCGTGAAATCCAGCCCCTCGGGCACCACAAGCTGATCCGGCGTCAGGGCCTGCGCCAGTTCCGGCACCACCGTCTCCGGCGCTGGTGCGCTGGTATCGTTCTTGCGCACCATCACCCAGCGCACATAATCCAGCACCACCTCGTCCCGCTGGTTCAGGCCGCGCGTGCGCACATAGACCACGCCCGACTGCCCGTTGGAATTCTGCTTCAGCCCGATGACCTCGGAGGTCGAGCGGATCGTATCCCCCGCATAGACCGGCTTCAGCCAGCGCCCCTCGGCATAGCCCAGATTGGCAATCGCGTTCAAAGACACATCGGGCACGGTCTTGCCAAAGACGATGTGAAACGCCGCCAGATCATCCAGCGGGCTTTCCGGCAGACCACAGGCGCGCGCGAATTCATCCGACGAATACAAGGCATGCCGCATCGGATAAAGCGCGTGATACATCGCCCGCTCTCCGCCCGACACCGTGCGCGGCACGGCATGGTCGATCACCTGCCCTATACGATAGTCCTCAAAGAACCGACCCGCGCTTGTCTTGATCGGAACCACATGAAATTGCGGGACTTTCATTCACTGCTCTCCAAGACTGAGTTCAGGGGAATAGGTGCCTTGCACCTCCTTGGTGACGGCTTGCCCACAGCGCATCACGCCATTGGCCGCATCGAACGCATAGGTCGGGCCGCCATGCAGCACCCAACCCTTGTTCAGCGCCTCTGTCACCTTGTGACAAAAGGCGGATGTGTCATCGGCGGTCAGGAAACGGTAAAGCTGCATCACATCACCCCGGAAACGGCCAGACACCCAGCCAGGCATGGATCGCAGTCATCAGGCCAAAGGTCACCAGCGTGATGACCACCAGAAGAATATCCTTCTTCACCTCGCCCGGAGCGGGCCGCGCCCAGACTTCGGACCGGTTGATCAGGATCACCGATCCCACCGCCCAGACCAGCATGCCGCCGAACAGGATGATCGAGGCCAGATCCCCGTTCACCAGCAGATGCGCCACCGCCCAGATCTTGACCGCCGTCAACTGCGGATGCCGCATCTTGCCGCGCAGACGGCCTGTCGTGGCGCTCATACCATAGACGAACACGGCGATCAGCATCATCAGGTTGTTCAGATGCACGGTCCAGCTTGGCGGGGACCAGACATGGATGAACTCTGCTCCGCGATAGCCGAAGATCATCATCAGCAGGCTGGTCACCAAAGCCACGGCCACCAGCCCCTTGCCCCTGTTGCCCATCGCGGCACGCGCATCGGGGGCCAGTCGCTTGAAGTAATGGGCCGCCGCCCAAAGGATCACGCCGAGGGTCAGAAGGATCATGGGGAACGCTCCGCTCAGAGGGACGCGATGGCGGATGCCATGGCGAGGATTTTCTTGGCGGTCTCAACATGCAGGTTTTCGACGATTTTACCATCCACCACGGCCACGCCCTGCCCGCTCGCCTGCACCTGCTCGAACGCCTCGATCTGACGACGGGCCAGATCGACCTCGGCGTCGGACGGGGCGAACACCGCATTGGTCACCTCGACCTGCGCCGGATGGATCAGGGTCTTTCCGTCAAAGCCCAGATCACGGCCCTGTTCACATTCCGCGCGCAAGCCCTCATCGTCCTTGAACTGGTTATAGACCCCGTCGATCGCGATCACGCCGTAAGCCCGCGCCGCCATCAGGATCGTCTGCAAGGCCATCTGCATCGGCAGACGGTCCGCGCGCGAACGGCAGTTCAGCTCTTTCGCCAGATCGTTGGTGCCCGCGACAAACCCGGTCAACTGCGGATGCGCGGCAATCGCGCCCGCGTTCAGGATGCCCAGCGGCGTCTCCATCATCGCCCAGATCGGCGTGCCATTACCCAAAAGGTCCGACAGCGCCTGCACATCGGCTGCGGAATTCACCTTGGGCAGCAGGAACACATCCGCACCCGCATCGCGCAGCGCGTCCACATCACCGGCCCCCCATGCCGTATCCAGCCCGTTGATGCGGATGATCTTGACCTTGTCGCCATAGCCACCCACCGCAAGGGCCTGCGCCAGCGTGGCCCGCGCCTCGACCTTGGCATCGGGCGTCACCGCATCCTCCAGATCGAAGATGATCGCATCCACCGGCAGATCGCGCGCCTTCTCCAGCGCACGCTCTTTCGAGCCGGGGATATAGAGAACCGAACGATAGGGGCGGACATCCATGAGCGGGACCTTTCCTTGAATCTGCGCAGGCGAGTCTGGCGTGTAATAATCTTGCGCCGAGATGGCATTTTTTGGTGGAAACCTTCAAGACTATTCGTGCCGCATCGCAGAAAAAAGCGCATGCCACAGCATGCCGTAAACATGGAGCGCCACGTTAACCATTATTCAACCTCACCCGCGCAGTCTTGCCGCAGGACGGTCAGCGAAAGGGCGGGGCAATGGCACTGGAACGGACGATTCTGACAGCGGGCGTGGTCCTTCTGACGATGGCCCTTGCCACCATATCCCCCGCCGCCACCTCGCAAACGACCGCGCATTGCGCCCCGCGCGACCGTGTGGTCGAACGGCTGGCCGGCACCTATGGCGAAACGCGCCGGTCCATGGGCCTTGGGGCCGACAACGCCGTGGTCGAGGTTTTTGCCAGCGATACCAGCGGCAGCTGGACGATCACCGTGACGCTGCCCAACGGCCTGACCTGCATCGTCGCCAGCGGTCAGGCGTTCGAGACGATGGCCGACGCGCCCCCCGCCCCCGGCAAGGGTGCCTGACCGTCAGGTCAGCGCATCCCAGATCAGCTTGATCCCCGTCAGCGTCAGCAGAACATAGGTCAGCGCAAAGAAGGCGCGCTCCGGCACCATGTGATGCGCCTTCACCCCCAGCCACGCCCCCAACAGCGCGACAGGGGCCAGAAACAGATCGGCCAGCATGGTCTGCGCGGTAAAGATCCCCAGAAAGGCGTAAGGCACGAACTTGGCGATGTTCACCGCCCAGAACACGATCACGGTCGTCGCCTGAAACGGTGTCTTGCCCAGCTTGCGCGACAAGAGCCAGACCGCCGCAGGCGGCCCGCCCGCGTGGCTGACAAAACTGGTGAACCCCGCCGTCGCCCCGGCCAATGCCCCCGCCCACAGCGGCAACTCGGCCCGCGCGGCCCGGATCAGGCCCAGTTTCAACCCCATCTGCCAAGCGACAAAGGCGATCGAGATCGTCCCGATCAGCAACCGGAACACATCGGCATCCGCGATCGTGTAAAGCCACGCGCCCAAGGCCACGCCCGGCAGCGCCCCAAGGATCAGCAGCTTGGCATCCGGCGCGCTCCATTTCTTCCAATAGGGGCGCAGATTGGCCACATCCATCAGCATCAGAAGCGGCAGCATGATGCCAAGGGCCTGCCCCGGCTCCAGCGCCACCGCCAGAATCGAGGCGGCCGCAAAGGCTGCACCCGATCCGAAGCCACCCTTGGAAATCCCCGCGAACAGAACCGCCGGTATCGCTACCATGAAAAACTGCGCGTCCAGCTCCATTTCCGGCCCTGCTCGTGAAAATTGCGCCCTGTCACGCATTTAGCCGCATCCGCAGGCGGACAACAGCCCCCCTCGCTGCCGCAGCGCGGCGCAGCACTCTTGCGCGGCGACGCGGAAGGGACTAGGCCATGCGGCAAAATCAACCAAGCGGAGACAGTTCCAATGGCCAGACCCAAGATTGCCCTTATCGGCGCCGGACAGATCGGGGGCACGCTCGCCCACCTCGCCGCGCTGAAGGAGCTGGGCGATATCGTCCTGTTCGACATTGCCGAAGGCACCCCCGAAGGCAAGGCGCTGGATATCGCGGAATCCGGCCCCTCGGAAGGGTTCGACGCAGCCCTGCGCGGCACCCAGTCCTATGAGGATATCGCGGGCGCGGATGTCTGCATCGTGACCGCCGGTGTGCCCCGCAAGCCGGGCATGAGCCGTGACGACCTTCTGGGCATCAACCTCAAGGTCATGAAATCCGTGGGCGAGGGCATTGCAAAACACGCCCCCGATGCCTTCGTGATCTGCATCACCAACCCGCTTGACGCGATGGTCTGGGCGCTGCGCGAATTCTCGGGCCTGCCCCACAACAAGGTCTGCGGCATGGCCGGCGTGCTGGACTCGGCCCGCTTCCGCCACTTCCTGAGCCTTGAGTTCGGCGTGTCCATGCGCGACGTCACCGCCTTCGTGCTGGGCGGCCATGGCGATACGATGGTGCCGCTGGTGCGTTACTCCACCGTTGCAGGCATCCCGCTGCCGGATCTGGTCAAGATGGGCTGGACCACGCAGGACAAGCTGGACGCCATCGTGCAGCGCACCCGTGACGGCGGCGCGGAAATCGTGGGCCTTCTGAAAACGGGTTCCGCATTCTACGCCCCCGCGACCTCGGCCATTGAAATGGCCGAAGCCTATCTGAAAGACCAAAAGCGCGTCCTGCCCTGCGCGGCCTATGTGGACGGTGCCTACGGTCTGAAAGGCTTCTACGTCGGCGTGCCCACCGTGATCGGCGCGGGCGGTGTCGAAAAGGTCGTGGACATCACCATGAACAAGGACGAACAGGCGATGTTCGACAAGTCTGTCGATGCCGTCAAAGGTCTGGTCGCCGCCTGCAAGGAAATCGACCCCTCGCTGGCATAAGCCCATACAACTATTGGTTTCGCAGACGAAACCTCGGTTCCAAGACATCAGGGCTGGCCATGGGCCGGCCCTGATTCTTTCGCAAATCACCCGAACAGCGCATGACTCTGCCGAGTCCCGCTTTGTGATCACAGATTTTCAGGGTGTGATCACAAATGCGAAAATTATCGCTCAAAAGCCGGGAAAGCGCCGAAAACCGTTTATTTCCACGTCCAACCTGTGCCAAACCCCGTCGCAATCGCAGCAAGACGGGACAATTTCATGAACATTCATGAGTATCAGGCGAAGGCCCTCCTTCGCACCTACGGCGCCCCGGTCTCGGACGGACGTGTCGTCTTCCGGGCCGAAGAAGCCAAAACCGCCGCAGGCGAACTGGACGGACCCCTCTGGGTCGTCAAGGCGCAGATCCACGCGGGCGGTCGCGGCAAGGGCAAGTTCAAGGAATCCGACGCCGGTGAAAAGGGCGGTGTCCGTCTTGCCAAGTCGGTCGAAGAGGCCGCCGAGGAAGCCAAGAAGATGCTGGGCCGCACGCTGGTCACGCATCAGACCGGCCCCGCAGGCAAGCAGGTCAACCGCATCTACATCGAAGATGGCTCCGGCATCACGACCGAGCTTTATCTGGCGCTTCTGGTGGACCGCCAGACCAGCCGCATTTCCTTTGTCTGCTCGACCGAGGGCGGCATGGATATCGAGGAAGTGGCCGAGCACACGCCCGAGAAAATCCTGTCCTTCAGCGTCGATCCGGCCACGGGCTATCAGGGCTTCCACGGCCGCCGCATCGCCTTCTCGCTGGGCCTTGAGGGCGCGCAGATCAAGCAATGCGTCAACCTGATGGGTCTGCTCTACAAAGCCTTCGTCGAAAAAGACATGGAGATGCTGGAGATCAACCCGCTGATCGTGACCGACAAGGGCGATCTGAAGGTGCTGGACGCCAAGGTCAGCTTCGACGGCAACGCGATCTATCGCCATTCCGACATCGCCGCCCTGCGCGACGAGACGGAAGAGGACCCCAAGGAACTCGCCGCATCCAAATACGACCTCAACTACATCGCGCTGGATGGCGAGATCGGCTGCATGGTCAACGGCGCGGGTCTTGCGATGGCCACGATGGACATCATCAAACTCTACGGTGCCGAACCTGCCAACTTCCTTGACGTGGGCGGTGGCGCCACCAAGGAAAAGGTGACCGAGGCGTTCAAGATCATCACCTCCGACCCCAATGTCAAAGGCATCCTCGTGAACATCTTCGGCGGCATCATGCGCTGCGATGTCATCGCCGAGGGCGTTCTGGCTGCGGTCAAGGAAGTGGGCCTGAAAGTGCCGCTGGTCGTGCGCCTTGAGGGCACGAATGTCGACAAGGGCAAGGAAATCATCCGCAACTCCGGTCTGGATGTGATCGCGGCAGACGACCTGCGCGATGGCGCAGAAAAGATCGTCAAAGCGGTGAAAGGATAAGAGCATGGCAGTCCTCGTCAACGAAAACACCAAGGTCATCTGTCAGGGCTTCACCGGCTCGCAGGGCACCTTCCACTCGGAACAGGCGATCGCTTACGGCACCAAGATGGTCGGCGGCGTGACGCCGGGCAAAGGTGGCTCCACCCACCTGAACCTGCCGGTCTTCAACTCGGTCCATGAGGCCAAGCATGTGACCGAAGCCAACGCCTCCGTGATCTATGTCCCGCCGCCCTTCGCCGCAGACAGTATCCTCGAGGCGATCGACGCCGAAATGGAGCTGATCGTCTGCATCACCGAAGGCATCCCGGTGCTGGACATGATGAAGGTCAAGCGCGCGCTGGAGGGGTCCAAATCCCGCCTGATCGGGCCGAACTGCCCCGGCGTCATCACCCCCGGCGCCTGCAAGATCGGCATCATGCCCGGCCATATCCACAAGCGTGGCTCGGTCGGCGTGGTCTCCCGCTCCGGCACCCTGACCTACGAGGCGGTCAAGCAGACCTCTGATTCCGGTCTGGGCCAATCCTCGGCTGTTGGCATCGGTGGCGACCCCATCAAAGGGACCGAGCATATCGACGTGCTGGAAATGTTCCTGGCCGACCCCGAAACCCAGTCGATCATCATGATCGGCGAGATCGGGGGTTCCGCGGAAGAAGAGGCGGCGCAGTTCCTAAAGGATGAGAAAAAGCGCGGCCGCTGGAAGCCGACCGCCGGTTTCATCGCGGGCCGCACCGCGCCCAAAGGCCGCCGCATGGGCCATGCCGGGGCCATCGTGGCCGGTGGCAAGGGCGATGCCGAAAGCAAGATCGAGGCGATGAAATCCGCCGGGATCATCGTGGCCGACAGCCCCGCAGGTCTGGGCGAGGCCGTGCTGAAGGCCATCGGCTAAGCGAACCAACAGCCCCGGCAGACGCCTGCCGGGGTTTTCCCACGTTCAGGTGACATCATGACCGAGCAATCCCCCAACGACGTTTTCCACGCCTCTTCCTTCATGCAGGGGCATAACGCGGAATATCTGGAACAGCTTTACGCGCGCTACGCCGCCGACCCGAACGCGGTTGATGAGGCATGGCAGGCGTTCTTCCGGGCAATGGGCGACGCCGACCATGATGTGAAACGCGAGGCTGCTGGCCCAAGCTGGGCGCGCGCCGACTGGCCGCCCGCACCGTCGGACGAGCTGACCTCGGCCCTTGACGGGCAATGGCCTGCCGCCGTGGAAACCCGCGCTGCGGGTCAGAAGATCGCGGCCAAGGCCGCCGAAACCGGCGTCAAGGTCAGCGACGATCAGATCAAACGCGCCGTGCTCGATTCCGTCCGCGCCCTGATGATCATCCGCGCCTACCGCATCCGGGGCCATCTGGCCGCCGATCTTGATCCGCTGGGCCTGCGCGAACCGACCCCGCATCCGGAGCTTGATCCGAAATCCTACGGCTTCACCGAGGCCGACATGGACCGTCCGATCTTCATCGACAACGTGCTGGGCCTGCAAATCGCGTCGATGCGGCAGATCCTCGACATCGTGAAGCGCACCTATTGCGGCACATTTGCGCTGCAATACATGCACATCTCTGACCCCGAGCAGTCGGCATGGCTCAAGGAGCGGATCGAGGGTTTCGGCAAGGAAATCACCTTCACCCGCGAAGGGCGCCGCGCGATCCTGAACAAGCTGGTCGAGGCGGAAGGTTTCGAGAAATTCCTCCATGTCAAATACATGGGCACCAAGCGGTTCGGTCTGGATGGCGGCGAAAGCCTGATCCCCGCGATGGAGCAGATCATCAAGCGCGGCGGCAATCTGGGCGTCAAGGAAATCGTCATCGGCATGCCCCACCGGGGCCGTCTGTCGGTGCTGGCCAATGTGATGGGCAAACCCTACCGCGCGATCTTCAACGAATTCCAGGGCGGTAGCTTCAAGCCCGAGGACGTGGACGGATCAGGCGACGTGAAATACCACCTCGGCGCCTCCAGCGACCGCGAGTTCGACGGTAATTCCGTCCACCTGTCGCTGACCGCCAACCCCTCGCACCTCGAGGCCGTGAACCCGGTCGTGCTGGGCAAGGTCCGCGCCAAGCAGGCACAGATGAACGACACCGACCGCTCCAAGGTGCTGCCGGTGCTGCTGCACGGCGACGCGGCCTTTGCCGGTCAGGGCGTCGTGGCGGAATGTTTCGCCCTGTCGGGTCTGGTCGGTCACAAGACCGGCGGCACGATGCATATCGTGGTGAACAACCAGATCGGCTTCACCACCGCCCCGCATTTCAGCCGCTCCAGCCCCTATCCCACCGATAACGCGCTGGTTGTCGAAGCGCCGATCTTCCACGTCAACGGGGATGATCCCGAAGCCGTGGTCCATGCCGCCAAGGTGGCCACGGAATTCCGCCAGCTGTTCCACAAGGACGTGGTTCTGGACATCATCTGTTATCGCCGCTTCGGGCATAACGAAGGCGACGAGCCGATGTTCACCAACCCGATCATGTACAACAAGATCAAGAAGCAGAAGACCACGCTCAGCCTCTATACCGAGCGTCTGGTCAAGGACGGCCTGATCCCCGAAGGCGAGATCGAGGATATGAAGGCCGCCTTCCAGGCCAAGCTGAACGAGGAATTCGAGGCGGGCAAGGATTACAAACCCAACAAGGCCGACTGGCTGGACGGGCGTTGGTCGCATCTGGACCGGCGCGACCAGAAGAAATACCAGCGCGGCAAGACCGCCATCAAGCCCGAGACGATGGAGCAGATCGGCACCGCCCTGACCCGCGCACCCGATGGTTTCCCCATGCACAAGACGGTCGAACGTCTGCTGGAAACCCGCAAGAAGATGTTCGACACCGGCGAGGGCTTTGACTGGGCCACCGGCGAGGCGCTGGCCTTCGGCTCGCTTCTGCTGGAAGGCTACCCGGTCCGTCTGGCCGGGCAGGACAGCTCTCGCGGCACCTTCAGCCAGCGTCACTCGGCCCTGATCAATCAGGAGACCGAGGAACGCTACTACCCGCTGAACAACATCCGCGAAGGTCAGGCCCGCTACGAGGTCATCGACTCGATGCTGTCCGAGTACGCGGTGCTGGGTTTCGAATACGGCTATTCGCTGTCCGAACCCAACGCGCTGGTGATGTGGGAAGCGCAGTTCGGCGATTTCGCCAACGGCGCGCAGATCATGTTCGACCAGTTCATCAGTTCCGGCGAAAGCAAATGGCTGCGGATGTCCGGCCTCGTCTGCCTGATGCCGCATGGCTACGAAGGCCAGGGCCCGGAACATTCCAGCGCCCGTCTGGAACGCTTCCTGCAAATGTGTGGACAGGACAACTGGATCGTCGCCAACTGCACGACGCCGGCCAACTATTTCCACATCCTGCGTCGCCAACTGCATCGCACGTTCCGCAAGCCGCTGATGCTGATGACGCCGAAATCCCTGCTGCGCCACAAGCTGGCCATCTCGGACGCGGCTGATTTCACCACCGGATCCAGCTTCCACCGGGTGCTGTGGGATGACGCCGAAAAGGGTCATTCCGACACCAAGCTGGCGGCGGATGACAAGATCAAGCGCGTCGTCATGTGCTCGGGCAAGGTCTATTACGACCTGCTCGAGGAACGCGACGCCCGCGGGATCGACGATATCTATCTGCTGCGGATCGAACAGTTCTACCCCTTCCCGGCCATGTCGCTGGTGCGCGAGTTGGAACGCTTCCCGCAGGCGGAAATGGTCTGGTGTCAGGAAGAGCCGAAAAATCAGGGCGCCTGGACCTTTGTCGAGCCGAATATCGAATGGGTTCTGGGCCGCATCAAGGCCAAGCATCTGCGCCCCGTCTATGTGGGCCGCGCCGCCAGCGCCTCGCCCGCGACGGGCCTGGCCTCGACCCACAAAGCACAACAACAGGCGCTGGTTGACGAAGCGCTGACCATCAAAGGGAACTAACCCATGACAACCGAAGTCCGCGTCCCCACCCTTGGCGAATCCGTGACCGAGGCCACGGTGGCCACATGGTTCAAGAAGCCGGGCGATCCGGTCGCCGCTGACGAGATGCTGTGCGAGCTGGAAACCGACAAGGTGACGGTCGAGGTCCCCGCCCCCGCCGCTGGCACGATGGGCGAGATCGTGGCCGAAGAAGGCGCGACCGTTGGCGTCGATGCGCTGCTGGCCACCATCAACGAAGGTGAGGCCGCTGCGCCCAAGCCCGCCGCGAAACCCGCCAAGGCCGAGGACAAGCCCGCCAAGGCGGGGAAATCCGACAGCGTCGACGTGATGGTCCCCTCTCTGGGCGAATCCGTGACCGAGGCGACTGTGTCGACTTGGTTCAAGAAAGTGGGCGACACCGTCGCGCAGGACGAAATGCTGTGCGAGCTGGAAACCGACAAGGTCAGCGTCGAAGTCCCCAGCCCCGCCGCAGGTGTTCTGGCGGAAATCGTCGCCCCGGAAGGCACCACCGTCGACGCCTCCGCGAAACTGGCGGTGATCTCGTCTTCGGGTGCGGCGCCTGCTGCCAAATCAGATGACAAACCCGCCGCCGCCCCGGCCCCGGCCGCTTCCGGCAAGGACGTCGAAGACGCCCCCGCCGCCAAGAAAGCCATGGCCGAAGCCGGCATCAGCCGCGACGCGGTAACAGGATCAGGCCGTGACGGACGCATCATGAAAGAAGACGTGCAGAAAGCCATCGCCGCAGGCACCAAAGCGGCCCCCGCAGCCGCGACCCCCGTCGCCACCGCGCCGCGCGCCCCCGTGCCCGCCGATGACGCCGCCCGCGAAGAGCGTGTCAAGATGACCCGCCTGCGCCAGACCATCGCGCGCCGCCTCAAGGACGCGCAGAACACCGCCGCCATGCTGACCACCTATAACGAGGTGGACATGACCGCGACGATGGACCTGCGCAAGGAATACAAGGACATCTTCGAGAAGAAACACGGCGTCAAACTGGGCTTCATGTCCTTCTTCGTGAAGGCCTGCTGCCATGCGCTGCGCGAAGTGCCCGAGGTGAACGCCGAAATCGACGGCACCGATGTGGTCTACAAGAACTTCGTCCATATGGGCGTGGCCGTGGGCACGCCCTCGGGCCTCGTCGTGCCTGTGGTGCGCGACGCCGATCAGATGAGCTTTGCCGCGATTGAAAAGAAGATCGCCGAACTGGGCGTCCGCGCCCGCGATGGCAAGCTGAGCATGGCCGAAATGCAGGGCGGCTCCTTCACCATCTCGAACGGCGGCGTCTATGGCTCGCTGATGTCCTCGCCCATCCTGAACCCCCCGCAGTCGGGTATTCTGGGCATGCACAAGATCCAGGACCGCCCCGTGGCGATCAACGGCCAGGTGGTGATCCGCCCGATGATGTATCTGGCGCTGTCCTATGACCACCGGATCGTGGACGGCAAAGGCGCCGTGACCTTCCTCGTCCGCGTGAAAGAGGCGCTGGAAGATCCCCGCCGTCTGCTGATGGACCTGTGATCCCGTGATCCGAAGGGCGCGTGATCCGCGCGCCCTTCCCCCGCCCCGTTTGGTGCACCCTCTTATCTCCCGGTATCCCCCATGACCGCCGCATCGGACCAGACAGCCCTCGTCTCCTGCATGCGCAACGAGGGGCTCTTCATCCTTGAATGGCTGGCATATCATCAGGTGATCGGCTTCGATCAGGTGGTCGTGGTCAGCAATGATTGCACCGATGGTTCGGACAGGCTTCTGGATGCCTTGGCCGCCGCAGGCCACCTGACCCATATCCGCCAGAGCGTCCCGCCAGGCACCCCACCGCAGGACAGCGGCATGGCGCTGGTCCTTGACTGGGCGCGCGCGCAGAATGTCACTTGGCTTCTGCATATCGACAGTGACGAATTTCTGAACATCACCGCAGGTGACGGGCGCTTGCCCACCCTGATGGCAAACGCGTCAGAGGCCGATGTCGTCGCGATCCCGTGGCAATTGTTTGGTGATGCAGGCGTCACCGAATGGACCCCCGGCATGGCCGTCCTGCCCAGCTTCACCCGCGCCGAACCGCGCCCCGAACCGCGCGTGACCAAATCCAAATGCCTGTTCCGCGCCGCCAGCTTTGCCGCCGCCACCGATCACAACCCGCGTCATCCGCTGGTGGACAGCCCCGTTGTCGTCAACCCGGATGGCACGCCGCTGCACGCGGCCAGCCTCTATCAGGACCGCTCCAGCCGCTTCCGCCCGCATGATCTGGCCGCCTTCAACGCGACGGCCCGGATCAACCACTATGCCGTGAAATCCCGCGATCTCTTCATGATGAAGAACGACCGTGGCGATGGACAGGGCAAGACCGATCAGACCAAATATCACCTCGGCTCGAACTGGCACCGAAGCGCCAACAAGAACGATGTCGAGGATCGCACGATCCTGCGCCACTGGCCCGCAACCGAAGCCCGCATGGCGGCCCTCCGGCAAGACCCCGCCACCGCCGCCGCGGAAAAAGCCTGTTTCGACTGGTTCACCACGCGCAAATCCGCCATCCTGACGCCCGAGGCTCTGGCCCTCTGGACCCGCCGCGAAAGGCCGCAGACATGACGCAGACCATGACCCCCGAACTGACCGCCCTCGCCCTTGCGGGCCTGCTGCAAGTAATCCAGTTCATGCTGATGTCGATCCCCGCCAATCTGGAACTGGGACCGGGCAAGACGCTGGGTCCCCGCGATCCCGACCGTCTGGGCAAGCCGCTGATCGAACAGGTCAGCCCCCGCACGGGCCGCCTGTTCCGCGCGCTCAACAACCATTTCGAGGGGCTGATCCTCTTCACCCTCGCCGTGGTCGTGGTCACTCTTTCAGACCAGTCCAGCCCCTTCACCGCCGCCTGTGCATGGACCTATCTTGTCGCGCGCGTGCTCTATGTGCCCGCCTATGCCTTCGGCCTTGTGCCATGGCGCTCCCTCATCTGGATAGTGGGTTTTTCCGCCACCACCCTCATGCTGCTGGCGGCGCTTGTCTGATGCCCATGCCGCAGCACATCCCCTCGCCATTCACACGATCTTAAGGAGATTTCCCCATGGCAAGCTATGACGTGATCATCATCGGTGCTGGCCCCGGCGGCTATGTCGCCGCCATCCGCTGCGCCCAACTGGGCCTCAAGACCGCCTGTGTCGAAGGCCGCGCCACCCTTGGCGGCACCTGCCTCAACGTCGGCTGCATCCCCTCCAAGGCGCTGCTCCATGCCAGCCACATGCTGCACGAGGCCGAGCATAACTTCGCCAAGATGGGCCTCAAGGGGAAATCCCCCTCGGTCGACTGGAAGCAGATGCTGGCCTACAAGGATGAAACCGTCGAGGGCAACACCAAGGGCATCGAATTCCTCTTCAAGAAGAACAAGGTGGACTGGCTGAAAGGCTGGGGCTCGATCCCCGAAGCAGGCAAGGTCAAGGTCGGCGACGAGGTGCATGAGGCGAAAAACATCGTCATCGCCACCGGCTCCGAACCCGCCAGCCTGCCCGGCGTGACGGTGGACGAAGAGATCGTCGTCACCTCGACCGGTGCGCTGACGCTGGGCAAGATCCCGAAAACCATGGTCGTGATCGGCGCGGGCGTGATCGGCCTTGAACTGGGATCGGTCTACGCGCGTCTTGGCACCGAAGTGACGGTTGTTGAATATCTGGATGCGATCACGCCCGGCATGGATGCCGAGGTGCAGAAAACCTTCCAGCGCATGCTGACCAAACAGGGCCTGACCTTCGTGATGGGGGCCGCCGTGCAGGGTGTCGAAACGCTCAAGACCAAGGCCAAGGTCACCTACAAGCTGCGCAAGGATGACAGCGAACACGTGCTGGATGCCGATTGCGTGCTGGTCGCCACGGGGCGCAAACCCTTTACCGACGGGTTGGGTCTGACTGATCTGGGCATCGAGACCTCGAAGCGCGGCCAGATCCAGACCGACGCCCATTGGCAGACCAATGTCAAAGGCATCTACGCCATCGGCGACGCCATCGACGGCCCGATGCTGGCGCACAAGGCCGAGGACGAGGGCATGGCCGTGGCCGAAGTGCTTGCAGGCAAACATGGCCATGTGAATTACGGCGTGATCCCCGGCGTGATCTACACCCACCCCGAGGTCGCGAATGTCGGCAAGACCGAACAGCAGCTCAAGGAAGAAGGCATCGCCTACAGGGTCGGCAAATTCTCCTTCATGGGCAACGCACGGGCCAAGGCGATGTTCCAGGGCGACGGTTTCGTCAAGATCCTCGCCGACAAGCAGACCGACCGCATCCTGGGCGCGCATATCATCGGCCCTTCGGCCGGCGATCTGATCCACGAGATCTGCGTCGCGATGGAATTCGGCGCCTCAGCCCAGGACCTCGCCCTCACCTGCCACGCCCACCCGACCGTGTCCGAAGCGGTGCGCGAAGCCGCACTCGCCTGCGGCGACGGCCCGATCCACGCCTGATCCAACCAAACCAAAAGGGGGCCACGCGGCCCCCTTTCTCATGTCGGGCCATCCTGCCCCTTCATCTTGCCAAAAATACTCGAAATCCCACGCCTACCACAGCGCCGCGAGTGACCGTTTCTCCCAGTCGGCATCGAAATCGCCGCCGCCCATCTCGCCTGCCGTGACATCCGCCAGAATATCCCCAAGGCTGGGCAGCCCCGCCGCATCATCACGCGCCCATATGCCCGAGCGCATCACGGCGCGCGAACATTGCGCATAGACCTCGGCCAGCCGCACCACGATCACGGTCGCAGGCTCCACGCCATCGCGTCCGAAGCTGCTCCGCAGCCCGGCATCCGCCGTCAGCTTGGCCTGCCCGTTCACGCGCACCATGATCTGCGATCCGGGCACCAGAAAGATCAGCGAGATCCGTCCGTCCGTCACGATATTGCGCAAGCTGTCCAGCCGGTTGTTGCCGCGCCAGTCAGGCATGGCCAGCGTCTTGGGGTCCAGCACGCGCACAACCGGGCCATCGTCGCCGCGCGGGCTGCCATCGGTGCCGCCCGTCCCCACGGTCGAGACGATGCAGAAGCGCGACGCCTCGATCCAGCGGCGATAGCTGGGCGTCAGATGCTGCGCCACCTTGCGCTGCGAGCCGACAGAGGCGGGGCCATAGAGCGCCTCCAGCCCCTCGATCCGGTCGATGAACTCCATCTCACGCCTCCTTCAAAGATGCCCGCGCCTCGGCGATCAGACGGTCCGAGGCCTCCTCGACCTCCGCCTCCAGCCGCGCCATGAACTCCGCCCGCTCCAGCCCCGGCGGGATCAGCGGCAGGAATTCCACCACCGCCAGACCGGGCTTGCGATAGATGCCCGTGCGCGGCCAGAACACGCCCACATTCGTGGCAACCGGCGCGCAATCCTGCCCCATCTGTTCATAAAGCGCGCCTGTCCCGATCTTGTAGGGCGCCTTGACGCCGGGGGCCACGCGGGTGCCTTGGCTATAGATGATCAACTGCCCCGCCGCCTGATGGCCCGATGCCACATCGGCCAGCATCTTCTTGATCGCCGCGCCCCGCTTGCCACGGTTCACCGGCACGCAGCCCAACCGATAGGCATAAAGCCCGATCACCGGCGTCCAGAGGATCTCGCGCTTCATGATGAAGATCGCAGCGGGCAGCGCGTTGAAGATCATCAGGATATCCAGAAACGACTGGTGCTTGGCCGCGATCAGCGCCCCTTGCGCGGGCGCTGTGCCGCGCACCTCGCAGCGCAAACCCACCATCCAGCGCGCCGTCCAGAACACCCAGCGGCAATAGGCCTTGCAGCCGCGCCGCGCCCCTTCGGGCGACAGGATCGCACCGGGCAGATAGATCAGCCCGATCACCAGCATCATTGCATACATCTGCACGACAAAGACGAAAGAGCGCAACCAGCGCCATGCGTAAGCCATCAGGACAACTCCCTCAGCGTGCGTTGGGCGGCGTGGCGCGTGGCGGCAAAGGCCACGGCAGCCCCCAGCGGTGGAATGACCAAGGGCCAGATCCAGTGCCAGCCCTGAAACCCGAGACCCGTCAGAAACCCGGCCTCGGCCTGCGCCGATGGCAGGATCAGCACGGCGATCATGCCCAGCACCGTCCCCGCGGCAGCCCCGCCCAGCGCGCGCAGGGTGAAACGGCGCACGAAGGCCTGCGCGATGTAGGCGTCACGCGCCCCCACCAGCCGCAGCACCGCGATCACCTGCGCATTGGCAGCCAGCGCCGCCTGCGCGGCCAGCGTGATCATCGCCGCGGTCGCCGCGCCGATCAAAGCGATGGACAACCATCCCAAAAGGCGCAGGCGGTCAGCCGCCATCACCAGGGGCCGCCGCCAGCGGGTGTGGTCGTCCAGCACCGCGCCCGGCACTTCGGCGGACAGGCGCAGGCGCAGACCTGCGGCGTCATAGCCGGTCTCATCCTCGATCACCTCGATCAGCTGCGGGATGGGCAGGCTTTCGACCGGCAGATCGGGGCCGAACCACGGCTCCAGCAGGGCGCGTTGCTCCTCGTCGGACAGAGCGCGGGCCGAGGCGACGCCGGGTGTCGTCTCCAGCACGCGCAGCGCGGCGGTGGTCTGCGCCTCGCGCTGATCCATCGGGGCCGAGATCCGCAGGGTCGAGGCGCGGGCCAACTCGTCGCTCCAGCGATCCGCCAGACGCCCCGTCGCCAGCGACAGCGCCAGCGCGAAAACCGTCAGAAACGCCATGGCGGCCGCCACAAAAACGGTCAGCCGTGCCGTAAAGCCGGTGGGCGGCACCAGCCGGTCGGCCTGCACGTCCCCGGCCAGAAATGCGGTGATGCGGGTCAGGTCGGGTGTCACAGATCCGCCCCCGCTGTATGCAACCGGCGCTGCGAGATCCGCAGCACCCGCGCCTGCACCTGGCTTTTGGCGGCGCGGATCAGGTTCATGTCATGGGTCGCGATCATGATCGTCTTGCCCATCCGGTTCAGCTCGACCAGCAATTGCAGCAGGCGTTGCGACATCTCCCAGTCGATATTTCCGGTGGGCTCATCGGCAAGGATCACTTCGGGCGACATGATGACGGCGCGGGCCAGCGCGGCACGCTGCCGCTCGCCCCCCGACAATTCAGCAGGCAGGGCACCGGCCCGCTTGCTCAGCCCGACCCAGTTCAGAAGTTCCGACAGGTTCTCGGACTCGTCGGTGCGGTCCCGTCCCGACACGATCAGCGGCAGCGCGACATTGTCGGCCACCGGCAGATGATCCAGAAACTGCACGTCCTGATGCACCACCCCGATCCGCCGCCGCGCCAGCGCCACATCATCGCGCGACATGTCCCGCACATCCGCGCCGAACATGCGGACATGTCCGGCCGTCGGCAGCAAGGCCCCGTAGCACAGCTTGAGGAAGGTCGTCTTGCCCGCCCCCGAGGGGCCGGTCAGGAAATGAAACGATCCCGGCGACAGGGTCAGGGAAATGTCGCTTAGCAACTCCCCCCCGCCATAGCTCATGGCGACTTGTTCCAGTTCGATCACGGGCGATCCCTTTTCTGCTCTGCACCCTCTTGCCCCAACACGGGCACTGTTGCAATCAGGACGGTGTTTCTGGCCAGTGCGACCTTTGCACTTTTCCGCCAGTGGTTTACACCATATGGTAGATCAAGCACAGCGCAGGCCGCGGTCAGGCTTGCGGCTCAGGTCAGATATCAGACCCGGCAGGGAACACGATGCGATTGATTTGCCCGAATTGCGGCGCACAGTACGAAGTGCCAGAGAGCGTCATCCCCGAAACCGGGCGTGACGTGCAATGCTCCAGTTGCGGGCACACATGGTTCCAAAGTCATCCGCAGCATGACAGCGCGGCGCAGGCGTCCAATCACGCCCCGGACGGGGAAGATCTGTGGGACGATGCAGACGATGATGATGATGACGAAAGCCTCTTTGGCGACGACGATCGTGAGGTCTCACGGCCTGCATCGCGCGCCGATGCGCCGCCCTTCGCAACACAGGAGGATGAGGCAGAGGATGAGTGGGAAGGGTTTCCCAGCGATCCCGGCCTGACCGACACGCCCCGGCCCGCGGCGGGACTGGTGCCCGATCCCGAAGACCCGGTGTCGCGCCTGCCCGAGGTGGAGGAAGACGATTACGAGGAAGATCCCGCCCGCGATCTCCCCCCTCCGCGGCGCGGTCTGGACACTTCCGTGGCCGACCTTCTGCGCGAGGAGGCCGAGCGCGAGGCCCGCGCCCGCGCCGCCGAACGTGGACCCGGACTCGAGAGCCAGCCGGATCTTGGGCTGGACAGCGGCCCGGCCATGCCTGCGGCACCGGACGAGGATGCGCTGCGCCGTCAGGAAGAAGCCCGGATGCGGATGGCCCGCCTGCGCGGCGAAGACCCGGTCGTTGAACGACCCGCAACCACGCCGCCCCCCGCACCGCCCGCCCCACGCCAGCCACAGCCGGATGATGACCGTATCGCTGCCGCCGCCGCCGCTGCCGTGGCGGATTCCCGGCGGGGTCTGCTGCCCGATATCGAAGAGATCAACTCAAGCCTGCGTTCGACCTCGGATCGCCGCCCGGCGCGGGCAGACGATCACGACACGCCCGGTCAGTCCGCCGATCCCCGCAATGAGGTGACGCCTGAGGGCAATCGCGGTTTCAGTCGCGGCTTCTCGGTGACCTTCCTGATCGCGATGCTGCTGCTGGCGCTCTACATCTTCGCGCCCGCTCTGGTCGAGACCCTGCCCGCCGCCGCCCCAGCCGTCGATGCCTATGTCGCCGCCGTCGATCAGTTGCGCCTTGCGCTGGACGCACAGGTGCAGAACCTGTCGCGCTGGCTGGCCGAGGTGGCCGGCAGCACGGGCTGACCCGCGCATCCCCCATGTTAAGGCAAAAAGGGCGGTCCCATCACCGGGCCGCCCTTTGCTCTTCTCCACGCCGCACTTGTCCCGAGGCAGATCCTCAGAACCGCTCCAGCAGACGCTTGAGGTAATCCAGTTCCTCATCCGGCCGCTCACCCTCACCGGAACGACGGCGGATTTCGTCCAACAGGTCGCGGGCACGACGATAGACATCTTCACCCTGCAACAGGTTCTCGTCAGTGCCGGTCTGCCCGCTCGTGCCGCTGTTGCGGCCCAGCGGGTCGCGCCGCTCGCCACCGGCGCTGCCCATCTGCTGACCGTCGCCACCACGTTCCTGCCGCTCCGCCTCGGCCAAAGCCTCGCCCATGTTGCGCATCCCATCGCGCAGGGCATCCATCGCCTCGGCCTGACGGTCTATCGCCTCGGGCAGGTCATTGCCGCGCAGCGCCTGCTCCGCCCCGTCCATGGCGCGCCCCGCCCGGTCCAGCGCCTCGCGCGCCGCCTCTCCGGCCTCGCCGCCGACACCGGGCAGATTGCCGCGCTGCCGGTTCAATTCGTTACGCAAGGCACGCTGACGGTCGGCCAATGAGCCTTGGGCATCACCCTGCCCATTGCCCTGCTGGTCGGCACGGTCCTGCCCTTGGCCCTGACCCTGACCTTGACCCGGCTGCTGGCCCTGACCGGGCTGCTGACCCTGGCCCTGCTGTTGTCCTTGCCCCTGCTGGCCGGGCTGCTGGCCCTGCCCCTGCTGGCCAGGCTGTTGCCCCGGCTGCTGGCCCTGCTGGCCACCGGGGTTAAACTGTTCCTGCAAGTCGCGGAAGGCCTGATCCGACAGGCCCTGCTGATCGCGCAGCGTCTCGGCCAATCCCTCCATCGCCTGCTGGCCGGGGGATTGCTGCCCCTGCCCGCCCTGGCCTTGGGTGACCTGCATGTTCTCCATCAGCCGCTGCAATTCCTCCAATGCCTGCTGCGCCTCGGCCATGCGGCCCTGTTCCATCAACTCCTGAATCCGGTCCATCATGGCCTGCAGGTCGTCCTGACCCATCGTCATGCTGCCCTCGGCCATCTCCTGCGGGTCCTGCATCGTGCCATCGCGCATCGCCTGCTGCGCCAGCTGGTTCATGTAATCCTGCGTGGCGTCGCGCAATTCCTGCATCAACTCGGCAATTTCCTCATCCGAGGCGCCATTCTTCATCGCCTCCGACAACCGCTCCTGCGCGCGCTGCAACCGCTCCAGCGCGTCACCCAGATCGCCCTCTTCCAGCAGCAGCGCCAGATCCCACAGCGCCTGCGCGATCTCGTCGCGCTGCTCGGACTTCAGCCCATAATCCGTCATCGCTTCCAGCCGCCGCAGGATCACCCGCAGCCGCAGATAGGCGGTCTCGGACCGGAACAACCCTTCCTCGGGGCGATGCGACAGGGTGCGGATCACCTGCGCCACGCGCGGCGCGTTGTCCACCGACCACAACAGATCGCGCCGCTGCTCGATCACCGCATTGGCCAGCGGGTCAAAGAACCGCCGCGCGGGCAGGTTCATCTGTTCCGCGCCGCTATCGCCCTGCAACCCCGCTGCATCGTTAACGGACAACTCGACCTTGACTGGCAGATTCGCCCAAGGATGCTGCGACAGGTTCTCGACCAGCGTCTCGGAAAACGCGGCGCGATTGCCCGTGATCGGCATCGGCAGGTCCAGCACGATCGCCTCGCGCGGCTCCGGTTCTGCCACAAGCCCATGGCGGCGCGGGATCGCTTCCAGATCCAGCGTGATCCGCGCCTGCCCGCCCAGAATGCCGTAATCATCCGACGCGGTGAAAGGCAGGGTCATCTGCCCTTCGGCCCGCGCCTGCGCCAGAGCCTGCATCTGATCGGCTCCAGCCTGCTCCGGGTTGCCAAAGGCCACACGCGGCGGCGCATCGGGGCGCATCTCGACCTGCCAGTCGCGCCCGCCGGGGCCGATGATCGACAGGGTGCCCGACCGTGTCACGGTGAAATCCTGCGCCGGCGCGGCGGGATCGGCCACCTCGGCCCCCACCGCCTCGGCCAGATCCTGCGTCACGCTCAGCGCGCCCAACTCCCCGTAAAGGCGCAGAGTGATACGGCTGCCCTGCGGCACCTCAAGACTGTCAGAAGTCTGATCCGCCAGATACAGCGTCGGCTGCCCGGTATAGGCAGGCGGCTCGATCCAGCCTTCCCATGTGGGGCCACCCACTGCCGCCTGACCGCCACCGGGCGTCATCTCGGATACCGAACCGACCCGCAGGATCGACCCGAACAGCACCGCCACCGCCAGCGCCAGCAACGCCACATAGCGCGTGGCAAAGGGATCGCGCGGGGCCATGTCCAGATCGGGGGCCACCGGTCGCGCTGTCGCGGCCCGCGCCGCCATGCGCGCCTGATGCGCCTGCCAGACCGCGACGGACGCGGCATCAGAGCCGCCGATCGCCTGACTGTCCAGCACAGCGGAAATCGGCCGCCCGGGCAGACTTGCATCCAGCCGCGCCAGCGCCTCGGCCCGGGTGGGCCAGCGGAACCGCAGCACACCCCGCAGGCCAGTCACCACAACCCCAAGTCCTGCAGCAAAGATACCGGCCCAGACCGCCTCGACAGGCAGGCTGTCATGCAATCCCAGCATCAAAGCCGCCAGCGCCAGCACCACAACCGTCCACAAAGGCCAGAACGCCTGCCACACCCGCTCGGCCAGAAGGCCCGCGCGGGTCAGGAACAGGGGCCAGCGCAGCCGTGCAAGCAGGGTCTGTGGGGTTTCGGTCATACGATCATCCCGCGGCACTGCGCGGGATAGCGTCAGAGCCATTCGGGGATGGTATCGCGATTTATCATTTCGTCAAAGGTCGGACGTCGACGGATAACCGCGAATTGATCACCCTTGACCAGAACCTCGGGGATCAGGGGGCGGGTGTTGTATTCGCTGGCCATCACCGCGCCATAAGCCCCGGCCGAGCGGAAGGCGATCAGATCCCCCGCCTTCACCGCAGGCAGGGCGCGCTGCCGCGCAAAGGTATCCCCCGTCTCGCAGACCGGTCCCACCACGTCATAGACATGGGATTCGCTCCCCGGCGCAGGCTCGACCACCGGCACGATGTCATGATGCGCGTCATACATGGCCGGGCGGATCAGATCGTTCATTGCCCCGTCCACGATCAGGAAATCGCGCCCCTCGCCCTGTTTCACGTAAATGACCTGACTGACCATCACCCCGGCATTGCCCACGATCAACCGGCCGGGCTCGATCTCGATCTCGCAGCCCAGATGGCCCAATTCCTCGCGAATCATCCCGCCGTAATCAATCGGCAGGGGCGGCGCGGCGTTCGACCGCTCGTAAGGAATGCCAAGGCCCCCGCCCAGATCCAGCCGTTCGATCCGGTGACCATCGGCGCGCAGCACCTCGGTCAGTTCGGCTACCTTGCGATAGGCCAGACGGAACGGCTCCAGATCGGTCAGCTGGCTGCCGATATGCACGTCGATCCCCACCACCCGCAGACCCGGCAGGCGTGCCGCATGGGCATAAACCTCGCGCGCCCGCGCAATCGGGATACCGAACTTGTTCTCGCTCTTGCCAGTGGCGATCTTGGCATGGGTCTTGGCATCGACATCGGGGTTCACCCGCACCGTGATCGGCGCCACCATCTCCAGATCCAGCGCCACGCGGTTCAGCACCTCCATCTCGGGCTCGCTTTCCACGTTGAACTGCCGCACCCCGCCTTCCAGCGCCAGCCGCATCTCGGCCTCGGTCTTGCCGACGCCGGAAAACACGATCCGCTCACCGGGCACCCCCGCCGCGCGGGCGCGCAGGTATTCTCCGCCCGACACCACATCCATGCCCGCGCCCAGCGCCGCCAGCGTCTTGAGGATCGCCACATTGGACGCCGCTTTCATCGCATAGCAGACCAGATGATCCATCCCCGCCAGCGCCTCGTCGAACAGGCGGAAATGCCGCTCCAGCGTGGCGGTGGAATAGCAATAGAAGGGCGTGCCGACGACAGCCGCAATCTCGGACAGAGGCACATCCTCGGCATGAAGCGCGCCGTTGCGATAAAGAAAATGATCCATGCCCGAAAACCCCTGCTGCGTCACAGCCTCATAACAGGTCGCGCGCCCCGTTCAATGGCGCGCTGCACCCGCTTCATCTTGCCATAAATACTCAAAAGCCCCGCTCAGACCGGGCGCGTCCGCAGGAAGAGGTAAAGCGGCAATCCGCAACTGACCCCGATGCAGAAGGTGGCCGGAACAGCCACAAGCGCCAGCCAGTTCCGCCGCACGGCCACTTCGGCAATGATCCAGACCGTCAGCGTGATCGCCGCGATGGTCAGATCCCATGTCAGCCCGGTGGTCGAGGCATTCACATACCAGGCGTCGATCAGCCCGGACAGGCCGGTGCCCGTCTCGACCATATAGGTGACGAACCAGTACATCGGATGCACCGCACCCCAGATCGCCAGTGCCAGATAGACCATCCGCAAGGGCGACATCATAGACCCACCCGCAGGCTGACCGGCCCCTTGTTCAACCCCACACTGGCTGACGGATAGATGCCGCCCCGCGTGACCGAGACACCCGCATCCAGCGAGGGGCGCACCGGTGCACCCTCGACCCCGCAAGCGGCCAGCAGGATCAGGGACAGTCCGCAGAATATCAAAACCTTCATCTCATCGCCCTCGGTTGCCGATGCGTCAATTGATGGTGCGCGTCACGCCGATCCGGGCCGTGCCAGATACCGACACGCCGGTCTCGGCAGGCGCTGCCTGCGCGCCCCGCGCCGCCTCGGCCTGGGCTTCCCCATAGCGATCCGACGGTGCCGCGCAGGCAGCCATCGCCAGCAGCGCGCCACCGATCAGGGTCGTTCTCAGCGTCAATCTCATCCCAGCCTGTCCTTCCAGCGGGCCACCTGCGCGCGCACCTGCGCGGGTGCCGTTCCCCCGTAAGACATGCGCGACGCGACCGAGTTTTCAACACCCAGCACGCCAAAGACATCCGCCGTGATCCCGGCATGGACCGATTGCATGTCCTCCAGCGCCAGATCCGGCAGATCGCAGCCCCGCGCCTCGGCCATGCCGACCAGCGTGCCCGTCACATGATGCGCCTCGCGGAACGGCAGGCCCAGCGCCCGCACCAGCCAGTCGGCCAGATCCGTCGCGGTCGAAAACCCCGCCCCCGCCGCCGCCTGCATGGCGGCCCGGTTGGCGGTCATGTCCCCAACCATCCCCGTCATCGCGGCCAAGGCCAGCATCAGGTTGTCGGCGGCGTCGAACACCTGTTCCTTGTCCTCCTGCATGTCCTTGGAATAGGCCAAGGGTAGCCCCTTCATCACCATCATCAGCGCCACATTGGCCCCGAAAATCCGCCCGATCTTGGCGCGGATCAACTCCGCCGCATCCGGGTTGCGTTTCTGCGGCATGATCGACGATCCGGTCGACCATTTGTCCGACATCTTCACGAACCGGAACTGCGCGGATGACCAGATCACCAATTCCTCGGCAAAGCGCGACAGATGCATGGCGCAGATCGACGCACAGGACAGATATTCCAGCGCGAAATCCCGGTCACTCACCGCATCCAGCGAATTGGCCGTGGGCCGGTCAAAACCCAAGGCCTTGGCCGTCATCTCGCGGTCAATCGGAAACCCGGTGCCTGCCAGCGCCGCCGACCCCAGCGGCGACTCGTTCATCCGGGCACGCGCATCCGCGAAACGACTGTGATCGCGGCCCAGCATCTCGACATAGGCCATCATGTGATGCCCCCATGTCACCGGTTGCGCGGTCTGCAAATGGGTGAAACCGGGCATCACCCAATCCGCCCCCGCCTCGGCCTGCGCCAGAAACCCGCGCTGCAACGCCGCGATCCCGGCCATCGCCGCGTCCATCTGATCGCGCACCCACAGGCGGAAATCCGTGGCCACCTGATCGTTGCGCGACCGCGCCGTGTGCAGTCGCCCCGCAGGTTCGCCGATGATCTCCTTCAGACGCGCCTCAACATTCATGTGGATGTCCTCCAGCGCGGTCGAGAAAACAAACTGTCCCGTCTCGATCTCTGACAACACCGTGAGCAGCCCTTCCCGAATGGCCGCAGCGTCGCTATCACTCAGGACACCTGTTGCCGCCAGCATGTCGGCATGGGCCCGAGAGCCGGCAATGTCCTGCGCCGCCATCCGCTGATCGAACCCGATCGAGGCATTGATCGCCTCCATGATCGCGTCCGGGCCGGCGGCGAAACGGCCACCCCACATCTGGTTTGAGGTCTTGTCGGTCATATGCTGCACCTTGGAGGGAATATGCGTCTTCTTCGTCAGATCGTCCTTTATACGGCTCTTGCCCTTGGTGCAAACACCGCCCTTGCCGATGTCGCTGCACTTGAGGCGCTGCGGGATGGCGACATGAAGAAGCTGAACTTCCACAGCACGCCGCAGCCCGTCTCGGACACGCCCTTCGCCACATGGGAAGGCGGTGAGGGGCGGCTGTCCGATTACGCGGGCAAGCATATCGTGCTGAACTTCTGGGCCACATGGTGCGCCCCCTGCCGCAAGGAAATGCCGCAACTGTCGCAATTGCAGGCCGAACTGGGCGGCGACAGTTTCGAGGTCGTAACCATCGCCACAGGCCGCAATCCACCGCAGGCCATGCAGCGGTTTTTCGAGGAAATCGGCGTCGATAACCTCCCCCTGCACATGGACCCCAAACAGGCGCTGGCGCGCGAAATGGCCGTGATGGGCCTGCCGATCACCGTGATCCTGAACCCCGAAGGGCAGGAAATCGCCCGCATGCGCGGCGATGCGGACTGGTCCTCCGACAGCGCCAAGGCGATCGTTTCGGCCCTCATCGCCGGGATGTAAGGGCCACGCTCACCCCATCCGCGCCACATCGGCATGGCGCGGGCAACCCGTCAGATGATCATTGACCAGACCCGCCGCCTGCATGAAGGCATAGGTGATGGTCGGCCCGCAGAACTTGAAACCCGCGCGCTTCAAATTCTTGGACAATTTAACCGAAATTTCCGTCTGCGCGGGTACCTCGGACAAATGGCCGAAACGGTTCTGCACCGGCACCCCGCCGACATGATCCCAGACCCATGCCGCAAAGCCGCCCTGCCCCTCGATCCGCTCGAAAGCCTGCGCATTCCCGATCATCGCCACCACCTTGCCGCGATGGCGGATGATGCGCGGATCGTCCATCAGACGGGCAACCTCCGCATCCCCCCAACCTGCGATGACAGCAGGGTCAAACCCCTGAAACGCCTCACGAAATCCCTCGCGCCGCTTGAGGATGGTGATCCAGCTCAACCCCGCCTGAAACCCTTCCAGACACAGCAATTCCCACAGCGCGCGGCTGTCGCGTTCCGGCACGCCCCATTCCGTGTCGTGATATTCCAGATAGATCTGATCTGGTCCCGCCCAGCCGCATCTGCCGTCCATCGCACACCCTTTCCTGCCGTTGCGGACGAGTTTATGAAAATTGGAACAAAATGGGAATGTTATCTGTTTGGTAAGGGCTGGGGCACAAACATCGACTCCGGGTCAGGTCAGAGGGCAAGCGATGCGTCACGGCAAACGAAGATTCGCGCATATCGCGGTTGAGGATGCGTCGCCCCTGGATGTCGCGATCTTCACCCGTGACCGCGGCATCGTGGCGATGGTGGCCGCTGCCCTGCGCCACCGCGAAACGCTGCTGGCGTTTCAACCCGTCGTGCAATCGCAACGCCCCGACCGGATCGCCTTTTACGAAGGGTTGATCCGCGTGCTGGACGACACCGGCCGGATCATCCCGGCGCATGATTTCATCGACGCCGTCGAAGCCACGGAAACGGGCCGCATTCTGGATTGCGTGGCGCTGGAAACCGGGCTGCGCACCCTGCAACGCAATCCGCAGATCCGGCTGTCCATCAACATGTCCGCCCGCTCCATCGGCTATCCGCGCTGGATGCGCAGCCTGCGACAGGGGGTGCAATCCGATCCCACCATCGGCGAACGGTTGATCCTCGAAATCACCGAACGCAGCGCCATGACGGTGCCCGAGCTGGTGGTGCGATTCATGGCCGATCTGCAGACGCGCGGCATCACCTTCGCGCTGGACGATTTCGGCGCGGGCTATACCTCGTTGCGCTATCTGCGGGATTTCCAGTTCGACGTGATCAAGATCGACGGCACCTTCGTGCGCGGCGTGAAGGACGACGCGGACAATCAGGTGCTGACCCGCGCCATGGTGGACATCGCGCGGCAATTCGACATGTTCACCGTCGCCGAAAGCGTGGAAAACGTCTCCGACTCCCGCTGGTTGTCCAGTATCGGGGTGGATTGCCAGCAAGGGTATTTCTTCGGCGCGCCGACCGTGCATCCGCCCTGGAACAGCCCCTCTCCGCAGGCGGCCAGACTGCATCGTGCGGGCTAAGGGCATCATCCTGTTGCCGCGGCGGGCCTCATCCAGTATCACACAAGGCAAGGCGGGGAGTCCGGTGCCCGCAACCCCGCGTGGCCCCGGATGATCCTCGATCTGCAAATTGGTGGAGGATATACATGACCAATGTCGTAATCGCCTCGGCAGCGCGCACCGCTGTCGGCTCTTTCGGGGGCGCATTCGCCAACACGCCCGCCCATGATCTGGGGTCCGCCGTGCTTGAGGCTGTCGTATCCCGCGCGGGCATCGACAAATCCGAAGTGTCCGAAACCATCCTCGGTCAGGTGCTGACCGCAGGTCAGGGCCAGAACCCCGCACGTCAGGCGCATGTGAACGCCGGCCTGCCCATCGAATCCTCGGCCTGGTCGATCAATCAGGTTTGCGGCTCGGGTCTGCGCGCTGTCGCACTGGCCGCACAGCATATCCAGTTGGGCGATGCGTCCATCGTGGCCGCAGGCGGCCAGGAAAACATGACCCTCAGCCCCCATGTCGCGCATCTGCGCGCGGGCGTGAAGATGGGCGATGTCTCCTATATCGACTCGATGATCCGCGACGGTCTGTGGGATGCCTTCAACGGCTATCACATGGGCCAGACCGCCGAAAACGTCGCCGAAAAATGGCAGATCAGCCGCGACGCGCAGGACGAATTCGCCCTCGCCAGCCAGCACAAGGCCGAAGCCGCGCAGAAAGCCGGGCGCTTCGACGATGAGGTCATTGATTTCGTTGTGAAATCGCGCAAGGGCGACATCATCATCAACAAGGATGAATACATCCGCCACGGCGCCACCATGGATGCGCTGCAAAAACTGCGCCCGGCCTTCACCCGCGATGGCTCGGTCACAGCGGCCAACGCCTCGGGCCTGAACGACGGCGCCGCGGCCGTGCTGCTGATGACCGCGGACGAGGCGGAAAAGCGCGGCATCACCCCGCTGGCGCGCATCGCCTCCTATGCCACCGCCGGTCTGGACCCGTCCATCATGGGCGTCGGTCCAATCCACGCCAGCCGCAAGGCGCTGGCCAAGGCGGGCTGGTCGGTCGAGGATCTGGATCTGGTCGAAGCGAACGAGGCTTTCGCCGCGCAGGCCTGCGCCGTGAACAAGGACATGGGCTGGGACCCGTCCATCGTGAACGTGAACGGCGGCGCCATCGCCATCGGCCACCCCATCGGCGCCTCGGGCTGCCGCATCCTGAACACGCTGCTGTTCGAAATGCAGCGCCGCGATGCCAAGCGGGGTCTGGCCACGCTATGCATCGGTGGCGGCATGGGCGTGGCCATGTGCCTCGAGCGGGCCTGATCCGCAGCGGGCGGACGGATATCAAGGGGCGCCATCGGGCGCCCCTTTGTTTTTCCGCCTATCGGAAAAAAACACGCCGGAGCCGCAAAACTTCGCGCAACATTCTTGCGTATCAACACCTTTCAAAGTAACCAAGTTACCGAAGCACAGCCAAATTGGAGGATATCATGGCAAGAACAGCACTCGTCACAGGCGGATCACGCGGGATCGGCGCGGCCATTTCCATCGCCTTGCGCGATGCGGGCTATACCGTCGCGGCCACCTATGCCGGCAATGACGAGGCCGCCGCGGCATTCACCAAGGACACGGGGATCAAGACCTACAAGTGGAACGTCGGCAATTACGAGGAATGCGCCGCCGGAATCGCCAAGGTCGAGGCCGAAGTCGGCCCCATCGAGGTGCTGGTCAACAACGCGGGCATCACCCGCGACGCCCCCTTCCACAAGATGACCCCGCAGCAGTGGCACGAGGTGATCGACACCAACCTCACCGGCGTGTTCAACATGACCCATCCGATCTGGCCCGGCATGCGCGAACGCAAGTTCGGCCGCGTCATCATCATCTCGTCGATCAACGGCCAGAAGGGCCAGTTCGCACAGGTGAACTATGCCGCGTCCAAAGCGGGCGATCTGGGCATCGTCAAGTCACTGGCACAGGAAGGCGCGCGCTTCGGCATCACAGCCAACGCGATCTGCCCCGGCTATATCGCCACCGACATGGTGATGGCGGTGCCGGAAAAGGTCCGCGAAAGCATCATCGCGCAAATCCCCGCCGGTCGTCTGGGCGAACCGGAAGAGATCGCCCGCTGCGTGGTCTTCCTCGCCTCGGACGACTCGGGCTTCATCAATGGCTCGACCATTTCCGCCAACGGCGCGCAATTCTTCGTCTGATCCGGCCCAAGGCACCCACAGCCCCCTGCCGCAACGCAGGGGGCTTTTTCATGTCCACGTCCGGCCCGTCATGTGCGATCCTGCACAGAATACGCGCCGGGATGCGTGTTTTCTGCGCGCCGGTGCAGCGCATATTCTGCTGCAAAGGAGAACCGACATGCTCACCCAGATCAACGGACTGCACCACGTGACCTCGCTGGCCAGCGGGGCACAATCCAACAACGATTTTTTCACCAAGACCCTCGGCCTGCGCCGCGTCAAGAAAACGGTCAATTTCGACGCGCCCGAAGTCTATCACCTCTATTACGGCGACGAGATGGGCACACCGGGTTCGGTCATGACCTATTTCCCCTTTCCGGGCGCCCGCCGTGGCCGCCCCGGCGCGGGCGAGGTCAGCGTGACCACCTTCGCCGTGCCCAAAGGGTCGCTGCCCTTCTGGGCAGATCGTCTGGCCACCTTCGACGTGAAGAACATCAAGCCGGAGACGCGCTTCGGCGAAAACCGCCTGCGCTTTGACGGCCCCGATGGCGATGGTTTCGCACTGGTCGAGGTGGATGACGACCGCGCTCCGTGGGAAGGTCAGGGCATCAGCGCCGATCACGCGATCCGCGGCTTCCACTCCGCCGACATGCGCCTGCGCGACGCCGGGGCCAGCGCCGAACTGCTGCGCTTCATGGGCTATGAACAGACCGACACCCAAGGCGACATCACCCGCTTCCGCATTTCTGGCGGCAATGGCGCGGATGTCGTGGATATCGAAACCCTGCCCGGCGCCGCCCCGGCGCAGCAGGGTGCAGGCTCCGTGCACCATCTGGCCTTCTCGGTCACCGACCGCGCCGCGCAGCTAGAGGTGCGCAAGGCGCTTCTGGATACCGGCTGGCAGGTGACGCCCGTGATCGACCGCGATTACTTCTGGGCGATCTACTTCCGCACCCCCGGCGGCGTCCTCTTCGAAGTGGCGACCAACGAACCCGGCTTCGACCGCGACGAGGATAGCGCCCATCTGGGGCAAGCCCTGAAACTGCCCAAGCAGCACGCGCATCTTCGCGATGTTCTGGAGCAGCGCTATCTGGAGCCGATCCGTGACTGACACCTCCTATACCTATGCCGAGACGCGGGGGCGCGCAGGCGCGCCCCTGCTGTTGACTTTTCACGGCACCGGCGGGACAGAACATCAGTTTCACGGCTTTGCCGAGCGGCTGATCCCCGGCGCGCATGTCGTCTCGCCGCGCGGCGATGTGCTTGAAGGCGGCATGAACCGCTATTTCCGCCGCACCGGAGAGGGCGTCTACGACATGGACGATCTGGCCAAGCGGCGCGACCGGATGGCGCGGTTCATTCTGGATCACAAGACCCGCACCGCAGCGGGTCAGGTCGCGGGCCTCGGCTATTCCAACGGGGCCAATATCCTGATGGCGGTGGCGCTGGACCATCCCGATCTGGTGGACCGCATGGTGCTGATGCACCCGCTGATCCCCTGGACACCCGCGCCACAACCGGGCCTCGCGGGACGCCGGGTCCTGATCACCGCCGGGCAACGCGATCCGATCTGCCCGGCACCGCTGACGCAGGCACTGGCGGATTACCTGACGGCGCAGGGCGCGGATGTGACGCTGGAATGGCATTCCGGCGGGCACGAGATCACGCAAGGAGAGGTGCAGGCCGTCACCGATTTCATGGCGGCCTGATCCCGTCGCCACCATGATAAAAGGTCAGCCAAATCCATGGCTGACCTTGCCCCGACAGGGTCGAGGGCTTGTTCTACGCGTGTTGGGGTATTCAGGCGTTAGCGCTCAGGCGCTCGATTTCTTCTTTCAGGCGCAATTTCTGCTTCTTGAGGGTGGCGATTTCAGCAGTGCTGACGCCCGGCGCGCGTTGCGCTTCCTCAACCTTGTCCGAGAGCGTGCGGTGTTTCTTCTTCAGTTCCTCGACATGCGAACTCAAGCTCATTGGCATTCTCCTCTCATATGTGAACATCACATGACAAGTGCATCACAGAATCAGCAGCAAGTCACGCTGCACCCGCAGCATCAGGCAAAGAATTTCCAATAGAATTGAAACAATTCATGGTTGCGCCCGTCAGAAAGGCAGCCCCGCCCCGTCGCGCAGCACCGATCCGACCAGCGGGGTATAGCTGTCGCGATCCCCGTCATGCGCCGCACCTTCATGCATCAACACCGAGTCGCACAGGCGAAAAGCCGCGCGCCCCCCCTTGCGCCCCCGGATCAGCACCAGTTGCGCGGGCCTGCCCCGGCGCGGCGTCAGCGGCAGCACCTCCACCGATCCCAGCCGCGCGGTCATCAGCGCCATCAATTCGGGCAGGCGTTCGGCCCGCTGGATAAAGGTCACATAGCCGCCATCGACCACCCGGCGCGCGGCCGCCTCGACCCAGCCGGCCAGTGATACACGCTCACCCAACGCCGTCTCGCGCCCGGTATCGGTGGCAGGCGTGCTCTGATCCCGCAGGAAATAAGGCGGATTGGCGATCACATGATCGAACCGCCGCTGGCGCAGATCGGCAGGCAGGGCGGTCAGGTCAGCCGTCACGACCTCGAACGGGGCCGCCATGTCACAGGCATTGCGCCGCGCCAGATCGGCATAGTCGGGCTGGATCTCCACCCCCGTCAGCGCCAGCCCCGGCACCCGCGCCGCAAGACACAGCGACGCGACGCCCACACCACAGCCCAGCTCCAGCACCGATTGCCCGGCCCGCGCCGGAACGGATGCCGCCAGCAGCACCGGATCGACCCCCGCACGATAGCCGCGCCGGGGTTGCCAGATCTGCAACCGCCCGCCCAGAAAGGCGTCGCGGCTCAGCGTGGCCTCATCCATCGGGTCCCATGCCATTGTCGGTGATGACCCGCAGCGCGGCATCGTAATCCTCGTCCCGCACCATCAGGCGGCGCGGCAAAATGCCGATGCTGCCTTCAAGGACGCTCATGTTTACGTCGATTTCAAAGCAGTCTATACCCTCGCCCTGAAGCAAGGATGTGGCCATCGCCATCGAGACCGGATTATTGGTGCGCATCAGTTGTTTCATACAGGGCAGATAAGGGCATGGTGCGCGATTTGTCGACCCGTGCAGCAGGGAAAACATGAGCCTCGACCGCGCTTCCACCAAACCGCATGAATTGCTGGCCCAGCATCTGGCCGAGGGTATGGAGGCGGTGAACGCCCTGATCGCGGACCGCATGGCCTCGGAACACGCGCCCCGCATCCCGCAGGTGACCGCGCATCTGGTGGGGGCGGGCGGCAAACGCCTGCGCCCGATGCTGACGCTGGCCGCGGCCGAACTCTGCGGCTACGACGGCCCCTATCATGTGCATCTGGCCGCGACGGTCGAATTCATCCACACCGCAACCTTGCTGCATGACGACGTGGTGGATGAAAGCGCGCAGCGCCGTGGAAGGCCCACGGCGAACCTTCTGTGGGACAACAAATCCTCGGTGCTGGTGGGGGATTACCTCTTCGCCCGCGCCTTTCAGTTGATGGTGGAGCCGGGCAACCTGCGCGTGCTGGAAATCCTGTCCAACGCCGCCGCAACGATTGCCGAGGGCGAGGTGCTCCAACTCACCGCCGCGCAGGACCTGCGCACGGATGAGGGCATCTATCTGCAAGTCGTGCGCGGCAAGACCGCCGCCCTCTTCTCCGCCGCCACCGAATCCGGCGGCGTTCTGGCGGGTGCCAGCCCCGCGCAGGTGCAGGCACTGTTCGACTATGGCGACGCGCTGGGG
Organism: Paracoccaceae bacterium; assembly: GCA_024304985.1. Taxonomy (GTDB): domain Bacteria; phylum Pseudomonadota; class Alphaproteobacteria; order Rhodobacterales; family Rhodobacteraceae; genus Seohaeicola. Next base: position 328,051 of record JAMWZC010000004.1, read on the forward strand.
ATCGCCTTCCAGATCGTCGACGACCTTCTGGATTACCAAGGCGACAGCAAGGAAACCGGCAAGAACGTGGGCGACGATTTCCGCGAACGCAAGCTGACCCTGCCCGTCATCAAGGCCGTGGCCCGGGCCACCCCGGAAGAGCGCGCCTTCTGGTCGCGCACCATCGAAAAGGGCGACCAGCGCGACGGCGATCTGGACCATGCCATCGCCCTGATGCAGGGCCACGCCACCCTCGACGCCACCCGCGCCGATGCAATCCGCTGGGCCGACCGCGCCAAGGATGCGATGCAGACCCTTCCCGATCACCCCCTGCGGCAAATGCTTGTGGATCTGGCCGATTACGTCGTGGCCCGCTTACGCTAAGCGCTGCCCCTGCCGCTTCATCTTGCCGGAAATACTCCCGCCGGAGGCTCCGACGGCGCCGCCGGGCGTCCCCCCTCAGGACAGGCGCGCGGCCCGCACCCACCAACCGGGCCGCGTCAAGGCATCCGCCGCCCGCGCCGCCGCATCCGCATCCGCATAAAGCCCGAAACAGGTCGCCCCGGACCCCGACATCCGCGCCAGCAAACAGCCCGCTGTTGCGCCAATCGCCGCGATCACCTCACCGACGACCGGCGCCGCCGCGACAGCCGCGTCCTGCATGTCGTTGCGCTGTCCCGCCAGCCAAGCCGCCAGATCCCCCGCATCGGCCCAGCGCGGCAACACATCCGGCATGGCCGCATTGTCCTTGCGCGCCAGACTGCGGAAGATCACGGCGGTCGAGACGCTGACCCCCGGATTGACCAGCACGGCATACAGCGGCGGCAAACCCTCCACCGGCGCCACAACTTCACCGATGCCCCGCATCCGCGCAGCCCGCGCCATCAGGCAGACCGGCACATCCGCCCCCAGTGACAGGCCCTGATCCGCCGGCAAGTGCAGCCCCGGCACCAAGGCCACAGCCCCCCGCAGCACGGCAGCGGCATCCGAGGACCCGCCCCCGATCCCGGCGGCCGAGGGCAGATGCTTCTCCAACCCGATCTCCAGATCAACGCCCATCCGCGCCGCCGCCCGCAGCACCAGATTCTCAGGTCCCACCGGCACGCCCGCCGCCATCGGCCCCGTCACCGTCAGCGCGGGCCGATCCGCCCGTCGCAGGGTCAGCCTGTCCCCGACATCGGCAAAGACCACCAGACTGTCCAGCAGGTGATAGCCATCGGCCCGCTGGCCCGTGACATGCAGCGTCAGGTTGATCTTGGCCGGGGCCAGCTCCACATGGCCGCGCACTGCCCCGCCCGTGTCAGTTGCCATTCGCCACGCGGGCCAGGGGCTGCGCACCCTCTTCCGCCAGCACCACATCCAGCCCGACCTCAAGCTTGCGGCGGATTCGCACGGCGTCCTTTTCCTCGGGATCAAAGGACAGGGCACGGGTCCACTGGAATTCGGCCTCGCGATAGCGCCCCACGGCCCAGAGGACATCCCCCAGATGGTCGTTCACGATCGGATCGACGGGCATCAACTCTGCCGCGCGCTCCATATGGACCACCGCCTCTTCATAGCGGCCAAGGCGGTATAGCACCCATCCCAGACTGTCCACGATATAGCCGCTGTCAGGGCGCGCCGCGACCGCGCGCTCGATCATGTCCAGCGCCTCGTCCAGCTTGATCTGCTTTTCCACCAGCGAATAGCCCAGATAGTTCAAAACCTGCGGCTGATCCGGATTCAGTTCCAGCGCCTTGCGGAAATCCGCCTCGGCCTTTTCCCAGTTGTCCTGCCGCTCATGGGCAATGGCGCGGGCATAGTAGATGAACCAATGCCCCCCATCCTCGGACGGATACAGCGCCACCGCAGTATCATAGGCGGTGACCGCATCCCCGAAACGCTCCATCTGGCGCATCAGATCACCCAGCGTGACATGCACGATGGGCAGATCGCCATGGCTGCGGGTCAACTGTTCCAGCACCTCGGACGCCGCATCCAGCCGGTCCAGTTTGCGCAGCGCCTCGGCCCGGCCCAGTTCCGCCGCATGGAACGAGGGATCGTTTGCGGGCACCTGCTTGTAGGTCGCCACCGCAAGCTCGAACTTCTCCATCGATTCCAGCAACGAGGCGCTTTGCAGGATGGCGTCCGTATGATCCGGCCTCAGATAGGACGCCACGCGCGAAAAGAGCAGCGTGTATTCATCCCCCGCCTCACGGCGCAGGAAAGAGGCCACGGTGTGGAACACCTCGGCGATACCGTCGGTCGGGTTGGTGATCAGGTTGAACGGCAGCACCGAATCCTCGACCAGCGCCGCCCGCATCGCGGTCAACGCAGGATCAAGATCCGGGCCGAACATCTGGTCCAGCATCTCGACCGCCTCGGGATCGCGGTCCAACTGGCTAAGGATCTGCACCCGCGCGATGGCGGCGCGACGGGTCAGTTGCAGCGGCCCGCCCGACTCGGCGGCAAAGATCGCCTCGGCCCCCTCGAAATCCCCCACCATCGCCAGCGCCAGTGCCTTGTGATAGCTGGCAAAGGGGCCAAGCCCGTCTTCGGCGGCCAGCTTGTCGAACGTGGCCAGCGCCGCGCTCACATCGCCCTTGCCCATCTGGGCCCATGCGATCGTCAGCCCGTCGACCAGCGGCCCGGTGCCGCGTTCCTCGGACATGCGGCTCAGAAGCGCGTCGAATTCCCCGTTGCGCGCCTCGGCCGCGGCCAGCACCATGCTCGCGACCTGGCTTTGCAGCCCGTCCGCCTCCATCTTGCGCGCGATGGGCAAGGCCCGGTCCAGATCGCCCAGCGACAGGAAGGACAGCACCGCGTTCTCCATCAACATCGCGTTGGAGGGATCGCGTGTCAGGGCTTGCGTGAAGTAATCCGCCGCCGCCGTGTAATCTCCCAACAGCACGGCCTGCCGCGCCGCCAGATAGGCCCCGGTATTCGGCTCGGCCCGGGCACTGCCGCCCATGGCGGACCCGCCGACAAGCGCCGCGCATACCGCCACGACCAGCGACCGTCCCGCCCATTTTCTGCCCGACACTGCCACGCCTCCCGGTTGATCCAAGCCTGTTTTCGGGGTCTGCACAGGGCAAACCCTCTCCTCAAGGATAAAGCCTAGCGTTTCTGCGGCCAAACGCAATGAGAGGCGGCAATTCGCCGCCTCTCTGATCACCTTTCCGCCGCAATACGGGGCAGGTCTGCCCGATCCTTCCGCTTACATGTTCGGATAGTTCGGCCCGTCACCCCCCTGCGGCGTCACCCAGTTGATATTCTGGCTGGGGTCCTTGATGTCGCAGGTCTTGCAATGGACGCAGTTCTGGAAGTTGATGACAAAGCGCGGGTCCTTGCCCTCTTCGGCCACCACCTCATAGACACCGGCCGGGCAATAGCGCTGCGCGGGTTCGGCGTATTTCGGCAGGTTCACCGCGATCGGGATCGACGGGTCCCGCAGTTGCAGATGGCAGGGCTGATGCTCCTCGTGGTTGGTCATCGAGAAGCTGACATTGGTCAGACGGTCGAAGGACAGCTTCCCGTCAGGCTTGGGATAGTCGATCGGCTTGTGCTTGTCCGCCGGTTCCGTGGCGGCCGCATCGGTCTTGTCATGCCCCATCGTCCCCAGCAGCGAAAAGCCCAGCGTATTGGTCCACATGTCGAACCCGCCCAGCGCAAGGCTGGCCGTCAGGCCGTATTTCGACCAGAGCGGCTTGACGTTGCGCACCTTCTTGAGATCGCGGCCAATGGCCCCGTCACGCACTTCCGTCTCGTAATCCGTCAGTTCGTCGCTGGCCCGGCCCGCCTTGATCGCCTCAAAGGCCGCCTCGGCCGCAGCCTTGCCCGACAGCATCGCATTGTGGTTGCCCTTGATGCGCGGCACGTTGACCATGCCCACCGAACAGCCCAGCAGCGCCACACCGGGTGCCACCATCTTGGGCATGGACTGATAGCCACCCTCGGTGATCGCCCGCGCGCCATAGGCCACCCGCTTGCCGCCCTTCAGAAGCTCGGCCACCATCGGGTGATGCTTGAAACGCTGGAATTCCATATAGGGGAAAAGATGCGGGTTCTTGTAATTCAGGTGAACCACGAAGCCGACATAGACCTGATTGTTCTCAAGATGATAGATGAAGGACCCGCCGCCGGCATTGCTGCCCAGCGGCCAGCCCATCGTATGGGTCACCGTTCCCTCGCGATGCTTGGCGGGGTCGATCTCCCAGATCTCTTTCATCCCAAGCCCGTATTTCTGCGGTTCCTTGCCCTTGGACAGATCGTATTTCGCGATCACCTCCTTGGACAGCGACCCGCGCACCCCCTCGCAGAGGAAGACATACTTGCCGTGCAGCTCCATCCCCGGCTCATAGGCGTCACCCTGCGTGCCATCGGGATTGCGCCCGAACTCGCCCGCGACCACGCCCTTGACCTCGCCGTTGTCGCCATAAACCATGGCCGAGCAGGACATGCCGGGGAAGATCTCGACCCCAAGCGCTTCGGCCTGTTCCGCCATCCAGCGGCAGACATTGCCCATCGACACGATGTAATTGCCGTGGTTGTTCATCAGGGGCGGCATCGGCCAGTTCGGGATGCGGACCTCGCCCGCCTCGCCCAGCATGTAGAAGTTGTCATGCGTGACCGGCACGTTCAGCGGCGCGCCCTTCTCTTTCCAGTCGGGGATCAGCGCATCCAGACCCACCGGGTCCAGAACCGCGCCGGACAGGATATGGGCGCCAACTTCCGAACCCTTTTCCAGAACGACGACGTTCAGATCGGCATCCAGTTGCTTCAGCCGGATTGCGGCAGACAGACCCGCGGGACCTGCCCCCACGATGACGACGTCATATTCCATGGTTTCGCGTGTGATATCCGACATGGCTGGCCCCTTTTGACAGTGCGCGCAAGAAAATTGCGCCGATGGTTACCGCGCCGCAGCATTGCGCGTCAATCACGACACGACGTTAAACCGCTCAAATCGGCGTTTCCAGCGCAGTCGGGCGCGGTTGCGCCGGTATCCGGCTTCGACTATTGCAAAGGCAATGCGCCCTGGGGCAGGGTGTAGCGCACCAAAACCCGAAAGCAAACCGGGTCATTTCCCGCAGATCAAGTACACGGAACCCGTTGGATGGAAAAGATACCTATGACCCGCGCGGGACATGCCGCGCTAGAGGCCGAGTTGAAGCAGTTGAAATCCGTCGAACGGCCCGCGATCATCAAGGCGATTGCCGAGGCGCGCGAACATGGCGACCTGTCCGAGAATGCGGAATACCACTCCGCCCGCGAAAAGCAGTCCTTCATCGAAGGCCGCATCAAGGAGCTTGAGGGCATCATCTCGCTGGCCGAGGTGATCGATCCCAAGGCCCTCTCCGGTGCGATCAAGTTCGGGGCCACCGTCACGCTGGTGGACGAGGATACCGACGAGGAAAAGACCTGGCAGATCGTGGGCGAACACGAGGCCAGCATCGAAAAGGGCCTGCTCAACATCAAGTCGCCCATTGCGCGCGCCCTGATCGGCAAGGACGAAGGTGATTCCGTCGAGGTTCGCACCCCCGGCGGCGAGAAATCTTACGAAATCGTCAAGATCGCCTATATTTGACCCCTATTTGCAGGGAATATCTGGCCCATGGTCGGAAGAAATGACGGGAAATCCACACCGCTTGGGATCTATGATCGCACGCGCGCCGCACAGATCACCTCGATCGAGGTGATCGCGATTGCGCTGTCGCTGCTCTGGCTTCTGGGCTGCGGGTTGTTCTTCCTTCTGGTCCCCGCCTCCCAGGTCCCGGATGAGGGCGGGGCGCTGCGCTTCATGATGACGATGCTGGCGATGTTCATGCCGGTGGCGATGATCTGGGTCGGCGCCACCGCCGCCCGCGCCAGCCGCGTAATGCGCGAGGAAAGCCAGCGTTTGCAGGCCGCCATCGACGCGATCCGGCAGGCCTATGTGGCACAATCCCAGGGCCGCGCGCTGTCAACCGAACCATCTGTCGCCCGCAAACTGGACGAGATCGCCGCCGCCACGCGCAAGACCGAAACGGCACTGGCCAAGTTCACGTCCAGCCGCCCCCAGACCGCGCCACTGCGACCGAAACCAGAAACCGCCGCGCAAAACGGGGCCGAGGATCAGGCCAATCTGCCGCTTGGCACCCCCGCCGAGGACATGGGGCCGCCCCTCTCGCGCGAGGATTTCATCCGCGCCATGAATTTCCCCGAAACCGCCGAGGATGAAGAAGGTTTCGCCGCCCTGCGCAAGGCCCTGCGCGACCGGCAGGCGGCGCAACTGGTGCAGGCCAGTCAGGACGTGCTGACCCTGCTGTCACAGGACGGCATCTACATGGACGACCTGCGCCCCGACATGGCCCGCCCCGAAATCTGGCGCCGTTTTGCCGGTGGCGAACGTGGCCGCGCCATCGCGGCGCTGGGCGGCATCCGCGACCGCTCCTCTCTGGCCCTCACCGCCGGACGCATGAAGCAGGACCCGATCTTCCGCGATGCCGCGCATCACTTCCTGCGCCGCTTCGACAAGATGTTCGCGGAATTCGAGAAAGACGCCACGGATGCCGAAATCTCGGACCTGTCGAACACCCGCACGGCGCGGGCCTTCATGTTGCTGGGCCGCGTCGCGGGGATCTTCGACTAGGTCGCCCGGAAGCCCAGATCCGACAGAATGAAATCCGCGATCCCGGCCGCGTCGTTCAGATCAAAAGCCGCACCATGCCAGCCCATCGCGGCCAAGCCCTGCACCGTCTCACTGGCGACCGCGCGCACGGTGGGGTCATCCGGCGCGATCAGCGGCTGCCCGGTCGCCGCGCGATGCGCCTCGATCTTGGGGTGAGCGTCGCGCTTGTAACCCTCCACCAGCACCAGATCGACCGGCGACAGCCGCGCCAGCAACGCGGCCAAGGGCGGCTCCTCCTCGTTCTCGTTCTCATGCATCAGAACCCAGCGCCGGGCTGAGGCCAAAAGCACCTCGCCCGCCCCCGCCTGCCTGTGCCGGAAACTGTCCTTGCCGGGCTGGTCGATATCAAAGGCATGATGCGCATGCTTGATGCTGGACACGCTCAACCCGCGTGCCCGGATCTCGGCGATCAACCGCTCCATCAGCCCGGTCTTGCCCGAATTCTTCCAGCCGATGACACCGTAAACCTTCATGCCTGCACTCCCTTGGCGACAAGATCCCGCGCCCGCGCCAGATCGTCCGGGGTGTTGATGTTGAAAAACGGATCAACAGCCCCCGTCACCGGAAAGACAACCTCCACCGCGCCCTGCGCCGTCGCGAACGCCATCACACGCCGCGTGCCGTCCGCCAGCGCCGCGCGCAGCGCCGGGGCCAGCGCCACATCCCACAGCGCAAAGACAGGATGCACCCGGTCGGTCGCAGCGAAAGCCACCGCCCCGCCGCCTGCCGCCAGTCGCGCCACCAGATCACCCGGAAAAAACGGCGTGTCCCCCGCCACGGTGACGACCGCGTCACAGCCCTGCCCCTGCGCCCAGCCCATCGCCGCCAGCACACCTGCCAGCGGCCCCGCATCCGCCATCTCATCCGACAGAACCGGCAGATTCCACGCGCCAAACCGCGCCGGATTGCCATTGGCATTCAGCGCCAGATACGCCACCTGCCCCGACAGCCGCGCGACAATCTCGTCCAGAACAACCTGCCCCTCGGCCAGCGGCAACAGGCATTTGTCGCCGCCCCCCATACGCCGCGCCTGCCCTCCTGCCAGAATGACCCCTGCAACCTGCTTGATCGGCAATTGAATCTCCCCCGGCCACCGCTTAGGGGTAGGCCACGCCCCGTTCTAAAGGCAGATGATGACCCTCACCACCACCAAATCCGTCTATTGGAAGGGCGTCCGCGACGGCGCACCCTTCATCCTTGTGGTCGCGCCCTTCGCCCTTCTGTTCGGCGTGGTTGCCACGGAAGCCGGGCTGAACGTCTGGGAAACACTGGCCTTTTCGGTCGTCGTGATCGCCGGGGCCGCGCAATTCACAGCGCTGCAACTGATGCAGGAGAACGCGCCCACGATCATTGTCCTCGCCTCGGCGCTGGCCGTGAACCTGCGGATGGCGATGTATTCGGCCTCGCTCACCCCGCATCTGGGGGCCACGCCACTCTGGCAGCGCGCACTCGCCGCCTATGTCATGGTGGATCAGTCCTATGCCTGCTCCATCCTCGCCTACGAGCGCAACCACGACTGGACGCCCGCGCAGAAAATGGCCTTCTACTTCGGCGCTGTCACCCCTGTGATCCCGATCTGGTATGCCATGACCGTGGCCGGTGCCCTGATCGGCAGTTCCATGCCCGCTGGTCTGGCCCTTGATTTCGCGGTGCCCATCACATTCATCGCCATGATCGCGCCGGCGCTGCGGACGCTGGCGCACAAGGCCGCCGCCCTCGCCTCGGTCGCGCTCGCCCTCGGCTTTGCCTTCGTCCCCTTCAACCTTGGCCTGATCATCGCAGGCATCGGCGGCATGATGGTGGGCGCACAGGTTGAGTTGTGGATGAGCCGGAGGACACAGCCATGACCGATCTCATCATCGCCAAGGGCACGCTCTGGACCGTCATCATCCTGCTGGGTCTGGGCAGTTTCGGACTGCGCTTCGTCTTTCTGGGCCTGATCGGCAACCGGCCCATGCCCGACTGGCTGATGCGCCACCTGCGCTACACCGCCGTGGCCGTCCTGCCCGGTCTGGTCGCACCGCTGGTCGTCTGGCCCACAGCCACCGACGGCGTGCTGGACCTGCCGCGCCTGACGGCCGCGCTGACCACGCTGGCGGTGGGATATTTCACCAAGAACGTGCTCGCCGCGATTTTCGGCGGGGCAGGCATGCTCTATCTGCTGCTCTACCTGATGGGATAGACCAAGCCGTCCGCTTCTTCTTGCCGAAAATATCCCCCGCGGAGCGTCCCCCGCCCGCACCAAGCGTGGCGGCAGATTACTCCGCCACCGCCTGCGCCGCTTGCGCCGCCTTCACCCGCTCGGGATCAAAGGATTCCAGCGCCTTGAAGCGGTCCGCATCGTCATATTCATAAAGCCGCTGGGTGGTCGCCCCCGGCAACTGGCCGAACTGCGCCGCCAACTGGTTCGGGAACCACGTGGACCGGATCGCCCCGTTCAGGCCCGGCACATCGCGCAGCAATTCAGACGTGCTCAGCGCGCATTGCGCCCGCGGAATCGGCCCCTGTGCCAGCACACGGCGCAGCACATCCTCGGCCACCTCGGGCGACACCTCGACATGCTGCACGATCACATGGAATGTCTCACGCGCGTGAAAGCGGGTGTAGGTATCCTCCATCACCGGCGTCACACCATAGACCACGTCATTCTTGGTCGCGATGCGCGGATGGCGAAAGGACCCCGCAGGATCAAAGATCACCCGCTGCGACCCGTTCACCATCAAAGAGGTATGCGCCCCGGACCCGTTGGAATTGTTCACCATGGTGAACAGGGTCAGCGCGGGCGGACCATCATGACGATAGACCTTCTCGCGCAGCTCGGAATCCGTCATCGACTGCGATGTTTCGGGCACCGGCGCACAGGCGGAAAGCCCGACCATGACCGCAAGGGCCAATGCGAGACGTGGGATTGTCATGAAGAACCTATCGCGTCGGGGTCCGGACAGCAGACAGATCAGCTGTTGACCAGCGCCATGAACAGCAGGATGCCGATGATCACCACCACGGACCAGACGGTGAAGCGGACGAATCCCTCAAAGGTCTTTTCCTGAACCTCGGTGTTCATCTCGCCGTGCTTGTGCTCTGCCATTGGGATCGTCCTTCAAACTGTTCGCGCCGTGCCACCGTCCGGTGGCGTCGGGCGTCGGAATACCGCAATTCCCCGGCCCTGTCATCCTGTCAAAACGGCGCAGCGCGCGGTTTTTCGCGATGCCCTGCCCCGCCTCATCCCTTCTCCAGCCGCCGCGCCAGCAGAAAGCCGATCCGCTTGGGCGGCTCTTCCTCGGCCGCCTTGGGCATGGCGCGCAGGATCACGCTCAACTGGCTGACATGCTGGATCAACTGCGTCGGCACCCCGTCCTCATCCGTGCCGTGAAAGGTCAGGATGTCGGGATCGAAAAACCCCATCCCCTCGATCTGCAACACCCCGGCCTCGCTGCCCGCGAATCCCATGGCGACCTCATGTTCCTCGTCCAGCTCCGCCTCGAACTCCTGAATATAGATCACCAGCCGCTCATAGGCCCATTCCGCCTCGCTCTTGTCCTCGATATTCACGGAATCCAGATCGGCGGCCACCTGCTTCACGGTCGCCTCGTCGCTGTCGGCATGCACATCGCAGCGGCGCGGGGTCAGCGGGTCGCGCTCATGCGCCTCGGCCACGGTGCTGATCTTGGTCTCCATCGCCCTGCCCCTGTCCCTGCCGGATGTCAGCGCGCGACCTGCCAAAGCCAGGCCCCGTCCGCGCCCATCTCCCGCGTCACTTGGCCAAGTTTATGCAGATGGTTCAGATGCGCAACGGTTTCCACCAGCGCCAGACCATAGGTCCCCTCGTCGATCCGCCGCTTGAACAGGGGCGCGAAACAGTCCGAGGCCACGCGCGGCCCCTCCAGATGCGCCAGCAGGCGCCGCAAGCCCCCGTGGTGATTGTCGACCAGCTGCCGCATCCGGAACGGCAAACCCGTGAAGGGCAGCTTGTGCCCGCCCAAGACCAGATGATCCTCGCGCGCCAACCGTCCCAAACGCTCGCACGCCTCCAGCCAGTCGGCCAAGGGGTCCGCCTCTGGCTCCGTCGCGTAGACGCCGATATTCGGGCTGATCGACGGCAGGATCTGATCGCCCGAGATCACCAGATGGCAATCCCGGCTCCACAGCGTCAGATGCTCCGGCGCATGGCCCGCGCCCATATGCACATCCCAGTCACGCCCCGCCGCACGGATCACATCGCCCTGCTGCACGCGGACATAGCCGACAGGCAGGGGATGCGCGATATCGGCAAAGTTGAAAGGCCGCTCGTTGCAGCGTTTCTCATAGATCGCGGCATCCATCCCCGCCCGCCGCCAGAAGGCCCGCGCCTGCTCGCTCGGCCGCTCCTCGCAATCCAGAATCAGCATCCTGGCCATCAGCCAGGCGGTGCGCGTGGTCCAGAGTTCCGCCCCCTGTTCCTGCATCAGCCAGCCCGCCATGCCCACATGATCAGGGTGATGATGCGTCAGGATCACCCGCCCCACGGGCCTGCCCTGCAAGACCCCCGCCAGCAGATCCTGCCAGATCGCCACGGCCTTTCGCGAATGCACACCCGTATCGACGATGGTCCAGTGATCACCCTCGTCCAGCGCGTAGATATTGACGTGATCCAGCGCCATCGGCAGGGGCAGCCTGATCCACAGCACGCCCTCCGCCACCTGCAACGCCTGACCGGGGTCGGGTGCTGTCTCCCAAGGATACCGGATACCAGCGCCCGCGCCGTCCATCACGCGCACAACTCGGCATCAGTCATGGCATAAAGATCCCCGGCCCCGGCCATCGCCTGCGCCAAGAGCCCGGCATGCTCCGGCAAAAGCCGGTTGATATAGAACCGCGCCAGCTTGACGCGCGGCCCCTCATCGCCCTCAGCCAAAGCCGCCTTCAGGTGGTAGTGCGCCCCCAGCACCCGTGCGAAGGCCCGCAGAAACGGCACCGAGCCGGCAAAGCGCGTGGTCATGTCAGACTGCGCCACCAGCCATTCCACCGCCTCGCGCAGCGATTCGCCGGCCTGCCAGACCTTCTCGGCCATGCCCGGATGGCGGGCGCGCGCCGTCTCGGCATGGGCCTCGATCTCGTCCAGAAGGCGAAACGCCGCCTCGCCCCCATCCATCATCTTGCGCCCCACAAGATCCATCGACTGGATCCCGTTCGTGCCTTCATAGATCGCCGTCACACGCACATCGCGGCTGAACTGCGCCGCCCCGGTTTCCTCGACAAAGCCCATGCCGCCATGCACCTGCACGCCCATCTCGGCCACGCTGATGCCGGTATCGGTGCCAAAGGCCTTGGCGATCGGCGTCAACAACGCCGCCCGCGCCCTGCACTCCGCCTCGTCCGTCGCGGTGGTCATGTCGATCGCCACCGCACAGGCCATCGCGATCGACCGCGCCGCGAATGTCTCGGCCTTCATCGTCAGCAGCATCCGCCGCACATCCGCATGATCCAGGATAGGCCCGCGCCCCTCGCCCACAGGCGTGCGCCCCTGCCGCCGATCCGCGGCATAGGCCAGCGCGTGTTGCGTCGCCGCCTCAGCCACGCCAATCCCCTGCGCCCCCACCCCAAGGCGGGCGTTGTTCATCATGGTGAACATCGCAGCCATGCCGTCATGTTCCGCGCCGATCAACCAGCCGGTCGCCCCCTCATACTGCATCACGCAGGTCGGGCTGCCATGCAGACCCATCTTGTGCTCAAGGCTCACCACCTTCAGGCTGTTGGCCACACCCGGATTGCCCTTGGCATCCGGGATCAGCTTGGGCACCAGAAACAGGCTGATCCCCTTGGTCCCCGGCTTGCCATCCGGCAACCGCGCCAGCACCAGATGACAGACATTGGCGCTGAAATCATTGTCACCCCAGCTGATATAGATCTTCTGCCCGGTGATCGCATAGGTCCCGTCCCCGTTCGGCACCGCCTTCGTGGTCAGCGCGCCCACATCGCTGCCTGCCTGCGGCTCGGTCAGGTTCATGGTCCCGCACCATTCGCCCGTCACCAGCTTGGGCAGATAGACCTGCTTGATGGCCTCGCTCGCGTGATGCTCCAGCGCCTCGATCTGGCCCTGCGTCATCAAGGGGTTCAACTGCAACGACAGACAGGCCCCGCTCATCATCTCGTTCACCGCCGTGGTCACCGCCATCGGCAGCCCCATCCCACCGAAATCCGGGCTCGCCGCGATGGAGACCCAGCCGCCCTCGGCAATCGCAGCATAGGCCTCGGCAAAACCGGGCGTGGTGCGGACCTTGCCATTTTCCAGCCGCGCCGGATGCAGATCGCCCGCCCGCTGCAACGGGGCCAGCTTGTCCTCGCACAGCTTGCCCGCCTCGGTCAGGATCGCATCGGTCACATCCGGCGTGGCATCGGCGAAACGATCCGTGGCGATGACGCGGCCCAGATCGGCGACATGGTCGAAGATGAAACGGAAATCCGCGACGGGGGCACGGTAGGTCATGGGTCTTCTCCTCCGGCGCGCACGTCTGCCGCGACCTTGGCAAAGACGCACGGCGCTTGTATGCAATGGTATTGCCGTAACGTGAACCGAAGCGCCACAGCCTTCAACCGAAACGCGGCGTCATTGGACCGGACCGCATGACAAAGACCGAACTGCTTCCGCCCGACGCCGCCGGGATCGCCCGCGCGGCGCAGCATCTCGCGGCAGGCGCGCTGGTCGCCTTCCCGACCGAAACGGTCTACGGCCTTGGCGCCGATGCCCGCAACAGCCTCGCCGTGGCCCGGATATTCGAGGCCAAGGGAAGGCCCCGCTTCAACCCCTTGATCGTGCATGTCGCCAGCCTTGAACTAGCGCAAACCTATGTCCATTGGTCCCATCAGGCCGAGGTCCTCGCCCGCGCCTTCTGGCCGGGTCCGCTCACCTTGGTCTTGCCGCTCCGCGCCGATGCGGGCCTGTCCGATCTGGTCACCGCCGACCTGCCCAGCCTTGCCATCCGCGTCCCCGCGCATCCACTGGCGCGCCAACTCCTGACGGCCTTCAACGGCCCCGTCGCCGCCCCCTCCGCCAACCCCTCGGGCCGGATCAGCCCCACGACAGCGGCCCATGTCATCGCGGGCCTCGATGGCCGGATCGAAGCGGTGCTGGACGGCGGCCCCTGCCCTGTCGGCCTCGAATCAACCATCATCGGCCTGACCGGCGAACCCACCCTTCTGCGCCATGGCGGCCTCGCCCAAGAACAGATCGAAGCCCTTCTCGGCCATCCGCTGCAACAGGACACCACCCCCGGCAAACTGACGGCGCCGGGTCAGATGGAATCCCACTACGCCCCGAACGCCCGCATCCGCCTGCACGCCACCAGCGCCGCCCCCGGCGAGGTGCTGCTTGGCTTCGGCCCCATGCCCTGCACGCTCAACCTCTCGCCCACAGGATCCCTGACCGAGGCCGCCGCCAACCTCTTCCCGCATCTGCACAGGCTGGACGCGGGCGATGCAACCACCATCGCCATCGCCCCGATCCCCGAGACGGGCCTTGGCCGCGCCATCAACGACCGCCTGCGCCGCGCCGCCGCCCCGCGCCCCTGACGCGCGTGCCAGGCACCGCACCTGCCGCTTCTTCTTGCCGAAAATATCCCCCGCGGAGCGTCCGGCGCCCATCACGGGCACAGGTCTCGAAAGCTAGGCCCGCCCCGCCGCCGAGGACAGCGCCAGCGCATCCACCCCCAACCGCCGAAGCGCAGCCTCCCATTTCCCCGCATCGGGCGTGCCAAACACCAGGTCGGGCGTCGCATCCACCGTCAGCCAGCCATTCTGCGCCAACTCGCCCTCCAGCTGCCCCGGCCCCCATCCGGCATAGCCCAGCGCCACGATGGCCCGGTCCGGGCCATGCCCTGCGCCCATATCCTCCAGCACATCCACGGTGGCCGTCATCCCGAACATCTCCGCCACGGGCAGCGTTGTGATCCGCGACCGGTAATCCCCGGAATGCAGCACGAAGCCGCGCGCATGTTCCACAGGCCCCCCGAAATGCACGGGCCGGTCATGCAGGCCGGGGGACATGGTGATGCCCACCTGATCCAGCAATCCCCGCAGGCTCAGGTCGGCCACCGGCTTGTTGATGATCAACCCCATCGCGCCATCCTCGGAATGGGCGCAGATCAGGACCACGGCGCGCGCGAATCGCACATCCCCCATGGCGGGCATGGCGATCAGCAGCTTGCCCGTCAGATCCAGACGATCCGCCTGACCCAAGGGACGCCCTGTCGATGATGGATCCGTGTCACTCATGATCTTGATATATGCCCGATCCTGCCAGTTGCCAGACTGCACCTGCCACACGCCTCACACAAGCGGGCATCGCGGACCGGCCTGACCCAGACCAATGCCGCACGTCTCAACACGCGGCAATCGCCCGAATGTGAGTTGTCCTTGAGCAGCATTTCGCGCATCACCGCTGCATGACACGCATCATCCCATCCCTTGCTCTGCCGCTCTGCCTCGCCTGGGGCATGTCCCTGACCGCCGGCCTGTTGGCCACGGCGGCGCAGGCGCAGACCGACAATCCCGCCGAAATGGTGCAGGCCCGCGTCCTGCCCGGCTGGACCGCCGCGGACGGAGGCCATGTCGCCGCACTCCATCTGACGCTGGCGCCGGGGTGGAAAACCTACTGGCGCGCGCCGGGCGATGCGGGGATACCACCCGCGCTGGATCTGCAAGGCTCCCACAACCTCGCCTCGGTCACGCCGGTCTGGCCCACACCCGAGGTGTTCTTCCAGAACGGCATGCAGACGGTCGGCTATGCCGATCAACTGGTTCTGCCGCTCCAGATCGTGGCGCAGAACGGGGCGCAGCCCGCCCGGATCGCGGGACGGATGCAGATCGGGATCTGCAGCACGATCTGCGTGCCGGTCGATCTGGATTTCGCGCTGGACCTGCCCGCCAATGGCAGCGCGCCGCAGCAGGCCCTGATCAAGGCGGCGCTGGCCGATCAACCCGTCAGCGCGGCAAAGGCCAGCGTCGGGGATGTGGACTGCACCCTCAGCACGATCAGCGACGGGCTCGGCCTGACGGTCAAGATCGACATGCCCAGCGCAGGTGGCACCGAGACGGTGCTGATCGAAACGGCAGACCCCTTGGTCTGGGTGGCCGAAACCGCCAGCACCCGGCAGGGTGGCACCCTGACCGCGACCACGGAACTGGTGCATGTGTCGGGTCAGGCGTTCGCGCTGGATCGTTCGGGGCTCCGGATGACCGTGCTGGGGGCCGACCGCGCGGTCGATATCAAGGGCTGCACGGCGAACTGACGGCCCCGTCAGCCCACAGCCCCGCGCCGCGCCCGCCGGGCCGCCAACAGCCCCGCCACACCATAGGCCGACAATAGCAGCACCGTCACACCGCCCAGAAACAACAGCAGCGCCGCCCCCATCGGCGCAGCCGTGGCCACCCCCGGCAACAGCCCGGCCAGCGCGCCGGGCAGCACGCCCTGCCACACGACCCAACCCAGCGTCAGTGCCAGCCACAGCACCACCCCCGCCACGGTCAGCCGCAACACAGGCGCCGTGGCCCGCAGCCGCAACCCCCGCCGCAGCGCCACGATCTGCCGCGCCACATCCTGCTGCATCGCCATCAGCGCGGGCACGACCAGCAGCACCAGCACCATCCCGAAGCCCAGCCCATAAACCAGCGTAATCACCGTGGGCTTCAGAAATTGCGCCTGCGACGATGTCTCGTAGAGCAGAGGCGCAAGCCCCAGCACCGTCGTCAACGTCGTCAGCATCACCGCCCGCAACCGATCCGCCGCCCCGTCGATGATCGCGGGAATCAGCCCGCGATCGCGCGCCTTCTCGTCGATCGTCGTCACAAGCACGATGGAATCGTTGATGATGATCCCCGTCATCCCCAACAGCCCCACCACCGTGAACATCGACATCGGCACATCCCAGACGGCATGGCCCCAGATCGTGCCCACCAGCCCGAAGGGAATCACCGCCATCACCACGATGGGCCGCGTCCAACTGGCGAAAATCCACGCCAGCACGATGTAAATCCCCGTCAGACACAGGATCAGCCCGGTCCGCGCATCCGACAGGAAGTCGCTTTCCTGCTCGGACAGCCCCGCCAGCCGATACTCCAGTTGCAACTCCGAGGCGATGCGCGGCAGGATGTCCGTCTCCAGCGCCCGCATCACCTCGGCGGCGCGGGCCGGATCATCCTCGGAAATGTCGCCCGTCACCGTGATCACGCGCAACCCGTTTTCGCGCCGCACGGTCGAAAACCCGGCCCGCGCCTCGACACTCACGATATCGGCCAAGGGCACATAGACCCCCGAAGGTGCGCGCAACTGCATCCGCTCCATGAAATCGGCGGTCAACTCTCCCTCGGGCAGTTCCACGCGGATCGACGCGCTGCGCGGCCCCTCGGGATAGGTCGCAGCCTCCAGCCCGTTCAAGCGGTGCCGTAGCACGCGCCCCAACTCGTCAATGGCAAAGCCCAAAGCCTGCCCCTGCGGCGTCAGGTCAAGGATCAGCTCTTCCTTGTCATAGGACAGCGTATCCTCGACCGCCGACACCTCGGGGAACGGCGCCAGCGCGGTTTTCAGCGCCTCGCTCGCCGCCTTCAACCCCTCGGCTGTGGCGCCAAAAAACTGCACATTCAGCGCCTCGCCCGCCGGACCGGACCGCCAGCCCCGGAAACTGACGGTCTCCGCCAAAGGATGCATCTGCACCGCCTCCTGCAAATCCGCCACAAAGGCGAAAGAGGAATAGGGCCGCAGGTCCGGGTCGATCATCTCGATCGACAGCCCGCCCAGCAGATCCGCCTCGGTATCCTCGGCCCCCGGCAGGCTGCGCCCCGCATTGCCACCGATTTCCGCGATCATGTAATCAATCGGATTGCGGCCATGCTCGGCCTCATAACGCGCGGCCACTTCCTCGGCGGCGCGCTGCATGGCCTGCATCATCTCGATCGTGTCGGCCCGGCTGGCCCCCGGCAGCATCGAGAAATTGCCCGTGACGCTCCCCTGTTCGGGCGAGTTGAAGAACCGCCACGGCACATCCCCCCGGATCAGCGATCCCACCTGCACCGCCAGCAGCAGGATCACCCCCGCCAGCACCGGATAGCGCGCGGTGACGACCAGACCGATCAGCGGACGGAACGCCCGGTCCCGCACCCAGTCAAACCCCCGGTTCACATAACGGCTGGGCAGGTCATACCAATGCACCTTTGCCGCATGGGCAAGCGCATGCGCCATGTGATTGGGCAGGATCAGAAAACACTCCACCAATGACGCGGCCAGCACCGCGATCACGGTAAAGGGGATATCCGCGATCAGGCTCCCCATCCGCCCGCCGATCACCACCAGCCCATAAAACGCGATCACCGTCGTCAGCATCGCGGCAAAGACCGGCATCGCCATCCGCCGCGCGGCATTCTCCGCCGCCACCACAGGCGGTTCGCCCATCCGGTGCCGGGCGTCCGCATGTTCGCCCACCACGATGGCATCATCCACCACCAGCCCCAACGTGATGATCAACCCGAACAGGCTGATCATGTTCAACGTCAGGCCAAAGGCATACATCAGCGCAATCGCCGCCAGCATCGCGACAGGAATCCCCGCCGCCACCCAAAAGGCCGTGCGCGCATTCAGGAACAGGAACAACAGCCCCACCACCAGCGCCAGACCCGTCAACCCGTTCGAGATCAGCAGATCCAGCCGCCCCGTGATCTGCTCGGCCCGGGTGCGGATCAGATCGACGGTCACACCTGCGGGCAAGGTCGCCTGCAACGCCGCCGCCACCCGCTCCACATCCCGCTGCGCCCGGATCGCATCCCCGCTGGCCGAACGGTCCACCCGCACGCTCATCGCCGGATTGCCGCCCACGAAATAGCCACGCTCCCGGTCCACGCCCAGCTTCTCGATCCGCGCCACATCCGACAGACGCAACACCGACCCGTCCGGATTCGACCGCAGCACGATCTGCGCGATCTGATCCGGCGTGGTCCGACCCGCGCCCGTCCGCACGCGGGCATTGGCCCCGGTCACATCCCCTGCCGGATCGGCCGTCACCTCCGCCGCGACAATCGCCGCGATCTCCGCGATCGAGATGTCATGCGCCATCAGATCGACCGTCGTCACCTCGACCAGCGTTTCGGGCGCGGCGACACCCCGCACGGTGGTGCGCGTGATCCCTTCGGCAAACAGCCGCGTCACCAACTCGTCGGCAAAACGCGCCAACTGATCGACGCCGACGGGTCCGGTGATCACCACATCCGTCACGCGGTCACGCCAGATGCCGCGCTGCACCCGCGGCTCCTCGGCCTCGGCGGGCAGGGTCGTGACCTGATCCACCGCCGATTGCACATCCTCGGCCGCGCGGCTCATGTCCCAGTCCGGCTCGAATTCCAGCCGGACCTGCGCCCGCCCCTCACGGCTGTTCGACACCGAGGACGCGACCCCCTCCACCGCCAGCAGCGCCGACTCCAAAGGCTGCACGATGGCGCTGTCCACATCCTCGGCCCCGGCCCCGTCCCAGACGACGCTGACGGTCACGTCATCGACCACCACATCGGGAAAGAACTGCGCCCGCATGTTGGGCGCGGCGGCCAGCCCCGCCACCACCATCACCACCAGCAGCAGGTTCGCCACCGTCCGGTGCCGCGCAAAATAGGACAGGATACCGCCCGCCATCGGGGGGATGTCGCGCACCATCCCGCTCAGCCCCCGATCCGCTGTTCAAGCCGCTGGACCACATCGGCGGGCACACGGTCCGCCTGCAACTGCGCCAGCAGCCGCACCCGCACCTCGGATGGCATCCTGTCATTGCCCTCGACAAAGGCCACCAGACGCGCGCGCCGCTCGGCCGTCAGTTCCAGCAGATCAGGCCCGGTCTGCGCCTCCTCGCCCGCCGCACGCAGGGGCCGCACCCCGATCCCCGCCCCCAGCAAGGGCGAGCGTTCGACCACCACCTCACGCCCCTCCAGACCATCGCCCTGCACCAGAATGTCATTGCCCTGCCGCCGGATCAGCACCACTGGCAACACCTCCAGCCGATCCCCCTCGCCCAGCACAAGAACCGTGCCGCTGCTGTCCATCGCTGACCCCGGCAGCCGCACCACTGCATCCAAGGGCGGCTCGTCCACCTCGACCGTGACGAAATCGCCCGGCTTCATCCCGCCCGCATCTTCCAACGCGGCATAGATCAGACGGCCCGACTGCCCCTCGGCCACGGCGGCGCTGTCCCGGCTCAGACGCCCCGCCCGCACCAGATCCACGCCGAACACATCCAGCCGCACCCGCACCGGCAGATCGGCCAGCCGCCCGGCACCGTCCAGCAGCCGCGCATATTGCGCGGTTGAGACTCGAAACGCCACGTCCAGCCGATTGGGATCAATCAACTGCCCCAACTGCTCATTGGCCGTGACCAGCCGCCCCTCGACCAGCGTCACGCCACTCAAAACCCCGGAAAACCGCGCGCGGATCACCGTATCAGCCAGCCGCCGTACCGCCTCGTCCAGCGCGATGCGGGCCCGGTCCTGTCCGGTGGCGGATTGCGCCACACGCGCTTCGGCCTGCGCGATGGCCTGCCGCCGGGTCAGGATCGCCGCCCGCGCCGCACTCGCCGCCAGTTCCGCTGTCTCCACCGCCGCATCCGACCCCACCCCGCGCGCCGCAATGTCGCGCTGCCGCGCCGCCGCGCGTTCACGCAGCGCCAGTTGCTCCTCGGCGGCCAGCAATTCATCCCGCGCAAGGTCCAGCGCCACGGCCGCATCCCGCGCCTCGGCCGCAGCATCGCGCAGATCGTTCTGCGTGCGCGCCAAGGCCGCCTCGGCATCCGCAGGGTCGATCCGCAGCAGAACCTGCCCCTCGGTCACGCTGCCTCCTTCGACAAACTCCGGCGCCAGTTCCAGAACCGTGCCCCCCACAGCCGCGCGAATCTCCAGCGTACGGCGGCTTTCCACCTGCCCGAAGGCGGTCAGCACCGGCGTCACCGTATCGGCCGCAGCGGTGACGACATTGACCGAAAACAACCGCTCTTGCGCCGCAGGCATCCGCGCCTCCCGCGCCAGTCGGTCCTGCACCGCGCCCCGGATGGTCTGTCCCGCCATGATCAGCAGGGCCAGCGTCAGGGACAGCAGGAACAGCCCGGTCAGGCTCTGGCGCAGAAACCGCATCGTCATTCAATCCTTGATAGGCAGGGATGGCCCCGGCATCAGAGCCTAGTGGCCCGGCAGGTTTTGCCAAGCCACAAGGCCGTTACGGCCATGATACGCGCGCCGCCGCTACTTCCGTCGGTGATGCTCATCAAGACGCGGAAAAATTTCGACAAAATTGCAGGGCCGGTGCCGGTAGTCCAGTTGATAGGCCAGAATCTCGTCCCACGCATCGCGGCAGGCACCGGGGCTGCCGGGCAGGGCGAATAGGTAGGTGCCCCCCGCCACACCCGCCGTGGCGCGGCTCTGCACAGCGCTCGTGCCGATCTTCTGCATCGACACGATGGTAAAGACGGTGCCGAAGGCGTCGATCTCTTTTTCATAGACATCGCGATGCGCCTCAACCGTCACATCGCGCCCGGTCAGGCCCGTGCCACCCGTGGAAATGATCACATCTATTGCAGGATCAGCGATCCAGTCACGCAATTGTTGCGCAATTTCCGCGCGTTCATCGCGGATAATTGCGCGTTCCGCCAGAATATGCCCCGCATCCGTCAACCGCTGCACCAACGTGTCGCCCGACCGATCCTCGGCCAGACCCCGCGTATCCGACACGGTCAGAACCGCGATCCTGACCGGCAGAAACTCCTTGCTTTCGTCAATCCGGGACATGGCTCATCCTTTCTGCATCAGGGCCAGCCTGAGGGCGAGGCCCGTGAATATCCCCGCGCTGATCCAGCCCAGAACGCGGGCAAAGCGGGAATGCCCGGCCAGCCGCCCCGCCGCCCCCGCGGCAAAGACACCCACCGCGCCGTTGATGATGAACCCGCCCAGCGACATGACCGCACCATAGATCAGGAACTGCCCCAGCACGGCCCCGCGGGCGGGGTCCACGAATTGCGGCACGAAGGCCAGCACGAACAGTATGACCTTGGGATTGGTCAGGTTCACCACCAAGCCCTGACCAAAGGCGCGCCACGCCGCGCGCGGACGCACCAACCGCGCCTCGGCCGCGCCAAGCGGTGCGGCGCGAAGCGCCTGCACCGCCAGCACCAGCAGATAGGCCACGCCCGCCCAGCGGATCACGTCCAGCGCCCCCGGCATCGCCGCGATCAGCGCGCTCAGGCCGATCCCCGCCAGTCCCGCATGGACAAACACGCCCAGCGCAATGCCCCCGCTGGCAGCAATCGCGGGCCGCGATCCCGCCCGCAATCCCTGCCCAAGGCAGAACATCATATCCGCCCCAGGTGTCAGGTTCAGCGCCAGCGCCGCCGGCAGAAACGCCAGCAAGACCCACGGATCGACGATCATGCCCCCTCCCGCAACCGCGCCTGCACCGCCAGCAGATCAGCCCAGGCCTCGCGCTTGGCCGCCGGGTTGCGCAGCAGATAGGCCGGATGCGTCATCGGCATGGCGGGCAGGCCCACCGCCTCGGCCCATTGCCCGCGCAGCCGCAAGATCCCCTTGCGCTGCAACAGCGCATCGCAGGCATGATTGCCCATCAGGATCAGCACATCGGGACGCGCCAAGGCAATATGCCGCTCCAGAAAGGGGCGCATCATCGCGATCTCACCGGCATCCGGGTCGCGGTTCTGCGGCGGACGCCACGGCAGGACATTGGTGATGTAGACCGCCGCCTCCCGGTCCGTTGCCTCCCGCGCCAGACCGATCGCCGCCAGCATCCGGTCCAGCAACTGCCCTGCCTGCCCCACGAAGGGCCGCCCCTCCAGATCCTCGTCCCGCCCCGGCGCCTCACCCACGACCATCACACGCGCCCCGGCCATGCCATCCGCAAAGACAAGGTTCCGCGCCCCGCGCTTCAGGTCGCAATGCTCAAAGCCCTCCAGCGCCGCGCGCAACCCGGCCAGATCAGTGGCCCCCGCCGCCGCCCGCTCCGCCTCGGCCACGGTATCCACCTGCGCCATCGGCACGATCTGCGGCCGCTGCGGTTCGGCCACAACCGGAGCCACCGCCTTGCGCGCCACAGCGGGGGCCGTATCCGGCAACGCATAGCGATCAATCGGGCTGTCCTGAATGCACTCATCCGCACCCAGCGCCATGTGCCATTCCAGAAGCGCCCGCGCGCTGCGATGATCCAGACCCGATTCCATGCCGTCACCCTACCCTGCCGCAATCCCATGCGAAAGCGCGCGCCGCATCCTTGCCCCAGCCCCGGCACCTTCCTATAAGCAATCAGCACCCCAAAGGAGGCCCGCATGACTTTCACCCAAAGACATCTGCTGGGGATCGAACCGCTGGCCCCGCATGAGATCACGACGCTTCTCGATCTGGCCGACCAATATGTCGCCCTGAACCGCCGCGACGTGAAACACGGCGACGTGCTCGCCGGCCTTACCCAGATCAACATGTTCTTCGAGGCATCGACCCGCACGCAGGCCAGTTTCGAACTGGCAGGCAAACGCCTCGGCGCGGATGTGATGAACATGTCGATGCAGGCCTCCTCGATCAAGAAGGGCGAAACCCTGATCGACACCGCCATGACCCTCAACGCCATGCATCCCGACCTTCTGGTCGTGCGCCACCCCCATTCCGGCGCGGTGGACCTGCTGGCGCAAAAGGTGAACTGCGCCGTGCTGAACGCAGGCGACGGTCGCCACGAACACCCGACACAGGCGCTTCTGGACGCGCTGACCATCCGCCGCGCCAAGGGCCGCCTGCACCGCCTGAACATCGCGATCTGCGGCGACATCGCCCACAGCCGGGTCGCGCGCTCCAACATCCTCCTGCTGGGCAAGATGGAAAACCGCATCCGCCTGATCGGCCCGCCCACCCTGATGCCCGCCGGGATCGGCGAATTCGGGGTCGAGGTCTTTGACGACATGCGCGCGGGCCTGCAGGACGTGGACGTTGTGATGATGCTGCGCCTGCAAAAGGAACGCATGGACGGCGGCTTCATCCCGTCGGAACGTGAATACTACCACCGCTTCGGGCTGGATGCGGAAAAGCTGGCCCATGCCAAACCCGACGCCATCGTCATGCACCCCGGCCCGATGAACCGCGGCGTGGAAATCGACGGCACGCTGGCCGATGACATCAACCGCTCGGTCATTCAGGAACAGGTGGAAATGGGCGTCGCCGTCCGCATGGCCGCGATGGACCTGCTGGCCCGCAACCTGCGCGCCGCCCGCCAACCCGGCGCACAAGGGGTCATGGTGTGACCGCCCGCCTCACCATCCCGGCAGAGGAGCACCGCACGGTCCGCCTCTTCGCCGTCAACCTGCCCGAGGCGCAGGTGACCGACATGCTGCGCGACGCGCCCCCCGCCCCACCGGGCGAACTGCCCCAGGTCCCCGCCGCCGCCACCCTGCTGGACTGGCCCGCCCTCGACACAAGACATACCGAGCTTTTCGCCATCCGCGACCTCACCGGGCTGGGCCTGACCGGCTACCTGACCGAGGGGCTGGGTCTGGACGAGGCCGAGATCGCCGCCGACCGCCCCCGCCTTGCCGCACTCGAAGGCTACGTCCTGATCGTGCTGTCCCGCGCCTTTGGCGGTGACCCTGTCACGCTTGATATCCCCCCTGCCCTGACCCTGATCGGCACCTACCGCGAAAAATCCGCACCCGTCCTGTTCGAGCCGCTCCCCGGCACGGCAGGCCAAGGCACCCTGACAGGCAAGCCCGCGCCCGCCGACAAGGTCGCCCGCGCCCGCCTCCTGCGCCTCGCCGCCCTCAGCGCACTGATCCTGATGCTGCTGGCCATCGCGCTGGTTGCCGTTCTGGGCGCCGGCGAATGACAGGGTCGATGATCCCCTCCATGACCCCCACCGTGACGCTGGAGGCGGAAGAGGCCGTGCAGCACAGCTTTACCCCCGACCGCCCCACCTATTGGCGCGATCACGCATGGATGGCCGCCGCGGCGATGGGCATCGGCATGGCGATCCTCTGGGCGATGGGCAACCCGCATGTCTGGACCGGGGCCGTCGGTGGTCTGGCCGCTGTCGCCGTCCGCGCCCTCTACATCGCCTCCGACGAACTCGCCGCCCGCTGGGACCTGACCAACCGCCGCCTCCTCGGCCCCGGTGGCCGCGCCGTGCCCCTATCGCAGATCAAGGCGCTGAACACACTCGGCTCGGCGGTGCAGATCGTGACCCATGGCGGCGACAAACACCTGATCAAATACCAGGCCGACGCCGCCGCCACCCGCACCCGGATCGAACGGGCCATGGGTGGCGACATGACATCATAGGGGCAACATCCGCCCCACACCGACAGCCGTAGGGTGCGTGCTAGCACGCACCAATTCGCACGCGGCAAATGAGCCGTAGGGTGCGTGCTTGCACGCACCAATTCGCTCGCGGCAAGGGGTGAGAGGGGTGCGTGCAAGCACGCACCCTACGCCTGAACCGGCGAATGCCGCGCCGCAGCGGGTGCGGCGCGGGTTGTCCTTCGCCCGGTCTTTGCGCCTCGGTTCAAGTCACCTGCCCGTCAGCCGCGTCAACGATCCGCGCCCTACAATATCCCTCAAATCGTTAAAATTTCCCTAACAAGAGCCGCCAACGCATTGAAATCATTCAACCCGATTTTTGTCCCACGGTGGGACAGGTCCGGGATGCGGCCCTGTGATCCTGCTGGACCCAAGGGGCGGTGCAGGGTAAGACGACCCGGACGCCAGTGACCGGGGGCCGCATGACCACGATACTCATCCACAACGCCCGCCTCATCGACCCCGAGGCCGGGACCGTCTCGCCGGGATCGCTCCTCATCAAGGATGGCCGGATCGCCGCCATGGGGGCCGAGGTCGCCGTGCCCAAGGATGCCCGCTCCATCGACGCCCGCGGCGCCTGCCTCGCGCCGGGCATCGTCGATATCGGGGTCAAGGTCTGCGAACCGGGGGAACGGCACAAGGAAAGCTTCCGCTCCGCCGGTCTTGCAGCGGCGGCCGGGGGCGTCACCACCATCGTGACCCGCCCAGACACCACCCCCGCCATCGACAGCCCCGAGACGCTGGAATTCGTGACCCGCCGCGCCAACGAGGCCGCCCCCGTCCGCGTCCTGCCCATGGCCGCGCTGACCAAGGGCCGCGAGGGGCGCGAGATGACCGAGATCGGCTTCCTGCTGGACGCCGGCGCTGTCGCCTTCAGCGATTGCGACCATGTGGTGCGCAACACCAAGGTCCTGTCCCGCGCGCTGACCTATGCCCGCAGCCTCGGCGCGCTGGTGATCGGCCATCCGCAGGACCCCGGCCTGTCGGACGGGGCGGCGGCAACCAGCGGCAAGTTCGCGTCCTTGCGCGGATTGCCCGCCGTCTCGCCCATGGCCGAGCGGATGGGACTGGACCGCGACATCGCCCTGCTGGAAATGACCGGCGCGCGCTATCACGCCGACCAGATCACCACCGCCCGCGCCCTGCCCGCCTTGATGCGGGCCAAGCGCAACGGGCTGGACATCACGGCCGGCACCTCGATCCACCACCTGACGCTGAACGACATGGACGTGGCCGACTACCGCACCTTCTTCAAGGTCAAGCCCCCCCTGCGCGCCGAGGATGACCGGCTGGCCGTGGTCGAGGCGCTGCGGGATGGGGTCATCGACATCATCAGCTCCATGCACACCCCGCAGGACGAGGAAAGCAAGCGCCTGCCCTTCGAGGAAGCCGCCGCAGGTGCCGTGGGGCTGGAGACGCTGCTGCCCGCCGCACTCCGCCTGCACCATGCGGGCGAGCTGACCCTGCCACAACTGTTCCGTGCGCTGGCCCTGAACCCGGCGAACCGTCTGGGCCTGCCGCAGGGGCGGCTGGCTGTGGGCGCACCGGCCGACTTGGTGCTGTTCGATCCCGACGCGCCCTTCGTGCTGGACCGCTTCAGCCTGCGGTCGAAATCCAAGAACACACCGTTTGACGGGGCGCGCCTGCAAGGCAAGGTGCGCGGAACCTTCGTCAATGGCACTTGCGTATTCGGAGACCTGTGATGCCGCTGATCGAGACACCCGCAACGCTGCTGATCCTCTGGGCCGTGATCGGCTATCTGCTGGGGTCGGTCCCCTTTGGCATGGTGCTGACACGGACCATGGGTCTGGGCAACCTGCGCGAGATCGGATCGGGCAATATCGGCGCGACCAATGTGCTGCGCACGGGCAGCAAGACAGCCGCCGCCCTGACGCTGCTGCTGGACGGGGCCAAGGGCGCGGTGGCGGTGCTGCTGGCGAGGGCGATGGCGGGCGAGGATGCGGCGCAACTGGCCGCGCTGGCGGCCATGATCGGCCATTGCTATCCGGTCTGGCTGCGCTTTCAGGGCGGCAAGGGCGTGGCCACGTTCATCGGAGTGATCCTGGCACTGGCCTGGCCCGCGGGTCTGGCCGTTTGCCTGACATGGCTGGTGGCGGCGGCGGCGAGCCGTATCTCATCACTGGCAGCACTGGCGGCCGCCGCGGTATCGACCATGTGGCTGGTGATGCTGGGCCATGGGCAGGCCCTGCTTCTGGGTGTGGTTCTGACCCTGCTGATCTTCTGGCGTCACCGCGCCAATATCGCGCGGCTGCGCGCAGGCACCGAGCCCAAGATCGGGCAGAAATAACAGGCAAGGGTCAAGGGGGGCTGTCTGCCCCCCACGCCGAACGTCGTTCGGCGTTCCCCCCGAGGATATTTGAGGCAAGAAGACGCGGATCGGAGGGCAGATCCGTCAGTAGCTGTATTCAGCGTAGATGCGGCTGAGATCGCCGTTCCAATCGCCGTGATACTTGTCGAGCAGCTCGTCGGCGGGGGTCTTTCCCGTCTCGATACTATCCTTGAGCGCGTTCAGGAAATGCGTCTCGTCGGGCACGAGACCACCCGCACCGGC
Source organism: Paracoccaceae bacterium (assembly GCA_024304985.1). Lineage (GTDB taxonomy): Bacteria > Pseudomonadota > Alphaproteobacteria > Rhodobacterales > Rhodobacteraceae > Seohaeicola. The sequence goes on from JAMWZC010000004.1 coordinate 355,590, forward strand.
GCGGGCGCGGGCCTTGAGACCCGCTTCGGACAGGGCCAGAACATCGCGGGCCAGATCATGCATGTGGATGTCGCCCACACGGGCCTGAAGCCCATCGACGCTGGCCGCGACACGCAGCCCTTCGCGGGTGTCGGCATCCCAGCCCTTGACGATGTCCCAAGCGGCATCGAGCGAGGATTGATCATACATCAGCCCGACCCAGAAGGCAGGCAGCGCGCAGAGCCTGCGCCACGGGCCACCATCGGCACCGCGCATTTCCATGTATTTCTTGATCCGCGCTTCGGGGAAGGCGGTGGTCAGATGGTCGGCCCAATCGCTGAGCGTCGGTGTCTCACCCGGAAGCGCCGACAATTTGCCCGCCATGAAGTCGCGGAAGGACATGCCCAGCGCGTTGATATACTGGCCGTCGCGGTAGACGAAATACATCGGCACATCGAGCGCGTATTCGGCATAGCGCTCGAACCCCATCCCGTCCTCGAACACGAAGGGCAGCATGCCCGTGCGGGCCGGGTCAAGATGGCGCCACACGCGGGCACGCCAGCTTTTGTGACCGTTGGGCTTGCCCTCGAAGAAAGGCGAATTGGCGAACAGCGCCGTGGCCACTGGTTGCAGCGCCAAGGCGACGCGCAGTTTCCGGACCATATCCGCCTCGGAGGCGAAATCGAGGTTCACCTGCACCGTGCAGGTGCGGCGCATCATCGTCTGGCCGCTGGTGCCGACGCTTTGCATGTAGCTATCCATCAGGCGGTAGCGGCCCTTGGGCATCAAGGGCATCTGGTCATGGGTCCAGATCGGGGCTGCCCCCAGACCGATGAAGCCGACACCGACCTTGTCGGCCACGTCCTTGACCTCGCGCAGGTGCTGGTTCACCTCGTCGCAGGTTTCGTGGATTGTCTGGACGGCGGCACCGGACAGTTCCAGTTGTCCGCCCGGTTCAAGGCTGACATTCGCGCCATCCTTGACCAGACCGATCAGCTTGCCGCCTTCTTCGACAGGGGCCCAGCCATGGGTGTCGCGCAGGCCTGTGAGGACCGCCAGCACCGAGCGGGGGCCGTCATAGGGGATGGGTTGCAGCGTATCCTTGCAATAACCGAACTTCTCGTGCTCGGTCCCGATGCGCCAATCCTCTTTGGGTTTGCAGCCCGACGCCAGGTACTCGACCAGTTGGGAAGGGTGCTCGATCGGCCCGCCGCCGGATTGAGGGATGGACATGCTGGGCTCTCCGAGTTCTTTGCGCGTGTGTTCAGTGGGCAGGAGTGCCGCGTCAACGCGGCAGTGTCAATCGCGCAGGCGGTGCGTCGCGATGCCAGATCACGGCGATGTGCGCCCCCTGCGGCCGCATCTGGGACAGAAGCCTTTCCGTGCTGAGGCCCGGAAGGGCGGCGAAGATATCGAAAAGCGCCTCGGCATTCTCGGCGGTGAGGGGGATGGCCAGCATCGGTTGTCCGGGCTGGTGCAGCCGCCAATGCGCGGGCTGGCCGCTATGGTCGATCTCAAGCCGGTCCAGTTCGGACAGGGCCACCACGCCGCCGGTGAGGGGGCCGAAATAGGCGACCTGCCCTTCGGTGATGGAGACCACACCCGGCCCGCCACGCCCGGTGACAAAGCGCAGGCGCTGCAAGCCGGTAAACGCCAAGGCCAGCCCGGCGGCCAGAACCGGCCAGCCGATCCAGCCCAGAAGCCCCGTGCTGCTGGTGACCCACCACAGGCCCAGAAGCGCGACGGCGGCGCCAAGAAGCACGCCGCGCCAGCGGTGCAGGAGGGTTGCGACTTCGGGGCGAATGAAGCTCATGCGGTGGGCCGGGTCCAGTCACCCAAGGTTGCCTGCCAAAGGGTCAGCGCGGCGACGGCGGCCGTATCGGCGCGCAGGATACGCGGCCCGAGGCTGACGGGATGGGCGAAGGGCAGCCCGTGCAGGCGTTTGCGTTCAGCGGGGGAAAAGCCGCCTTCGGGGCCGATCAGGATCGCCCAGGGTTGCGCCGGAGCGGCGGGATTGCGGGCTGGCAATGTCGGGGCCGCCACTGTCGCCGTGCCGCCATCGGCGAAGCCTTCGTCACAGAACATCAGTTGCCGCCCCTCGGGCCAGTCGGCCAGAAGCCGGTCCAGCCGGATCAGACCGGCCACTTCTGGCACGAAAGTGCCGCCGCATTGCTCGGCCGCCTCAACGGCATGGGCTTGCAGCCGGTCCTGCCGGATGCGTTCGGCATTGGTGAAGTCGGTCTGCACAGGGATGATGCGCGCCGCCCCCATTTCGGCGGCTTTTTCCACGATGAAATCGGTGCGCGCCTTCTTGATCGGCGCAAAAAGCAGCCATAGGTCGGGGGGCATCCGGAGAGGGCGCGTCTGCGCCTCGCAGGTCAGCAGGCCGCCGCGCTTGGCCGCCTCGGTCACGCGGGCCAGCCATTCGCCGTCGCGCCCGTTGAACAAGAGCACCCCTGCCCCCTCGGACAGCCGCATCACCCCGAAGAGGTAATGGGCCTGATCCCGGTCCAGAGGAACGGTTTGCCCCGCACCCAGCGGTTGGTCTACAAAGAGCCGGATTTTCGCATCAGTCATGAGGCAGACAATATGACCGCGCAGGATGAGATGCCAGAGGACAACACATCTCCATCAGGTCAGGTTGCCGATGCGGTGCGTGGCAACTGGGTCGACCGGCTGGCCCCGCCTGCGACACGGCCCTATCTGCGCCTGAGCCGGGCGGATCGCCCTATCGGGACATGGCTTCTACTGCTGCCCTGCTGGTGGGGGCTGACGCTGGCGATGCTGCATGACGGGCAGGCGCGGCCGTTCGATCTGTGGATCTTTGTCGGCTGCGCGCTGGGCGCGTTCCTGATGCGGGGGGCGGGGTGCACATGGAACGACATCACGGATCGGGACTTTGACGGCGCAGTGGCGCGGACCCGGTCGCGGCCCATTCCATCGGGACAGGTGACGGCGCGACAGGCGGCGGGCTGGATGGTGGTGCAGGCGCTGATCGCGTTTCTGATTCTGCTGACCTTCAACACGGCGGCCATCGCGCTGGGGATCATCGCCTTGATCCCCGTGGCCATCTATCCTTTCGCCAAGCGCTTCACATGGTGGCCGCAGGTCTTTCTGGGGCTGGCCTTCAACTGGGGCGCGCTGCTGGCCTGGACCGCGCATACGGGCAGTCTGGGCTGGCCTGCGGTGATCCTCTATGTCGCGGGGATTGCCTGGACGCTGTTCTATGACACGATCTACGCCCATCAGGACACCGAGGATGACGCGCTGATCGGCGTCAAATCCACGGCGCGGCTGTTCGGGGAGGACAGTCCGCAGTGGCTGACCGGGTTCATGTATGCCACGACCCTGCTGATGAGTGTCGCCGTTCTGGCGGCCACACGTGCGGTGGGAGCGGATATATTGCCCACTGTCATCGCGTTGGGTGGGCCTCTGGCCATGCTGGCACATATGCGCTGGCAGATGGCGCGATTCGATCCCGAGGACATGCCAGGCCTTCTGCGCCTGTTCCGCGCGAACCGGGATGCGGGGCTTTTGCCCCTGCTGTTTTTCGCCGGTGCGGCGTTGGTGTGATTGCACCTGCCCCCGTCGCACCCTAAGACAGACCCATCCGGCCACTGCCTGCAGAGGTTTCATGCGCCTTTCCGCCATCGCCATCGTGACACTGACCTTTTTCGCCGCGGCAGGCGTTTGCCTTGTCGCCGCCGGATTCGCCGTCAGAGCGATCGAGGACAATTCCGAATATGGCGTGCGACTGGCGCTGGATGAAAACGACCTGTCATGGGCTGAAGTACAGGCAAACGGGCTTCAGGTTCTGCTGACAGGCACCGCCCCGACCGAGGCGCTGCGGTTCAAGGCCCTGTCCACGGCGGGCGGCGTGGTCGATGCGGCCCGCGTGATCGACGGGATGGATATCAAGGACAGCGGTAGCGTCCAGCCGCCGCGATTCTCAGTCGAGATCCTGCGGAACGAAAGCGGGATTTCCCTGATCGGACTTGTTCCGGCCGCCACGGATCGTGAGGCCTTGCTGGCACGGCTGGCACCGATCGCGGCGGGAGGCACGGTGACCGACCTGCTGGAGACCGCCGATTATCCGATGCCCGACCAATGGGATCGCGCGCTGAATTTCGGCATCCGAGCACTGGAATCGATGCCCCGCTCGAAAGTGTCCATTTCGGCGGATCGCATCTCGATCACGGCCATGACCGACAGTGCGGAGGAGCGGCGCAAGCTTGAAGTGGATCTCGCACGCCGCGTGCCGACAGGGGTGCGATTGTCGCTGGATATCTCATCGCCGCGTCCGGTGATCACGCCGTTCAACCTGCGCTTTCTGATCAGCGAGGGCGTTGGTCGATTCGATGCCTGTTCGGCCGATACCCAAGAGGCGCAGGACCGAATCCTTGCCGCCGCCCGCGCCGCCGGAATGGAGGGCAAGGGCACCTGCACCATCGGGCTAGGCGTGCCTTCGCCCAACTGGGCGCGTGCGGCGGAACAGGCCATTGCAGCGCTGGCCGAAATCGGGGGCGGGTCGGTCACCTTTACCGATGCCGATATCACCCTGCTGGCTGCGGAAGGCACCGAACAGGCCCTGTTCGACCGGGTGGTGGGCGAGCTGGAAAGCCGTCTGCCTGACGTCTTTGCGCTGACCGCCGTGCTGCCCGCACCGGAAATTGCCGAAGGACAGGGACAGGTGACGTTCAGCGCCGCCCTGACACCCGAAGGCAAGGTGCAGTTGCGCGGCCGGATCGGCGACGAGACCAACCGCAGCATCATGGAAAACTATGCCAAGGCGCGTTTCGGCTCGGAAGCGGTGATCTCGGCGGTGCGCAGCGACGAGACCTTGACCGAGGACTGGACCGTGCGGGTTCTGGCGGGGCTGGAGGCCCTGTCGCGCCTGTCCACGGGATCGGCGACCGTCACGCCCGAGACCTTCTCGGTGACCGGGACCACGGGTAATGACCGCGCCAGCGCGCAGATCGCGGCGCTTCTGGCCGAAAAGCTGGGCGAGACTGCTGATTTCACCATCAACGTCACCTATAACGAAGAGCTGGACCCTGTCGCGGCCCTGCCCTCGCCCGAGGAATGCATTCGCCGGATCAACGCCATCCTGTCTACGCGCAAGATCAATTTCGAACCGGGTTCGGATACGCCGGATGCTGCGGCGGGCGGAATCATCAGCGACATTGCCGACATCCTCAAGGAATGCGGAGAGCTGCCGCTGGAGATCAGCGGCCATACCGACAGCCAGGGCCGGGTCGAGATGAACCAGCGCCTGTCCGAGGCCCGCGCGCTGGCGGTTCTGAACGAATTGCGCACACGGCGGGTGCTGACATCGTCCATCACGGCGGTCGGCTATGGTGTCGACCAGCCCATTGCCGACAACGGCACGGAAGAGGGGCGCGAGGCCAATCGGCGGATCGAATTCCGGCTTTTGACGAACACGCCCGATGCCGGAACCGCCGCCGAAGACGGCGGCACGGCCGAGGAAGGGGTTGCAGAAGACGCGCAAACCTCGCAGGAAGGTGAGGCGGCCTCCGATGGGGGCAGCGGCGACGCGACCGCCCCGGATGACGGACAGGAAGAGACCGACGAGTGAACAGAACCGAATTCATCATCGCGACGGCGGTCATCCTGTTTGTCGCCTTCAGCCTTGGCTGGTTTGCGAACTGGCTCATCCACCGTTTCACCCGTGTCTCCAAGGCCGATATCGGCGAGCTGGAAAAGATGGCGCAGGAGTTGCACGAGGCTGAAGAGACCCGCGATCAGGCGATCACCTACATGCAGCAGCGCGAGGCCGAACTGAGCAACCAGTTGACCCAGACCGAGGCCGAATTGTCGGCCACGATGGAGGGGCTGCGCGAAGCCCGTCACGAGGCCGAGGAAATGCGCGCCTATATCGAGAAGATGAACCAGCGCTGAGGCGTGGTCAGCTTGCGTTCAGCCATCCGGCTGGATCAGGAATTCCGTCTCGAACGCCCCCAGCAGGGCGGCGACATCCGCCGCGATCCGCGCGGGGTCGGCATCAGGAAACACCTCTGACAGCGTAGCGGCGATCTCGGTGCCGGTGATCGGGTCTTCCAGCAGCGTCCAGATCGCGCGGGCCACCGTGTTGAGGTGGAAATAGCTGTATTCGGTCGCGTGCCACAGAAACAGATCATCCTGCACGGCGCGCACGGCCACTTGCGGGCTGCGGCGGTAGGCTTGCGTCAGGCTGGCGGGCGGATGCACCACCGCCTCGATCTCGGCGGGCAGGGCTGAGGCCACCGTTACCCCGGGCGCAGGCAGGACATCCGCGCCAAAGGCCCGGCGCAGCAGATCAACCGCATCTTCCAGATCGCTATAGACCATCTTGAGGCAAAGCAGGCTTTCGGCCATCCGCGTGACCTGATCGAAATGTTCCGTCCCTTCGCCGGGGGCCGAGATGTTCTGGCGCACGAGATGCTGCACCGCCTCGGTCGGTTCCATCCGGTGCAGTTGCGCGGGCGCGTCTGGGCCGCGTGCCAGCACGATGAAGGCACTGACGGGCGCGCGTGTGCCGTGGGGCGCGACATTCGGACCGCAGAGATAGCCATAGCGGCGATCGGCTGGCCCCATATAGGTATCGACATGGGCGCGGAAGGCCGCGCTTACCCCGGCGGGAAGAGGCAGGCGCAGTCGCGGGGCCAGACCCAGACCGAAAGCCAGACCATCCTCCATCACGGGCAGGATATCGTCGCAGAATACGGTCATGTCCGGTTCCGCCGTCAGGCGCGAGATCAGGGTGCTTTTGCCCGCCCGCGCGGGACCGGTCAGAACCACCAGATGCCCGTTGATCCGCACAGCCCCGCAATGCAGACCGAGGCAGCCACGATACTGGTTGCAGAACGCCTGCGAGATGTCGGCAACCACACCACAGGCCGCGCTCGCCGCCATCAACCCGCGCAGCGGCTTGTCCAGCCACGGGGAATGCAGGTCATAGCGCGCGTTCTGGGCGCGGATCCGGGAGACATGATGCGGCGGATCGGGGGCATCGTCCTGAAGACCCGTCGTCACAATCTCGGGTGTCCAGCCGGTCATCAGCGCATTCAGGGCCGACAGCACCTCGTCGGCGTTTTCCAGCACGATGGTGCCGTCAAGGCCGGGATAGCGGAGAAGTTGCACAACAGGACGAGGGGCGCGCCCAAGGCGCGCCCCGGTGTTGACCTGCGGGTTGTCGCAGGCCGTCATGTCATCGCCGTCCCGCGCCCGAAGGACCGGAGGATCCACTGGGACCAGACCGCCCAGACGAACTGGACGAACCGGAAGAGCTGGATGAGCCCGACGGTCCGGAGGGGCCCGAGGCGCCAGAGGCACCCGAGGCACCCGACGCGCCCGAGCCGCCCGGACCAGACCCGCCCGAACCGCCCGGACCCGAGCCGCCGCCCGATCCGCCTGCCCCGCCACCGGAGCCGCCTGCACCACCGCCGGAGCCGCCGCCCGAGGCGTGGGCCGCCCCCAGATGCATCATGACCGGCGCGACGTAGAGGACACCCGTCGCAAGTCCCAGACGCGCCAGCAGAGCGCGACGCGACACAGCCGTCTTGGAGTTCTGTTCTGACATGTTGTTATCCTTTTCTCTCATCTCACCGCATCAATGAGCGGCTATGTCAGAAGAACGATGTCCTCTGGTTCCTATTCCCCGCTTACCGAAAAAATCTCGCTCGCGTCGCCCTTGCAGTAGCCCGGAGCGGAAACCAGCCCATTGCCGAACACCGGGTCATAGCCCGCCTCGCCCAGATCCTGCGCGCAATCGACCATCTGGCCGATACTCAGATCCAGCGGGGTGTCCGGTTCCCGCAGTCGTTGCACCGCCAAGGCTGCGGTGACGAAGGGAACGGCAAAGGAGGTGCCCGATTTCAGACGCCCCCCCGAGATGGAGGCCGCCGTCCACACGCCGACACCGGGGGCGGCAAGGCTGATATAGGGGCCTTGATTGGCCTGCCTGTAAATGCGCTTCTGACTGTCCACCGCCGTCACGGCCAGCACATGTGGCCATGCCGCCGGATAGACCGGCGGTGCCCCGGCGCCACCATTGCCCGCAGCGGCCACAAGGGCCACAGACCGCGCCACGGCCTCTTCGGTGATCTGGCGCAGCACGGCATTCTCGGGCCCCGAGAAGCTGAGATTGATGACGCTGACCCCTTGGTCCAGCAGCAGGTCGATGGCATTGGCCAAAGAAAAGGCATCCGCCTGATCGCCACTGCCACCGCGATGGAACGCCTCGACCGCGATCAACTCGGCATAGGGCAGCAGCCCCGGCACACGGCTGTCCAGCCGCCCCAGCAGCATCGCGGCGATGGCGGTGCCATGCTGGCGGCCCGCCGCGTCGCGATCCCCCAGATCGGTCTGGTAAACCGTCAGCTTCTGCCCGGCCAGCGCCTCGTGATCGACATTGATTCCGGTGTCGATCATCCCGATTTTCGGCGCAAAGGCACTGGGCCAGCCGGACCAGCCGATCATCTGATGCGCGGCGCAGTCTCCATCGCGGCACAGAAAGTCATCCGGCACATAAAGGTGGTTCACATCCGCCGTCGCCTGAGGCAACAGCCCGGCCAGTTCGGCGCGCGCCTGATCGGGGCTGCGTCCTGCCGGCAGACCCAAACGGACCAGTGTGCGATCCAGCGACGCATTTTGCCGTGATCCCAGCACGCGGTAGCCGACAGCTTCCGCAGCCGCCAGACTCTGGTTGGAGGGAAGGGTCAGCACGATCTCGGGCGGAGGAGGCGGGGCGCGACGGCGCGGCGCCTGCTGGACCGGAGCGCGCTGGCGGGAGGCGCGCTGGAACGGATTGCCCCCCTCACCACTCTCACCGGGACCCGAGCCGCCGCTGGCACCTCCGCTTGCGCCGCCGCTGCCACCGCCACCGCTGCCGCCGCCCGAGGCGCGCGCCATCCCCAAGGCCGTCAGCGCGGGTGCGGTATAGGCCATCGTGCCGGCCAGACCGATCCGCCGCAGCAGGGCACGGCGCGCCAGATCGGGGCCTTTGGGTTCGGTTGGTTTGCTGGACAAGGCGTGTCTCCTTTTCGGGCGCGGGTGCAGCGGGATATAGCCAGATCGTGGCCAAAGTCCCCTATCTTGGTTTCGAACACGGGCCTTTGCGGCACGACCCGGCCATGTTCGGCAGAAACGGGCGGATCTTCGCAGGGCTTCGCATGACGAAAACGCGGCCAACCCGGATAAATTCCGTAGATCCTGAAAAAATGCGACTATCTCACATGACACCGGGAATAATGTTCCGGTGCCTTGCGTTGTTTGTCCAGAGCCGGATCTGACCGGACGGCCCACCAGAAGAAAGTGCTTCACCCGTGTCTGATGTGATCCGCAACGAGATGATCCGGTTGCTGCCCCGTCTGCGGGCCTTTGGCCGCAGCCTGACGGGCGTTCAGGATCAGGCGGATGACCTTGTGCAGCAGACCGTGGAAAAGGCGCTGCGCCACATCGACAGCTATGCGCCGGGCACCCGGCTGGACAGTTGGATGTTCCGCATCATGCGCAACACCTGGATCGACGGGCACCGCGCCCGCCGCCCCACGGTGACACTGGACGACGTGGAAACCGTCACGCCGCTGGTCGGAGAGGACGGGCGCGATGTGACCGAGAACCGGATCTATCTGGCGCAGGTCCGCCGGGCGATGCAGGCGCTGCCGGAAGAGCAGCGGACCGTGCTGATACTGGTCTGCGTCGAGGGCCTGCGCTACCGCGAGGTGGCCGAGGCGCTGGGCATCCCCGAAGGCACGGTCATGAGCCGCCTGTCGCGGGGCAGGCTGGCGCTGGCCGAAGCCTTGGCCGGAACAACCCGCACCGAGGCTCCGGTGACCGGACAGATACAGGGATTGACCCCATGACCCATGAAACCGACATGAATGTGAGCGATGAGATGCTGATGGCCCTTGCGGATGGCGAACTGACCGGACCCGACGCGAGCAAGCTGATGGCGCGGATCAAGGCCAATCCCGATCTGGCGGCTCGCTATGCGTTGTTCACCGATACCGCCGAGGCGCTGCGACAGGCGATGGACCCCGGACCCGTGCCGGATGCCCTGATCTCGACGGTGCTGACGGCACCCACGGGACTGGCCCCGACACAGGCGGCGCAGGCGGCGCCTGTGACACCGTTGCGGCGCAAAGACCGGGCGGCCGCACGGTCGATGGTCTGGCCGATGGCGCTGGCGGCTTCGCTTGCGCTGGCGGTGGGCGTGGGAGGCTTCCTGACAGGGCGCAGCCTTGCCCCCGCCCCTGTCGGGCTGGGAACAGCCGCAGCCGCACTGGCCGGGACACCGACGGGCGGCAGCGTCACGCTGGCCGATGGCAGCATGGCGCGGGCGCTGGGCAGTTTCGCGACCGATCTGGGCTTGTGCCGGTTGATCGTGGTGGACGCGGCCGATGGTCACGCGGATCGTGCGGTGGTCTGTCAGGCCGAGGATTCCGCATGGCGCACGGCGCTTTCGGTAACCGAAGGCGGCGCGGGCATGTTCCTGCCCGCATCGGACATGGCCGTCGGCGTGATCGACGAATTTCTGGACGGCATCAGTGCCGGGGCGGCCATGACGCCCGAGGCGGAGGCACAGGCGCTGTCGCGCTGATCCCGCCTCGGCAAGAGCTGTGTCAACACACTCCCGCCACCGTTCGGGACGCGCGGGGTTACTCTGTCAGGATCGCGCTGACCTTGAGTGCCCGTTGCAGGCTGCCATCCACCTTGAGCTTGCCGGTCATATAGGCGGTCGCAGGGTTCTGATCGCCCGAAAGGATGTTGCGGAACACCTGCTCGGACGCCGCAAGGGTCACATCGGCCTCGTCCGCCTCGGTGCCGGGATGGGCTCCGTTCGCGTCCAGCAAGACCACACCTTCGCCGGTGATCACCAGTTTGGCGCTGCCCTGAAGATGCCCGGTGACACGGGGACCAAAGAAGGCGATGAATTCATCCAGAATCGCGGACATGACGAGGTTCCTCTTCGGAAAAGCGTGGCGGGAGGGGTCACCCGAGGATCAACCGGAACCCGCCGCCCTTGCCAAGCACGACCTTGCGTCAGGCCAGAGGGATGATGCGGCGACGGGCAAAATCTGCGGGCGGATGCCTACCAGCGGGTCAACGCGTCCTCGTCCTCGTCCTTTGCGGCGACCCAGCTTTCGCCATCGGCGGCCAACTCCTTCTTCCAGAAGGGCGCGCGGGACTTGAGGTAATCCATCAGATATTCCGCCGCCTCGAAGGCGTCCTTGCGGTGCCGCGCTGCGGTGGCGACCATCATGATCTGCTCGCCGGGGCGCATCGGCCCGAAACGGTGGATCACCAGCACATCGCCCAGCGACCAGCGCGCCTGCGCCTCGGTCGCGATCTTCTCGAGCGCGCGTTCCGTCATGCCGGGGTAGTGTTCGATCGTCATCTGCCGCAAGGGACGGGACGGATCGTCGCGCACCACGCCGGTAAAGGTTACGACAGCCCCCATATCGGTGCGGCTGGCGGCGAAGGCATTGGCCTCGGCCCCCAGATCGAAAGGCTGTTCCTGCACGATGATCCGCATCGCGCCCCCTGTCAGCCGCCGGTCATGGGCGGAAAGAAGGCCACTTCGCGTGCGCCTTTCAAAGGCGCATCGAAATCGGTGAGATCCTGATCGACCGCGACGCGCAGCGCCTTGAGATCGGAAAAGGCCAGCGCATAGCGTTCCTCGCGCGCGCGCAACTCTTCCACCAGTTCCGCCACAGTGGCGGCATCGGTCGATACCTGTTCACGCGGGACTCCGATGCGTTCGCGCACCCATGCGAAGTAAAGGACATCAATCATCTGTCATCCCTCAGCAGCGGCTGAGCCTTGCGGAAATAGTCGATCCCCGTGATCAGGGTCAGCGCAGCCGCGATCCACAGCAAAGCCAGCCCGATATTGCCGGACCAGACCATCCCCTGCAACTTCCAGCCCAGACCTTGCAGATCGGGCTGGCGCCCTTCGATGATGGCCATGACCATGGCTTCATCCATCCCGTAGATGATCATGCCGAAGTAATGCTCGAACACGCCCTGAGCGAAGAGCACGGCAATCGCCACCATCTGCGCGGTTGTTTTCCATTTGGCCAGTTTCGTGACCTTCAGCGTGCCCGCGACATCGCCCAGAAATTCGCGCAGACCGGACACAAAGACCTCGCGGAAGAGGATCACGGTGGCGGGCAGCACCAGCCATGGCGACATCGAGGAATACCCCACGATCACCATCAGCGCGATCACCACCATCGCCTTGTCGGCAATCGGGTCCAGCATCGCGCCCATCTTCGTCTCTTGCTTCCATTCACGCGCCAGATAGCCGTCGAACCAGTCGGTGATCGCCGCCGAGACGAACAGGATCAACGCGAACCAATCGGCATAGGGTCGTGTGAAATAGAGGAACATCACGGCCACGCCGGGGGCGGCCAACAACCGTCCTGCGGTCAGGATATTCGGCAAGGTCCATCTCATGGCCCATTCCTAACGGGTCTTTCAGACTCTGGAAAGGCGATAACACAAGGGACGGCGGCGAGTTGCGACCGTGAAGTTGAGTATTTGCAGAACGATGAAGGGGGCGGCTCGCGCGCCCCCCTGCCCTAGCTTTGCGGCCGTTCCGCCCAGCCTGCAAAGATCCGCTCCAGTGCGACAACAGCGTAATAAAGGACGATACCCAGAACGGCGAGCGCGATGAGCACCGCAAACATGAGCGGGTAGTCGCCGTTCGTCTCGCCGGATTTGAACAACGCGCCCAGACCGCGGCCGTGGGGTGAGACGATCTCGACCAGATTGGTCCCGATGAAGGCCAGCGTGACCGAGACTTTCAGTGCGCCGAAGAATTCGGGCAGGGTCTTGGGCAGGGCGATCTTGCGGAAGATGGTGACGCGCGAGGCCCCCAAGCTGCGCAGGATGTCGCGGTATTCGGGCTCGAGCGTGGACAGGCCGATTCCCACCGACACGGCGATGGGAAAGAACGAGATCAGGAAGGCCATGAGCACGGTGTTGAAATCGTGCTGGCCGATGAAGATCAGCGCAATCACGGGCACCAGCGTCGCCTTGGGGATGGCGTTGAACCCGACCAGCAGCGGATAGAGCGCATCGCGGGCGATCCGCGAAAAGCCCATCGCCATGCCCAGCAACGTGCCGAAGAGCACCGCCAGACCCAAGCCGGCGACGGTGCGCCAGAGGGTCTGCCAGCCCATTTCAAGGAACAGATGGCTGTAGCGGGCAAAGGCCGGTGGCAGGTCGGAGGGCGAGGCCATCTTGTAATTGGGCCACCCATTCACCCAGACGATGAACTCCCAGACCCCCAGAAAGGCCAGAATGGCAAGGGTCGGAACAGCGATTTTCTGCAAGGTCTCCATCAGTGCACCTCTCCGTCACGGCCCTGCGCGATACGGATCTGGTCGCGCAGCAGATGCAGCATCTCGGCGGCCTCGGGCGTATAGAGGCTGTCGATGGTGCGGTCGGCGGGCAGGTCCACGCGCAGCACATGCTGGGTGCGTGCGGGACGGCCCGAAAGCACGATCACCTGATCGCCCAGAAACACGGATTCGCGCAGGTCATGGGTGATCAGCACGCAGGTGAAGGGTTCCGCCGCGCGCAGGTCGCGCATCGTCTGCCACAGATCCTCACGCGTGAAGGCATCCAGCGCGCCGAAAGGTTCATCCATGATCAGAACATCAGGCTTGTGCACGATGGACCGGCAGAGCGAGGCGCGCTGCCGCATCCCGCCCGACAGTTCGGACGGTCGCTTGCCCTCGAAACCCTTCAGCCCGACCATCTCAAGCAGATGCATGGCGCGGGCTTCGCGATCGCGCTGCGGCATGCGGGGGGCGACGATTTCCAGCGGCAGGATCACGTTGTCCAGAATGGTGCGCCATTCCAGCAGCACGGGGTTCTGAAAGGCCATGCCCACTGTCTTGCGCGGGGAGGTCACGCGTTCGCCATGCAGCCAGACCTCGCCCTGATCGGGTTTCATCAGCCCGGCTACCAGCCGCGTGAGGGTGGATTTACCACATCCGGACGGGCCAACCACGGCGCAGAACTCGCCCTCCGGCACAGAAACATTGAGGTTGTCCAGCACCGGCAGAGGCCCGGCCTTGGTGCGATAGGCGTGGGTCACGCCCTTGATCTCGATGAGATTGGTCATGTGCTGGAGAAACCCCGAAACGCGTCACATGGAAAAGGCGCCTCCCGACAGGGAAGCGCCATGATCTGGTTGGTGCCGATCACTCCAGCATCAGGCTGCCGTCGGTGGGCAGGTAATCGGCGGTGAAATAGAGCGAGGCATCGGGTGCGTTCACGAAATCATAGACCGATTTCGTCTGCTCGATCGCCGTTTCCATCCGCGCGGGGTCGATATTGCCCATGCCATTGGCCTTGACCCAGTCGGTCAGGACATTGGCATCCACCGACATCTGCAGGCGGCGCGTTTCAAGCGCGGCATCAGCGGCGGGGTTACGCTTGATCAGCGCCTCGATCGCCATGTCGGGATCGGCGATAGCGTCTTTCCAGCCCTTGGCGATAGCCCGCAGGAAACCTGTCACGGCCTCGGGGTTGGCGGCGGCGAAATCGGTGTTCACGATCACTGCGTTGCCATAGAGCGCCACGCCATGATCGGCCATCAGAAGAATGGTGATGTCATCCTCGGGCACGCCCAGACGGATCAGGTTCAGCGTGGACGAGAAGGAGAACCCGGTCACGGATGCCACCTTGCCCTCGGCCAGCATCGGCTCGCGCACGGGGAAGCCGACGGGTTCCACGGTGATCGACGCCATGTCGAGGCCGTTTTCGGCGGCGAAGATCGGGAACTGCGCCCAGGCACCGTCGGGCGGCGGTGCGCCCAGAACCTTGCCCGCCAGATCGGCAGGCGCGTTGATGCCCAGCGATTTGCGCCCCACAACCGCGAAGGGCGGCTTGTCATAGACCATCATCGCGGCGATCACGGGGGCACCGGGGTTCTGGTCCAGGAATTTCATCAGGCTGTTGATATCGGCAAAGCCGACGGGAAAGGCGCCAGTGGCGACTTTCGGGATGGCGTCAAGCGAACCTGCCCCTTCGGACACTTCGACGGACAGGCCCTCGGCCTCGAAATAGCCCTTGTCCACGGCGACGAAATAGGGCGCAGCGGGGCCTTCGAATTTCCAGTCGAGCGCAAAGGGCATCTCGGTCTGCGCGGCCAGCGATGTGGCAAGGGTCATGGCTGCCGCGAGGGCGGTAAAAGTTGTACGGATCATTGGTCACTCCCGGTTGGATACTTGCGCCAGTTCTGCATTTCCATCGCAGCAGTTGCACGGGTCCGAGGGACCACAGCCCACTGCGCCGGATTGGTCAGCGCATCTTATGCCTGATTCCTATGCGGTCACGCCGTTTCTGTCTACAATTTCAGCGGGCGATGGATACGATCCGCGATCAGCCCTTGTCGTGGAAGAAGGCATAAATCGTTTCGGCCATCGCATCCGAGATTCCGGGCGCGGCCTTCAAATCCTCAAGCCCGGCGCGGCTGACCGCCTTGGCGCTGCCGAAATGCGCCAGAAGCATCCGTTTGCGCCCTGCGCCCACCCCCGGCACCTCGTCCAGCGGGGTCGCGCCCACGGATTTTGCGCGTTTGGCGCGATGCGTGCCGATAGCGAATCGATGCGCCTCGTCCCGCAGACGCTGCACGAAGTAGAGCACCGGATCGTTGTGGCGCAGAGCAAAAGGGCGCTGTCCAATGCGGTGGAATTCCTCCTTGCCCGCGTCGCGGTCAATCCCCTTGGCGACGCCGACCATCGGAATGTCCTGCACGCCATGTTCGGCCATGATCTGCGCCACGGCGCTGACCTGCCCCGCGCCGCCGTCGATCAGCAGAAGATCGGGCCAGAGGCCAAGCGTGCGGTCGGGGTCTTCCTTTTGCAGGCGTTTGAAACGGCGGGTCAGCACCTCTTTCATCATGCCGAAATCGTCGCCGGGGGTCAGTTCGTCGCCGCGAATGTTGAATTTGCGATACTGCCCCTTGATGAAACCATCGGGTCCCGCGACGATCATCGCGCCCACGGCATCCGTGCCCTGAATGTGCGAGTTGTCATAGACCTCGATCCGCTGCGGCGGATTGGGTAGGTCGAACGCCTCGGCCAGACCTTTGAGCAGCTTGGTCTGCGTCGCGCCTTCGGCCATGCGGCGGGCCAGAGATTCGCGGGCGTTGCGGGCGGCACCCTCCACCAATTCAGCCTTTTCGCCGCGCTGGGGCACAAGGATTTCGACCTTGCGGCCCAGCTTTTCGGACAGGGCCGCCTGCATCAGATCGGGATTGTCCAGAGGATGCGACAGGATCAATTGCCGGGGCGGTTCCTTGGTGTCGTAGAACTGACCGATGAAGGCCTCGAGCACTTCGGGCGCCTCAATATCCGCGCCGATGCGGGGGTAGAAATCGGCATTGCCCCAGTTCTGATGGGCGCGGATGAAAAAGACCTGCACGCAGGCCTGCCCGCCTTCCATGTGCAGGGCGATCACATCCGCCTCGGCCACGCCGCGCGGGTTGATGCCCTGCACCGTCTGCACCTGCGTCAGCGCGCGGATACGGTCGCGCAGAGCGGCGGCGCGCTCGAATTCCATGTCGTCCGAGGCTTGCTGCATCTGCGCGGCCAGCGTTTCCTGCACCGCAGTGGAGCGGCCCGACAGGAAGCGCACGGCGTCGGCGACAGTCGCGGCATAATCGGCTTTCGAGATCTCGCCCGTGCAAGGGGCCGAGCAGCGCTTGATCTGATGCAGAAGGCAGGGCCGTGTCCGGCTGGAGAACATCGCATCCGAGCAGTTGCGCAGCAGGAATACCTTTTGCAACTGGTTCAGCGTGCGGTTCACCGCGCCAGCGCTGGCGAAAGGGCCGAAATACTGCCCCTTGTCCTTGCGCGCGCCGCGATGCTTGGTGATCATCGGAAAATCGTGATCCCCGGTGATCAGGATGTTCGGAAAGCTTTTGTCGTCGCGCAAGAGCACGTTGTAACGCGGCTTGAGCTGCTTGATGAGGTTCTGCTCCAACAGCAGGGCCTCGGTCTCGGTCCTTGTGGTCAGAAACATCATCCCGGCCGTTTCCGAGATCATCCGCGCGATCCGCCCCGAATGGCCCGAGGGGCGCGCATAGTTCGACACCCGCGCCTTGAGATTGCGCGCCTTGCCCACATAGAGCACGCGGCTTTGCGCATCCAGCATCCGGTAGACGCCCGGCGAGCCGTCGAGCGTCTTCAGGTAATCCTGTATCAGGGCATATCCGGTGAGGGCCTGCGCCTCGGTCTGGTCGGGTGTGTCGGTCATGCGTTCAGAGGTATGATTCTTTGCGCCTCGCTGCAATCTTTGCCGCGCAGGGGCAAGGGCAAACATGTCCCCGTTTTCTGTGGATAAGTCTGGAGACAAGTTTTCGCCATCTGGAAATTTTCCTTAGTTCCGGCCCGCTTCGCTGAATTGCCTAATTTTTAGGCAGTATTTCAAGCACTTGAAAACATTCACAAATATTTTCACTCATTGCAAAATACTGAAAACGTTAGGGTTTTTGTAACGGTGGCGTAACAGCGGCGTGAACGGTGCAAAACTTTGACGGGGTTGATGCCGGGAACGGTGATTTGACCTGCCCCGGCGTCACTCGACGCCCAGAACGTCCGGTGTTTGCCAACCCAGATGCTGCCCGCCATCGACGCACAAAAGTTGCCCGGTGACGGCAGGCGCGTCGAGGAAATACCCCAAAGCCGCCGTGATGTCCGCGGGGTTCGCGCCGCGCCCCAGAACGGTGGCCGCACGCTGATCGGCGAAGTGCCTGTCCGACTGCCGCGCGCCTTGCAGAGTCGGCCCCGGACCGATGGCATTGACCCGGATACGCGGGGCCAGCGCCTGCGCCGAGGTCTGTGTCAGCGCCCAGAGGCCCATCTTGGCCAGGGTATAGGTCATGAACTCGGGCGTGAGCTTGCGCACGCGCTGGTCGATCATGTTGACGATCAAGCCTTGAGCAAAAGGCTCTCCCGCCGCGTCGCGTCCGGCATCGGGTATGGCGGCGGCCATGGCCTGCGTCAGGATGAAGGGCGCGCGCAGGTTGCTGTCGAAGTGCCGGTCCCATCCGGTCCGGGTAGCCGTTTGAATAGTGTCATACTCGAAGATCGACGCGTTGTTGACCAGACAGGTCACGGGACCACCCAGCGCCTGCATCGCGGCGGGGATCAGCGCATGGGTTTCCCCCTCCTCCAGCAGATCCGCCTGAAGGGTCACGGCGCGACGGCCCTTGGCGCGGATCAGCGTGGCCACATCTTCCGCCTCGGGCTGCGAGGATGCGTAATGCACCGCCACGTCAAAGCCGCGATCCGCCAGATACAGCGCCATGGCCCGGCCCAACCGCTTGCCCGCCCCGGTCACAAGCGCGATCTTGTCCATGCTCACATCCCCTTTGCCGCATTGTCCCGTTCACCCGCGCACATCTGCCTGCGTCAGAGGAACATGCTCCAGACATAGGCCACATACAGCACGATCAAGATGCCCCCCCAGACGCGACCGATATTCTGGCGCAGGAACACGAAAGGGATCAAGAGCAGCGAGGCCGCCAGCATCACCCAAAGGTCAAGCGTCAGGAATTGCTGATCGACCGGGATCGGTGCGACAAGCGAGGCGACACCGATGATGCCGAGCAGGTTGAAGAAGTTCGACCCGATCACGTTGCCCAACGCCACATCGGCCTGACGGCGGATGGCCGCCATCACCGTTGTCGCCAGTTCCGGCATCGAGGTGCCCACGGCCACCAGCGTGAGGCCGATCACCGTCTCGCTGATGCCGAAAGTGCGGGCGATGACGGTGGCGCTGTCCACAAGGATATCGGCACCCAGCGGCAGGCCCGCCAGACCCAGCACCAGAAACAGGATGATCTTCCACCACGGCATGTCGGGGTCCGCCCCTTCCAGCTCGTCCAGATCGTCGCTGTCGTCGATCCCTTCCGCGACCAGCGTCGCCGCAGCCTTGTGCTTGCGCGCATCGCGGAACATGTCGGCCAGCGCCAAGGCAAGAGCCCCCAGCAGGATCACCCCCGATATCCAGTCGAACACGCCCCGGAAGGCCAGCGCGATGAACAGAAGAGAGGCCGCGATCATCACGACAAAACTTTTGCGCGTGTCATGTTCGGCTGTATGCATTACGGCGATGAGGGCCGGAATACCCAGAACCAGCAGGATATTGGCGGTGTTCGACCCCACGACATTGCCCATCGCGATGCCCGGAACACCGTTAAGCGCGGCCTTTACCGAGATCAGCAACTCCGGCGCCGACGTGCCGAAAGCCACGATTGTCAAACTGACGATCAGCGCCGGGATTCCGATCCGCAGTGCGAGGTTCACCGCACCCTTGACCAGCGCATCACCTGCAAACAGCAGGATTACCAGCCCGAGGGCCGCCATCAACCAGACCATGACTTATCCTTTGTTATGTCCGCAGGAACAGGGACCGCGCCCGATGCGGTAACGTTTGCAAGACGGGCAGCGCGCTGCTTCAAGCCGCTTCTGCCCGGGAAACTTGATCTTGCCGAACATGGCGAGGACGCCCATGCCGACCAGAAAGAGGACAACGATTTTCAGGATCACGTCAAAGCCCGAAACGCGCGAAGGCCGCGCGCTCCTCTATGCCGGCCAAGGCATCCTGCGCCAGTGTCGCCCCGAAACGCTGGAACAGACTGCGCCGCCGCCCATAACGGGCCAGACGCACCTTGTCGCCATAGAGTTCCTTGAGCTTCGGTTCCAGATGGGCGATCCCGTCGATCAGGCCCAGTTGCTGCGCCTGCCCCCCCAGCCAGAAACGCCCCGTGAACAGGTCGGGATCATCGGCCAGCTTCGCACCGCGCCGCGACCGGACATAGGCCACGAAACTGTCGTGCAGCCCGCCCAGAAGTTCCTTGAGCCGGGCGACATCCTCGGGCTTTTCGGGCAGGAACGGGTCCAGCATGCTTTTGGAGTCGGCCGAGGTATAGACCCGCCGCTCCACCCCTTGCTTGGCCAGCGCCACATGCGCGCCAAAACCGGCCGAGATCACGCCGATCGACCCCACGATCGAGCCGGTATCGGCCCAGATATCATCCGCCGCCGCCGCCAGCCAATAACCGCCCGAGGCGGCCACATCCTCGACAAAGGCATGAACGGGGATTTTCTTTTCAGCCGCCAGCCGCCGGATGCGCGCCGCGATCAGGGCCGATTGCACGGGCGAGCCGCCGGGTGAGTTCAGCACCAAGGCTACCGCACGCGGCTTGCCGCGCCGAAAGGCACGCTCCAGCACGGGGCCGATGGCCTCGTCACTCAGAGGGCTGCGGGGGCCGGAGCCGATGCTGCCGGCAAGGCGCACGACGGCCACGACCGGGTCGGCCTTCATGAAGGGGATATAGCGTTTCATGGGCTGCATGTAGAATGTGCCCCTGCGACAAACAAGGCGCGTGGGCCAAACAACATGGGACGGGGGCGGATTATTTCGCCCCCTGCCCGGACCGTTACGCCGATTGTCGCGCTCACCCCTTCAGACGGCTGAGCCAGCCCTTCTTCTTGGGCGCCTCTTCGGTGCTGTCGGCGGTTGCGGCCTCGTCCTCTGCCGGGCCTTCGACGACGTTCTGGAAATTCTCGAAGAACTGATCGGCCATCTTCTTGGCAAAGCCGTCGATCAGGCGGCTGCCCAGTTGTGCCAGCTTGCCGCCAACCTTGGCCTCGACGTCATAGATCAGACGCGTACCCTCGGGGATATCCTCCAGCCGCACCTTGGCCTCGCCCTTGGCGAAACCGGCAGCACCCCCCTTGCCCTCGCCTGACAGGGTCAGGCTCTCGCCCTCGACCATGTCGGTGAGGCTGACCTGGCCCTTGAAGGTGGCCTTCACCGGGCCGACCTTCTGCACGACGGTCGCTTCAAACCCGTCTTGCGGGTTGCCCGTCACCTCTTGCGCGCCGGGCACACATTCCTTGAGGACATCGGCGCTGAGCAAGGCCGCCCAGACCTCGGAGCGGGGAGCGTTGATGTCGCGTTGATCGTTCATCTGCATGGGTGAGAGGTCCTTCTTTGGCCGTGTTCTGGCATATCGTGCACGACAGACTAGCCCAGCCTTGACGCTGCGCCAAGCGGTCTGACGCAGGTTCCAGAAAGACACTGGTCGCGGGCCTCTGTCAGGGCTAGGGATAGGCTGATTGCAAAGGTATTTCCATGCGCACGCCCCTTGTCACCGTTCCGCAGAACACCGCCGCCGGGATCGGATTCGTTCTTGCGGGGATGGTCGCGATCTCGATCAATGATGTGCTGATCAAGGCGCTGTCGGGCGGCTATCCCCTGCATCAGATGGTGTTCATCCGCTCGGCCATCGGAATCGTGTTCAGCCTGATGCTGGTGCAGATGGAAGGCGGCTTCAGCATCCTGCGCACACGCAATCCGGGGCTGCATCTGATGCGCGGCGGATTGGTCGTCATCTCGAACCTGACCTATTTCGCGGCACTGGCCGTGATTCCGCTGGCAGAAGCCACGGCGCTGTTCTTTGTGGCGCCGCTGATGATCACCCTGCTGTCGATCCCGCTTCTGGGAGAAAAGGTCGGCCCGTTGCGGCTGGTTGCGGTCAGCGTCGGTTTTGCCGGTGTGGTGCTGATGATGCGGCCATGGGACAGCGATACGCAGGTGTCGCGCGTGATCCTGTTTCTGCCGGTGCTGTCGGCCCTGACCTATGCGCTGAACCAGATCCTGACGCGGCGGCTGGGGGCCAGCACCCGCGCTTCGGCCATGGCGGTCTATATTCAGGGGATATTCATTGTAGTCTCGCTTGGGTTCTACGCCGTTGCCGGAGACGGCCGCTATGCGGTGGGGGTCGAGAACGGCTCGCTGCAATTCCTGCTGCGCGCATGGGTCTGGCCTGAAGGGACAGACCGCTGGCTGTTTCTGGGTCTGGGGCTGAACTCGGCCATCATCGGTTTTTCGCTGGCGCAAGCCTATCGGCTGGCCGATGCGGCGGTGGTCGCGCCGTTCGAATATATCGGGCTGCCGCTGGCGATCTTCTGGGGCTGGGTGATCTGGGGCGAGGTGCCTGTGCCCGTGGTCTGGGCCGGCAGCGCACTGATCCTTGGGTCTGGCGTGTTCGTGTTCATCCGCAAAAGGATGCAAAGCCGCCGTCTGGCCGCGACACCGGTGCAAGGGCGACAATAAGGCTGGTGAGTGGCACCGGACAGCAAGAGGGCAGACGATGTCCCCTGCCCTCTTGGTCTTCAGTCGTGCCTGATCATCAACCGCGCCCGGACAGCATCGGGATCGTCATGTCCTTGGCATAGGCATTGGCCTGCGCCAGATAGGCATCATAGCTTTCGCGCACGCGGGCCACGTCTTCGGAGGCGGCGGTCAATTCGTCCTGCACCTCGCCCCATGCGGCGCGCATGCCGTCCACGATCTCGGGGCTGAATTGCAGGAACTGCACGCCATCCGCCCGCAGGCTTTCCATCGCCTGCGCATTGAAGAAATCAAACTGCGCCTGCGTTTCCAGCGCCACGGATTGCGCGGCCATTTCGCAGATCATCTGCAGATCGGGTGACAGTTCGGCCCAGGCATCCCGGTTGAACACGATGGCCAGCCCGGCGCCCGGCTCGTTATAGGCGGGCAGGTAGCACAGCTTGGTCACCTTTTGCAGACCAAAGGCCTGATCCAGCATCGGACCGACCCATTCGGCGGCATCAATGGCACCCGACTGCATCGACTGGAAGATCTCGGGCGGGGGCATCAGAACGGCGTTCACACCCAGTTTGCGATAAATCTCGCCACCCAGACCAGCGATGCGCATGTTCAGACCCTTCAGGTCTTCCAGCGTGTTCACCTCGTTCTTGAACCAGCCCCCCGATTGGGTGTTGGAATTGCCGCAATAGAAGCCCTTGAGGTTACGCTGGGCGTAGATGTCGTCCCAGATCTCTTGCCCACCGCCCCATTTGAGCCATGCGAAATGCTCGTTCGAGGTCATGCCGAAGGGCACGGCGGTGAACCAGTGGATCGCGGGGTTCTTGCCGGCGGCATAGTAGGTCGGCCCGTGGCCTACCGGAGCATTGCCCTGCTGCACGGCATCCTCGACCGCGAAGGGCGGGACCAGTTCGCCGCCGCCATGGACGGTGAAGTTCAACCGCCCGTCGGACATAGCGGCGACCACCTCGGCGAAGCGGGTGACGTTGGTGCCCACGCCCGGCGCGTTCTTGGGAAAGGCCGTGGGCAGGTTCCACGTGATGTTGCCCTGCGCGATGGCGGGGGCTGCCAGTGCGGTCGCAGCAGCGGCCACACCGGCCCCGCTGGCCAGAAAGTCACGTCTTTTCATCATGGTCTCCTCCAAATGATGGGTGGGTTGTCTCAGAACAACACGCCGGGCAGCCATGTGGCCAGCGCGGGGAATGCAATCAGGATAGCAAGCCCGATCAGTTGCAGCACCACAAAAGGTGCCACCCCCAGATAGGTGTCGCGCGTCGTGATCTCGCGCGGGGCGACCGAGCGGAAATAGAACAGCGCAAATCCGAAAGGCGGAGTCAGGAACGAGGTTTGCAGGTTCATCGCCAGCAGCACCCCGAACCAGACGGGCGATATGTCTCCGCCCAGCAATGGCGGTCCCAGAAGGGGCACGACGATGTAGATGATCTCTATCGCTTCCAGCAGGAAACCCAGCAGGAAGACCAGCCCCATGATGATGAAGAGCGCGCCCCATTCGCCACCCGGCAGGTTGCCCAGAAGATGGGCCGCGGCCTCCTCGCCGCCGAATCCGCGAAAGACCAGCGCCAGCATCGAGGCGGCGATGACGATGCCGAAGACCATACCGGTGATGCGCAACGTCTCTTCCGTGGCGGGGGCCAGAACGCCTGCGCGCCAGAGTTTCCAGACCGCGACGGCCAATCCCAGCAGCAGCAACACCACCAGCAGCACGGCCAGCCCTGTCGCGACCGCGCCAGCCCGCCCGGTGGTCATCAGCCGCAGCACCAGCAGCGTCAGCACCGCCAGCGCCCCCAGCCCCACAAGCACCCGCCCCCGCCCTGGCCGGTGATAGCCCGCCATCATCAGTGCGCCTACGGCCCCCAGCCCCGCTGCTTCGGTCGTCGTGGCGACCCCGGCAAGGATAGACCCCAGCACGGCAAGGATCATCAGCAGGGGCGGCGCGAAACTGCCGAGGATCACGCCCAGCGGGGGGCGTTGGAAGGGTGGCCGCGTGCCGACCGGCGCAGGTGCCGCGCGACCCGCGATGGTCAGCACGGCAAAGGCATAGAGCGCGTAAAGCCCGACCAGCATCAACCCCGGCAGAAGCGCCCCGGCGAACAGATCGCCCACCGACACGGCATCGGGCGCGAAATTGCCCGCGCGCTGCTGCGCCTCGAGATAGGTATTGCCGATCTGGTCACCCAGAAGCACCAGCAGGATCGAGGGTGGGATGATCTGGCCCAGCGTGCCGCCGGCGCAGATCAGACCGCTGGCCAGCGGCTTGGGCACGCCCGCCTGCAACATCGCGGGCAGACTCATCAGCACCAGCATCACCACAGTCGCGCCGACGATGCCGGTCGAGGCGGCGATGATTGCAGAGAAGATCAGCACCGACACCGCCATGCCCCGTGCCGACCCGCCCAGCATCTGCCCCAGCACCTGCAACATCCGCTCGGACACGCGGGATTTTTCCAGCAGCACGCCCATCAGCACGAACAAGGGCACCGCCATGAGCAGGGGGTTGGACATGATCCCGTAGACGCGGGCGGGGAAGAAATTCAGGAATCCCAGATCGAACACGCCGACCAGACTGCCCAGCAGCGCCATCACGAAGGGCACGCCTGCAATGGCCAGCATCGCGGGGATCCCGCTGAGGATGCCTGCGGCCAGCGCCAGACCCAGCATGATGAGGAAAACCTCCGCCAAGGTCATGACTGCGGCTCGCTGCCAGGGCGCAGCACCGCGGCGATGCCTTGCAGGATCATCAGCGCGCCCGCGACCACGACCATCGTCTTGACCAGCCAGACACCGCCCAGACCGCCCGTTTCGACCGCGCCTTCGCGGATCGCCCAACTGAACCGCAGATCGGGCAGAAAGGCCCAGATCATCAGACCGAAGACGGGGATCAGGAAAACCACCAGCGCCACCAGATCGGCGCGGCGCAGATAGGTGGGGGGCAAACGTTCGGACAGCACATCGACCCGCACATGCCCTTCACGCGCCAGACAATAGGGCACCGACAGGATCAGAAGGACCGCAAAGGCATAGCCTGCAAGGTTCTGCAACTTGATGAAACCCATGTCGAAGCCGAACCGCAGGATCACGATGGCAAGGACCGAGGCGACCAGAACGGCCAGCGTGGCGGCACAGGCCCATGCCGTCAGCCGGTCCGCCCCGCGCGCCAATGAAAGCACTGCCTGCCGCATCAGGTCGCGCGACGGCTTGCGCCGGCGGTTGCGATGATGGTCTGCGTCATGGGCCTTTCCCTTCGCATGGGGCACAGCACCCCTGCCCCGAGTGATAGTGAAGCAGCACCCGGATGCCAAGGGAGGGACGTCCGGCACGCGATGCACCTGTCGCGCGGGCAGATGCCTCCGGCGGGGATATTTCGGGCAAGAAGAAGCGGCAGGCCGGATCCCCCTTTCGCAGGCGCCGCTTTCCCGCGATAGTCAGGCCATGATCGAGAAACTGGAAATGTTCATCGCGTTGGCCCGCGAACAGCATTTCGGCCGCGCGGCCGAGGCTTGCGGCGTGACGCAGCCCAGTCTCTCGGCGGCGATCAAGCAACTGGAAGATCAGCTTGGCGTGATGTTGGTCTGGCGCGGCTCGCGGTTTCAGGGCTTGACGCCGGAAGGGCAGCGCGTGCTGGAATGGGCGCGCCAGATCGTGGGCGATGCGCGCACCATGCGCGAAGAGATGCGCGCTGCCAAACAGGGGCTTTCGGGCAATCTGCGGCTGGCCGTGATCCCCACGGCGCTGACGCTCGTGTCTGACCTGACCACGCAGTTCAGCCGCCGCCATCCGAATGTGCGCTTTACCGTGCGCTCCAGCACCTCGATCGAGATTCTGGCGATGCTGGAGAATTTGCAGATCGACGCGGGTATCAGCTATCTGGACAACGAGCCGCTGGGCCGCGTCTCGACCGTGCCGATCTATGACGAACGCTATTGTCTGGTGCTGCGCGCCGATGATCCGCTGGCCGGACAGGATCGCCTGCGATGGGCCGATCTGGCCGCATTGCCGCTGTGCCTGTTGACGCCCGACATGCAGAACCGCCGCATCATCAACCTGCACATGGCCGAAGCGGGGGTAAGCGTGGTCCCGATGGTCGAGGCGTCATCGGTGATCGTGCTCATCAGCCACGTTCTGGCCGGCGGTTGGGCCACGGTGTTGCCCCTGAAGGCGGCGGACATATTCCTGAAGGGCGGTGATCTGGTGGCGGTTCCCTTGACCGACCCGCAAGCCAGCCATGCCGTTGGCCTGATCGCGCCCTACCGCGAACCGCATACCCCGGTTCTGGCGGCGCTGATGCAGCAGGCGCAGGCCATGGCGGAAAACCGACCCGATTATGTCGCCTGAGCGACCAGCTTGATAGGCGTTACCTATCAAACAACCAGAATGCGATATTGATTGACCATGCAACTCTGCGATGATGGGGGAAAGCCGTCACGCCGGAGCCCGTCGCCATGCCAGACATCCACAGCCGCCGCCCTTCGCCCGAGGAGGTTCGGTCCCGGACCAGAGAGATTCTGGCCGCGCATGCCCATCTGGAAGGGCCACTGCTGCCGATCCTGCATGCCATGCAGGAGAGTTTCGGTTTTGTCCCGCAGGATTGCGTGCAGCCCATCGCGGAGGGCCTGAACATCGGGCGGGCCGAGGTGCATGGCGTGATCACCTTCTACCACGACTTCCGCGAGGCCCCCGCCGGGCGGCATGTGGTCAAGATCTGCCGGGCCGAAGCCTGTCAGGCGCAGGGCGGCAATGCCTTGGCGGATGACACGTTGGCGCGTCTTGGCCTGGAATGGCACGGCACTACCGCTAATGGCGCGGTCACGATCGAGCCGGTCTATTGCCTTGGCCTCTGCGCCTGCGGTCCTGCCGCGATGGTGGATGGCAAGGTCATGGGCCGCGTCGATGCCGCGCGGATGGATGCCATTCTGGCGGAGGCGGGGGCATGAAGGTCTGGCTGCCCCGCGATGCTGCCGCGCGTGCGCTTGGCGCGGATGACGTGGCCGGGACGCTGCTGACACAGGCGCGCGCCCGTGGCATCGACCTGACGCTGATCCGCAACGGCAGCCGCGGCATGATCTGGCTGGAACCGCTGCTTGAGATCGAGACGCCAGAGGGGCGGATCGGGTTCGGTCCGGTGACACCCGCCGATGTGGCGGCAATCCTTGACACGCCTGAGGCGCATCCCAAGGCGCTGGGTCTGGTCGAGGCATTGCCATGGATGGCGCGGCAGACGCGGCTGACCTTTGCCCGTTGTGGCGTGATCGACCCGCTGTCACTGGCGGATTATGAGGCGCATGGCGGCCTGTCCGGGTTGCGTCGCGCGCTGGAGATGGATGCCGCCGGGATCGTGGCCGAGGTGACCGAGAGCGGGTTGCGCGGGCGTGGCGGGGCGGGGTTTCCGACCGGCATCAAATGGGACACCGTGCGCAAGGCGCAAGCCGACCGCAAATACATCGTCTGCAATGCCGACGAAGGCGACAGCGGCACATTCGCCGACCGCATGATCATGGAGGGCGATCCCTTTACCCTGATCGAGGGAATGATCATCGCCGGGCTGGGCGTTGGCGCGACAAAGGGTTTCGTCTATCTGCGCTCGGAGTATCCCGATGCTATCGAGGTGATGAATGCCGCCGTTACCATCGCGCGCGATGCGGGTCTGCTGGGGGCGTCGGTTCTGGGGACAGGTCCCGCCTTCGACATGGAAATCCGTGTCGGTGCCGGGGCCTATGTCTGCGGCGAGGAAACCTCGCTTCTGAACTCGCTGGAAGGCAAGCGCGGCGTGGTGCGGGCCAAGCCCCCTCTGCCCGCGTTGCAAGGGTTCATGGGCCAGCCCACTGTCGTGAATAACGTGATATCGCTGGCCACCGTGCCGGTGATCTTTGAGAAGGGTGCCGGTTTTTACCGCGATTTCGGACTGGGCCGGTCGCGCGGCACGATCCCTTTGCAGATCGCGGGCAATGTCCAGAAGGGCGGACTGTTCGAAACCGCCTTCGGCCTGACGTTGGGCGAGATCGTCGATGATATCGCAGGCGGCACCCGCACCGGTCGCCCGGTCAAGGCGGTGCAGGTGGGCGGGCCGTTGGGTGCCTATTTCCCACGCAGCAAACTCGACACGCCATTTGGCTATGAGGAATTCGACGGTCAAGGCGGGCTGATCGGCCATGCGGGCGTCGTGGTTTTTGACGAGAGTGCCGACATGCTGGGGATGGCGCGGTTCGCCTTCGAGTTCTGCGCGGTGGAATCCTGCGGCAAATGCACCCCCTGCCGGATCGGGGCGGTGCGCGGCGTGGAAACCGTGGACCGGATCGCGCGCGGGGACGCGGATGCGATCCCCCTGCTGACCGACCTGTGCGAGACGATGAAGGACGGATCGCTCTGCGCGCTGGGGGGCTTCACCCCCTACCCCGTCATGTCCGCCCTCACACATTTTCCTGATGACTTCGCGACCACCAGAAAGGCCGCCGAATGAAAGACTTCATCCTCCCCCCGAAAGACGACCGCGACATGGGCACGCCCGCGTCCCGGTCCGCCACGATGGTGACGCTCAAGATCGACGGTTTCGACGTGACCGTGCCCGAAGGCACATCCGTGATGCGCGCCAGCGCCGAGGCGGGCATTCAGGTGCCCAAGCTTTGCGCGACCGACAGTCTTGAGGCCTTCGGGTCATGCCGTCTGTGCGTGGTCGAGATCGAGGGGCGGCGCGGCACGCCCGCCTCCTGCACCACGCCGGTGGCGGAGGGCATGGTGGTGCACACGCAGTCGTCCAAGGTGCGCAAGATTCGCAAGGGCGTGATGGAGTTGTATATCTCGGACCACCCGCTGGATTGCCTGACCTGTTCGGCCAATGGCGATTGCGAGTTGCAGGATATGGCCGGGGCCGTGGGCCTGCGCGATGTGCGGTATGAGGCGGTGGAGACCCATTTCCAGCCCCGCCAGAACGGCGAGGCGAACCCGAACTACATCCCCAAGGACGACAGCAACCCCTATTTCACCTATGACCCGGCGAAATGTATCGTCTGTTCCCGCTGCGTCCGCGCCTGCGAAGAAGTGCAGGGCACCTTCGCACTGACGATCACCGGCAGCGGCTTTGACAGCCGCGTGTCGGCGGGGGCGGCAGGGGATGACTTCATGTCGTCCGATTGTGTCAGTTGTGGCGCCTGCGTGCAGGCCTGCCCCACCGCGACGCTTCAGGAAAAGTCGGTGATCGAACTGGGCACGCCGGAACGGTCCGTCATCACGACCTGCGCCTATTGCGGCGTGGGCTGTTCCTTCAAGGCGGAACTCAACGGCGATCAGCTGGTCCGCATGGTACCCTACAAGCATGGCAAGGCGAACCAGGGCCATTCCTGCGTCAAGGGGCGTTTCGCCTATGGCTATGCCAGCCATACAGATCGCATCCTGAACCCCATGATCCGCGACCGGATTGACCAGCCGTGGCGTGAGGTGACGTGGGAAGAAGCCATCGGTTTCACCGCCACCCGCCTGCGCGATATTCAGGCCAAACATGGCAAACAGGCCATCGGCGGCATCACCTCAAGCCGCTGCACCAATGAAGAAACCTATCTGGTGCAAAAGATGATCCGCGCGGTCTTTGGCAACAACAACACCGACACCTGCGCGCGGGTCTGTCATTCGCCCACGGGGTATGGGCTGCGCACGACATTCGGCACCTCGGCGGGGACGCAGGATTTCGACAGTGTGGAACATACCGATGTGGTGATCGTGATCGGCGCGAACCCCACCGACGGGCACCCGGTCTTTGCCTCGCGCCTGAAAAAGCGCCTGCGCCAAGGCGCGAAACTGATCGTGATCGACCCGCGCCGGATTGATCTGGTGAAATCGGCGCACATTGCCGCGTCGCATCACCTTCCTCTGCGACCGGGAACGAATGTGGCTGTCCTGACCTCCATCGCCCATGTGATCGTGACCGAAGGGCTGGCGGATGAGGATTTCATCCGCACCCGCTGCGACTGGACCGAATTCGCCGATTACGCGGAATTCGTGAGCGACCCGCGCCACGCGCCCGAGGCGACTGAACTGTTGACCGGCGTGCCTGCGACTGAGCTGCGCGCCGCTGCACGGCTTTTTGCGACGGGGGGCAACGGGTCGATCTATTACGGGCTGGGCGTGACCGAACATTCCCAGGGCTCGACCACCGTGATGGCCATTGCCAACCTTGCCATGATGACCGGCAATCTGGGCCGCCCCGGTGTGGGCGTGAACCCGCTGCGCGGCCAGAACAACGTGCAGGGCGCCTGCGACATGGGCAGCTTCCCGCATGAATTGCCGGGCTATCGCCATGTGTCCGACGATGCCACCCGCGCCGTGTTCGAAAAGCTCTGGGGTGTGACAATCGACGCGGAACCGGGCCTGCGGATCCCCAACATGCTGGATGCGGCGGTCGAGGGTACGTTCAAGGGCCTCTACATCCAGGGCGAAGATATCCTGCAATCCGACCCTGATACCAAGCATGTCTCGGCCGGGCTTGCCGCGATGGAATGCGTGATCGTGCAGGATCTGTTCCTGAACGAGACAGCGAATTACGCCCATGTCTTCCTGCCCGGATCGACTTTTCTGGAAAAAGACGGCACCTTCACCAATGCCGAGCGCCGCATCAACCGCGTGCGCCGCGTCATGGCCCCGCGCAATGGCTATGCCGATTGGGAAGTGACCCTGATGCTGGCCAATGCGATGGGCGCAGGATGGACCTATACCCACCCCGCCCAGATCATGGACGAGATCGCAGCCACCACGCCCAGCTTTGCCGGTGTCTCCTATGAGATGCTGGAGGAGAAAGGCTCGGTCCAGTGGCCTTGCAACGAGAAGGCCCCCGAAGGCACGCCGATCATGCATGTGGACGGTTTCGTGCGCGGGCGCGGGCGGTTCATCACCACGGAATATGTCGCGACCGAGGAACGGACCGGACCGCGCTTCCCGCTGCTGCTGACCACCGGACGGATCCTCTCGCAATACAACGTGGGTGCGCAAACCCGCAGGACCGAGAATGTCGCGTGGCACCCGGAAGATGTGCTGGAAATCCACCCCCATGACGCCGAGGTGCGTGGCGTGAAACAGGGTGATTGGGTGCGGCTGGCGTCACGGGCCGGCGAAACAAGCCTGCGCGCGCATCTGACGGATCGCGTCTCGCCCGGTGTGGTCTATACAACCTTCCACCATCCGGTGACGCAGGCCAATGTGATCACCACCGATCACAGCGACTGGGCCACGAACTGCCCGGAATACAAGGTCACGGCGGTGCAGGTGGCCCTGTCCAACGGCCCCTCGGAATGGCAGCGCGACTATGCGGCGCAGGCCGAACAGTCGCGCCGTATCCTTCCGGCAGCGGAGTGAACCGATGAGCCGCAGCCCCCTTCTCCCGCACCGCGCGCCGCAGCCCTCGCCCCTGCCGGTCGAGCGTCCACTGCCCGAGGAAGTGCCGCTGGCATTGGTCTATAACGGCAGCACACTGGCCGTGATGATGGGCACGCCCGAGGATCTGCAGGATTTCGCCACAGGGTTTTCCCTGTCCGAGGGGATCGTCACCCGCCCCGCCGAACTGGGCGAGATCGAGGTGCTGCGCCACCCGTCGGGCATCGAGTTGCGGATGTGGTTGCCCAACAACCAGGCGCACAAACTGGCGGCCCGGCGGCGCGCCGTGACGGGGCCAGTGGGCTGCGGCCTCTGTGGGATCGACAGTCTGGATCAGGCGCTGCGCCAGCCGCCGCCGCTGCCCGATGACAGGCTGCATCTGACGCAAGCCGATCTGACCGCCGCGATGGAGGGATTGCGCGCCTGTCAGCCCCTGCATGACGAAACCCGCGCGGTCCACGCCGCTGGCTTCTACATCCCCGGCCGAGGCATCGTCGCCGCGCGTGAGGATGTGGGGCGGCACAATGCGCTCGACAAGCTGTGCGGCGCGCTGGCGCGCAGCGGAATTGCCCCCGAAACCGGGGCGGTCGTCCTGACCAGCCGCGTCTCGGTCGATATGGTGCAGAAATGCGCGATGTTCGGCGCGCCCTGCCTCATCGCGGCCTCGGCCCCCACTACGGCAGGCGTGGCACTGGCCGAAACCGCAGGCATCACGCTGGCCGCCCGCGCCAAATCGGGCCGCGCGCAGGTCTTCACCCATCCCGCCCGCATCCTGACAGGAGGTCCGCAATGACCGCGTCCCCCGCCGAGAAACTGGTGGCCATGGCCAATCAGATCGCCACCTTCTTCGACACCCAGCCGGGTGATCCGGCGGAAGGCATCGCCAAGCACATCAACGAATTCTGGGAGCCGCGGATGCGCGAGGGGCTTTTGGCTCATGCGGCGACCACGACCGCGGACCTACGCCCCAGCGTGATCGCAGCCTTGCCCCATATCCGGCGCGCCAGACAAACGGCCTGACGCGAAAAGGCCGGTCCCGCCGCGCGGCAACCGGCCCTTTCATCGTTCTTCAAATACTCAAAACGCAACCGCGCCCCGGATCACGCGGGTTGCGTTTCCAGCGCGAAACAGGCGGCATAGCCCGTGGCCGTATCCACGCGGTGCGGTGCCTCGACCTTGCAGCGCGGCATGGCCAGCGGGCAGCGGGGGTGGAAGGCACAGCCGGGTGGCGGGTTGATCGGATTGGGGATCTCGCCCTCCACAGGCTTGCGCCGCCGTCCCGACAGCGCCAGATCCGGCACCGCATCCAGCAGCATCCGCGTATAGGGGTGCTGCGGTTCAGAAAACAGCCGCTTGCCATCCGCCACCTCGACCAGACGGCCCAGATACAGCACCCCGATCCGGTTCGCCATGTGCCGGACGACCGACAGATCGTGGCTGATGAACAGATAGGTCAGGCCCATCTCATCCTGCAAATCCTTCATCAGGTTCAGGATCTGCGCCTGCACCGACACGTCCAGCGCCGAGGTCGGCTCGTCACAGACGATGAATTCGGGCTTGGACGACAGGGCGCGGGCAATCGCGATCCGTTGGCGCTGACCGCCGGAAAACTCGTGCGGGAATTTCTCGGCATCCTTGGCCGACAGACCCACCGTATCCAGCAACTCGCCGACGCGATTGGTCACGTCCGCGCCTTTCATCAGGCCGAAGGTGTGGATCGGTTCCGCGATGATGTCACCAACGCGCCAACGCGGGTTCAGACTCGCGAACGGGTCCTGAAAGATCATCTGGAAGCGGCGGCGCAACTCGCGCATCTCGGCCCCGGCGGTGCCGGTCATGCGGTGCCCGTCAAAGTCGATCGTGCCTTCGGAGGCGCCCAGCAAACCCACGACCATCTTGGCGATGGTCGACTTGCCCGAGCCGCTTTCACCGACCAGAGCGAAGGTCTCTCCGCGCTTGATCTCGAAGCTGACATCGGCGACGGCGGTCAGGAACTGCTTCTCCTCGCGCTCCAGCACCCGGTTCAGCCACGGCTTGGACACATCGAAATAGCGGGTCAGGTGTTCGATCTTCAGCAATGCGTCAGACATTGGCCTTCTCCTTTGCCGCAGCGCCGACCTCGTCAAAAAGCCAGCACGCCACCTTGCGCCCGTTGCCACGGTCCAGCGGATCGGGACGATCCTTGAAGCAGCGATCAAAGGCACGGTCGCACCGCGGGTTGAAGGCGCAGCCCTGCGGGATGGCGTTCAGGCGCGGCATGGCCCCCGGAATCTGCACCAGCCGCGCGTTGTCCTGTGTCAGCGTGGGGATCGACCCCATCAACCCCGCCGTATAGGGATGTTCCGCCGCCGTGATCACCTCGCGCACCGGGCCGATTTCGGCCAGACGCCCGGCATACAGAACGGCCACCCGGTCCGCCGTTTCGGCAATCACGCCCATGTCATGGGTGATCAGCATCACCGCCGCGCCCCGTTCGGCGCAGATTTCCTTGATCAGGTCGATGATCTGGCTTTGCACCGACACATCCAGCGCCGTGGTCGGTTCGTCCGCGATCACCAGCTCGGGTTCCGCACACAAGGCCAGCGCAATCACCACGCGCTGCCGCATCCCGCCCGAGAAATGGTGCGGATAGTCGTCGATCCGCCGCGCCGCGGCTGGGATGCCCACGCGGTCCAGCAAGGCCACGGCACGGCTGCGCGCCTCGGCCTCTGAAATATCCGCATGGGTGCGGATCGTCTCGATCAGTTGCTGGGCCACAGTGTAGAGCGGGTTGAGGCTGGTCAGTGGGTCCTGAAACACCATCCCGATGCGCTTGCCGCGAATGCGGCGCATCGCCTCTGCATCCAGATTGTCGATCCGCTGGCCTTTCAACAGGATTTCACCCGCCGCGATCCGGCCCGGTGGCTCCAACAGACCGATGATCGCCGCCCCGGTCAGGGATTTGCCGGCACCGGATTCGCCCACCACGCCCAGGACCTCGCCGGGCATGATGTCGAAGGACACGTCGTCAATGGCGGTCAGGATGCCGCGCCTTGTAGGAAACTCGACCCGCAGGTTGCGGACGGACAGCAGAGCGTCGGTCATGATCTTACCTCAGCCTTGGGTTCAGCGCGTCGCGCAGCCAGTCGCCCAGAAGGTTGACCGACAGCGCCAGCAGCAGAAGCGCGATGGAGGGGAAGAGAATGATCCACCATTCCCCCGAGAACAGGTATTGCTGACCGATCCGGATCAGCGTGCCAAGGCTCGGCTGCGTCGGCGGCACACCCACGCCCAGAAAGGACAGCGTCGCCTCGGCGATAATGGCCAACGCCAGACCGATGGTCGCAATCACCAGCACAGGCCCCATCACGTTGGGCAGGATATGCTTGACCACGATCCGCGCCGGATGCACGCCGATCACGCGCGCGGCCTGCACATATTCCTTTGACTTTTCAACCATTGTGGCACCCCGCACCACGCGGGCGAACTGGACCCAGTCGGACAGGCCGATGGACACGATCAGCACCCAGATCGCCACTTCCTCGCGCATGGAGGGCGGGATGAAGCCGCGCGCGATGCCAAAGATCAGAAGCGCGATCAGGATCGACGGAAAGGACAGTTGCACATCGGCAATGCGCATCAGAAGGCTGTCGACCCAACCGCCCCGCCAGCCGGCCAGAAGGCCCAGACCGATCCCCAGAAACATGCCCAGCGCCACAGCGGCAAAGCCCACGAAAAGCGAGATCCGTGCGCCGTAAAGGATTGTCGAAAAGATATCCCGGCCCTGATTGTCGGTGCCCATCAGATAGACATTACCGGTGAACTGGTTCGGCTCGCCCGGAGGGGTGAAGCCGTCCATCAGGTTCAACGAGGCGGAATCGAACGGATCATAAGGCGCGATCCAAGGGGCGAATACCGCGCCAAGGATGATGATCAGCGCCACGATCGTGGCAACAATCGCCACTGGCGAGTGGCGAAAGGACCAGGCGATGTCGCTGTCCCACATGCGTGCAAAGCGGTTCATGGCAAGCAGCCTCTCCTTAATGGCGGGACGCGGCGCGGTCCACGCGCAGGCGCGGGTCCACGACGTAATAGAGCAGATCGACGATCAGGTTGATGACCACGAACACCAGCGCGATCAGCATGAGGTAAGCCGCCATCACCGGCACGTCGACAAATCGGACCGAGTTGATGAACAGCGCGCCGACACCGGGCCACTGGAACACCGTTTCGGTAATGATGGAGAAAGCGATGATCGAGCCCAGTTGCAGGCCTGTGATCGTGATGACCGGCACCATCGTGTTCTTGAGGGCATGGCCGAAATGCACCGCTCGATTGCTCAGGCCACGGGCACGGGCGAATTTGATGTAATCGGTGCGCAGCACCTCAAGCATCTCGGCACGGACAAGGCGCATGATCAGGGTCATCTGATAAAGCCCCAGCGTGATGGCTGGCAGGATGATCGAAGCGCGGCCCGTCGCGGTCAGAAACCCCGTTGTCCAGCCGCCGATCTGTACCGTGTCACCGCGCCCGAAACTGGGAAGCCATTGCAGTTCCACCGCAAAGACCCAGATCAGCAGCACACCGATCAGGAAAGTCGGCAGCGACACCCCGATCAGCGAGACGGTCATGATCGTGTTGGACAACCAGCCGTTTCGTTTCAACGCGGTATAGACCCCGAACCCAACACCAAAGACGAAGGCCAGAACGCCGGACACCAAGGCAAGTTCCAGCGTGGCGGGAAGACGCGACAGGATCAGCTCCATCACCGGCTGTTGCAGCCTGTAGGAGATCCCGAAATCCCCCTGCGCGGCGCGACCGATGAAAGTGGCGAACTGCGTCAGGAACGGATCGTTCAGCCCCAATTGCTCGCGCAGCGCCTCGCGGTCGGCGATGGTGGCTTCCTGACCGACCATCGAATTGATCGGATCGCCCACGAAACGGAACAAGGCAAAGGACACCAGCGCCACGACCAGCATCACAAGCACCGATTGCAGGATTCGTCGGATGATATAGGCCAGCATGGCAGGAACCGCCTTTTCAAGGGTCTGTTAGGTCAGCTTTGCTGTCTTAAAGCAAAACGCCCGCGCAGCGATAGACTGCACGGGCGCAAGGATCAAGCCGGATCAGTTTCCGAAGGTGACCGTCGTCATCTTGGGCTGGTTTTCCGGGTGAACGTCCAGATTGATGTTGTCCTTCATCGCATAGGCCAGCATCTGGTTGTGCACGTTCAGGAACACGCGGTCTTCCATGACCTTGTCCCAGATTTCCGCGATCAGCGCATCACGCGCCTCAAGATCGGTCATCGTGGCCAGTTGTTCGATCTTGGCATCCAGTTCCGGGTTGGAATAGCGCGAGCCATTGAAGCTGCCGAAGCTGCCTTCACGGGTGTGCACGAGGAAGTTGAACACATAGGCCGAGTCAAAGGTCGGAACGCCCCAGCCCAGCAGATAGAAGTCGGTTTCCCACTTTTCGATCAGCGGGAAGTGGAGGCTGCGCGACTGCGACACCAGATTGGCGTTGATCTTGGCGCGGCCCAGCATGCCGACCATCGCCTGACAGATCGCCTCGTCGTTCAGGTAACGGTCGTTCGGGCAGTGCAGATCGACCGAGAACCCGTCGGGATAACCCGCTTCGGCCACCAATGCGGCAGCACGCTCGTAATCAGGCTTGCCATAGGCGTTCATCTCTTCCGTCCAGCCGTTGACGAAGGGCGGCAGAGGTGCAGCAGACGGCTGGGACTGGCCGCGCATCACGACCTGCTGGATCGCATCGCGGTCGATCACCAGAGCCATGGCTTCGCGGACTTCCGGCTTCTTGAACGGGTTGTCGTCCACATTGGCCGAACGCAGCTTGTCCGAGGTCATGTCGTAGGAGAAGAAGATGTTCCGGTTTTCAGGCCCGGTGGCGATCTTGATGCCATCGGTCTGCTCAAGCCGCGCGATATCCTGCACCGGCACGTCCTGCACGATGTCCACCTCGCCCGACAGCAGGGCAGCGACGCGGGTCGCGGCTTCGGCGATCGGGGTATAGATGATCTCGGTCACGGCGGGGGCTTCGTCCCAGTGACCGTCAAAACGGGCCATCACGGTGCGGACTTCGGGATCGCGCGACACCAGCGTGTAGGGGCCGGTGCCGTTCGTGTTGCGGACGGCAAAGTTTTCCTCACCGGCTGCAAAGTTCTGCGGCACCACGACGTCATTCGCCTCGGCCCAGCCCTTGTCCATGATGAACGTGTTGGTCAGGTTCTGCACATAGAGCGGCGACGGACCGGTCATCTTCACGTGCACGGTATAGTCATCGACCATCGACACGCTTTCCACCGCGGAATGCAGCGCCTTGAAGCCCGAGCTTTCGGCACGGACGCGATCCAGCGAAAAGACCACATCCTCGGCGGTGAAATCCGCGCCGTCATGGAACTTGACGCCTTCGCGCAGCTTGAACACCCAGACGGACGGGTCTTCTTCGCTGATGCTCCATTCGGTCGCCAGACGCGGCTCCAGCGAGCCATCAGTGGCGCGACCGACCAGCGTTTCATAGATGTGGTGCAGCAGGGTCGAGGTCGGCCCCTCGTTCTGCGAATGCGGGTCCAGCGTCAGCGCATCGGCGACGCGCGCCCAGCGCAGGGTCTCGGCGCTGGCAGCCGTCATGGTCAGCGCCATCGCGGCACCGGCCATCAACATGGCGCGACCCGTCCGCGCGACGGCGGAGGTAGGGAACTTGGAAAACATGGATCAACTCCCGTTATGTGTCGGGTGGGTCAGCACAGGCAGCCCCCCGTTTTGTTTGCAATATTTTGACGCCCGCAGTGCGGGTGGTGGCAGCAGGATACCTGCGACGCTTTGTCTGACGCAACCAGTTTCCTCAAGTTGTCGTCGCGTCACCCACAGGTTGACTACTGTATAGCAATCAGGCCCATTCACCCTTGCGGAAGACAGGCACGCGGCGGCCGTCGGCATGGACACCGTCGATGTCGATCTGGTCCGACCCGATCATCCAGTCGATATGGATGGCGCTGCTGTTGCCGCCCTGTGCCGCGACCTGCGCCGCGCTCATCTTGTCACCGCCCTTGAAGCATTTGGAGTAACACTGTCCCAGCGCGATATGGCAGGCGGCATTCTCGTCGAACAGGGTGTTGAAGAACAAAAGCCCCGATTGCGAGATGGGCGAGCCATGCGGCACCAAGGCCACCTCGCCCAGACGCCGCGCGCCCTCATCCGTGTCCAACACTTTCCGCAGCACCTCCTGCCCCTTTGTCGCGTGGGCTTCGGTGATGCGCCCGCCTTCAAACGTGACGCGGATACCGTCGATCAGGCTGCCCTGATGCGAGAGCGGCTTGGTCGATGACACATGCCCCTCGACCCGCAGGGCATGGGGTGTGGTGAACACTTCTTCGGACGGGATGTTGGGATTGCAGATGATCCCGTTGCGCGACTGGGACGCGCCGCCCATCCATTCATGCCCATCGGCCAGACCCACGGTCAGATCGGTGCCGGGTCCGGTGAAATGCAGCGCATAGAACGCCTGACCGTTCAGCCAGTCGGACCGCTCGCGCAGGCGCGCGTTATGTGCGGCCCAGTTGGCGACCGGATCACCCTGATCCACACGCGAGGCGGCAAAGATCGCCTGCGCCAGCCGTGCCACGGCCTGATCTTCGGGCAGATCGGGGAACATCAGCCGCGCCCAGGCCCGCCCCGGCCACGCCACGATGTTCCAGTTGATCGCGAAATTCGTGATCCGCTCCCGCGCGGGCGTATAGGCGATGGAATTGGCCTTGTTCGCGCGGCCGACCTTGTCGGGGTCCTCGGCGGCCAGCAGCATGGGATCGTCGCCCACAATGGCCAGACGCGCGGTATTCGCATCGAATGCCGCGCCCATCCCGTCATAAAGCCAGCCTGCGGCGCGATCAAAGCTGTGATCTGCCCCATGACGATAGCGCGCCAGCGCCACCTCGGGGTCCGAAAACAGCGGCGTCACCAGACCGGCCCCCGCCTTGTAGGCGTGTTCCGCGATCCGGCGCACCAGCGGCAACGCCTCGATCGGCGCGGTCAGCAGCAGATCCTGACCCGATTGCAGGTTCAACCCGACCCGGACCGCCAGTTCCGCCAACCGGTCAAGGCTGGCCGCATCAATGGGTCCGGCTGTGGGTGTCTCATGGCGTGTCATCGCTGGCTCCTTGGTTCAGGTCTTGGCCCTGACCATAGCGGCGGGGTTCCCGTCGTCAATCGACCCGCGTGATCACGATACCGACGGCCTGCCCCGAAAAGGCGACGAACCTGTAGCTGTCTGCAGGCAAAGCTTCCTGCAAGGCTTTCCACTCATGCCCACGCCAGCCGGGATAGCCGTAAAGCTCGTCAAACAGCAGCACCGTGCCGGGCACCAGACGGGGCCGGATCGCATCCAGCACGAACCGTGTCGGCGTATAGGTATCCAGATCCAGATGCGCAAAGATCACCGGTTCTTCCGGATACTGGGTCAGCCAGCCGGGGACGGTATCCTGCACCATGCCCTTGATCAGTTGCACATTGGGCAGCACCTCGGGCAACTGCCCATCCAGCGAATAGCGGCCCCGTTCCGCGCCACGGGCATGGCCGATCCAGTCTTCCTCCAGCCCTTCGAAACTGTCGAAGCCCCAGACCGTCACCCCGGCCTTGGCCAGATGCCGGGCGAAAAGATTGACCCCGTGCCCGCGCCAGACGCCGAACTCGGCGAAAAGCCCTTCGGTGCCAAGTGCGGCGACCGCCTGTTGCAGACACCACAGGCGGATACGCTTCTTGTCCTCGAACAGCATCGCGCCGATCATGTGGTCGCGCAGCGCCTCGAAACTGTCCTGCACGGCATGCTCGCGCAGCAGATCAAGCGGGGTGCGTTCTGCTGCCGGTTCGGTCATCGCGCCACCTGCGACATGCCGTCATGGGATATGAAGAAAGGCCAAGCACGGGCGACGCCCGGACTGCGGGTCATCTGAAAGTGACGCAACACGAAAAACCCCTTTGCACATACCGGACCGCCTGCCGTGTTCACGAAACAAACTTGGCCGCAGACTGTCAAGCAAAGGTCTTGCCCAGCCGGATCAGACCAGCCCCGATCGTTCCAGCAATTCGCGCCCATAGGCGCTGCGCAGCCCCGCCGCGCGCAGGGTGGCAACCGCTGCCGCCTCCTCGACCCGTCCGGCGCGCAGCACGGCCAGCCGGTCACAAAGAAAGCTGACCACCGGAAGATCATGGGTCACCAGCAGGAATGTCAGGCCTTTCTCTGCACGCAATCCCTTGAGAAGGTTCAGAATTTCCGCCTGGACTGAAACGTCCAGCGCGCTTGTCGGTTCGTCCAGAAGCAGCACCCGCGGCTCCAGCATCAGGGCGCGGGCGATGGCGACACGCTGGCGCTGCCCGCCCGACAACTGATGTGGCAGGCGGAAGCGGAAACGGCGCGGCAGACCCACGGCATCCAGCATCGCCAGGACCCGCGCATCGCGCCCCTTGATCCCGTGGATGGCCAGCGGCTCGGCCAGCGTGTCATCCACAGTGCGGCGCGGATGCAAGCTGCCATAGGGGTCCTGAAACACCATCTGGACCTGCCGCGCCAGATCGGCCCGCCGCCCCGGTTGCAGGGCATGCCCCGCCAGTGTCATCTGCCCTTGCCAGTCATCCACCTGTCCCACAAGGGCCTTGAGGATGGTGGATTTCCCCGATCCGCTTTCTCCCACCAGCGCAAAGCTTTCGCCTTCCGCCACGGCCAGCGAGACGCCATGCAGCACGGTCGTGTCGCCATAGCGCACCGTCAGGTTCCGCACGTCGATCATCGGGCGGCCCCTGCCATGAAACCGTCCAGCGCGGCACGGTCCAGTATCGGCAGTGTCGCGCGCTCCTCGTTCAGCTTGGGCAAACTGGCCAGCAGGCCGAGCGTATAGGGATGCTGCGCTGTGTTCAGCGCCCCCGCACCTAATTCCTCGACGATCTGCCCGCGATACATGACCAGAATCCGGTCGCACCACCGCGCCACCATGTTCAAGTCATGCGAGATCAGCAAAAGCCCCATCCCGCGTCTGCGCACCAGATCGTCCATGATATCCAGCACCTGCCCGCGCACGGATACATCCAGCGCGCTGGTCGGTTCATCCGCGATCATCAGCGCGGGCTCCATCACCACCATCATCGCGATCATCACGCGCTGGCCCATGCCGCCCGACACCTCATGCGGATAAAGCCGGGCCACCCGTTCGGGATCGTCGATCCGCACCGCCTCCAGCGCCTCCAGCACGCGGACGCGGCGGGCGCTGGCCGACAGTTGCGTGTGAAACTCCAGCGCCTCGGCGATCTGGTCGCCGATACGGATGACCGGGTTCAGGCTGAACTTGGGGTCTTGCAGCACCATGGACATGCGCGCCCCGCGCAACTTGCGAAACTCCCATTCGGGTAGGTTGCGCAGGTCGCGCCCTTCGAATTCCAGACGATCCGCCGTCACCCGCCCCGGCGCACCGATCAGCCCCATGATGGCGCGGCCCGTCATGGATTTGCCCGACCCGGATTCCCCCACGATCCCCAGCCTTTCCCGCCCAAGGGCAAAGGACAGACCGCGCACCACTTCGACCGGGCCTTGGTCGGACGGAAAGGTGACGCGCAGATTGTCTACCGCAAGCAGGCTCATCCCTTGCTCCTTTGCTTGGGGTCCAGCACGTCGCGCAGTCCGTCCCCGAACAGGCAGAAGCCCAGCGAAACGATCACGATGGCAAAGCCCGGCATGGTGGCGACCCACCACTGATCAAGGATGAACGACCGCCCGCGCGAGATCATGGCCCCCCATTCCGGAAGCGGAGGTTGCGCGCCAAGGCCCAGAAAGCCAAGGCCCGCCGCCGTCAGGATGATCCCCGCCATATCCAGCGTGACCCGCACGATGGTCGAGGACAGGCAGAGCGGGATGACATGCAGGCCGATGATGCGCCATGACGAGGCGCCCTGCATCTGCACCGCCGCGATGAATTCGGCATTGCGGAAGGTCAGCACCTCGGCC
Source organism: Paracoccaceae bacterium (assembly GCA_024304985.1). Taxonomy (GTDB): domain Bacteria; phylum Pseudomonadota; class Alphaproteobacteria; order Rhodobacterales; family Rhodobacteraceae; genus Seohaeicola. The sequence goes on from JAMWZC010000004.1 coordinate 398,096, forward strand.
CGCGCGATGCGGGCATAGACCGGCCATGCTGTGATGGCGATGGCGATGACTGCATTCTCGATCCCCGGCCCAAGGGCCGCGACAAAGGCCAGCGCAAGGATCAGCCGGGGCAGCGACAGGAAAATGTCGGTGAACCCCATCAGCAGCCGGTCCACCCAGCCCCCGAAATAGCCCGCAACCGCCCCCATGATCAGGCCCAAGGGGGCCGCGATCACCGCCACCAGCACCACGATCATCAGCGTGATCCGGGTGCCGTGGATAACGCGGGACAGGATATCGCGGCCCAGCTCGTCCGTTCCCATCCAATGGGTCGCCGAGGGCGGCTGCAACCGGTTGGCCAGCACGCCCTCGGTGGGCGAAAAAGGCGCCAGCCACGGCGCGAAGGCCGCGATCAGCAGCAGCGCCACGATCACCACCAGTCCCACCATCGCCAGCGGGTTGCGTGCCAGCGCCCGCGCCAGCCGGAACCCCTGCCCCAGCCGTGCCTGCATCCGCGTTTCGGGATCGTCGCTGGTCAGCCAGTCGCGCAGGTTCATCTCATGCGCGCTCATGTCCGCGCCCTCGGGTCCAGCAGACGGTAAAGCGCGTCCGACCCCTTGTTGATCGCCACGAACACCGCCCCGATCACCAGCGTCGCGCCCAGCACCGCGTTCATGTCCGCATTCAAAAGCGCCGTGGTCAGGTAATTCCCGATACCGGGCCAAGAAAACACCGTCTCGATCATCACGGACCCTTCCAGCAGCCCAGCATAGCTCAGCCCGATCACCGTGATCAGCTGCACCCGGATCGGGCGAAAGGCATGCCGCCACAGCACCACCCGCTCGGGCACCCCCTTGACGCGGGCGGTGATGATGAACTCCTGCCCCAACTGCTCCAGCATGAAACTGCGGGTCATGCGCGCGATATAGGCGAGGCTGAAAAACCCAAGGATCGTGGCCGGCAGAACGATATGGGAAAAGGCGCTGCGAAAGGCCTCCCAGTTTCCCGCGATGGCGCTGTCCAGCAACAACAGGCCCGACCGCACCGGCACCATCCCGTCAAGGAAAATGTCGATCCTCCCCGGCCCTCCGACCCATCGCAACTTGGCGTAGAACAGCACCAACCCCACCAGACCCAGCCAGAAAGCCGGGATCGCATAGCCCGCAAGCCCGATCACGCGGATCACCTGATCCACCCATGTGCCCTGCCGCGCGGCGGCCCAGACCCCCATAGGCACGCCCAGCGCCACACCGATCAGGATGCCAAGCGTGGCCATTTCCAGCGTCGCTGGGAAAACCCGCGCCAGATCATCGGCCACCGCCCGCCCGGTGGATACCGATTGCCCCAGATCGCCCTGCACCACATCGCCCACGTAGCGGGCGAATTGCACGACCCACGGATCATGCAGCCCCATGGCCTGACGCGCCGCCTCATAGGTTTCGACGCTGGCGCGGTCCCCCACGACCGCAAGCACAGGATCAATGGGCACCACGCGACCGATCACAAAGGTGATCGCCAGCAGCCCCAGAAAGGTGACCGCCACGGTCAGAACAAACCGCAGCGGCGGCCAAACGCGCTGCGCCAGCTTGCGGGCCGGAGCTTGGGTCATGGTCTGCGTCAGGGTCATCATCTCTCCCGCTTTGGGCAAGCGTAACAAATTATTTTTGACCTATCAAAATTTTTTTACTAGCCTTCGAGTCGGAGGCCCGCATGACCGAAGCTGCCCGACAGACAGACACGCAAAGTCCGCCCGCCTTTGGCGGTCGCATTCGCGAATTGCGTCGCAAGGCGGGGCTGACCTTGCAGACATTGGCGGATCAGGCGGGTATCTCGGTCGGGTTTCTTTCGCAGGTGGAACGCGACAAGGCGACCCCCAGCCTTGGCACCTTGGCCAGTCTGGCAGGTGCGCTGGACGTGGATATCGACGTATTCGTCGCCACGCCCAAACCCGCCGACAGCATCACCCGCGCGGGAGAGCGGCCACGCTTTTCGTTGACCGATGCCTCGCTGTCCTATGAGCGGATCAACACGACCCTGCCCGGCGGCACATTGTCGTCGCTGATCGTGCATATCCCCGTGGGCTATGCATCCGAGGTGACAGCCCATGTCGGCGAAGAGTTGATCATGGTGCTGGACGGCACCCTGAAACAGACCCTCGGCGCGGCGAGTTTCGTGCTGAACCCCGGCGACAGCCTGCATTTCATGGGCGATACGCCCCATTCATTTGCCAATATCGGGGAAGGCCCCGCCCGTCTTTTGTGGACAGGCACCTCGCCCCGCCTGATCGGACGATCCCCCGAACGCCCGTAGCGGGGACAAGCTGCGGCATATCAACAGGAGAAGGCCCATGATCTTTGCCCCTCGTAACCTTGCGGCCACGCTGGCCGTCAGCCTGATCGCGCTGTCCACCGCCCCCGTGCTGGCGGCAACGCCCGATGACGCGCTGGTGATCGCGCAGAACATCGACGACATCGTGACCATCGACCCGGCCACCGCCTATGAATTCAGCTCGGGTGAATATGTCACCAACGCTTATGACCAACTGGTCCAGTATGACGCGACCGACACCACCACGCTGGCCCCCGGTCTGGCGGAAAGCTGGGAGATCGACGCCGCGGCCAAGACCGCCGTGTTCAAGCTGCGCGACGGCGTGACCTTCCATTCCGGCAACCCGCTGACCGGGGCCGATGTGGTGGGCAGCTGGAAACGTGTCCTGGTGCTGAACAAAGCCCCCGCTTTCATCCTCGCGAACCTTGACTGGACGGCCGAGAATATCGAAGAAATGGTCACCGCCGATGGCAACACCGTCACCGTGCGCTGGACCGGCGATTTCGCCCCCTCCTTCGTGCTGAACGTGCTGGCCTCGCGTCCCGCAACCGTGGTGGATGTGCAAACCGCCATGGCGAACGAGGTGGACGGCGACATGGGCCATGCCTGGATGAACCAGAACAGCGCAGGCACCGGCCCGTTCAAGCTGGCCCGCTTCGCCCCCGGCGAGGTGCTGATGCTGGAAGCGAACCCTGCCTATTGGGGCGGTGCGCCCGCGATGCAACGCGTGCTGATCCGTCACGTGCCTGAGGCTGCGACACAGCGTCTTTTGCTGGAATCCGGCGATGTGGACATGGCCAAGAACCTGTCCCCCGATCAGGTCGCGGGCCTTGCGGGCAATGAGGCCGTCAAAGTGGAAACCTATCCCCAGACCGCCGTTCACTGGTTCAGCTTCAACCAGAAGACCGAAGCCCTGACCAACCCCGCGCTGTGGGAAGCCGCCCGCTATCTGGTGGATTATCAGGGCATGGCCGACAGCTTCCTGAAAGGCCAGATGGAGGTGCATCAGGCGTTCTGGCCCGAAGGTTTCCCCGGCGCGCTGACCGACACGCCCTTCAGCTATGACCCCGACAAGGCCAAGGAGATTCTGGCTGCGGGCGGGGTAGAGCTGCCCCTGACCATCGAACTGGACGTGATCAACTCGGCCCCCTTCACCGATATCGCGGCCAGCCTGCAACAGACCTTCGCGCCAGCCGGCATCAACTTCGAGATCCTGCCCGGCACGGGTGCGCAGGTGATCACCAAGTATCGCGCGCGGACGCATCAGGGGATGCTGCTCTATTGGGGCCCGGACTTCATGGACCCCCATTCCAACGCCAAGGCCTTTGCCCATAACGCCGACAATGCGGACGACAAATATGTCTCGACCACCACATGGCGCAACGCATGGATGCCGCCCGCCGAGGTGAACGCAAAGACCATGGCGGCACTGGCCGAACAGGACACCGACACCCGCAACCAGATGTATCTGGATCTGCAACAGCAGATGCAGGCCGAAGCGCCCTTCGTCATCATGTTCCAGGCGATCAAGCAGGTGGCCATGGCCGACCGGGTGGATGGCTATGTGAACGGCGCCAGCTCGGATTATGTCTACTACCGGCTGGTGGAAAAGAACTGATCCCCCCCTTATGCATGGGCGGCCCCGGTCGCCCATGCCCCCATTCCACACACCCTCAGGAACAGCCATGACCGATGCCACCTTTGCCGCCCTGCACCGGGCCGCCGACGCCGCTTGCGGCGCGCGGCTTTTCACCGTCACCGTTCTGGACCGCACCGCAGGGCTGGCGCGCCGGGCTTATACCTCGCATCCGCTGGACTACCCGGCAACAGGCACCAAGCCCCTGCGCGATGATGCCTGGTCCGATCTGGTCATCGGAGAGGGCAAAAGTTTCGTCGCCAACAGCACGCCCGACTTCGCGATCTATTTCAGCGATCACGCGCTGATCAACGCATTGGGCTGCGAATCCGCTCTGAACATCCCCGTCGCGGATGACAGCGGGCTGGTGGTCGGCACGGTCAATATCCTTGACGCCGCCGGTCATTTCACGCCCCAACGCGTCAGCACGCTTGAGTCGCTGGTCAAGACCCACCGCAGCGCCCTGCTGACGGCCTTTGCCACCGTCCCGATGGAGAATCCGGCATGAGCCGCCTTGATCGCCTGCGCGCCCGCATGAAAGACACCGGCACAGGGCTGGTCGCCCTTGCCCCCGGCGCGCATATGCGCTGGCTGCTGGGTTTTGCCCCGCACCCCGATGAACGCGCCTGCCTGCTGCTGATCGGATCCGACAAGGCGGGCTTCCTCATGCCCGCCCTGAACGCCGGCGATGCGCGGCAACATACCGACCTGCCCTTCTGGGAATGGGCCGACGCGACCGGCCCCGATGCCGCATTGGCAGCAGCACTCGCCGAACTGGCCCCCTCGCCCGACCGCGTGTCGGTCGATGAATCCATGCGCGCGGATCATGCGCTGTTGCTGCTTGATGCCTTGCCCAACCGGGCGCGCGGCTTTGCCACCGACACGGTCGGCGCGCTGCGGATGATCAAGGATGCGGAGGAGTTGGCCGCGCTGGAGGAGAACGCCCGCATCGCCGATACCGCGCAAACCGCCCTGCGCGCCGCCCTGCGCGACGGCATGACCGAACGCGAGATCGCCGCCGTCGCCCGCGCCGCCTTTGCCGCAGCAGGGGCCAACCCCGAATTCGCCATCGTGGGAATCGGCGTGAACGGGTCCTTCCCACATCACCATACCGGCGACACGGTCCTGCGCCCCGGCCAGCCCATCGTCTGCGATATCGGCGGATCGAAGGACGGCTATTATTCCGACATCACCCGCATGGCCTGTCTGGGTGCACCGCCCGCCGACTACGCCGAAGTCCACGCCGTGGTGAATGCCGCGGTCGAGGCTGCTTTGGCCGTCATCCGTCCCGGCATCCCGGCGCAGGATGTGGACCGCGCCGCCCGCGACGCCATCGTCGCGGCAGGATATGGCGATTACTTCACCCACCGCACCGGCCACGGGCTGGGATCGCAGATCCATGAGCCGCCCTACATCACCGGCACCAATCCCCTGCTGCTGGAGGAAGGGATGGTCTTTACCGTGGAACCCGGCATCTACCTGCCCGGACGCTTCGGCATCCGGCTGGAGGAAGTGGCCGTCGTCACCGCCACGGGCTGCCGCATCCTGTCGGGTCTGTCACGCGATCTGCATATCGCCTGATCCGCGCGTCTCGCGGCAATGAAACCTGTTCACAAAGCCGTTGGTGCGGTTCCCTCGCCCGCCGCTTGCCCCATAGTATGACTGGCAAGCGGCGCGCTACCGGGTCCGCGCCAGGATCTCCGACCCGCAGATGTGGCCGGACCGCCAAGGCGGCGGCGTTTCAGACAGGAGCGTTCGGAATGCCCCAGAACCAGATCAATCGCCGCAATCTTCTTGTCGCCGGGGCCGCAACGGCCGGTGCTGTTCTGACCACCGGAGCCTCCGGCCTGCTGGTGCCCGCGCGGGCACAGGGTCTTGCCCCTACCCCGACCATGCGGGGCGGGGCCAACAATTACCTGCCGGGCGCCCCCATCGTCGAACGGATCGGCGGTGGTGGCTTCTGGATGACGGGCACGGTCCGTCGCGCGGGTGACGGCGCTCCGCTGGAAGGTATCCGCATCCAGATTTGGGCCCACACGACCGAGGGTCATGAGCGTGATCCCCACAGCCATGGGGCCACGCTGACCCGTGCGGACGGCACCTTCCGGCTGGAAATGCCACAGATCGTGCCCGCCTTCGGACAACCTCACGGACATCTCGCCTATGATGACACCGCCTTTCAGACCGTATTCCTGCGTCCCGTGATGCGCAGCCCCGGCGACACGACCCTCAACGCGGATTTGGTGTTGCAGCCCGCCTGATATAATGGGCTCGTTTCGCGCTATTCTGATCTGGGCCGCTGTCGCTGCCGCAGCCACCGTGCCTGTCGCCGTGGCCCTTGGCAGCCCGCTGCTGGCCTGGCGTGAACCGATCTACATCATCGCCGGTTTCGCGGGTATTGTTGCGATGGCACTGCTCCTGCTGCAACCGCTGTTGGCGGGGGGATATCTGCCCGGTCTGCCGATGCGGCAAGGGCGGTATCTGCATCGCTGGACCGGGGCACTGATCCTGCTGGCGGTGATCATCCATGTGGCAGGGCTTTGGCTGACCAGCCCGCCCGATGTGATCGACGCGCTGCTGTTCGCCTCGCCCACCCCGTTTTCGGCATGGGGCGTCGTGGCGATGTGGGCCGTCTTCGCGGCCGCCCTTCTGGCGCTGCTGCGCCGCCCGCTGCGGATCGGGATCAGACCGTGGCGTCTGGGTCATTCCGCACTGGCGCTGATCATCGTGCTGGGCAGCGCCATCCATGCGGTGCTGATCCACGGGACGATGGGAACCGTCTCGAAAACGCTGCTCTGCATCCTTGCCGTGGCAGCGACCCTGAAGGTTCTGACAGACTTGCGGACGTCGGCGCTGCTCGGACGCTCACGCGGCTGAAATGAAGGCCCGCATCACCCCCACATGAAGACCGCGCGACATTTTACGGAACTCCACGCGCCGGGGCACGTTGTCTCTCCAAGGGAACGCAAAAAACGTGCGACCGGCAGGGCAAGACAAAGCCTTTCTGTCCGGTCAGCATGAAACCCAGAGACAAGATCCGGTGGCCACGCTGCCGGTGCCCCGAGAGGCAGTGAAACAATCGTCATTCGTTCAAGCCTGGGACCGGCCATGTGCCGGCCAGACGCTTGATCGGCAATTTTCCGCATCCCATCCGGGGTGCCGACTCAGGAGGTCATTCATGACACCGAAACTTTTCGCAACGACCGTGATTCCGCTGATGCTTGCAACCGCCGCAGGCGCCCAGACGGCATCTGCCCCCCAGCCCATGATGGGCGAAACATGGAGCGAAGCCACTGCAGAAGCTTTCTTCACCGATGACGGCACGATGTCGCTGCGTTCGGACGCTGATATCCAGACCAGCTGGGCCGCATTGACCGCCGAAGAACAGTCCACCGTCCGTGCGGATTGCGTGGCCGTGGACGACAGTGCCGCGAACAACACGTCTGGCGCTGCGGAAACCGGCACCGGTCAAAGCAACAGCAGCACTTTCGGCACCGCGACCACAGGGGCTGACACGACCGCCGGGTCAGGTGGGACGTCGGACATCAACTCGGGTGCATCGGCCACCGGGACGGTGCAGTCGGACCCCAGCACCTTTGGTTCTGCGGAAACCGGCACGGATTCAACCGGGGCAGCCGCGTCCGGTTCGGCTGACACAAGCACGACCGGCACCGCGGAAAGCGGCACCGGCCAGACCAACAGCAGCACCTTCGGCACCGCAGCGACGGGAACCGGCTTCGATCAGGTGTCGCAGGAATCCTGGAGCGAGCTGTGCAGCATCGTCAGCGATCTGTGATCCAAGCTCACGCGTGACGACCACAGAAGAAAGGGGCGCGGATTTCCGCGCCCCTTTCCGCATGCCCGCGAACGTCAGGACGTCGGGACACGCACAAAATCATGAACCACGCCAGGAAAAGAGCCATATGTCCCCGCCTCGCTCCGGTGGACGGGCGGGGTGACGGAACAGCACGTCCATCATCTGATTCAGCCTTTGATCCACGGTCCCTGCATTGCGGATGATGCCGCCATCGGCGGACGTCGCCTTGGTGAAATGGCGTGTCAGTCAGCCCCGGCCTGCCACGCATAAATCAAAGAAGATTGGAAAAAGACCTGCGCCGTATTACGCTGGAACTGCAAAGTGACGTCGCCTTCTGGTCCTGACACATGACGGAGAGTGCTGATGTTTGTCAAAGGCTTGACCCTTGCCCTGATCCTGACGGCATCAGGCGCGTTGGCACAGACCCGCGTTCTGGACGTCGTGCCTTACACTGGCTCGGAAGAACGCCCCGGCGACCGGATCGAGGAGGCCTTCGGACAGACGGAACGGGTCACCGGTTTCGCCGATGGGGCGGTCATCAGCGCGCCATTTGAGGGGCGCATCCTGCTGCGACGGTTCAAGAATCCGCCGGGCAAATCCACCTTCGAAATCGTCGAAAACTACCGCGCCGCGCTGACGGCGCAGGGGATGGCGCTCGACTGGTCATGCTCCAGCAGGTCAGACTGCGGCAACCAGAGCGACGGCGGCTGGAAAAGCCGCAACGGCATGAACCTCGGGATCGGCAGCGATGTGCAATACCTGACAGGCACCATGAGCTTCGAAGGGGCGCGGGTCCATGTCTCGGTCGGTGTCGAAAAGAACAACCATTATGTGCAAGTCCTTCAGGCCGATGCCATGGCCACGGATCAGGTCAAGGTCACCGATGCCGCCGCCATGGCCGCAGCGATCGACAGCGAAGGCAAGATCGCGCTGGACAACATCTATTTCGATTTCGGCAGCGCCGTGCTGCAACCGGCCTCTGATCCCGCCATCACGGAAATCGCGCGGCTGCTGGCCGACCGCGCAGGATTGCAGCTCTATGTCGTGGGCCACACCGACAGTGTCGGCACGCTTGAGTCCAACCTTGCCCTGTCGCGGGCGCGGGCTCAGGCCGTGGTGGAGGCGCTCGAGGCCCGCTTCGGTGTGGCGGTAGGGCGCGCCGTGCCGGCAGGTGTCGGCCCCTTGGCCCCGGTCGCCACGAACACAACCGAGGCCGGGCGGCAGGCCAACCGGCGGGTCGAGATCGTGGCACGCCAATGATGGGACGGGTCCGGAACGCAGTTGCGGCTCTGGGTCTGCTATTCTGCACATACAGCCTCGCAGGGGCCGAAACCTGCGCCCCGACCTTTGCGGCCGTTGACCCCGAAGCCGCCGCCGCCGCGGCCGAAGCCGAAGAACGCGCTTATGACGCCATGGAAGAAGACATCGCCCGCGACCGCGCGGACGGGCTTTACGCCATGCGCTACAGCCACCATTCGCTGCCACTGGACAGCGAGATCCGCATCCATGCCAAGGCGGAACAGGATGATCTGGCCCGCGATGTCTATCTGATGCTCATGCGCCTTGATATGGCCCTGTCCCTCGCCGGGGTCACCAATTTCCCGGATCGCGACCGACGCCCCGTGGACCTTCACCTTCTGGACAGCACAGTGGACACCGGCAATCTGGGAGACAGCACCTGTCCCGGAAGACGCTGCGAGGTGAACCTTTACCCGCCACTCTGGCGCGACAAACCACGCGAGGCGCTGAACTTCACGCTGGCGCATGATATGTTCCACGTGGTGCAGGAAAAGCTGCACCCGTCAGTCGATCGTTGCGAGGCGACATGGTGGATCGAAGGCACCGCCGAATGGTTCGCCAATCTGGCCGTTCACGGGCAGGACGACAGCCGCGGTTTTCTCGCCTCGTGGGATACCGCGATCCGCAACCTGCGGCTGATCGACGTGGAATACGCAGCCGTCGCCTTCTGGTTCTGGGCGGCCGAGTTGAACGGCCCCACCTATCCGCTTGAGGTGGCGCGGCTGGGCGAAGCAGCGCTGTCCCGGCCAAGCGCCATCGCCAGCCATATGACGCCAGAGGAATGGTCAAACCTGATGTTCATGCATCTCTCCGACGCACTGGCCTTTCCCGACGGTCGCCCTGCGCGCATCGCCCCGGACCCCGGCCCCGCGCTGGAACAGGACGCGGGCGTCGTCACCCTGTCAGGCCCTGCCCTGTCGCTGCAACGCGGGCAGGTCATGCTGGAGCCGGGCCTCTGGACGCTGACACTGGACGCGGCAAGCCCCGGCACCGTGGCACTTCTGGCCCATGAATCAGAGGCAGGCTTCGATGAATTGCGCCCCGGCGTGCCCGTGCGGCGCTTCTTCGGCTGCAACGACGGCGGTGCCTTGCTTTTCGCAGCGGGATTTGGCTCGACCGGCGAGACGATGGCGCGCCTGCGGATCGCAGAAGCCGAAGGCGGTGGCGACTGCGGGTCCTGCATGCAGGGAACATGGGAAATGACCACGCCGCGTGATCCGACCGCTGAGAGTGAACGCCCCGCGGACATGCGCGCCTTGCTCGCCGCGCCCGCCGAAATGACGACACAGATCATCCACGACTGGGATGGCCCCCGGCTGACGTTGATGCCGCAGGGTCATTACCGTTGGGCGGACCCGAAGACTTACCTGACGACCGGCTCCGGACCGGATGGAGCGGCCGAGGTCGTAACACGATTGTCCGCCAACGAGGAAACCGGGCGTTTTGAAGAACGCGAGGGGCTGCTGCTGTTCCGCAAGGACAGCGCGCTGTCGACAGGCACCACCTCGTTCAGCACAGGTGCGCTCAGCGGTGGCGACACATTCACGGACCCTTGGGCCTTTGTCCCCGTTCTGCCCCAACCCTATCGGCTGGCCTCCTGCGCCGGGGCCGAGATGGTCTGGGAACGCGCAACCAACCCTGACATGCATACAACCCGCGTCTTTCGGAGGATCGACTGAGGCGGCTTGCCCCGACAGGGCCGACTGGCTGCGGGCGCAGGTGCCTTTCGCGTTGCGCCATGATCCGTTTGACCTGCGCACATGTCCCGCGCCATGGTGTCCCCTGATCGTCACGGCAAGGCGCGCGCATTGGCATTTACCCTGAGACAGCTTCAATTCTTCATCGCCGCAGCGGAACAAGGCTCTGTGACGGGTGCCGCGCGTGTGCTGTCGATCTCGCAATCCTCTGTAACCGAGGCGATCCGCGCGCTGGAGGATGATCTGGGTGTGATCCTGTTCGAAAGACAGGCGCGCGGCCTTGAGATCACGCATCTGGGCAGCCAGTTCCTGCGCCACGCGCAGCAGATCCTTGCGGATGTGTCGAACGCAAGGCAGGCCTTTCGCGATCAGGCGGATCAGGAAGGCGGGCGGCTGGCCTTGGGCGTGACCTCGCTTGTGGCGGGCTATGTGCTGTCGGACATCCTGTCCCGCTTCCGCCGCGCCCATCCAAGGGTCGAATTGAACGTGATTGAAGATAGTGGCGAATACCTGCAACACCTGCTGATCGGCGGCGAGTTGGATGTCGCGGTGCTGCTGACTTCCTCGGTGCATGACCGCATGGCGCTGAATGTCGAAACGCTGCTCGTCTCGCCCTACCGGCTGTGGTTGCCGCTGGGCCATCCGCTGGGTCAGGCCGATGCCATCGCGCTGGACCAGTTGGCCGAGACGCCATTGATCCAGCTGATGGTGGACGAAATCGAAGAGAGCATGCGCCAATTGATGCAGGCCATGGCCGTGAAGCCGACCATCGCCTTCCGCACCCGCTCGGTCGAGGCGGTTCGCAGCCTTGTTGCAACCGGTGCGGGTCTGGCGATCCTGCCGGGTCTGGTCTATCGGCCGTGGTCGCTCGAGGGGGACCGAATCGAGATCCGCGACGTGTCGGGCGATCTGCCCAATGTGCAGGTCGGTCTGGCGTGGCGGCGCGGTGCCCCGCTCAGCCCGCAAGCCCGGAATTTCATCAGGGTGGCGCAGTCCACGCTGCCGGGCCGATAAGGCGTAAATTGGCAATCGCCTGAAATTCCTAGGCAAAGCTGAGCGCAGGCTAAGGTATCGGAAAAACCGATGGATTGGTTCTGCATTTTGATATTGCGAAGAAAGCCGCCCCACATACGCTGACTCCCAAAACAGAAAAGAGGGTCCGATACAGGGCCATGACACAGGGAGCACTGGAATGAGACATCTGAAACTGATGGGAACGACGGCACTGGCGGCGCTGATCGGGATCACCCCGGCATTGGCACAGGTCGCAGAACTGGGCACGCCGGAAGGCAAGCTGAACATCGTGGCCTGGCCCGGCTATATCGAGCGGGGCGAGACGGTCGCGGATTTCGACTGGGTCACCAAATTCGAGGAAGCGACCGGCTGCATGGTGCAGGTCAAGACCGCCAATACCTCGGACGAGATGGTCGCCCTGATGAACGAGGGCGGCTTCGATCTGGTCACCGCCTCGGGTGACGCCTCGCTGCGCCTGGTGGCGGGCGAACGTGTCCAACCCATTAACCTTTCGCTTGTCCCATCGTGGGACACGGTGGACGACCGGCTGAAGAACGCGCCCTGGTATGTGGTGGACGGCGTCCATTACGGCGTGCCCTACCAGTGGGGCCCCAACGTTCTGATGTATAATACCGAGGTGTTCGGGGATAGCCCGCCCACATCCTGGAACGTGGTGTTCGAAGAGATGGACCTGCCCGACGGCAAGACCAACAAGGGCCGCGTGCAAGCCTATGACGGCCCGATCCACATCGCAGATGCGGCGCAATATCTGATGTTCCATAAACCGGAACTGGGCATCACCTCGCCCTACGAATTGAACGCGGACCAGTACAAGGAAGCACTCGACCTGCTGCGGGTGCAGCGTACCCTGACGGCCCGCTACTGGCATGATGCCTTCATCCAGATGGACGACTTCCGCAACGAGGGCATGGCAGCCTCGGGGACATGGCCCTTCCAGGTGAACCTGCTGCAGGCCGACGGCGTGCCGGTGGCCAGCGTCATCCCGCAAGAAGGTGCGACCGGCTGGGCGGACACCACAATGATGCATGTGAATGCCGAAAACACCACCTGCGCCTATCTGTGGATCGAGCACACGCTGTCATCGAACCTGCAGGCGGACCTGTCGGTCTGGTTCGGCGCGAACCCCGTCGTGCCCGCCGCTTGCACCGATGGCCGCGGCATGCAGACCGCCGAGGGCTGCACCAAGAACGGGTTCGACGATTTCGAACGCATCCGCTTCTGGACGACACCGGTGACGAAATGCGAAAGTCAGGGCGAATGCGTGCCCTATTATCGCTGGGTCTCGGATTATATCGGCGTGATCGGCGGCCGCTGACGAACCCTTCTCTTTGACCAAGCCCTCACACGGCTCCCCCGCGCAAGCGGGGGGTGCCTTTGCCTGACCCGGAAGTTCCCATGACAGCAGCCGTTGAATTCCTGAATGTATCACGCCATTTCGGATCGGTCCGGGCGGTCGATGGTGTGGACCTGAGCATTGCCGAGGGAACCTTCTTCGCCATGCTGGGGCCATCGGGGTCGGGAAAGACCACCTGCCTGCGTCTGATGTCGGGGTTCGAGCAGCCGACGGGCGGCATGATCCGCATCTTCGGGCAGGATTGCAGCGCGGTACCGCCGAACCGACGCAATGTGAACACCGTATTTCAGGACTATGCCCTGTTTCCGCACATGAACGTGCGCGACAACGTCGCCTATGGGCTGATGGTCAAGGGCGTGGACAAGCGAACCCGTCACGACCGGGCAGAGGAGTTGCTGGCGCTGGTCAAGCTTGAGGGCTACGGCGCGCGCAAACCCGGAGAGCTGTCAGGCGGGCAGCGTCAACGCGTGGCACTGGCGCGCGCGCTGATCAACGAACCGCGTGTGCTTTTGCTGGATGAACCGCTGGGCGCGCTTGATCTGAAGCTGCGCGAGGCGATGCAGGACGAGTTGAAGGCCCTGCAACAACGCCTTGGCATCACCTTTGTCTTTGTCACCCATGATCAGGGCGAGGCCCTGTCGATGGCCGATCAGGTGGCCGTGTTCTCGCAAGGCAAGATCGCCCAGATCGGCACCCCGTCCGAGATCTATGAAAAGCCGCGGACACGCTTTGTCGCGGATTTCGTCGGGTCGTCCAACGTCCTGACCGCCGAGATGGCCAGCCGCTTCGGCGCGCCTGCCCGCCCGGCCAGCCTGCGGCCCGAATCCATCCGCATCGGCGATGAGGGGGCACGGCTGCGCGGCCATGTCACCGCCCTGCGCTATCTGGGGTCGGGGACCCGTATTGTCGTGGCCGTGCCGGGGGGCGAGCTGTCGGTCTTTGTGACCAAGGGCCACCCGCTGCCGGAACAGGGGGCCGAAGTCGGGCTTGTCTGGGACGCGCAGGCCATGCATGTGATGGAGGAGGGCTGATGAGCCTGACCGCCGAACCGTCTCGCATCGCGCAACCGGCGCGGGCCATCCTGCCAACCCGAGGGCTGGGAGATCGCATCTCGGCCCTGTTCTGGCGGCATCCGAATGTGCTGCTGATCACGTTGCTGGCGCTGCCGCTGGTCTGGCTGGTCGTGGTCTATCTTGGTTCTCTGGCCGCGCTTCTGCTGCAAAGCTTCTATTCCATCGACGAATTTTCGGGCCAGATCCGGCGGGAATTCACCCTGTCGACCTATGGTGAATTGCTGCAACCGGCCAATCTGGACATCATCATCCGCACCGTTGCGATGTCCGCCGCCGTGACGCTGGGGGCCGTCGTCATCGCCTTTCCCATCGCTTATTTCGCCGCCCGCTATGCGAAGGGCCATTGGAAGGCGCTGTTCTATCTGGGCGTGATGCTGCCGCTGTGGTCGTCTTATCTGGTCAAGGTCTATGCGTGGAAACTGATCCTTGCCCGCGAAGGGATCATCACATGGGCCACGGACGGGATCGGGGCATCGGCAGTGCTTAACGGAATCCTCGCGCTGCCAGTGATCGGGGGCAATTCACTGTCCACCAGCTATATCGGGACATGGCTTGTGTTCCTTTATGTCTGGCTGCCCTACATGATCCTGCCGATGCAGGCGGCGCTGGAACGGGTGCCGCAATCCATGCTGGAGGCATCTGCCGATCTGGGTGCAAGCTGCTGGCAGACCTTGCGGACCGTGATCTTTCCGCTGGCGCTGCCCGGGATCATCGCGGGGTCGATCTTCACCTTCTCGCTGACGATGGGCGATTATATCATCCCGCAGATCGTGGGCTCGTCGCGGCGCTTCATCGGGCAGGCGGTCTATCAGTTGCAGGGCACGGCCGGGAACATTCCGCTGGCCGCCGCCTTTGCCGTGGTGCCTATCGTGATCATGCTGATCTATCTGACGATCGCGCGGCGCAAGGGGGCATTCGATGCGCTCTGACAGCCGTCCGCCACTGTTTCTGACCGTGACCGCCATCGGGGGGCTGCTGTTCCTGCACCTGCCGATCCTGCTGATCTTTCTCTATGCCTTCACCACGGACGAGCGCACCTATCAGTTTCCGCCGCCCGGCCTGACCACGCAGTGGTTTGCCGTGGCGTGGAACCGCGAGGACATCTGGCCACCGCTCTATCTGTCGCTGAAGGTGGCGGCGCTGTCGACGGTGATGGCGCTGATCCTTGGCACGCTTTGCGCGGCGGCGATGGCAAGGACGCGATTCTTCGGGCGCGACCAGATCAGTCTGCTGATCATCCTGCCCATCGCCCTGCCCGGCATCATCACCGGCATGTCGCTGCGCTCGGCCTTTTCGATCATGGACATTCCGTTTTCGACATGGACGATCCTGATGGGTCACGCGACCTTCTGCATCGTGATCGTGTTCAACAACGCGGTGGCGCGGTTCCGGCGGCTGTCGGGCTCGATCGTCGAGGCGTCGATGGATCTGGGGGCCAACGGGTTCCAGACCTTCCGCCATGTGATCCTGCCCAATCTGGGCTCGGCCCTGCTGGCGGGCGGTATGCTGGCCTTTGCGCTGTCCTTTGACGAGGTGATCGTGACCACCTTCACCGCCGGCCAGCAAAGCACGTTGCCGATCTGGATGCTGAACGAGTTGGTGCGCCCGCGCCAGCGCCCCGTCACCAATGTCGTGGCGATCGTGGTCTTTGTGACCACCTTTGTCCCGATCCTCATCGCGTATTACCTGACGCGCGGCGGCGCCGAGACCGCCGGCGGCGGAAAATGACCCGCACATGACCCAAGGGAGGTTACCACATGGGCAAGATTGATACGGACCTGCTGATCGGTGACCGGTTCGAACCGGGACAGGATGCGGCCGAACCCATCCTTGATCCGCGCACCGGTGCGCTGATCCTTGATGTGGCAGAGGCCAGCACGGCACAGGTGGACCGCGCCGTTGCCGCCGCACGCAAGGCGTTCGAGGGCTGGTCGCGCACCACGCCCGCCGCACGGTCTGCGGCGCTGCTCCGCATCGCTGACCGGGTCGAGGCCGAAGCCGAGGGATTTGCCGTGCTTGAGGCGTTGAACTGCGGCAAGCCCATCAATGCCGCGCGCAACGACGAGATTCCCGCCATCGTGGATTGCTACCGCTTCTTTGCTGGGGCCGTCCGCTGCCAGACCGGCGCGATTGCGGGCGAGTATATGGAAGGGCATACGAGCATGATCCGCCGCGATCCCATCGGGGTCGTGGCCAGCATCGCGCCGTGGAATTATCCGCTGATGATGATGGCATGGAAGCTGGCCCCGGCGATTGCGGGCGGCAATACGGTGGTGTTCAAACCATCCGAGCAGACGCCGCTGACCGCGCTGAAAATGGCGAAGATCCTGGCCGAGGAACTGCCGGAGGGCGTGGTCAACATCCTGCCGGGGCGCGGTCATACCGTGGGCAATTACCTGATCAACCATCCGCAGGTCGACATGATCAGCCTGACCGGGGATGTGGCGACCGGCAAGAAGATGCTGGATGCCGCCGCCAAGACGGTCAAGCGGACTCATCTGGAACTGGGTGGCAAGGCGCCCGTCGTGGTGTTCGACGACGCCGATGTCGCCGAGGTGGTCGAGGGGCTGCGCGCCTTCGGCTTCTACAATGCCGGACAGGATTGCACCGCCGCCTGCCGCATCTATGCCGGGCGCAAGGTCTATGACCGGTTGGTGGCGGACCTGACGGATGCCGTCGCTTCGATCCAGTTGGGCAATGACGATGACACGACGAACGAGATCGGCCCGCTGATCAGCCTGCGCCAGCGCGACCGCGTGGCCAGTTTCGTGAACCGCGCCCGCGAGATGAACCACATCCAGATCACGACGGGCGGCGAGGCGATGGACAAGGGCTTTTATTATCGCCCCACGGTCGTCGCCGGGGCAACTCAGGCTGATGAGATCGTGCGGCGTGAGGTCTTTGGGCCGGTGGTGTCGATCACGCCCTTTTCGGATGTAGACGAGGCCGTGACCTGGGCCAATGACAGCGACTATGGGCTGGCCTCGTCCGTCTGGACCCGCGACGTGGGCCGCGCCATGGCGACCGCCGCGCGGCTGCGCTATGGCTGCACATGGATCAACACGCATTTCATGCTGGTGAACGAGATGCCGCATGGCGGGATCAAGCAATCCGGCTATGGCAAGGACATGTCGGCCTATGCGCTGGAGGATTACACTTTCGTGCGCCACGTCATGGTCAAGCACGGGTAAGGCAAAAGGCGAGGTTCTTGCTTATACTGAAAGAGGCAAGCCAAGACGTCATCCCGGATCAAGGCTGCGGGGCGTGTCGCCACCTGACACCGCCCCGCGCGCCTATCGCATGGAAGACGCGCCCAAAAGGCTGCTATGCGCCCAGAAAATCCAGCAGGATTGCCTGAAACAGGCCGGGTTTCTCAAGATGGGCGGCATGGGCGGTTCCGGGAATGACGGCAAGCTGGCTGTTCGGCAGTCCTCGCCAAAGGGCTTCCACCTGCGACCAACGATAGGATTGATCTCCATCACCCCACACCACCAGCGACGGCATGGCCAGGCTTGACAGGGCCGCCCTGCCATCCCAGTGACTCATTGCATCAAGCCCCGCCTGCGCGGCACTCTGGCTGGCCTTGGCCCCCAGTTCGGCCACCACCTGAAAACCCTGCGCTGCATCGCCATGGCGGAACCATGTCGAGCCGATCCGGCGAATAGTGCGGGCGACACCATCCTCGGCCAGACGGCGGCGCGACATCTCGAGCGTTTCGAAGCGGTCCGGCATCAGGCCAAGCGGACCTGTGCCATAGAGGATCAGCTTGTCCACCCGGTCCGAGAACCGGGATGCAAACTCCTGCGCGATCATGCCGCCCATGGAATGACCCAGCAGGCAGAACCTGTCGATCTTCAACTCGTCAACCAACCCTGCCAGATGCAGGGCGAAGCCTTCGATGCGGTCGATGCAGGGCGCGCCCGCCGCATCCCCGAAACCGGGCAGGTCCGGCGCGATCACGTCGAAATGACCGGAAAGCTGGTCGAATTCCCGCTGCCATTGGGCGGCACCGCCAAGATAGCCATGCACCAGAAGCAGAACAGGTCCTGCCCCGGCCCGGCGATAGGTCGAACCGTCCGCACGCGTTATTTCATCTGTTCGGGCAACCAAAGGGCAGTCTCCGGCATGAGGATCAGAATGACGATCAGAAGCACAAGGGCGGCGATGAAGGGCAGACAGCCGGTGATCACCTGTCCGATGGAAACTTGCCCGCGACTGATCCCTTGAATGACATAGAGGTTCAGCCCGACAGGTGGCGTCAGCACCGCGATTTCCATCGTGATGGTATAGACCACCCCGAACCAGATCAGGTCGAACCCGGCTGCGGCCATCAAAGGAAAGATCGTGGGCAGGGTGATGAAGGTCATCGACACCGGCTCGAGGAACATGCCCATCACGATGTAGAAGATCAGCACGATGGTCAGCACCACATAGGGCGACAGATCGAAGCCAAGGAAGAATTGCGTGAATTCATAGGGCACGCGGTAATAGGTCAGCACGAAGCCGAACAAGGTGCCCGCCGACAGCAGCAGGCCAAGATAGCCCATGGTCCGCATCGTGGCCAAAAGAGAGTCGCGGAACCCGGCCCAGCGCAAGCCGCCCACGCCAAAGGCCAGAATGACCGTCAGCAGGGCAGCCACTGCGGCGGCTTCGGTCGGGGTGGCGATACCGGCATAGATCGCGACCGTGATGACAAGACCGATCAGGGCAATCGGCCCGACGGTGGCGGCGATCTGGAACAGCCCCATGCGCACTGCGTCTTCCTGCGCGGGAATGTCGCCGGGGCGCATCACACCCCAGACCATGACGACGACACAGAACAGCGTGACAAGGATCAGGCCGGGAATGACGCCTGCGATGAACAGGTCCCCGATGCTCTGATCGGTCACGATCCCGTAGAACAGCAGGATCAGACTGGGCGGCAGCAGCACCGACAAGGTGCCGCCTGCGGCCAGCACACCCGACGACAGTTCCTTGCCATAGCCCAGACGCAGCATCTCGGGCAGGGCTACGCCGCCGATCGTCAGCGAGCCTACCATGGACGATCCGCAAACCGCGCCAAAGCCCGCGCAGGCCCCGATCGAGCCATAGGCGGCAGAGCCGCGCAGGCGAAACCCCTGATGCAGGAACTGGTAGAGATTGGGGCCGATGTTGGATTTGCCGATCAACTCGCCAAGGAACACAAACAAGGGCACCGCCAGCAGGATATAGTCGATCCAAACTCCCCAGAGCTTCAATTGCGAGGAGACCAGCGAGGTCTGGAAGCTTTGGATCTGCCACAGAAAGGGCAGCGACGCCGCCGCCAGCGCAAAGGGGATGGGCAGACCGATGGCGATCAGCAGCATCAGCAGCCCCAACAGGCCAAGTCCGACTTCATACCATTCCATCTGTCAAACCTCGCTTGACGGGGTGCGGATCAGGCGCGCCAGAAGCAGCGCCGTGTAGATCGAGAAAAGGACAAGTGCCGTGGCACCGGGTGCCCAGAACATCCAGCGGGGCCAGAGCAGGATTTCCGACGAGGAGCCCGAGTTGAAGGCGCTGCGCGTCGCGTTCAGACCCGCCATGGAAAAGAAGATCCCCACCCCGGCCATCAGGGCCAGATTCAGGATACCCACCAGCTTGCGCCCCAAGGGTGGCAGCATGTCGGTCAGCATCGTGACCTTGGGATAGGCATCCTCGCGCATGGCATAGGCCAGACCGGCAAAGGCCACGGGAAACAGTAGAAGTGCCGTCGCCTCGGTCACCATCCGGTCGGGTGTATTCAGGGCATAGCGGGTAAAGACGCCGTAGCTGATCCAGACCATCTGGATCAGGATGATCACCGCCCCCAGACCCGCGAACCAAAGAACAAGCCTCTCGACGACCGCGATCGCGCGGTCCAGTCCCGTGTTCATCTCTGTCCTCCTGTTTCCGTCATGTCCTCCGCCGCGTCAGGGCCGGCGGAGGACATGTATCGTGCCGTCAGGGCGCGTTTTCCTCGAACAGCGCCAAGACCGACGAAGCAAGGTCCGGCCCACAAGCGGCCTCGACCTCTTCGTTCCATTTGCCCTGCACGCTGTCGATCAAGGCCATCCGCTGATCCTGGCTGATGGACACTGCGGCCCCGCCGCCCTTCATCACGGCATTGCCGACACGCAGGTCGATCCAATCCTCGTAACGGGGCTTGAGCCATTCTTCGGTTTCACGCGCGGCGGCGGTCACGGCCTCCTGCTGTTCGGGCGTCAGGCTGTCGAACTTGGACTTGCTCATCATGTACTGCATGTTGCCGTAGAACAGACTGGCGTTCACCATATAGGGCATCACGCCCCAAAGCTGCCAACTGGAATAGGTGGCCACACCCATGTTGATGCCGTCCACCACACCACGTTCAGCCGACTGAAACACCTCTTTCGGGGCGACGAAGACCGGGGCTCCGCCCCAGGTTTCGATCATCATGCTGACAAGCGGCCCGATGGAACGGACCTGCTTGCCGTTCAGATTGCCCAGATCGGTGATCGGCTCTTCAAACCACCATTCCTGATCGTAGGAGTAGTTGGAATTGAACAGCGGGACGAGGCCGATCTCTTCCGCCTCTGGCCGGATCAGTTCGGCATAGGCCGCGTCCATCTCGATCTGGTTTTCAAGGTTGATGGCGGCCGGGTAGAGCGAGGTCACCCGGTAGCAGGGCAAACGCTCGTCAGCCGGAATCCAACTGATATCGGACACGCCCCCCTGCATGGCATCCACGCCTTCGGACCAGCCGTGAAGGGTGGAGGACGGGAAAATCTGCACCTCGACGGTGCCGCCTGTCTTTTCATTCACCAGATTGGCGAAATGCACGAACCCGTCATAGCGGACATCGGATTCGTTGACATAGGTAGACAGGCGAATGGTGGTGTCGGCTGCCTGAGCGGCGACCGAGGCTGCGGCCAGCAGGCCCGCGGCAGGAAGAACGGTTTTCCATGAGAACGTCATGTCATACTCCTTGGTGTTGGGATCACGAGGCCGTTTGTCCGACCCTCTTTGCTATGGCGCATTGTCACCTGCCGATTCGGCTACGGCCCGCGGCAAGGCATGATTTGATGCTACGCGCGCGGCGGCGGATCAGGCCAATTCAAATGAAACATCAAACTATTCCGATCTTGCATGACCCCGCATCGCTGCCTAGCATCACCCAAAAGGGAGGGGCGCGGTGGATATCAACTGGCTTGGCGACTTTGTCTGTCTTGGGCGGACGCTGAATTTCACCCGCGCCGCCGAAGAACGGAACATTACCCAATCCGCCTTTAGCCGCCGCATCCGCTCGCTGGAAAACTGGATCGGTGTGCCACTGATCGACCGCGCCAATTATCCGGTTCAGCTATCGCCGGCAGGACGGCAATTCCTGCCGATTGCCCAACAGGCGCTGGCCAACCTGACCGATGCACGCCAGGCCATCCGCGAGGCGGAACGCGGCAACGCGTCATTCCAACGCTTTGCCGCCCTGCACGCCATTTCGGTCAATTACCTGCAACCAAGGCTGGCCGATTTCGAATCCCGCCATCCTGAACTGCGGACGCGGGTGCTGTCGGACACCCTGCCCGCCTGCTGCCAGTTGCTGACCGAAGGGGCCTGCGAATTCCTGCTCTATTACCGGCATCAAGACGTGGCCCCGATCCTTGATGAGACCCGTTTCGTGAGAAAGGACATCTGCACCGAAAAGCTGATCCCTGTGGCGCTCCATGATGCGGCCTCCAAGGAAGGATGGCGGCTGCTGGCAGATGGGGATCGCGCGGTGCCCTACCTCAGCTATGAGCCGAACACCTTTCTTGGCACCGTGGTGGATCGCACCATCGGCAATCGCGGCACGGCCCTGTCGATCCGCTATATGGATTCGCTGGCCGAGGCGCTGAAGCGGCGCGCGTTGATGGGGGCCGGGGTGGCATGGCTGCCGGAGTTTTCGATCCAGCAGGAACTCAAGGACGGAACGCTTGTGAAGATGGGCAATGACAGCTGGACAGCAAAACTGACCATATCGCTGTTCTGCTCGATCGAGCGGCTGGACGGTATGGGTCGGATGATCTGGGACGAATTCTAGACGCTGGCAGACATTCCGATCAGTGCATCCCAAGCTTGCAGGGTGCCGCTGCGCGCCTCGTCGGACAAGCGGATCAGGCGGATATCCAAAGCATAGTCGGGGCCTGCCATGTCAGGCTTGAGCAACCGCTCCGCCTCCAGATCCGCCGCCACCAGTGACAGGGGCAGCCATGCAATGCCGATCCCGTTCAGCGCATAGTGATAGGCCGCCAGCGTCAAAGCGGTTTCCGCGCGACGGTTGATGGTGCGCCCCTGTGGCAAGCCGGCCCACAGCCTCCTCTCGACCAATTCGCCCAGAAAGACGTCGGACGGATAGCCGATGACCGGCAGTTCATCCTCCAGCGTCTCTGCAAGGGCGGGCAGGCAGACGGGCACCAGCGTCTCGCGCCCGATGCGCCGCTCGATCAGGCCCGAGCGTTCAAGATCCCGAGCGTCTTCGGGATGATCATAGGTCACGACCATATCCGCCACGCCCGAGATCAATTGCAGCAGACATTCATCGCGATTACCTGACCGCACCCGCACGGACGACCAGCCCAATTCTGTCAGATGTTTCACCAGACCCGGCGAGATCGTTGCCGTGATCGCATGCTGGCAGGCCAAGGTCACGATCCGCCCTGCCCCTTTTGCCGAAGCCCGCAGATCGCCGCGCAAACTGCGCATGTCCTGCGCCAGTCGCCTCAACGCAGGCTCTTGCCCGCGCAGGGCTGGCAGCAGCACCACAGGCTTGCGTCGCCTGTCGAACAGCGGCGCGCCAAGCCCCTCTTCGATGGCGCGGATGCGCCGGGTAAAGGCGGACTGTGTGATGTTGCGCCGCTCGGCCGCCCCTACGAAAGAGCCTGCGTCCAACACCGCCAAGAGATCATCAAGCCAATCATGATTCATGCAACAACGCTAGCCATGCACCTCTAAACTTGCAACATGTGCAATTTATCTTGCGAAACTCGCATTAGATCGGGCCAGATTTCCCGGCTATAAGTCACATGACGCAACACGAAAGGCCCACCCCATGCATCTTGCCCGCTTTCCCCGCCGTTTTCTTGCTCATCTTCCGACGCCTCTGGAACGGCTTGACCGGCTGAGCGCCGAACTGGGCGGTCCTGAGATCTGGATCAAGCGCGACGATTGCACGGGCCTGTCCACGGGCGGCAACAAGACCCGCAAGCTGGAATTCCTGATGGCCGAAGCCGAGCTTGAAGGGGCCGACATGGTCATGACCCAAGGGGCTACCCAATCGAACCACGCCCGCCAGACAGCCGCTTTCGCCGCAAAGATGGGTATGGCCTGCCATATCCTGCTGGAGGATCGGACAGGCTCGAACGACAGCAACTACAACCACAACGGTAACGTGCTGCTGGATCACCTGCATGGGGCCACCACCGAGAAGCGCCCCGGCGGCGGCGACATGAATGCCGAGATGGAGGCGGTCGCCGACCGCTATCGCGCGCAGGGGCGCAAGGTCTATACCATCCCCGGCGGCGGCTCGAACCCGACAGGGGCACTGGGTTATGTCAACTGCGCTTTCGAGATGCTGGCCCAGTTCAATGATCGCGGGTTGCGGGTGGATCACATCGTCCACGCTACCGGATCGGCCGGCACGCAAGCCGGGTTGATCACTGGATTGAAGGCCATGAATGCGGGCATCCCGCTTTTGGGTATCGGAGTGCGGGCGCCAAAGCCCAGGCAGGAAGAGAACGTCTACAACCTTGCCGTCAAGACAGCCGAAAAGCTGGGCTGCCCGGGCGTCGTCGCCCGAGAGGATGTCGTCGCCAATACCGACTATGTCGGACAGGGCTATGGTATCCCGACCCCAGACGGGATGGAGGCGCTGCGCATGTTCGCCGAGCTGGAGAGCATCCTGCTGGACCCGGTCTATTCCGCCAAGGGGGCGGCGGGCTTCATCGACCTGATCCGCAAGGGCCAGTTCAAGAAGGGCGAGCGGGTGGTGTTCCTGCATACCGGCGGGGCAGCAGCTCTCTTCGGCTATGACAAGGCGTTTGACTTTGCCGACCGCTGGGTCACCGCCTGACGCAATACGGGCCAAGGAACTGACGTGATGATCGGACAGGCACAGGCGCTTTGGCGCAGCCATACGCGTGGCCTGATGGTGGCTGTGCTGGTGGCCGTCGCATCGGCCTTTCTGGCGGAACATTACGGCGCGCCTGTGATGCTGTTTGCCCTGCTGATCGGCATGGCACTGCATTTTCTGGCCGCGGACCCCACCTGCGCGCCGGGTCTGGATTTCGCGGCCAAGACGATACTGCGTTTGGGTGTGGGCCTGTTGGGACTGCGCCTGACAGTCAGTGACATCCAGACCGTGGGCGTGGTCCCAGCTCTTGCCGTGATCGGGTTCGTCATCGTGACTTTCGCCTGCGGCGTGGTTCTGGCGCGGCTTCTGGGCCGTCGCGCCGCCTTTGGCATGCTGGCAGGAGGCTCTGTCGCGATCTGCGGCGCCTCGGCGGCGCTGGCCATCGCCTCGGTCCTGCCCCACCGCCCCGAACGTGAGACAGATACTCTCTTTGTCGTCATCGCGGTAACCGTCCTGTCCACGGTCGCGATGATTGCCTATCCGATCCTGTTCACGGCGCTGGGTTTGTCGCATCAGGAAAGCGGTTTCCTGATCGGGGCCACGATCCACGATGTGGCCCAGGTCGTGGGCGCGGGCTATTCCATCAGCGATGAGGCGGGCGTCATCGCCACCTTCGTCAAAATGCTGCGCGTGGCGCTGTTGCCGGTCGTCATGTTGATCGTGATGCTGAGCTTCAGCAACGCGCAAAGCCAACGGCTGCATCTGCCGTGGTTTCTGGTCATGTTCGTCGGGCTGGCCATCCTTGGCAACACGGGGGTGATCCCGCAGGCCGTCACAACCGTTGCCGCCGACACATCGCGCTGGTGTCTGGTTGTGGCCATCTCGGCCTTGGGCGTGCGCACCAGCCTTGCCGAGATCGCACGCGTGCGCCCCTCCTATGGCGGGCTTATCCTTGCTGAAACGCTGATCCTGTTGGGGATCGCTCTTCTGTTCGTGTATATGATCGGCCTCAACACAGCCTGATCGGGCGGCGAGGATCCGGCCTGCGCGGGGCAATGCAACACCCCATGTCCATCGGTCTGGTCAGACTGGCGCCCAGAGCTTGACGACGGCGATGCACAGACCAAGCAAGACCAGCGTTTCGATGAATACGATGGCCAGATGGCCCCCACCAACCACGGTCAAAGCCTTGATCGAAGTCTTGACCCCGAGTGCCGCGATGGCGACCACAAGGCAAGCGCGTGACAGCGTGTCCACATAGCTGACAAATATGGCGGGCAATTCAAACAGGCTGCCAAGGCTGACCAGCAGGATGAACAGAACCATGAACCATGGAAGCAGGGGGATGCTGTCTTGCGCCGCCGCGTTGCCTGTTATCCGCAGCACCAGAACGACAAGGATCAGCACAACAGGCAGCGTCGCCACGCGGAAGAGTTTCACGATGGTCGCCATCTCGCCTGCGGGGTCGGACACGCTGAACCCGGCCCCCACCACCTGCGCGACATCGTGGATCGTGGCGCCGATCAGAAAGCCCTGTTGCAGTTCGTTGAACCCAAGAGCCTGAAACAACAGTGGATAGGTGACCATCGCGATGGTCGACAGCGCAGTCACGGCCATGACGGTGAACAGTGTATTGCGCTCGGTCTTGTCATTGTGCGGGATCACGGCTGCAATCGCCATCGCCGCCGAGGCACCGCAGATCGCCACGGCCCCGCCCGTCAACAAGGCGAAACGCCATTGGCGGCGGAACAGGGGGCTTGCCACGAAGCCGGCCCCGATGGTCAGCGTGATCAGGCCCAAGACGGTGCCCGCCCCGGCGAAACCGATCCGCGCCACATCCTCGAAGGCGATGCGGATTCCCAGAAGTCCAACTCCCAGCCGCAGGATGAATTTCGCCGCCATATCTGTGCCTGCGCGACAGGGACCGTCCGTGTGCAGAAAGTTGAAGGCCATGCCCAGCAGCAAGGCAAACAACATGACCGGGGCGCCGTAATGTGAGCCCAGAAAGCTGGCGGCGGCGCCTATCGTCGCGCTGAGAAGGAGGCCCGGAGCATGGACGGCGGCGCGGCTATACCAGTGCTGCACTGCAAACATTCAAGAACCCTCGCACCGCCGAAGAGGGGCGCGGACAGTCGCCGCACCCCGGTTCAAAAGAAATCGTCTCAGGCCGAGCGGTAGAGCTTGGTCATCGAGAATTCGCGGTGCCCCAACGCTTCGGCAGCGGTCATGCGGCCATTGGCGGTGCGCTTGATCATCCCGATCAGTGCATCACCCGCCTGATCTATGGTCATGTCGCGCCGCAACACGCCGGTTACATCTACGTCGATATGTTCCGACATGGTGCGCAGGGTGCGCGGGTTGCCCGATATCTTGATGACCGGAACAATGGGGTTGCCAACCACATTGCCCTGCCCGGTGGGGAAGGTGTGGATCACATAGCCCGCTGCCGCCATCAGCGTCACACATTCAGCCGCCGCCGAAGACGTATCCATGAAGTAGAGCCCGTTGCCCTTGGCCGGTGCTTCCGCCGGTTCCAGCACGTCGATGTAGGTCGAACTGCGACCGATCTTCTCAAGGTTGCCCAGCGCCTTTTCCTCGATGGTGGTCAGACCACCCAGAATGTTGCCTTTGGTGGGCTGGCTGTCCGACAGATCCGATGTCTTGAAAGGTTCGATCACCTCGTCCTGATAGGCTTGAAAGGTCCTCATGAACTTTTCGGCCGCTTCCGGCGTTGCCGCGCGCTTGGCACAGATATGTTCGGCTCCGGTGATTTCCGAGGTTTCGCCGAAACAACCGTAAAGACCGTGCGGCAGCAGCTTGTCATACATGTTGCCCACCGTGGGGCAGGAAGACAGGCCGGTGGTGGTATCGCTTTCACCGCATTTGGTGGAGACCCACAGATCGGTCAGCGGGCAGTCTTCTTTCTGCAATTCGCTGGCCCAGTGGACATATTCCTTGGCTTTCCAGCTGGCACGGCGGATCGTCTCGAAATCGCCAATCTGTTCGATCCAGAAACCCTCGACGGGCTTGCCGGTCTTGGCGATGCCTTCGACGATGATCCGGGTCCACTCGGGTTCGATCCCGATGACCACGACTGCCGCGACGTTGGGGTTGGCACCCGTGCCGATGATCGTGCGGAAATGCAGATCCAGATCCTCGCCGAACTGGAGACGGCCATAGGCATGCGGGATCGCCATCGTGCCCTTGACGTTGTTGGCCACCGCCTCGCAGGCGGCGTTCGAGATGTCATCGACGGGCAGGATCAGCACATGGTTGCGCACACCGACACGACCATTCTCGCGACGCCATGCCTTGACCATGTCTTGCGTGAAGTCAAAAGCCATTTGAATGCCCCCCTTACCAGCGCTTGGTTTTCAGATTGTGGGTGTGAACATGACCGCCCACCTCAGCGGGTCCGACCATCTTGCCGATGTCCTCGCCGTATTTGATGATCGTGTCACCGGCGGACAGCGCCTTGAGCGCGACCTTGTGGCCGATCGGAATGTCGGTCTTGGCGGTCAAGCGAAAGTCCGAATTATCCTCGGTGCAGACGCACAGCATCTGGGTGCCGGCTTCCAGCCCCTCGACCACGACAACACCGACATTGTCGGCCTTGTCATGAACAAGCAGATGGGGGTGGGTGTTTGCAGTCATCAGTCTCTCTCCCTTGGTCTTGGACATCATGATGGCTCCGCAGGCGTGCCGCGATGACACGCGGCCTGTTCGGTGCGCGCAGTAGACGTGTTTGATTATTTCTTTAAACTATATAGTTTAAATTTTTCAAACAAGTCAACGCTACCTTGCAGCTTTCTGCTTGGGTTTTCCCGCAGGCTTGGCTTTAACGGGAAGAGCGCGTGTTTTTTCGGAGGAACAGATGTCCTTGCGGCCCGTCTCACAGCCCCTGCACAGGCAGTTGCGCGATCTGATGCTGGCGCGGATCGAATCGGGGGAATGGTCGCCCGGCACCTATCTGCCATCCGAGACTCGATTGGCCGAGGATTACGGCGTGGCTGTCGGCACCCTGCGCAAGGCGCTGCTGGATCTGGCGGCCGAAGGTGTGGTGGTGCGGCGTCAGGGCAAAGGCACGGTCGTGACCAGCCATGACAGCGACGCGGTGCTGTTTCGCTTTTTCAACCTGCGCCGCGCCGATGGCAGCACGCTGCGCCCGGAAAGCCGGGTCTTGTCGCGCCAGCGCCGACCGGCAAGCGAAGCGGAGGTTGCCTCGCTTGGCCTGCCCGCCGCTGCCGAAGTGGTCTGCATCACCCGTGTGCGCGACGGCGACGGAATTCCGATCATATTCGAACATATCATTCTGGACGCAGACCGCTTCGGCCCAATGGAAACAACGCCCGAGGTTCTGCCCAACACGCTATATCAGCTGTATCAGGCACAGTTCGGCGCCACCGTCCACCGCGCGCGCGAAACGATTACGGCGGCCAGCGCCACAGGCGCATGCGCCGTCGAACTGGGTGTCGCGGAAGGCACGCCGCTTCTGCATATCCGGCGCATCGCGCTGGATTACAACAATGCGCCTATCGAGCTGCGACTGTCATGGGTGACCACTGCTGCGCTGCACTATCAGACCGAGGTTTGACACCCTTTGCCTTAAGGCAGTTCGAGAACGATTTTTGCTGCATTCACCCGGCCTGCGTCCAGATCGGCAAAGGCAATGGCCCCATCGCAAAGGGGCCGCACCTCGACCCAGCCCAGATCGCCCAATCGACCGTCACCCAGCGCGGCAAGGGCGGCGGCAAAGTCATCTGGCGTATAGCAATAGGACCCACTTACCGTGATCTCCTGCAGGGTGATGCGGCGGATGTCATAACCCTCGTTGCCGGGCAACAGCCCGACATGCACGATCACCCCGCCGGGACGCACCAGCCGCGAGGCGTCGCGCCGGGTGGCCACAGCCCCGACAGCGTCGATGATCAGGTCAAAGGCATCCGGGCCGGGATCTTGCGCCGTGGGATCGAAGGCGGTGATCCCCTCTTCCCGCGAGACGCTGGCCCGTCGACCGGCATGAGGCTCGGCCACATGCACGCTGCCCGCCCCCATCAGCCGCGCCACCAGCGCGGCACCAAGGCCGATCGCCCCGCCGCCCTGCACCAGAACGCGAGGGGCGTCCTCACCCAGTTTTTCCATTCCGATCCGCACCGCATGCCATGACACGGCTACAGGCTCGGACAGCGCGGCGTGGCGCAGGCTCAACCCTTCCGGCACAGGCAGCAGGTTGCGTTCCGGGATGCTGACATATTCCGCGAAAGCACCCGGGCGTGACGGCATGGAGATGATGACACGGGTCGGCGACAGATGCGGCCGCCCGGCCCGCGCCACAGGACAGTCCGGGTCCACCACCAGCGGGTTGATCGCTACGGCCTCGCCCTTGCGCGGACCTGCGGCGACCAGCCCCGCCGCCTCGTGACCCAGGATCAGCGGGGCGGGGCGGCGGTCGTCATGGCCGTGATAGGCGTGCATATCCGACCCGCAGATCCCCACCGCCCGCACCGCAACCAGCACCTCACCCGGCGCGGGCACAGGGTCGGGTTGCCCGGTCCAGATCATCGTGTTGGGTCCGGTATAAAGCAGCGCCTGCATCCCATCCCTCCTTCTGTTATTTCGCGGTGAATCCGCCATCCACGTAAAGGGTCTGGCCGGTGACATAGGCCGAGGCTTCCGCGCAGAGGAAAACCGTGGCCCCGGCCAGATCGTCCAGCGCACCATTGCGGCCAATCGCCGTGCGCGCCGCATTGGCAGCAGCCAGATCGGGGTCGCCGAATACGGGGGCGGTCAGCGGCGTGGGGAAAAAACCCGGCGCGATGGCATTGCAGGTGATCCCCTGCCCCGAGA
Source organism: Paracoccaceae bacterium (assembly GCA_024304985.1). GTDB lineage: Bacteria > Pseudomonadota > Alphaproteobacteria > Rhodobacterales > Rhodobacteraceae > Seohaeicola. The sequence continues at coordinate 428,245 of JAMWZC010000004.1, forward strand.
ATTCCTGCGCCATGGCGCGGGTCAGTTGCACGATTCCACCCTTGGCCGCACCATAGGGCGCGGAATTGGGAAAGGCGCGTTGCGATTGCAGGGATGCGAGGTTCAGCACCCTGCCCCAGCCACGCGCCGCCATGCCCGGGGCAAGATGTTGCACCAGAAAGAAGGGGGCACGCAGATGCAGCGCCATGTGCAGGTCGAATGTCTGCGGCGAAACCTCTGCATAGGGCTGGCGCAGATTGACGCCTGCGGCATTGACCAGAATGTCGATCTCGCCCGCGTCACGGGCCAGTCGCGCAATGACATCCGCGTCAGTCAGGTCAGCAGGATGGGCATGGGCCTTGATCCCCTCGGCCTCCAACTCCGCGCGGGCCCTTTCCAAGGCATCTGCGGATCTCGCCACCAGATGCACCGTTGCCCCCTGCTGTCCCAGTGCGCGCGCCATGGCAAGACCAATCCCGGAATTGCCGCCCGTGATCAGGGCCGCCCGCCCTGTCAGGTCGAACAGGTGATCAAGCCTTTGCATCCGCACCTCCTTTCGCCACGGCATCGCAGGCCATGATCAGCAGATCCGCCACCAGATCGCAGTCCTGCGCCGTCAGACCCAAGGGGATGCGGATATCGCAGAGCGTGGCCTGCACCGCACAGGCGTGCGGCACGCTGGTTGCATCTGCACCGGCCCAATGTTGCGGGGCGGACGTGTAGCCTTCGGCCTTGGCCCGACCGAACCACTTCACCATCACGCCCTTGTCACGCGCCTTCTGCACGAAGTCCGCCATGGAAACCGGATCGAAGGCCGGCAACCTGAACTGGATCGAGCTTTGGGCATAGGCTTCGGCCTGCGGGCGGCGCGGCAGGGCAAAGGCGGGATGCGCCGTCAGACGGGCGGCGATCCGATCATGGCTGGCGTTCCAATCGGCAACCCTTGTGGCCAGCAGGGGTAGTTGAGGCAAGGCCAGCGCTGCGACCAGATCCGACATGCGCATACTGTAATTGCCGCAAACGCCGCGCCATCTGTCCATCACGGCGGCTTCGGGCACCGTGCCGTTCTGGGCATAAAGCATGTAGCTGCCCGAATGGAGGATCGCCCGCGCGGCAAGGTCGGGATCATCCGTCACCAGCATCCCGCCCTCGCCCGCATTCACGTGCTTGGACGATTGGAAGCTGAAACATCCCGCCAGACCGAATGTCCCTGTCGGACGCCCCGCCCAGGATGCACCCAGCGTATGGGCGCAATCCTCGATGAAGGTGATATCCTCGGCGTTACAAACCTCGGCCAGCGTTTCCATGTCGCAGACATGGCCCCGCATATGTGACAAGAGCAGATGCCGTGCCCCGCTGGCGCGCGCCTTGGCGCGCAGATCGTCAAGGTCGATGGTCAGGTCATCCGTGATCTCGACCAGAACCGGGACGGCCCCGATGTGGTCCAGCGCGCCCGGCACCGGACCAAGGGTAAAGGCGTTCATCAAGACCGGATCGCCATGCTGCACCCCGGCCCCCTTGAGAGCCAGAAACATCGCCGCCCCGCAGGAATTGACCGCCACGGCAAAGCGCCGCCCGCTGAGCGCTGCGAAGGCGCGCTCCAATGCGGCGACCGGGCCGGGGGCACCGCCGGCTTCGCCATAGCGGTGCAATCTGCCAGAGGATATGAGCGCCAGAACATGCGCCTGCGCCTGAGGCGGAATGTCGGGCGGTTGCCCAAGATCAGGAACCGCGCCCATGGGATCAGGGCATCGACTTGACGGGGGCACCAAGATCGAAATTGTGCCCCGGATAGTATTTGTTCATCCGCACATCGGCGGTGCGGGCATGCGCCTCCATCCCTTCCAGCCGCGAGATGCGCGCGGTATGCAGCGACAACACCTTGCAGGCGTCGCGATCCGCCTTCTGCCATGTCAGCGGCTTGAGGAACTTGTGCACCGAAAGCCCGGCCGAATAGCGCGCGGCGTATTTCGTGGGCAGGATGTGGTTCGGACCCGAGCATTTGTCGCCAAAGGCCACGGTCGTTTCCTCGCCCACGAACAGTGATCCGTAATTTGTCAGGTTCGCCATCCACCAATCCAGATCGGCGCAATGCACCTCAAGATGTTCCGAGGCGTATCTGTCGGACACCTCGACCAGTTCCTCGCGGGTGTCGCAGAGGATCACCTCGCCGTAATCGCGCCATGCGGAATCCGCCGCGTCGCGGGCGGGTTCGGGCAGCGTGGCGATCAACTCGGGCACCCGCGCAATCACAGTCTCGGCTAGTGCCTTGTCGGTGGTGAATAGCCATGCCGGAGACTCGTGCCCATGCTCGGCTTGTCCGATCAGGTCTGTGGCGACGATCTCGGCATCAGCGGTCTGGTCAGCCAGAATCCCGATCTCGGACGGTCCCGCAAAGACATCGATCCCCACCTTGCCGAACAGCATCCGCTTGGCCTCGGCCACGAACTTGTTGCCTGGCCCCACGATCACATCGGCAGGTTTGCCGGTGAACAGGCCGTAAGCCATGGTCGCAATCGCCTGCACGCCACCCAAGGTCATGACGATGTCGGCACCGGCCTGGTGCATCGCGTAGAGCACGTAAGGATGCATCCCGCCGCCTCGATACGGGGTCGAGCAGGCGACCACGGTCTTGACCCCGGCCGCTTTGGCGGTGACCACGGACATGCACGCGGATGCGATATGCGCATAGCGTCCGGTGGGCACATAGCAGCCCGCCACGTTGCAGGGCACCCATTTCTGACCGACTGTCAGGCCCGACGGCATGGTCATCTGGAAATCGCGCACAGAATCCTTCTGGGCCAGCGCAAAGGTGCGGACCTGTTCGACGGCAAAGGCGATGTCTTCCTTGACCTGCTGCGGCACGTCGGCAGCCCGCGCCTCCATTTCCTCGCGCGTGACAACGATGGCACCGTCCCACTTGTCCAGTTGCAGCGCATAGGCACGCACCGCATCCTCGCCTTCGGCCTCGATGCGGGCCAGCATCTCGGAGACGACCTGCTGGGCATTGGCTGACTCGGTTTCCGGGGTCTTGTTCGCTTTTTTCAGATAGGTGATCGCCATCTTGGCCTCGTCATCCCTTGGGTTGGAACCTGCCGCCATCACGGGCGGCAGGTCTTTGGTTCAGATCATTCGTTGTTGGCGAATGCGCGCAGGACCGGATCATCCATGACCATCTGCATGAAGCGATTGTCGATGTAATCCTCGGCAGCGGGGGTGGACTCGGTCGTCCCGACCGAGGTCATGAAGTCCCCGATCGCGGTCAGCCACTGATCCACGTCGCTGGCGCCTGCGTCACGGCTCATCAGCGCCAGTTGCTCTTCCAGCGGGAAAGTGGGACGCAAATCGAACTCGGCATTCACCGCCGCGTCGGAAATCTCGACACCGCCCTCCGAGTAGAAATCGACCAGCATCTCGCGTGCCTTCTCGGGGTTCTGCTTGGACCAGACCACACCGCGCAGGAAGGTGGCCAGCACCTTGGCCACCAATTCGGGACTTTCCTCGGCAAAACCGGGACGCACGACCAGCGCCCCCGGCACGATGGCACCCGCATCGGCACCGGAGCACAGATAGTCGCTGTCGGCCTTTTCCTGCAGCGTATAGGTGTTGGGTGCCCAGACACCGGCCAGCTTGCCCTCGTTGGCGATCACAGCGGTGATCACCTGCGCCTGACCAAGGTTGACGAATTCCACGTCATCCTGCGACAGGCCAAACTTCTGCAGACAGGAACGGGTTGCGAAATCCACCGTCGAGTTGGTGGTCAGCAGGACCCGCTCGCCCTTCATGGACATGGGATCGGCACGGAACTGCTCGATCACGTCATTGCGCGCCATCAGCGCGTTGCCCTTGCTCTCGTCATTGGTCAGGCCGATGGTCTTGAGGCCGAAACGCGCGGCCCCCAGAACAGCCGGCACCGAGCCCGTGCCGCCGACATCCCAGTCGTTGGCCTGTGCCGCCGCGATCTGCGGCGCACCTGCGGGGAAGGTGGTGAAGCTGGGATCCAGACCCACCTCGGCCCACCAGTCCATTTCTGTCGCCAGATGGAACGGCAACGCCCAATAAAGAGCAGGCTGATAGCTCAGGTTGATCGGCGTCAGATCCTGCGCCTGCGCCGGAGCATAGGCCCCGAACGCGCACACGGTTGTCAGTGCCATTGCCTTGAAAGTCATTTTCATTGCGGGTTCTCCTCCCCTGTTGTGGTCCTGTTTTCCGTCTTGTGATGGTCAGGCGTGTTGGTCCGCCTTTTCCTCGCGCAGGCTGCGCCAGATCTGCGTGCGCAGATGCACGAAGCTTTCGAGGTCCATCACATCCTCGATCTTCTCGTGACTGTCCCAGTCCTCGGCCTTGCGGATACTGGCGATATCCAGCACCTCCTTGATGCGGCCGGGGGCCCGGGTCATGATGACAACACGGTCTGCCAGATAGACGGCTTCCTCGACCGCGTGGGTGATGAACAGCACGGTGCGCGGGTTCTTGCGGGCCAGACGCACCAGTTCCTCCTGCATGACGACGCGGGTCTGCGCGTCCAGCGCCCCGAAAGGCTCGTCCATCAGAAGAACATCCGGGTCCAGAACATAGGCCCGCGCGATGGCGACACGCTGCTGCATCCCCCCCGAAAGCTGATGCGGGAAATGCTCGGCATAGGGTTCAAGGTTCATCAGGTTGAGGATGGCGGCAATGCGTGACTGCCGTTCCGCCTTGGGCACATTCAGATTGCGCAGGCCAATGTCGATATTGTCATAGACCGATTTCCACGGAAACAGCGCGAATTGCTGGAACACCACGGCACGGTTCGGGCCGGGCCGTTTGATCGGCGTGCCATCGACCATGACAGCGCCGTCCGTCGGATTGTCGAACCCCGCCACCAACCGCAGGCAGGTGGTCTTGCCGCATCCCGAGGGGCCAACGATGGCCACGAATTCCTTGTCGGCAATCTCGAGGTTGATGTCCTTCAGCGCCACGAAGCCGGATTCTTTCGGACCGAAGACCTTGCCGACGTTCTTGAACTGGATCACGCCCATGTCGCTTGCTTCCTTGTATTTTCTGTCAGTTTTCCAGGCCGCGCTTGCGCAGGATGACCCGCTCTGCCAGGCGCAAAGAGCTGTCCAAAGCCAGCCCGACCAGACCGATCGCGACCATGCCGGACATCACCGTTGTGGTTGAGATATTGGCCTGCCCCTGCACCATCAGGTAGCCGACCCCGGCAGAGGCGACGATCAGTTCGGCGCCCACCAGCGACTGCCAGCCCAAGCCTGCCGAAACGCGCAGACCCGAGATGATGGACGGGACCGAGGACGGCACCAGCACCTCGCGGATCACACGATGCGACGGCGTGCCCAGCATGTTTGCCGCCTCGATCAGGCGGGGATCAACGAATTTCGCCCCACGATAGGCGTTGATCACGCAAGGCGGAAACGCCCCGGCAAAGATGATCATGATCGGCCCGCCAATACCCGTGCCGAACCACAGCGCGGCAAAGGGCACCCATGCGATGGGCGCAACGAACCGCAGGGCATCGAACAGTGGCGACACGATCTCGTCCAGCAGACGATACCAGCCCATCAGCAGCCCAAGGGGAATGCCGACCACTGCCGCCAGAATGAACCCATAGGCGAAGCGCTCGAAGCTGGCGAGCATGTGACCAAGCAGTGTCGCCCCCGCAAAACGCCGGTCCAACAGAGTTGTGAAACGGTCATAGACTTCAAGTGGCGAAGGCAGAAAAACCCGCGGCACCAGCCCGCTGATGGCCAACCCGTGCCACAGGCCAATGAACAGGATCAGGCCACCGAAACCCAGAAGAACAGATTGCCTGAAAGAGATCCGCTTGTTCATCGCCCTACCCTTTCGCCGCCAGCGCAGCCGTGTTCCAGCTCATCACACGGGCTTCAGCCATGCCCAGAGCGCGCGTTGTCGCCCAGCCCAGGATGGCGACCGCCCCCATGCCCACAAGGATCATGCCCGGATAGAGATCCTGCTGCGCCACGTTCAGAACTCGGCCCAAGCCATAGAACGCCCCGACAAGTTCCGCCGCGACCAGCGTGGTCCATGACGCCTGTAGCGACAGCCGCAGGCCGGTGAACATCATGGGGCTTGCCCCCGGCACCAGCACCTCGGTGACAAAACGCATCCTGGGCATGCCCAGCATATAGGCCGCCTCGATCACCGGACGGTCAATGTTGCGCACCCCGGCAAAGGTGTTGATCACCGACGGCACGAAGGCCGCGAACCAGATCACAAGGATCTTCGCGGCATCCCCAAGGCCCAGCCACAGGATCGCCAGCGGGATCCATGCCAGTGGCGGGATCGGGCGGATGATCAGGAAAACCGGATTGATGAGAGCCTCGGCCCGGCGGCTCCACCCCATCAGCAGCCCGAGAGGAACCCCGGTTATGATTGCAAAGACAAAGCCCATCACGACCAGGCGCAACGAGTTGTAGGCGTGCAGCAACAGGTCTCCGCCGCCATAGCCACGCCCGGACACGTGGATCAAGGCCGACCAAGTTTCCGCGGGCGAGGGAAACCGTCCGGACGGGATCACCCCAAAGACCGAGGTCACCATCAGCCAGATCAAACCCACAATCAGGATCGTGACGAACCCTATGGCAACCCTGCGCGACACTGTTCTTCCTCCCTCGTTATGTAAACGCTTTCATATCATTTGCAGGCATGTCAACTTTTTTTGCCCTTGATTTGGGCAAATTTTGAATCTAGCACTCGAAACAGTATGTAAATTTTTCATCCCCGGACTGAAAACATGTCACCAAAGCGCAAAGCCACCCTGACGGACATCGCACGGGAATCAGGCACCTCGATCGCCACCGTCTCGCGCGCCATGTCGCAACCCGGTTTGGTGCAACCAGACACGCTGGAACGGGTACGGCAGGTGGCTGTCCGCCTTGGCTACGTCCCCAACCGCCGCGCACGGGCACTGGTCTCGGGTCGGTCAAACACGATCGGCGTGGTGGTGCCCACGCTCAACAGCCCGATTTTCTCGGCCGCGCTGCAGGAGATGCAGAAGGCGTTCTCATCGAACGGATACCAGTTGCTGATCGCCTCGCATGAATACGACACCGCTGCTGAAGCCGCCGCCCTCAGCCAGTTGATCTCGCATGGTGTCGATGGGCTTGTCGTTGTAGGCGCGGCACGTCCACAATCGACATGGGCGATGATCAACACAGCTGAAATACCGCTTGTTCAGCTTTGGGAAGGGCGGGAGGGTTATGACCGCGTTCTTGTCGACAGCTTCGAAGCCGGTGTTCTTGTGGCGAGGCACCTACTTGACCTTGGGCACAAGAAGCTCGGCGTCATTTGTGGGAAACTGCAGAACAACGACCGCCAAACGGCGCGCGTGAATGGTATCCGCAGCGCGCTGGCGGAACGGGGGCTGCACCTTCCAAACTCTCAGGTCAGCGAACAACCCCTCACGATCTCGGCCGGACGCAGCGGATGCATGACGCTGCTGGAATTGGTGCCACGACCGACGGCGATTATCGGCACAGTCGATATGCTTGCCATCGGCGCCATGATCGAAGCTCAGGGCCGCGGAATCCCTGTCCCCGAGATGGTTTCATTTGCCGGAATCGACAACGTGGATGTGACTGCACACCTGTCACCGTCCCTGACGACAGTGGATATGCCCGCGGCCAGCATAGGCTCGGAAGCGGCCGCTTTGATGTTGAGCCGACTGGATGGCATCAAGGAAGGGACAGATCAGGCTGTCCAATTGCCCATCAGCCTGGTTGTTCGCCATTCGACCACTCGCTCACCGCTTTGACCTGAGCGCCACAAGCGGCCCCACGGCAGCCGATCTTGACTCCGCAGAAGGACAAATCTGCCCATCCGCTGCGCGCCCAACCCCAGCGGGATCAAACTAAGCCGTTGTTTTTAAGGGGGTAAGTGGCGGACTGGGGAGGATTCGAACCCCCGACCCCTTGATTCGTAGTCAAGTACTCTATCCAACTGAGCTACCAGTCCGTGGAGGCGGGGTTTAGACTCAAGCCTCGGGCTTGGCAAGGGGCGAATACGGATTTTTCTTTTAAGTCCCAGCGCGCTGAAATCGCAGCTGAGCTGCCGGGGATCAGTTGCCTTCCTTGGGAAGCGTGATCAGGAAGGTCGTTCCCTCGGGGCCGGTCTGCTCCAAGGCAAGCAGACCGCCATGACCACGGATCAGGTCCTGGGCGATCACAAGGCCAAGTCCCGAGCCGCCCTTGCGTGCGCCGCCCTGAAAGGGCTGGAACAGATGTTCGCGCGCCTTCGACGGCAGACCGGGGCCGGTATCGCTGACGCGGATGACCCATGCCTCGCCCTCATCCGATGCGGCCACGCTGATCTCACCCGCTTTGCCGGTCTGGGCAATGGCCTGGCGCGCGTTGCGCACAAGGTTGAAGATCACGCGGAACAACTGCTCGGGGTCGGCCTTCACCATCAACGTGGCGGGCACATCTTCGGACAGGCTGATATCGGCATCGCCCACGGCAAGTCTTTCGCTGTCCAGAACATCGGATACGACATCCAGCAGAATGACATCCCGCAGCTTGGGCGCAGGCTCCTCTGCCTTGCCGAAGGCCAGCGTGCTTTCACACAGATGCACCGCCCGGGTGATCGAGTTCACCAGTTTCGGTGCCAGCCGCTTGACGGCGGGATCCTCCGACATCTCGATCCGGTCCACGAAAAGTTGCGCCGATGTCAGCATGTTGCGCAGGTCGTGACTGACCTTGGCCACCGCACCACCAAGCTGCGCCAGCCGCTCTTTCTGCTTGAGCGAGCTGGTGAGCTGGGTCTGCAGGCTTTGCAAGGCATCTTCAGCCTGCCGCAACTCGGTGATGCCCGAGGTCGGCTCGATGATGCGTCGCCCATCTTCGGGCGCTTCGGCGTAGTGGGTCATGGCGCGGGCCACGCGGGCGATGGGCATCACCAGCAGACGCTGCACCGCAAGGAACAGCAATGTCGCGGTGAAGATCGAGATCACAGCCGACAGGATCAGGATACGCACCCCATAGTCCAGCATCGCCGCGCGCAAGGGACCGGATTCCATTGTCACTTCAATCAGCAACCCGGCCTCGCGTGTCGGATTGCCAATCACCCGGATCACTTCCGGGTCAGGGTCCCACAGTTGCGCCAACCCGTCGCGGATCAATTCCAGCGCGGGCGGATCGCGCAGATCATAGGTGCGGTCAACCGCCTGCGGCATGGGCGAGGCCAGGATCAACTGCCGCGCCTCGTCACGCCGCAGAACGACGTTGAACACCTCGGCGTTGCGCAGCAGTTCCTCTTCCAGATCGGGCGAGATGACCTCATCAGCCAGCAGGGCCAGGCTGGCGATCTGGGCCCGCTCCAGACGCAGGAGCAGATAGTCCTCGCGAAAGCGCGCCACGGACGGAACAAAGATCAGGACCTCGGCCAGCATCACGAAGATGATGGTCAGGATCAGGAACCGTCCCGAAAGCGAATGCAGCATCAATGCCTCTTTACTGGATCACGGCAGCCACTTCTGCACCAGACCCACAACCCGTTTCACCACAGGGTTATCAAACAGTCGTGGCGAGAAATAGGCCCCCGCCGCGCGTTTATTGATCTCGGAGATGGTGGGATAGGGCGCAACCATGCCAGCCACGGCAGACATTTTGAGGTTGTTGGCAATCGCCATTGACCAAAGCGTGATCAACTCGCCCGCCTGATGCCCCACGATGGAGGCGCCCACGGGACGGCCCTTGTAAACCATGACCTTGATCAGGCCCTTGGTTTGCAATGTGGCAATGGCGCGATCATTGTGATGATAGGCGAAGCGGGCTACTTCGAGCGCGGCGCCATGGGTTTTGCGCGCCTCGGCCTCGGTCAGGCCGACCTGCGCCAGTTCGGGGTCGGTATAGGTGGCCCATGGGATATGGGCGGTTTTCTGCCGGGCGGGCAGGCCGAACAGCGCCTGACGGATGATCAGCCCTGCGTGATACCCTGCGACATGGGTGAATTGCATCCCGCCTGCCACGTCGCCGATAGCAAAGACACGCTTGTTCGTGGTGCGCATCCGATCATCCACCTTGATGCCGGCCTTTGTGGTGGCGATGCCTGCCGCGTCGAGGTTCAGCTTTTCGGTATTGGATTTGCGCCCCACCGCGATCAGCAAATGGGTGCCCTTGAAGACACGTCCGTCCTTGACCGCGACCTCGATCGCCCCGGCTTCTCCCCGAATTTCGGCGGCCAGAGCATCCTCGGCGATGGTAATCCCCTCGGAGCGGAGGTGATCCAGCACCACGGCGGCCAGTTCCGGATCGTCTTTGCCCAGCGCCTTGGCACCTTCGATCACGGTGACATCGCAGCCCAGCCGCCGATGCGCCTGCGCCATTTCCATCCCGATAGGACCGCCGCCAATGATCAACAAGTGATCCGGTTTTTCGCGCAGGTCGAACAGGGTTTCGTTGGTCAGATAAGGCACCCTGTCCAGACCGGGAATCGGCGGCACCAGCGGGCTGGACCCGGTGGCGATCACGATCCGCCGCGCGGTGATAGTATCATCACCCGCCTGCACCGTGTTCGGCCCGGAAAAATGGCCAAAGGCACGGATCACCTTGACGCCAAGCCCTTCGAACCGCTCCTGACTGTCGACAGGTTCGATTTGCGCAATGACGCGGGCCACATGATCCTTGGCCGCCGCATAGTCGATCTGCGGGGCAACCGGGGTGATCCCCATCGCGGCACCTGCCGTCATCGCATGGGCGGCATGCCCCGCCGCCAGCAGCGCCTTGGAGGGCACGCAGCCATAGTTCAGGCAATCGCCGCCCATCTTGTGACCCTCCAGCAGGATCACATCCGCGCCCATCTGCACGGCCCCGGCCGCGACCGACAATCCGCCAGAGCCCGCACCGATCACCAGAATATCCGTCTTGAGCATTGCCATCACAGGGCCTTTCCGCGACGCAGCGCCTTGATGAGAATGGGAAGCAACGCCAGCAGGCAAAGACCCAGCAAGGGCAGCAGGATCTGCGGTTCGAAGATGATGCCGAGGTTCGGCGTCTCGCCCCGCTCGAACACCTGCCCAAGCCCGGCACCGACCGAAGTGTAGACAACCCCTCCCGGAATGATCCCCAGAAAGGTGGAGATCACGAAACGGTTGAGCGGCACGCCCACCAGAGCGGGCACCAGATTGGCCACGAAGAAGGGGACCGCAGGCACAAGGCGTATCAGGAACAGCATCGACCACTGATTCTCGTCGATCCCATCCTTGATGCGCTTGACCGTGCCTTCGCCGGTTTCCATCTTTGCCGCCAGACGCTCGCCCAGCCCCCAGCGGGCAGCCAGAAAGATCAGCGTGGCCCCGATGGTTGCGGCAGTCACATTGAACAAGGCACCGGGAAAGGTCGCAAACAGAAAACCACCAGTCAGCGTCGCGATCGTCGCGCCGGGCAAAGAGAACGCCACGATCAGGACATAGGACAGCATGAACAGAAGGACCGTGAGCGCGTAATTTGCGTCCCTGAACGCCAGCAGCGCCTCGCGGTTGTCGCGCAACGCCTCGAAGGTCAGGGTATCGCGCAGGGTGAAGGCACCGATCCCTGCAACGATCAGGATCGCGATCAAGGGCAATCGACGGGCGATCCCCCCCGCGCTCTCCTTGTCCGGGGGCATTTTATCTGTTGCTTCGCTCATGTGGCAGGGTCCTTGAATGCGCTTTGGTCGCCAAGATGCGCGGAGCGGTCAGACAATGACAGGCTTTTGCGCCAGGCTTCACGCGCGCTTGATCCCGGGTGACGAAAGCCGTGAAGATTTCGCCCGTTTTCACACGAATTGAAACATTCACCGCAAACCCGGCTGCGATCTGGCCCCATCTGTCGTGTTTTTTGTTGCAAAACCACGCGAAAACCGGCGGGCACGGTTTGACTTGGGCAAAACCCCTGTCTATAGGACGGGCTTCGAATAACTCGGGCCGGCGCGAATCTCGCGCACTTCGGCATTTGAATTGGAGACGGAGCGATGAAACGCACCTTTCAACCCTCGAACCGCGTGCGCAAGAACCGTCACGGTTTCCGTGCGCGTATGGCCACCAAGAACGGCCGCAAGATTCTCAACGCCCGTCGCGCTCGCGGCCGCAAGGTGCTGAGCGCGTAAGCGCCAGCATCCTGAAGAAGGCATGACACCGCCGGAGGCCCCCGAGACTGGCACCAAAGCCAGCGCCCGGGACAGGCCACCGGCGGTTTCCGTTTATCCGGATCATGAGGGACGGGCACCCGTGATCCATGTCATGAAGATACGTGCGGATTTCCTGCGCTGCGCCCGTGCCGGACGGCAGGGGACAGCCGGGATGATGGTGCAGGCCCGCCAGCGTCGCGCCGATGAGCCCGTCAGCGGGATCCGTGTCGGCTTCACATGCACCAAGAAAGTCGGAAACGCCGTTGCCCGCAACCGCGCCAAGCGGCGCCTGCGCGAGGTGGCCCGGATGGTCCTGCCGGATCATGGCCGCGACGGTTGGGATTACGTCCTGATCGGTCGCGAAGGCGCAACCGCCGCCCGTCCCTTTGAGGACTTGAAGCGCGATCTTATATCGGCCCTGAAAAAGCTGCATCAGAACCGAACATGAGCCCGCTTGCCCATATCATCGCCCTGCCCGTGCGCGCCTATCGGCTGATCCTCTCGCCTTGGGTGGGCTTCAGTTGCCGCTATCAACCCACCTGCTCGGCCTATGCGCTTGAGGCACTGGAAACCCATGGCGCCATCAAGGGCACCTGGCTGACCCTGCGCCGGATCGGGCGCTGTCACCCGTGGGGCAGTTCCGGCTATGATCCGGTGCCGGAAGGCAAAGGGTGCGGCCATGACCACGGCAAGACGCAGGACTGATCAGCCCTGCTTTTCGAAGGTGATGATCACCTCGCCGATATCCACACCAAAACGTTTCATATAGGCGCGGTTCAGCAGTCGATCCTCGGTCAGCAACCACATCCAGTCATCAAAGGTCACGCGCAGGGTTCCGTCGGGCACCGGCAGATCAATGGTATAGCGCCAGTTGAACGCATCGCCCCGCTCTTCGCCAAAGGCCACGCCAATCACACCGGGCGCGGTGCCGCGCCACGTGTCTTCCCCGGTTTTGACCAACGTCCAGACGCGCTGTTCGGTGCTCCCGTCCTCATAGACGAAATCCTCGACCAACGTCAGTGTGTCGCCGTCCCAGGTTCCGTTGATCTCGACCTCGAAGCGACGGCGGACCGTCCCGAAAACATCCTGAAACTGGCCATAGGCGACAGTCCGTCCCTCGAAGAACTCCTCAAGATTCAGGGTCCGTGTGCTCAGCTTCTCATCCTCAAGCGCCGGCTTTCCTGTGCATCCCGCCAGAACCAGCACAGCTGCCATCGCCCAGATCTTCATCGTCGTTCCTCTTTGCTGCTCTAGCTCCATACGGACGAAAGCCGAGACTGGATGCAACGCCGCCGCGCAACACTGGCAATTTACAAGTCTGCGCGCTAAGGGAGTGGCGCACAGGAAGGGCCGCGCCATGCTTGACGATTCCGACGATATCCACCCGCTGTTTCACGGTGCGCCCAAAAGCACCGAGTTCAAGAAACTGCGCAAACGCATTGTGCAACATGCGCGCGAAGCGGTCGAGCAATACGGCATGGTCGAACGCGACCCCGCCAATCCCGAGGCGCGCCCCCGCTGGCTCGTCTGCCTGTCCGGTGGCAAGGACAGCTACACGCTTCTGGCTGTGCTGCATGAATTGCAGTGGCGCGGGTTGCTTCCCGTCGATCTGCTGGCCTGCAATCTGGATCAGGGCCAGCCCGGTTTCCCTGCAACCGTATTGCCGGAGTTTCTGGAGCGCATGGGCGTGCCCCACCGGATCGAGTATCAGGACACCTATTCCATCGTGGTGGACAAAGTCCCGGCCGGACGCACCTATTGTGCCCTCTGCTCGCGTCTGCGGCGTGGCAATCTCTATCGTATCGCACGTGAAGAGGGATGCTCTGCCGTCGTTCTGGGCCATCACCGCGACGACATTCTCGAAACCTTTTTCATGAACCTGTTTCACGGCGGGCGTCTGGCGACGATGCCGCCGAAACTGGTCAATGAAGAGGGCGATCTGTTCGTGTTGCGCCCGCTCGCCCATGTGGCCGAGGAAGACTGCGAACGTTTCGCCCGCGCCATGAACTATCCCATCATCCCCTGCGATCTTTGCGGCAGTCAGGACGGGTTGCAACGGCAACAGGTCAAACAGATCCTTGACGGCTGGGAAAAGAACAGCCCCGGACGGCGACAGGTGATGTTCCGCGCCCTCATGAATGCGCGTCCCTCGCATCTTCTGGACCCGGCCCTGTTCGATTTCGCGGGCCTGACACGGGAGTCGGTAAAATTCGATCAAGTCGAGACCGTGCCTCCGCGCCTGCGTTAAACTCGTCTTGAGAAAAGCGACCTAACCTGCCCCGAGAACCGGACGGGAACAGGTGGCATGACTCTTTCCTCGCATTTCATCATCCGACGTGGTCATCGCCTGCTGCGGCAGGCGCTGAACGGCCCACAGGCGCTTGCCTTCGTTCCCGCGCTGACGCTGGCTGCCTTCTGGATCGGCGGCGAAGCGTGGCTCCTTCTGCTGGCCCTTGGCCTGCCTCTTGTGCACGTTCTGACGGGCGTGTTCTCGACGTCAGCTATGGAGTTGGATACTGAAGATTCGCACATGGCGAACACGCTCGCCGCGCTGGATCGCGCCCTGCAAACAGCGCGCGACGCGGCCGCGCGCACGGGTCGCACTACGGCATGCATCATGGTTGCCGTGGATGACATGCCGGATGTTCTGGATCGCTTTGGCCCCGGCGCGACAGACAGCATGATGCTGCAATTGGCGGCACGAATGACCTCGTTCTTGCGCGAAGGGGATCGCGTGGTGCGTTTGCCCGGTGGTGAATTTGGCGTGGCCTTGGCCCCGATGCGACACCTCGATCTTGAGATCGCCATACAGATGGCCGGACGCCTGCAGCTTGCGGTCGAAGAACCGCTGTCGCTGGACGCGACGACGGTGTTTCTCTCCTGCTCCGTCGGCTTCTGTCTGGACAGCCGCAACCCTGGGACCGACAGTACCGATCTGATGGATGCCGCGATCACCGCCTTGCGCGTGGCGCAGCAGAACGGCCCGTCGGCGATCCGTGCTCATCATGACCGGATGCGCCCCAGCCGGGATGGTCAGGGCCGTCTTGCCGATGAGGTGGCTGTCGCGCTTGAAACCGGTCAGATCGTTCCTTGGTTCCAGCCGCAAATCTCGACGAACACGGGCAGGATCACCGGGTTCGAAGCTTTGGCCCGGTGGCAACACCCGGAACGCGGCCTGATTTCTCCGGTCGAATTCCTGCCAGTCATGGAAGAGACCGGGCAACTGGAACGGCTGGGCGAGATCATGATCTATCGCGCGCTGACTGCGTTGCGCGCATGGGATGCCGCCGGGCTGGACATCCCCCGGGTCGGGGTCAACTTCGCCGCCGAGGAGCTGCATAACCCCAAATTGATAGACAAGATCAAATGGGAATTGGACCGTTTCGATCTACCTGCGTCCCGCTTGTCGGTCGAAGTGCTGGAAACAGTCGTCGCAACTTTGCCCGACGATACTGTCTCGCGCAATATCAACGGCTTGGCAAAGCTGGGCTGTGGCATCGACCTGGACGATTTCGGGACAGGCCATGCCTCGATCTCCTCGATCAAACGGTTTGCCGTTGGCAGGCTCAAGATCGACCGATCCTTTGTGATGAAGGTGGACCGCGATCCTGAACAGCGAAGAATGCTGAACGCGATCCTGACAATGGCTGAGCGTCTGGGCCTGGACACCTTGGCCGAGGGGGTCGAGACGGTGGGCGAACATGCCATGCTTGCCCAATTGGGCTGCGGTCATTTGCAGGGTTTCGGCATCGCACGCCCCATGCCCTTCGACCAGACGCTGGCGTGGATAGCCACGCATAACGCCAAGCTTCGGAATGCCCCGACAATCGGCAGATCTGCGGGTTGACGCCGATCCTGTGGTCACCACCGCACAAAGCACCTCCACCGGGCCGGACAGGATCGGCGGAACAGGACGAATGGTCACGGATCACCGTGATTTGCCCATAATCCGCTTGACCTTTTGGCCTGCACTCTGTTGAACCTGCCCCACGCAGACAGGACTGGCGGGAGCCCCCGATGGACGATCAGAACAAGAACCTTCTCTTGGCTACAGCGCTCAGCTTTGCCGTCATTCTGATATGGTTCGTGCTGTTTCCACCACCCGAACCCGCTGCAGTCGATCCGAATGATCCCGCTGTAACCTCTGCACCCGTCGCCTCTACCCCGGGAGAGGCCGGTGCCGGGACAACCGACACTGCACAAGTGGCGGAACCTGCGGCGGATACGCCACGGATCGCGATTGAAACACCGCGCGTGATCGGCTCGGTCTCGCTGCTTGGTGGCCGCATCGATCAGTTGTCGCTCAAGGATTATCGTGTCAGCCAGGAACCAGGCGCCGATATCGTGACCGTCCTGTCCCCGATCGGGCAGCCAAACGCCTATTACGCGCTCTATGGCTGGGCACCCGGCATGGGTGTCGCGCCCGAAGACGTGCCCGGCGCCAACACGCTTTGGCAGCAGCAAGGCACAGGCGCCCTCAGCCCTGAAACTCCCATCACCCTGGTCTGGGAAAATGGCAAGGGCCTGACGTTCCGGCGTCAGATCGCCATTGACGAAGACTTCATGTTCACCGTCACCCAGAGCGTCGAGAATACGGGTGCCGATACCGCCAGCATGGCACCCTACGGCATCCTTGCCCGCCATGGCGAACCCGCAGGTCTGAAAAACTTCTTCATCCTTCACGAAGGCCTCGTCGCCATGGCTGACGGCACCCTGACCGAGACCGATTACGGCGACATGCCGGAATTCGCCTTCAACGAACGCGAGGGTGCGCGGGCCGAAGTGACCCAGGTGACCGAGAACGGTTGGATCGGGTTCACCGACCACTACTGGATGTCCACCCTGATCCCCGCAGCGGGCAGCGCCTTCAAGGCCGTTGCCAAATATGACGACCAGCGCGACATTTACCAGACCGAAGCAGTTCTTCCCACGCAGACCGTCGCCCCCGGCCAGACCATCACGGCAGAGACGCGCCTGTTCGCGGGTCCCAAGGAATGGGCCACGATCCGCGACTACGAGCGCCAAGGCGGTGTGGACCGCTTTCTCGATTCGATCGACTGGGGATGGTTCTTCTTCCTGACCAAGCCCATCTTCGCCGTCCTGCACTATATCAACGTCTGGCTCGCCGGGATGGGCATCACTGGGTCGATGGGCTGGGCGATCATTGGTCTGACCCTTCTGATCAAGGCGCTTCTCTTCCCGCTGGCCTATAAATCCTATGTCTCGATGGCCAAGATGAAGGAACTCCAGCCCAAGATGGAGGAGTTGAAGAAGGCCGCCGGTGATGATAGCCAGAAGCTTCAGAAAGACATGATGGAGCTTTACAAGAAGGAAAAGGTAAACCCTGCCTCGGGCTGTCTGCCGATCCTGTTGCAGATCCCTATCTTCTTCTCGCTCTACAAGGTTATCTTCGTCACGCTGGAGCTGCGCCACGCGCCCTGGATCGGCTGGATCACCGACCTGAGCGCGCCTGATCCCAGTTCACTGTTCAACCTGTTCGGCCTGCTGCCGTGGGATGCGCCCGATCCCAACTCGTTCCTGGCCCTGATCTTCATCGGCATTCTGCCGATCCTGCTTGGCATCTCGATGTGGCTGCAACAGAAGCTGAACCCTGCCCCCACCGATCCGACGCAGGCGATGATCTTCGCCTGGATGCCATGGGTCTTCATGTTCATGCTGGGCGGCTTTGCCAGCGGGCTTGTGGTGTACTGGATCGCCAACAACACGATCACCTTCACGCAGCAATACCTGATCATGCGCAGCCAAGGCTTCAAGCCGGACGTGTTCGGCAACATCAAGGGCAGTTTCCAGCGCAAGCCGAAAACCGGCGCGAAGTGATGGCGCAGCTGGCGCAGATCTGGCGCTACCCGGTCAAGTCGCACGGGCGCGAGGCCATCGCCTCGGCCCAGCTGACCGCAGGCGAATGCCTGCACGGGGACAGGGTCTGGGCCATCGCGCATGAGGCGTCAAAGGCGGACAACACGGCGTGGTCGCCATGTTCAGGTTTCACCCGTGTGGCATCGTCGCCTGCGCTTGCCGCCATCAAGGCGAATCTGCATGACGACGGGCTGACAGTCACGCTCAGCCACCCCGATCAGGCTACGCTGACGGTCGCACCGGATCTGCAACCCGACACGCTGCTTGACTGGGTGAAGCCTCTCACGGCTGAAGGGCGCGCCGCGCCTGCGCGCGTGGTGCGGGTGCCGGGACGCGGGCTGACCGACAGCGACTATCCGTCATTGACCATTGGCAATCTGGCCTCGCATCGCGCGGTCGAGGGGCGGCTGGGCCGCCCATTGCAGATCGAAAGGTGGCGCACGAACCTCTGGCTCGATGGTCTGCCCGCGTGGGAGGAATTCGATTGGATCGGGCGTCATGTCCAGATCGGCGGGGCAATCCTGCGCGTCGTGGAACGGACGGGCCGCTGCGCCGCACCCTCGGCCAATCCGGATACCGCGCGACGCGACACCGATCTGCTGACATTTCTTGACCAGCAATGGGATCATCAGGATTTCTGCGTCCATGCCGAAGTCACGCAGTCCGGCCCCATCGCGACCGGCGACACAGCAAAGGTTCTGTGATGCAACATCTCCCCTTCCCTTTGGCCGAAGAGCCCGATCCCCAAACGGCAGAAACCGGCCGTCTTCTGTTCGCGGGTGAGACAGAGTTTCTCAAAGGCGTGGTTGCCATGTCCGGCCTGCCGCCAGCAGACCGGATCGAAGTCTGTTTCGCCGGCCGCTCAAATGTCGGAAAATCCAGCCTGATCAATGCCTTGACAGGACGCAAGGGATTAGCGCGCGCATCGAATACCCCAGGGCGCACGCAGGAAATCAACTTCTTCACGGTCGGCCCTAGCCATTATCTGGTCGACCTGCCCGGCTACGGCTATGCAAACGCGCCAGTTGCCATCGTCGCCAAATGGCAAAAGCTGCTCAAGCAATACCTGTCGGGACGGCAAACCCTGCGCCGTGCCTTCGTGCTGATCGACGCGCGCCACGGGGTCAAACCGGTGGATGAAGAGATTCTGTCGCTGATGGACAGCTCTGCCCTGACCTTTCAGGTCGTGCTGACCAAGACCGACAAGATCAAGACGTCAGAGCGCGACGCGGTTCTGGCGCAGGTGCGCGCCGCTCTGGTCAAACACCCCGCCGCTTTCCCCGAGATCATCCTGACCTCGTCGGAAAAAGGCGAAGGAATCGCCACGCTGCGGGCTGTCATCGCCACGCTGGTCTGACCCCGTTTCTTCTAGCGGAGAACATCCCAAAGGGGCGGACCATCGATCACAGCTGGACGTGGGAGGCAGCGCCCCCAACTTCGTTCGCCTCAGACGTGCTGGCCGCCATTCACCTCGATCTCGGTCCCCGTGATATAGGAGGACTGGTCCGAACACAGGAAAAAGATCGTGGCCGCCACTTCTTCGGGCTGTCCAAGGCGCCGCATCGGCAGCTTTTCCACGATCTTGTCCGTGCCGGGCGACAGGATCGACGTTTCAACCTCTCCCGGCGCCACGGCATTCACCCGCACGCCAAAAGGTCCGAAATCGTGGGCCATCTCTCGGGTCAAAGCGGCCAGCGCCGCCTTGGACGTAGAATAGGCCGCACCCGCAAAAGGATGCACTCGCGCGCCAGCGATCGAGGTGATGTTGACCACCGACCCACGCGCCGCTGCCAATTCCTCCTTCAACCCGCGCGCCAGCACGACCGAGGCGAAGAAATTGACATGGAACACATGCCCCCATGTCCGCAGGTCCGTGCTGATCGTGTTCAACCGCTCGCCCGTGTTGCCCTTGGGCGAAATGCCCGCATTGTTGACCAGCGCATCCAACCGCCCATCCAGGCGCTCGCGGATCTCGGCCAGTTTGGCGATGGTGTCATTCGGATCGGCAAGGTCGATCTGCACGTGATTCTCGGCCCCTCCACCCCAGGGACATTCCGCCGGAAAGGCATGGCGCGAACAGGTGATGACGCGCCAGCCTTCGGCGTTGAAACGGCGCACCGTGGCATGACCAATGCCCCGGCTGGCCCCTGTCAGAAGCAAAGTCTTCTGTCTGTCACCCATGCACGCTACCCCTTGTTGCGGTGTTGCGCCGACCCTATCACTACGCGTGGCCGATACAACGCGGCACTTGGCACGCCGGACCCCAGCCGATAGGACGGTAAGGCAAGAGGAACACGGGATGAAGAAAAGAGATATGAACCGCGACTGGATCGCCACCGCCCGGACCCTGTCCGAGGCCCTGCCCTATCTGCAGCGTTATGCAGGGGCTATCGTCGTCATCAAATTCGGTGGCCATGCCATGGGCGACGACGAGGCGATGGACACTTTCGCCCGTGACATCGTGCTGATGCGACAGGTCGGCGTGAACCCGGTCATCGTCCACGGCGGCGGACCGATGATCAACGAGATGCTGGACAAGCTGGAAATCAAATCCGATTTCGTGCGCGGCAAGCGGGTCACGGATGCAGCCACGATGGAAGTGGTCGAGATGGTCCTTTCGGGTCGTGTCAACAAGCGCATCGTGCAGGCGATCAATGCGCAGGGTGGCCGCGCCGTGGGCCTGTCGGGCAAGGATGCGAATCTGATCTTCTGCAAGCAGACCGATCCGGATCTGGGCCTGGTCGGCACTCCGTCCGAAATCGACCCGTCGATCCTGCGGACCCTGTTCGAGGCAGGTGTGATCCCGGTGATCGCCCCCTTGGGTGCAGGCCATAACGGTGAAACCTATAACATCAACGGCGACACGGCGGCCGGTGCCATTGCTGCCGCGCTCAAGGCTGACCGTTTGTTGCTGCTGACCGATGTGGCGGGCGTCAAGAATAAGGAAGGCGAGGTTCTGACCGCAATCACCGCCGAGCAGATCCGCGAGATGACGGCAGACGGCACCATCGCCGGCGGTATGATCCCCAAGACCGAAACCGCACTGGACGCGATCGAAGGCGGTGTGCGTGCAGTTGTGATCCTTGACGGGCGCGCGCCCAATGCCACGCTGCTGGAGCTGTTCACCGAACATGGTGCAGGGTCTCTGATCCGGGCGCGTTTCGATTGACCCAAGACGGGGCGCCGCCGCCCGATCTTGACGCGGTGCAAAACGCGGCCCACGCGGTGCAACTTGATATCGCGGGGGCTTTTCATCCCGGACCCTCTCACGCCTGTCCTGCGGGCACGGGCACGCTGATCCTGCTGGCCCCGCACGAGCCTGCGTTCTGGCCGTCCTTCATGGACAGTCCGGAATATCGTGACGGCGCACCCGATCCGATGGACCGCTGGTCCCTGCGTGTGATCGGTCAACTGGCGCAGGATATGGGGGCAACGCCGCTGTTTCCCTTCGGCGGTCCGCCATTTCATCCCTTCTATGCATGGGCCTTGTCCTCGGGGCGGGTCTGGGCGTCGCCCGTGCGGCTACTGGTGCATGATCGCGCAGGGCTGTTCATCTCGTTTCGCGGGGCACTGGCATTGCGCGGCCGCCTTGCCCTCCCGCCACCACCGACGCAGGCCCCCTGCCTGTCCTGTGCCGACAAGCCCTGCCTGACGGCCTGTCCCGTCGGTGCGCTGGGGGCGGATGGCTATGACGTGCCAGCCTGTCGTGCCTATATCACGGGCAGTTCCGGTCAGGACTGCATGGAACGCGGCTGTGCGGTGCGCCGGGTCTGTCCCGTCAGCCAGCGGCATGGCAGATTGCCAGAGCAATCCGCCTTTCACATGAAAGCCTTTCGATGACCCTGACTCTGATTCTGATGCGACACGCCAAATCCGACTGGGCCCACTCTGGCTTGGCTGATCATGACCGGCCCTTGAACGCGCGTGGCTCAGGTGATGCCCCTGCGATGGGCGACTGGCTACGGGCGCAGGGCTATATGCCCGATGAGGTGCTGTGCTCGACCGCGACCCGCACGCGGCAGACATTGGAGGGGCTGTCGCTCACCGCACCTGTGCGGTTCCTCCCTGCCCTCTATCATGCCGACAAGGACACCATGCTGGAGACCCTGCAACAGGCCACAGGCAAGGCTGTGTTGATGGTCGGGCACAATCCCGGCATCGCCGCCTTTGCCGCCGACCTGTTGGCCCATGCCCCGGATCATCCGCGCTTTGACGACTATCCGACATCTGCCACGCTGGTGGCGCGGTTCAAGATCGAGAGCTGGTCCGATCTGCGCTGGGGTACCGGTCGCGCCGAAGCCTTCGTCATTCCTGCCGATCTGACATAGAAACGCCGCCATCCGTGGATGACGGCGCCCAAGGCTGTCAAACGACGGATCAGTGACCCAGAATCTGGCTCAGGAACAGTTTGGTCCGCTCGGATTGCGGGTTGTTGAAGAACTCTTCCGGTTCGTTCTGTTCCACGATCTGCCCCTGATCCATGAAGATCACGCGGTTGGCCACCTGACGCGCAAAGCCCATCTCATGCGTCACGCAGAGCATGGTCATGCCTTCTTCGGCCAGACTGACCATTGTGTCCAGAACCTCCTTGATCATCTCGGGGTCCAGCGCCGATGTCGGCTCGTCAAACAGCATAATCCGCGGACGCATACACAGCGACCGGGCAATCGCGACGCGCTGCTGCTGACCACCGGACAACTGACCGGGATATTTGTCGGCCTGTTCGGGGATTTTCACCTTGGTCAGGAAATGCATCGCGATCTCTTCGGCTTCGCGCTTGGGGATCTTGCGCACCCAGATCGGTGCAAGGGTGCAGTTCTCCAGAATCGTCAGATGCGGGAACAGGTTGAAGTGCTGGAACACCATCCCAACCTCGGACCGGATCCGGTCGATATTCTTGAGGTCGGATGACAACACTGTGCCATCCACGGTGATCTTGCCCTTCTGATGTTCCTCCAGCGCGTTGATGCAGCGGATCAGCGTCGACTTACCCGAGCCCGACGGTCCCGCAATCACGATCCGCTCGCCACGATAGACGGTCAGGTCAATGTCGCGCAGCACATGGAAGCTGCCAAACCACTTGTTCATCTTCTCGATGGAAATCGCCACCTCGTCAGAGACATTGGCAGCCACACGTTCGATCGAGCCAGTCTGCGGTGCAATCTCGGCCATCATACTCTCCTCAACGGTGATCGGTCCGGAGGCGATGCTCCAGATACATGGAATAACGGGACATGAAGAAGCAGAACACGAAGAACAGCAGTCCCACGAAGATGTAGAGTTCCCAGTAGATACCGTTCCATTCTGCCGTGGCGCGGATCGCGTTGGTCAGGCCCAGCGGATCGCGCAGACCGATGAAGACAACCAACGTCGTATCCTTGAACAGGCCAATGAAGGTGTTCACGATACCCGGGATCGAGATCTTGAGCGCCTGCGGCAGGATGATCAACCGCATGGATTTCCAGTAATCCAAACCCAGCGAGTTGGCGGCTTCGTACTGCCCGTTCGGCAGCGCGGCCAGACCGCCGCGCACCACTTCAGCCAGATAGGCCGAAGCGAACAGCGTGACCATGATGATCACCCGCAACAGCAGGTCAAAGGTCGTGCCCGGCGGCAGGAAGTAGTTCAGCAGCAAGGAGGCCGTGAACAGCCACACGATCAGCGGCACGCCACGGATCACCTCGATGAAGGACACGCAGACCCACTTGATCAGTGGCATCGACGACTGCCGACCCAGCGCCAGCACGATGCCCAGCGGCAGCGACAGCACAATCCCCGATGTGCCGATGATGATGGCCAGCATGAAGCCGCCAAACTGGTCGGACGGAATAGCCGTGAGCCCCCATGGCAGTATGCTGTCCATCACGCTCAGAACCTTCGGCAGCAGCGGGAACAGCCCCGTGACGCCGAGGAAGGACAGCGGGTTCATGAAAATCACCAGAAAGGCCGCAAGCCCGGCAATTGTTCCGCCCAACATGCCGAATCTGGCCCCGACGGCACGGCCTATCAAGACGGTCGCCACAAGCCCCAAGGCCACCAGAATCGGAAGCCAGACCGACCCGCCCCAGAGCAGGAAGAAGGCCACAAATGGAAACGCCAGCGAGAACCACAGCATCACCCGCGGCAAGCCCGAGTAAAGGATTGGAGCCACCGCAACAACCAGCAGCGCCAGCGCCATCAGCGGACGCCAGTAGCCGAACAGGAAGATCAGGCCATTGCTTAGTTCGTTTTTCATGCCGGAGACGAATTCGACCCGTTGAGTCGCGTTGAGGCCGCCGTTGAACACAGCATCCGCCCCCCCGGCCGCCGCCAGAGCCTCCGCGTTGAAAAGGGTGGCCAGCAGGCGGTCATCGGTCGGGTAAAACCCGAACAGGATCTGCAACCAGCGTTCATTGATCACGGCCCAGCAAGCCGCCGACTCCAACCCGC
The DNA here is from genome assembly GCA_024304985.1 of Paracoccaceae bacterium. GTDB lineage: Bacteria > Pseudomonadota > Alphaproteobacteria > Rhodobacterales > Rhodobacteraceae > Seohaeicola. Next base: position 452,653 of record JAMWZC010000004.1, read on the forward strand.
GCGCGTCGCGGATTGCACGACAGTCATTCAACGAGGTGGCATTCCACACCCCGTTCAGCGTCCACGGCAAAACGCCCGACAGCACATACCAGATCGCATAGAGCGACAAAGCAGTCAAAATCGCGTTGAACCATGACGATACAAGGTTCTCACGCACCCAACGGATCACGCCAACCTGACCCGGAGGCGGAGCTGCGGGGGCCAACATGTCGCGCCGGACGAAAGCGACGGGTTCGGTTCTTCCTGCGCTCATGTCACCGCTCCTTCAGCTTGACGCTGGAGTTGTACAGATTCATCACGGCCGAGATGATCAGACTGGTGATCAGATAGAAAATGCCCAGAAGCAGCATCCCCTCCAGTTCGCGGCCGGTCTGGTTGATCGTGATCCCGCCAAGGGTCGAACGCACGTCCATATATCCCACGGCGATGGCCAGCGACGAGTTCTTGGTCAGGTTCAGATATTGCGAGATCAGCGGCGGGATGATCACCCGCAGCGCCTGAGGCAGGATGATCAACTGCATCGTGCGATTGGGCTGGATACCCAGCGCGAAAGCCGCCTCTGTCTGTCCCTTCGAAATGGCAAGGATGCCCGAACGCACGATCTCGGCGATGAAGGCCGAGGTATAGAGCGAAAGTGCCAGCCACAGCGCGATGAAGGAGTTGCGGATCTGGAGACCACCCGCAAAGTTGAAGCCACCCAGTTCCGGCGTTTCCAGCGTGACCGGACGACCCATCAGGAAATAGGCCAACAGTGTCGGCACGAAGAACAACGCCAGCGACAGGCGGAACACGGGCAGAATCTGTCCGGTATCCTGCTGCCTTTTGCGGGCAATATGGCGCAGCACAAAGATGCCGATAACGGACAGGACAAAGACCGCGACAACAAAACCGGAGCCCTCAGCCCAGATCGGGCGCGGGATATACACGCCCCGGTTCGAGATGGCGACACTGTCCCACAGGATCATCGAGGCGCTGCCCCCCTCGCGGAACTCGCGCGGTTGCGGCGTGGCTTCGGTCATGACGGCGAAAACGATCAGGATCCAGATCAGCAAAGGCGTATTGCGCATCGCCTCGACATAGAAGGTCATGATCTTGGCAACGATCCAGTTGCTGGACAGGCGCAGGACACCTGCCAGCACACCAATGATCGTGGCCAGAATACAGCCGAGTGCTGCCACAACCAACGTGTTCAGGATCCCCACCAAGGCGGCGCGCGCATGCGTATCCTGTGACGTGAACGGTATCAGCTGCTGGTTGATGTCATATCCGGCTGTGCTCCAGAGGAAGCCGAAGCGGATATCCTTGCCCAGAGCGGCAAGGTTCGTCACCGTATTGTCAACCAGCTCGACCAGCAGAAGCATGATGAGGATCGCCGCGACAACCTGAATGGTCATCGAGCGGTATCGCGCATCGTAAAGAAGCTGGCTTAGGCGGAAGGTCTCGCGCGGTGGGTCTGTCGCTTCGGCCATGCGCACTCCTGAACAGAAAATGAGAGACATGAGGTCAGGCAAGGACCTGACCCGCGAAGGTTCTACATTCAATCAGACGGGTAACAGAAAAGGGGCCCGGCACATGGCCGGACCCCTGTTCGTTACATGATCAGCGGAAAGGCGGTGCGTAGAGCAGGCCGCCTTCGGTCCACTGTGCGTTCAGACCACGGGCCAGACCGATCGGGGTGGCCTCGCCGATGTTACGCTCGAACACTTCGCCGTAGTTGCCAACGGCGGCAATCGCGCGGACGGCCCAATCCTTGTCCAGACCGATCATTGCGCCCAGTTCACCTTCGGTGCCCAGCAGACGATTGATCTCGGGGTTGGTGGTCGGGCCTGCGGCCAGCTCCATCACGTTGGCCGAGGTCACGCCATACTCTTCAGCCGCGATCAGCGCGTTCAGGGTCCAGCGGACGATATCGCCCCACTCGCTGTCACCATGGCGCACTGCGGGTCCAAGCGGCTCTTTCGAGACGACTTCCGGCAGAATCACATGTTCGCCCGCGTTCTCGAAAGTAGCGCGGGTCGCGGCCAGGCCCGAGATATCCGTCGTGTAGACGTCGCAAGCACCGGCCAGATACTGCTGCTGGCCTTCGGCGTTGGTGGCAACCGGAACCGGCTCATAGCTGATGTTGTTCACACGGAAGAAATCAGCGAGGTTCAGCTCGGTGGTGGTGCCGGTCTGGATGCAGACCGTGGTGCCGTCCAGTTCCTTGGCCGAGGACACGCCGATGTCATTGCGGACCATGAAGCCTTGACCGTCGTAGTAGTTCACACCGACAAAATCCAGTTTCAGGTCGGTATCGCGCGAGAAGGTCCAGGTGGAGTTGCGGATCAGAACGTCAACTTCGCCAGCCGCCAGCGCGGTGAAACGGGTCTGGCTGGTCAGCGGAACGAATTCCACGGCCTGTGCATCGCCCAGAACGGCAGCCGCGATGGCACGGCACAGCGAGACGTCAAAGCCCTGCCAGACGCCATTGGCATCCGGAGCCGCGAAGCCGGCCAGGCCTTCGTTCGAGCCACACTTGAGGCTGCCGCGCGCCTTGACATCGTCAATGGTCGCCGCAGCCGAAGCGCCGGCAGCAAGGCCCGCGACCGTCAGTGCACCCAAGAATACCTTTTTGTTCATTTTTACCTCTTCCTGATTGACCGCTCTTTCAGCAGAGCGTTTCTCCCGGCCCAGGGCTGGGTTGGCTGGTTCAGAGGGGCAGCACCCCTCAATGGTGCTAACATTGGGCGGATTCATCGCAATCCGTCAAGTCACTCATCACGTTTTGGAAAGCAGGAATGCCTGTTTCCGTAGCGGTAGCCTCCGGAATGGGCGGTCAATCTGTCCGGCGCGAAAGATCATGGAAGGATTTCGCGTGCAGAAAGGCAGATCGTTTCGTCTCGGCCAAAGCCTCGGCCTCGTCGTCCGCCCCCCATTGTTCGATCTGCCAGTCCTCATCCAGACGCGACAGCCGCCAGATCTCATCCGCCGAAAGATGATCCATCTGTGCCGCAAATCCGAGAATCAGTGACCCCGACAAACTGACCAGATCGTGAAATGCGGCGAGGGTAAAATTGTCCATCGCATGAACTCGGGACGACAGTTGCGCCAGCACCGCCGGATCCTGCGGCACATGAACCACGCCCGAGGCCGTGGACAGGCGCACACCCAGTTCGGCCTCGGCCCAGTCCAGCAGCGGGTCCCACATCTGCGCCTGCCGCTGGATCAGTTCAACAGGCCCCGGCGCGCGGTAGCACAGCATGTCACTGTCGCCATAATCCGCGATCATCTGCGCAACCTCGGCATGCTGGACTGCGACCTTGTCGATGGCGGCATTGGCGGAACGTGTGACGGGCATGGTGCGCGGGTCGATGGCTCCCTCCTGCGCGTCCCATTCGGCGGCGATCGCCACGGCCATGGCGCGGGTCGGCACGATCAGCGGCGTCTTGGCGGGTGTCTTGACGGCGCGACCATCCAGTTGGACGGTGAACCCACCCTCGATCGGCACCACGTTGGCCTCTGTCCAGAACCGTTTCGCCTTCCACTCGCTCATGCCGCGATCCTCCAGAGTTCCTCCAGCCGGACGGGGAGATCATCGAAACGGTCGATCACGCAACTTGCCGATGTCAGGGCAGCGGGCGCGTGATAGCCCCAACTGACCCCGATCCCCCGGATTCCGGCGGCGCGGGCCATGTCCATGTCATAGCTTGTATCCCCCACCATGACCGCATCCGCCGGATCAACCCCGGTTTCGCGCATCGCCGCCAGCAGCATCGAGGGATGCGGCTTGGACGGATGATGATCTGCCACCTGCCGCGTCAGGAACAACCCCTCCAGCCCGTGACTGGCGATCAAGGCGTCCAGACCCCGCTGCGACTTGCCCGTGGCGACCCCCAGCAGCGTGTGAGACTGGCGCGAGAGAAGATCCAGCACATCGCGCGCACCTGGATAGAGCGGTGATGTCTGGCGCGTGTCGCTGTCCAGACGCGAACGCATGTAGGATTGCTTGTACCCCGCCACCAGTTCGTCGCGCAGCACCACGGGCAAATCGGGCACCAGTCGCGCCATCGCCTCGGTCAGGGATAGCCCCACGATGGACAGCACAGCCTCACGTGGCGGCACATCCAGCCCCTGCATTGCAAAGGATGCGGCCATCGCACCCAGAATATCAGCCTGACTGTCGACCAGCGTGCCGTCGACATCAAAGATTACCAATCTCAAACGATCCGTCACCGCAGCGCCTCGAACGGGTCTTCGGCGGCCAGATCCTCGGTCCAGCCGAAGGTGTCCCAGCTATGGGCCATGTGATCCGGCAGCGGCGCCGTGATGGTCACAACCTTGCGCGTGTGGGGATGCTCGAAGCGCAGCATCCGCGCGTGCAGGTGCAGCTTCTTGGAAATGATCCCACCCAATTGCGCACCCCAGCCATCGCCAAGGTTCTCCTGCCCTGACCCGCCATATTTGCCATCCCCGATAATGGGATGACCGATCTCGGCCATATGCGCGCGCAGCTGATGCGTGCGACCCGTCAGCGGCTCCATCGCCACCCAAGAGGCGCGCCCGCCCACGCGGTAAAGCGTTGCATAAAGGGTATGCGCGCGTTTCGCGCCGGGAGTCTTGTCGATGTCGCGGGGATGGACGGCCAGCATCTTCTCGCCCTCGCCCTTGGCCCCATGCCCCGGTGCCTTGACCAGACCGAACTTGATCTCGCCTAGATAGGGGGTCGGCACTCCGGCAACCAGCGCCCAATAGATCTTGCGCGTCTCACGATGGCGGAACGCCTCGGTCAGTGCGGCGGCAGTCTTGCGGTCGCGGGCCAGCACCAGAACGCCGGTCGTGTCCTTGTCCAGACGATGCACCAGACGCGGTTTTTCGTCATAGCCAAAGCGAAGCGCCTCGGCCAATCCGTCCACATGTTTGACAGTCTTGCTGCCGCCTTGCGTTGGCAGACCAGCCGGCTTGTTCAGCGCGATGATATGGTCGTCCCGGTAGATCACCGCGTCCTGCATCATCTTGACATCGGACGGAGACATCCGCGTCTCGGTCACAACGGTCATCTGTTCCGGATCGGGCAAAGGCGGCACGCGGACCTGTTGACCTGCGGAAAGCCGGGTTGCCGCTTTCACACGGCCACCGTCCACACGCAATTCACCCTTGCGGCACATTTTCTCGACCATGCCTTGGGTCAGATGCGGAAAGATGCGGCGCAGCCAACGGTCCAGCCGTTGATCGCTATCCGCCTCGGACACGGGAATGGTCTGGACACGGCTCATTGGAATACCTCTCTCGCGACCACCATGGCCAGCGCCAGCGCGCTGAGCGACAGGATCACCGACGCCCCCACATAGAAAGCGGCCAGCATAGTCTCGCCCCGCTCGTAAAGGGCCATCGCATCAAGCGAAAAGGCCGAGAATGTCGTGAACCCGCCAAGCAGGCCCGTCAACAGAAAGGGGGCCAGTCGGGTGTCGTCGCGCTGCGCCAGAACCACGACCAGAAGCCCCATCAGGAACGATCCGATCACGTTCACCGCCAATGTGCCCCATGGGAAACCTGCCCCCAGAAAGCGCACGGCGCCAAGCGAGGTCAGATAACGGGCCGAAGCCCCTATAGCGCCGCCAAGGGCAACCTGAAAAAGCGTGCTCAACATGTCCGCACCAGTGGCGAGGGGGGCGGGGAATGTCAAGTTTTCCCATGGTTCACCCGCCCCGGCGGGTTCAGCCCGGACCGCGTTTGGCCCGCAACTTGGCAAAGTAATCGAGGCGGCGTTTCAACTCCCGCTCGAACCCACGCTCGACCGGTTGATAGAGGACTGGCCGCTTCACCCCGTCGGGGAAATAGTTCTGCCCGGAAAAGCCATCCTCGGCATCGTGGTCATAGGCGTAGTCTGCCCCGTAACCCTGTTCCTTCATCAGCTTGGTGGGTGCATTCAGGATATGTTTCGGCGGCGGTTCGGACCCGGTCTGGCGCGCCAGCGCCATCGCCGCCTTGAAACCCACATAGCCCGCATTGGATTTCGGCGCGAGCGCCAGATAGGCCACCGCCTGGCCCAGCGCCAACTCCCCCTCGGGGCTGCCAAGCCGTTCATAAGTCTCCCAAGCCTGCAAACACACGGCTTGCGCCTGCGGATCGGCAAGGCCGATATCCTCGACCGCCATCCGGGTCAGACGGCGGGCCAGATAGCGCGGGTCCTCGCCCCCGGTCAGCATGCGGGCGAACCAATAAAGCGCAGCATCCGGGTCCGAACCACGCACGGATTTGTGCAACGCAGAAATCAGGTTGTAGTGCTCATCCCCCGACTTGTCGTATTTCGCCGCCCGCTTCATCAACCGTGTCGCCAGCGCGTCGGTATCCAGCTTGCCCTCGACCTTCCATGCGGCCACCTGCTCGATCAGGTTCAAAAGCGCGCGCCCATCCCCATCGGCCATTTCCAACAAGGCCTCGCGCGCAGGTCCGGTCAGTGGAAGAGCACGGGCCATCTCCTTTTCGGCCCGCTGCGCCAGACGCTCCAGATCTGCAAGTTCCAGCCGCTTGAGGACCAGAACCTGCGCGCGGCTCAACAACGCCGCATTCAGTTCGAAACTCGGGTTCTCGGTCGTAGCCCCCACCAGAAGGATCGTGCCGTCTTCCATATGCGGCAGAAACCCGTCCTGCTGAGCCTTGTTGAAACGGTGGATCTCATCCACGAACAGCAGCGTCCCCTGCCCGTTCGCGCGGCGCATCTTGGCGGCCTCGAACACCTTTCGCAGTTCAGGCACGCCAGTGAAGATCGCGCTGATCTGGACGAAATGCAGATCCGTCTCATCCGCCAGAAGCCGTGCGATGGTAGTCTTGCCCACACCGGGCGGCCCCCACAGAATCAACGAGGGCAGCGACCCCGAGGACAGCATCACCCCCAAAGGCGCATCCGGCCCCAGCACCTGTTCCTGCCCGATCACCTGATCCAGCCGCTGCGGTCTCAACCTGTCGGCCAGCGGACGTGGGCCCGCCTTTGCAGGCTCGGTCGCGCCATTATCAAACAGATCCGCCATCGCCCTAGAGCCTGCTGCGGAGCGAAAGGCGTTGCAAGCCGCGTTGCAGATCAATCGACAAGGCCCGGGCTGCAATCGCGTCCACCAGCGCGTCAGACACCTGCCCTGTCTGAGCTATGGCCGCGCCATTGATGGCAAGGATCACATCACCCGGCTGAATCCCCAGCCGCGCACCATATGGACCGGGATTTTCAACGATCACCCCGCCGGTGGCCAACGGCAGGTTGAACTCGGCCAGAACGGCTGGGTTCACGTTCAGCACCACAAGGCCCGGCAAGGGCGTGCGCTCGTCCATCTCGCGCCGATCACGCGGAGGCGTATCAGGCGCGGCACGCAACTCCACCGCGACGGTGGTTTCCACTCCATCGCGCATGGTCGTGACCTGCGCCACTTCACCCAAACCTGCCACGCTCATACGAAAGACCATCTCGGCGGGCGTGTTCACCGGCTGGCCATCCACGGACAGAATCACGTCACCGGGCGCAAGGCCCGCATCGGCAAAGGGACTGGCCGGATGCAGCCCGGAAATCAGGATACCGCCCGGACGCGTCAATCCAAGGGAGGCCGCGATATCCGCATCGACCGACTGCCCAGACATGCCCGCCCATGGCCGCTCGAACCGCGTGCGTCCTTCGCGGGCCTGCTCGACAAAGCGGGCAACCAGATTGGCGGGAATGGCGAAACCGATCCCGTTCGATCCACCCGACCGTGTCAGGATCGAGGTATTGACCCCGATCAGATCGCCGTTCACGTCGATCAGCGCCCCGCCGGAATTGCCAGGATTGATCGCCGCATCCGTCTGGATGAAATACCCCCGGCCCGTGCCCGACGCGGTGCCCGACCTTGCCAGCCCAGATACGATGCCGCTGCTGACCGTCTGGCCGACGCCAAAGGGATTGCCGATGGCCAGCACCAATTCCCCCACCTCGACGCTGTCACTGTCGCGCAGGGAAAGCGCAGGCAGGTCCGCCGCGCCTTCCAGCTGCAGAAGCGCCAGATCGCTTTCTTCGTCTCCCAGGATCACAGAGGCGTTGAATTCGCGCCGGTCGGCCAGCACGATGCGAATATCCGTCGCCTCGCCCACAACGTGATAGTTCGACACCACGATCCCATCGGCCGACAGGATCACCCCAGAGCCAAGGCTGTTCTGCACCTGCGGGCGCACGGTGCCAAAATCGCGAAACAGACCCTCGAAGAATGGATCGCCAGCAAAAGGGCTGTCGCGCACCGCGACAACGCGCTTGGCGTAGATATTGACGACCGCGGGCGCGGCCTCTTTCACCAACGGCGCAAAGCCCATCTGGATCTCGGCCTGACTGGCAGGCACGCGCATCTGTGCCGCCAGAGGAAGGGGCGCCAACACTGCGGACATCACCGACAGGATGACAAGAGCGGAGCGGAGCATCACATCCTCCTTTTTCCTTTGCCCTGATATGAGCGGCAGGACCCGGATATGCAAGTTCCAGCGCGAGAGGTCCGAAACGCAAAACCCCCGCCCTGTGCGGGGCGGGGGTTCGGAACCTTGGGCCAGTGGCCGCAGGATCAATCCTCGACAGCTTCTTCGGCTGCGACGCGGGCCTTGTCGCCGGCGCCTTTTGCATTCGGGTCGCGGTCCACGAATTCGATGATCGCCATCGGTGCCATGTCTCCATAACGGAAACCGGCCTTCATGATGCGGACATAGCCGCCCTGACGGTCCTTGTAGCGCGGGCCCAGGATGTCGAACAGTTTCGCCACATAGGCGTCCTGCTTGAGCTGCGATGCAGCCTGACGGCGGGCATGCAGATCGCCGCGCTTGCCCAGCGTGATCAGCTTTTCAACGATCGGGCGCAGTTCTTTTGCCTTGGGCAGCGTGGTCTTGATCTGCTCGTGTTCAATGAGCGAGCCAGCCATGTTCGCCCACAGCGCCTTGCGGTGCTCATGGGTGCGGTTCAGGCGGCGGTAGCCTCTTGCGTGACGCATTGTCGTTCTCCTTTAAGCTTTACGAAGCTTGTTTGCTTTGTCCGGTGGCCGATGCGGGTCAGCCACTCTCCTTGGGGCACCGTGCCCATATTGTCCCCGCCAGTGCGGGCATTGGAGGGGCAGGTTTCCCCGCCCCCCAAGCAAGATCAGAAAGCGTCTTCGAACTTCTTCGCCAGATCTTCGATATTGTCTGGCGGCCAGTCCTCGACGTCCATGCCAAGGTGCAGCCCCATGCCCGACAGCACTTCCTTGATCTCGTTCAAGGACTTGCGGCCGAAGTTCGGGGTGCGCAGCATCTCGGCTTCGGTCTTCTGGATCAGATCGCCGATATAGACGATGTTGTCGTTCTTCAGGCAGTTGGCCGAACGCACCGACAGCTCCAGTTCGTCCACTTTCTTCAGCAGAAGCGGGTTGAACTCCAGACCGTCATCGTCATCCGAACGGGTGGCGCTTTCAGGTTCGTCGAAGTTGACGAAGATCGACAGCTGATCCTGCAGGATACGCGCGGCATAGGCCACGGCATCATCCGGGGTCAGCGACCCGTCGGTCTCGATCTTCATGGTCAGCTTGTCGTAATCCAGCACCTGACCCTCACGGGTGGGCTGCACCTCATAGGACACGCGCTTGATCGGCGAATAGATCGCGTCGATCGGGATCAGACCGATGGGTGCATCTTCCGGCTTGTTCTTGTCAGCCGAAACATAGCCCTTACCGGTATTGACCGTCAGTTCCATGTAAAGATCGGCACCATCGTCCAGGTGGCAGATCACATGATCCTTGTTCAGGATCTCGATCCCTGCGCTGTCGGAAATGTCGCCGGCGGTAACAACGCCCGGACCCTTCGCGCTGACGCTCAGACGCTTGGGGCCTTCGACTTCCATGCGGATCGATACACCCTTGAGGTTCAGAATGATGTCGGTGACATCTTCCCGCACACCGGCAACCGACGAAAACTCGTGCAGAACGTTGTCAATCTGCACCGAGGTGATGGCCGCGCCTTGCAGCGACGACATCAGGATGCGACGCAGCGCGTTGCCCAGCGTCAGGCCAAAGCCACGCTCCAGCGGTTCTGCGATCACAGTGGCCTGACGGGTTGGATCGTTGCCCGGCTTCACGTCAAGCTGTGTCGGCTTGATCAGCTCAGCCCAATTCTTGTGGATCATGCGTCCCTCCATTCTTGTCTTGTCCTCATGTCCAAAAGGCCAAGACGCCCGAGGTTTCTAAATGACGTCGAGGGGCCGTGCGCAAGGCGCGGCCCCAAGATAATGAAAAGGGATCAGACCCGGCGACGCTTCGGAGGGCGGCAGCCATTGTGCGCGATCGGGGTGACATCACGGATCGAGGTGATGTTGAACCCAACAGCCGCCAGAGCGCGCAGCGCACTTTCACGGCCAGAACCGGGGCCCTGCACTTCGACTTCCAGCGTCTTGACGCCGTGTTCCTGTGCTTTCTTGCCCGCGTCTTCAGCAGCCATCTGAGCAGCATAGGGAGTCGACTTACGCGACCCCTTGAAGCCCATGGTGCCAGCCGAGGACCATGCAATCGCATTGCCCTGCACGTCCGAGATCAGGATCTTGGTGTTGTTGAACGAAGAGTTCACATGCGCCACGCCAGCGGCGATGTTCTTGGAGACCTTCTTCTTGCCTCCGCGACGGGTATCACGTGCCATTGATGCAGCCCTCCCTTATTTCTTCTTGCCAGCAATGGCCTTTGCGGGGCCTTTGCGGGTGCGAGCGTTGGTATGGGTGCGCTGGCCGCGAACCGGCAGGTTCCGACGGTGACGCAGGCCGCGGTAGCAGCCAAGGTCCATCAGGCGCTTGATGTTCATCTGCGTCTCACGGCGCAGGTCGCCCTCGACGGTGTAGTTCGCGTCGATATGCTCGCGGATGGCGAGGACTTCGGCGTCCGAGAGTTCGTTCACACGACGGGTTGCGTCGATGTTCACGGCGTCACAGATGGCCTTGGCCGACGTATGGCCAATTCCGGTGATATAAGTCAGGGCGATCGGGACCCGTTTCTGGGTCGGGATGTTTACGCCGGCGATACGTGCCACGTGTCACTTTCCTTTTCGTTGCGGTTCCGTGGTGCCAGAACCTTTTTTCACAACGTAGGCCCGAGGCATCGTGCCATCGGGCCGCAGCTGAATTCAGGTGTCGATTCGTTGTCGGGCGCGACCCGCGTAGAATCATCTCTCATGTTCGAGATAGGGCTGGTTATGTAGAAAAGCGGGGGCCGTCAAGCCCCCCGCCCCAGGTTTCCGGCAATCAGCGAGGATCAGTCCAGAATGGCGGCAATCGCCTTCTGCACATCCTCGATTTCCGCAAGACCATCGACTGTGCGTAACTGGTCCTTGGCATAGTAATAGCCGATCAGCGGCGAAGTCTTTTTGTAATATTCCATGAGCCGCTGACGCAGACTGTCTTCGTTATCATCAGCGCGCCGCTTCATGTTGGTGCCGCCGCATTTATCACAGACACCATCCACCGCCGGACGATGGGTGACGTCATGATAGACCTCGCCGCAATCGCCGCAGGTGAAACGGCCAGTAATCCGCGCGACCAACGCCGCGTCATCGACCTGCATCTCGATCACCGCATCCAGCTTCTCACCTGTAGCAGCCAGAAGTGCTGCCAGAGCATCGGCCTGCGGCAGCGTGCGGGGAAAGCCGTCAAAGATGAAGCCGCCCGCCTTGTCGCCTTCCAGCTTCTCGCGGATCAGACCGATCACGATCTCATCCGTCACAAGCTGGCCGCGATCCATCACATCGGCGACGATACGGCCCATCTCGGTGCCGCTGGTCCGTGCCTCGCGCAACATGTCACCTGTGCTCAACTGGATCATGTTGCGCGTTTCGACCAGATGACGCGCCTGTGTGCCTTTGCCAGCCCCCGGGGGCCCGAGAAGGATGATATTCATCTGCGCGCCGGAGCCTTTCTGGTCGTGCGTTTCTTGCCTTTGCCACGCAACTGCGACTTCTCGATCAGACCTTCATACTGATGGGCCAGCAGATGGCTTTGAACCTGCTGGATCGTATCCATCGTCACCGACACCACGATCAGAACCGAGGTGCCACCGAAGTAGAAGGGGATCGCCAACTCGTTCCGCAGGATCTCGGGCAGCAGACAGACCGCCGCCAGATAGGCCGACCCCAACGCCAGAATGCGGCTCACCACATACTCAAGATACTCGGCCGTTTTCTTGCCGGGGCGGATGCCGGGCACAAAACCGTTCTGGTTCTTCAGGTTCTCGGCCACGTCATCGGGTTTGAACGACACGTTGAACGTATAGAAATACGAGAAGAACACGATCATCACGACAAAGAACAGCAGGTAGAGCGGCTGTCCCGGCCCGAAATAGGCCATGATCGTTGACATCACCGGCCCTGTATCCGCACCCGAGAAAGTGCTGACCGTCGCAGGCAGTAGCAGCAGCGAGCTTGCGAAGATCGCCGGAATAACGCCCGCAGGGTTGACCTTGACCGGCAGGCTGGACGAGCCCCCTTCATAGATCTTCATGCCTGCTTGACGGCGGGGATACTGGATATGGATCTTGCGCAAGGCCCTTTCCATGAACACCACGAAGGCAATGGTCGCGATCACCATCACGATCACACCGACGATCACGGCCGGGCTGATGGCACCCGAACGGCCCTGGCTGAAGAACTGCGCCAGTGCGGCCGGAATCTCGGCCACGATGCCGACAAAAATAATCAGCGAGATGCCGTTACCAATGCCGCGTGCGGTGATCTGCTCACCCAGCCACATCAGGAACATGGTGCCGCCAACCAGCGTGATCACGCAGGAGGCGCGGAAGAACAGGCCGGGATCCGTTACCAGATCGCCCGCTTCAAGACTGACGGCCAAGCCATAGGCCTGCAATGTCGCCAGAAACACAGTGCCATAGCGGGTGTACTGGTTGATCTTCTTGCGGCCCTGCTCGCCCTCTTTCTTGAGCTGTTCAAGCTTGGGGACCATCGAGGCCAGAAGTTGCACGATGATCGAGGCCGAAATGTAAGGCATGATGCCAAGGGCAAAAATGCCCATCCGGCCAAGCGCACCACCGGTGAACATCGACAGGATGCCACCGATACCGGCCGCCGCACCTTCCATGAACTCGCGCAACGAAGCGCCATCGATTCCCGGCACCGGAATGAAGGTGCCAAGACGATAGACGATAAGAAGGCCAAGCGTGAAGAAGATGCGGTTGCGAAGATCGGTTGCCTTGCCCAAGGCGGCCCAGCTGGTGTTCGCCGCCATTTGTTCTGCTGCAGATACCATTCGCGGTCTCTCTCATGTGACAACGCCGCCAGAGCGGTTTTCCGGCTCAGGCGGCGTTTTGGAAAACTAGGGTCTATGTAAGCGGCGCGCGCGCCGCTCACAACCCGTTATTCAGCCGCAGGGGCCTTGGCTGCCGCCGTGACGGTCAGGGCGCCGCCCAGTTTCTCGACAGCTTCGATGGCTTGCGCCGATGCGCCGGTGACGTTCAGCGTAACCTTGGACGAGAAATCACCCTTGGCCAGAATACGCACTCCGTCCAGCTTGCGGCGGACCAGACCGGACGCAACCAGCACGTCTTCGGTGATCGGCTGCTTCGCGTCGATCTTGCCGGCTTCGATGAACTTCTGGAGGATTCCAAGGTTCAGAACGGCAAATGCCTTGCGGTTCGGCTTGTTGAAGCCACGCTTGGGCAGACGCTGATAGAGCGGCATCTGGCCGCCTTCATAGCCGCCGATGGACACACCCGAACGGGATTTCTGACCTTTGATACCACGGCCACCAGTCTTACCGGTGCCGGAGCCAGGACCACGACCAACGCGCTTGCGTTTCTTGGTGGCGCCGTCGTTGTCGTGCAGTTCATGCAGTTTCATGTCGCTTCTCCTTGTGCCGGATGCGGCCCCCAGCGACGGGAGCGGCCGACCACGGCGTTGATGTGATCTCGGGGCGCGCTTGCACCAGCCCCGATGGGATTACTCGCGCTCTTCGATGATCTGGACGAGATGCGGGATCTTGGCGACCATGCCGCGGATCGAAGGGGTGTCCTCCAGTTCGCGGGTCTTGTGCATCTTGTTCAGACCAAGACCGATCAGGGTCTGGCGCTGCTTCTCGGGGCGGCGGATCGGCGAGCCGATCTGCTTGACGACGATGGTTTTTGCCATTGCTCCGGTTCCTTACGCTTCAGCCGCTTCGGCAACCGGTGCGTCATCCTTGCGCAGGATATCGGCGACCTTCTTGCCACGACGCTGTGCCACGGAACGGGGGCTGGTTTCTTTCTTCAGCCCGTCGATGGTGGCGCGGATCATGTTGTAGGGGTTCTGCGAACCGAGCGACTTGGACACAACGTCCTTGAGGCCCAGCATCTCGAACACGGCGCGCATCGGACCACCGGCAATGATGCCGGTCCCTTCCGGTGCGGCCCGCATCACGACCTTCCCGGCGCCGTGGCGCCCTTCCATGTCATGGTGCAGGGTGCGGCCTTCGCGCAGCGGCACACGGATCATCTGGCGCTTGGCCTGCTCCGTGGCTTTGCGGATGGCTTCGGGCACTTCTTTCGCCTTACCCTTGCCAAAGCCCACACGGCCCTTCTGATCGCCGACCACCACCAGAGCAGCAAAGCCGAAACGCTTACCACCCTTCACGGTTTTCGACACACGGTTGATCGCCACCAGACGATCGGCGAATTCCGGTGCGGCCTCTTCGCGGTCGCGACGGTCGCGGCGGTTGTCTTCTCTTGCCATTCTATCGTCTCCTTAGAACTTGAGGCCACCTTCACGGGCAGCGTCGGCCAGAGCCTTCACCTTCCCGTGAAAGAGGAAACCACCACGATCGAAGTAGCAGTCTTCGACACCGGCCTGCTTGGCACGCTCGGCAATCGCCGCGCCCACCTTTGCGGCTGCCTCGACGTTGTTCTTGCCGACCACACCCAGCGACTTCTCCAGAGTGGAGGCAGAAGCCAGGGTGACGCCACGCACATCGTCGATCAGCTGGACGCTGATGTTCTTGTTGCTGCGGTGAACGGACAGACGAACGCGACCAGCGTTCACCTTCCGCAATTTGTTCCGAACGCGCAGGCGGCGCTTCAGAAACAGGGTTCTTTTGCTGTTTGCCATCTCTCGCGTCCTTACTTCTTCTTGCCTTCCTTGCGGAAGATGTACTCACCCTTGTACTTGATACCTTTGCCCTTATAGGGCTCGGGCTTGCGCCATTCGCGGATATTCGCCGCGACCTGGCCCACAAGCTGGGCGTCGTCACCTTCGACAACGATTTCGGTCTGCTTCGGGCAGGTCACCGTCACACCGGCGGGAACCTCGAAGTTCACTTCGTGGCTATAGCCCAGCGACAGTTTCAGGACATTGCCCTGGATCGCCGCACGATAACCCACACCGGTGATCTCCAGCTCGCGCTTGAAGCCCGAAGTGACGCCGGTCACAAGGTTCGCCACCATCGAGCGGGACATGCCCCACTGCTGGCGGGCGCGCTTGGACGTGCCACGCGGAGTGATCTTAACAACATTGCCATCAACGCTGATGGTCACGTCGTCGGTTGCATTGAAGCTTTTGGTGCCCTTGGGGCCCTTCACTTCGACGGTCTGGCCGGACACGGACGCCGAAACGCCTGCGGGCAGCTCGACCGGTTTCTTACCAATACGAGACATTGCCTTCCTCCTTAGAAGACCGTGCAGAGCACTTCACCGCCAACATTGGCGCTGCGTGCTGCTGCATCCGACATCACACCCTTGGGCGTGCTGACAATCGACACACCCAAGCCCTGACGGACCGAGGGGATATCCTTGACGCCCATGTAAACGCGACGCCCGGGCTTGGAGACCCGCTTGATTTCGCGAATGACGGGGGTGCCATCAAAGTATTTCAGGCTGATGACAAGGGTCGGGTGACCATTCTCATCCGTCGCCTTCTCGTAGCCGCGGATATAGCCTTCATCCGCCAGCACATCCAGAACCCAGGCACGCAGCTTGGACGCAGGTGTGACCACGGTGGACTTGCCGCGCATCTGGCTGTTGCGGATACGGGTGAGCATATCGCCGATAGGATCGTTCATATCACTCTCTCCCTTACCAGCTGGATTTCACCAGGCCGGGAATCTGGCCCATGGAGCCCAGATCCCGCAGCGCGATACGCGACAGTTTCAGCTTGCGGTAATACGCATGCGGACGGCCGGTCAGCTGGCAGCGGTTGTGCAGACGCACAGCAGAGCTGTTGCGCGGCAGTTTCGCCAGCTTCAGGGAGGCGCGGAAACGCTCTTCCATCGGCTTGGACTGGTCGTTCACGATCGCCTTCAGCGCAGCGCGCTTGGCGGCGAACTTGTCCACCAGCTCCTGACGCTTCTTTTCGCGTTCGATCATAGATTTCTTAGCCATAACTCTCTCTCCCGCGCTTAGCTGTTGAAGGGCATGTTGAAGTGCTTCAACAGCGCCTTAGCTTCCGCGTCGGTTCTCGCGGTGGTGGCGATGACTATGTCCATACCCCAGACTTCATCGACTTTGTCGAAGTTGATCTCGGGGAACACGATGTGCTCTTTCAGGCCCATGGCATAGTTGCCACGACCGTCAAAGGATTTGCCGGGCACGCCGCGAAAGTCGCGGATACGGGGCATTGCAATCGTGATCAGACGATCCAGGAATTCATACATGCGGTCACCGCGCAGGGTGACTTTCGCGCCCATCGGCATGCCTTCACGAACGCGGAAACCTGCGATCGAGTTCTTGGCGATGGTCGTCACGGCCTTCTGACCGGCAATGGTCGACAGGTCTTCGACGGCCGATTTGGCCTTCTTGCTGTCGCGCACGGCTTCTGCACCGCAGCCGATGTTCAGGACGATCTTGTCCAGACGCGGGATCTGCATGTCGTTCTTGTAGGAGAATTCCTCCTTCAGAGCGGCCTTGATCGTCTCGGCATAAAGTGCCTTCAGACGCGGGGTATAGTTAGCAGTATCAAGCATCGATCACGTCCCCCGTGGTCTTGGCGAAACGCACTTTCTTGTCGCCTTCGATCTTGAAGCCGACGCGCGTTGCCTTGCCGTTCTTGTCCAGCATGGCCAGGTTCGACAGATCGATCGGCATCGCCTTGGGGATGCGACCGCCTTGGCTGGTCTGGCTTTGACGTGTGTGACGGATGGCCATGTTCAGACCCTCCACCACGGCTTTGCCGGCCTTGGGGTCAACGGACGTGATGGTGCCCTGCTTGCCCTTGTCCTTGCCGGCCAATACGACGACCTTGTCGCCTGTTTTCAGCTTGGCAGCCATCTTACAGCACCTCCGGGGCGAGCGAGATGATTTTCATGAAGTTCTTGGCGCGCAGCTCACGAACGACCGGCCCGAAGATACGGGTGCCGACCGGCTCGTTGTTGTTGTTCAGGATGACTGCTGCGTTGCGATCAAAACGGATCGCGGTGCCGTCTTCACGGCGAACTTCCTTGGCGGTGCGTACGACGACGGCCTTACGGACGTCACCCTTCTTCACGCGACCGCGCGGAATGGCTTCCTTGACGGACACCACGATGATGTCGCCAACGGATGCGTAACGACGGTGCGAACCGCCGAGAACCTTGATGCACTGCACCCGGCGTGCGCCGGAGTTGTCAGCAACATCCAGATTGGTCTGCATCTGGATCATTTGGTTTCTCCCGACCTTTGGGGGCCATTATCGGCGTTTCCCCAGGGTTTCGATGAACCGGAAGATTATCGCTTAGGACGCGATAACCTCCCAGCGTTTCGTTTTCGACTTGGGCGCACATTCCTGGATACGGACAGTATCGCCGACGTTGAAAGCGTTCGTCTCATCGTGAGCCCGGTATTTCTTGGACTTACGGATGGTCTTTTTCAGAACAGGGTGCGTGAAGCGGCGTTCCACCAGAACGGTGACGGTCTGGGCGTTTGCCGTGCTGGTCACGGTGCCTTGAAGAATACGTTTGGGCATCTGTCAGGCTCCTTATTCTGCGGCCGCTGCGGCGGCTTTTTCGTTCAGCACGGTCTTCACACGCGCCACGTCACGGCGAACCGTCTTCATACGGGCGGTGGATTCCAGCTGGCCAGTCGCCTGTTGAAAGCGCAGGTTGAATGCTTCTTTCTTCAGAGCAACCAGATCCTCGCGGAGCTGATCGAGGGATTTATTGCGCAGTTCCTGGGCGTTCATGTCGCCGGTCCTTTTTAACAACGTCACCGGAGAGCCCCTTGTGACAGGGTCACCCTGATTCCCGGTGGAGATGGATGAAGGGGCCGTATAGGCCGGTTCCCTTCAGTTGACAAGGGCTGTTCTCACAGCCCCCTGCGGCAAAAGACAAGGCGGGGTTTCCCCCGCCCTGCCCTGTCTTATGGATCGGTCAGACCTTACCAGTCTTCGCGAACGACCACGCGGGTCTTGATCGGCAACTTCATGGCGGCCAGACGCAGAGCCTCGCGGGCGATGGTCTCGTCGACACCGTCGATCTCGAACATCACGCGACCCGGCTTGATACGGGCAGCCCAGAAATCCACGGAGCCTTTACCTTTACCCATACGGACTTCGGTCGGCTTCGAGGTGACCGGAACATCCGGGAAGATCCGGATCCAGACACGGCCTTGACGTTTCATGTGACGGGTCAGCGCGCGGCGAGCCGCCTCGATCTGACGCGCCGTAACCCGCTCGGGCTCAGTCGCCTTGAGGCCGAAGGACCCGAAGTTCAGGTCGCTGCCGCCCTTGGCCAGACCGTGGATACGGCCTTTGTGCTGCTTGCGGAATTTGGTGCGCTTAGGTTGAAGCATCTGTCATTCCTCCTTAACGGCGGCCGCCGGCGCCACGGGGCGCGGGACCATCCTGGAGTTCCTGCAGACGACGGTCATGGGCCGACGGATCGTGCTCCATGATTTCGCCTTTGAAAATCCAGACCTTGATACCGATGATCCCATAGGCCGTGGTGGCCTCGACATGGGCGTAATCGATATCGGCACGCAGCGTGTGCAGCGGCACGCGACCTTCACGGTACCATTCGGTCCGTGCGATCTCGGCCCCGCCCAGACGACCCGCGACGTTCACGCGGATCCCCAGAGCGCCCATGCGCATGGCGTTCTGCACGGCGCGCTTCATGGCGCGACGGAAGGACACACGACGCTCGAGCTGCTGTGCAATGCTTTCACCGACCAGAGCGGCGTCCAGTTCCGGCTTGCGGACCTCGACGATGTTCAGGTGCAGTTCGCTTGCAGTCAGCTTGGCCAGCTTCTTGCGCAGGGTTTCGATATCGGCGCCTTTTTTGCCGATGATCACACCCGGACGCGCCGCATGGATCGTGACGCGGCACTTCTTGTGCGGACGTTCGATGATCACACGGGCGATACCGGCCTGCTTGGCCTCTTCCTTGATGAACTTGCGGATCTTCAGGTCTTCCAAAAGAAGATTACCGTAATCCTTGGTGTCGGCATACCAGCGGCTGTCCCAGGTGCGGTTGACCTGAAGGCGCATGCCGATCGGATTGACTTTCTGACCCATTAGGCTTGCTCCTCAACTTGACGCACCTTGATGGTGAGTTCCGAGAACGGCTTGACGATCTTGCCGAACCGGCCGCGCGCACGCGGACGACCGCGCTTCAGCGTCAGGTTCTTGCCCACATAAGCCTCGGCGACGACCAGTTCATCGACGTCCAGATTGTGGTTGTTCTCGGCGTTTGCGATGGCCGACTGAAGGCATTTCTTCACGTCGCTCGCGATCCGCTTCTTCGAGAAGGTCAGGTCCGTCAGGGCCTTGTCCACCTTCTTGCCGCGGATCATCGCAGCCACCAGGTTCAGCTTCTGCGGGCTGGTCCGAAGCATGCGCAGTTTTGCCATTGCTTCGTTATCTGCCACGCGGCGGGGGTTTTTTTCCTTGCCCATGACTTACTTCCGCTTCGCTTTTTTATCGGCCGCGTGACCGTAATAGGTCCGGGTCGGGGAATATTCGCCAAACTTCTGGCCGATCATGTCCTCGGTCACGTTGACCGGGATATGTTTCTTGCCGTTGTAGACGCCAAACGTCAGGCCCACGAACTGGGGCAGGATCGTCGAGCGGCGCGACCAGATCTTGATAACTTCACTGCGTCCGGATTCGCGGGCGGCTTCGGCTTTCTTCAGCACGTAAGCGTCAACGAACGGACCTTTCCATACAGAGCGAGACATCTGTTAACGCCCCTTCTTCTTGGCGTGACGCGAGCGCAGGATGAGCTTGCTGGACGCTTTGTTCTTGTTCCGGGTGCGCGCACCCTTTGTCGGCTTGCCCCACGGGGTCACCGGATGACGGCCACCCGAAGTCCGGCCTTCACCACCACCATGCGGGTGGTCGATCGGGTTCATGACGACGCCGCGGACGCTCGGGCGGATGCCCTTGTGACGCATGCGGCCTGCCTTGCCGTAATTCTGGTTGCTGTTGTCGGGGTTCGACACGGCACCGACGGTGGCCATGCATTCCTGACGCACGAGACGCAGTTCGCCCGAAGAAAGACGGATCTGGGCGTAGCCGCCATCGCGACCCACGAACTGGGCATAGGTGCCCGCCGCGCGCGCGATCTGACCACCCTTGCCGGGCTTCATCTCGATGTTGTGGACGATCGTACCGATCGGCATGCCCGAGAACGGCATCGCGTTGCCCGGTTTGATGTCGACCTTGGAGCCAGCGACGACAGAGTCGCCGACAGCCAGACGCTGGGGTGCCAGGATATAGGCCTGTTCGCCATCCTCATACTTCACCAGCGCGATGAAGGCGGTCCGGTTCGGGTCATACTCGATCCGCTCGACGGTGGCCGCCACGTCGAATTTGTTACGTTTGAAATCGACGATCCGATAGAGGCGTTTCGCCCCGCCGCCTTTGCGGCGCATCGTGATCCGTCCGGTGTTGTTCCGGCCGCCATTCTTGGTCAAACCCTCGGTGAGGGCCTTGACCGGACGTCCTTTCCACAGCTCCGAACGGTCGATCAGAACCAGCCCACGCTGGCCCGGCGTCGTCGGCTTATACGACTTGAGTGCCATGCTTTCTGTCTTCCGTTGTGCGTAGCAGGGCAGAGCCCCGCGATGTTGAAGGCCCCCGAAGGTGCCCAGTGTGTAGGGCCCCGAAGGTCCCCGTCTCAAAAATCCATGGCCCCGGCAAACCCGGGGCCATGAAAGATTCGCGCCCTACTATCAGAGACCCGTGGTCACGTCGATAGTGTTTCCCTCTTCGAGGGTGACATAGGCTTTCTTGACGTCCCGACGCTTGCCCGGCTGGCCGCGGAAGCGCTTGGTCTTGCCTTTGGTGATCGTGGTGTTGACGGCCTTGACCTTCACCCCAAACAGCGCCTCAACGGCCTGCTTGATCTCGGGCTTGTTCGAGTCCATCGCGACCTCAAACACGACAGCACCGTTCTCAGAGACCATGGTGGCCTTCTCGGTGATGATCGGCTTGCGGATCACATCGTAATGTTCAGCCTTCGCGCTCATTTCAGACGAGCCTCCAGTGCTTCGACACCCGCCTTCGTGATCACCAGGGTGTCACGCTTGAGGATGTCATAGACGTTTGCGCCCATCGTCGGCAGGATATCCAGACCTTCGATGTTGCGGGCGGCACGGGCGAACGTGTCATTGACGGTGGCACCGTCAATGATCAGCGCGCGCTTCCAGCCCAGCTTGGCCACCTGCTTGGCCAGAGCCGAGGTCTTGCCTTCGGCTTCGGCAGCAGCGATGACGACCAGTTCACCAGCCTTCAGCTTCGCGGACAGGGCATGCTTGAGGCCCAGTTTGCGGAACTTCTTGGTCAGTTCGTGGCCGTGGCTGCGCGGAGTCGGGCCCTTGTAGACACCACCGTGACGGAAGATCGGCGCGTTCTTGTCACCGTGGCGTGCGCCGCCGGTGCCCTTCTGGCGATAGATCTTCTTGGTCGAGTAGGAGGTTTCCGAACGGGTCTTCACCTTGTGGGTGCCGGCCTGCGCGTTGTTGCGCTGCCAGCGGACCACACGGTGCAGGATGTCGGCGCGCGGCTCAAGACCGAACAGCGCTTCGTCCAGATCCACGGAACCGGCGCTCGAGCCGTCCAGATTGATCACATCAAGTTTCATGCTTCACCCCCTTCGGCGGGCGCTTCTACGGCCAAAGCCTCGGCAGCTGCCGCGGCGATTGCCGATTTCAGGGCCGCCGGGAACGGAACGTTCTCGGGCAGCTTCTTCTTGACGGCGTCCTTGATCGTGACCCAGCCACCCTTGGAGCCGGGAACGGCACCCTTGACCATGATCAAGCCACGGTCGGCATCGGTTTTCACGACTTCAAGGTTCTGCGTGGTCACACGCACGGCACCCATATGGCCAGCCATCTTCTTGCCCTTGAACACCTTGCCGGGGTCCTGGCACTGACCGGTCGAACCATGCGAACGGTGGCTGATCGACACACCGTGCGAGGCCCGCAGACCGCCGAAGTTGTGCCGCTTCATCGCACCGGCAAAACCTTTACCGATGGATGTGCCCGCCACATCGACGCGCTGCCCTGCCACATAATGCTCGGCCGAGATTTCCTCGCCCACACCGATCATGTTGTCGGGGCTGACGCGGAATTCTGCGATCTTCCGCTTGGGGGCCACATTGGCCACCGCGAAATGACCACGCATGGCCTTGGACGTCCGCTTGGCCTTGGCATTGCCCGCGCCCAGCTGAACGGCGGTATAGCCGTCCCGCTCGGGCGTGCGCTGTGCCACGACCTGCAGATTTTCAAGCTGGAGAACGGTCACAGGGATCTGCTTTCCGTCTTCCATGAAAAGCCGGGTCATGCCGACTTTCTTTGCGATTACACCAGAGCGCATCCTGGATACCCTCCTTCTTACGACTGCAACTTGATCTCGACATCCACACCAGCGGCGAGGTCGAGCTTCATCAGCGCGTCCACGGTCTGGGGGGTCGGATCAACGATGTCGAGCAGACGCTTGTGCGTGCGGATCTCGAACTGATCGCGGGATTTCTTGTCGATATGCGGCCCACGGAGAACCGTGAACTTCTCGATCTTGTTCGGCAGCGGGATCGGGCCACGCACAGTCGCGCCAGTGCGCTTTGCGGTGTTCACGATTTCCTGCGTGCTGGCATCCAGTACGCGGTAATCAAATGCCTTCAGCCGGATGCGAATGTTTTGGCTTTGCATAGTTTAGCCTTTCGCGGCGTTGGAGTTGATAGGAGGACCACCGGCTCATCCGGTGGCCCTCTTCGAACCCGAAGTGGTCTTTACTTCAGAATTTTGGACACGACACCCGCGCCGACGGTGCGGCCGCCTTCACGG
>JAMWZC010000005.1 GCA_024304985.1 Paracoccaceae bacterium
ACCCGCGACCCCCGGCGTGACAGGCCGGTACTCTAACCAACTGAGCTACAACCGCTCGCTATCCGCAAGGTCTCCCAAGCGTGAGAGGCTACTTATGCGGTCCATCCCGCCCCGTCAACAAGGTTTTACCCAAAAAGCGACAAGCCGTCCGGGGCGTGCGTTACCGCTCTGGCAGGGGGATATGTTCGGCATCATCGCCCGGCGGCAGGCGGAACCGCCCATGCTGCCAGTCGCCCTCGCGCCATGCCTCTTTCGCGGCCTCGATCCGCTCTTTCGACGAGGCCACGAAGTTCCACCAGATATAGCGTGGCCCCTCCAGCGTGGCTCCGCCCAAAAGCAGCACACGCGCGCCCGCAGGCCCGGCCGTCAGGCTGATACGGTCACCGGGGCGGAACACCATCATGCGCCCCGCCTCAAAGCTCTGGCCTGCAACGGTCACGGAGCCTTCCAGAACATAGACGCCGCGATCCTCGTGATTGTCGGGCAAGGGAATCGCCGCGCCAGCCTGCAAGGTGGCATCGGCATAGAACATCTCGGACGGGGTCTTGATCGGTGCCCGTGCGCCCCAGGCATCGCCCAGGATCAGGCGCACGGATTTCCCCTCGCCCTCCAACAGCGGCAGAGCGTCCTTGCCCGCATGTTCAAACGCGGCGGCCCCATCCTCGGCCCCTTTGGGCAGGGCGACCCAGGTCTGGATCCCGAACAGGCTGTGGGGGGCCTTGCGGATCTCGCCATCGGTGCGCTCGGAATGGGTGATGCCATCCCCGGCCACCATCCAGTTCACCGCACCCGGCGTGATCCACTGATCGGTGCCAAGGCTGTCACGATGATGGATCTGCCCGCGCATGAGGTAGGTGACCGTGGCCAGCCCGATATGCGGATGCGGGCGCACGTCGATCCCCTGCCCCGTCACGAATTCGGCCGGTCCCATCTGATCGAAAAAGATGAAAGGCCCGACCATCTGGCGGCGGGGCGCAGGCAAGGCGCGTCGCACTTCAAACCCGCCCAGATCACGGGCGCGCGGCACGATGACGGTCTCGATGGCATCCACATCGTCGCCCGTCGGGCAATGCGGATCAAGTGCAGGGTTCCAACTCATGAGGCTCTCTCCTTTCTTGCGGGTTCGCAGGAAAGATACACCATTGCAGGATTGCACAAAATGCCGACCTAATGATATATAATGTGCGTTTTTGCAAAGATCAGACGGCGGACAGGCGCGGCTCATCTGTCGGGGGCAAAGCCTCGACCGTGTCGGCATTCATCAGACCTGCCACCCGCTCCAGGGCCGACAGAAGCATCAACTGCTCCCAATCGGGCAGCGCCTCGAACTTGGCGCTGAAGGCTGCATAAAGCGGGTTGGGGGCATTGGCCAGCAAGGTGCGCCCCGCTTCGGTCGCGGTGACGCGGATCAGGCGGCGATCCTGCTCGCTGCGCCGGCGGGTGACGAATCCCCGCGCCTCCAGCTTGTCGATCAGGGATGTGATGGTCGCTTGGCTGACGCCGGAACGCCGCGCGATTTCCTTGGGCGTGGTCCGATCATCCTCGGCCACGATCTCGAGCACGATCATCTGGGCCAGCGTCAGTCCGGTGCGCCGCGCCAGCGCGCGGGCATTGGTGTCGGTCACATGCATGATGCGACGCAGAGTCACGAGGGCGGATTCGGATCGACTGGTCATGGATATACCCCAGGTGGACGGCGCGCCATTTTGGCTCAACCGCTCTGACCTTGCAAGATAGTCGTTTGATTGCCGAAGCATAACCATGTCTCCTATATCTTCGCTCATCGAAGTAATTTTCTTCCCCTCCCGCAGATATCCAGATGCCGGATGAACGTTTATATAGTCAAATCGCAAAAAATTGCAAATTTCGACCAGTTCGCCCAAAAGGGTTGCAATTTGATAATCGAAGTATATGTTTCGGCTATCGAATGAAATAGCGCCAAGAGGGACCGATGTCCGACAACATGAACACGATCAAGACGACGCGCAGGGCCAATGTCCGGCTGCGTAAACCGACCGTCGAGGATGGCTCGGACGTCTGGGAGCTGATCAGCACCTGCAAGCCGCTTGACGAGAACTCGATGTATTTCAACCTGATCCAGTGCGATCATTTCGCCGACACCTGCATTCTGGCCGAGCGCGAAGGACAGATCGTCGGCTGGATTTCGGGCCATATCCCGCCCGAAAAACCCGATGCGCTGTTCGTCTGGCAGGTCGCCGTCAGCCCCGAGGCCCGCGGCCTTGGTCTGGCGGGCCGCATGTTGCGGGCCCTGTTCGACCGCCCCGAACTGGCGGATGTAACCCGGATCGAAACCACGATCACCCGCGACAACAAGCCATCATGGGCGTTGTTCCGCGCCTTTGCGAAAAAGCGCGGCGGCACCCTGACCCATGCCCCGCATTTCGAACGCGGCGCACATTTCGACGGCGCGCATGCGACCGAATATCTGGTCAATATCGACTTTTCCGCCGCGGCGCAGAATACGGCCCGCAGCCATGTGCAAGCCGCGCCGCAGGACCGCGACAGCGCTCCGCAGCAGCACGCCGCCTGACTCCCATCATATCCGAGAGGTATCACCATGACACGCACCGACACAGCCGGTGTTTCCGGCATCTATGACCGTCGCGAATCCGCCGCACGGAGCTATTGCCGCAGTTTCCCCACCGAATTCGTCAAGGCGTCCAACGCCACCATGACGGACGCGCAGGGGCGCGACTACATCGACTTTCTGGCAGGCTGTTCCTCGCTGAACTACGGCCACAATGACCCTGACATGAAGGACGCGCTGATCGCCCATATCGCGGCGGATGGCGTGACCCATGGTCTGGACATGCATACCAATGCCAAGACCAAGTTCCTTGAGGCGTTCGAGACGCTCATCCTCAAGCCGCGCGGCATGGACCACAAGATCATGATGACCGGCCCCACCGGCACCAATGCGGTGGAAGCCGCGATGAAGCTGGCGCGCAAGGTCACGGGGCGGCATAATATCGTGGCCTTCACCAATGGCTTTCACGGCATGACGCTGGGCGCGCTGGGGGCCACCGGCAATGCAGGCAAGCGCGGCGGCGCGGGCATGCCCATTCCCGGTGTGACCCACCTGCCCTATGAAGGTGCCTTCGGGCCAGAGGTCGATACGCTGGCGCAGATCGAGATGATGCTGGAGAACCCCTCCTCGGGCATGGACGCGCCTGCCGCTTTCCTGCTGGAACCGGTGCAGGGCGAAGGCGGTCTGAACGCGGCCTCGGCCCATTGGATCAAGGGCATCGCAGCCTTGGCCAAGAAGCACGGCGCGCTGCTGATCCTGGATGACATTCAGGCCGGTATCGGTCGCACCGGGACCTTCTTTTCCTTCGAGGAAATGGGCGTTGTCCCCGACCTGATCCCGCTGGCAAAATCCCTGTCCGGCATGGGCCTGCCCTTCGCGGCGCTGCTGATCCGGCCCGAATTCGACATCTGGAAACCGGCCGAGCATAACGGCACCTTCCGGGGCAACAACCACGCCTTCATCACCGCCCGTGTGGCGCTGGAGAAGTTCTGGGCCGATGACGCCTTTCAGAAGCAGATCGCGGAAAAGGCCAAGGTGCTGAACTCCCGTCTGGTCGAGATTGCCGGGCTGGTGCCCGGCGCCACCCTCAAGGGGCGCGGCATGATGCAGGGGATCGACGTCGGTTCCGGCGATCTGGCAGGGGCCATCTGCGCGACCTGTTTCGATCACGGCCTGATCATCGAAACCTCCGGCGCCCATGACGAGGTGGTCAAGGTTCTGGCGCCGCTGACCATCCCGGTAGAGCAGCTGAAAGCGGGCCTTGATATCCTTGAGGCCGCGACCCGCGCCAATACCCAGACCCACAAGATTGCAGCGGAGTAACAGACATGATCGTGCGCGATTTCAACATCGAGAAGAACACAGACCGCAAGGTCGCGGATCAGCGCTGGAACTCTGTCCGGCTGCTGCTGGCAGGGGATGGGATGGGTTTTTCCTTCCACATCACCACGATCGAGGGCGGCAGCGAGCATACGTTCCACTACAAGAACCACTTCGAGAGCGTCTATTGCATCTCGGGCGAGGGCGAGATCGAGGATCTGGCCACTGGCGAGGTGCATCAGA
Source organism: Paracoccaceae bacterium (assembly GCA_024304985.1). Lineage (GTDB taxonomy): Bacteria > Pseudomonadota > Alphaproteobacteria > Rhodobacterales > Rhodobacteraceae > Seohaeicola. The sequence goes on from JAMWZC010000005.1 coordinate 4,112, forward strand.
TCACCCCCGGTGTCATGTATGCGCTGAACCTGCATGACAAGCACACGCTGCGCGCGCGCAAGGAACTGGTGCTGGCCTGCTGCTTCAACCCGCCCGTGACCGGCACCGAGGTGCACCGCGCTGACGGCTCTTACGCCGCTGCCGCCGAGTAACCTGTCCCGCCATCAATACGAAAGGGCGACCGGCTGTTCCGCAGTCGGCGCGATCCTGACATGACACATACCGTTGAAAAGATCGGCGGCACCTGCATGAGCCGCGCCACTGACCTGCTGGACAGCCTGTGGCTGCGCGATGACCCTTACGGGCGCATCTTCGTGGTTTCGGCCTTCGGCGGGATCACCAACCGCCTGCTGGAGCACAAGAAGTCCGGCCAATCGGGCGTCTATGCCCTCTTCGCCGATGCCGATAACGACGAGGGCTGGTCCGAGGCCCTGACCGCCACCGGGGCGGAAATGATCCGCCTGAACAACGAGATCCTCTCGGACGTGGGCGACCGTCAACGCGCCGATGCCTTCGTGCGCGACCGGATCGAGGGCGCGCGCGCCTGCATGATCGACCTGCAACGCCTGTGCTCTTACGGGCATTTCCGCATCGAATCGCATCTGATGACCCTGCGGGAATTGCTGTCCGGTCTGGGCGAGGCGCATTCGGCTTTCGTCTCGACCCTGCTGCTGAACCGCAACGGCGTGAACGCGCGTTTCGTGGATCTGACCGGCTGGCGTGATGACGCGCAGCCCGATCTGGAAACCCGGATCAAGCAGGGCTTGGAAGGTCTGGACCTCTCCGCCGACCTGCCCATCGTGACGGGCTACGCGCAATGTTCCGAAGGATTGATGCGCGAATATGACCGTGGCTACACGGAAGTGGTCTTTGCCCATCTGGCGGCACAGACGGCGGCGGCCGAGGCGATCATCCACAAGGAATTCCACCTCTCCAGCGCGGACCCCAAGCTTGTGGGGCTGGACGCCGTGCGCAAGATCGGGCGCACCTCCTATGACGTGGCGGATCAGCTGTCCAATCTGGGGATGGAGGCGATCCACCCCAACGCGGCCAAGATCCTGCGGCAGGCGGATGTGCCCCTGCGCGTCAAACATGCGTTCGAACCCGAGGACCCCGGCACCTTCATCGGCCCCGAGGGCGGCGCGGCTGGCCGGGTCGAAATGGTCACCGGACTGGGCGTCTACGCCTTTGAACTGTTCGAGCCTGACATGGTCGGTGCCAAGGGCTATGACGCGGCCATTCTGGAGGCGCTGACGCGGCATGATGTGTGGATCGTGTCCAAGACCTCGAACGCCAATTGCATCACCCATTGGCTGGACGGCTCGCTCAAATCCATTCGCCGGGCCGAACGCGATCTGGCCAAGCGCTTTCCCAATGCCGAGATCACGACGCGCAATCTGGCGCTGGTTTCGGTCATCGGCAGCGACCTGTCATCCTTGGGCGTGATGCGTCAGGCATTGAACGCGCTGGACGGTGCGGGCATCCACCCCATCGCGATGCAGCAAGGCACCCGCCGGGTCGAGATGCAGGTGATGGTGGACAAGGACCAGATGGCCGAAACGATCAAGGTGCTGCACCGCGCCTTGATCGAGGAGGCCGAGGATGAGATTGAACCCGAGCATCCGGCCATTGCCGCCGAGTAACTGATGGTGACACGAAAGGGGGCTGCGGCCCCCTTTTGGCCTGCACAGGCAAGGGGCTTCAGCCCTGCTCGAACACCGCCATCTGGCTGGCCCCGCCCAGATCGGGATGTGCACCGGCAATATCGCGGACCGTCACCTGATACCCGTTGCGCCCGGCAACACCCCCGGCCCAGTCGCGAAACTGCGCCCGCGTCCATTCAAACTGATGATCCGGGCGGCGGAACCTTGTGCGGGGCACCCCCAGCAGGTCGTTGAACTCGGCATTGGGCGTGGTCACCACCACAGCGCGCGGGCGCATCACGCCGAACACCGCCGCCTCCAAAGCGCCCAGCGCCCTGGGCGGCAGATGTTCGATCGTCTCCACCAGACAGGCGCAGTCAAACCCCGCCAGATCGGGATGCGCGGCGGTCATCGACCCCTCCCGCGCCTCTGCCAGCATGCCGCGCGGATGGCGGGCCAGCCTGTCACGGCACCGCGCCAGTGCGGCGGTATCCAGATCCAGCCCGACCACCGCCGCGATCCCCTCACACTCCAGCAGCGGCAGCATCAGATCCCCTGACCCGCATCCCAGATCCAGCAGCCGGGCCGCGCCCAGCGCCTTGACCGTGTCCAGCACGGCCGCCAGCCGTTCTTCGTGCCACCAGTTGCCCATGCCCGCCCCCTTGGATGCCGCAAAGCCCTAGCATGCCCCCGCGCCGCGCATAAGCCCCGCGCAATCGCCCTTGAAGCGGGCGGCAATCTCCCCTAGCCTATCACGTGTAAACCGTTGGGGTGTCCCGTCAGGGGCTGAGAGGCGACAAGCCAACCCATCGAACCTGATCCGGGTCATACCGGCGGAGGGAACGGTGCATCGTCAGGGCAAATCTGCCCGCAGGACCGTCCTCCCCGTTTGTGATCCATCAACACGCGGGAGGCATGGGATGACCCCCATCGCATTGACAATCGCAGGCTCCGACAGCGGAGGTGGCGCGGGCATTCAGGCCGATCTCAAGGCGTTCTCGGCCCTTGGCGTTTATGGGGCCAGCGTCATCACGGCGCTGACCGCGCAGAACACCCGCGCGGTTACGCGTGTCGAACCCGCCAGCCCCGCCATGATCTCCGCGCAAATCGCGGCGGTGTTCGACGATCTGGACATCCACGCCGTGAAACTGGGGATGCTGGGCGGGGTCGAGGCGATCCGCACCGTCGCGGACGGTCTGCAAGGCCGCCCCATGCCCATCGTGCTCGACCCGGTGATGGTCGCCAAATCCGGCGATGCCCTGCTGCCGGATGAAGCCGTGGCCACCCTGCGCGCCGTGATGCTGCCCATCGCGACCCTGCTGACCCCCAACCTGCCCGAAGCCGCACGCCTGCTCGACTGCGCCCCGGCAACCAACGAGGTCGAAATGCAGGATCAGGGCCGCGCCCTGATGGCCTTGGGTGCCAAAGCCGTGCTGATGAAGGGCGGCCACGGCGCGGGCCAGACCTGCACCGATCTGCTGATCACGGCCGAAGGCACGCAGATCCTGACCGCGCCGCGCCGCGCCACGCGCAACACCCACGGCACTGGCTGCACCCTGTCGGCGGCCATCGCCGCAGGGCTGGCGCAGGGTTTGGACCTGCCGCAGGCCGTCACCCGCGCCCATGCCTATCTGCAAGGGGCCATCGCCGCTGCCGATACGCTGACCATCGGTCATGGCAACGGCCCTGTGCATCATTTCCACGCGGTCTGGCCGCATGTCTGACGTCACCATCATCGGCGCGGGCGTGGCGGGTCTCTGGGCCGCCTATGCCCTGTCAAAACGCGGGCTAACCCCGCGCTTGATCGACCGGAACGGCAACCCGGGCGCACATGGGTGTTCATGGTGGGCGGGCGGGATGCTCGCCCCCTTCTGCGAAGGCGCCACCTCCGAAGCCGCCGTGATCGCGCATGGGCAGCAGGCGGCAAGCGACTGGGCCGAGGTGACAAAGGTGACGCAAAACGGCTCTCTTGTGGTCACCCTTGCCCGCGACCGGGCCGAGCTGGACCGTTTCGCCCGCCGCACCACAGGGCATGCCCGCATCAGCGGCGACACCCTCGCCACGTTGGAACCCGACCTTGCCACGCCGGGGCGCGAGGCGCTGTATTTCGACACCGAATCCCACCTGACCCCGCGCGCCGCGCTGGCCGATCTGTTGGCGGCCCTTACCGCCCGTGGCATCACGATTGAACAGGCCGAGGCCACGCCCGACGACGTCCACGGCACCGTGCTGGATTGCCGTGGCCTTGCCGCCAAACTGCCCTCCTTGCGCGGGGTGCGCGGCGAAATGGTCATGCTCAAAACCCATGAAGTGCGGCTCTCGCGCCCCGTGCGCCTGCTGCACCCGCGCCACCCGCTCTATATCGTGCCGCGTGGGGATGGCGTGTTCATGCTGGGTGCCACCCAGATCGAAAGCGCCGCCCCCGGCCCCATCACCGCCCGCGCCCTGCTGGAACTGCTGTCCGCCGCCTATGCCCTGCATCCCGCCTTCGCCGAGGCCGAGGTGATCGAAACCGGGGCCGACCTGCGCCCCGCCTTTGTCGATCACGTCCCCCGCGTGATCCGGCAGGGCCGCGTGCTGCATCTGAATGGCCTGTTCCGCCACGGCTATCTGATGGCCCCGGCACTGGCGCGGCAGGCAGCGGATTATCTTGAACATGGCACCAAAGGAGACCTGTTCCATGAGGATTGAGGTGAACGGAGAGGTGCGCGAGGTCACGGCCACGACCCTTGCCGCCGCGCTGGACGAACTGGGCTGGGGCACGGCCAAGGTGGCCACCGCGCTCAACGGCGATTTCGTGCCCGCCAGCGCCCGCGCGGACCAAGCCTTGCGCGATGGCGACAGGCTCGAAGTCCTCGCCCCCATGCAGGGGGGCTGAGCGATGCGCGAATTCTATGGCGTCACCCTCGACAGCCCGCTGATGCTGGGCACGGCGCAATACCCATCTCCGGCGGTGATGGAGGCAGCCTTCCGCGCCTCGGGCGCTGCCGTGGTCACGGTGTCGCTGCGCCGCGAAACCGGCGGCGGGCAGGCGTTTTGGCAGATCATCAAGGGCCTGGGCGTGCATGTCCTGCCCAATACCGCAGGCTGCTATAGCGCGCGTGAGGCTATCACCACCGCCCGCATGGCGCGCGAGGTGTTCGAGACGAACTGGATCAAGCTGGAAGTCATCGGCCATGCCGACACGCTGCAACCTGATCCCTTCGGCACGCTGGAGGCGGCTGAGACCCTCTCGTCCGAGGGGTTCGAGGTCTTCCCCTACATGACCGAGGATCAGGTCCTCGCCCAGCGCCTTGTCGATGCGGGTTGCCGCGTCCTGATGCCATGGGGGGCGCCCATCGGGTCCGGTCTGGGGCTGAACAACCGCTACGGTCTGCGCACCCTGCGCGCGGCCTTCCCTGATATCCCCATGGTCGTGGACGCGGGGCTTGGCCTGCCCAGCCATGCGGGGGATGCCATGGAAATGGGCTTTGACGCCGTGCTGTTGAACACCGCCGTGGCGCAGGCCGACGATCCCGCGCTGATGGCCCAAGCCTTCGGCATGGCCGCGCGCGCGGGGCAAATGGCGCATCGCGCAGGCCCGATGGCCCCGCGTGACATGGCCGTCCCCTCTACCCCCGTCATCGGAAAGGCCTGGCTATGATGCTGCCCCGCTTCTATCCCATTTTCGATAGCGCCCGCTGGCTGGAACGCGCCCTGCCCTTGGGCGTCAAACTGGTGCAACTGCGCCTCAAGGATATGGACGACGCCGCCTTGCGGGCTGAAATCCGCACAGGTCTGACCCTTGCCCGCCAGCATGGTGCCGCCTTGGTCGTCAATGATCACTGGCAGATCGCCATGGATGAAGGTGCCGACTGGCTGCATCTGGGGCAGGAAGACCTTGATACCGCCGATATTCCGGCCATCCGCCGCGCCGGGCTGAAACTGGGCCTGTCCACCCATGACCATGCCGAACTCGACCGCGCGCTGGCGCTGTCGCCCGATTACGTGGCCTTGGGTCCGGTCTATCCCACCATCCTCAAGCAGATGAAATGGCATCAGCAGGGGGTGGATCGGGTGACGGAATGGAAGCGTCTGGCGGGCGATGTGCCGCTTTGCGCCATCGGTGGCCTCACACCGGAACGGGGCCGGGAATGTCTGGACGCCGGGGCCGATCTGGTCGCCGCCGTGACCGATATCACCCTGAACCCCGACCCCGAGGGGCGGATGCGCGACTGGCTGCGGGTCACCGCATGAGCCGCTATGCCCGCCAGATGATCCTGCCAGAGGTGGGTGCCTCAGGTCAGGCAAGGCTCACAGCCGCCCATGTGCTGGTCGTGGGCGCAGGCGGCTTGGGCGTGCCCGTGCTGCAATATCTTGTCGGCGCAGGCGTGGGGCGGATCACGCTGGTTGATGGGGACCGCATCGCCGCGCATAACCTGCACCGCCAGCCGCTCTACCGCATGGATCAGGTGGGACGTTACAAGGCCGAGGCGGCGGCCGAGGCTCTGGCCGCGCTGAACCCCGAGGTGACAGTCACCCCGGTGACCACATGGCTTGACCCCGCCAATGCCCCCACGCTGGTGGCTGCTGCCGATCTGGTCATGGACTGCGCCGACACCTTCGCGGCCAGCCTCACCCTGTCCGACACCTGCATGGCGGCGGGCAAACCCCTGATCGCCGCCTCCGCGCTGGCCCTGTCGGGCTATGTCGGCGGTTTCTGCGGGGGTGCGCCCAGCCTGCGCGCGCTGTTCCCCGACCTGCCCGAACGTGGCGCCACCTGTGACACCGCGGGCGCAATGGGCCCGCTGGTGGCCACCATCGGCGCGATACAGGCGCAGATGGCACTCTCAACCCTGCTGGACCTGCGCCCCTCCCCCCTTGGTCAACTGATCACCTTCGACGCCGCCCGCTGGCGCCTTGGCGGCTTCCGCTTCGACCGCGCACCCGAACCTGCGCAACCCATTCCCTTCATCGCCCCATCGCAGATCACCCCGGACGATCTGGTCTTCGACCTTCGGACCGAAGAACCCGCCCCCTTCCGCGCAGATGCGCGGCACGGCGCGCTCGATCCCGCCTTCACCCCGCCGCCCGGCACACCCCGCGTGATCCTCGCCTGCCGCACCGGCCTGCGCGCCCATCACGCAGGAGCCGCCCTGCGATCCCGCTGGACAGGGCACATCGCCCTCCTCGCTGTCCCCCCAACCGACTGACCCCGAAAGGCCCCCCGATGAAACGCGCCCTGACAACCCTCGCCCTGACCCTTGCCCTTGCCCTTCCCGCACAGGCGCAGGACAAGCTGACCCTCATGCTCGACTGGTTCGTGAACCCCGATCACGGCCCCATCATTCTGGCGCAGGAACTGGGCTATTTCGCCGATGCGGGTCTCGAGGTCGAGATCGTCACCCCCGCTGACCCCAACGACCCGCCCCGCATGGTCGCCGCAGGCCGCGTGGACCTTGCCGTCTCCTATCAGCCGCAGCTTCACCTCAGCCGCCATGCGGGCCTGCCGCTGACCCGCGTGGGCACGCTGATCGAAACCCCGCTCACCTGCCTTGTCACCTTGGCGGATGGCCCCGTCGGGTCCATTCCCGACCTGAAAACCCGCAAGGTCGGCTTTGCCGTTGCGGGCGTGCAGGAGGTGATGCTGAACGCCATGCTCGCCCATCACGGTCTTGCGCCCACAGATGTCGAACAGATCAATATCGGCTGGTCGATCAGCCCCGCGCTGATGTCCGGTCAGGTCGATGCCGTCATCGGCGCCTTTCGCAATTTCGAGCTGAACCAACTGGCGCTGGAGGGGCGCGAGGGGCGCTGCTTCTACCCCGAGGCGGAAGGCATCCCCGCCTATGACGAGCTGATCTATGTAGCCGATCCCGCCCGCATGGACACCGGGGTGATCGCCCGCTTCCTGCACGCCACCGAACGCGCCGCCCTGCATATCGTGAACCAGCCCGAGGCCGCGTGGGAGATGTTCCGCAGCACCGATGCCACGCTGGATACCGACCTCAACGGCCTCGCATGGGCCGATACATGGCCGCGCTTCGCCATGCGCCCCGCCGCGGTGGACCTTGGCCGCTACCAGCGGTTCGAGGCGTTTCTGGCCGCATCCGGCGCCACACCCGGCGGCATCCCCGCCGCCGATCTGGCCGTGGACGTGACCGGAGCCACCGAATGACCGCCCCCGATTATGGCCGCGCCTTCACCCTCTGGCGCGCATCCGCCCCGCACTGGCACGCCTACACCCATCACGCCTTTGTCGAAGGGCTGCGCACAGGCACCCTGCCCCGCAACGCGTTCCTGCATTACCTCAAACAGGATTACGTCTTCCTGATCCACTTCTCGCGCGCATGGGCGTTGGCCGCTGCCAAATCCGACACGCTGGCCGAGATGCAGGCCGCCAGCGCCACGCTGCATGCGCTGGCGCATGTAGAGATGCCCCTGCATGTCCGCCTCTGCGCCGAAGCGGGCATCCCCGAAGAGGCGCTGCAATCGACCGGGGAAGCCGCACAGAACCTTGCCTATACCCGCTATGTGCTGGAGGCGGGCTATTCAGGTGACTTCCTCGATCTGATGGCGGCACTCGCCCCTTGCGTGTTGGGCTATGGCGAAATCGGCGCGCAGCTGGCAGGGACCACAGGCCCCTATGCCGACTGGTGCGCCACCTATGGCGGAGCCGACTATCAGCAGCTTTGCCACGATGTCGGCACACTGATCGATGGCGCGCTGATCCACCGCCTTGGCCCTGACTGGCCCAGCCTGCCCCGCGCCCAAAGCCTTGCCGCCCGCTTCGCCACCGCGACGCGGCTTGAGGTCGGCTTTTGGGATATGGGCCTTTCCCCCGCATGACCGCCCCCGCCCTGCAAATCGCGGGCGATCTGCGGCTGGGGGGGCAGACCCTTTGCCCCGCGCTGAACCTGACATGTCCGGCGGCACAATGGACCGTGCTCCTTGGCCCTTCCGGCGTGGGCAAATCCACTCTTGCCCGGATGATCGCGGATGTTCCCTGCCCCGCGCATCTGACAGGCGGGATCACCGCCAGCGATGGCAAACCGCTGGACGGGCGCGTGATCCTGATGGCCCAGACCGATCAATTGCTGCCTTGGGCCAGTGTTCTGGACAATGTCACCCTTGGCGCGCGGCTGCGCGGACAAAACCCGGACCGCGCCCGCGCGCTGGACCTGCTGAACCGCGTGGGTCTTGACGGATATGCCACCCGCCGCCCCGCGACCCTGTCAGGCGGGCAGCGGCAGCGCGTGGCGCTGGCGCGCACATTGATGGAGGATCGCCCCATCGTGGTCATGGACGAGCCGTTCTCCGCCCTCGACGCCGCCACCCGCGCCACGATGCAGGACGCGACCGCGACGCTGCTGCGCGGGCGCACGGTGATCCTGATCACCCATGACCCGTTGGAGGCCGCGCGTCTGGCCCATCACGCCCATCTGATGCGGACAGATGGACTGCACCCGCTGCCCCTGCCCGCGACCGCCCCACCCCGCGCCCTGTCCGATCCGGCCACGCTGTCGGCACAGGCCGATCTCTATGTACGGCTGATGCAGGTGCCTGCATGACGCGCCTTCTGCCCGGCCTGGCCGCCCTCGCCTTTGCCCTGACCCTGTGGCAAGCCATTGTCTGGCTGACAGGGGTGCCGCATTTCATCCTGCCCGGCCCCGCCCGCGTGGGGGCGGCACTGCTGAACAACGCCGCGCTGTTGGTGCATCAGGCAGGGTTCACGCTGGCCAACCTCGGCATGGGCCTTGCGGCCGGGATCACCCTCGGCATCGCCTCCGCCCTCAACCTTGCCATGTCGCCTGCCGCGCGGGTGCTCTTGCGTCCGCTCATGGTCTTTGCCCAAGCCGTGCCGGTTTTCGCTCTGGCCCCCATCGTCACGCTCTGGCTGGGCTATGGCGCACCGTCCAAGATCGTGATGGTGGCGCTGGTCACCTATTTCCCTGTCACCTCGGCCTTTTTCGACGGGCTGATGCGCCTGCCGCCCACCCTCGACGACCTGACACGGCAGATGCAGGCCAAGCCCCTGCGCCGCCTGATGCTGGTGCAACTGCCCCATGCCCTGCCCGCCTTGGGATCAGGGCTACGGCTGGCGGCGGTGCAGGCGCCTTTTGCGGTCATCATCGCGGAATGGGTCGGCGCATCAAAAGGGTTGGGCCATCTGATGCTGATCTCCAACGGGCGTGGCCAGACTGACCTGATGTTCGCGGCGCTGATCCTTCTGGCCAGCCTCAGCCTGATGCTTTTTCTGGCCGCAGACCGTCTGGCGCGGCACTGGGACCGCAGGGTTTAGGCCGCCCGCCATACCGGGCATCACGGTGCCGCATTTTTCCGATTGGCCTCCGCCCGGCAAGCACCTAGAATCGCGGCTGTCTGTGAATGGTGATGCAGGGCGCGCGGGGTATGTCGCAGCGTGCCTGCCCGTGTGGTAGGATCGGTATCTTGACAATTGCGCCCCTGTTGGACTGTCCCGCAGACGCCCCGACGCCCCTGACAGCAAGACGGCGCGCATGAGCGAGCCATCACCTCTCGATGCGCTCTGGTCGCGCTTTGCGGACCCCGTCACCCTGCAAACCCGACCGCAAGCCAGAATTGATCCCCGATTCTACGCGACCATGAACCCCGACGTGACCGCCGCACGGGTCGATCCCACCCACCATTTCCACACCTACGGACAGACCGAGGGACGGCACGGCACCACCTATGCCCAACTGCGCGCGACATGGTCCGCGCTGGACGGGATGCTGGCCGATCTGGCCACCGCGCCCGAGATCTGTGCCGCCTTCCGCGCCAGGATGCCGGGCATCCACGAGGTCTTTTTCGAATTGATGTTGCTGGGCGACCCGGTGGACCGTCGCGTCTCCTGCTTTTCCGCGCGCTTCTACCTGACCCATAACCCCGATGTCGCCAGATCCGGCACGATACCGTTCCTGCACTACCTGCGCCACGGCATCGCGGAAAACCGCCCCAGCCTGCGCCACCTGCGCGAGAACCAGTTTCCCGGTCAGATCCCCCATGACCCGGTCAAGCCGACCCTGCTGATCGGGCTGCACGAATTCTCAAGAACCGGCGCGCCGATCGTGGGGCTTGATCTGGCCCGCAGCGCGGCGCACAGCCACAACGTGGTGATTGCAGGGCTGCGCGGCGGCCCGCTGCTGGATGACCTGACAGCCCATGCGGTCTGCGTGATCGTGACCGACTCGCCCGACCAGACCCTGCCCTATATCGACCATCCGGCGCTGGAGCGGATCGACAGGGCTGTGCTGAACTCGGTCGAAGCCTTCCCCTTCGCGCCCTTTCTGGTGCGCCACGGGATTCCCTGGGCCAGCTATCTCCACGAATACACCGACTATATCCGCCCGGCCAACAAGGCGGTGCTGATGGCGGCCTTTTCCGACCTGCTGGTCTTTTCGTCCGAGCAGGTCCGCCAAAGCTGGACCGGCGTGATGGCGGATGTCGATGCCGACCCTCTGCGCGACTCGATCGTATTGCCGCAATATCCGTTCCGCCCCGCAACTCTGGACCGTGCCAGCCACGAGGCCGGACGCCGGACCCTTGCATCCCTGACCGGACAGGACCTGACCGGGCGGCGCGTCGTGGTCGGCGCAGGTCACGCGCAATGGCGCAAGGGCACCGATCTGTTCATCCTGACCGCACAGATCGCCCATGCGCGCGGCGATGACAGCCTCTATGTCTGGGTCGGCGACGGCCTCAATCACGAGGACATGCATTTCGGCGTCTGGCTGGACAAGCACATGCGCGCGGCGCGGGCCAATGAACCGGGCAGCAACCTTGTCTTTCTGCCCGCAGGCCCGCATTACCGCGACGTCCTGCGCGCGGCGGATGTCTTCTACCTGCCCTCCCGGCTGGACCCGCTGCCCAATGTCGTCTTCGACGCCGCCGCATCCGGTTGCCGGATCGTGATCTTCGCCCAAGGCTCGGGCTTCGACGATCCGGCCTACAGCACTGACCCGACGCTGCATGTCCTGCCCTATGGCGACATTGCCGCCGCAGCCAGCCTCATCGCCGCCTTGCCGCACAAGACCGCAGGCACCACCGTGCCGCCTGCCACAAACGCCACACCGGTGCTGCCGCAGATCCTCGGCGCCCTGTCCCAACGCCTCGGGAACCGCAGCACCCCATGCCGCACGACCGGGGATTACGACCTGCCGCTCCTGTTCCCCGCAGGCCCCGAAGACGCAGACGCGCGGGCAGCGGCCCGACAGAAGATGTGGACCTGTGGTCGCCGCCTCATCTGGCCCGATCTGGCCACGGTCCAGAGCGAGATCGCGCGCTCGGACAACTGGGTGCATCGCCACATGCGGACCGCCCGCTTCGCCTGTGTCGCGGGTGGAACCATCTCACCCTTCGCCGTGCATATCCACGCCTACCACCTTGACGACCTCGCCACCGACCTGTCGCGATACAAGGCGCTCCGCGCCGCCAGCCGTGTGGTCGTCACCACCGATACCCGGCGCAAGGCCGCACAGATATCCCGGATCGGACAGCAGGCCGGCCTCGCTCTGGAGGTGATCGAGATGCCCAATCTCGGCCGCGACATCCTGCCATTTCTCCGCCTGTTCTGCGAAGGTCACACCCAGACGGACCCGGACGCGGTCTGGTGCCACATCCATCTGAAGAAATCCCTCGCCACGACCGCGACGGGCGATGTCTGGAAACGGTTTCTGCTGACGATCCTTCTGGGCGACGACCAAGCGGTCTCGGATGCCGTGCAGCGGTTATCGGACCCGGCTCTCGGTCTGGTCGCGGCCCTGGACCCCTACCGCTATGGCTGGGCAGAGTCCCGCCGCCTCCTGCCGCGCTTTGCCGGGCAATTCCCCGCCCCCCTCCCCGCGCATCCGATCCTGTTCCCCATCGGCAACATGTTCTGGACCCGCGCCCGCGTCGCCAACCGCATGGCCCGGATCTTCGGCCCCGGCTATCCTTGGCCCAACGAACCCCTGCCGACGGACGGCACGGAATTTCACCTGATCGAGCGACTTTGGCCAACCGTCGCGGCGATGGAAGGGCTCACATCGGTTTTCCTCGAAAAAGTTGACCAACCAAGAGGTTAAGGAATGAAACTTTTCATGCATATAGGGATGGGCAAGACCGGAACCAGCTCGATCCAGTTCGCCCTAAGCCAAAACACCGCCCAACTGACGTCGCAGCAGGCACGCTACCTGGGAATGTGGTTCGAAGCCATTGATCCGAAATATGCAAACCATCTGGGTTTCAGAGAGTTCTGTCAACTTCCCGAAGAGGCGTTGATCGCATCCGCTCGGACTTTTGCCAACCATCTGACAACACTTGAAAAAAGCGAAGGGGTGCGGACGTTTCTCTTCTCGAACGAAGCCATGTTCGGCGCGGGGCCGCATCTCAAGCCCTTCATCGCGGAGCTGGCCAATCACATCGACCTTGCTCTGATTGCCTATGTCCGCAATCCCTACAACTGGCTGCCATCAGCCTTCACCCAATGGGGTCTGTTTCACAAACAACAGACCGGACCTCTGCAACCCTTTCGTGACAGATGTCACACCCTGATCGGGCAGTATTCGGCCTTGCCCTTCTGGATCGACACTTTCGGCGACAGACTCACCGTGCGCCGCCATGACACCACGATGGATGTGGTCACGGATTTCGCCGGTATCACGGGTTTGGCGCTTGCGGCGCCGGACAAGCGGAAACTCGAACGCCCCGAGCCGGCCGAGATTCTTCTCCGCGCAGCCTTCAACAATCGCTTTCCGCAGGAAGTTTTTCCGGAAAAGTTCAGTCAATCTGTGCTGAAGCGGGCCTCAACGCCCAATCTGGCGGATATCGCTGCCCTGTGTTTCCAGCACGACGGGATAGATGAGGTCATCGAAAACCGCCGAGACCTGTTCCAGACGATACATGACAAACTGGGCGCAGAGTTCGATTTCCTGTCGCAGCGCTATACGGCGCAAGCAGCACCTGACATGGATGCCCTGCAACGCCGTTTGATCGACTATCTGGTCGAGATCACGTTTCAACAGGCAGAGCGCATCACAAGACTGGAAAGCCAGATAAAGACCCTGATCAAGGATCAATAATGCAGCTTTCGTAACAGCTCAAGGTTGCGGATTAGCCGATCCCGCTCCAGCGGGCCATCCTTCCGGATTTCCGCCATCAACAGATCCTCCAGCGCGTCGCGGTGTTGATCCGCGATACGGAAAAGATCTTCAACGCAACCTATCGCATCAGGCGCATCGTCCACGGGCAAGTCAAGGATGGCATGACCAAGCCTGTCTTCCATCCAGTCGAGATCCTGCCTGTTCTGCTCATAGATCTTCTCGACGAGTGACCGTTGGAACCTGATCTTTCCATGACCGATCCGGGACAGGGCCTTGATGAAGGCCTGATTTTTTGCCGGAGCTTCATCGAAACCACGAACGAAACCTTCACCCAGATTCCGTTGCACAAACAAAAGGGCACTGGCCTCAAGCGACAGGCTCTCGTTCTTCCGCACGACCTCCTCCGATGTCACAGACGCCCCGATCTCCGAAAAGAAGTCCAGACAGACATCTCCGTCCTTCAGATGGGCAGGATGGAAAAACCGGAGTGTGACATTCTCTCGACCAAAGACATCATCCAACTTCTGGAATCGGTGCATGTAGTTCGGCCATAGCGCATGCAGCTGGGAAAAACTGTTCAACTCACCCTTCAATCTTTGCTGAAACGCGCTCTGCATATAGGAAACGGGTGCTCGAACATAGGCAACCACGCGCGGGTGATAGCCTCTCTCGCGGTAGAATTGCGCCAGACGTTCAACGGCATTGCGCGGTGCGTTGCAGATGAACTCCGCCGTGAAGATCGCCCGCTCACCCTTTTCGGCCCCTTGTCGTGTTTGCAAATCCAACCGTTCAAAGCGCGCGGCCCGCATGTCCTGTACCTTTTCGATGCTCAGACCGCGCGATTTCAGACTGTGGTGTTCATGCGGTTGATCCAGAAACAGCAGCGCCATCACCCCGGACATGTTGCCCGATGCAACATCCGTCACGATCAGCCCTTCCGGCCTCACCTTCACAAGGGTCGCCTGAATCGACGAAGTGCCAGTTTTGTTCATACCGGGATGGATGATGGCGTCCATGACCTCTGAACCTCATACTGATCAAACACATTTGGACACGGCATGCCGCCCCGCCTAGACTAATCCGTCCACGCCTTGAATACCATTGTTTTCATGGAGAATGGTGGGTGATGAGAGACTCGAACTCCCGACATCTTCGGTGTAAACGAAGCGCTCTACCAACTGAGCTAATCACCCGCTGCGACTGCTTAGCGCGGCTCTGCCAGCGGCGCAAGACGGCAATGGTTCAAAAAGGGTTATACCTGCGCCCGAGACCGTCCTGCCCCTTGTGTTGAATCCAAAGGATTTTTCCGGTGTCCCACCGTGGGGCATGATATCAAAAGCAAAGGGAATGGTGGGTGATAAGAGATTCGAACTCCTGACATCTTCGATGTGAACGAAGCGCTCTACCACTGAGCTAATCACCCGGTGACGGGGCTTTTAGACTCAGTCGTCATCCTCTGCAAGAGCCTCTTTTCCACCTTTTCCCTCACCGCCGCCCTGCCGCAGCCGGCAGATCAGGACGCGTCCGCTTCCGGATTCCTTGACCCGCGTCGTCTTGAGCCGCCCCATCGGTTGCAGGACCAGTTCACGCCCCTCGGCCAGCGACTCGCCCAGCACGGCCAGCATCGCCTCGACGACCTGTTTGGCGTCCTTCTTCTTGACGCCCGAGCGTTTCACGACCTTCTCGATCAGCTCTTTCTTCTTCATCTCGGGCCCAGTCACGACAGGGCTGGAAGAGGTGACCAGCTTCGGCTCGGCCGCAGCGGGCTCTGCCGGTGGGGCGATTGGCGAAAGGACCGGCGCGGCTGTCACCTCGGCCAGCGGCGCGGCGGGTTTGGGGGGCGCCACCGGCTGGGAAATCGCGGCCGCCTTGGCAGGCTTCACGGGTTTGCTTGCCGCCTTGGCGGGCTTCGCCGGCGCCTTCACGGATTTGGCAGCCGTCTTGGAGCCTGCCAGGTTTGCGGCCGTCTTCACGCCCGGTTTGGCGCCTGTCGGTTCTGTCTTGTCCGAACTTTTTACTTTCACCATGTCCACTGTCCCAAGGTTTGTTTCCTGTTCAGAAACGCATACCGCGAAATTTCGAACAGTGCATGAAAAATCGGCGGCACCCGAGGGATGCCGCCGATCTGTTTCATCCTGTCCCCGGATCACCGGGATCTGCGTGTCAATGCGCCACGGCGCTTGACGGTTCGGCCTTGGCCACGGCGGCCGCAGCGGCGGCTTCCTCGGCTTCCTCATCCCATTCGATCGGCTCGGGCGCGCGCACGAGGGCCAGCTTGAGAACCTCGGACACGTGGCTCACGGGGATGATATCCAGCCCCTCCTTCACATTGTCCGGGATCTCGGCCAGATCCTTTTCGTTCTCGGCCGGGATCAGCACCGTCTTGATGCCACCCCGCAGCGCCGCCAGCAGCTTCTCCTTCAGACCGCCGATGGGCATCGCATTGCCCCGCAGACTGACCTCGCCGGTCATGGCGATGTCCTTGCGCACGGGGATCTGCGTCAGCACCGACACGATCGAGGTCACCATGGCCAGACCCGCACTCGGCCCGTCCTTGGGCGTCGCGCCATCGGGGACGTGGACGTGGATGTCGATCTTGTCGAACTTGGTGGGCTTCACCCCGATCTTCGGGCTGATCGAGCGGACATAGGAACTGGCCGCGTCGATGCTTTCCTTCATCACATCGCCCAGCTTGCCCGTGGTCTTCATCCGGCCCTTGCCCGGCAGGCGCAGCGCCTCGATCTGCAAGAGGTCCCCTCCGACAGAGGTCCAGGCGAGGCCAGTGACGACTCCGATCTGATCCTCGGCCTCGGCCAGACCATAGCGGAACTTCTTGACGCCAAGGAACTGATCAAGGTTCTCCTCGGTGATGACCACCTTGGTTGCCTCTTTCTTGACGATCATCGTCACGGCTTTGCGGGCCAGTTTCGCGATCTCACGCTCAAGGTTCCGCACGCCCGCTTCGCGGGTATAGCGGCGGATCATCTCGTTCAACGCACCATCGGTGATCTCGAATTCACCCTTGCGCAGACCGTGATCCTTGATCTTCTTGGCGATCAGGTGATGCCGCGCGATCTCGCGCTTCTCGTCCTCGGTGTAGCCGGCCAGCGAAATGATCTCCATCCGGTCCAGAAGCGGACCGGGCATGTTGTAGGAGTTCGCCGTCGTCAGGAACATCACGTCCGACAAGTCGTATTCCACCTCAAGATAGTGGTCCACGAAGGTCGCGTTCTGTTCCGGATCAAGCACTTCCAGCATGGCCGAGGCCGGGTCCCCGCGGAAATCCTGCCCCATCTTGTCGATCTCATCCAGCAGGATCAGCGGGTTCGTGGTCTTGGCCTTTTTCAGCGCCTGAATGATCTTGCCGGGCATGGAGCCGATATAGGTGCGCCGATGCCCCCGGATTTCGGATTCGTCGCGCACACCGCCCAGCGAAATGCGGATGAATTCGCGCCCCGTGGCGCGGGCCACGGATTTGCCAAGGCTGGTCTTGCCCACACCGGGAGGGCCGACGAGGCACATGATTGGCCCCTTCAGCTTCTGGCTGCGCTGCTGCACGGCCAGATATTCGACGATGCGTTCCTTGACCTTCTCCAGACCGTAATGATCGTCATCCAGAATGGTCTGCGCCTTGTGCAGGTCTTTCTTGACGCGGCTCTTGATGCCCCATGGCAAGCCCAGCATCCAGTCAAGGTAATTGCGCACGACGGTGGCTTCCGCCGACATGGGCGACATGTTCTTGAGCTTTTTCAACTCTGCCTCGGCCTTGTCGCGGGCTTCCTTGCTCAGCTTGGTGGCCTTGATGCGCTCTTCCAGCTCGGTGACTTCGTTGCCGCCATCCTCGCCATCGCCCAGTTCCTTCTGAATGGCCTTCATCTGCTCATTCAGATAATATTCGCGCTGGGTGCGCTCCATCTGGCTTTTGACACGGGTCTTGATCTTCTTCTCGACCTGCAGCACGGACATTTCGCCCTGCATCAGGCCATAGACCTTCTCAAGCCGCTCGCTGATGCTGAGTGTTTCCAGAAGTTCCTGCTTCTGCGCCACGTCGATCCCCAGATGCCCGGCGACCAGATCGGCCAGCTTGGCCGGATCGGTGGTTTCCGACACGGCGACCAGCGCCTCCTCGGGGATGTTCTTCTTGATCTTGGCATAGCGCTCGAACTCTGCCGTGACGGTGCGCAGCAGCGCCTCGATCGTGGCGGCATCGCCGGAGGTTTCGGTCAGGTATTCCGCCCGCGCCTCGAAGAAGCGATCATTGGTCAGGTATTCGGTGATGCGCACGCGCGCCTGCCCCTCGACCAGCACCTTGACGGTGCCATCGGGCAGCTTCAGCAGTTGCAACACATTGGCCAGAACGCCCGTCTGGTAGATCCCGTCCGAGGCGGGATCGTCGATGGATGGGTCGATCTGGCTGGACAGCAGGATCTGCTTGTCATCGGCCATCACTTCCTCAAGCGCGCGCACCGATTTCTCGCGGCCGACGAAAAGCGGCACGATCATATGCGGGAACACGACGATATCGCGCAGAGGCAGAACAGGATAGGAGGGGTTCAGGGGGTCTTGCATGCTCGGTCCTTTGTTCGGCAGATGGCGCGGTCCCGACAGTCGGCAACCGGGGCATCTCCATTATCGTTCCGTTAATCTGGGGCACGGAGGCCGGAGTTTCAAGCGTCCGGCGTCATGCTATCATCGCCAGAATGCCTTCGCGCCCCGGTCAGGGCAAGGCGCGAAATGCAGCAGGTTTGAAATGTCACCCGGCCCGCCCGCGCGCGCAGAAGCATGACACCTCGACCGGCAGGTCCGAGCGCGCCTGCGCCAGATCCAACCGCTGGCGGATCAGGCGGGCCTCATCGCTGCTATCCGCGCCCCGGGCCTTCAGACAGTCCATCAGCCCGCGCAGTGCCCAGATATTGTCAGGATGGATCTGCGCCCGCGTCAGGGTGCCACCCAGCCCCAGATCCTCGCGGTAAACGGCCTCGGCCTCGGCGGTCCGGCCCTGTTCCAGCAGAAGCGCGCCCAGCGCATGGCGGGTGGGCTGCATCCAGCCCCATGGCTCGTCATAGGGCAGAGTGTCATCGGCTGCGACCGAGGCGCGCAGATGCGCGAAAGCCGCGTCGAAATATCCGCGGCGATATGCGATTTCGCCCGCCAGCATCTCCTCGGCGATGGCGAAAAGGTCCTGACAGCGGTTGTTGTGCAGCAACCGTGTCTCGGGCACGCGGGCACGGGCCGCCCGGAACAACGCCTGTTCGTCCAGTGCCTCATCCACCTGCCCCAAGGCGGCATGGGCCACGCCCTTGGCATAGTGGATCATCGCGGTGAGGTTCGAGAACAGGACCGGATCGGCGGGCAGCTCCTGCGCGATGATCTCCTCCCATTTGCCGAAACGCACGAAAACGTGTTGTTTGACGGCAAGGTAGCTTTCAAAGAAATCCGCCATCGGGGGCGATGGGATGCGCAGGAAATCTTCGGGCATGGTGGCGATGAGTTCCTCGGCTGCGGAAAGGGCTGGCCCGTACTGGCCCAGAAACATCGCGCCATAGACGGCGAAGTGATAGTTGTGCACGCGGTAGCCGGTGTAGAAATTCATCACCCCTTCGCGGTCCAGATACTTGCGATCCGCCGCGATGGCCGCCTTGTTCCAGTGCAGCGCATCGTGGTAGTTGCCGCACAGCACGTCGATATGGGTGGGCATATGCACCAGATGGCCCGCATCGGGCACAAGCGTCCGCAGCACATCCACCGCGGGCAGCGCCTTTTCCGGGACGGGCGACATTTCCATCAGATGGACGTAGAGATGCAGGATGCCGGGATGCGCCATGGCACCGGGCCGGTCGCGCATGGCATGTTCCAGCAAGGCGCGCACTTCGACTGTGGCGGCTTTGGGGGCGGGCTGGCCGGTTGCCAGATCCCACATGCGCCAGGGAGTCAGGTCCATCAGCGCCTCGGCCGTGACCGACAGGATATCAAGGTCATGGGGATGCGCCAGATGCGCTGCGCGCATCGCATCGGCGAAAGCGCGGTCCCAGGGACGCATGTCAGGGATGGGCGTGGCTTGCGGATAGCGCGCCGCCAGCGCCCGGATCAGCGCCTGTTCGGGCGGGGTGACCTGATCCAGACGCGCCAATGCCGCCTGTGTCGCGGCGTGGGCGCGCGCCAGCGCGGCTGTCTTGCTGGCCTCATCGTAAAGCGCCCAAGGCATGTTGTAATTCGGTCCCATCGCATAGGCGATGCCCCAATGGGCCATGGCACAGTCAGGATCGGCGGCCAGCGCGCGGTCGAAACAGACCACCGCCTCGGCATGGTTGAAGCCGAAGGTCCAGTTCAGGCCGCGGTCGAACCAAATCTGCGCGTCAGGCGCGGACGTCGTGACCGTGCGGCCATAGCGGCCCAGATCATAGCCATAGTCCATCCCCTGCCCCTTTCGCGCCCGCATCCCCTGTGGATGGATATTTAAGGCAAGAAGAAACGGAATGTTAAGGTTAATCGGCGAGGGTCGGAACACGGTACAGGCGGGGACGCCGATGACCGTGCAAGGAGAAACCCCTTCCGCACCCGCCGCCGGCCCCTCTGCCGCCCGGCCCCGTGCGGAAGGGTCACCGCGCCTGATGTTTCTTCTTGCTGCAAATATCCATTCCGCCCGTGCCGCCGGGATCAGAGGGGTGGAATATCGCCCTCTGCCCGCTGCGCGTGGAAATCGGCCTCGAAGGCCGCGAAAGTGCCTGCGGCGATGGCGTCGCGCATGCCCTGCATCAGGTCCTGGTAGTAATGCAGGTTATGCCATGTCAGCAGCATGCCCGCGATCATCTCGCCCGCGCGGAACACATGGTGCAGATAGGCGCGCGAATAGCCCCGGCAGGCCGGGCAGGCGCAGGATTCGTCCAGAGGGCGCGGGTCGTCCTGATGGCGCGCGTTCTTGATGTTCACCACGCCGTGGCGCGTGAAGGCCTGCCCGGTGCGGCCCGAGCGTGAGGGCAGCACGCAATCCATCATGTCGATCCCGCGCTTGACCGCGCCGACGATATCATCGGGTTTGCCCACGCCCATCAGGTAGCGCGGCTTGTCGGTGGGCAGCATGTCGGGGGCATAGTCGAGGACACCGAACATCGCCTCCTGCCCCTCACCCACGGCGAGGCCCCCCACGGCATAGCCGTCAAAGCCGATCGCCTTGAGCGCCTCGGCGCTCTCGGCGCGCAGATGCTGCGTCACGCCGCCCTGCTGAATCCCGAAAAGCGCATGCCCCGGCCGGTCGCCAAAGGCATCGCGCGAGCGTTGCGCCCAACGCATCGACAGGCGCATGGCGCGGGCCACCTCGGCATCATCGGCGGGAAGGGCGGGACATTCGTCGAAGCACATCACGATATCGCTGCCCAGAAGGCGCTGGATCTCCATGCTGCGTTCCGGGGTCAGGTGGTGTTTGGACCCGTCGATATGGGATTTGAAGGTGACACCTTCCTCGGTCAGCTTGCGCAGGCCGGACAGGCTCATGACCTGAAAGCCGCCACTGTCGGTCAGGATCGGCTTGTCCCAGTTCATGAAGCGGTGCAGCCCGCCCAGACGGTCGATCCGTTCCGCCGTGGGGCGCAGCATGAGGTGATAAGTATTGCCCAGAAGGATGTCGGCCCCCGTGGCGGCCACGCTCTCGGGCATCATCCCCTTGACGGTGGCGGCGGTGCCCACGGGCATGAAAGCCGGCGTGCGGATCACGCCGCGCGGGGTCGTGATCGCGCCCAGCCGCGCCTTGCCATCTGTGGTCTTGAGGTCGAAGCGGAACCGCCCTGCCGTCTGTGTCATCTGTCTGCCCTTTGTCGCATCGGCCTCCTATGGGGCGTTTTGCGTCAAAAGCCAAGACGGCAGGCAGGGCGGGTCAGCGCATCACTTGACGGATTTGCCTGCCACGGTGATCCCCGGCTTGCCCGCGCCGGAATTGGCCGTGGCCAGAACCTTGGGCTTTTCCTGCTTGGGTTTCTTGCTTTCCTTGTTGCCTTTGGTCTTGTTGCCTTTTTTGGACATGACCGGTTCCTTCCGGCTGAAGCTCCGGGCGGCGGATGCCGTGCGGATCGATCCCTGCCCCGCCGGATCGCAGCGGCCTGCTTGGGTCGCGGTGCAGACCGGCGTATTCAATAGGGCAGGATAGTGCGGACAGAAAGCCAGCGGGCCGGGTCTGCCCGGCACGTCGGCGCGTATCATCAAGATATGCGTGCCGCCCTGCCGTTACAAGACAGAGTGCAGCGCGCATTGCCCTGCCGGTGGCACTGGACGAAACCGCCCTCTATCCTTATATGTTCAGTCAGGAAATCCGCAGGACTGATCGCAGGACAGAACATGACCCAGAACGCCGAACCGCTTGAAGGCACTCCGCTGATCGCGCCCTCCAGCACCGACCATCCTCTCTATGATGAGGTGGTGGCCGCCTGCCGCTCGGTCTATGATCCCGAAATCCCGGTGAATATCTACGATCTGGGCTTGGTCTATACCATCGACATCACTCCCGAGAACGAGGTCAAGGTGATCATGTCCCTGACCGCCCCCGGATGTCCCGTGGCCGGAGAGATGCCGGGCTGGGTCGCCGATGCGATCGAACCTCTGCCCGGCGTCAAGCATGTGGATGTCGAACTGACATGGGAGCCCCAATGGGGCATGGACATGATGAGCGACGAAGCCCGGCTGGAACTGGGCTTCATGTGATCCGCCGCCGGTGATATCCTCACCGGGGCAGGACAAAGGCTGAAAGGCAGGAACGATGTTCGCCATACCCGGAAAACAGGCCGTCACCATCACCGAGGCCGCAGCCCGCCAGATCGCGCGGCTGATGGCCAAGGATGGCCACAAGGGTCTGCGCATCGGCGTCAAGAAGGGCGGCTGCGCGGGCATGGAATACACGATGGAATATGCCGCCGACATCAACCCGATGGATGAGGTTGTGGAACAGGATGGCGCGCGCGTCATGATCGCGCCGATGGCGCAGATGTTCCTGTTCGGCACGCAGATCGATTATCAGACATCGCTGCTGGAATCGGGGTTCAAGTTCAACAACCCCAATGTCGAGGATGCCTGTGGTTGCGGCGAATCGATCAAGTTCAAGGATGTCGAGGCGCTGTCCGCCGAGCGTGGCGACGTCTGATCCGACCCGTCGCGTCTGGAAAACCCCGTCCCCTGCCTGTAAGGACAAGGCAAAACAGGACGGAGGATGTGGTGATGCGGCGCAAACTGGCAGCGGGCAACTGGAAAATGAACGGGATGCTGGCCGATCTGGGTCAGCTGGACCGGATCATGGCCGCCTGCCCTGCCCCCGGTGTTGATCTGCTGATCTGCCTGCCCGCCACCTTGATCCATGCCGCGTCTGAACGGTGCCTGTCGCATGCGATGCAGGTCGGGGCGCAGGATTGCCACTCGGAAATCGCAGGCGCCCATACAGGCGACATCGCGGCGGCGCAACTCTCCGATGTCGGTGCCACGGCCGTGATCCTTGGTCATTCGGAACGCCGCGCCGATCACCAAGAGGACAGCGCCGCCGTGCGCGCCAAGGCCAGGGCCGCACAGGCGGCCGGGTTGGTCGGCGTGATCTGCGTGGGCGAGACGCTGGCCGAGCGGGACGCGGGCCAAACGCTTGAGGTGATCGGCGCGCAGCTTGACGCCTCGGTCCCCGACAGCGCCACGGGGGACAACACCGTCATCGCCTATGAGCCGGTCTGGGCCATCGGCACGGGTCGTATCGCCACGACGGATCAGATTGCCGAGGTGCATGGCTTTCTGCGAGACCGCCTTGTCAGCCGGTTCGGGGCCGCCACAGGAGAGGCGATCCGCCTGCTCTATGGCGGGTCGGTCAAGCCGGACAACGCGGCGCAGATCTTTGCGGTTGCGGATGTGGACGGCGCGCTGGTCGGCGGGGCCAGCCTGACGGCGGATGATTTCTGCCCCATCATCGCGGCATTAGAGGCCAGCTAGGCACAAAAGCAAACGGCGCGAGGTTGCCCCCGCGCCGTCTGTGTCTTGTGATCGTCGCGGATCGCTAACGCACCAGTATCTCTGGTCCCATCATCATCGTCGGCAACCATGTCGAGATGATCGGCACATAGGTGATCAGGATCAGGAACACGAAGAGCACGGCCAGGAAGGGCAGCGCCGCGCGCACAACGCGCATCATCGGCATGCCCGCCACGCCAGAGGTGACGAAGAGGTTCAGACCCACCGGCGGCGTGATCATCCCGATTTCCATGTTCACCACCATGATGATGCCCAGATGGATCGGGTCAATGCCCAGTTCCATCGCGATGGGGAACACCAGGGGTGCCACGATCACGATCAGGCCCGAAGGTTCCATGAACTGGCCGCCGATCAGCAGGATGACGTTCACGATCACAAGGAACATGATCGGACCGAAACCTGCGGCCAGCATCGCGCCTGCGATCTGCTGCGGGATCTGTTCGTCTGTCAGAACGTGCTTGAGGATCAGCGCGTTGGCAATGATGAACATGAGCGTGACGGTCAGCTTGCCCGCCTCGAACAGGGTATTGCGGATGTCGCGGTGGAAGAAGGCCGTGACCAGCGCAATGGGCCGATCCAGAAGGGTCAGGTTGCGCTCGCCCTCCGGGCGGGCCAGCGGGCCCATGTCGCGGTAGACGAAGCAGGCGATCAGGAAGGCATAGACCGCCGCCACGGCAGCGGCCTCGGTCGGGGTGAAGATACCGCCATAGATACCGCCAAGGATGATGACGATCAGCATCAGACCCCAGCCAGCATCCCGGCCTGCGGACCAGACCTCACCCCAGCCCAGCCAATCGCCCTTGGGCAGGTTCTTGACCCGCGCAATGACGTAGATGGTCAGCATCAACATGAAGCCTGCCAGCAGGCCCGGAATCACACCGGCCAAGAACATCCGGCCCACCGACACATCTGTGGCCGAGGCATAGACCACCATCACGATGGAGGGCGGGATCAGGATGCCCAGCGTGCCGGCGACGGCGATCACACCGGCGGCGAAATCGCGGGTATAGCCCACCTGCCGCATGCCCGCGATCACGATCGTGCCGATGGCGACCACCGTGGCAGGGCTGGAGCCCGACAAGGCCGCGAACATCATGCAGGCAAAGACGCCCGCAATCGCCAGACCGCCAGGCAGATGGCCCACCAGTGCGATGGAAAAGCGGATGATCCGCCGCGCCACGCCGCCCGTGGACATGAAGCTGGAGGCCAGCACGAAGAACGGGATCGCCAGCAGCGTGTAATGCCCGGCCATGCCGTTATAAAGCGAGGCCGCCACGGCCGCGAGCGAGGTGTCGCTGAGCGCCAGCATGAACAGGATCGAGGACAGGCCAAGGGACACGGCAATCGGCACGCCGATCAGCATCAGGCCGATGACCATCGCAAAAAGGATAAAGACGTCCATGGTTTACTCCTGTCCGCGACGGGTTTTGGCGATCTCGTCCAGCGCGTCCTCGACCTCGTGGCTGACGATCATGCTGTGCTGCTCGCCCTTCACGATGCGGATGGTCACCTGGATGATGCGGAACAGCATCAGTGCTGCGGCCACGGGCAGGATCAGATAGGGCACCATGCGCGGCATCTTGGAGTAGCTTTCGCCTTGGTTGATGGCATCCTCCAGCCAGCGCAGCCATTCCAGCATCGGCACCTGATCGGTCTCGAAGAAGGCGCGGTCGCGGGTATTGGGGTCAAAGCCGGTCGGAAACCAGTGGCCCGTCGTTTGCTGCAACCCGGCGAAGGGCGCCCAGTAATCCCAGGCCCCCTTGGCGATCAGCAGGGCATAGACGATGCAGCACGCCGCCGACAGCAGCGCCAGAACATAGCGGGCGCGCGGCGAAACGACCGAGATGATCGCGTCCACACCCAGATTCGCCGTGACCTTGAAGGCATAGGCGATCCCGAACAGGACCAGCCAGGAAAAGAGGATCAGAACGACCTCAAGCCCCCAGATCACCATCGAGTTGAACACGTAACGCATGATCACGTTGACGAAGGTCAAGATCGTCATCGCCCCGAGCATCACGGCAATCGCCGTTTCCTCGAACTCATGCACGACCTTCCCCAGCATGCTGCGCGGCTCGTATCGGCCAGGCCCAGACATCGGCAGTCCCCCTGTTGTTGTCATGAATTGGATGTTCCGCAGGCGGAACGGTGGGGCGCGCCACGCATGGCCGCGCGCCCCGAATGATCCGTGGGATCAGTTGTTGAACGTCTGCGCTGCCGCGATGTTGTCGGCGCCGACTTCTTCCTCGAACTGTGCCCAGACGGGTTTCATCGCCTCGACCCATGCAGCGCGCTGCTCGGGTGTCAGTTCGACGATCTTGCTGCCGGCATCCAGGATCGCCTGACGGGCCTGATTGTCGACTTCCAGAACGGCGGCGTTCCGCTCGGCGGTGACTTCATCCAGAATGGTTTTCAGCTGATCACGGACATCCGCGTCCAGCGATTCCCACCAGTCAACACTGGTCACGACCATATAGTCGATGATGCCATGGTTGGTTTCGGTGATGCCGTCCTGCACTTCGAAGAACTTCTGGCCATAGATGTTGGACCAGCTGTTCTCCTGTCCATCCACAACGCCGGTCTGCAGCGCGCCGTAAACCTCGGCAAAGGCCATCGGCTGTGCGGTGGCCCCCAGCGCGTTCATCTGCGCGACCAGCACGTCAGAGGGCTGCACGCGGAATTTCAGGCCCTTGGCGTCTTCAGGCAGGATCAGCGGCTTGTTCGCCGAGAACTGCTTCATGCCATTGTGCCAGAAGCCCATGCCCAGAACGCCGCGACGGGTCATCGACTGCAGCATTTCCTGACCGGTGCCCGATGCCTGGAACGCGTCAACGGCGGCGATATCCTTGAACATGAAGGGCAGGTCGAACAGGCGGAATGCCTTTGTGATGGGCTCGAACAGCGACAGCGAGGGGGCGGCGAACTGCACGTCACCCTGCAGCATCGCTTCCAGCACCTTCTCGTCGGTGTAGAGCGTGGAGTTCGGGAAGACCTCCATGCAGGCCTTGCCGTTCATCTCGGTGTTCACACGCTCGGCGAACAGGGTCGCGGCGATCCCTTTGGGGTGCTTGTCCGAGTTGGTCACATGGCTGAACTTGATGACGATTTCGCCTGGATCACAGGCAGCGGCGGCGGCCCCTGCAGTGACGGTCAGGGCCAGCGCCATGGCGGCGGATGTCAGGAATTTCATAGGTCTCTCCTCCCAGATTGAGACGTTGCATTCTGCGCCCCCTGAAAGAGGCACTGCGCTGCAGACTCTGACTTCGATGACGCACGACTCAAGCAAATGTGCAAAGTTTCTGGGCGGTTCGAGAAAACCAAGGTTTTTGAGAGGCTTGGCCATGCACTGACAACATGTCAGCCATGCGACAGTTGCAGCTTGTGCGGAAATCCGCACAGGGATCGGCGGAAATTTGCGAGAATCCGCACAGTCCTCACCGAATCAGGCGCCGAATCGCAGGTCCGCAGTCATGGCCGACTCAGCGGAACTCCTCGGGTTTCAGGCCATAGCGCGCCAGCTTGTCGTAAAAGGTCTTGCGCGGCAGTTTCAGATCGCGTGCCGCATCGGCGGCCCGGCCATGCTGCCGCCGCAGCGCCGCCACCAGAAGCGAGCGTTCGACCTGCGCCATCTGTTCGGCCAGCCCCAGACCGGGACCATGACCGGTCTCGGGCCCTTGCCCCTCGCCCAGACCCAGCGCAAACCGCATTGCCGCCGACATCAGCGCACGCGCATTGCCCGGCCAGTCCCGTGCCATCAGCGCGCCGATCACCTCGGGGCCGATCGGTGGCGGGGTCAGACCGGCCTGCTCGCTGGCCTGAGCGACATATTGGCGAAAGAGCACCGGAATATCCTCGCGCCGCTCGCCCAGCGACGGAATCCGCACCGGCATGACGTCCAGCCGATAGTAGAGATCCGGGTTCAACCGCCCCCGCGCGACCAGTTCCACAAGATCGCCGCTGCTGCCCGCGATCAGGCGCACTTCCCCCTCCTGCTCCAGATGATCCAGCAGGGCGAATTGCGTCTCGGCGGGCATTGCGCCCAACTCGTCCAGAAACAGGCTGCCGCCCGTGGCGCTGTCCAGCGCCTGCACCAGCCCTGAGGGATCAAGCCCGGCGGCCGGTGTCTTGACGAACGGACCCTTGGCCTGCGCGGAACACAGATGGATCACTTCGGCCACCTTGGATATCCCGCTGCCGGGAGGACCGCTCACCAGCACCTCGGCGCGGGTCCGGGCCACCGCCCGCACGCGGTCGCGCAGGCCTTCGGCAAGGGCCGACGTGCCGAACAGCATCCGCGCGGCGGGATCGCCCGCTTCCAGTTGCGCCTTGAGGCGACGGTTCTCCAGCACAAGCGCGCGGGTCTTGAGCGCGCGCTCCACCTCGGCCAGTAGATCGGCGGCGGCGCAGGGTTTCTCCAGAAAACCGAAGGCCCCCTGCCCCATGGCACGCACCGCCATCGGGATATCGCCCTCGCCGGTCAGCAGGATCACCGGCAGGTCGGGGTCGAGTTTCTGCGTGTGATCCAGCAGAAAGAACCCGTCCCGCCCCGGCATGCGGATATCCGACAGGATCACCCCCTCGAACGCGTCCGAGATGTGATCCTTGGCCTCGATGAAACTTCCGGTGACGCGCGGGCTGTAATCGGCCAGTTCCAGCGTCTGCGCCAGCGCCTCGCGCACGGCGACATCGTCATCGACGATCAGGACCTGCCGGATCATCCTGCCGCCTCGGATCGTGCGGGGGTGTCCGTGGCGGCGGCTGTCAATTCGACCGTGAAGACCGCGCCGCCCTCGGGCCGGTTGCGCCCCCGGATCGCGCCGCCGAAGCTTTGCACCAACCCGTAAGAGATCGACAGGCCCAGACCCATGCCCTCGGCGGCACCGACCGCCTTGGTCGTGTAGAAGGGCTCAAAGATCTTCTCGGGTTCTTCGATTCCCGGCCCGGTATCGGCCACTTCCAGAACGACACGCTGCTCCTCGCGGCGCAGGGACAGGCTGATACGGCGCTCCTCCAGCCCCGCCATCGCGTCAGCGGCATTGCCGATCAGGTTCAGCACCACCTGTCCCAGCCGCACCTCGCCCCCGATGACATGCAGCGGCGCGGGCGGCGTCCATTCCACCGTCACGCCGTCGCGCGACAGGCGCGTCTCGGACAGTTCCAGCGTTGCATTGATCACAGCGACCAGATCGACCCGCCCCATCGGCTCGCTTTCCTGCCGGGCAAAGGCGCGCAGATTGCGGATGATGCGCGCCATGCGATGCGCCAGATCCCCGATCCGCCGCAGGTTCTGGACCGCAACATCGGTTTTGCCCCGTTCCAGCAGCCCCACGCCATTCTCGGCATATTGCCGGATCGCCATCAGCGGCTGGTTCAACTCGTGGCTGATGCCCGCGCTCATCTGGCCAAGGGCCGAGAGCTTGCCCGCCTGCACCAGATCATCCTGCACCTTCTTCAGCGCGACCTCGGCGGCGGTGCGTTCGGCCACCTCGCGGCGCAGCGCGGCATTCGCCCCGGACAGCTCGCGCGTGCGCTCGGCCACGCGACCTTCCAGCTTGGCATTGGCCAGCGCCAATGTGCGACGCCGCTCGGTCGCCAGAAACAGCAGCGCCCCGAAGGCCAGACAGACCGCCGCCACCAGCCCCGCCTGCAAGGTCGCCAGCCGTCGGGCCGGTTCAACGTCCACAAGCGCCTCGGCCCGCATGCCGATCACCGGCAGATCGCGGGCCAGATGCAGGGCACGGGCCGGGATATAAGGGCTCCAGCGTTCGCGCCAGATCATGTGCGCGCCCCGTTGCAGGAAAGAGAACTCTCCCGCCACACCCGAAGGCGGCGACAGGCCGATCTGACCGGGCGCGCGCTTCCAGAACAGCAATTCCGAGCGATTGGTGATGAAAACCAGACCATCCGAATCGGTGAAGAACACCGTGGGCCGCGCGCCGCGCCATTCGGCCTCGACCAGACCGATATCCGCCAGCACCATGACCGCACCCTTGACCTGCGCATCCGCGCCAAAGATCGGGGCCGCGAAGGTATAGCTGCGCTGCCCGCCCACGGGATTGATCCCGTGCCCCTCGCCCAGCGCCCCCGTCATGGCGCGCCGGAAATAGGCGCTGTCGGCCAGCCCGCTGTCATTCATCCCGTTGGCCGTCGCCAGCACGCGACCGTCACGGTCAGCCAGTTGCACATCCAGCGCCCCGGTCTTGTCGGCGGTCGCCACAAGGATGGCGCGCACAGCCTCGCCGTCCCCCAGCCGCAGCGCCTCGGACAGGGATGGATGCGCCGCCATGATCACGGCAAGCTGCTGGTAAAGCTGCAACTGCCCGGTCAGCCGGTCTGTCGCCAGCAGAAGATCCGCCTCGCCGCGCTGTGCCGCCTGATCCAGCGCCTGACCATAGCCCGTGCGCCAGACCGCCGCCGAAAAGGCGGCAACGGCCATCACGAACAGGGCGAAGACCGCAAGGCGGCGGGCGGTGTCTTGTCTCATGGCTCCAATCTATCCGCGCCGCCCTTGTCTTGACCAGTGCTGTCGGGCATCCCTTGTTGCATGTATCGCTTTGCCCAATCCCCGACCGACCCTGCCTTCGTGCAGAACCCCTACCCCGCCTATGCCCGTGCCCGGGCGGCCGGTGGCGCGCTGGTCTGGTGGGAGGAATACGCCATGCCCTGCGCACTGTCCTATGCCAGCGTCAATGTCGTGCTGCGCGACCGCCGCTTCGGGCGCGAGATCCCTGCGGAACAGGCAAGCCCGCCGCCTGCGCATCTGGCGCCGTTCTACGCGGTCGAGGATCATTCGATGCTGGAACTGGAGCCACCCCGCCACACCCGCCTGCGCGGGCTGGTGCTGCGCGCCTTCACCACGCAGCGCATCGCGGATCTGGCCCCCGGACTCACAGCCTTGTGCCATCGGCTGATCGACGCTTTCCCGCAGGACGTGGCTTTCGACCTGCTGCCCGCCTATGCGCGGCTGATCCCTGTCATCACGATCGCGCGGCTTCTGGGCGTGCCGGAAAGCCGCGCCGATGACCTGCTGTCATGGTCCAACGCCATGGTGGGCATGTATCAGGCCAAGCGCACCCGCCGGATGGAGGATGAGGCGGCAGGCGCCGCCATCGCCTTCACCGCCTTTCTGACCGACTATATCGACCAGCGCCGCACGATGCCCGGCGATGATCTGATCACCCAACTGATCGCCGCCGAGGAAGACGGCGCGCGCCTGTCCACGCCAGAGCTGATTTCGACCTGCATTCTGCTCCTGAACGCCGGGCATGAGGCAACGGTGCACAGTATCGGCAATGCCACCCGCCTGCTGCTGGCCCAGCGCGATCCGCGCGCTCATCTGACGCCCGACCGGATCGCGGCCACGGTCGAGGAACTCCTGCGCCTTGACCCGCCGCTCCATATGTTCACCCGCTACGCCTATGAGGATGTGGAGTTGAACGGCCACACCTTCCGGCGCGGTGACCGGATCGGATTGCTGCTGGGCGCCGCAAACCGCGACCCTGCCCATTGGCAGAACCCCGACCGTTTCGATCCCGCGCGGCCCGCGAAAGCCAACGCGGCCTTTGGCGCCGGGCTGCATTTCTGCGTCGGCGCGCCGCTGGCGCGACTGGAATTGCAGATCGCGCTCAAGACGCTCTTCGACCGCTGCCCGGACCTGCGCCTGTCAGGCCAGCCACGCTTTGCCGACAGCTATCATTTCCACGGTCTCAGCCGCCTGATGGTCCGCGTTTGACGTCCTGCTTCTTTTTGCTGAAAATATCCGGCCCCGCCCTCACAACGGCAGAGCCGTCGTCGATTTGATCTCCTCCATCGACAACAACGCCGTCACGTTATGCACCTTCACCTCGGAAATCAGCGCCTGATAGAAGGCATCATAGGCGCGCGCATTCTTGACCCGGACCTTGAGGATATAGTCGATATCGCCCGCCAGACGATGCGCCTCCTGCACCTCGGGACGTTTTTGCAGCGCCTTGAGGAAGGCCGCCTGCCATGTCGCCTCATGCTCTGAAGTGCGGATCAACACGAAGAAGCAGGCCTCGAACCCCAGCGCCTCGGCATCGAGGATGACGGTCTGCGCCCCCATGATCCCAGCCTCGCGCATCTTGCGGATGCGGTTCCAGACGGGTGTCTTGGAGGACCCGACCTGTTTGGCGATTTCATCCAGCGATTGCCCCGCGTCGCGCTGCAACTCTGCCAGAATTTTCCGGTCGGTGGCATCCAGTCGGATCGACATTTCCATTATCTCCGCTCAAGTGGAAAATCATTACGCCATCATCCGCCACAGGAAACAACGTTCCTTATCTGTCGTGGATACTGGCGCTTGATAGGAAATATTTCCTATATTGCCGGAAAGGTCAAACCGAAAGCTGACAGGGGCGCGCCCCCTTGAAGGAGAGTTCCATGTCCCGTTTCACCCCCAAGGTCGTCACCGCCAATGCGTTGATCGAAGGCGATGTCATCTATCTGGCCGCCGATGACAGCTGGACGCGCGACTTGTCGCGCGCCGAGGTGATCGAGGATGAGGCGATTGCCCAGATGCGCCTGCTGGATGCCCAGCGGCAACCGGGCCGCGTGGTGGGGGCCTACCTTGCCGATGTGATCCCCGGCCCGCGCGGCCCGCAGCCCGCCCATTTCCGCGAGGAGTTCCGCCGCAAGGGCCCGTCCAACTATGCGCATGGCAAGCAGGAGGGTCTGGCCAATGTATAACTACAGCGAATTCGACCGGGCCTTTCTGGCCGAGCGTAACGCCCAGTTCCGCGCGCAGGTGGCCCGCCGCATCGACGGGTCATTGACCGAGGATGAGTTCAAGCCGCTGCGCCTGATGAACGGCCTCTATCTGCAACTGCACGCCTATATGCTGCGGGTGGCAATCCCTTACGGCACCCTGAACAGCGCGCAGATGCGGCAACTGGCCTATCTGGCGGAACGCTGGGACAAGGGTTACGGCCATTTCACCACCCGCCAGAACATCCAGTATAACTGGCCCAAACTGTCCGATGTGCCCGACATGCTGGACGCCTTGGCCGAGGTGGGGCTGCATGCGATCCAGACCAGCGGCAACACGATCCGCAACGTGACCGCCGACCATTTCGCGGGTGCTGCCGCAGATGAGCTGTCCGATCCTCGCCCGGTGGCCGAGCTGATCCGCCAATGGTCCACGGATCACCCCGAATTCCAGTTCCTGCCGCGCAAGTTCAAGATCGCCATCACCGGCAGCCCCAATGACCGCGCCGTGACCCGCGCCCATGACATCGGGCTGCGCATGGTGGCGCGTGACGGCGAGACCGGGTTCGAGGTGATCGTGGGCGGTGGCCTTGGCCGCACCCCGATGATCGGGCAGGTGATCCGGCCTTTTCTGCCACGCGGCGATCTGCTGCCCTATCTGGAGGCGATTGTCAGCGTCTACAACCTGCTGGGACGGCGCGACAACAAATACAAGGCGCGCATCAAGATCACCGTGCACGAGAACGGGATCGACACCATCCGCGCCTTGGTCGAGGAACGGTTCGAAACCCTGCGCACCGCCTTCAACGGCGCGGATCAGGCGCTGCTGGCACAGATCGCGCCGCAGTTTGCCGCCCCGGATTTCGTGGCCAAGTCGCTGAATGCCTATGAGGTGGCCTATGCCACCGATCCGGTGTTCCGGGCATGGGCCGACACCAACCTTACCGCGCATCGCCAAGCCGATCATGCCATCGTGTCCATCAGCCTCAAGGCACATGGGGCCACACCGGGTGACGCCACTGCAGATCAGATGCGCGTCATGGCCGATCTGGCCGCAACATATGCCTATGACGAGCTGCGCATCAGCCACGAGCAGAACGTGATCCTGCCCCATGTTGCCCGCGCCGATCTTCCGGCGGTGCATGCGGCGCTGAAAGCGGCGGGGCTGGCCACCGCCAATATCGGCCTGATCAGCGATATCATCGCCTGCCCCGGCATGGACTATTGCGCGCTGGCCACGGCGCGCTCCATCCCCATCGCGCAAGAGATTGCGGTGCATTTCGACGCGCTGAAGTTGGAGCATGATATCGGTCCGCTCAAGATCAAGATTTCGGGCTGCATCAACGCCTGCGGACATCACCATGTCGGCCATATCGGGATTCTGGGGCTGGACCGCGCGGGCGTGGAAAACTACCAGATCACGCTGGGCGGTGACGGCACCGAGGATGCGGTGATCGGCGAACGCGCGGGCCCCGGTTTCGCGGCCGATGACCTGCTGCCGGCCATCGAACGGCTGATCCGCGCCTATCTGGACCTGCGTGAGGGGCGTGAGGAAACCTTCCTTGAGGCCTATCGCCGTCTGGGCGTGGCACCGTTCAAGGCCGCTCTTTACCCCGAGGCGCAGGGCCGTCATGCCGCTTGAGGCGCCCCTAGCCCCCGTGGCAGAGCGCGCGGCAGACCTGAACGCGCGCTATCGCCACCATGCGGCCAGCGCCGTGCTGCGCCACGCACTGTCCGACCCGCAGGTGGGCCGGATCGCGCTGGTCAGCTCCTTTGGCGCGGAAAGCGTGGCGCTGCTGCATATGCTGGCGGTGATCGACCGGACCGTGCCGGTGCTGTTCATCGACACGGCAATGCTGTTTCCCGAAACGCTGGACTATCAGCGGCAGGTCGCGGAGCGGCTGGAGTTGTCGGATCTGCGGATCATTCGCGCGCGCCCCGTGGCGCTGGCGGCACAGGACCCTGACGGCTTGCTGCACCAGTCCGACCCGGATGCCTGCTGCGCGCTGCGCAAAACGGAACCTCTGGAGCGCGCGCTGCACGGCTTTGACGCATGGATCACCGGGCGCAAGCGGTTTCAGGCCAGCACACGTGCGGCACTGGAGTTCTTCGAGGCGGACACCGACGGGCGGCTGAAGGTCAATCCTCTGGCCCATTGGGACAAGGGCGATGTGCAGGATTACATGATCAACAACCGCCTGCCCCGTCATCCGCTGGTGGCGCGGGGATATCCCTCCATCGGCTGCGCGCCCTGCACCTCGCCCGTCAAACCCGGCGAGGATGAGCGCGCCGGCCGCTGGCGCGGGGCGGCCAAGGAAGAATGCGGCATCCATTTCGTGAATGGCAAGATGGTCAGAACAGGAGCAGGGCAATGACATCGAACAGCACCGTCATCGTGCGGGACACAGGCTTTGCGGCCGAGGACTGGGCCGAAGGCTTTCGTCCACTGGCCGAGGCCGCGGCTGGCGCGACGGCCATCGACCTGCCCGCCGATGCCGACCCCGACTCGCTTGCACTGGACGGGGTGCAGATCATCCGCATCCCCTTTGCCAGTTTCGCCGATGGTCGCGGCTTTACCCTTGCGCGGCGCTTGCGCCTGCGCGGCTATCAGGGTCGGTTGCGCGCGGCGGGGCACGTGATCGCGGATCAATACGCCATGGCGCGGCGCGCAGGCTTTGACGAGGTCGAGATTTCGGCCGCCCTTGCCACCCGCCAGCCCGAGGCTCAATGGCTGGCCCGTGCCGACTGGCGCGCCCATGACTATCAGGCGCGGCTGCGCGGCTGAACCTTCCGCCGCGCTTTCATCTGACATGGATCAAAGATAAGGAAAGGATGCCGGTTTATTCCCCGGCAGGACGCATATGACCGAAAGCCTGACAGTGACCGAGATTTCCATTCCCAAAGTCCCCACCCTGCCCGATGCCCAGACCGTGACAGCGGTGACCCATTGGACGGACCGATTGTTTTCCTTCCGTGTGACACGGCCGCAATCCTTGCGCTTCCGCTCGGGCGAATTCGTGATGATCGGGCTGATGGGCGAGAATGGCAAACCCCTGCTGCGCGCCTATTCCATAGCCTCGCCCAGCTGGGACGAGGAGTTGGAGTTCTATTCGATCAAGGTGCCGGACGGCCCTCTGACATCGAAGCTGCAACATATCCAGCCGGGCGAACAGATCATCCTGCGGCCCAAGCCCGTGGGCACGCTGGTGCTGGATGCACTCTTGCCGGGCAAACGTCTGTGGTTCTTTGCCACCGGCACGGGGATCGCCCCCTTCGCCAGCCTGATGCGCGACCCCGAGACCTACGAGCGGTATGAGGAGGTCATCATGATGCACACCTGCCGCGACGTGCCCGAGCTGGAATATGGCCGCCAACTGGTGGAGGGCCTGTCCGAGGATCCGCTGATCGGCGAGTTGGTGGGCAACAAGCTGCGCTATTATCCCACGACAACGCGGGAACAGAGCGCGCGGATGGGGCGGATCACGGACAACCTCACAAGCGGCAAGGTCTTTGCCGATCTGGGCATCCCGCCCATCTCGCCCGAGAACGACCGTGGCATGGTCTGCGGATCGCTGGATTTCAATACCGACATGAAAACCGTGCTGGAAGGGTTCGGCCTGCGCGAGGGCGCCAATTCCGATCCGGCGGAATATGTGGTGGAAAAGGCCTTCGTGGGCTGATCGCAGCGCCGCATCCGGACACCCGCCATGCAAAAGGCCGCGCGAGGGTTGCTTGCGCGGCCTTCGCTTTTTGATGTCACCGCATCAAGATCCGGGTCACATCCCCAGCGCGCTGCGGGTCTGGTCCAGCGCGATGCGCAGCAATTCGGGATTGCCCTGCGCCTGCTCAATCCCGGTCGTCAACAGGGTCTTGCGCAGGTCACCCAGATCCGAAGCTTGGATCAGGGTCACGGCACGGTCAAAGTCGAACCCCTCGACCGTCAGCGCGGCCTCGGCCTCGGCGGCGGTCATGCCGGTGGCGGCGGCAAGACTGGCCGCAGCGCTCTGGGCCGTGGTGCCGGAAGTCGTATCCGTGGATGCTGTGTCATCGGCGGGTGCCGCATCAATGGCCGATTGCAGCGCCTCGCGCGCGGTCTGGGTTGCCGCGTTCACGGCGTCGCGTGTGGCATCTGCGGCGGTATCGGCGGCGGCAGTTGCCGACTGTACGGCGCTGTCCACAGCCTCGGCCGCATCATCCGCCAGCGCACGAGCGGTGTCCGAGGCGGCATCCGCCGCGTCACGTGCCGTTTCGGTTGCGTCCTGAACGGTCTCCTCGATGGTGCGGGCCGTGCTGTCCGCCGCATCCTGGGTCGCGTCAACCGCCTCATCAACCGCCTCTTCAGTCGTCTGGGTCGGCGCTTGCGGGGCCGTGACCTCGACCGCTGGCACATCATTGGTCTGGTTCGCCCAGAACAGATAGCCAGCAGCACCGATGGCCAGCACGGCGACAGGCAGGATCACTTTGTTCATCACATTCAGTCCTTCATCATGTCTCCAAGACGCGGCAGACCAAGGGTCTGACACGCCACAGGCCGTCAGATGAGGATGCGGGGTCGGCGAGACAACCGGATCGCCATCAGATCGGCAGGTATCTGCCGATTTGCCGCTTGAAGTAAGCCCCGCCCAAGGTTAGGTTGCGGCCTCGAAATATGCCAACAATCGAAGGATCACCACCATAGCCCGCAGACCGCATAACGCGCCCCCGCAGCGCGAAACAGGCCCCCGCATCAACGAACGCATCCGCGCCCCCGAAATCCGGCTGATCGGCGCAGATGGCGAGAACGTCGGCGTCATCACGCCCGAGCGGGCCCTTGTCATGGCCGAGGAAGCGGGCCTCGATCTGGTCGAGATCTCTCCCAATGCCGTGCCGCCGGTCTGCAAGATCATGGACTTCGGCAAGTACAAGTATGAGACGCAGAAGCGCGAATCCGAGGCGCGCAAGAAGCAGAAGATCATCGAGATCAAGGAAATCAAATTCCGTCCGAACACCGACAAGCATGACTATGAGGTCAAGATGCGGTCGGTCTTCAAGTTCCTTGAGGAAGGCGACAAGGTGAAGATCACCCTGCGCTTCCGGGGCCGCGAGATGGCGCACCAGAACCTTGGGCGCGAGCTGCTGGAGCGGGTCGCCGAGGATACCAAGGATGTGGGCAAGGTCGAGAACTTCCCCAAGATGGAAGGCCGCCAGATGATCATGCTGATCGGACCTCTGCCGAAATAATCCAGCCTGATTTGGACGAAAGAAACCGCCCCCGTCTTGCGACGCCGGGGCGGTTTTTCTTTGTCTGTCCCATCGTGGGGCATTTTTCGGTATGTGCGTTTTCAATGTTTTACGCGGGCGTGTTTACCACCTTTTAGCGAAGGTTGAGGGGGTGGTAAGGGTTTGGGGTGACGTGGGGCTTTACAACGGGAAATGCCAGCGAGCCGTAGGGTGCGTGCTTGCACGCACCATTTGTTGACGCGGAGGGGGGACGTGGTGCGTGCGAGCACGCACCCTACGGATTAAGGAAAAAAATCCCCCGCGGTTTCCCGCGGGGGCGTTTCTCATTCCGTCACACCCGGATCACGCTGCAGCGGCGACCGCGCGTTTGGTCATGACGCCGACCAGATGGGCGCGATACTCTTTCGAGCCGTGCAGGTCGCCGATCATGCCGTCGGCGGGGACGGTCAGGCCGTTCAGCGCGTCGGCGGTGAAGGATTTGGACAGTGCCGCTTCGGCCTCGGACCAGCGGAAGACGCCTTCCTCGGAGGCACCCGTGACCGCCACGCGCACGCCGTCTGCGTATTTGGCGACGAACACGCCGACCAGCGCGAAGCGGGAGGCGGGTTGTTCGAACTTCTGGTAGCTGGCTTTTTCCGGCACCGGGAAGCGGACTTCGGTGATGATCTCGCCATCTTGCAGGGCTGTGGTGAACATGCCCTGGAAGTAGTCATCCGCCGCAATGCGCCGCGTGTTGGTGACGATCACCGCGCCCGATCCCAGCGCTGCGGAGGGGTAGCAGGCGGAGGGGTCGTTATTGGCGAGGCTGCCGCCGATGGTGCCCCGGTTGCGCACCGCCGGATCACCGATATGCGAGGCGAGGCCCGCGAGGGCGGGGTAGTGCTTGGCGGCCTCTCGCGCCACCACGGCATGGGGGGTGGCCCCCCCGATGCACAGATGGCCGTCGTCGGAGATGCAGACGCCCTGCATCTCGGCGATGCCGGTCAGGCTGACCAGTTTTTCGGGGCTGGCCAGACGCTGCTTCATGGTGGGCAGGAGGGTCTGCCCCCCGCCCAGCGCCTGCGCGCCTTCATGGCCCAAAGCCGCCACCGCATCCGCGATCGTCGTGGGGCGGACAAACTCGAAGTTATACATGATGGCTTCTCCTTACGCGTTCATCGCGGCCCACACCCGGTTGGGCGAGAGCGGCATGTCGATATGGGTGACGTGGGTCTTGCCCGCGGAATGCAGCGCGTCGATCACGGCATTCACGACAGCGGGGGGTGACCCGATGGCCCCGGCCTCGCCGCAGCCTTTCACGCCAAGGGGGTTGTGCGTGCAGGGCGTGACGCAGGAGTGATCCACCGTGTAGAAGGGCACGTCCGAGGCGCGCGGCATGGCGTAGTCCATGTAGGAACCTGTCAGAAGCTGGCCGTTGTCGTCATAGACGCAGCCTTCCAGCAGAGCCTGACCGATGCCCTGCCCGATCCCGCCATGCACCTGGCCCGACACGATCATCGGGTTGATGATATTGCCGAAATCATCCGCCGCGCTGAACCGTTCGATGGTGACCCGGCCGGTGTCGGGGTCCACCTCGACCTCGCAGCAATAGGCGCCCGAGGGGTAGGTGAAGTTCGAGGGATCGTAGAAGGCGGTTTCCTCAAGCCCCGGTTCGATATCTTCGAGCGGGTAGTTGTGAGGCACGTAAGCCGCGAGCGTCACATCGCCCCAGGCGACGGATTTGTCGGTGCCGGCGACGTGGAACTTGCCGTCCTTGACCTCGATATCCGCGTCCGAGGCTTCCATGAGATGGGCGGCGATCTTCTTGGCCTTGTTGATGATCTTCTCGGTCGCGCGGACCATGGCGCTGCCGCCCACGGCGAGGGAGCGCGAGCCATAGGTGCCCATGCCCATCGGGCCCTTGGCGGTGTCGCCATGGACGATTTCGATCATCGACTCGTCGATGCCCAGCATTTCCGCGATCACCTGCGGGAAGGCGGTCTCGTGCCCCTGCCCGTGGCTATGGCTGCCGGTCATGACCGAGATGGAGCCGGTGGCGTTCACGCGGACCGTGGCGCTTTCGTAGAGCCCAGCGCGGGCACCCAGTTGGCCGACGAGGTTCGAGGGTGCGATGCCGCAAGCCTCGATATAGCAGTTGACGCCCAGACCACGGAGTTTGCCCTTGGCCTCGGACGCCTTGCGGCGCGCGGCAAAGCCGGACAGATCGGCGATCTGTTCGAGCTTGTCCATCGTCGCGACGTAATCGCCGGTGTCATATTCCACCGCCACAGGGGTGGCATAGGGGAATTGCGTGATGAAGTTCTGCCGGCGCAGCTTGATCGGGTCCACGCCCAATTCGCGCGCGGCCTTGTCGATGACACGCTCCAGCTGATAGGTCGCCTCGGGGCGGCCCGCGCCGCGATAGGCGTCAACCGGCACGGTGTTGGTGAACACGGCCTTCACGTTCACATAGATGAGCGGCGTGCGGTAGTTGCCCGCCATCAGCGTGCCGTGCAGCCATGTCGGCACCGAGGGTGCGAAGGTCGAGAGATAGGCCCCCATATTCGCATAGGTTTCGGTGCGCAGCGCGGTGAAGTTGTTGTCCTTGTCCAGCGCCAGTTCGATCTTGGTCACGTGGTCGCGCCCATGGGCATCGGACATGAAGGCCTCGGACCGGGTCGAGGTCCATTTGACGGGGCGCTTCAACTGACGGGCTGCAAAGGTGCAGAAGGCCTCTTCGGCGTAGTGGAAGATCTTGGTGCCGAAACCGCCGCCCACATCGGGCGCCACGACGCGCAGCTTGTGTTCGGGGATGCCCAGCACGAAGGCGCCCATCAGCAGGCGGATCACATGCGGGTTCTGCGAGGTGGTGTAGAGGGTGGATTCATCGGTCGAGCGGTTGTAATCGCCCACCGCCACGCGCGGTTCCATCGGGTTGGCGACAAGGCGGTTGTTCACCAGTTCCAGCGTGGTGACATGGGCGGCGGACTTGAACGCCTCGTCCACGGCGGCCTTGTTTTCTTCGACGAAACCCCAGTCATAGCAGAGGTTCGAGGTCAGCTCGTCATGCACCTTGGGCGCGCCATCCTTGACGGCGGCCTTCATGTCGATGACGGCGGGCAGTTCCTCGATGTCCAGCACGATGGCCTCGGCCGCGTCGCGGGCCTGCTCATAGGTTTCGGCCACGATGGCGGCGATGGGATCGCCCACATGGCGGACCTTGCCCTGTGCCAGAACCGGATGGCCGGGTTCCTGCATCGGCTGGCCGTGCTTGTCGGTGACCTGCCAGCCGCAGGGCAGACCGCCCACACCGGCGAAATCGGCGCCTGTGAAGATCCGCACCACGCCGGGCATCGCCGCCGCAGCCGCGGTATCGACCTTGTTCAGCCGTCCATGCGCCACATCCGAGCGCAGGAAATGCACATAGGTCTGTCCGTAGAGGTTGATGTCATCCGTATAATTGCCGTTTCCGGTCAGAAACCGCAGGTCCTCGCGCCGCTTCGGGCTGGCGCCAATTCCATGATCCTTGGGCATGGTATTCCTCTCCCTGAGTAAAGAATGGCTTCCCTCCTCGGACGCGCATTCTTCATGATCCTAGGTAATGCGAAGATAGCGCCGCTTGGGCGCATCCCTCGGTCTTATTCGGCCGCGATGCGGCTGACGTCCTGCCCTGCTGCGGCCATGATCGCCTTGACGATGTTATGATAGCCGGTGCAGCGGCAGATATTGCCTTCCAGATAGTCGCGGATTTCCGCTTCGGTCGGATTGGGGTTTTCCTTGAGCAGCGCCGTTGCCGTCATCACCATGCCCGGGGTGCAGAAACCGCACTGAAGCCCGTGGTGATCCTGAAACGCCTGCTGCACGGTATTGAGCGAGCCATCCGCATTGGCCACGCCTTCGATGGTCACGACCTCGGCCCCTTCGGCCTCGGCGGCCAGCATGGTGCAGGCCTTCACGGCGGTGCCGTTCACATGCACGACGCAAGCGCCGCACTGCGACGTGTCGCAGCCCACATGCGTGCCTGTCAGATGCAGATTTTCGCGCAAAAATTGAACCAGCAATGTCCGGCCTTCCACATCGCCCGATGCGGCCTTGCCGTTCACGGTCATTTTGACCTGTACCATGACGCTCCTCCCAGAGATTTTATGTCGTCCACGATAGATACCTAAACATGCCCCCGGCGATATGAGAAGCATGAATTTTGTCGCGTCTCGCAAGGAAGTGACTTGCCATGCCTTTGTCACGCATCAAACGAACCCGCCGCATGGTCCGGAGCGTGATCATCAGGCCGGTTTTCTGTCGCCCCGCCCTGCACGCGGCATGGGACGCGAGGGGATTTCCTTGAGCAGGCCGCCGATTCCCATGGCGGCGATATCCGCCGCCGTGACCGTGAGACCGCAGGCGATGCGCGACAGGACCCAATCCGCCCCGTTCAGCGCAGGAGAGCGCGCGCAGCCCGGCAGGCCGATCACGGGGCGTCCGTCGCGCGCGCCCAGAAACAGAAGGTTGCCCGGATCAACCGGCATGCCGAAGCGTTCCACCTGCCCGCCGGCACGGCGCAGGGCGGCGGGGCCCACATCATCCATGTCCGATGTGGCGGACCCGGTCAGGATCAGCACCAGATCGCTCTGTGCACCCGCGATGGCATCGGACA
The DNA here is from genome assembly GCA_024304985.1 of Paracoccaceae bacterium. Lineage (GTDB taxonomy): Bacteria > Pseudomonadota > Alphaproteobacteria > Rhodobacterales > Rhodobacteraceae > Seohaeicola. Next base: position 46,402 of record JAMWZC010000005.1, read on the forward strand.
GTTCTTCGCTGCGATGCGGCACCGTGACGACCCGGTCCAGCACCATGTCCAGGGCAGCCAGACGCGACTCGATGGCCGCGCGGCCCTTGTCGGGCGCCTGCTCCTCGGTGCTGGCCAGACCGCCTGCGATGTCGGTGATGATGAGGGTCGCAGTGCGCAGTTGCGGCTGTGCCAGCCGGATCGCGCCCGCGCCCAAGGTGCAGGCGCGCTCAAGATCGGCGCGGGCCACGCCGTAGGAGATGATCTTGACCGTGGCCACCATGCCGCCCGGCCCCATCTGGTGAAAGGGCGGCACGGTCGCCAGCGTGATCATCGGATCGACCGCGTTGAGCGCGGTCAGCGCTGCGACATCCATGACCGCAACACCCGGTCCTTCGGCCATGAGGTTCACCCGGCCCGTGAAGGGCGCTGTCAGGCGCAGCCCCGCCGCCGCCGGATCTGGCACGAGGGCCGAGGCCAGCGTCGCCGCCGCGTCGTTTTCATGCACATCGCCGGGATCCAGCCGTGCGACGATCACCGTCTCATGCCCCGCCGCCGTCAGCGCGGTCACATGGCCCGCCTCCAGTGTCACGCCCTTGCGCAGCCGCTTGCCGCCCAGATCGACGGAATGGGCCAGGATCGCGCCTGTCGCCTGCGCCACGGGGATGGGTCCGAATTTCATCCTTTCCTCAAGACCTGCGTGCATTCGGCAAGGATCGACAGGGCAATCTCGGATGGGCCAGCCGCGCCGATGTCCAGACCGACAGGGCCGTGGATGCGGGCGATACGATCCGCCGGGATGCCCTTGGCGGTGAGCCTTTCGACGCGCGACGCATGGGTGCGTTTGGAGCCGAGAGCGCCGATATAGAACACGTCCGAGGCCACGGCGGCCTCGATCGCGGGATCGTCCAGCTTGGGATCATGGGTCAGCAGCACCAGTGCGGTGCGCGCGTCCAGCCCCAGTGTGGCGATGGCATCATCGGGCCAGTCGTTCAGGATCGTTTCGCCGGGAAAACGGGCCTGGCTTCCGAAGGCATCGCGCGGGTCAACGATCACCGGATCATAGCCCACGATCCGCGCCATGGGCACAAGGGCTTGAGCGATGTGCACGGCCCCCACCACGATCATCCGCAGCGGTGGGTTGTGGATGGCGACGAAGGTCTGGCCGTCGTCCTCAAACCCCGAACGGTCCATGCGGAAGCGGTCTGCATGGTCCGATGCGGTGAGGTGGCGTGTGCCTTTGGCAAGGTCGGCCACATAAGCGACGGCGCGGCGGGCGGCGCGGGCGGCGGTAAGATCGGCCAGCAAGGATTCGGTCAGTTCCGCGCCGACGGGTTCGACCAGCACACGGATCGTGCCGCCGCAGGCCAGCCCCACGGCGAAGGCATCGCCATCGCTGACGCCATATTCCAGCAGGCGGGATGTGCCCTGCTCCAATGCCTCAAGCGCCTCGGTCACCACAGCGCCTTCCACACAGCCGCCCGAGACGGAGCCTTCGATCTCGCCGCGGCCCGAGATGACAAGCTGGCTGCCGACGCGGCGGGGGGCGGAGCCCCATGTTTCCACCACGGTGGCCAGCACGGCGCCGCGCCCGTCGCGGTGCCAGTCGAGGGCGATTTCGGGGATGCGGTCATATCTGTCGGTCATATCGGGTCCCTCCCTTGGCCCTGACGGGCCGCGTCGGTCATTGGGCACGCAGCGCGGCCATCAGCCGGGTCTTTTCGCCTGTATCATCCTGCTTTGATATGGCGGCGGCAAGGGCCTCGAGGCTGTCGATGGAATGGCCGGCGCGGAAACTATCCACATGGGGCAGCATGGCCATGATGCCGCGCGCCTTGGGGGCGAAACCGTCCCAGCGCAGAAGAGGGTTGAGCCAGATCAGGCGGCGCGCGGACAGGTGCAGGCGTTCCATCTCGCGGCCCAGATCGGCGGCGCTGTCGCGGTCCAGCCCGTCGGTGATCAGAAGGACCACCGCCCCCTGCCCCATGACGCGGCGCGACCAGTCGCGGTTGAAGGCATGCAGGCAGGTGCCGATGCGGGTGCCGCCTTCCCAATCCTGCGCCTCGGCCCCCGCCGCCTTCAGCGCCTGATCCACGTCGCGGGTGGCCAGATGGCGGGTGATATTGGTCAGGCGCGTGCCGAAGGTGAAGGCATGCACCTTTGCCCAGCCCGCGCCCTTTTCATTGGCGACGGCATGGAGGAAATGCAAAACCATCCGGCTGTATTGGCTCATGGACCCTGAGATATCGCAAAGCACCACCAGATTGGGCCAGCGCGGGCGCGGTTTCTTGAGCGAGAGTTCCTGCATCTCGCCGCCCCGGCGCATCGAGGCGCGCATGGTGCGGCGCCAGTCGATGCGCTGCCCGGTCAGGCTGGGCTGGCCCCGGCGCGAAGGGATGGGTTTCACCGGCAGGCTCATCCGCGCCAGCATCCGCTTGGCGGCGGCGATCTCGGCGGTGCTCATCTGCTCGAAATCCAGCGTTTTCAGCCGTTCTTCGGTGGAAATGGTCATCGAGGCATCGACCTCGATCATCGTTTCCTCTTCGCGGGGGGTTTCCTGTTCCACGGGCCGGTTCGCGCCATCCAGAAGGGCTTCGGCCGCGCGTTTCTCGGCGGCTTGCGCCGTGCGGTCTTCCTGCACGCCGCGAATGGCGGGCAGCATCATGGACATCATGTGCTCAAGATAGCGCGGGTCGCGCCAGTAGAGCCGGAAGATCTGCGCAAAGACCGCGCGATGTTCGGGGCGGTTCACGAAACAGGCATGCAGCACCCAGAAGAAATCGCGCTTGTCGGTGAAGCCTGCCGCCTGCACCGCGCGGATGGCGTCGATCACGCGGCCTGTGCCGATCGGCAGCCCCGCCTTGCGCAGAGCGCGGGCGAAATGGGTGATGTTCTCGGCCAGGCGCGGATTGTCGGGCAGATCGAGGGGGATGTATTCGGCCATGAGTTACGCCTGTTTCATCTTGCCGCAAATACTCTCGGGGGGCTCGTCGAACACAGTTCGACGTCGGGGGGCGGAAGCCCCCCGCTGCAACCTCTGCTGCATCACGCGGGCTCCAAGGTGGCGCGCGCCTCGTCGAGCAGACGTTTCGCCTCACTACCCTGCAATTTTGCAATGTCGTCCTGATATTTCAGGATCGCGCCCAGCGTATCTGCAATGACCTCGGGCGACAGGCTGATCACGTCCAGCGCCAGCAGGCATTTCGCCCAGTCGATGGTTTCGGCCACGCCGGGTTTCTTGAAGAGATCCTCGGTCCGCAGACGTTGGACGAATGCCACCACCTCGCGGCTGAGCGCTTCGGACGCCTCCGGCGCGCGGGCCTTGAGGATGTCGATCTCGCGGTCGAAGGTGGGGTAATCGACCCAGTGGTAAAGACAGCGCCGCTTGAGGGCGTCATGCACCTCGCGCGTGCGGTTCGAGGTCAGGATGACGATAGGTGGTTCGGGCGCGTGGATCGTGCCGAGTTCGGGGATCGTGACCTGAAAATCGCTGAGCGCCTCCAGCAAGAACGCCTCGAAAGGCTCATCCGTGCGGTCCAGCTCGTCGATCAGCAGGACGGGGGCACCGCCTGCCTGCGGGCGCATGGCTTGCAGCAAGGGCCGCTCGATCAGGTAGTCCTGCGTAAAAAGCTCGGTCTTGAGCGTGTCGCGGTCGGCACCGCCTGCGGCTTCGGCGGTGCGGATGGCGATCATCTGCGCGGCGAAGTTCCATTCATAGACGGCGGATGACGCATCAAGCCCTTCATAGCATTGCAGGCGGATCAGGCGGCGGCCAAGGGCGGCGGCGATGGCCTTGGCGATCTCGGTCTTGCCGGTGCCCGCCTCGCCCTCCAGAAACAGCGGGCGGCCCAGTTTCAGCGACAGGAACGTGACCGTGGCCAGCGCCCGGCCACAGACATAGTCCTGACCGGCCAGCAGGCTTTGCACCTCGTCGATGGATTGCGGCAACGGCATATGTGATCCTCCCTTTGGCACGAACCCTGCAACTGGGCCAATGCGCCGTCAAGGCAAGACAGCGTGACCCGAATGCCCGCAAGCCGTGGAAAATTTTGTGAAAGATTGACGGATTCTGCGTGACCTGCGATGATTTTGTGAAACAAAAATCCGTCACAGTGACGGAGAGGCGTGCGCGGGCAGCGCGCCCCGGCAGTAGACAGGCACGGGTGTCATGAGTGAACGGGACAAGACGCGGCAGACAGGGCTGCGTATTACGGCGGTGACCTGCGTCAAGAACGAGGGTCCCTTTCTGCTGGAATGGATCGCCTTCAACAGGGTGATCGGGGTCACCGATTTCCTGTTCTATTCCAATGATTGCACCGATGGGACCGACCGGATGCTGGATGCGCTGGCGGAGCGCGGCGTGGTGCGGCACCTGCCCAACCCGGCCGAAGGGCGCAATTACCAGATGGAGGCGCTGAAACATGCGGCCTCGCAGGATATCGTGACCGAGGCGGACTGGGTCTGGATCGCGGATGTGGACGAGTTTCTGAACATCCATGTGGGCGACCATACGATCCCCGCGCTGATTGCGGCCTGCGGTGATCCGCAGGCGATCAGCGTGACTTTTCAGTTCTTCGCCAATGCGGGGATCGACGGATTCGAGGACCGGCCCGTCATCGCGCAATTCACCCGCTGCCATAACCCCGATATCTGGTGCGGCGAAACCGCGATCGAGGTGAAGTCCCTGATCCGGCGGGATTTCCCGCTGCACTATTACGGCGCGCACCGGCCTTTTTTCAGCGCCAAGCTGCCGCCGCGCAAATATCCCGCATGGACGGATGGCGCGGGCCGCGCGGTGCCGCACAAGTTTCTGGTGGCGGCCAATCCGCGCCGCATCCGCAAGTTTCCCGCGATGGGCGCGCGGGTGCATGCCACGCTGAACCATTATGCGCTGCGGTCTCTGGACAGCTATCTGGTCAAGAATGACCGGGGCGACGTGAACCGCGAGAACCGGGCCTTTGACGACACTTATTGGCGCGAGCGCAACGACCCCGCGATGGAAGATAGCAGCATCCAGCGCTATCTGCCCGCGCTGGAGGCCGAGATGGCGCGGTTGCGCGCCGATCCGGTGATTGATGCGCTGCATCTGGAATGTGTGGCCCTGCACCGCGCGCGGGCCGCGGCCCTGCTGGCGCGGCCGGAATATCAGGACATGCGCGACCAGTTGAAAGCCGCCTCGACCCTGCCCCCGCAGGAGGAGGCGTTGTTGCGCGAACTGGGTCTGTGGGAGGAGGCTGCATGACCGCCCACCGCCCCCCGCACCGGTTGCGTGTCGTCAACCTTGGCCTGCCCAAGACAGGGACCACGACACTGGCCCATGCGCTGCGCCTGTCGGGGCTGAAAGTGGCGGATTACCGCATCCGCCGCCGCCAGACTGCGGATACCAGCATGCACGGGATTTTCCTCGGCCAGAGCCTTTATGACGGGTATTTCAACACCGGCGACCCGTTGGCCCGGCTGGAGGGGTTCGACGCTTTCTCGGAGATCAGCTGCCTGCGCGAGGGGCAGTCCTTGTGGCCGCAGACGGATTGGGGCCTGATCAGCGCCATTCGCGCGCATCATTCGGGGGTGCGGTTTCTGGCGAGTTGGCGCGATCCGCGCGCGCTGTCGGATTCGATGCTGCGCTGGTCGAACCTTGGAACCGAGCGTCTGCCCCGTAGCGATGTGCCCGGCTTGCCACGCGGCTTTGGCGCGACGACGGCAGAGCGGGTGCGCTGGATCGAGGGGCATTACGCCCATCTTCAGGCCCTGTTCAGGGATGATCCGGCCTTTCTGCTTTATGATGTCGCGGACCCGCAGGCCCCTGCCCTGATCGGTGCCCATATCGCAAGGACGCTGCCTTGGTGGGGCCGCGCCAACAGCAATCCGCCGACCTCGACCGTGGTCGGGGAGCAGGTCGCATGACGCGGATCTATCTGCATATCGGGCTGGAACATGTCGGTGCCGCGCGCCTGCAACAGGTGATGGCCGACAAGCGCGAACAGATGCTGGCCAAGGGCGTGCTGTTTCCGCGCGCCGCCGGACCGCGCAACCATACGCGGCTCTACATGGCCGTGACGGACCCTGATCACGTGGATGCCCTGCGCGCCGGGCGCGGCCATGCCGATCCTGCGCGTCAGGCGGCGCTGCGCGCGGAGCTGGCCGCGACACTGGCCCGCGACATGGCCACGCATCGACCCGAGACGCTGATCCTGTCGGCCAGCCAGTTGGGCACATCGCTGGCCCGGCGGTCCGAGTTGGAACGGCTGCGCGACTTGCTGGCCCCGCTGTCGGAGGATATCCGCATCATCGCCCATGTGGACGCCCCGGCGCGGTTGCTGGCGCGCCATTTTGCGGCGCAGGTGCTGGACAGGCGGCACAGTCCGCTGGAGGTGGAGCGTGATTTGCCTGCGAGCGGATGGTGGGAGGCGGCTTTGGCGCTGGCACCTGCCGTTGATCCGGAGCGAGGGCGGTTCTTCGAGACGCATTGCCCTGCCTTCTGGCTGGATTACGCGGGTCTTGTGCGCCATTGGGAGAGCGTTTTCGGTCAGGGCGCGGTCACCCTGCGCCCCTATGATGCGGCGCTGTTTCATGGCGAGGACGCGACCGAGGAGATCCGCGCCGCGTTCGGCATCACCGAGACATTGGGCCGTGCAACGCCCGCCAAGCTGCCTGCGCCCCCTTCGGCGGCCTGGATCAGCCGGGCGCGGCGCATGAACCTGTTGCTGGAGCGGCTTCAGGACGTGACCGGACAGATCGTGCCCCGCCCGCTGTGGCGCAAGCTCATCGACGAGATCAGGATAGACGGTGAACCCATTGATCCAGATACGCTTTTGGGAATCACCAAGCCGCTTGAGGATCGTCTGAAGTCATCCTTGTCCAGCCAGAGCGCCTTGCGCGGGGTCTTTCCAACCCGGAAGCGGGGCGCGAAGACCCCGGCATGGACCGAGGCCGATCCCGGTCAGGGATTTCGCGCAAGCCAGTATCTGCTGGCCTTCCGTGCAAGGATCGACCGCGCCATCAAGGCCAATGCCGCAGAGGCGGGCGACGCGGCCATGCCCGATGATCCCCGCCCAGAGGGGCGCGGGGGCAAGGGTGCCGCAGCGCCCGTGGTCCCGGCTGCACCCGCCCCTGCGGCCAAAGCGCAGCCCAAAGCCACGCTCTTGACCGAGTCGGCGGCGCGGATCATGCCACCGCTGGCGATCGAGAATTTCCACAAGCTGCAAGCCTCGCCCTTCCGGCCGCACAACCGCTTGGGGATGGTGAACGAGGAAGAGCTGGCCGCCGCCTATGCGCCCCGTGCGCCCCGCGTGCTGCCCAAGGGCTCCTCGGGTCGCGTGATCGTCGGCTGCATGAAGAACGAGGCGCCCTATATCGCGGAATGGGTCGCCTATCACCGCGCCATCGGCGTGGACAATTTCCTGATCTACACCAATGACTGCACCGACGGCACAGCCGAGATCCTGAACCGGATGCAGGAGATGGGCCTGCTCCAGCATCGCAACAACGACGGATGGAAGGGAAATTCGCCCCAGCAATCGGCGCTGAACAAGGCGTTGAAGGAACCGCTGATCCGCGATGCGGAATGGATCATCCATATCGACGTGGACGAGTTCATCAATATTCGCTGCGACAATGGCACGCTGGATGATTTCTTCGCCCGCGTGCCGGGGGCCACCAATGTCGCGATGACTTGGCGGCTGTTCGGACATGGCGGCGTGACCGCCTTGTCTGACCGGTTCGTGACAGATCAGTTCGAATGGTGCGCGCCGCGGTTCTGCCCCAAGCCGCATACGGCATGGGGTTTCAAGACCATGTTCCGCAACAATGGCGCCTATGCCAAGCTGAGCTGTCACCGCCCCAACAAGCTGGACTCGGATCTGCGCGATCAGGTGCTCTGGGTCAACGGATCGGGGCAGGACATGACCCGCGAGGCGGCGGAGAAAGGCTGGCGCAACTCGGTCAAATCCATCGGGTATGACCTGCTGCAACTGAACCATTACGCGCTGCGCTCGGCCGAAAGTTTCCTCATCAAGCGGCAACGGGGCCGTGCGCTGCATGTGGATCGGGCCATCGGGATCAATTACTGGATCAGGATGGACTGGTCCGATGTGCGCGACATCACGATCAAGCGCAACGTGCCGCGTGTGCGGGCTGAATGCGACGCCATGATGCAGGACGACCGCTTGCGCGCCCTGCATGAACAAGGACTTGCGTGGCACCGGGCCAAGGCGGCAGAATTGCAGGCCATGCCGGAGTTCCGAGAGTTGTATGAGCAGGCCCTGACCCTCAAGCTGACGGCCACGGAACGCGTCGCCTATGCCCTCGCCCTTGATATGGAAAGCTGACATGGCCAAACGAAAAGCCCCCTGCGCCGCACCGCCCGCGCCTGAGACTGACATCGAGGCGACGCCCGAGATGGGTGTCACGCCCGAGGCCGCGCCGATCACCGAGATGATCCGGTCGCATAACCTGAAATTCCCGCTGGACCGGGCCGTGCTGCGCCCGCGTATCCGGCAATCCCTGCGCGCCAATGGCTATGAGCGCAAGGAAACCGATGCCGTGCTACGCGTGGTCAAACCCACCGATACGGTGATCGAGCTGGGCGCGGGGATTGGTTATATGTCCACGCTGATGGCCATGCGCTGCGGCGCGACGGTGCATGCCTTTGAGGGCAATCCCGGCCTGATCCCCTATATCCGGTCGGTCCATGCCGCGAATGGGGCCACGCGCGCCACGGTGCATCACGCGCTGATCGCCGAGGAGACCGGCGAAGTGGATTTCTATGTGCGCAAGAACATCCTCGCCTCATCGATGACGCCGCTGGAGAAAGAGCCGCATCTGTCGGTGGCCAAGGTTGAAACCCGTGCAGCCCGCGAGGTGTTCGAGGCGATCCGTCCCACCGTGCTGGTCTGCGATATCGAGGGGGCGGAGGCGCATGTGATCCCGATGTTGCCACTGGAGGGTCTGCGCGCCGCTGTGGTCGAGCTGCATCCGCAATGGATCAAACAGGCCGGGGTCAAGGCCGTGTTCGACGCATTTGCCGCCGCCGGTCTGACCTATTTCCCACAAGCCTCCGAGGCCAAGGTCGTCACCTTTCTGCGGGGCTGGTAAGGCGGATGCGCGCGCTTGCCATCCTGACCCAGCGCAACGAGGGGGCCTTTCTGCTGGAATGGCTGGCGCATCATCGCGCTGTGGGGTTCACGGATTTCCTTGTCTTTTCAAATGACTGCCAGGACGGATCGGACCTGATGCTGGACCGTTTGGCGCAAATGGGGGTGCTGACGCATCTGCGCAACCTGCCCCCCTATGACAAGGCGGGCATCCAGTTCAGCGCGATGAAGCGGGCGGCGGATCATCCGCTGCTGCAACAGGCAGACTGGGTCCTGCCGCTGGATATCGACGAATTCGTCAATATCCACGTAGGCGACCGCACCCTGCCCGCCCTGCTGGACGCGCTGCCCGAGGCGACGGCCATCACCTTGACATGGCGGCTGTTCGGCAATGCCGGGATGGTGCTGCATGAGGATCGGCCTGTCACCGCACGGTTCACCCGCGCCGCCCCCACGATCATGCACTGGCCGTGGCGCGCGTCGATGTTCAAGACGCTCTATCGCAATGACGGCACCTATGCCAAACCCGGCATCCACCGCCCCCGTGCCCCCGATCCGGCGCGGTGCGATCAGGGGCGCTGGTTCGACGGCGCGGGGCGCGCCCTGCCCCCGCGGTTTCGCCGGGCCGGGCTGTTCTCGCCCTTCGGGCGGCCGAATCACACATTGGTGCAACTCAACCACTATCCGCTTGGGGCGATGCAGGATTTCGTCCTCAAGGCCGACCGGGGGCGGGCGGTGCATGCCGGACAGCGGCTTGGTCTGGATTACTGGGTCGAGCGGAATTTCAACACCGACGAGGATCGCTCGATCCTGGCCCTGTCCCCCCGGATGCAGGCCGAACGCAACAGGCTGATGGCCGATCCCGAACTGGCCGAAGGACACCGGGCTGCGGTGGCGTGGCGCGACAGCCATTTTGCCGCCCTGATGCGCGAGGAAGAGATGCGCGCCCTGATGGGACGGCTGATGATGACGCCCGCCTCGCACCCGCTGAGCAAGGCAGAGGCCGGACCGTTGCTGGCCCATGCCATCGCGGCACAGAAAACAAAGCCCGATCTGGACGAGGTTTGACGGCGCACTGCCCCGCAATCGCCTTGAACGCCGCCATATTCTCCTAAATTTTGCCCTAAACACGGGCTAATTCCGGCGCAGAATACACCTGCCAGATGTGGCAGGACACCCGAGGACGTGCAGCGATGTCTCAGATGAACCCTTTGCCCGACCGGTCCCTCGCAGGACTGAAGAAACGCGAATGGCTGGCGCAACTCTCTGAAATCGCTGAAAACTCTGGATCCTTTGAATCCCTTGGAAGCCGCCATTTCGCCACACGCATCACCGCGGGCAGCACGCTTCTGGTCAGTTTCGAGACGATTCAGGGAATCCAGTTGCAATCGGATGTCGGTCAACCGCTTGGCTGGGACATGGTCAAGGCGCATGGGTGGTCGCATCTATGCGTGATCAGCGATGGTGACACATGGTTCCGTGATCCGGCGGTCTATGCCCTGTTCGATCGTCTGACGGATGACGGCTGGTTCGAGGAATTCGATCGCGTCATCTTCTACGGTGCCGGTCCCTGCGGCTATGCGGCGGCGGCCTTTTCGGTGGCGTCACCGGGGGCACATGTTCTGCTGGTGCAACCGCAGGCGACCCTTGATCCGCGCGTGACCGAATGGGACAACCGGTTTGCGCATATGCGCCGCACGTCATTCACCGATCGCTATGGCTATGCGCCGGACATGATGGACGCCGCGCAGTGCGGCTATGTCATCTATGACCCGGCCGAGGATCTGGACGCGATGCATGCGGCGCTGTTCACGCGACCCAATGTCACCAAGCTGCGTCTGCGGCATATGGGAGATGCGTTGCAGGGTGACCTGATCGAGATGGAGATTCTCGACGATCTGCTTCTGGCCATCTCGGCGGACAGCCTGACACCGCATGAATTCGCGCGGCTGGCCCGCGCCCGGCGGTGTCACTCTCCCTATCTGCGCAGTCTTCTGGGGCATCTGGATGCGACGCACCGGCCCTATCTGGCCATTCTGCTATGCCGCAACGTTGTCAGCCGCATGAACGCGCCCCGGATCAAACGCCGCCTTGAAGGGCTGGAGAAAGCCGCGACGGTTGGTGAATTCACCCCGCCCCCTGCCCGCAAGGGCAACGGCCCTGCCGGCGCGGACAGCAAAGACGCCTGACAGAGCAGCGCGACAGCGCTTTGCGCACATCACCCTCTGGCCCTGCGCGCGCGCTTTGTGTAAGCGAAGCGCATGAGCACAACGATCACCATACGCCGCCCCGACGACTGGCATCTGCATCTGCGCGATGGCGCGATGCTGCGCGCGGTCCTGCCGGAAACCGCCCGCCATTTCGCGCGGGCCATCATCATGCCCAATCTGGTGCCCCCCGTGGTCACTGGCGCGCAGGCGATGGCCTATCGCGACCGAATCATGGCCGCGCTGCCCGAAGGCATGGATTTCGCGCCGCTGATGACGCTCTATCTGACCGAGGAGACGGACCCGGATGACGTGGCTGCATGCCATGCCAGCGGGTTGATCAACGCGGTCAAGCTTTATCCGGCAGGGGCCACGACCAATTCCGCCTCGGGCGTGAAGAATTTCGACAAGGTGCGCCCGGTGCTGGAGCGGATGGCCGAGATCGGCCTGCCGCTGTGCATGCATGGCGAAGTGACGGATCACGCGGTGGATATCTTCGACCGCGAGGCCGTGTTCATCGACCGCGTACTGGATCCGATCCGTCGTGCCACACCGGGCCTGCGCGTGGTGATGGAACATGTGACCACATCGGATGCGGTGGAATATGTGCGCTCTGCGCCGGAAGATCTGGCCGCCACGATCACCACCCATCACCTGATCATCAACCGCAACCACATCCTCGTGGGCGGGATCAAGCCGCATTACTATTGCCTGCCCGTGGCCAAGCGCGAAAGCCATCGTCTGGCCCTGCGCGCCGCCGCCACTTCGGGTGATGGGCGGTTCTTTCTGGGCACGGATTCGGCCCCGCATGTGGATGCGCTCAAGGAACATGCCTGCGGCTGCGCGGGGTGTTTCACCGCGACCAACACCCTGTCGATCCTGGCCCATGTCTTCGAAGAGGAAGGCGCGTTGGACCGTCTGGAAGGGTTCACATCGCTGCATGGCCCCGCCTATTACCGCCTGCCGGTGAACGAGACGCGGATCACCTTGACACGCGGCGAGGACCCCGTGGCCTATCCTGCCAAGATCGATGGCGGCGACGGCCCGGTGACGGTCTTTGATCCGGGCTTCCCGCTCTACTGGAACGTGACTGCCTGATGTTCACCGTTCTGCAAATACTCAATCGCGACCGATGCGCCTGACGCAGCGCCGGAATGTGAGTATTTGGGGAACGATGAAGACGACACAGATTTGCAAAGGATGCTGCCATGATCCCCTCTTCCTATCCCCCCGCGCAAGAGATGGCGCGCCTGACCGCGCGGATGCTGCTGGAAATCAAGGCGGTGCATTTCAATTCCGTTGAGCCGTTCATCTTTGCCTCCGGCCTGCCATCGCCGGTCTATATTGATTGCCGCAAGCTGATCTCCTATCCGCGGATCCGGTCGACCCTGATGGATTTCCTGACCGTGACCGTGATGCGGAATGCGGGTTTCGAGGCATTCGACAATATCGCGGGCGGTGAAACCGCAGGCATCCCCTTTGCCGCGCTTGTGGCCGAACGCATGGCCCTGCCCATGACCTATGTGCGCAAGAAGCCGAAAGGCTATGGTCGCAATGCCAGGATCGAAGGTGCCATGACGGAAGGCCAGCGCGTCCTTCTGGTCGAGGATCTGACCACGGACGGTGGGAGCAAGCTCAGCTTTGTCGATGCGATTCGCGAGACCGGAGCCTCTTGCGGGCATACGGCGGTGATCTTCTACTACGGCATTTTCCCGCAGACCGAGAAGGTTCTGGCGGATCATGGGGTTGCGCTGCATTACCTGTGCACATGGTGGGACGTTCTGGCCGAGGCGCGCGCCTCGGGGGCCTTTGATGACACCACCATGGCCGAGGTCGAAGCCTTTCTGACCGCGCCGGATGCCTGGCGGGCCGCGCGCGCCGGAAAATGACAGGCGCAGGGCGGGTTGACGGCATCAATCCGCCGTCGTCCCTGTGCGGCCGGACAAGGGATGGCCGGCGCAGATCATCCAGATGTTGACGCATGGCCCCGTCGCGCCCCATGATGCGGTAGGCAGAGGGAATATGCACAGCCTATCCCCAGAAACATACAATTTGCCCCCGCGGCCCGCGCTTTCTATGACACGGGCTGGAATGACAGGGACGATCATGAACACAGTCAGCGTTTTCAATGCCACCGGCACCGTGGTTCAGGAACCCGACACGATGCCTCACTCGATCGAGGCCGAGCAGCAGCTTCTGGGCGCGATCCTGACGAATAACGACGTCTATGACCGTGTCGCCGCCATCATCGGGGCGCAGCATTTCTACGACCCCGTGCATGCGCGCATCTATGAGGTCGCGGCGGCGCGGATCGCCAAGAACAACCTGGCCTCGCCGGTGACGCTGAAAGCCTTCTTCGAAGGGGATTCGGGGCTGGAGGAACTGGGCGGCCCGGCCTATCTGGCGCGTCTGGCGGGATCGGCGGTGTCGTCCTATGCGGTGCGCGATTATGCGCAGATGATCTATGATCTGGCGATCCGGCGCGAATTGATCGGGCTGGGGCGCGACATCGCCGCCAAGGCCGCCAAGGTGGACATAGCCTCCGAGCCGCGCGAACAGATCGTCGAGGCGGAACAGGCGCTCTACAAGCTGAGCGAACAGGGCAAGACCGATACCGGGTTTCAGTCGTTCCTGCGCGCGGTCACCGATGCGGTGAACGTGGCCAATGCCGCCTATCAGCGCGAGGGGGGGCTTGCGGGCATTTCCACGGGTCTGATCGACATGGACAAGAAGCTGGGCGGTTTGCACAAGTCCGACCTTCTGATCCTTGCCGGGCGTCCGTCGATGGGGAAAACCTCGCTGGCCACCAACATCGCTTTCAACGTGGCCAAGGCCTATAAGCGCGGCATCCTGCCCGACGGGCATGAGGGCACGGTCGAGGGCGGCGTCGTCGGGTTCTACAGTCTGGAGATGAGCGCCGAGCAGTTGGCCGCCCGTATCCTGTCCGAGGCCGCCGAAGTGCCCAGCGAGCAGATCCGGCGCGGTGACATGACGGAGGGCGAGTTCCGCCGCTTCGTCGAGGCCGCCAAGTCGCTGGAGGCTTGCCCGCTGTTCATCGACGACACCCCTGCCCTGCCGATCAGCCAGTTGGCCGCGCGCGCGCGCCGCCTGAAGCGGACGCATGGGCTGGACCTGTTGATCGTGGACTATCTGCAGCTGGTGCGCGGCGCGGGCAAGTCCGAGAACCGGGTGAACGAGATCTCGGAGATCACGATGGGCCTGAAGGCCATCGCCAAGGAATTGAACATCCCTGTCATCGCCCTGTCGCAGTTGAGCCGTCAGGTCGAAAGCCGCGAGGACAAGCGCCCGCAGCTGTCGGACCTGCGCGAATCCGGGTCGATCGAACAGGATGCCGATGTGGTGATGTTCGTGTTCCGCGAGGAATATTACAAGGAACGCGAGAAGCCCGGCGATCACGAGCTGGAGAAGATGGCCACATGGCAGGCCGAGATGGAGCGGCTGCATGGCAAGGCGGAGGTCGTGATCGGCAAGCAGCGGCATGGTCCCATCGGCACGGTCGAACTCAGCTTCGAAGGTCGCTTCACCCGCTTCGGCAACCTGGTCAAACCCTGGCAGCAGGGCAGCGGCGAGGATGTGGGCTTCTGAGGCCGATGGGCGCGCGCCGCCTGCTGCTTCTTCTTGCCAAAAATATCCATGTCCGGTGCTGGCCCCAAGCCTTGCGTCCGATTTGGCCTTGACCTTGGAACCCGGCATGCCAAAACGACCCCATGACAGCCGCGACCCTGACCATCGACCTTGATGCCCTGACCGCCAATTGGCGCGCCCTGGATGCTGCCTCTGGCGCCGGGGTGGAAACCGGCGCCGTGATCAAGGCGGGGGCCTATGGATTGGGCGCCGGTCGCGTCGGGCGGGCCCTGGCGCGGGCGGGTGCGCGGCGCTTTTTCGTGGCCGTGACCGAAGAAGCGGCCGAGCTGCGCGAGGCACTGGGTCCGGGACCCGAGATCAACGTCTTTTCGGGGCATATGGCAGGGGATACCGACCGCATCCATGATCTGCATCTGACACCGATGGTCAATTCCATCGACCAAATGCTGCGCCATGTCGAGGCGCTGCCGGGCCATCCTTTCGGGGTGCAGCTGGACAGCGGCATGAACCGCTTGGGGATGGAACCCGCCGAATGGGCGGCGCTGCGCGATATCGCGCTGGAGCAGAACATCACCCTGATCATGTCGCATCTGGCCTGTGCGGATGAGCCGGATCATCCGATGAACCAGATTCAGCTGGCCACGTTCCGCGCCATGACCGACGGGCTGGACGTGCCGCGCTCATTGGCGGCAACCGGCGGCATCCTTCTGGGGCCGGACTATCATTTCGACCTGACACGCCCCGGTATCGGGCTTTATGGCGGCGCGCCCTTCACGCAGGCGCGGGCTGTCGCCCATGTCAGCCTGCCGGTGATCCAGACCCGCGTGGTCGAGGTGGGCGAGCCTGTGGGCTATGGCAACAGCTGGACCGCCAGCCAGCCGATCCGGCTGGCCACGGTGGCGGCGGGCTATGCCGACGGCATCCACCGCGCCCTGTCCAAGGGCCTGCATCTTTATGCGGGGGATACGGCCTGTCCGGTGCGCGGGCGGGTCTCGATGGATCTGATCACGGTCGATATCTCGCATCTGCCCGAGGAACCGCGCAGTCTTGATCTGTTGAACCATGTGCAGACCGTGGACACGCTGGCCGATATCGCGGGCACCATCGGCTATGAGATCCTGACCTCTCTGGGCAGCCGGTATCAGCGGCGCTATACCGGGGCATGATCCTTCTGTCTCCCCTTGCCGCGCTGGGCCGGTCTACCCTTGCGCTTCTGGCCGCTCTGGGCCGCTTCGCCATCTTTACCGGCCAGACCATCAGCCATCTGGCGCGACCGCCCTTCTATCCGCGCGAGTTCGGGCAGGCCTTGTTGCAGATCGGCTATTTCTCGTTGCCTGTGGTGGGGCTGACCGCCTTGTTTACCGGTGGCGCCCTTGCCTTGCAGATCTACGCCGGCAGCGCCCGCTTTTCGGCGGAAGCGGTGGTGCCGCAGATCGTGGCCATCGGCATGGTGCGCGAGCTTGGTCCCGTGCTGGTCGGCCTGATGATCGCGGCGCGGGTCACATCCAGCATCGCGGCCGAGATCGCCACGATGAAGGTGACCGAACAGATCGACGCGCTGGTGACCCTGTCCACACATCCGATGAAATACCTGACGCTTCCGCGCGTGCTGGCAGCCACGCTGGTGATGCCCATGCTGGTGGGTGTGGGCGATGTGATCGGCATTTATGGCGGGTTTCTGGTTGGCACCGAGAGGCTGGGCTTCAACGCCACCACATATCTGAAGAATACGGCCGATTTCCTTGAGATGCGGGACGTCATCTCATCCCTGGCCAAGGGGGCGGTCTTCGGCTTCATCGCCGCGCTCATGGGCTGCTACTATGGCATGAACTCGGCGCGCGGCGCGATGGGCGTGGGGCGCGCAACCAAAGGATCGGTGGTGGCGGCGGCCATCCTGATCCTGGCGGCGAATTTCATCCTGACGGAGGCGTTTTTCTCGGCATGATCAGGCTGACCGATGTTCACAAGGCGTTCGGGTCCAATCGCGTGTTGCGCGGGGTGAACCTGCATGTGCCGAAGGGCACGTCGATGGTGATCATCGGCGGATCGGGCACCGGTAAGTCGATTGCGCTGAAATGCATTCTTGGGCTGGTCACGCCCGACCGCGGCACGATTGAGGTGGACGGGCAGGATGTGCGCAAGGGCGACCGCGACGCCTTTCTGGCGCGCTTCGGGATGCTGTTTCAGGGCGGCGCTCTGTTCGATTCGCTGCCCGTCTGGCAGAATGTCGCGTTCCGGCTGATGCGTGGCACGCTGAAACGCCCCAAGGACGAAGCCCGCGCCATCGCGATTGAAAAGCTGCGCCGCGTGGGGCTGAAACCCGATGTGGCGGACAAGCTGCCTGCGGAACTGTCGGGGGGCATGCAGAAGCGCGTGGGTCTGGCCCGCGCCATCGCCGCCGAGCCCGAGATCATCTTTTTCGACGAGCCGACCACCGGGCTGGACCCGATCATGGCGGGTGTCATCAATGAGCTGATCCGCGAGATCGTGACCGAGATGGGCGCGACCGCCATGACGATCACCCATGACATGACATCGGTACGCGCCATTGCCGACAATGTGGCGATGCTGCATGACGGGGTGATCAAATGGACCGGGCCGGTGGCGCAGATGGATGACTCGGGTGATCCCTATCTGGACCAGTTCATCCATGGCCGCGCGACAGGCCCGATCGAGGCGGTGCGATGAGCACGCTCTTCGAGCCAAGCCCTATCCTGCTGGCGTTTCTGGCGCTCAAGACCACGATCTACCTGCCCGTGATCCTGCTGCTGGCGCTGCTGCGCGGACTGGTTGCCACGGGTCCGGCGCGGCTTCTGGCGATGGTGGCGCTGCTGCTGGCCGTGCTGGGGATTGCCGCCCGTGTCGCGCCGCCGCTGCTGGACCTGACAAGCGGGCCGCTGGCGCAGCTTGCCTATGATGTGGCCAATGCCGGTGGCGGCATGGTGATCGCACTGACCGCATCGATCCCGCTGGCGATGTCCGGGGTCCTGCCCGGTCGGCGCTGGATTGGGATCGACGCGCTGCACGCGCTGCTGATCGCGGCGCTGTTTGTGCTCTGGTGGCTGGCGCAGTGAAGCGGTCCCGCGCGCATCCCGCGCTGATTGCGGCCAATCTGGCGTTGCTGATCCTGTTCCCCCTGTCGTGGTTCGCCCCCCTGATGCGTGCGCAACTGCTTCCTTTCTTTCGCGCCGACGAGATTTCGGTCGTATCGGGACTGGTCACGCTCTGGAGCGAGGATGTGGTTCTGGCGCTTGTGGTGACGGTGTTTGCGCTTGTGGCGCCGATGCTCAAGACCGCAGGTCTGGCGTTGATCCATCTGGGGCGGATGACGCCGCGGCTGTTGCCTGTGGTCGCCATGGCCGGAAAGCTGGCCATGGCGGATATTTTCCTGATCGCGCTTTATATCGTGATCGCCAAGGGCATGGGCGTGGGACGGCTTGAGGTGGCCTGGGGGCTTTACCTGTTCACGGCCTGTATCCTGGTCTCGTTGGTGCTGTCGCTTCTATCACGGAAACAATGATGCTGAATTCAGATCATTGGTATCATTCTATCGACTATTTTTTCGATACTTTGGCCTGAATACCCATCGACCGCCTGCGCGCCAGAAAACCGGGCCGGGGCAGGTCGCTGATTTCAGGGTTTGACCGCCCGGCACCGCTGGGGCATGACTGCGTCATGGCAAAATCCAACAGCTTTTCCTGCAACGCCTGCGGCGCATCCTTCAACAAGTGGTCCGGGCGCTGTGACGCTTGCGGCGCGTGGAACACGATTGTCGAGGAGGCACCGCTATCCGCCGGTCCCGCCTCGAAAACGCTGGGGGGCAAGCGCGGCTCGCCCATCAAACTGACCGATCTGGCGACCGAGGAGGCCCCGCCGCCGCGGACCAATTCGGGCATCTCGGAACTGGATCGCGTGCTGGGTGGCGGGCTGGTGCCATCAAGCGCCATTCTGGTGGGCGGTGATCCGGGGATCGGCAAGTCCACGCTGCTGTTGCAGGCCGCCGCGCGCTTTGCCCAGGCGGGGCTGAAGACAATCTATGTCTCGGGCGAGGAAGCATCCGCGCAGGTGCGGATGCGGGCGCAGCGTCTGGGACTGGGGGATGCGCCGGTGCAACTGGCCGCAGCCACCAATCTGCGCGACATCCTGACCACGCTGGAGACAGAGAAGCCGCAGCTGGCGGTGATCGATTCGATTCAGACGATGTGGGCCGACAATGTGGAAAGCGCGCCGGGATCGGTGTCGCAGGTGCGCGCGGCGGCGCATGAGTTGACCAATTTTGCCAAGCGGCGGGACATGTCGGTGATCCTTGTGGGCCATGTGACCAAGGATGGTCAGATCGCGGGCCCCCGCGTGGTCGAGCACATGGTCGATACCGTGCTCTATTTCGAGGGTGAGCGCGGGCATCAGTTCCGCATCCTGCGCGCGGTCAAGAACCGTTTCGGCCCGGCCGACGAGATCGGCGTCTTTGAAATGACCGGATCGGGGCTGGCCGAGGTGCTGAACCCCTCGGCGCTGTTCCTGTCCGAACGGGGCGAGCCCAGCCCCGGATCGGTGGTCTTTGCGGGGGTCGAGGGCACGCGCCCCCTGCTGGTCGAGTTTCAGGCGCTGGTTGCCCCATCGCCCCACAGCCAGCCGCGCCGGTCGGTCGTGGGCTGGGATGGCGGGCGTCTGGCGATGATCCTGGCGGTGCTGGAGGCGCGCTGCGGCATTCCCTTCACGGGGCTTGATGTCTATCTGAACGTGGCGGGCGGCATGAAGGTGACCGAGCCCGCCGCCGATCTGGCCGTGGCCGCAGCCCTGCTGAGTGCGCGGGAAGACGCCGCCCTGCCGAAGGAAACGGTGATTTTCGGCGAAATCAGTCTGTCGGGTGCCCTGCGGCCGGTCAGTCAGACGGAAAACAGGTTGAAAGAAGCGCAAAAACTTGGTTTCACAGCGGCCATCGCGCCCTCTGGCGGCAAGCCGGGTGGCGACAGCGGGATGAAGCTGACCCGGATGGGTGATCTGACCGCTTTCGTGGGCGAGATTTTCGGCGCTGGGTAGCGCCACGCCGCGTGGTTAGGGTTTTCGGCGCAGGGTCGCGCCTCAAGGCAAGGAACGGGACGACATGGAAGGCTTTACCCTTATCGACGGCGTGGTGGCGGCCGTGATCGTGGTCTCGGCGCTGCTGGCCTATAGCCGCGGCTTCGTGCGCGAGGCGCTGGCGATTGCGGGCTGGATCGTGGCGGCCCTGGTCGCGTTCATGTTCGCCCCGCAGGTTCAGCCGCTGGTCAAGGAGATCCCGGTCGTGGGGGCCATGATCGCGGATAGCTGCGAATTGTCCATCATCGCGGCCTTCGGTGCGGTCTTTGCCTTGGCCCTTGTGGTCGCGTCGCTGTTCACACCGCTGTTCTCGAACCTTGTGCAACGGTCGGTTCTGGGTGGGCTGGATCAGGGCGCGGGCTTTCTGTTCGGCGTGCTGCGCGGCATCGTTCTGGTGGCCGTGGCCTTTTTCGCCTATGAAACCATCGCCTCGGCCCAGCAGATCGCCATGGTCGATGACAGCCGCTCGGCGCGCGTTTTCGCCAATCTGACCGGCCAGATCGGCGAACGGAACCCCGATCAGGCGCTGGGCTGGATCGCGCAGCAGTATGAAGACCTTGTCGGTATCTGCGAAGCACCGCAGTAAGTCCTGGTGCGATGGACCGGCGCGCCGCCGGTTCAGATCTTATGTGATCCTTTCGTGACACTGGCGCGCTGACCCCTTAAGAGGGGGCAGACGCACGCCATTCGGATTCGGAGCTTGCCTTGTCCAAACTCATGCCCCCCTCCCATCCTTTCGATTTCGACGCCTACGGCGACGACGGCGATGACAAGCTGCACGAGGAATGCGGTGTCTTCGGTGTGCTCGGTGTCACTGATGCCGCGAATTTCGTGGCGCTTGGCCTGCATGCCCTGCAACATCGCGGGCAGGAGGCGGGCGGGATCGTGGCGCATCATCCTGAGTTGGGGTTCAATTCGGCCCATCGCTTCGGCTATGTGCGCGACAATTTCACATCGCAGACCTTGATGCAGACCCTGCCCGGCCCCTTGGCCATCGGGCATGTGCGCTATTCCACCGCCGGATCGAAAGGCGCTGTCATCCGCGACGTGCAGCCGTTCTTCGGCGAGTTTTCCGTGGGGGGTGCCGCGATTGCCCATAACGGCAACATCACCAATGCCGATGCGCTGCGCCGCGAATTGATCGAGCGTGGTTCGATCTTCCAGTCCAGTTCCGACAGCGAATGCATCATCCACCTGATGGCGCGGTCCCTGCAACGCAATATCGCCGAACGCATGGAAGATGCGCTGCGCCGGGTGGAAGGCGCGTTTTCTGTCGTCGCCATGACCCGGACCAAGCTGATCGGTGTGCGCGATCCCTTGGGAGTGCGCCCGCTGGTGCTGGGCCGCGTGGGCGATGGCTGGGTGCTGTCGTCGGAAACATGCGCGCTGGACATCATCGGGGCCGAGTTCATCCGCGAGATCGAACCCGGCGAGATGGTGGTGATCGACCACAAGGGTCTGGAAAGCCGCTTTCCCTTCCGCAAGCAATCGCCGCGCTTCTGTATCTTTGAACATGTCTATTTCTCGCGCCCCGACAGCATCATCGGAGGGCGGTCGGTTTATGAAACGCGCCGCCAGATCGGTGTGGAACTGGCGCGCGAGGCACCGCAGGATGCGGATCTGGTCTGCCCGGTGCCCGACAGCGGAACGCCCGCGGCGATCGGCTTTGCCCATGAGAGCGGGATTCCCTATGGCATGGGTATCATCCGCAACCAGTATATGGGCCGGACCTTCATCGAGCCGACCGAGAGCATCCGCAACATGGGTGTGCGCCTGAAGCTGAACGTGAACCGCGCGCTGATCCGGGGCAAGCGGGTGATCCTGGTGGACGATTCGGTGGTGCGCGGCACTACCAGCCGCAAGATCAAGGAAATGATCCTGGATGCAGGCGCCAAGGAGGTGCATTTCCGCATCGCCTCTCCGCCCACGGCCTGGCCTTGCTTCTATGGTGTGGACACCCCGCAGCGCGACAAGCTGCTGGCGGCGACCATGACCGAAGAGGAGATGCGCGAGCATCTGGCGGTGGACAGCCTCAAGTTCATCTCGCTGGACGGGCTTTACCGTGCCGTGGGCGAGGCGCAGGGGCGCAGTGCGAAATGCCCGCAATATTGCGACGCCTGCTTCTCGGGCGAATATCCGGTGGCCCCGTCCGACATGATCGAAAAAGGTTTCCAGTTGAAGGCGGCCGAGTGACCTGAAAGGTCACGCGATCAAGCGCCACAAGGGATGCGGACAATCCGTCGCAGCCGGATGATGGGACATGCGGCAAGGTTTTGCCCGCGTCTCGGCACCGGATCGCGCATGCCCCGCCGAGGATCGAAAGAGTGGTGCCAGCCCCCTTTCCCTGCCCTGTCTGCCATGCGACAGGCCGCGTGACGGCAACAGCACAGGGCATGACAGACCGGCATGAGCACGACATATCCAAGCGACGACACAACACCCACAACGGAAAAAACCCAATCCGCCGCGACATTGACAGGCCGGCTGCCGCTTGACGGCACAACGCTGCTTGGCACGGTGGTCGCGGGGCAAGCCTCGCGCGCGCTGATCCGGATGAGCAATGGCAGCGTGCAGCAACTGGGTCTTGGCGACAGGATCGGCGACGCCACCATCGCGGCGATAGAACCGGGCCTGATCCACATGATTCGCAATGGCGAGGCCCAGCGGCTGGCCATGCCCTGACGCTTGCGCCGCCTGCCCCCTTGACCTTGGGCGCGCAACCCCTCACATCGGGCGCGACGCAAGCGCGAGGAGAACCAAGATGTCCGAGAAAATCGCCCTGATCACCGGAGCCTCGCGGGGCCTTGGCGCGGCATTGGCCGAGGCGCTGGCCGCCACCCATCACATCGTGGCGGTGGGCCGGACCACCGGCGCGCTGGAGGAACTGGACGACCGGATCAAGGCGGCGGGCGGTCAGGCGACACTGGCCCCGATGGACATCACCAAGCCCGAGGCGATGGCGCAGCTGTGCCGGTCGATCCATGATCGCTGGGGGCATGTCGATCTTTGGGCGCATACGGCCATTCACGCCGCGCCCCTGTCCCCCGCCAACACCATCGACGCGCGCGACTGGGACAAATCCGTAGCCTGCAACGTCACGGCGACAGGGCAGTTGATCCCCTATATTGCCCCGCTTCTGGGACAGGCGGGCACGGCGCTGTTCTTTGACGATCCGCGCGCGGGGCACAAATTCTTTGGTGCCTATGGCGCCACCAAGGCCGCGCAGATCGCGCTGGCGCAAAGCTGGGCGGCTGAAACCGTCAAGACCGGGCCGCGCGTGCATGTGCTGACCCCAGCCCCCATGCCCACCGCCACCCGCGCGCGCTTTTTCCCTGGCGAGGATCGCGCGCCCCTGGCGCATTCGCGCGACGAGGCGGCGCGCCTGCTGGCCCTGCTGGGCTGAGCCATCCGCTTCATCGTTCCACAAATACTCATTCCCCGCCTGATCACAGGCACAGGGCCCGCCTGCTGCGATGGGAGAATTGCGTATTTGCAGAACGATGAAAGGAGGGCGCTGCCTTCTTGCCCCCGTCGCGCCCGTCCTCTACACCATGAAAAAAGGTGAACCGGGGCAGGCATGCGTATTCTTATTACCAATGACGACGGGATCAACGCGCCGGGTCTGGCCGTACTGGAGCGCATCGCCGCCGATCTGGCCGGACCGGAGGGCGAGGTCTGGGTCGTGGCCCCTGCTTTCGAACAATCCGGCGTCGCCCATTGCATCAGCTATACCCATCCGATGATGATCGCCAAGCTGGGCGAGCGGCGCTTTGCGGCCGAAGGCAGCCCCGCCGATTGCGTGCTGGCGGGCATTCATGACGTGATGGAGGGGGCGGTGCCCGATCTGGTGCTGTCGGGCGTGAACCGGGGCAACAATTCGGCCGAGAACGCGCTGTATTCCGGCACGCTGGGGGGGGCCATGGAGGCGGCCTTGCAACGCATCCCCGCGATGGCGCTGTCGCAATATCTGGGCCCCTCGAACTTTGCCGCGCCCGATCCTTTCGAGGCGGCAGGGGTGCATGGTCCTGCGCTGATCCGCAAGCTTCTGGCCGCGACGCCAGAGGCCGAGCATGGAGCGGATTACCGGGTGTTCTACAACATCAACTTCCCGCCCGTTCCGGCCGAGGGCGTGCGCGGGGCGCGCGTGGTGCCGCAGGGGTTCCGCCGCAACACCCGTTTCTCGGTCGAGCCGCATCTGTCGCCCTCGGGGCGGCGTTTCCTGTGGATCAAGGGTGGCGAGCAGCATGTGCCCACCCTGCCCGGCACCGATGCGGCGGTGAATCTGGACGGCTATATCTCGGTCACGCCGATGCGGGCGGATCTGACGGCACATGACCTTCTGGAGCCGTTGAAAGGGATCGAATGAGCGACGCGGCGGAACGCAAGATGCAGTTCCTCTATGCCCTGCGCTCCAAGGGGGTGACAGACAGCCGTGTCCTGACGGCCATGGAAAAGATCGACCGTGGCCCTTTCATCCGCGGGATCTTCGCCGCCCGCGCCTATGAGGACATGCCCCTGCCCATCGCCTGCGGGCAGACGATCAGCCAGCCGTCGATCGTGGGGCTGATGACGCAGGCCTTGCAGGTCAGCGCCCGCGACACGGTTCTGGAGGTGGGCACGGGATCGGGCTATCAGGCGGCGATCCTGTCGCAACTGGCCCGCCGGGTCTATACGGTGGACCGGCATCGCCGACTTGTCCGCGAGGCGCGCGAGATCTTTGATGCGTTGCAACTGACCAATATCACCGCCTTTACCGCCGATGGCAGCTTTGGTCTGCCCGATCAGGCGCCGTTTGATCGCATCCTCGTGACCGCTGCCGCCGAAGACCCGCCCGGCCCCCTCTTGGCCCAATTGAAAATCGGGGGTATCATGGTTTTGCCGGTGGGACAGTCCGACACGGTGCAAAGCCTGATCCGCGTGACCCGTCATGACACGGGCTTTGACTATGACGAGTTGCGCCCGGTCCGGTTCGTGCCTCTGGTCGAGGGTCTGGGGCGCGACTGACAGGCGAAGGATGACCCCGAACCGGTCGCAGGGCCGGACAGAACGATAACAACCAGGCCCCGCCGCAAGGGGCAGGACAGAGGAAATCGAGATGACCGAACAGAGCCGTCCCGCTGCCCCCCGCACATTTCGTCCGGGCCTGACAGGCACAGGCCGTCCATCCCCGACCCGCACGCTGCGTCACCTGATCCTGGCTGGCACGGCGCTTGGCCTGTTGGCGGCCTGTGACAGGCCGCTGGACTTTGACATGCGCGGCAATTTCGGCGACACGCTCGACACCGCCGAGGCGGCGCGACAGCCGGTCGCCAACCGCCCTGCGCCGGATTCGCGCGGCGTCATCTCTTATCCGAACTATCAGGTGGCCGTCGCCCGGCAAGGAGACACCGTCGCGGATGTCGCCACGCGGATCGGGATCGCGCCCGATGAACTGGCGCGTTTCAACGGCTTGCGCCCTGCCGATCCGCTGCGCCCGGACGAGGTGGTGGCCCTGCCCCGCCGCGTCGCGGAGCCTTCTGCCGCGACGGGCGGGTTCGGCACGATCCAGCCGCCGGGCACCGATATCACCAGTCTGGCCAGCAGCGCCATCGACCGCTCGGACGCGGCGGCCGTCAGCACGACGACCCTGCCACCGGCGGGCGGTGGGATGATCACCTCTGCCGCAGCCCCGGCACCCGCCGCCGCGGCACAGCGTCCGCAGGTCGGACTGGAACCCACGCGCCATCAGGTCAAGCGCGGCGAGACGGCCTTTACGATCTCGCGGCTTTACAATGTCTCGGTCCGGTCACTGGCCGAATGGAACGGTCTGGGATCGGATTACACCATCCGCGAAGGTCAGTTCCTGTTGATCCCGGTTCCGGATGCCGAGGCCCCGGCCCGTCCGGCGGCGGCCGCCGCCGTGACCGCGCCGGGTGCCGGATCGCCGACACCGGTTCCGCCATCGGCGGCGACACCGCTGCCGACCGAGACGACGCGGCCCGCTGCCGCCCCCGCGCCGGCCACCACGGCGCCCGACCTTGGCGCGGCGCAGTCCGCCCCGGCAGGCAATGCGCAACTGGCCACCCCGGTGCAGGGAACGATCATCCGCGACTACCAGAAGGGCAAGAATGACGGTCTGGACATCCAGGCCCCGTCGGGGACTTCCATCGTCGCTGCGGAAGCCGGCACCGTGGCCGCCATCACCGCCAGCGCCGATCAGATCCCGATCATCGTGATCCGGCATCCGGACAACCTTCTGACGGTTTATGCCAATGTGGAAGGCGCGGTCGTCAAGAAGGATGACAAGGTCACCCGCGGGCAGAAGATCGCGCAGATCCGGTCCGGGTCGTCGAACTATCTGCATTTCGAAGTGCGCAAAGGCTTCGACAGCGTGGACCCGACCCCCTATCTCGCACCGCGCTGAGGCGCGCAACCTCAGGCGGTCCGCAAGGATGCGGGCCGCAGGTATAGTATTTGCAGAACGGTGACACAGGCGGCGCGGCGTTTCAGCCTTGCGTGAGGCGCACACCTTCGCGGCCCGCCAGATCGGTCACGAATTGCCAGGCCACCCGGCCAGAGCGTGCGCCGCGCGTGGCCTGCCATTCGATCGCTTCGGCCCGCAGACGCTCTTCGGGGATGTCGATGCCGAAGGCCGTGCAATAGCCCCGGATCATCGCCAGAAACTGATCCTGATCGCAGGCGTGAAAGCCCAGCCAGAGGCCGAAACGGTCGGAGAGGGACACTTTCTCTTCCACGGCTTCGGAGGGATTGATGGCGCTGGAGCGTTCATTCTCGATCATGTCGCGCGGCATCAGATGGCGCCGGTTCGACGTGGCGTAGAAGATCACGTTGTCGGGGCGTCCCTCGATCCCACCGTCCAGAACCGCTTTCAGCGATTTGTAATGCTGGTCGTCATGGCTGAAGGAGAGGTCGTCGCAGAACAGAACGAACCGCTCGGGGCGCACGCGCAGCAGGTTCAGCAGGCGCGCGACGGACGGCAGATCCTCGCGCTGCAATTCCACCAGTTTCAGGGGCAGGCCCTGCGCCTGCACCTCGGCATGGACAGCCTTGACGAGGCTGGATTTGCCCATGCCGCGCGCGCCCCAGAGAAGGGCATTGTTCGCAGGCAGACCACGTGCGAATTGCAGCGTGTTCTCAAGCAGCGTGTCGCGCGACCGATCCACGCCCACCAGCAGGCGCAGCGCCACACCCGACACTTGCGGCACGGGTTCCAGCCGGTCAGGCTCGACATGCCAGACGAAAGCCTCAGTCGCGTCGAAATCCGGGGCTTGCGGCGGCGGTGGGGCCAGACGTTCCAGTGCCGCAGCGATGCGTTTGAGGGTCTTGGAACTCACTTCGACTTGTCCTCGCCGTCGGTCCCACTGGCCAGATCCTCATCGAATTCCTTGATCAGCGGATCGTCGAAATCCTCTTCGTCATCGTAGTAACCCTCGGCGCGGAGTTTCTCTTCGCGCTTGGTTTCGACCCGGCGGACCAGAAAGATCGAAATCTCATAGAGCCCGTAGACCACGACAAAGAGGATGATCTGGGTGATCACATCGGGCGGCGTGACAAGGGCGGCCAGAATCAGGATGCCGACCACCGCATATTTGCGCACATTGGCCAGCCCTTCCGAACTGACGATCCCCGCCTTGCCCATCAGGGTCAGCAGGACCGGCAGTTGGAAGCAGAGGCCGAAGGCCACGATGAACTTGATCGTCAGGCTGAGATATTCCTGCGCGGAGCCCTGAAAGGCGATCCCGGCGACGGCGTTCCCCTCTGGTGCGGAGTCGCCCAGAATGGTGCCGGGTTGCTGGAAGCCCAGGAAGAAATCGAAGGCCAGCGGTGTCACCATATAGAAGGCGAAGCCTGCGCCCAGAAAGAACATGAAGGGCGAGGCCAGCAGGAAGGGCAGGAACGCGCCCTTTTCGGATTTGTAGAGGCCCGGCGCCACGAAGCGCCATAGCTGATAGGCGATGTAGGGGAAGGACAGCATCAGCCCCCCCATCAGCGAGATCGAGACGGCGACGAAGAAACCTTCCTGCAGGCGGATCAGGATCAGCCCGCAATCCTCGTGCCCGCGCTCGGCCATGGCCGAACACAGCGGATGCGTCAGGAAGTTGAAGATCGGGTTCCATACCGTGAAGCAGATGATCATCCCAAGGATGAAGGCCACCACGGAATGGATCAGGCGCGTGCGCAGTTCCGCCAGATGCTCGATCAGCGGGGCGCTGCTGTCGTCGATCTCGTCTTGTTTGGTCATGATCTACTCTTGCGCCGAGGGATCTGCGGTCTTTGCCTTGGACCGGGTCCGGGGCGCAGGTTTGGAGGCCGCAGCAGTGGATGTGGCCTTGGTCCTGGATGCAGCCGGTTTGGCCGCAGGCTTGGCCGGGGCCGCCGCCTTTGGCTTGGCTGCGGCTTTGGCCTTGGGGGCAGCAGCGGCTGGCTTGGCGGCGGGGGCCGCTTGCTCGGCCGCCACGGTCCGCGCCGCCTCGGCCTTGGCCGCGACAGCCTCGGGCTTGCTCTGCTCGCGCAGCTTGGCGGCCGCCTCGGCCCGGTCTGCGGCCAGTTTGGCGGTTTCCGAGCCGGGCTTCCACGCCTTGAGCTCGTCCGTCGCCTCGCGGATCTTGTCCAACCCCATCTTCTTGGGATCGGCCACGGATTTCAGGCTTTTGGCCACATCACGCACGCCCGACTCATCGGCTGCGTCTTCCATTGCCCGGCTGAACTCCCGCGCCATGCCCCGCGCCTTGCCGACGAAGCGCCCCACATTGCGGAACAGCACCGGCAGGTCTTTCGGCCCGACCACGATCAACGCGACGATGCCGATGAGCAGAAGCTCGGTCCAGCCCAGATCGAACATGGATCAGACCTTGTCTTTCTCTTTGTCGGGCGTGACATCCTTGGTCATCTCGCCACTGCCGTCCTCAAGCTCTTTGGAGCTGTCGCTCACGCCGCGCTTGAAGGCGGTGATCCCCTTGCCGACTTCGCCCATCAGCGAGCTGATCTTGCCGCGCCCGAAAAGCACCAGCACGACCACCGCGATCAGCAGAAGACCCGGAAGTCCGATATTGTTCAACATTGCAGTTCTCCCTTGCTCGGCCCGTCGCGGCTTGATCCGCACAGGCCCTCAGCCATCACTCTCAACATCTAATGACGATCAGCGCCGGTTGGAAGAACCAAAGCAGCGATCATCCGGGGTTTTTCTGCCCTCGTCCCGCAGAACGCAAGCCCGAAGCCGGTTATTCCCGCCGTCGGCCTGTTCTGGCTTCACATATCCCGATGCCGCGCCTTGCCGCATCCTGCACAGTTGCCGCCGGGAACCGTGTCAGCGCACCGGAAAGACAAAGCAACGGTCGCGGCGGATCATCAGCCACAGCGGCTTGCCGGGTGCGGGCAGGAACACATTGGGCACGGTCGCCTTGAGGACCGAGCCGTCATGATCCATCCGGATCTCGACCAGACTTTCGCTGCCCATGAAGCGCGCGCGCACCACCTCGCCGCGTGCGGCGACGCCGTCCTGCACGGTGGGATTGGGGCCGCGTCCGCCCCGATCAAGGTCGATCTTGATGTGCTGAGGCCGGATCACGATTTCGACCTCGGCCCCGTCAGGCACGCCGGGCGCGAGGAACTGGCCAAAGGGCGTATCGGTCAGCGCGCCGCGAACAGTGCCCCGTATCACATTGATATCACTGAAAAACGCGACCGAATCGCGATCCTTTGGCGCGTTGTAGATGTTGTAGGGCGCGCCCTTCTGCACGATCCGTCCAGCGCGCATCAGCGCGATCTCGTCGGCCATCCGCATCGCCTCGTCCGGCTCATGCGTGACCAGAAGGACGGCGGCATCCTCCTGCTTGAGGATCTCGAGCGTCTGGTCGCGGATGTCGTCGCGCAAGCGGTTGTCCAGACCGGAGAAAGGCTCGTCCATCAGCATGATGCGGGGACGTGGCGCAAGGGCGCGCGACAGGGCCACGCGCTGCTGTTCGCCCCCGGACAGGGAATGCGGATAGGCGTCGATGAAGCGCAGGAGGCCGACCCTGCGCAGCAACTCTTCGACCCGCGCCCGGCGCGCCTCACGCGGGCCGGACAGGCCGAAGGCCACGTTCTCGGCGACGCTCAGATGGGGAAAGAGGGCAAAGTCCTGAAACATCAGGCCGATGGCGCGCCGCTCAGGCGGGACCCGGAACACGGTGTCGCAGATCAGGTGGCCATCCACCCAGATCTCGCCCGAATCCTGCATCTCGACGCCCGCGATCATGCGCAGCGTGGTCGATTTGCCGCAGCCCGACGGCCCCAGCAGGCAGGTGACCTGCCCCGGCATCACCGTCAGCGACACGTCATCGACCACCGCGACCCCGTCGAAACGACGCACAAGGTTGCGGATCTCGAGCCGGGGCACTGGCCCTTTCGCCGGCATGTCAGATACGTTGGTCAACGGGCTATTTCCGATCAATACGGTCGGGAAAGGCGCATAGCAGGCAGCGTCCCGCATCGCAAGGCCGCAGCGGAGGGACCGCTGCGGTCGGGTTCACCGGGGGCATGCCCCGTCTCAGATCGTGGCGTTGGTGGCGCCGCCGTCCAGAAGGATGTTCTGGCCCACGATGAAACCGGCATGGACCGAGCACAGAAAGGCGCAGGCCGCGCCGAATTCAGCAGAGGTGCCATAGCGGCCTGCCGGGATGGTGGCCGCGCGGCGGGTCCGGGCTTCCTCGAGCGTGATGCCCTGCGCCTTGACCACACCGCCGTCCAGCGCATCGGCGCGGTCCGTCGCATGGATCCCCGGCAGCAGGTTGTTGATGGTCACGCCCTTGCCCGCCACCTGCCGCGCAGTGCCTGCCACATAGCCGGTCAGGCCGGTGCGCGCGGCATTGCTGAGGCCAAGCTGCGGAATGGGCGCCTTGACCGATTGCGAGGTGATGTTCACGACCCGACCCCAGCCACGATCCATCATCGCGGGCATCAGGGCCTTCATCAATGCGATCGGCGTCAGCATATTGGCATCCAGCGCGCGGATGAAGTCATCCCGGTCCCAGTCCGACCACAGACCCGGAGGCGGCCCGCCCGCGTTGGTGACAAGGATATCGACGCCTTGGGCGGCGTTCAGAACGGCGGTGCGGCCATTCTCGGTGGTCACATCGGCCGCGACAGTGTCCACCTTCACACCATAGTCGGCACGGATGGCGGCGGCGGCGGCCTCCAGCGCCTCGGCACCGCGTGCATTCATCACCAGATCGACGCCAGCCTCGGCCAGCGCACGGGCGCAACCCAGCCCCAGACCTTTGCTCGACGCGCAGACCAGCGCCCGTTTTCCCTTGATTCCCAGATCCATAGCGTCCTCCTGACAGATGTGGTCTTGCGACCCTCGCGGCCTTGCTAGCATCCCGGCGCAGGGAAATGCCAGCAAAAGGCCGGGACGTTGACCCGCTGATGCCACAATCCTATCTTAAACCCGGCAGGATAGCCCATGCGGTGTCCAAGAATCGGGCCCTGTTTCCGCATGTATGTTCACGAGTCACCGGGAGTGAAGCCGCCTCAATGATCGCATCCAGCCATCCACCCGCCCTGCCCGGAACAGCCTTTGCGCTGCCCGTTTTGCCGGGTATCGCGCTGGAGGTTGTGGCCGGGGCCAATCTTGGGGACCCCCTGTCCTTTGCGGCGGATCTGATTCCCGACGACACCTATGCGCTGATGCGCGGCGCGCGCACCCGCCGGTTGTCGCTGCATCCCGACGGTCCTGCCCGGTTTCGCGTTGCGGCCGATACGGCTGCGGGTCAGCCCGGTGCCCTGCTGCATCTGGACAGTTGCCTGACCTTCATGACCACCGACGGCGAAACCGCCGAGGTTCTGGTCATGGTCGAAGTGGACCAGGGCGGCGATGTGGCCGAAGTGCATGTGCTGCCGCTGGTGCCGCTGAAACCCAAGACACGTTACACCCTTGTGACCATCGACACCGAGGGCGCCAGCGCCCGTCTGGCCGAGATCGCCTGCGTGTCCTTCAGCCGTGGCACCCATATCACCATGGCCACTGGCGAGCAGCGCCGGATCGAAGACCTGTGCCCCGGCGACCGCGTCCTGACACGCGACGAGGGTCCGCAGGAGATTCGCTGGATCGGCCAGACCACTCTGCGGGCGCATGGAGAGCATGCCCCCATCGTGATCACCAAGGGCACGCTGCACAATGCCCATGACCTGATTGTCAGTCCGGATCACCGGCTGTTCATCTATCAGCGCGCTGATGTGCTTGGCGCAGGCCGGGCCGAGGTTCTGGTGAGGGCGCGTCATCTGGTGAACGGCACCAGCGTCTATCGCCAGAACGGCGGCTTTGTGGATTATTTCCAGATCCTGTTCGACCGCCACCAGATCATCTATGCCGAGGGGATCGCCGCCGAGACGCTGCTGCTGGACCCGCGCACCAGCCCCGCCCTGCCCGCCGATCTGGCGGCGCGTCTGGGCGAGACTCTGGGCGGCCGCCATGGTGCCGGGCTTGAGGATTTCGAGGTGCCCGAACGTCTGCTGGATCTGCCCGATGCCGCCGCCGTGCTGCGGCGCGCCTCGCTGGGGTGAACGGCACCCGGCTTGCCTTTGCGCACGCCTCTGCCTAAAGCTGCGCTCATGTTGGACACGCCCTCGAACCGCCCCGCCCTGCCGCCCGAAATCGCCCGCCGCCGGACCTTTGCGATCATCTCGCATCCCGACGCCGGAAAGACGACTCTGACCGAAAAATTCCTGCTGTTCGGTGGGGCGATCCAGATGGCCGGTCAGGTCCGCGCCAAAGGCGAAGCGCGGCGCACGCGGTCGGACTTCATGCAGATGGAAAAGGACCGGGGCATTTCGGTCTCGGCCTCGGCCATGTCCTTTGATTTCCGCAACTTCCGCTTCAATCTGGTGGATACGCCCGGCCACTCGGACTTTTCCGAGGATACCTATCGCACGCTGACGGCGGTGGATGCGGCGGTGATGGTGATCGACGGGGCCAAGGGTGTGGAAAGCCAGACCCGCAAGCTGTTCGAGGTCTGCCGCCTGCGCGATCTGCCGATCCTGACCTTCTGCAACAAGATGGACCGCGAAAGCCGCGACACCTTTGATATCATCGACGAGATTCAGGAGAATCTGGCGATCGACGTGACGCCCGCCAGTTGGCCCATCGGCATGGGGCGCGATTTCATCGGCTGTTATGACATGCTGCGGGATCGGCTGGAACTGATGGACCGCGCCGACCGCAATGTGGTGGCAGAGACCATCGAGATCAAAGGGCTGGACGATCCGCGTCTGGCCGCGCATGTGCCCGCCGCGCTGCTTGAAAAGCTGCGCGAGGAGGTCGAGATGGCGCGCGAACTGCTGCCTACGCTGGATATCAAGGCCGTTCAGGAAGGCACCATGACACCGATCTGGTTCGGGTCGGCGATCAATTCCTTCGGGGTCAAGGAGCTGATGGACGGAATCGGCAATCTGGGGCCGGAACCGCAACCGCAGCGGGCCGAACCACGTATGATTTTGCCTGAGGAAACAAATGTTTCCGGCTTTGTCTTCAAGGTTCAGGCGAATATGGACCCCAAGCACCGCGACCGGGTGGCCTTTGTGCGTCTGGCCTCGGGCCATTTCATCCGGGGCATGAAGCTGACCCATGTCCGCAGCAAGAAGCCCATGACGATTTCCAACCCGGTGATGTTCCTTGCCTCGGACCGCGAATTGGCGGAAGAGGCATGGGCCGGTGACATCATCGGGATCCCCAACCACGGACAATTGCGCATCGGCGACACGCTGACGGAAGGCGAGGCGCTGCGCGTGACGGGCATTCCGTCCTTTGCGCCGGAACTGTTGCAGACCTGTCGTGCGGGCGATCCGATGAAGGCCAAGCATCTGGAAAAGGCGTTGATGCAGTTTGCCGAAGAAGGGGCCGCCAAGGTGTTCAAGCCCGCCTTCGGGTCAGGCTTCATCGTGGGAGTCGTGGGTGCGCTGCAATTCGAGGTGCTGGCCAGCCGGATCGAGCTGGAATATGGCCTGCCGGTGCGGTTCGAACAATCGCAGTTCACCTCGGCCCGCTGGGTGAACGGTGACCGGCAAGCTGTTGAAAAGTTTGTGAATGTCAACAAGCAGCACATCGCGCATGATCATGATGGCGACATCGTCTATCTGACGCGGCTGCAATGGGATATCGACCGGATCGAGCGGGATTATCCCGAGGTCAAGCTGACCGCGACCAAGGAAATGATGGTCTGATCTCAAGCTTGTCCGGCGCGGGCATGGCAGCCATGTCGCAGGCGCGCATTATCTGCGGGCCTGCCCAAGGGCCGGGCTTGAAAGGGACGCGGGCGCTGCCCATTCTGCTGCGCATGAGTGATGCCAGTGCCCCAACCTATCCCGGCGGTTTCGACGCCATCCTGACGCAGATGGAGGGGCGGCGTGAGCCGTTTTCCTATGAGGCTCAAGAGTGCCTGCCCCCGCTGGACGTGGATTTCGGCCCGCTCAAGACGGCCTGTGTCGATGGCCGTGCCCCCAGCGTGGAAGGGTCGCGTTCGACCTATGCGCGCAAGCTGCGTGATCTGTCCGAGGAGTTCGACGGCCTGCCGGAGCTGATGCTGCTGCACGGGTTGTTGATCGCGCATCTGCGCCGCCGCAGCGCCCCCGATCACACCGCCGCCCTGTTCCTGCGCCTGTGGTCCGAGGAATCGGACTGGCTGTTGAATCGTCTGGATTCGCGGTGGCTGGTCTCGGCCATCACCACGTTCGGCGATCATGGCACATCCGAGGTGCAGCGGCGCGTCGGCCAATCCCTGAGCCTGATGTTCGGGATGATGAAGCTTTACGAGACCGAGCGGCTGTATTCCGGAACACCCCCGGATCAGCCCTTTGAATGGTCGAAACGGCCCCAGACAGCGCTGGCCCTCCAGATGGACACCTATGCCTTGGGGGGCGGCGGTCTGGATGTGAACCTGCTGGGCCGTCTGTGGCAGGATGCGGGAACCGATCCCGTGCTGGCCCCGCTGGCGCGGCATCTGCTGGAACTGCTGATCGCGGATGATCGCACGGTGTTCCGCCGCCTGCGCCTTATGCGGCGGCAACGTGAAAAGGCGCAGAAGGCCGAGGGGAGTCGCCCGAAGCGGGGCCATGCCGCCCCGACCCGGCATGTGCCTGTGCCTGCGCGCATCGTGAAAACGGATCCCGGAACGGTGCGCTGGGGCACCGTCTCGCTGGTCAAGGCACCGCTGCACCGGATCGCGGCCTTCGCGGCGCATCATCTGGATCTTGGCGCGGATCGGTTGCACATCCATCTGGACGAGCCGCATCCCGAGGCCTTGGCCTATCTGTCACGGCATCCGAAAATCGAGGTCACGACATGTGATGCGAATTGGTGGGCGGGTCAGAAGAAGCCGCGGATGAAGACCCATCAACTGCGGCAGGCCTGGGTTGCCACGCAGACCTATCACCGCTGCGATCTGGATTTTCTGGCGCATGTGGACGTGGACGAGTTCATCCTGTCCGGGTCGGCGCTCGGGCCCCTGATGGCGGCCTTGCCTGCCGGCATCGCCGCCATACATCTGCCCCCTGCCGAATTGCTGGCCGGCACCACGGACTGTTTCAAACTGACCCCGCGCGACGCAGGTCAGGAAAAGGCGGTGCTGGAGGATATCTATCCCAATTTCGGCGGACATCTGCGCGGCGGGTTCATCAGCCACCGCGAAGGCAAGCTGATCGCCCGCTGTGGCATACCGGGCATCCGCTTTGGTCTGCATGCCGTGCTGTTGAACGGGTATCCCGCCAGCAACAGGTTGGCGCTGCCCGGACTGCGCCTTGGCCATGCCCATGCACCTGACTGGGACACCTTCCAGCGGCATCTGGCCTTTCGCATGGCGCAGGGGTCCTATCGGAAGACCGACGAAGAGGTTCTGGGCCTGCACGACATCCTTGACCTGTTGCAGGAAGAAGAAGGCGAGGACGGTCTGCGGGCCTTTTTCGCAGAGGTCTGCGAAGGCACTGATCGGCTGATCGCGTCCCTTGATGCCCATGGCATGCTCCTGCGCGCGCCGCTGGACACAGAGAGCAAGATCATGCGCGTTTTCGGCGCGGTTCCAAGGGGTTGAGCCACATGGCCCAGAGCAGAGCCTTGCCGAAATGGGGAATCGTCTCGACCATCAAGGCGCCTGTTCCCGCGATCCTTGCCTTTGCGGCCCACCATCTTGATCTGGGGGCCCATCGCATCTTTGTCTATCTGGACGACGACAACCGCGCCGCCTATGACCGGCTCAAGGCCCATCCCAAACTGCGCCCGGTTCTGACCGATGACTCCTATTGGGCCGGTTTGGGGATGAAGCGCCGCGCCAAGCACCAGTCGCGCCAGTTCGAGAACGCCCGCCACGCCTATGGCCGTGCCGGGGATCTGGACTGGCTGGCCCATATCGACGTGGATGAGTACCTGCTCCCCGGCACGTCGCTTGCCGCGCAACTGGGCGCGCTGCCAGCGGATTGCCTGTGCGCCCGCATCCGCCCGATCGAGGCGCTGGCCCCCATCGCCCCGGATCAACCGCTTCATGCCAAGGCCTGCGCGCTGGACCGGGCCATGCGCAACCGCCAGACGGAACGGCTTTATCCCGATTACGGCGCGCATCTGAACGGCGGCTTTCTCAGCCATGTGGCAGGCAAGCTGGTCTATCGCACCGGGGTGGAGGGTCTGAAGGCCAATATCCACAACATCACGGTGGGCGAGACGCAGAATCCCGGCCAGCAGGACCTGACCGGCACCGACCTGCTGCACCTGCATGCCAAAAGCTGGGAGGCGTTCATCACGGCTTTCCACTACCGTCTGGACAAGGGAAGTTACCGGGCCGAACTGAAACCGAACCGGCCCGTGGACAAGGGCGGATTGACCCTGCACGACATGTTCAAGGCGATCCATGACGCGGATGGCGAGGCCGGTCTGCGACATTTCTATGATCAGGTCTGCACCGCCACGCCCGCACATCTGGCTGCTCTTGACGCGGAAGGGCTGTTGCGGCGGCCCGCACTTGATCTGGACGGCGCCGTCGCCCGGCATTTTCCGCAAGCCTGACAGCGCGATGCGGCACCGCGAAGTCCCGCTCTCATTGACCGCCGCCACGCTTTAGGCTATGGCCTGCGCGGGGATCGCATATGTGGACAACCACGGGGCCATAGGGGCCCGACCCCCATCAGACGCAACGGGCCGTGACGTGTCCGTACTCAACGGATACACATGATAAAATTCTCTGATCTCAAACTCGACCCCAAGGTCCTCAAGGCGATTGAGGATGCGGGGTATGAAACCCCTACGCCCATTCAGGCCGGGGCCATTCCGCCCGCGCTGGAAGGCCGCGACGTTCTGGGGATCGCCCAGACCGGGACAGGCAAGACCGCCAGCTTCACGCTGCCGATGATCACGCTGCTGGCCAAGGGTCGCGCGCGGGCCCGCATGCCGCGCAGCCTTGTGCTTTGTCCGACCCGCGAACTGGCGGCGCAGGTGGCGGAAAACTTCGACACCTATACGAAATATCACAAGCTGACCAAGGCGCTGCTGATCGGTGGCGTGTCCTTCAAGGAACAGGATCAGCTGATCGACCGTGGTGTTGACGTGCTGATCGCCACCCCCGGCCGCCTGCTGGATCATTTCGAGCGGGGCAAGCTGCTGCTGACCGGCGTGCAGATCATGGTGGTGGACGAGGCGGACCGGATGCTGGATATGGGCTTCATTCCCGATATCGAGCGGATCTTCAGCCTGACACCCTTTACCCGTCAGACGTTGTTTTTCAGCGCCACCATGGCGCCCGAAATCGAGCGGATCACCAATACGTTCCTGTCGGCCCCTGAACGGGTCGAAGTGGCGCGGCAGGCCAGCGCCTCGGCCACGATCACGCAGGGCGTGGTCATGTTCAAGGCCAGCCGCAAGGATCAGGAAGCCAGCGAGAAGCGGCAGCTTCTGCGCAAGCTGATTGATTCCGAGGGCGAGAAGTGCCGCAACGCGATCATCTTCTGCAACCGCAAGACGGATGTGGATATCGTGGCGAAATCGCTTATGAAATATGGCTATGACGCGGCCCCGATCCATGGCGATCTGGAGCAGTCGCAGCGCACCCGCACGCTGGACGGTTTCCGCGATGGCACACTGCGCTTCCTTGTGGCCTCGGATGTGGCGGCGCGCGGTCTGGACATCCCGAATGTCAGCCATGTGTTCAACTTCGACGTGCCCAGCCATGCCGAGGATTATGTCCACCGTATCGGCCGCACCGGGCGCGCGGGCAAGCTTGGCACCACGATCATGATCTGCACGCCGCGCGACGACAAGAATTTCGCCGATGTCGAACGCCTGTTGCAGACCGAGATTCCGCGCCTGCCCAATCCGCTGGAAGGTGTCATCACCCCGGCAAGCGATGACGACGGTGACAGCGCCGAGCGCGGCGCATCCTCACGCGGGAAATCCTCCAGCAGCCGGTCGCGCGGTTCGCGCAGCCGCGCGGGCGACAAGCCCGCCGCCAAGGACAATGCCCCGCAGGCCGACTCCGTGACAGAAGCGGCCCCCGCGCGGGAGGCCAAGCCGCGTGACGACAAACCCCGCGAAGAACAGAGCCGCGAGCCCCGCGCCCGCGAGGACCGTCCTCGGGAGGAGCGGCCACGCGAGGATCGTCCCCGTGAGGAGCGTCGCACTGAAGGGCGGTCGGATGAACGCCGCGACCGTGATCGGCCACGTGGCGGTCAGGGCCGAGACAACACGCGCGACAACGGGCCAAAGGTCGTGGGCATGGGCGACCATCTGCCCAGCTTTATCGCCCTGAGCTTTGACGAGCGGCGCACGAGTTGATCCGCGTCTGATCAGGACCAAGCCGAACCCGCGCCGATCGCTCGACGCGGGTTTTTCTTTGCCGATGAACTGATCAAACCGGGAATACCGGAAGCCCCCTGATCGCCATCGCGAAGGTCGCGGCTGTTGCTAGCACAAAGCCCGCCGACAGGACCCAGACCACCCGCAGCGCCGCAGCCGGGGCTAGCCGCCGCACCGCCAGCAGACCGGCCAGCGGGATCACATGCATCGCATGGGTGGCCAGAAAATGCGGCAGCCGCAGGTCGCCCACCTCGCGCGACCACCCCATCATCGGCACCCGCGCGCCTGTGACGGGAGTGCCCACCAGATGCCCCGGTTGCCCGGCCATATAGCCCGCCACGATCACTGTCAGCACGAAGGTCAGCCCCAGACCCAAAGACACCGACAGGCGCAGCGCCTGATCCGGCAATACTGCGGGGTGCCGCCAGATGGCGATGCCATAGACCAGCGAGGCCGAGGTCAGTGTGACCGCAAACAGGCCCATCAGGCTGTAGACCGTCTCCATCACCGGGGTGGACAGGTTGAAATGCGAGGCCGTGCCGAACATGGCTGCCCCGCCGATCCATGCCATTTCGGCCAGCACGCAGAAGACGACGATGGCGGCAAAGATCCGGTAGTCGCGCCGGTCGGTCATGCCCGCTGGCAGAAACCGGGCGAAGAAGGCAAGGCTGAGCAGATAGACACTCAGCGCCAGTTCGAACTTGAGCGGCTTCAGCCAGATCGCCTCGCCCTGAAACTGTCGCGGGTCCAGCGCCAACGCCAGAGCCGTGGGGATCATGGCAATAGCCAACAGCACCCCCAGCATGGCGAAGCGCGGTTCAGCACTGAAAAGCCGTGGGATCAGGCGCCGGCGCGACTGGATCGGCATGGATGGGGAGAAGGACATATCGGTCATCTCAGGCCTCGATCTGGTTGGGGGTCAGCAGGCGGCGGACCGCCAGGATGGACAGGAACAGGATCAGCCCGATGGGACCGAACAGGAAGGTCAGCAGCAGGCAGGGCAGGATCAGCAAATGCGCGAGCCCTTGCGCCCGCGCGGTGCGGGTGATCCAGCCGCCGATGAACAGATCGAAGGCCAGAAAATGCACCCATCCGGCCAGCGCCATCCACGGGTTGGACAGAAGCAGCATCACATTGGCCAGACTGTCGAAGCCGCCCTGCCCCTGCCACCAATAGCCAAGGATCACGGCTACATAGAGCAGCGACAGGATCGCGGGGATGATGAAGCCGCCGATCCGGTCGGCCCATCGCGGGGCCAGCGGCGACAGGGCAAGGATGATCCAGCCGATCATGGCAAGCGGGCTGGCATAGTGGAACAAGGTGTCGGGGGACATGGCAACCTCATCTGGACAGTGGCAAGTTCAGGATGCCAGCGCGATCTGGACAGTGTCAAGACAAAATATTGACACTGTCCAGATTGAGGGCTAAGCTTATGACATGACATTGGAAAAACATCCCTATCACCACGGCGACCTGCGCGCGGCGCTTCTGAAGGCTGGCGAGGCTGTACTGGCCGAGACGGGAATCGAGGGTTTCTCGCTGCGCCGTGTGGCGCGCGAAGTGGGGGTCAGCCATTCGGCCCCCGCGCATCATTTCGGCGACACGCAGGGCCTTTTGGCGGCCTTGGCGGCGGAAGGGTTCCGGCAGTTTCTGGAGGCAATGCAGGCGCGGCAGGCCAGTTGCAGCAGCAACGACCCGCAGGACTTGTTGATCGCCTCGGGCCTTGGCTATCTGGATTTCACGCTGGCGGCCCCCGCCCTGTTCAAGCTGATGTTCGGATCGGACCGGGTGGATGTGTGCGACCCTGATCTGGAAGTAACGGCCGAAGCCGCGTTCGACCATCTGGCGCAGGATATTGCGCGGCTGCGCGGCGTGTCACCCTATGAGGATGCGGATGCGATGGCCGATGTCATGGCCAGTTGGAGCATGGTGCATGGGTTCGCATCATTGCTGCTGTCGGGGCGGATGCATCCCGTGCAGGACATGGACCAACCCGCGCGCGAGGCGTTCTTTCGTCAGGTTTTCGCCCGCGTCACAGGATGAACGCGGGCGAAACATGTGTCAGGTGCAGGGTCAGGCGCTGAGGCGGCTGATGACGACGGTGACTTCGGGTTTCTTGCCGATCTCGTCCAGCGCGGTCTGGCGGACGATCTTTTTCAACTGCTGTTCCAGCTTGTCGTCATCGGCCAGCGTCACCTCGGAGGCGCGGTTGATGAACTGCTCCAGATCGGCCTCCAGCACATCGACCAGCGGCGCGCGAGAGCGGCCTGTCTGGGCCAGCCCCATGATCTCGCACCACGGCTCTCCAAGGGGCTCGTTCTCGTCGTCAAGGATCAGCGTGACGGTGACATGCCCGTTCAGCGCCATGCGGATACGGTCGCGCACGACACCATCAAGCGCGCCGACCTGTGCGGTGCCGTCCAGATAGGTGCGGCCCGTTTCCACATAGCCGGCCACGGCGGGTTCATTGCCGCCAAGGTTCACGATCATGCCATTGGCGGCGAGGATCGACTGGAAGCGGTTGCCCTTGGCGATCTTGACCATCTCGCGCAGGTGGCGGTGTTCGCCATGCATCGGGATCACGACCTGCGGCTTCACCAGTTTTTGCATGTATTCGATATCAGGCCGGTTCGCATGGCCCGAGACATGGTATTTGCCGTTGCTGTCATCGACCACATCCACGCCCATTTCGCTGAACTGGTTGATGATGCGGATGACGCCTTTTTCGTTGCCGGGAATGGTCTTGGAGGAGAAGAGGAACAGATCCCCCTCTTTCAGCACCACGCCCTGATATTTGCCATTGGCCAGCTGCGCACTGGCGGCACGGCGTTCGCCCTGGCTGCCGGTGACGATCAGCATGACATTGTCACGCGGCATCATCATCGCATCTTCGGGGCTGACCACCTTGGGAAAGGAGGTCAGAACACCGGTTTCGATCGACGCCTCGATCATCCGGCGCATGGCGCGGCCCATCAGGCAGATCGAACGGCCCGCCGCCTCGCCCGCGTCGGCCAGCGTTTTCACGCGGGCCACGTTGCTGGCAAAGGTTGTGGCCACGACCAGCCCCTTCTGCGCGGCGATCAGTTCGACAATTGCCGGGCCGAGGGTGGATTCCGAACGCCCCTCATGCGCGTTGAACACGTTGGTGCTGTCGCAGATCAGCGCCTTGACACCGCCTTGCGCCACTTCGGCCCAGAGATCGGGATCGAAGGGTTCGCCCACCAGCGGGTTGTGGTCGATCTTGAAATCACCCGTATGGATCACCCGGCCTTCGGGCGTGTCGATCACAAGAGACGAGCTTTCAGGGATCGAGTGGGAAATCGGGAGGAAGCCCACGGTGAAAGGCCCCGCTTCAACGGTTTGGGGCCATTTCGAAACGGTTTTGACGACCTTGTCGGAATAGCCGTATTCCGCCAGTTTGCCGCGCGCGATGTTCGAGGTGAAGGCGCGGGCATAGACCGCTGGCTGGCCCAGCCGTTCGAACAGATGGCCGATGGCACCGACGTGATCCTCATGGGCGTGGGTGATGAACACCGCCTCGATCTGGGTCTTGCGCTCTTCCAGCCATGCGATGTCGGGCAGGATCAGGTCCACCCCCGGCGTGCCGTCCATATCGGGAAAGGCCACGCCCACGTCCACGACGATCAGGCGTTCCTTGTCCTTGGGGCCATATCCGTAGACATAGCAATTCATACCGATCTCCCCGGCGCCGCCGAGGGGAAGGTAGATCAATCTGTTGCTGCTCATATGTTGCCTTGGTCCTTGTTATATTGGTGAATGACCGTCAGGCCATGAATGGTCAGGTCGTCTTCGATCCTGTCGAACAGCACTTCCGAGGCGCCGAACAACGCGGCCAGCCCCCCTGTGCCAATTACGCGCATGTCGCGGTCGCGTTCCGCCTTGATCCTTGTGCAGATTTCCTTGACGAGGCCGACATAGCCCCAGAAAATCCCGGCCTGCATACAGGCCACGGTATTGGTGCCGATCACGCCCTGCGGCTTGGTGATGTCCACATGCGGCAGGGCGGCGGCGGCCATGTGCAGCGCTTCCAGCGACAGGTTCACACCCGGCGCGATCACACCGCCGACATAGGCCCCGTCATCATCGACCACGTCAAAGGTCGTCGCGGTGCCGAAATCGACCACGATCAGATTGCCGCCATGCCGGTCATAGGCCCCGGCCGAGTTGACCAGACGGTCCGGCCCCACGGTCGTGCCCTGATCCACGCGCGGGGCGCGCGGCAGCAGGCATTCCGGCTTGCCCACCACCAGCGGGCGGCAATTGAAATAGCGATCCGCCAGAACCCGCAGGTTGAACACCACGCGCGGCACGGTCGAGGAGATGATGACCGTGTCGATATCCATCGGGATCTTGTGATGGTTCAACAGCGCGCTGAGCCAGACGTAATATTGATCCGCCGTCCGCTGATGCTCGGTCGAGGTGCGGAGCGTGCAGAGGAACCGCTCGCCATCCCAGATCGCGAAAACAGTATTGGTATTGCCACAGTCGATGGCCAGAAGCATGGCAGCGATCCTTAGAAGAAGACGTCAGCCGCAGCGATGCGGCGCGGGCCTTGCGGCGTTGATAGGACAAGTTGGCCCTGCTCGTCCACCGTGTCGAACCGTCCGGTCACCTCTTCGGCGGGCAGGCGCGCGGTGATCTGCTGGCCCAGACGCGCGGCGCGGTCAAGCCAGGCGGTGCGGATCGGGGCAAAGCCATAGGCGGCGAACTGCGCTTCATAGCGGGCATAGGCGGGGGCGAGAAGATCGAGGAACTCTTCTGGGCTGACGGCAGCGCCTGTCTCGGACAGAAGCGACACGGGCCGCACCGCCCCCTGCTCGACCTGCCCGGCGTCTGGGGCCTGCGCCAGATTGACGCCGATCCCGATGGACAGCGCATCGCCGCGCGGGCCGATGGTTTCCAGCAGCATCCCCGCCACCTTGCCACCGTTCAGCAGCACGTCATTGGGCCATTTCAGTGCGAAGCTGCCGGGGCGTCCGGTGGCGGCGGCAAAGGCATCGTAAAGCGCAAGGGAGGCGACGAAGGACCGCAGCGCCGCCGTGGCGGGCTGCAACGGGCCGGGCAGCACGAAGGTTGCCGCGAAATTCCCCGCCGGATGCCGCCAGTCCCTGCCCCGCCGCCCGCGTGCGGCCGTCTGATGCAGGGCGAGGATCCATGTCGGACCGCGCAGGGTATCGAAGCGGCGCGCGGCCTCGTTCAGGGTGCTGTCCACCTCGGCCAGCACGATGCGGGCCGTGCCTTGCGGCCAGCCCGCAGACGTCGCTTCAGTTGACAAGCGTGGCTGCCGCGGCGGCTGCCGCGCCCTC
The DNA here is from genome assembly GCA_024304985.1 of Paracoccaceae bacterium. GTDB lineage: Bacteria > Pseudomonadota > Alphaproteobacteria > Rhodobacterales > Rhodobacteraceae > Seohaeicola. The sequence continues at coordinate 90,500 of JAMWZC010000005.1, forward strand.
GATCCCGAACAGGTTCACGACACCGAAAAGCATCGCACCGGCCGAGGCCATCAGCATGACCCAGAGCACCGGGGACTTGCCGCCGTCCAGTTCCTCGCCCTCGTCGCCGAAATACATGTAGTAAACGATGCGCAGGTAGTAGAAGGCGCCGATCACCGAGGCGATCACACCGGCGATGGCCAGCCATGCCAGACCCGCATCATAGGCAGCGCGCAGCACATAGAACTTGCCGAAGAAGCCCACCAACGGCGGCACGCCGGCGAGGCTGAACAGCAGGATCAGCATGGCCAGCGCCCGGCCCGGTTCCCGCTTGGCATACATGTTCAGCGCCGCGATATCGGTGACGGGCTGGCCGTCCTTTTCCATCGACAGGATGAAGGCGAAGGTGCCCACGTTCATGGTGACATAGATCGCCATATAGACCAGCATCGCCTGCACGCCGAACACGGTGCCCGCCGCCAGACCCATCAGCGCATAGCCCATATGGGCGATGGACGAGAAGGCCATCAGACGCTTGATGTTGCGCTGACCGATGGCCGCGATCGAGCCGAGGAACATCGACAGCAGCGCCAGCAGCGCCAGAATCTGCTGCCAATCCGCCGTGGCACCGCCAAAGGCGTCATGCAGCACGCGGGCAAACAGCGCCATCGCCGCCATCTTGGGCGCGGTGGCGAAGAAGGCGGTGACCGGCGTGGGCGAGCCTTCATAGACGTCGGGCGTCCACATGTGGAACGGCACGGCCGAAATCTTGAACGCAAGGCCGGAGATCACGAAAACAAGTCCGAACAGCAGACCCAGCGACATGTCGCCAGATCCAGCCGCCGCGATGATGCCCGAGAACAGCGTGGTTCCGGCATAGCCATAGACCAGCGACGCGCCATAGAGCAGCAGACCCGAGGAGAGCGCGCCGAGGATGAAGTATTTCAGACCCGCCTCAGTCGATTTCAGGCTGTCCCGGCGCAGCGAGGCGATGACATAAAGCGCCAGCGATTGCAGTTCCAACCCCATGTATAGCGCCATCAGGTCGCCCGCGCTGACCATCATCATCATGCCGACGACACTGAGCGAGACCAGAATGGGATATTCGAACCGCAGCAGACCGCGCCGCTCCATATACTCCTGGCTCATCAGCAGCACGGCGGCGGCAGAGAGCAGGATCGTCACCTTGGCAAAGCGCGCAAAGGCATCGTCATGGAACATGCCGTTGAAGGCGACGTTGTTGCCCTCACCGCTCAGACCGATCCATGCGGCCAGAAGCGCGAAGACGGCAGCGGTCACCCATGTCAGCAGGGGTGCGACCTTGTCCTTGGTGGTATAGACCCCGAACAGCAACGCCAGCATCGCAAAGACCGACAGCAGGATTTCCGGCAGGATAATGGTCAGATCAGCCTGGATCATCTCTCAGCGCTCCGTTCAGTTCTGGGCCAGCATGCGGAGGGTCGTCCCCTCGGCACGGGCAAGGTCATAATCGGCAATCAACGCCTCGACCGAGGGGCCGATGATATCGGTCACCAAGGCAGGGTAGACGCCCAAGAGCAGGGTCATCACCACAAGCGGGGCGAAGATCGCCTTTTCGCGGCGGGTCATGTCGGTGATCGATCGCAGGCTTTCCTTGATCAGGTCGCCCAGCACCACCTTGCGATAGAGCCAGAGCGCATAGGCCGCCGACAGGATCACACCGGAACAGGCCACCAAAGCCACCCATGTGTTGACCTGGAAAATCCCCATCAGCGTCAGGAATTCACCCACGAACCCAGAGGTGCCCGGCAGGCCGACATTGGCCATGGTGAAGAACATGAAGATCAGCGCATAGGCGGGCATCCGGTTCACGAGGCCGCCATAGGCGTCGATCTCGCGCGTGTGCATCCGGTCATAGATGACGCCGACGCACAGGAAGAGCGCACCCGAGATGAAGCCGTGGCTGATCATCTGGAAGATCGCGCCGTCGATGCCCTGCTGGTTGGCGGCGAAAATGCCCATGGTCACGTAACCCATATGCGCGACCGAGGAATAGGCGATCAGCTTCTTCATGTCCTCCTGCACCAGCGCGACAAGGCTGGTGTAGACGATGGCGATGGCCGACATCCACAGCACCAGGGGTGTCAGAACATCCGCGCCCACGGGGAACATCGGCAAGGAAAAGCGCAGGAAGCCATAGCCGCCCATCTTCAGCAGGATCGCGGCCAGCACGACCGACCCAGCGGTCGGTGCCTGCACGTGGGCATCAGGCAGCCAGGTATGGACCGGCCACATCGGCATCTTGACCGCGAAACTGGCGAAGAAGGCCAGGAACAGCAGGGTCTGCAAGCCGCCGACGATCTGGATCCCCAGCAGGCTGAAGGTTTCAGAGCCGAAGTCATGGCGCATCAGCGTGGGAATATCGGTGGTGCCCGCATCGGAATACATCGCCACCATCGCCACCAGCATCAGCACCGAACCAAGGAAGGTGTAGAGGAAGAACTTGAAGCTGGCATAGATGCGCGCCTTGCCGCCCCAGATGCCGATGATCAGGAACATCGGGATCAGTCCCGCCTCGAAGAACAGATAGAACAGCACCAGATCCAGCGCCATGAACACGCCCAGCATCAGCGTTTCCAGAAGCAGGAAGGCGACCATGTATTCCTTGACGCGGGTGTTCACATCCCATGACGCGGCAATGACCAGCGGCATCATGAAGGTGGTCAGCATGACGAACAGGATGCTGATCCCGTCCACGCCCATCTTGTAGGTCAGGCCCATGATCCATGTCCGTTCTTCCAGAAACTGGAAGCCGGTATTGGACGGGTCGAATTGCAGCAGGATGAACAGAGACACAAGGAAGGTGACACTTGTCGCGATCAGCGCCAGCCATTTGGCATTGCGATTGGCCGCCGCATCGGACCCGCGCAGGAACACGATCAGGATCAGGGCCGCCAGCGCCGGAATGAAGGTGACGATGGAAAGAAGGTTATCCATTATTCCGCCCCTCCGGTGAGCGTCATCCATGTGATCAGGATCACGATCCCGATTACCATCGCGAAGGCATAGGTGAAGATGTAGCCCGACTGTGCGCGGCCTGCGAAACGGGTCAGCATCGGGATCACGCCCATCGCCACACCGTTGATCGAGCCGTCGATGATGTCGCCATCGCCGCGCTTCCAGAAGATGCCGCCGATCCAGCGCGCCGGGCGCACGAAGATGGCGTCATAGATTTCGTCGAAATACCATTTGTTGAGCAGGAAGAGGTAAAGCGGGCGCTGCACCTCGGCCAGTTTGCGCGGCAGGGCCGGGTTCAGGATGTAGAACCAGTAAGCCGTCAGGAAGCCGATGATCATGACCACGAAGGGGCTGAATTTGACCCATTTCGGCACCTCATGGGCATCGTTCAGGACGGTATTGCCTTCGCGGTGGTGAATGGCCCCCTCGCCCGGTGCGCCGGTGAAGACATAGTGATGCTCACCCTCGGCCTTGGCGTCGCCCTCGGCATGATCGGCGTCTGCGGCGGCGGTGTCGTGATCGGCACCTTCTTCCGCATGCGCCTCGGCTTCGGCATAGGGGACACCAAAGAATTTGGCGACCGTGTCGGTATGCCCGAAGAAGCTGTTATACCAGACCACGCCCGAGAAGATCGCCCCCAGCGCCAGAACGCCCAGCGGGATCAGCATGACCTTGGGGCTTTCATGGGCGTGTTCATGGGTATGCTTGTCGCCCCGCGCCTCGCCATAGAAGGTCAGGAACATCAGACGCCAGCTGTAGAAACTGGTGAAGAGCGCCGCGATGACCAGCATCCAGTAGGCATAGCCGCCCGCCGTGGCGGCATAGGCGCTTTCGACCACCGCGTCCTTGGAGAAGAAGCCGGCAAAACCGATATAGGTCAGCGGGATACCCACGCCGGTGATGGCCAGCGTGCCGATCATCATCGCCCAGAAGGTATAGGGGATCTTCTTGCGCAGACCGCCATAGTTCCGCATGTCCTGTTCGTGATGCATCGCGTGGATCACGGAGCCTGCGCCAAGGAACAGCATGGCCTTGAAGAAGGCGTGTGTGAACAGGTGGAACATCGCCACGGAATAGACGCCCACGCCAGCGGCCACGAACATATAGCCCAGCTGCGAGCAGGTCGAATAGGCGATCACGCGCTTGATGTCGTTCTGCACCAGACCCACGGTCGCGGCGAAGAACGCGGTCGTCGCGCCGATGAAGGTCACGAACATCATCGCCTCGGGCGCGTATTCCATGATGGGCGACATGCGGCAGACAAGGAACACGCCTGCGGTGACCATCGTCGCGGCATGGATCAGCGCCGATACCGGGGTCGGACCTTCCATCGCGTCGGGCAGCCACGTGTGCAGGAAAAGCTGCGCCGATTTGCCCATCGCGCCGACAAACAGCAGGAAGGCGATCAGGTTGGCCGCATTCCACTCGGTCCAGAGAAACGCGATCTGCGTTTCGGCCAGTTGCGGGCCCATGGTGAAGATGTCGTCGAAGCGGATCGAATCCGTCAGGTAGAACAGCGCGAAGATGCCCAGCAGGAAGCCGAAGTCACCCACGCGGTTGACCACGAAGGCCTTGATCGCGGCCGCATTGGCCGAAGGCTTGCGGTAATAGAAACCGATCAGCAGATAAGAGGCGACGCCCACGCCTTCCCAGCCGAAGAACATCTGCAGCAGGTTGTCCGCCGTCACCAGCATCAGCATCGCGAAGGTGAAGAAGGACAGGTAGGCAAAGAAGCGCGGCTTGTAGCTTTCGCCCTCTTTCCACTGGGGATCGTGGGCCATGTAGCCGAAGGAATACAGATGCACGAGGGCCGAGACCGTGGTGATCACGATCAGCATGATCGCGGTCAGACGGTCCAGACGGATCGCCCAGTCGGTGCTGAGGCTGCCGGATTCCACCCAGCGCAGGATCTCGACCTGCTGGGTGACGCCGTCGAAGGTCAGGAACACGATCCAGGACAGGATCGCCGCCAGAAACAGCAGGCCCGTGGTCACCCACATCGCGGCGGTTTCACCGATGATGCGCCAGCCAAAACCCGCGATCAGGGCCCCGATCAGGGGCGCGAACAGAATGATCGTTGCCATGGTATCAGCCCTTCATCACATTGACATCTTCCACCGCGATGGTGCCGCGGTTACGGAAGAAACAGACAAGGATCGCAAGGCCGATCGCCGCCTCGGCGGCCGCCACGGTCAGCACGAAGAGCGTAAAGACCTGCCCCACCAGATCGCCCAGGAAAGACGAGAAGGCGACGAGGTTGATGTTCACCGACAGCAGGATCAGCTCGATCGACATCAGCAGGATGATCACGTTCTTCCTGTTCAGGAAGAGACCAAAGATCCCTATGACGAACAGCGCCGCCGCCACCGTCAGGTAATGTTCCAAGCCAATCATGTCGTCCCTCGGTTCTTCATGTGGCCGGGCCTTGCACCCGGCATGTATCATTTGCCCTGAACGGGCGGTCGTGACCGGGCCTTAGAGGCCCTGCCCCGGTTTCACGTCCTTGAGTTCCATCGCCTTGGCCGGATCGCGCCACATCTGCGCCAGCACGTTCTGGCGCTTGATGTCCTTGCGATGACGCAGGGTCAGAACGATGGCGCCGATCATGGCGACCAGCAGGATCAGACCCGACAGCTGGAACAGCAGGAAATACTTGTCATAGAGCAGCAGACCCAGTGCGGCGGTATTGGTGATATCCGTCGGGATCACCGCATCGCGGGCGGCCACCGCGCCCTCGGACGTGGTCCAGACGCCGAAGGCCAGCGACAACTGCATCAGCAGCACGATGCCGATCAGCAGCGCCAGCGGCATATAACGCGCCATTTCCGCCTTGAGCTGCGCGAAATCCACATCCAGCATCATCACCACAAACAGGAACAGCACCGCGACCGCGCCGACATAGACGATCACCAGAAGCATCGCCACGAATTCAGCGCCCAGAAGGACGAACAGCCCCGCCGCCGACAGGAAGGTCAGGATCAGCCAGAGCACCGAATGCACCGGGTTGCGGCTGATCACGGTGAACAGCCCACCCGCCAGCACGCACAGCGCGAACAGATAGAAGGCAAAGGCGATCATGGTCATGACTTGTCATCCTCTGTCTCGTCCAGGACCTGCCGCGCCAGTTCCATCGCGCGGGTCATGGAGGGGATACCGGCAAACATCGACATCTGGGCGATGGTCTCGGCGATTTCATCCTTGGTGGCCCCGGCCTCGAGCGCGTGGCGCACGGTCTGGCGCAGGGCGGTTTCGCTTTGCGCGCCCTGCATCGTCAGACCGGCCAGCGTCAGCAGCAGCCGTGTCTTGGCATCCAGCCCGTCCTTGCTGATACCCTTGCCGAACCACATTTCCATGGCGTCCTTGGGCATCGTCGGCCACATCTTCTCGAACCCTTTGGGATCGAAGGAGGACATGGCCGGGTTGAAGGCTTTCACCATCTCCTGCGCCTGCTGCATCATCAGCTCGAGGGGAGTCTTTGCATCACTCATCTGTAGGGCGCATCCAGTTCGAGGTTGCGGGCAATCTCGGCTTCCCAGCGCTCGCCGTTCTCCAGCAGCTTGGTCTTGTCGTAGAAAAGCTCCTCGCGGGTTTCCGTCGCGAATTCGAAATTCGGCCCCTCGACGATGGCATCCACCGGGCAGGCTTCCTGACAGAAGCCGCAATAGATGCATTTGGTCATGTCGATGTCATAACGCGTGGTGCGGCGGCTGCCATCCTCGCGCGGTTCGGCGTCTATGGTGATGGCCTGCGCGGGGCAGACGGCCTCGCACAGTTTGCAGGCGATGCAGCGTTCCTCGCCGTTGGGATAACGGCGCAGGGCGTGTTCACCCCGGAAACGCGGGGAGAGCGGGCCTTTTTCATGCGGATAATTCAGCGTCGCCTTGGGCGCGAAGAAGTATTTCAGCCCCAGCTTGAACCCTTTGGCAAAGTCCGACAGCAGGAAATAGCCCGCCGCGCGTCCGTAATCGATCTGACCCATATCAGCCTCCAATCGCCCAGCGGGCATAGGCCCCGCCGAAGAGTTCGAATTTCGCAAGGAATGCCACGATCACCACCCAGGCCAGCGACATGGGCAGGAACACTTTCCAGCCGATCCGCATCAACTGGTCATAGCGGTAACGGGGCGTGATCGCCTTCACCATCGCGAAGAGGAAGAAGAAGAAGGCCATCTTGCCCACCATCCACAGCGGACCATCGGGCAGTCCGGGGATCGGGGACAGCCAGCCGCCGAAGAACAGCAGGCTCATCAGCGCGCACATCAGGAAGATCGCGATATATTCGCCCGCCATGAACAGCAGGAAGGGGGTCGAGGAATATTCCACCTGATACCCCGCCACCAGTTCGGATTCCGCTTCCGGAAGGTCAAACGGGGGGCGGTTGGTTTCCGCCAGTGCCGAGATGAAGAACAGGAAGACCATCGGGAAATGCGGCAGCCAATACCAGCTGAAGAAGCCGTAATCCCCATCCTGCGCGCGCACGATATCGCTGAAATTCAGCGAGCCGGTCGAGATGATGACGCCGATGATGATCAGACCGATGCTGACCTCATAGGAAATCATCTGCGCGGCCGAGCGCAGCGAGCCAAGGAACGGGTATTTCGAGTTGGACGCCCAGCCCCCCATGATGACGCCGTAAACCTCGAGAGAGGAGACGGCGAAAACATAGAGGATGGCCACGTTGATGTCCGACAGCACCCAGCCTTCGTTGAAGGGGATCACAGCCCAGGCGATCATCGCCAGCACAAAACTGGTCAGCGGCGCCAGCATGAACACGGTCTTGTCCGCACCCGCCGGGATCACCACCTCTTTGACCACATATTTCAGCGCATCGGCCACGGTTTGCAGAAGGCCGAACAGGCCCACCACATTGGGCCCGCGCCGCATCTGCACCGCGGCCCAGATCTTGCGGTCGCCGTAGACCAGAAACAGCAGGCTGATCATCACGAAGGCCACGACTGCCAGCGATTGCGCCACCAGAAGAACTGCGATCCCCAGCGGGGTTGTATAGAAATCAGCCATTGGTCCTCACACCGTCGGTATTCCGTTTTCCGCGCATTGCGCCACAACGACTTCGGCGTCGATGGTCCGCAATCCGCGGGGCAGCTGAGCCGAGATGGTGTAAACCGCATCCCCGCGCCAAAGGCCACCCTGTTCCGTCACATTCGTCCGCAAATGCCGGGCAAAACCATAGTCCCGGATCAGCGCATATTGGGCCGCCGCACATTCGGCATAGGCACTCACATCGTCATTGTCGCGCGCCCCGCGCATCGCCACGCGGAAGCGGACCAGATCCCCGTCCAGAAGGCGCGTCTCGACCCCTTCATAGAGCGGCGCAAAACGGGCCACCTCGGGCGCAGCATCGCTGCACCCGGAGAGTGCGCCCGCAAGACCTGCGGCGGATATGATCGCCCGCACTCCCATCACTCGGCGGCCATGGCCTTTGTGCCGCGCGCCTTGATCCCTGCGCTGAGTTCGGCCATCAGCTGGCTGGCCCGTGCAATCGGGTTGGTCAGGTAGAAATCCGCAATCGCGTTGCGAAAATCGGCCTTGCCCAAGGGGGCCGCCGCCAACGGGGTCCAGCCATTGTCGGCCACCACATCCACATCGCCCAGATGCGGATGCGCCGCCACCATCGCGCGGCGCAGTTGCGCCATGCTGTCAAAGGGCAACGTGGCCCCCATTTCGGCCGACAGGGCCCGTAGGATCGCCCAGTTCTCCTTGGCCTCGCCCGGTGCGAAACCGGCGCGCAGCGCCAGTTGCGGGCGGCCTTCGGTGTTCACGAAGAGGCCGTTTTCTTCGGTGTAGGCGGCACCCGGCAGGATGATATCGGCCCGGTGCGCGCCACGGTCGCCATGGCTGCCCTGATAGATGACGAATGCACCCGGTGCGATCTCGACCTCATCGGCGCCAAGGTTGTAGATCACCTCGGCCCCGTCGATGGCGGCGGGCATGCCGCCCTCGGTCACCGCGCCCACATCCATCGCGCCCACGCGGGCGGCGGCGGTGTGCAGCACCAGCATCCGGCCCGACAGCGCCATGCAGGCGGCGAGAACCGCCTCGCCATCCGCCTCACGAAGCGCACCTTGGCCGACGATCACGATCGTGCCGTCAGCCACTTTGACCTTGGAGAGTGCAGCGCGATCGGTGCCCAGATGTTCGTAAGGGTAGGTCAGATCGACCGCCTGACCGATCACGGACACATTGGCACCGCGTGTCCAGGCCTTGCGGATGCGCGCGTTCAGCACCGGTGCCTCGTCGCGCGGGTTCGAGCCGACGATCAGGATATCGGTCGCGGTATCCAGTTCCTCGATGGCGACATTGCCCACATAGGCCGAGCGATTTCCGATGGGCAGACGCGCGCCATCGGTGCGGCATTCGACATGGCCGCCCTGCCCTTCGATCAGCGCTTTCAGGGCAAAGGCCGCCTCGGTTGGCACCAGATCACCGACCAGACCGGCCAGTTTCTTGCCCGTCGTCGCGGCGGCGGCGGCTTTCAGCGCCTCGTCCCAGCCGGCTTTGCGCAGCTTGCCGTTCTCGCGGATATAGGGGGTGTCCAGACGCTGGCGGCGCAGACCGTCCCAGACAAAGCGCGTCTTGTCGGAAATCCATTCCTCGTTCACGCCGTCATGGTTGCGCGGCAGGAAGCGCATGACTTCACGCCCCTTGGTGTCCACGCGGATGTTCGATCCCAGCGCATCCATCACGTCGATGGATTCCGTCTTGGTCAGTTCCCAAGGCCGGGCGGTGAAGGCGTAAGGCTTGGACACCAGCGCGCCCACCGGGCACAGGTCGATGATGTTGCCCTGAAGGTTGCTGTCCAGCGTCTCGCCCAGATAGGAGGTGATCTCGCTATCCTCGCCGCGTCCGGTCTGGCCCATCTGGGTGATCCCCGCCACCTCGGTCGTGAAGCGCACGCAGCGCGTGCAGGAGATGCAGCGCGTCATGTGGGTTTCCACCAGCGGGCCCAGATCCAGATCCTCGGTCGCGCGCTTGGGTTCACGGTAACGGCTGAAATCGACGCCGTAGGCCATCGCCTGATCCTGAAGATCGCACTCGCCGCCCTGATCGCAGATCGGGCAATCCAGCGGATGGTTGATCAGCAGGAATTCCATCACGCCTTCGCGCGCCTTCTTGACCATCGGGCTGTTGGTCTTGACCACCGGGGGCTGACCTTCCGGGCCGGGGCGCAGATCGCGCACCTGCATCGCGCAGGAGGCGGCGGGCTTGGGCGGGCCGCCCACGACCTCGACCAGACACATCCGGCAGTTGCCCGCAATGGACAGCCGCTCGTGATAGCAGAAACGGGGCACTTCGACCCCGGCCAGTTCACAGGCCTGGATCAGGGTCAGCGCGCCCTCGACTTCGACTTCATGCCCGTCGATGATGATCTTGCGTAGGTCAGCCATTTGATCTCACTTCATTCTCAGGAAGGCGCCGATCTGGCTGCCCTTCGCGATTTCCGCCTGACCGAGTTTGCACAGGTCGGCGTCATTCTCTGGGTTCAGGCCTTGGGCACGGACATAGTCCTCGCCCCGTGCGCGCATCCGTGCCTTTTCGGCGTCGCTGTCCACATAGGCCTTGATCTCGGCGTTCGAGTAGCCAAGCTTCTGCGCCTCCGAGCGGATGTTCCACAGATAGCTCAGTCCCCGCACTGTCCGCGGGTCGATGCTGTCGCAGCGGTCGCTGATCTCGATGGCGATGGCCACCCAGAGCATCCGGTCGTCGATCTGCGGCAGATCGCGCAAGGCAGGCTTGCCCGCTGCCACCGCAGGTGCCGCCAAGGCCAGCACCAGGAGGGCCGCCATCAGGGATTTCTGTCCGAACAAGGTCATACGCATGTCATCGCTCCTTCCATGCCACGCGGGCGGCGGGCAGCAGGCTGCCCCCGTCCCGTCCGGCACAGATGGGTCCGGGACGGGCTGCTATGCAATATCAGCCCCCCTGCCATCCGTGATATGACCCTGACCTGCATCATCCCTCGCAGCGCCCCGTCAGAACAAGCGCGCCGCCATCGAACACCAGCGCCTCGTCCGGGCTGTCGGGGCCGACGGCCCAGACGGCGGCGGAATTGCCGAAAAACTCGATGCAATGCTTGGTCGCCTCATAGCGGCCTGCCTCGCGCGCGCCGGTCACGGATCTTCCGGCATCCTGCACACGCACGACGAAATCGGCGGGCGCCTCGCGGTCGAAAGCCAGACTGGCCCGGAAGAACTGCCCGTCAAATGCCTGACGGCCGCTGCCGGTGATCCGGTCCGTGACGTTCGAGACCACACCGCATCCCGTCAGCGCCACCACGGCACCCAGTGCCAGAAGGCTTGCCCGCATGACCATCACTCCGCCGCCACGGCGCTGACGCGGCCCGTGCGCTTGTGCTTGATGCGGTCCTCGATCTCGTCGCGGAAATGCCGGATCAGGCCCTGGATGGGCCATGCCGCGGCGTCGCCAAGGGCGCAGATCGTGTGACCTTCGACCTGCTTGGTCACGTCGAGCAGCATGTCGATCTCTTCGACCTCGGCCTCGCCCTTCACCAGGCGGTCCATGACGCGCATCATCCAGCCCGTGCCTTCGCGGCAGGGGGTGCACTGGCCGCAGCTTTCATGCTTGTAGAACTTGGACAGCCGCCAGATCGCCTTGATGACATCGGTGGAGTTGTCCATGACGATCACCGCCGCCGTGCCGAGGCCCGAACGCTGCTCGCGCAGGTAGTCGAAATCCATGATCGCATCGCGCATCGCGTGGCCCGGGATCATCGGCACGGAGGACCCGCCGGGGATGACCGCCTTGAGGTTGTCCCAGCCGCCGCGGATGCCGCCGCAATGGGTTTCGATCAGTTCCTCGAAACTGATCGACATCGCCTCTTCGACCACGCAGGGGTTGTTCACATGGCCCGAGATCGCGAACAGCTTGGTGCCCGCGTTGTTGGGGCGGCCAAAGCCCGCGAACCATTCCGGCCCGCGCCGCAGGATGGTGGGGACCACCGCGATGGATTCCACGTTGTTCACCGTGGTGGGGCATCCGTAAAGACCCGCGCCCGCCGGGAATGGCGGCTTCATGCGGGGCATGCCCTTTTTGCCTTCAAGGCTTTCCAGCAGGGCGGTTTCCTCGCCGCAGATATAGGCGCCTGCGCCGTGGTGCAGGTAGATGTCGAAATCCCAGCCCGACTTGCAGGCGTTCTTGCCCACAAGACCCGCCTCATAGGCTTCGTCGATCGCGGCCTGAAGCGCCTCTTTCTCACGGATATACTCGCCGCGGATATAGATATAGCAGGCATGCGCGTTCATCGCGAAGGACGCAATCAGGCAGCCTTCGATCAGGGTATGCGGATCATGGCGCATGATCTCGCGGTCCTTGCAGGTGCCCGGTTCGGATTCGTCCGCATTGACCACCAGATAGGCCGGGCGGCCATCGCTTTCCTTGGGCATGAAGGACCATTTGAGGCCGGTCGGGAAGCCCGCCCCGCCGCGCCCGCGCAGGCCCGAAGCCTTCATCTGCGAGATGATCCAGTCGCGCCCGTTCTTGAGGATGTTCGCCGTGCCATCCCAATGCCCGCGCGCCATCGCCCCTTTCAGCGTGCGGTCATGCATGCCGTAGAGGTTGGTGAAAATGCGGTCCTGATCCTTCAGCATCACGGCTTTCCCTTGTCACTCTGGCGCAGACGCCAGATTTGAAAAATTATCACGATGGCCCAGACAAACCCTGCCAGAGCCATCAGATCGAACAGGGCGCGGGTGCGCTGGGTCAGACCGAGTTGTCCGCCCAGCAGGATCGCCAGAACCCAGAACACAGCCGTGCCCGCGATGATCATCGCGGCCATGCGTCCCTTGCGCGCCAGTTCTGTATCCCGTTCCCGTGTCATGTCCTGTTCCGGTTGTGGTCCTGCGGCGTCAATAGACGTCGCCATCTTCCACGCGTTTCGAAAATGCGGTCTCGCCGCCGCTGGCAAGGATCTTCGCCTGCCCCACCCAGTCGTCGCGGGTCGCACGGCCCTTGAAGCCGGTCAGATTCTCATCGACCCAAGCCACTTCGGCTGCGGTCCAGGCGGCGATCTGGTCGAAGTGATAGAACCCCATCCCGTGCAACATCGCCTCGAGCTTCGGACCCACGCCCTTGATTTCCTTGAGGTTGTCTGCCTGACCTCCGCGCGCTGCCGTCAAGGTGGCCGGCTTGGCCCCCTCAGCGGCCGCTACAGGTGCGGCAGTTGCCTCTGTCTTTGCCTTTGGCTTGCTTGTCACCGTCGCAGCAGGGGCAGGTGCAGCCTCGGCCTGATAGCTCCAGTTGCCCTTGCGCGAGGCGAGTTCCTTCTCGCCTTCCAGAAGGGTGCCCGACTTGACCTCGGCCGACTTGACCTCGGCCACGGGTGCGGCAGAGGCGGGTTGCGCCGCCACAGGTGCAGGCGCGGCGGCGACGGGTGCAGAGACGGACTCGGCCTTGGGGGCGGGTGTCGCGTCAAGCTCGTCCATGCCCGCCTTGATCTCGCCCAGAGCGGGCAGCGGCTTGCACAGGATCCACGACAGAAGGCCACCCAGCACGATGAACACAACGGCTGCCCCGAAGACCGCCTGAATGAAACTCCAGTCACCCAACGCCATCAACATGACGAAGGCCACAAAGCCCGCACCCGCGCCCATCGCCCAACAGGCGATCTGGCAACTGGTCTTCTTCATCGGCTCACCCATCGTTCCAACTCCTTTTTGCTATCCGGTCGGTCCCTGTTCAGACCTCGCCCTTCTTAGCACGGTTGGAGAAATCAGTCTCGCCCCCTTCGGCCAGCACCGTGGCCTGTGCGACCCAGTCGTCACGGGTCACGCGGCCCTTGAACCCTTCAAGGTTCTCATCAACCCAGGCCACTTCGGCAGCGGACCACTTGGCGATCTGGTCGAAATGGAAAAAACCCATCTTGTGCAGCATGGCTTCCAGCTTGGGACCGACGCCCTTGATCAGCTTCAGATTATCGGCCCCTGCCTCGCGCGGTGCCTTCATGGTCTGCGGTTTGGTTCCGGCCCCGGCTTCGGGTGTCGGTGTCGCCGAGGGTTTGACCGGGGGTTTGCCGATCTTCTGGGCCTCATCCGGCACGGGCGCTTTCGCCGCGGCGGGCTTTGACGCACGGGGGGTCTGCTTGACGGCACCGCCCTGCCAGGGCGCGGTCAGCGGCACTTCGGTGCCGTCGATGCGCTTGATGGTATCGCCGATATCCACGGCCAGTTGCACGCTGGCGTTATACTGAGTCTTGCCGCTGTCCATCTCCTTGAGGCTGGTCAGACCCGACAGCGGCTCAGACGCATAGCGCCCGTTCTGCGGACCGGGCACCGGCACCTTGCCTGCGGCCAGCTCGTCGATGATCTCGGCCAGGCGCGCGGCGGTCAGATCCTCATAGTAATCCTTGCCGATCTGAGCCATCGGCGCATTGGCGCAAGAGCCCAGACATTCCACCTCTTCCCAGCTGAACTTGCCGTCGGCGCTGAGCGTGTGGGGTTTGTCGGCGATCTTGTCGCGGCAGACCGCCACCAGATCCTCGGCCCCGCAGATCATGCAGGTCGTAGTGCCGCAAATCTGGAAATGCGCCACGGAACCAACGGGTTGCAGCTGAAACATGAAGTAGAACGAGGCCACTTCCAGCGCCCGCATATAGGCCATGCCCAGCATATCGGCCACATATTCGATCGCGGGCCGGGTCAGCCAGCCTTCCTGTTCCTGCGCGCGCCAGAGCAGCGGAATGATCGCGGATGCCTGACGGCCTTCGGGATATTTGGTGATCTGCGCCTCGGCCCAGGCCCGGTTGGCGGGCGTGAAGGCGAAACTGGCGGGTTGGTCATGATAGAGACGGCGAAGCATCAGGCACAGACTCCGGTGGTCAGTTTGATCCCGCCCTCGGGCAGGCTTACGGCGCGGCGCGCGGCCAATTGATACTGGGTCACGCCCAACAACTGCTCGCGGCTCAGGCCGGTCTGCAGACCCACGGCCAGATAATCCGGCTCGGTCACAAGGCTGCAGCCGATACTGGCGACGGCGGCCTCGTAATTGGCGATATCCTGCGGGCTTGTGCCTTGCGGCGGCACGGCGCAGGCCGCCAGAAGCAGGCCGGCGCCCAGGGTCAGGGCGGGGAAGCGCATCAGGTTCTTCAACGGTCAATCTCCCCGAACACGACATCCATGGTGCCGATGATCGCCGCCACATCGGCCAACTGGTGGCCGCGCGCGACGTGATCCATCGCCTGCAGATGCAGATAGCCCGGCGCGCGCAGCTTGGCGCGATAGGGCCTGTTCGTGCCATCAGCGACCAGATAGACGCCGAACTCGCCCTTGGGGGCCTCGACAGCGGCGTAAACCTCGCCCGCGGGGACACGGAAGCCTTCGGTATACAGCTTGAAGTGATGGATCAGCGCTTCCATCGAGGTCTTCATCTCGCCACGCTTGGGCGGCGTGATCTTGCCGCGCGCCATCACATCGCCCTTCTCCACCCGCAGCTTGGCGATTGCCTGCCGCATGATGCTGGTGGACTGGCGCATCTCCTCCATCCGCACCAGATAGCGGTCATAGCAATCGCCATTCTTGCCGACCGGAATCTGGAAGTCGAATTCGTCATAGCATTCATAGGGTTGCGCGCGCCGCAGATCCCAGGCCAGACCGGAGCCGCGCACCATCACGCCCGAGAAGCCGTAATTCTGGATATCCTCTTCGGTGACCACGCCGATGTCGCAGTTGCGCTGCTTGAACACGCGGTTCTCGGTCAGCAGACCGTCGATATCGGCCAGCAGTTTGGGAAATTCCACGGCCCATGTGTCGATATCGTCCAGCAGATCGTCGGGCAGGTCCTGATGCACGCCGCCGGGCCGGAAATAGGCCGCATGCAGGCGCGCGCCACAGGCCCGCTCATAGAAGATCATCAGCTTTTCACGCTCTTCAAACCCCCAGAGCGGCGGGGTCAGCGCGCCCACGTCCATCGCCTGCGTGGTCACGTTCAGCAGATGGCTGAGGATGCGCCCCATTTCCGAATACAGCACCCGGATCAGGCTGGCGCGGCGCGGCACTTCCACCCCGGTCAGCTTTTCGATGGCCAGACACCAGGCATGTTCCTGATTCATCGGAGCCACGTAATCCAGCCGGTCAAAATAAGGCAGGTTCTGCAGATAGGTCCGGCTTTCCATCAGCTTTTCGGTGCCACGGTGCAGCAGGCCGATATGCGGGTCGCAGCGCTCCACGATCTCGCCGTCCAGCTCCAGCACAAGACGCAGCACACCATGCGCGGCAGGGTGCTGCGGGCCGAAGTTGATGTTGAAGTTGCGGATCTTCTGCTCGCCCGTCTGGGCGTCGTTGAATCCCTTGGAGCCGTCCATCACTTCGCCCCCTCTTTCTTCTCGTCACCCGGAAGAATGTATTGCGCCCCTTCCCAGGGACTCATGAAATCGAACTGGCGGTATTCCTGCACCAGATTGACCGGTTCATAGACAACGCGCTTCTGCGCCTCGTCATAGCGGACCTCGGTATAGCCGGTGGTCGGAAAATCCTTGCGCAGGGGATGCCCGCGAAAGCCGTAATCGGTCAGGATGCGGCGCAGGTCCGGGTGGCCCGAGAACAGGATGCCGAACATGTCGAACACCTCCCGTTCGAACCAGTTGGCCGAGGGGTGAATGTTCGTGATCGAATGGACCATCTCATCTTCGCGGATGGCCACGCGCAAACGGATGCGCTGGTTCCGATACATCGACAGGAAGTGATAGACCACGTCGAAGCGCATTTCGCGACCCGGATAGTCCACGGCGGTCAGGTCCACCAAAGTCGAGAAACGGCAGTTGCGGTCGACCTTCAGGAACTCGACGAAATCCTCGATATTCGCGGGGGCGATATCCATGTTCAGCTCGTCGTGGCTCACATCCCAGGACAGCACGCATTCGGGCCTGCGGGCCGCGATATGCTGTCCCAATTCGTTCAGCGCATCACTCATCATGTCGTTCCTTCTGGGTGCGGCCGCCGGCCCACTTTGGGGCCGTGCTGGTCAGCGGACGATTGTTCCGGTGCGGCGGATCTTGCGCTGCAACTGCATCAGGCCGTAGAGCAGCGCCTCGGCGGTCGGCGGGCAGCCCGGCACATAGACATCCACGGGCACGATCCGGTCGCAGCCGCGCACCACGGAATAGCTGTAGTGGTAATAGCCACCGCCATTGGCGCAGCTGCCCATCGAGATGACGTAACGCGGTTCCGGCATCTGGTCATAGACCTTGCGCAGCGCGGGCGCCATCTTGTTGGTCAGGGTGCCGGCCACGATCATCAGGTCGGACTGGCGGGGGCTGGCGCGCGGGGCGATCCCGAAACGCTCGGCATCATAGCGCGGCATCGAGGTGTGCATCATCTCGACCGCGCAGCAGGCCAGACCGAAGGTCATCCAGTGCAGCGATCCCGTGCGCGCCCAGTTGATGATATCCTCGGTCGAGGTCAGCAAGAACCCCTTGTCCGCCAGTTCGGCGTTCAGGGCCTGCGTCGCGTGTTCGCGGTCGCCGCCTGCGGTATTGGCACCCGTCATCACTCCCATTCCAGGGCCCCCTTCTTCCACTCATAGGCAAAGCCCACTGTCAGCACGGCCAGGAATACCATCATGGACCAGAAGCCCGTCATGCTGATGTCCTGAAAGGCCACGGCCCAGGGAAACAGGAAGGCAATCTCCAGATCGAAGATGATGAACAGGATCGACACCAGATAGAACCGGACATCGAATTTCATCCGCGCATCGTCAAAGGCGTTGAAGCCGCATTCATAGGCGCTGACCTTTTCCGGGTCCGGGTTGCGCACGGCGATGATCACGGCTGACAGGATCAGGACAAGGCCCAGTCCGATGGCGATGGCCAGAAACACGAGGATCGGCAGATATTCTCGCAGCATCCCTTCCAAGAGTGGCTCCTTTCGCGCATCAAGGCGCAATCTGCTGGCTACAGGTTTGCGCGCAGGTTTACTCCTGCCCCCGGTCAGGGTCAACCGAGCCGCTGTCATATTCGCTGTTTTGAACCTGTTCAAAAAAGACAACGTATACAACGGGATACCAAAGTCCGGACCGCGCGATGCGGCAATTCGCCGGTCTGTCGTTGCGAAAGATCGTCTGACTATTCAACACATTGGACCGAATATGCCGCGACGCGGCATCACCTTGCGCGATTCTGACGCCGTCCCGTGCGCGGCCGTTTCAGCCCTGCCAGCCCGGTCTGCGCTTGGCAAAGAAAGCGCCGATCCCTTCGACGGCTTCCTCGCCTTCCCAGCAGGCGGTCAATTCGCCGATCGTGTGGGCGATGGTCGCCTCGTCGATCACCGGACCCAGATGGCGCAGCAGGGCCTTGGCCCGCGCCACGGCGCGCGGCGCGCAGTCCAGATAGGGCGCCACCTCGGCCTCGATGGCCTGATCCAGCGCATCGACCGGCACAGCCCGCGCCAGCAGGCCAAGCGCCACCGCCTCATCCGCTCCGAAACGGCGCCCGGACATGAACACCCGCCGCGCCCGCGCCTCGCCCATGCGGGCGCAGACATAGGGGCCGATGGTGGCCGGGATCAGGCCCAGCCGCGTCTCGGTCAGCCCCATCAGGGCCGTATCCACCCCGATCGCGATATCGCAGACCGAGGCCATGCCGACCCCGCCGCCAAAGGCATTGCCCTGCACGCGGCCAATCAGGGGCTTGGGCAGCGTATTCAGCGCCTGCAGCATCCAGGCGAGCTTGGCCGCCTCGCGCCCGCGCGTCTCGGCATCCGCCGCCATCTGGTCCTGCATCCAGCCCAGATCGCCGCCCGCGCAGAAGGTGACACCCCGCGCCGCCAGCACGACGACGCGCACGGTATCGTCCGCGCCCAGCACCCGCGCCGCATCGGTCAGGTCCGCCATCATCGCCGCGTTCAGCGCATTGTGCTTGTCCGCCCGTGCCAGCCAGAGAGTGGCCACGCCACGCGTGTCTTTCTCAATCTCGAGTGTCTGATAGCTCATCCCTGCCCCCTCATGGCGCGCGCCATATCCGCCGCCCGCGCCAGAATACCGGCATCAAGTCCCGTCTCATAGCCCAGCGCGAGCAGCCGCGCATGCACCGCCTCGGTCGCCACATTGCCAGCCGCCCCCGGCGCGTAGGGGCAACCACCCAATCCGCCCACGGCGGCATCGAACACCCGCAGCCCGCGCGTCAAGGACACCTCGATATTCTCCAGCGCGCGGCCCGCCGTATCATGGTAATGCCCGGCCAGTTGCCCGGCGGGCACCACCTCCAGCACCGCCGCCAGCATGGCGTCAATCGTCTCGGGCCGCCCCTGCCCGATCGTATCGCCAAGGCTGATCTCGTAGCAGCCCATGGCAAACAGCGCCGCTGCCACCCGCGCCACAGCACCCGGTTCGACCGCCCCGTCATAGGGGCAATCGGTCACGCAAGAGACATAGCCCCGCACCGGCAAACCCGCCGCCTTTGCCGCCTCGGCCACCGGGGCAAAGCGTTCCAGGCTCTCGGCGATGCTTGCGTTGATATTGGCGCGGCTGAACCCTTCCGAGGCCGATCCGAAGATCGCCACCTCATCGGCGCGCGCGGCCAGCGCGCCTTCCAGCCCCTTCATGTTGGGCGTTAACGCGGCATAGCGGACACCCGGCACCCGCCGGATACCCGCCAGCACATCGGCGCTGTCGGCCATCTGCGGCACCCATTTGGGGCTGACGAAACTCGCCACCTCGATCCGGCGAAACCCGGCCCCGCTCAGGCAATCGACCAGCGCGATCTTGTCGGCCACCGGAATGGCGCGCTTTTCGTTCTGCAAGCCATCGCGCGGGCCGACCTCGAAAATCTCGACAGTTCCACCCATCAGCGCCGCCCTTTCATCTTGCCCCAAATACTCATTCCGCCCCCGCCGCCTGCTCCCACGCCGGATAGAAGGGCTGGGTATAGATCAGTGCCTCCTCCGGCTTGGGCAGCGCCGCGCGGAACCCGTCCCGATCCGTGATCCGGTCCATCCAGGCCTCCAGCTCGGGGAACCCGTCGGTCTTTGCGAAATGCCGCGCCAGATAGACCGCCTGCCCCACGGCAATGTCACAGGCCGAAAAGCCACTGGTCAGAAGGCTGTCGCGGTTCTCGACCGGCGTGCTCAGCCGCGCCTCGATGGCGGCATAGCATTTCATCAGACGCGCGGCTTCCAGCTTCATCACGATCGGGCTGCGGGTGGCATCGTCATACAGCAGGATATGCTGCTGGGTCAGCGCCGCCACATGCTGGCTGATGGTTTCCGCGAAATGCAGCCAGACCAGCCAGGCCATGCGGTCCATGTCCCCCGGAAGACGGCCCAAGCCCGCATCCTGAAAGCGTTCGCAGAGGTATTCCATGATCGCGGCACTCTCGAACATCCGCTCACCGTCGATTTCCAGCGCAGGCACGCGGCCTGCGGGCGAGAGGCTGAGGAATTCAGGCGCGCGCAGGCTTTTGTCGAAGGCGCGGACCTGCACGCGATAGGGCACGTCCAACTCCTCCAGCAGCCACAGCACCCGCATCGAGCGGCTTTGCGGGCAGTGATGCAGCGTGATCATGCGCCCCCCTCGCTGGCTTCAAGCCGCACAAGCGCGGCGCCGGCCTCGACCTGCGTGCCTGCGCTCACCAGCACTTCGGCCACCACCCCGTCGCGGGCGGCCAGCAGGGCGTGTTCCATCTTCATCGCCTCGAGCACGGCCAGACGGTCGCCCGCCTGCACGGATTGGCCAGCCTTGGCAAAGACCGCCTTGACCATGCCGGGCATTGGTGCCTCGATCAGATTGCCGTCGCCGGTAGCCCCGGCCGCCCGCGCCAGCGGGTCGATCACGCGGAACCCCAGCCCCGCGCCGGTGAAGACCGTCACAAGATCGCCCGTCACCCGCACCGCAGGGGCCACCTGCCCGTCCAGATGCCAGCGCCCGCCTTGCCGACGGGCCGTGACCTCTGCCCCGTCCAGAACCACGCGCCGCGTGTCCGGCCCATCGCAGACCACCCGCGCCGTGATCTCGGCCCCGTCATGCGACAGCATCACCGCGCGTTCCAGCGGTTGCCACAGGGTCAGCCCGATATCCCAAGCGCCCCCCAGCAGATCGAGTGCGGCCAGCGCGGCCAAGGCCCCATCCGCATGCGTTGCTGCCGGAGTCAGGGTCAGCGCCGCCAGATCGCGCCCGATCAACCCGGTATCCACATCCCCCGCCGCAAAGCCGGGATGCGCGCAGAGTGCGGAGAGAAACCCCAGATTCGTGACCGTCCCGGCCACCTGCGTGCCCGCCAACGCGCCGCGCATCCGCGCCAGCGCCACATCGCGGGTGGGGCCATGGGTGATGATCTTGGCGATCATCGGATCATAGAAGGGGCTGATCGTGTCGCCCGTGCGCACACCGCTGTCCGCGCGGGCCCCCGTTGGAAAGGCCAGATGCGCCAGCGTGCCGGTGGCGGGCAGAAAGCCTGCGGGCACATCCTCGGCGTAAAGCCGGGATTCAAAGGCATGGCCCTTGATCGTCAGATCCTCCTGCCGGGCGGGCAAGGGCTCGCCTGCCGCGACGCGCAACTGCCATTCGACCAGATCGACGCCGGTGATGGCTTCGGTCACCGGATGCTCCACCTGCAACCGCGTGTTCATTTCCATGAACCAGAACCCGTCGGTGCGCAGGCCCCGGCTACCATCCACGATGAATTCGATGGTGCCTGCCCCGCTATAGCCGATGGCCTCTGCCGCGCGGACGGCGGCCCGGCCCATGGCCTCGCGCACCTCCGCCGTCATGCCGGGCGCGGGGGCCTCCTCGATCACCTTCTGGTGGCGGCGCTGGAGCGAGCAATCGCGTTCGAACAGATGGACAGCGCGGCTGCCGTCGCCGAAGACCTGCACCTCGATATGGCGGGGCTTCTCGATATATTTCTCGACCAGCACATCGGGGTTGCCGAAAGCGTTCTGCGCCTCGGAGCGGGCGCTTTCCAGCGCCTCGGCAAAGCGGGCGGGGCTGTCCACCAGCCGCATCCCCTTGCCGCCGCCGCCCGCGACGGCCTTGATCAGAACGGGGTATCCGATGGCATCCGCGGCGCCCGCCAGATGTTCGGGGTCCTGATTGGCCCCGTGATAGCCGGGCACCACGGGCACGCCCGCCCTCTCCATCAGCGCCTTGGCCGCGTCCTTCAATCCCATGGCCCGGATCGCATCTGCCGATGGTCCGATGAACACGAGGCCAGCCGCCACCACCGCATCCACGAATGCGGGGTTTTCCGACAAAAAGCCATAACCCGGATGGATCGCCTGCGCGCCTGTGTCCAGCGCCGCCTTGATGATCCGGTCCCCGCGCAGATAGCTGTCCGCCGGGGCCGCGCCGCCGATATGCACCGCCGCGTCGCAGGCGGCGACATGCGCGGCCCCGGCATCGGCATCGGAATAGACGGCGACTGTCCGCACCCCCATGGCGCGGGCGGTGCGCGCGACACGAATGGCAATCTCGCCCCGGTTGGCGATCAGGATGGTGTCAAACATGGGAACTCCTTTTCAGGCGCTTGTGCGGGCTGCGGCCGGGCAGCGAAGGGCCAGCCCCTCGCGCTCCCCGGGATATTTGCGGCAAGAAGAAACAGGGCGAAGGTCATGCAAAGACCTCGACCACGGTGAAACGCTCAACCAGCATCTCGACGTCCGGCGAAAAGAGCCCGGCACGGGACAGGTAGGCGCGGTAGCCTGCGCGCCAGTCATCCAGATCGCTGAATTCGCCCTGATCGGTGACCAGATCCTCGGTCATGGCCGAAAACGGCATCCGGGTCACATCGACCGTTCGGATCGCAAGGACCGGCACGCTGTCCCAGTCCAGCGCGATGTCGACGCGCCCCGGTACCGGCAGGGGTTCGCCGCGACTGGCGAAATTCGTCACCGCGTCACAGGTCACGGTCTTGCGCCCCTGCCGCACCAGATCGAGGATCTGCGCGTTCAGCGCACGGCTGTCACCGAAGCGGAAACTGCCGGAACCGGGATAAAGGGCTAGAGCTTGGGCTAAGGTCATGGTCACATCCGGAACACGCCGAAGCGCGTGTCCTCGATCGGTGCGCAGAGCGCCGCAGAGAGCGACAGTGCCAGCACATCGCGGGCGCGGCGCGGGTCGATGATGCCGTCATCCCAGAGCCGGGCCGAGGCATAGAGCGGGTGCGACTGGCGCTCGAACATCTGGATGGTGGGACGTTTGAATTCCGCTTCTTCTTCCGCCGACCATGTGCCGCCGGCCCGTTCGATCCCCTCGCGGCGCACGGTGGCCAGCACCCCTGCCGCCTGTTCGCCGCCCATCACGCTGATGCGGGAATTGGGCCATGACCACATGAAACGCGGCTGATAGGCGCGCCCCGCCATGCCGTAATTGCCCGCGCCGAACGAGCCGCCCACGACCATGGTGATCTTGGGCACGTTCGTGCTGGCGACCGCCGTCACCATCTTGGCGCCGTGGCGGGCGATGCCTTCGTTTTCATATTTGCGGCCCACCATAAAACCGGTGATGTTCTGCAAGAACACCAGCGGGATCTTGCGCTGCGAGCAGAGCTCCACGAAATGCGCGCCTTTCTGGGCGGCTTCGGAGAAAAGCACGCCGTTATTGGCGACGATCCCCACGGGGCATCCGCGGATATGGGCAAAGCCTGTGACCAGCGTTTCGCCGAAGCGGGGTTTGAACTCGTCAAAGCGGCTGCCATCGACCACACGCGCGATCACCTCGCGGATGTCATAGGGCGTGCGCAGGTCGGCGGGGACGACGCCCAGAATCTCGTCAGGGTCATAGGCTGGCTCTTCGGAGGTCTGCCATTGCACGGTGGCGGGTTTGGCGCGGTTCAGATGGCTGACCGCGCGGCGGGCCAGCGCCAGCGCATGGGCGTCATCCTCGGCCAGGTAATCGGCCACGCCCGACAGGCGCGTGTGCACATCGCCGCCACCCAGATCCTCGGCGGTCACAACCTCGCCCGTCGCCGCCTTGACCAAGGGAGGACCGGCCAGAAAGATCGTGCCCTGATCGCGCACGATGATCGTGACATCGGACATGGCGGGCACGTAAGCGCCGCCTGCGGTGCAGGAGCCCATGACGACCGCGATCTGCGGGATGCCCTTGGCGCTCATCCGCGCCTGATTATAGAAGATGCGCCCGAAATGGTCGCGGTCGGGGAAGACCTCGTCCTGATTGGGCAGGTTCGCGCCGCCGCTATCGACCAGATAGATGCAGGGAAGGTGGTTTTCCTCGGCAATCTCCTGCGCGCGCAGGTGTTTCTTGACGGTCATCGGGTAATAGGTGCCGCCCTTCACGGTGGCATCGTTGCACACCACCATGACCTCGGTGCCATGCACACGGCCCACGCCCGCGATGACACCCGCACCGGGGGCCGCCCCGTCATACATGCCATGCGCCGCCGTGGCCCCGATTTCCAGAAAGGGCGAGCCGGGGTCCAGCAGATTGGCCACCCGGTCGCGCGGCAGCATCTTGCCACGTTCCAGATGCCGCGCGCGGGCCTTGTCGCCGCCGCCTGCCGCTGCCGCTTCGGCCGCTGCTTGCACCAGTTTCAGCGCCTCCAGATGCCCTGCCCGGTTGGTCTGGAACGCCTCGGACGAGGGAATCGCCTGGGATGTCAGTTTCATGTCGCACTCTCCCTTTCCCGCATGGCGCGGGCCTTCAAGTCCTTGCGGATCACCTTGCCGGTCACGGTCATCGGCAGGGCATCCAGAAATCCGATCTCGCGCGGATAGGCATGCTGGGCCACCCGCGTCTTGACGTGGTCTGCCAGTTCGGCGGCCAAAGCGTCTGAGGGGCTGTAGCCCGGCTTGAGGACGACATAGGCCTTGACGATCTCGGTCCTGAGCGGGTCGGGTTTGCCCACAACGCCCACGGTGGCCACGGCGGGATGGGTCAGCAGGCCATCCTCGATCTCGGCCGGGCCGATGCGATAGCCGGCCGAGGTGATGACATCATCATCGCGGCCCACGAAGCGGATGAATCCACCTTCGATGAGGCCGCGATCCCCGGTCAGCATCCAGTCGCCCCGGAACTTCTCGGCGGTGGCCTCGGGCCGGTTCCAGTAGCCCAGCATCATCGAGGCCGCACCCCGGCGGATGGCGATATCGCCCTCGCCGGTTGTGGCTTGCCCCTGATCGTCGATCACCGCCACGTCGAAACCGGGCACGGCGCGCCCGATGAAGCCCGGTTTCGGGCTGAAAAGGGCACCACAGCTTGACGCCACCATGTTGCATTCGGTCTGGCCGTAGAATTCGTTGATGCTGAGGCCAAAGGCCCGCCGCCCCCAGTCCAGCATCTCGGCCCCCAATGGCTCGCCGCCGCTGGCGACCGAGCGCAACCCCGGCACGGCGGCATCCGCCGCCTTGAGCATGCGCAGCGCCGTGGGCGGAAAGAACACATTGCGCACGCCGCCACGCGCGATGACGTCCAGGCATTCTGCCACGCTGAATTTCGCCATCCGCGCCGCGACGACCGGCACGCCCAGCGCCAGCCCTGGCATCAGCACATCGAACAGCCCCCCGATCCAGGCCCAATCCGCAGGGGTCCAGAGGCAATCACCGGGCCGCCCCAACAGATCATGGCTGATCTCGACCCCCGGCAGATGGCCGGTCAGGATGCGGTGCCCGTGCAGCGCACCCTTGGGGGCGCCTGTGGTGCCTGACGTGTAGATCAGAACTGCCGGATCATCCGGGCCGGTATCTGCTGTTTCGAAGGGCGTATCGGGCAGGTCCATGCCTTCGGGCACCAGCACGTCCAGATCGAAGCCATCCAGCAAGGCCACCCCTTCGGGATCGCTCACCACCACGTGCGCCCCGGCATCGGTCAGACGTGTCCGCAGGGCATCCGTGCCGAACAGCTTGAACAGCGGGATCGACACCGCGCCCAGTTTCCAGATCGCGATATGCGCCGCCGCCGTCCATGCCGCTTGCGAGCGCAGCACCCCGACCCGGTCGCCCCGCGCCACGCCGCGTGCGGCCAAGGCATGCGCCAGACCTTCGGCCATGCGTCGCAAGTCGCCATAGGTGACGCGCTGCACCCCGCCTTCTGACAGATCAAGGATGGCCAGCCTGTCGGGGTCACGCGCGGCCCGATCGTCACAGACCTGATGCGCCATGTTCAACCGCTTGGGCAGGTTCCAGCGAAACCCCGCCACCAGATCGTCATAGCTGCGGCCCGGTTCCAGCATCACGCCTCCGGTGCCAGACGCGCGGCGAAGGGGGTGTCCGCGGCCCGTCCCACATGCAGCAAGGCCCCACCCGGCGCCACGAAATAGGCCCGTTCCGCCTCGGTGCCTTCCGCGCAGACAACCACCAGCCAGACCCGTTCCGCGGCCCCCGGCACGGCATGGCAGCGCCGAATGGCCTCGGGCTCCAGCCCTTTCTCGGCCACATAGCGGTTGGCATAGGCCACGATCACATCCGTCTCGGTCAGCGCCGCCTGCCGCATCCCCGCAACATAGCCCAGCGTGCCCGCCGCCGCCGTCAGCACGGCGATCATCAGCAGCACGGCGGGCGGGATCTTCATGCCATCGCCGCCATCATCTCGCGGCCCACCAGCATGCGGCGGATTTCCGAGGTGCCCGCGCCGATCTCCATCAGCTTGGCATCGCGGAAGATACGCGCCACGGGGGCATCGGCCAGAAAGCCCGCGCCGCCCATCGCCTGCACCGCCTGATGCGAGACTTTCATCGCCTCTTCGCTGGCATAAAGGACGCATGCGGCGGCATCGGCCCGCGTCACCTCGCCCCGGTCGCAGGCCTTGGCCACTTCATAGACATAGGCGCGGGCCGAATTCATCGCCGTATACATATCGGCCATCTTGCCCTGCATCAGCTGGAAATTCCCGATGCTTTGCCCGAACTGCTTGCGCTCGGCCATATAGGGCATGATCTCGTCCAGACAGGCGGCCATGATGCCGGTGCCGATGCCAGACAGCACCACACGCTCGTAATCCAAGCCGGACATGAGGACGCGCACGCCGCGCCCCTCCTCGCCCAGGATATTCTCGAAGGGCACTTCGCAATCCTCGAAGATCAGCTCGGCCGTGTTCGATCCGCGCATTCCCAGCTTGTCGAAATGCTTGCTGGTCGAAAAGCCCTTCATGGTCTTCTCGATCAGGAACGCCGTGATCCCCTTCGATCCCGCCTCCGGGTCTGTCTTGGCATAGACGACAAGCGTATCGGCATCGGGGCCGTTGGTGATCCAGTATTTGTTGCCGTTCAGCCGGTAGTGATCGTTGCGCTTTTCCGCGCGCAGCTTCATCGACACCACATCGCTGCCCGCCCCCGGTTCGGACATGGCCAGCGCGCCCACATGCGCGCCACTGACCAGACCGGGCAGATACTTGCGCTTCTGCGCCTCTGTCCCGTTCAGACTGATCTGGTTGACGCAGAGGTTGGAATGGGCGCCGTAAGACAGGCTGACGCTTGCGCTGGCCCGCGCGATTTCCTCGACCGCGATGACATGGGCCAGATAGCCCATTCCCGCGCCGCCGAATTCCTCGTCCACCGTGATGCCCAGCAGACCCAGATCACCCATCTCGCGCCACAGTTCGGCCGGGAATTCATTGCTGCTGTCGATCTTGCCCGCCATCGGCTTGATCCGGTCCTGCGCCCAGCGGTGCACCATTTCGCGCAGCGCATTCACATCCTCGCCAAGGTCGAATTTCATCGTCGCGGTGAACATGGCATCCCTCCCAGAGATCAACGAGCCCGTATTTATTGAACGCTTGTTCATTAATAGGCATGAAGCCTGAGTCGCGTCAACTGCCAAGCCGCCTCATCCCTCGGCCCTGCCAAAGCTGACTCGCGCGGCCTTGCCCTGTCAACAAACGTGGACAGGCCCCGATGATCGGGATACGACCAAGTTGACCCGCTGGAAGGACTGCCCCATGCCCGTCACGCAACTGATCTACTCCTCGCGGCCCTTCGGGTTTGACGATGCCATTCTCAGCCAGATCCTGCTGACCGCAAGGCGCAACAACGCCAATGCCCATGTCACCGGCTGCCTGATCTGCCGGGGCGACCTCTATCTGCAACTGCTGGAAGGCCCGGAGGAAGCGGTGGCCCGCCTTTATGACGCCATTCTCGAAGATGACCGCCACCTTGAGGTCACGCGCCGGGTGCAGCGCCAGATCGGGACCCGGATGTTCGATGGTTGGGCCATGCGCGACGATCCTGCGCAAAGCTGGCTCTGGACCAAGGAAGAGGTGGAAGCAGGCGCCTTGGACCGTGCCGACACGGCGGCTTTTCTGGCAGTGTTCCAGCGCTTGGCCGACGGCGCGCACTGACCCTGCGCGTCACCTTGCCAAAAATACTCAGAGCAACTGACGGGGCGGATCACGCGGCCTGATAGACCGCGCTCACCTCGGCCCGGATGATCCGCGCGAGGGTCGCGCAATCCTCAAGGCTGAAGGTCAAGGGCAGGCGCATGTCGAGGATACCGGCAAGGATGCGGTCGCTGGCGGGCATGGGCGCGCTGGGGGCATAACGCCAGCTGTCATAGCGGCTTGTGAAACCGGCCGGTTCCGCCGCGCCGAACCATTTCAGCTCAACCCCGCGCGCGGCGCAGCGCGATACGACCTCGCGCACCTTGGGTGCGGCCCAGTCCAGCAACAGGAACTGGAAGGACGACCCCACGAATTCCTCTTCCGCCGGGCGCGGAATCAGATGCAGGCCGGGGCAACTTTGCAATCCAGCCTCGACGACCCGGTAGCGCGCGGTCCAGGCTTTGCACTTCTCGTCCAGCACCCGCAATTGCGGGCGCAGGATCGCGGCGCGCAGATGATCCATCCGGCCCGAAATATTGGGCGTGTCGTATTTCACCGCCTCAAAGGCATCCGGCGCGGGGGCGGCCAGATGACGCGGATAGAGCATGTAGGAGCCGGACAACATCACCGCGCGCGCCATGACCTCATCGTCATTGGTGATCAGGAACCCGCCCTCGCCCGAATTCATGTGCTTGTAGGTCTGCGTCGAATAGCAGCCGATGATCCCGTCGGTGCCCGACAGCCGCCCGCGCCAGCGGGCCCCCATCGTATGGGCGCAATCCTCGATCACCCGCACGTCATAGCGCGCGCAGATCGCCATCAGGCGGTTCATGTCGCAGATATGCCCGCGCATATGGCTGAGCAGCAGCACGCTGGCCTGATCGGCCTTGGCCTCCAGATCATCCAGATCAATGGTCAAAGCCTCGGTCACGCCGACAAAGACCGGGATCGCCCCCACGGCGGCGATGGCCCCCGGCACCGGGGCCAGCGTGAAGGCATTGCTCAACACCCGGTCGCCCGGCTTGACACCCAAGGCCCGCAGCGCGGTGGTCATGGCATAGCCGCCCGAGGCCACGGCCACACAGTATTTCACCCCCATGGCGGCCGCAAATTCCTGCTCCAGCAGCGCGACCTCGCCCGCCTCATCGCCCTTGACATTGTAGCGGTGCAGGCGGCCCGAGCGCATCACCGCGACGGCCGCCTCGATCCCGGCTTCGGGGATCGGCTCCTGCTGGGTGAAACTGCCGGTAAAGATTTCGGGCTGGGTGCTGCTCTGGTCCATGGTTCTGTTCTGGGGCTGTGGTGCGGTTTCGTCAATGCACCGCGCAGGTTTTGTCGCAGATCCGTCAGCCGATCAGACGCTGCACCACCGCGTGCAATTCGTCATAGTGGCCGATCAACCCCTCGGGCTCCAGCGCGGCCACATCCTCTCCGCCGGGGCCGAAGGTCACCAGCACCGACGGCACCCCTGCCGCCCGCGCCGTCTCACGGTCCGTGATCGTGTCGCCCACCAGCAGGGACCTTGCCGGATCGCCGCCTGCGCGCCGCACCGCCTCGACCAATGGCGCGGCATCGGGTTTGCGCACCGCCAGCGTATCCGCCCCCACCAACGAGGCGAAAGCGCCGCGCACCCCCAGCCGGGTCATCAGCGTCTCGGCCAGACCGGCAGGCTTGTTGGTGCAGATGCCCACGGCATAGCCGTCGCGGGACAGCCGCGCCACAGCCTCCATCGCGCCGGGATAAAGGACCGTATGCACGTCGATCGCCGCACCATAGGCCTCCAAGAGGACGGGGTAGTAACGGGCGATCATCGCCTCGGCCTCAGGGTGGACGATCCGCTCCAATCCCAGTTTCAGCATCGCGCGCCCGCCGCGCAGCGCGGTGCCTGCATCCCGCGCAGGGTCCAGCACGGCACCCGCCCCCATCTCCGCGAAACAGGCATTGGCCGCCGCGATCAGATCGCCGCTTGTATCGGCCAAAGTGCCGTCCAGATCGAAAATCACCGTTCTCATGGGTCTGCCCTTTCCGGCGCTTTGCCGCCGATGCCTGTCATATCCCGCAATCAGACGTGATCCGATGCGGCCTTGCGCCCTTGGACCAACCGGATAAAACGGGCGCACCAAAAGGGCAAAGAGAAACAGCATGAACACAGCACTCGTCATTCTGGCGGCCGGGATGGGCACGCGGATGAATTCCGACCTGCCCAAGGTGCTGCACCCCTTGGCGGGGGCACCGCTGCTGATCCATGCGATGAAGGCGGGTTTCGCGCTGGATGCCTCGGCCTGTGTCGTGGTGACGGGGCATGGGGCTGAGGCCGTCGCCGCCGCCGCGCGTGACTGGGATGAGCAGGCCGTTTGCGTGGTGCAGGAGCCGCAGCTGGGCACCGCCCATGCGGTCGCGCAGGCCGCACCCGCTCTGGCAGATTTTGCGGGCGATGTGATCGTGCTTTACGGCGACACGCCCCTGATCAGGGCCGAGACGCTGGAGGCGATGCAGGCTGCCCGCGCGCAGAATGACATCGTCGTGCTGGGATTCCACGCCGCTGATCCGGGCCGTTATGGCCGTCTGGTGATGGATGGCGACCGGCTGGACCGGATCGTGGAGTTCAAGGACGCTTCAGATGAAGAACGCGCGATAACCCTTTGCAACAGCGGCGTCATTGCAGCGGATGCAAAGACCCTGTTCGATCTGGTGGCCGCTGTCGGCAATGACAATGCCGCAGGCGAATACTACCTGACCGACATCATCGCCATCGCCCGCGCACGCGGCCTGACGGCCACAGCGGTCACCTGCCCCGAGGCCGAGACGATGGGCATCAACACCCGCGCCGAACTGGCCGCCGCCGAGGCCGCCTTTCAGGCACGCGCCCGCGCTCAGGCGTTGGAGGATGGCGTCACCCTGATCGCCCCCGACACGGTGCATTTCGCCCATGACACGGTGATCGGCCGCGATGCGGTGGTGGAACAGAACGTGGTCTTCGGCCCCGGCGTGACAGTGGAAAGCGGCGCACGCATCCGTGCCTTTTCCCATTTGGAAGGCTGCCATGTCAGCCAACGGGCCATCGTGGGCCCCTATGCCCGCCTGCGCCCCGGTGCGGAACTGGCGGAAGATGTGCATGTCGGCAATTTCGTCGAGATCAAGAATGCCGTGCTGCATGAGGGCGCGAAGGCCAACCACCTCAGCTATATCGGCGACGCCACCATCGGCGCTGCCACGAATATCGGCGCGGGCACGATTACCTGCAACTATGATGGCGTGATGAAACATCACACCGAGATCGGGCGCGGCGCCTTCATCGGGTCGAACACCATGCTGGTCGCGCCGGTGCGCGTGGGGCATGAGGCCATGACCGGCAGCGGATCGGTGATCACGTCGGACGTGCCCGATGGCGCGCTGGCGCTGGGTCGCGCGCGACAAGAGGTCAAACCCGGCATGGCGCTGAAGCTGATGGACATGCTTCGCGCCAGAAAAGCCAAGAAAAACAAGGATAACATCTGATGTGCGGCATTGTCGGCGTTCTGGGCGATCACGAAGCCGCCCCCCTTCTGGTCGAGGCGCTGAAGCGTCTGGAATATCGCGGCTACGACAGTGCCGGGATTGCCACGGTCAACAACGGCAAGCTGGACCGCCGCCGGGCCGTGGGCAAGCTGGTGAACCTGTCGGACCTGCTGGTGCATGACCCGCTGGCGGGCAAGGCCGGGATCGGGCACACGCGGTGGGCCACCCATGGCGCACCCAGCGTGACCAATGCCCATCCTCATCAGGCCGGTCCCGTCGCCGTGGTCCATAATGGCATCATCGAGAATTTCCGCGAATTGCGCACGGAACTGGCCGGGCATGGCCTGAGCTTCGTGACCCAGACCGATACCGAAACCGTGGCCCTGCTGACGCAGCATTACATGGCGCAGGGTGCCGGTCCGGTCGAAGCGGCAAGACAGACCATCGCACGGCTGCACGGTGCCTTTGCCCTCGTGTTCCTGTTCGAGGGCGAAGAAGATCTGCTGATCGCCGCCCGCAAGGGTAGCCCGCTGGCCATCGGCCATGGCGATGGCGAGATGTTCGTGGGATCGGACGCCATCGCGCTGGCCCCCATGACGGACCGCATCACCTATCTGGAAGAAGGCGACATCGCCGTTCTGACGCGCACCAGCCTTGAGATCCGGGATGCGCATGGCGCACTGGCCAATCGCGCGATCAAGACAATCCAGATCGAATCCACGCAGGTGGACAAGGCCGGGCACAAGCATTTCATGGCCAAGGAAATCGCCGAACAGCCCCGCGTGATCGGCGAGGCGTTGCGCTTCTACCTGTCAGGTGAGGGCGACACGATCCGCCTGCCCGGTGACGGCGTGGACTTCACCCAGGTGGACCGGCTGTCGCTGGTGGCCTGCGGCACGGCCTTTTATGCCTGCATGACGGCGAAATACTGGTTTGAACAACTGGCTGGCTTGCCCGTTGATGTCGATATCGCCTCGGAATTCCGCTACCGCGAGCCGCCCATTCCCGCGCGCACCGTGGCGCTGTTCGTCAGCCAATCCGGCGAGACGGCGGACACGCTGGCCGCGCTGCGCTATTGCGAGGGCAAGGCTGCGCGCATCCTGTCGGTCGTGAACGTGGCCGAAAGCTCGATCGCGCGGGAAAGCGATCTGGCTTTGCCGATCATGGCGGGGGCGGAAATCGGCGTCGCTTCGACCAAGGCGTTCACCTGTCAGTTGACGGTGCTGCTGTTGCTGGCGCTGGAGGCCGCGCATCAGCGGGGCCGGATCAGCCGCGAAGACCTGTCCGATCACCTGAGCGCCCTGCGCGCGCTGCCTGTGGCGCTGAACGCGGCACTTGATCTGAGCGGGCCGATCAAGGGGGCGGCGCGCAAACTGTCGGAAGCTACGGACGTGCTGTTTCTGGGGCGTGGCCTGATGTATCCGCTGGCACTGGAAGCGGCACTAAAACTAAAAGAAATCAGCTATATACACGCCGAAGCTTATGCATCAGGTGAACTCAAGCACGGCCCCATCGCCCTGATCGACAAGACCATGCCCGTGGTCGTCATGGCCCCGCGCGACGCCCTCTTCGACAAGACCGTGTCGAA
This sequence comes from Paracoccaceae bacterium, assembly GCA_024304985.1. GTDB lineage: Bacteria > Pseudomonadota > Alphaproteobacteria > Rhodobacterales > Rhodobacteraceae > Seohaeicola. Next base: position 123,791 of record JAMWZC010000005.1, read on the forward strand.
CATGCAGGAGGTGATGGCCCGTGGCGGCAAGGTGATGTTGATCACCGATGCCGAAGGGGCCGCCGAAGCGTCCGAGCAGACATGGGAGGTGATCGTCATGCCCCGCGTCGATGCGGTATTGACCCCGATCCTCTATGCCCTGCCCGCGCAACTGCTGGCCTACCACACGGCGGTGGCCAAGGGCACCGACGTGGACCAGCCCCGCAATCTGGCGAAATCGGTGACCGTGGAATGACATTTGATGACGCCATGATGCAACTGCGCGCCCTGTCGGATGCAGAGCGTGCCACGGGACTGGCGGACTATCACAAGGTCCCGCGTGAATATCTGGGCCTGACCACGCCGCAGATCACCGATCTGGCGACGGCCTGGCGCGAGGGCATGGATGTCCCCGCCCGCGTCGCATTGGCCGATGCCTTGTGGCGGACGGATGTGTTCGAGGCGAAGATCGCCGCCGCCAAGCTGCTGACACAGGCAAGGATCAAGGATGATGCCGCTGTCTGGGCGCTGATCGCATCATGGGTGCCCACATGCGACAGCTGGGCCATTGCCGATGCCGCCGCCATCGCGGGGCAGAAACGCCTGCTGGCCGATCCGTCCCGCGTCGATGATCTTGAGGCATGGACCAAGTCCCCGCATCACTGGACCCGTCGCGCCGTCATGGTCTTTACCCTGCCATGGACCAAGCAAAACCACCCCAAGCCCGCGGATCTGGCGATCCGGCAGCGGGTGCTGGAATGGGCCGCCGGATATGTCCACGACCCTGAATGGTTCATCCAGAAATCCGTGGCATGGTGGCTGCGCGAGCTGTCCAAGCATGATGCGGAGCGGGTGCGCTATTTCCTGAAGAACCATGCAAGACACATGAAGCCGTTCGCCCGCCGCGAGGCATCCAAGTATCTGCCGCCTGAACAACCTGCGGCAACGACCTGATTTGCTTCAGTTCTTGAAGACATCCACCTGCGGCAGGCCCGTCAGGGGCGCGTCCAGCATCCGCATCGCAGACAGCGACAGACGGCTACCGCCAGAGGGTGGCCCCTCGATCGGGATCAGATCCAGATTGAGCCGCCGCCCCGTGGGACGATAAAGCACGCTGCCCCGCGTCGGTTCACGCACCAGCGGCGTTTCCATCCAGAAACCGGGTCGCGCCGGATCGCCCAGCGAGGCAACCGTCGTGCCGATGGACCCCGACGCTGCGGGCGGTGTCGCCACTGCGGCCTGACGTTCCTCGGCCGTGGTCCGGTCGAAATCATCAACCGTGCGCGGCGCGCCCGTCAATGGCGGGCGCGTGCTTGTCTGCGGGGCCGTCGCCGGAGCGGGCACCGCAGCCGTGCGTTGCGCGAATGGGTCAAACTCGGCGCAGCCAGACAGCAGCGCGGCACCAAGGGTCAGGGAAATGGCGATATGTTTCATGCCGTTCAGTCTAGGCGTCCCGAAGGGGGCGCGCAATCGCAACAATCCCCCTTGCTCTGACTTCCGCCGATCCTTAGGTTTCAGGCATGGACAAGACCCTTACCTCCTCTGGCGCAGCGCCCCTGATCGACCCGTTTCAACGGGCCATCAGCTATCTGCGCGTCTCGGTCACGGATCGCTGCGATTTCCGCTGCGTCTACTGCATGTCCGAGAACATGACCTTTCTGCCCAAGGCTCAGCTTCTGACGCTTGAGGAACTGGACACCATGTGCTCGACCTTCATCGGGCTTGGCGTGCAGAAGTTGCGGATCACCGGGGGGGAACCCTTGGTGCGCAAGGGGATCATGACCTTCTTCGACGCCATGACCCGCCATCTGGACAGCGGCGCCCTGCGCGAGTTGACACTGACCACCAATGGCAGCCAGCTTGAGAAATTCGCCCCCGATCTGGCGGCGGCGGGTGTGCGGCGGATCAATGTCTCGCTGGATACGCTGGATGAGGGGAAGTTCGCGCAGATCACGCGCTGGGGTCGCCTGCCACAGGTCATGCGGGGCATTGATGCCGCGCAAAAAGCGGGCCTGCGTGTCAAGATCAACGCCGTCGCGCTGAAAGGCTTCAACGAGGACGAGCTGTTCACCCTCACCGATTGGTGCGCGTCCCGCGACATGGACCTGACCTTCATCGAGGTCATGCCGATGGGCGATATCGGGAACGAGGACCGTCTGGATCAATACTGGCCGCTGCGCGATCTGCGCGCGCGACTGGCGGAACGCTTCACCCTGACCGATCTGGCCGAGCGCACCGGCGGCCCTGCGCGTTATGTGCGGATCGAGGAGACGGGTCAGAAGATCGGCTTCATCACGCCGCTCACGCATAATTTCTGCGAAAGCTGCAACCGCGTGCGGCTGACCTGCACAGGTGAGCTTTATATGTGTCTGGGGCAGGAGGACATGGCCGACCTGCGCGCGCCGTTGCGCGCCAATCCCGACAATACAGCCGCATTGGAAGACGCGATCCGCGCGGCGATCCGGCTGAAACCCAAGGGTCATGATTTCGATTACTCGCGGCAGGTGGTGGACGGCAAGATGTCCCGCCACATGAGCCACACAGGCGGATGATCCCCTGATGACGGGCGGGCCCATCGCTGCCCCAAGGCCGGGGCTGACTGCTGTATTGAGCCTCTATCTGGCGGCAACCGGCCTTGCACCCGCCTTGCTGAACCGCCTTGCGCGCAAGGGCCATGTGGCGCAGGGGGCGGAACCTGCCCGACTGGCAGAAAGATTCGGCCAGCCCTCGGCCCCTCGCCCGGACGGTGCGCTGGTCTGGATCAACGCGGCCTCGGTGGGTGAAGTGGCCTCGGCGCTGGATCTGGCCCGCGACCTTGAAGCGGCGTCCGGCGCCCGCCTGCTGTTCACCACCACGACCACCACGGGGGCCGAAACGCTGGCGCGGCGTCTGCCGCAGGCGATCCATCAGTTCCAGCCGGTCGATACACCTGCCGCCGTGCAGGCGTTTCTGGATCACTGGCGCCCTGATCTGGCCTGTTTCATGGAGAACGACCTTTGGCCGCGCCTGATGATTGAGACGGACCGGCGCGCAATCCCCATGGCCGTGATCAACGCCCGCGCCTCGAAAACCCGCAGGCGCGCGCCGCGTGCGATGACCTGCCTGCTGGGGCGTGCCGCCTTGATCAGCACGCAGGATGCCGCGACCGCCACGCAGATGCGCCAGCTTGGCCTTGATCCGGCGCGGATCGTCGATACCGGGGACCTGAAGGCGGCCGCCACACCCTTGCCCGCCGATCCGATGGCCCTTGCCGCGTTACAGGAAGCTGTCGGTGCGCGCCCCGTCTGGGTGGCCGCCTCGACCCATCCGGGCGACGAAGAGGCGGTGATCGCCGCGCATCAGGTGGCGCTTCAGGATCATCCTGATCTGCTCCTGATCCTGATCCCGCGCCATCCCGCGCGCGGGGCCGAGATTGCGGCCCTCGTGACGCAGGCTGGTCTGCAGATGGCGCAACGCAGCACGGGCGGGATGCCTGATGCCGGGACGCAGGTCTATCTGGCGGATACCTTGGGCGAAACCGGGATCTTCTATCGCATTTCCCCGCTGGTCTTTCTGGGCGGGTCCTTCGGCGGTGAAGGCGGACATAATCCCTATGAGCCTGCGATGCTGGGGGCGGGCCTGCTGCACGGGCCGAAAGTGGCCAATTTCAAGCTGGCCTATGCCGGGCTGACGCGGGAAGGGGCGGCCCGGATGGTCACCGATGCCGAGGATCTGGGCGCGGATGTGAGCCGTCTGACGCAGAGCATCCTGCTGGAGGAGATGCGCGAGGCGGCACGCAGGGTCTCGCACAGCCGCGAGGATTCGCGGCGGCATTTGCTGGCACGGTTGCTCCCGCTGCTGCCACAGGGCCCCGGCATGACAACGGCGCGCTGATCGCGCGCCGTCATGGTGGCACAAAGCCGATGGGTCAGGCCGCCGGCATCCGCCGTTCGACGATTTCGGCCCACCAGCTGCACCCGACCGGGATCGCCTCGTCGTTGAAGTTGTATTCCGGGTGATGCACCTGCGCGCTGGGACCATTGCCCACAAGGATATAGGCGCCCGGACGCTCCTCCAGCATGAAGGCGAAATCCTCGCCCCCCATGACCAGCGGTGCTTCGATCACATTGCCGCCGACATTGCGCGCCACGTCGCGCGCGAATTCCGTCTGTTCTTCCGAGTTGACCATGACCGGATAGCCACGGTGATAGGTCACCTCGGCCACGCCACCATACATGGCGCCGGTTGCCGCCGCGATTTCCTTGATCCGACGCTCGGCCATGTCACGGTTCTCGTTGCTCTGGGTGCGGACGGTGCCCTTGATATGCACTTTCTGCGGGATGACGTTGAACGCGGTCGATGACGTCTCGAACGAGGTCACGGACACGACGATCTGGCTGACCGGATCGGCATTGCGGCTGGCGATGGTTTGCAGCGACAGCACAAGTTGTGCGGCCATGACGGTGGTATCCACGGTTTCCTGCGGTCGCGCCGCATGGCCGCCCTTGCCTTCCAGATGGATCTCGAACTGATCGGTCGCGGCGAAGAACGGCCCCGAACGGATGGCGAAATGGCCGATGGGCAGGTTCGGCATGTTGTGCATCCCGTAAACCTCCTGAATATTCCAGCGATCCATCATGCCATCCTCGCACATCTCGCGCCCGCCGCCGCCGCCTTCTTCGGCGGGCTGGAAGATCACCACGACCGAGCCGTCGAAATTCCGCGTCTCGGCCAGATATTTGGCCGCGCCCAGCAGCATGGCGGTATGCCCGTCATGGCCGCAGGCATGCATGGCGCCCGGTGTTTTGGACGCATAGGGCAGCCCCGTCGCCTCGACGATGGGCAACGCATCCATATCGGCGCGCAGCCCGATGACCTTGCCCGACGTGTCGGTCTTACCCTTGATCACGGCCACAACGCCCGTGCGGCCGATACCGGTCACCACCTCGTCACAACCGAAGTCCCGCAGCTTGTCGGCCACCATGGCGCTGGTGCGATGGGTATCGAACAGGATCTCTGGGTTTTCGTGCAAGTCACGACGCCAAGCGGTGACTTCATCCTGCATTTCTGCAAAGCGGTTCTTGATGGGCATGGTCTTTCCTTCTGATCTGGTCCGGCGCAGGGTTTGGCGTCACGCCAGAGGCATTCTTTGTTCGGCCAAAGTGGCAAAATAGCTGCTGCCCGCCGGAATGGCAGCATCGTTGAAATCATACGCAGGGTGATGACAGGCTGCACTATCGCCATTGCCCATGAAGATATAGGCGCCGGGGCGTTCCTCAAGCATGAAGGCGAAATCCTCGGCCGCCATCATGGGCGCGGTATCGCGGTCCACCTGCCCGGCCACGGTCTCGGCCGCCAGTGCTGCGTATTCCGTCTGTTCAGGATGGTTCATGGTCGCGGGGTAGCCGGGATCGAAGGTGACTTCGGCCCGTGCGCCAAAGGCGGCGGCGGTGTGGGTCGCGATCTCGCGCAGCCTGTCATGGGCCAGTTGGCGCATTTCGGGCGACAGGGCGCGGACCGTGCCGCTCATCCTGACTTCATGGGCGATGACATTGGGCGCATGGCTGTCGGTGTTGAACATGCTGACCGTGACCACCATGCTGGCCACCGGATCGGCGTTGCGCGCCACGATGCTTTGCAGCGAGACGACGATCTGTGCCGCGACCAGCGTGGTATCCAGCGACAGATGCGGCATGGCCGCGTGGCCCCCCTTGCCGGTCACTGTGATATGGAAGATATCGCCCGAGGCCAGCAACCCGCCGGGGCGGATGGCGAATTGTCCGACCGGGATACCGGGCATATTGTGCAGCCCGTAGACCTCCTGAATGTTCCAGCGGTCCATCAGCCCGTCCTCGCACATCGCGCGCCCGCCAGCCCCGCCTTCCTCGGCAGGCTGGAAGATCACGACCACTGTGCCATCAAAGGCACGGGTCTCGGCCAGATACTGTGCCGCCCCCAATAGAACCGCCGTATGCCCGTCATGCCCGCAGGCATGCATCGCGCCCGGAATGGACGAGGCATAGTCCAGCCCCGTCGCCTCTTGGATCGGCAGCGCGTCCATATCGGCGCGCAGTCCGATCACCATGCCCTTGCTGTCTGCCTTGCCACGGATCACCCCCACGACACCCGTGCGCCCGATGCCGGTCACGACCTCGTCACAGCCGAAATCCCGCAGCTTCTGGGCGACGAAGGCGCTGGTCCGATGCGTCTCATAGAGGATTTCCGGATGCGCATGCAGGTCGCGTCGCCATGCGGTCACCTCGTCCTGCATGCCTGCAATACGGTTCTTGATCGGCACGGTCTTTTCCTTTTGTTCAAGGCCCGGCCCCTGCCCGGAACAGGCGTCAGAGCCGTTCCAGAAGGCGGCGCATGAAATCATGGCCGGCTTCGAACTGCGCTTTGGTGATGTATTCATCCGGCTGATGCGCCTGCGCGATATCGCCGGGGCCGCAGATTACCGCAGAGTAGCCGCGTTCCTGAAACTGTCCTGCTTCGGTGCCATAGCTGACCACATGACCGCCATTGTCGCCCGTGATGGCGCGCACCAGCGTTTCGGCCTCGCCCTCCTCCTCGGGTTTCAGACCGGGGACGACGAATTTCTCGGTGATGTCGATGCGCGCCGCGGGGTGGATCGCCTGCATCTCGGCCTCGACTTCGCGCACGCGGGCCAGATAACGGTCGCGCCAGTCCGACAGGTTTTCACCCGGCACGGCGCGGAAATCCATGCCGAAACGGCAATCCTTGGCGGTGATGTTATGCGCGGTGCCGCCCTGAATGGTTCCCACATGTGCGGTGGTCCAGGGAGGATCGAACATCGCGGCCAAGGGCGCGGGTGTTTTCGCCATGCTTTCGGCGTTCACCTGATTGGCCCAGTCGATCAGCTTGGCCCCGAACATGATCGCGTTGACGCCGGTGTGCATGATCGAGCTATGCACCTCGAACCCCACCACATGCGTCCAGAACCCCTGCCCGCCCTTGTGGCCCGTCACCGCCTTCATCATCGACGGCTCGCCCACGATCACGGCCGAGGCTTTCGGCAGCACCTCCAGCATCCGGTCGATCATCGGTGGCGCGCCGGTGCAGCCCACTTCCTCGTCATAGCTCAGCGCCAGTTGCAGCGGGCGTTTCACGCCGCGATGCTGCGCCTCGACCAGGGCCCAGATCGACAGGGCGTCAAAGCCCTTCATGTCACAGGTCCCGCGCCCGAAATACTTGCCGTCACGCTCGACCACCGTGAAGGGATCATCCGCCCATGGCTGGCCATCGACGGGCACCACATCCGTATGCCCAGACAGGACAAGCCCGCCCGCAACCTCGGGTCCGACATGGGCAAAGATCGCGGCCTTGTCATTTTCTTCGTTGTAGTGCCGGTGCGCGGTGATGCCGTGGCTGTTCAGATAATCCTCCACCCAATCCACCAGCGGCAGGTTGCTGTCGCGGCTGACCGTGGGAAAGCTGACCAGCTTTTCCATCAGCTGGAGGGGGGGCATGCGGGTTGTCATTCTATCCTCTTTCCGTCTCAGTAGCCGCTATCCGTGGTCAGCACGAAATGGCCCTTGGAGACTTCCTTGTATTCCGATGGCGCGGGCACATAGCCCGCCTGGTGGATCGGCGACGGGATCGGCTTGAAATTCAGATCCCTCTCGCTCTTGCGCTTGCGCGGATCGGCCACGGGAACCGCTTTCATCAAGGCGCGCGTATAGGGATGCTGCGGGTCCTCGAACACCGCCTGCCGGGGGCCCATCTCGACGATACGCCCCAGATACATGACACCGACATCGTGACTGACCCGTTCGACAACGGCCATATCATGGCTGATGAACAGGAAGGACAGGCCCAGATCGGCCTGCAACTCCATCATCAGGTTCAGAACCTGCGCCTGCACCGATACATCCAGCGCCGAGACGGCCTCATCCGCGATGATCAGCTTGGGGTTCAGCGCCAGCGCACGGGCAATGGCGACGCGCTGGCGCTGCCCGCCGCTGAGTTCATGCGGATAGCGGCGCATGAAGTTGCGCGGCAGATGCACCCGGTCGAACAGATCCGCCACCTTGTCGGTCAGGGCACTGCCCTTGTGGGTGCCGAAATTGCGCAGCGGTTCAGCGACCTGATCGGAGAGCTGCATCTGCGGGTTCAGGCTGGCGAACGGGTCCTGAAACACCATCTGCATGTCCTGCCGTGCACGGCGCAGCGCGGACTGGTCCAGCGCCATGATGTCGGTCCCGTCCAGCATAATCGACCCGGACAGAGGCTCGACCAGCCGCAGGATCGACCGCCCGCAAGTGGACTTGCCGCAGCCGCTTTCGCCCACCAGAGACAGGGTCCGGCCCTTGTTCAGCGTGAAGGACACATCCTCGACCGCATGGACATTGGCCACCGTGCGCCGGAACAACCCGCCGCGCACGGGAAACCGTGTCACCAGATTCCGCACCGTCAGCAGCGGCGTCTCGGTGCCGGGGATCGGCACGGCGGCGGGTCCTGTCGATCCCAGCAGGCGCATCGGTTCGGGAAGGGACTTGCCCGTCATCTCGCCCAGCTTGGGCACGGCCGACAGTAGCGCCTTGGTATAGTCATGCTGCGGGTTCTCGAAGATCTCCTCGACCGTTCCCACTTCGACCTTGTTGCCGCGATACATGACGACCACCCGGTCAGCCATTTGGGCCACAACGGCCATGTCATGCGTGATGAACATGACCGCCGTGCCGGTTTCCCGCTTCAGCCGGTCGATCAGCGCCAGAATCTCGGCCTGAATGGTCACGTCCAGCGCCGTGGTCGGCTCATCCGCGATCAACAGGCGCGGTTCGCAGGCCAGTGCCATGGCGATCACGACACGCTGCCGCATCCCCCCGCTCAGCTCATGGGGATATTGCTTCAGCCGCCGCTCGGGTTCGGGGATACGCACCTGCCGCAACAGGTCAAGCGCCCGCGCCTCTGCCTCTTTTTTGGTCATCCCCTTGTGAAGGCGCAACCCTTCGGTCAATTGCCGCCCCACGGTGAAGACCGGATTCAGCGCCGTCATCGGCTCCTGAAAGATCATCCCGATCTCATTGCCGCGAATCGTCCGCATCAGGTCCTGATCGGTCTTGCCAAGATCCACCTGCCCGCCGGTCTTGCGCTCGAACAGCAGTTGTCCACCTGCGATCTTGCCGCCGCCGAACTCGACCAGACGCATCAGGGACAGGCTGGACACCGACTTGCCCGAGCCTGATTCACCAACCACACAGACGGTTTCGCCGGGATTGATCGAGAATGAGACATCCTCGACCCCGACCACGATTCCATCCTTGGTCTGGAATTCCACACGCAGATTTTCGATCCGTGCGATGGGCCGTTCAATCGGCTGGTCCAGCATGCCTGCAATCCTGTGTCTCGGGTCCTGATCCGCGACGCTACAGACAGCAGTCTTGACCTGTCAAACCCCTTTCACGCCCCCTCGCCCCTTGGTCGACGCCGGGGCAAGTTCAAAAACGCGTGCTTGATTTTTCCACAGCAAGGGTTTGTGATGAAACTCACCCAGAGGTCAGGTCGGTAGCGCAAACACCGCCGGACGCCTCGGGGTGCCGATCTGGTCCGGGGGCAAGGCAATCGCCGCAACCCTGTCCGGGAAAAAAACGAGAGACACTGACGTGTCCAACATGGAGTGAGAAATGACCCTGAAATCAACGCTGCTTGGCGCGGCAGCCCTTGTTGCCCTCGCCCCCGCAGCCTTTGCAGAGCGCGGCGCGGACGGCCATGTGAACATCATCTACTGGCAGGCACCGTCGATCCTGAACCCCTATCTCTCGGGCGGCACAAAGGACCTCGAATCGTCTTCGATGATCATCGAACCGCTGGGCCGCTATGACGAGACCGGCGCGATGGTGCCCTTCCTTGCACAGGAAATCCCCACGCTCGAGAATGGCGGCGTGAGCGAGGATCTGAAATCGATCACCTGGAAACTGAAGCCGGACCTGCTGTGGTCCGATGGCACCGCCGTCACCGCAAATGACGTGAAGTTCAGCGCCGATTACTGCATGCATCCCGAAGGCGGTTGTGCGCAGGCGGCCAAGTTCGAAGGCGTGACCGCCGTCGAGGTGATCGACGATCTGACCGTCAAGGTCACCTTCTCGGAAGCCAAGCCGAACCCCTACGGTCCCTTCATGGGCGCGCAGGCCCCGATCATCCAGGCCGCGCAATTCGCGGATTGCCTGGGCGCCAAGGCCCCCGAATGCACCGAGGCCAACTTCAACCCGATCGGCACCGGCCCCTTCCGCGTCACCGAGTTCCGTCCCAATGACGTGATCTCTCTGGAAGCCAACCCGAACTACCGCGATCCGGCCAAACCCGCCTTCGCCACCATGACCTTCAAGGGCGGCGGCGATGCGACGGCCGCAGGCCGCGCGGTTCTGGAAACGGGTGAATTCGACTATGCCTGGAACCTGCAGCTTGCCCCCGAGGTGATCGAGCAGATGTCGGCCGCCGGCAAAGGCAAGACCATCGCGGCCTTCGGTTCGCTGGTCGAGCGGATCATGGTCAACATGACCGACCCCTCGCCCTCGCTGCCGGAAGGCGAGCGTGCCACGGCAAAGCATCCGCATCCGTTCCTGTCGGACCCGGCGGTGCGCAAGGCCCTGTCCATGTCCATCGACCGTAACCTTCTGGTCGAGATCGGCTATGGTCAGGCTGGTCGCCCGACCTGCAACCTGGTGCCCGCGCCGGCGCTTTACGCCTCGGACAACACCGACTGTCTGACCCATGACATCGCAGGCGCCAATGCCCTGCTGGACGAAGCCGGCTGGGTCCGTGGTGCCGATGGCATCCGCGCCAAGGATGGCGTGCGCCTGTCGCTGCTGTTCCAGACCTCGACCAACGCCGTCCGTCAGGACTTCCAGGCGCTGATCAAGCAGTGGTGGGAAGAAATCGGCGTCGAAACCGAACTGCGCAACGTCAGCGCCTCGGTCTTCTTCGGTGGTGATCCGGGCAGCCCCGACACCTTCCAGAAGTTCTATGCCGACGTGCAGATGTATGCCAACAACTTCGACGGCACCGATCCCGAAGCCTATCTGGCCGCACAGCTGTGCTCCAAGGCTCCGCGTCCCGAAAGCCAGTGGCAGGGCGAGAACATCACCCGCTTCTGCGATCCGGCCTTTGACGCGATGGTCGCGGAACTGTCCCGCACCGGCGAGTTGGAGAAGCGCGGCGAAATCGCACGCAAGCTGAACGACATGCTGACCAAGGAAGCCAATGTCATCATCCCGCTGGTGGATCGTGGTCGCGTCTCGGCCCATTCCAACACGCTGGGCGGTGTGGTCCTGAACACCTGGGACAGCGAGCTGTGGAACGTCGCCGATTGGCACCGCATCAAATAAGCACCTGACATCGCGGCCCCGCTCCGGCACGTCCGGGGCGGGGCCGTCGAGTTTCCGGTAGATCTCACAGCGACCCGCAAAGGCGCCGCCCATGCTGACCTTTACCATCCGGCGACTGGTCTTGGCCGTCCCGACCCTTCTGTTCATTTCCCTCGTCATCTTCATGCTGTTGCAACTGGCCCCCGGCGATCCGATGGCCCAGGTGCCCCTGACCGTCCCGCCCGAGGTCAAGGAGAAGATGCGCGAGGCCCTTGGCCTTGGCGCCCCGGTGCATATCCAGTTCTTCAAATGGCTGGTGCAGTTCTTCTGGGTCGAGCCTCAGGTCCTGATCGACCACATCTTCGGCACCACCTTTTCCGAAGGGCAATTGCGCGTCCTGTCATGGCAGACCCGCAGCCCCGTGATGGATATCGTGGTGCAGCGCCTGCCCCAGACTCTCTGGGTGGTGGGCATGTCCTATGTGCTGGGCGTGATGATCGCCCTGCCCATCGGCATCTATTCGGCCTATCGGCAATATTCGGCTTTCGACCAGATCGGCACATTCGTGTCGATGGTGGGCTTTTCGGTGCCGACCTTCTTTACCGGCGTGCTGCTGATCGTCGTCTTTTCGGTCAATCTGGGCTGGTTCCCGTCCATTTATGACACCACCCACAAGGTGACGGACTGGGACAGTTTCATCGTGCAACTCCGGCAGATGATCATGCCTGTTTCGGTGCTGGCCCTCTATAACGCGGCACAGATCAGCCGCTTCATGCGCGCCTCGATGCTGGACAATCTCAATCAGGATTACGTCCGCACCGCCCGCGCAAAGGGCTTGGGCGAAAAGACCGTGGTGCTGGTGCATGTGCTGCGCAACTCGATGATCCCTGTGGTCACCGTGATCGCGCTGGGTGTGCCGCAGGTATTCGGCGGGGCCATCATCACCGAGCAGGTGTTCAAGGTGAACGGTCTGGGCCAGTTGCTCATCACCTCGATCGAGGCGAATGACCTGCCGATGGTGCAGACCCTGACCTTCATCTTCGCGCTGCTCATCGTCGTCTTCAACCTGATCGCCGACATCCTGTATGGCATCCTGGACCCGAGGATCCGCTATGACTGAGCTCATCAACCAGCCGATCCCCACCACCCCGCCGCGCAGCCAGTGGCGTGACATATGGGACCAGTTCAAATCCCATCGCGGCGCGCTTTTGGGCGGCATCGTCTTTCTCATGATCGTTCTGGCCGTGTTCATCGGGCCGTGGTTCTGGCCCTATGACGCGACCTTCATCGACATCCGCGCCCGCAATCAGGGGCCAAGCTGGGCGCACCCCTTGGGCACCGACCAACTGGGCCGCGACATGCTGGCCCGGATGATGGCGGGGGGCCAAACCTCTGTCTCGGTCGGGATCACCGCGATGCTGCTGGCCCTGATCCTTGGCAGTCTGATCGGTGTGATGGCTGGCTATTTCCGCAAGCTGGACAACCTGCTGATGCGGACCACCGATCTGTTTCTGGCGCTGCCGCTGTTGCCGCTGCTGCTGGTGATGGTGCTTCTGTTCCGTGAACCGCTGAACGCCGCCTTCGGGCCGGAAACCGGAATCTTCATCCTGATCGTGACCGCCATCGGCATCACAAGCTGGATGCCCACGGCGCGGATCGTGCGCGGGGATGTGCTGGCTCTGAAGGAACGCGAATTCGTGCTGGCGGCGCGCTCTATCGGCACCACCAACACCCGGATGATCACGCGCCACATCCTGCCCAACGTGATGTCGCCCATCATGGTCTCGGCCACGCTGGGCATCGCCAACGCGATCATCACCGAAAGCGCGCTGTCCTTTCTGGGTCTGGGCTTTCCGCCCGACTTCCCGACATGGGGACGCCTGCTGTTCGATGCGGTCGATTACATGCAGCAATATCCCGAGCGCGTCCTCTGGCCCGGTCTGGCGATCTCGCTGACCGTGCTCAGCGTCAACTATCTGGGTGACGGCCTGCGCGACGCGCTGGACCCGCGTATCCGGGGACGTTAAGCGGCCAGAGGCAAAAAAGAACGACCATGCGACCCGCGCCACTAGCGCGGGTTTTGCGTTCGGCCTGCGGGCACAGTGCGAACATGCTTCCCCGGCATCGGCCGAATAAAGGAAAAACGTTCTACTTCAGAACGTTTTTCCTCCGCCACGCACTCTTGATTATAATGAGAAACCCGCGCACATGGGACAGAATTCCAGATAGCGGAGAAAACCCATGTTCGAATCCCTCGGCTTCGAGACGCTGACCGCCCCGCAGGCGGCTGTCTATTTCGCCCTCGCCCTCGGACTTGTGTTCGGCGTGCTGGCGCAGATCACCCGCTTCTGTTTCCGCCGGTCCATCGTGGGCGAGGATCGTCGTCAGGCTACAGGCGTCTGGCTGACCGCGCTGGCCGTGGCCGTGCTGGGCACGCAAGGGGCCGTCGCCTTGGGGTGGATCGGCTTTGCCGACCATCGCTTCATGGCCGCTGACCTGCCCGTGCTGGCCATTGTCGCGGGCGGCCTGCTCTTTGGCGCGGGCATGGTGCTAACGCGTGGCTGCGTGTCGCGCCTGACCGTTCTGACCGGATCGGGCAACCTGCGCGCCGCCCTCGTGCTCGTGGTCTTCGCCGTCGTCGCCCATGCGACGCTCAAGGGTGTGCTGGCCCCGGTTCGCACCGCGCTGGGATCGGTGACATGGTCGCTTGACAGCGCCGCCCTGCCGGGTGCGCCGCTGGTCTGGACCGCCGTGATCGTGCTGGCGGCGCTGGTCTATGCGCTGCGCTCGGGCAACCGCGCGGGGACACTGGCGCTGGCTGCGCTGATCGGCGCGCTGGTGCCGCTGGGCTGGGTCGGCACGGGATATATCCTGCTGGATGAATTCGATCCGATTGCGATGGAAAGCCTGTCCTTCACCTCTGCCGCGGCTGAGGCGCTGTTCTTCACCGTCGCCTCCACCTCGATCTCGGCCACCTTCGGCGCGGCGCTGATTGGTGCGGTTGTGGTAGGGGCCCTGCTCAGCAGCCTGATCCGCGGCGAATTCGCATGGGTCAGCTTCGGCACCCCGCGCGAAACCGGGCGGTATATGTCCGGTGCCGCGCTGATGGGCGTGGGCGGCGTTCTGGCCGGCGGTTGCACCGTGGGCGCGGGCCTGTCGGGGATCCCGACCCTGTCCATCGCCGCGATCCTTGCCATCGCCGCCATTGCGACGGGTGGCCTTGTGGCCAACCGCTTGCTTAATGCAGGTTCCTCTGCACCCGGCGCACAAGCCACCAGACAAGCAGCATTACCGGCGGAATAAGCAGCGCGGTCAATGTCCCCTTGCTGACATTGACCGCTTCTGCCACCGGATAGACCGCATAGGCCATCAGCGACACCGCATAGTAGCTGATGGCCACGACCGACAGCCCCTCAACCGTTTTTTGCAGGCGCAACTGCATGTCGGCGCGGATGTTCATGCTTTCCAGCAGCTTCTGGTTCTGGGCAGACCGCTCCACATCCACCCGCGTCCGCAGCAATTCCCCCGCCCGCATTGCCCGGTCGGCCATCGCCGCCAGCCGCGCCTGAGACGCCTTGACCGTCCGCATCGCGGGATCGTAGCGGCGCATCATGAATTCCGCAAAGGTCTGCCGCCCGTCGAACCGCTCTTCCCGCAGCACCTCGATCCGCTGGTTTACGATCGCCTCATAGGCCGCCGCCGCACCAAAGCGGAAGGCCGCCCGCGCCACCTTGTTTTCCAGCATCGCAGACACTTCCAGCAGCCCCGCCAATGTCTGATCGGCAGGCTTTTCGTTGCGGGTCATGTCATCCATCAACTGCGTCAACTGCGCGTCGATGGAGGAGAGCGTGCCCGACATCGCCTTGACCTGCGAGAAGGCCAGCATCGACATGGTCTTGTAGGTCTCGATCTCGCACAACCGCTGCACAACGCGCCCCACCCGCCGCGCGCCTGTCTTGGGCGAGACGAAGATGGCAAAGCGCATGTGCCCGGCAGGATCTATGCGGAAATCTCCCGCCACAATGGCGCTGTCGTCCAGCACGCGGCTGACGGCCAGGCTTTCGGGCACGAACCAGTCATTCAGCTTGTCGATGACCGCCTCCTTGTCGCCCGTTTCCTCCATCCGGATCAGCGCCGAGGTGACACGCACCCCCGGTGCGCGCGACAACCATTCTGCCGGAAACACCTCGAAATCTGTGGGATCAAAGGCGCGGCTGCTCAGGCTTTCGGTGAAGGCCGTGTAGGTCACGAATTCCGTATGGCTTTCCCATTTCAGCATATGCCGCCCGATCCGGCCGAAATAATGCGTGGCCCCCGGCTGCGGATGGGCCGCGCCGAAACGATCCAGCAATTCCGTCAGATGCGCCAGATCCGTGCCCCGATCCCGGCTGGCCGCATCCTGCTGCTTCTTGATCGCTAGATAGACCGCCGACCCGGGCGCATCGATCGAGGGAAATGGCCTGGCATGCAGCTCGTTGGCCAATTCATAACGCAGCGGATGGTCCTGGATAGGCGACATGGAAAACTCCTGAGTTGCGCTGACCTTATACGCTAGCCCGGTTAAGTAAAAGATAAAGTTGTTTTATATCAAACCTTTACGGAACACGATGGTATACGGGAGCCTGTTTTTCGTGCAAGCAATTGCGATGCCACGAAAAAAGGCGCCCCAAGGGGCGCCTTTTCTGTCGGCAAATGGCATCCGGTTCAGCTGATTTTGGTCAACAGCTCATCCAGCGACTTCTTGGCATCGCCATAGAACATCCGCGTATTGTCCTTGAAGAACAACGGGTTCTCGATCCCCGAATAGCCGGTGCCCTGTCCTCGCTTGGACACGAACACCTGCTTGGCCTTCCAGCACTCCAGAACCGGCATCCCGGCGATGGGGCTGTTGGGATCATCCTGCGCGGCCGGGTTCACGATGTCGTTCGAGCCGATCACGATGGCCACATCGGTATCCGGGAAGTCGTCGTTGATCTCGTCCATCTCCAGCACGATGTCGTAGGGCACCTTGGCCTCGGCCAGCAGCACGTTCATGTGCCCCGGCAGACGGCCCGCCACGGGGTGGATCGCGAAACGCACGGTCTTGCCCTTGGCGCGCAGGCGCTTGGTCAGTTCCGACACGCTCTGCTGGGCCTGCGCCACCGCCATCCCGTAGCCGGGGATGATGATGATGCTGTCAGCCTCTTCCAGCGCATTGGCCACGCCGTCCACGTCGATCGCGATCTGCTCGCCCTCGACCGCCATCTGCTCGCCCGCCGGGCCGCCGAAGCCACCCAGAATAACCGAGATGAACGACCGGTTCATCGCCTTGCACATGATATAGGACAGGATCGCCCCCGAGGAGCCGACCAGCGCGCCGACCACGATCAGCAGATCGTTGCCAAGGCTGAAACCGATGGCCGCTGCCGCCCAGCCGGAATAGCTGTTGAGCATGGACACAACCACCGGCATGTCCGCGCCGCCGATCCCCATGATCAGATGATAGCCGATGAACAGCGCCAGCAGGGTCAGCAGAACCAGCGTCCAGCTACCTGCACCGTTCATGTACATGACCGCCAGAAGCAGCGACAGCCCCGCCGCCGTGGCATTCAGCACATGGCCACCGGGCAGCTTGTTGGCCGAGGAGTTGACCTTGCCCGCCAGCTTGCCATAGGCGATCACCGACCCGGTGAAGGTCACCGCACCGATCCAGATCCCCAGCACCAGCTCGACCCGCAGGATCGCAATCTCGACAGAGGTCTTCTTGGCGATCAACTGACCGAAAGACGACAGCCCGTCATAGACTTCTTTCGGCAGACCGATGGCGATGTACCCATTATCGGCCACAGCCCCCATGATCTGGTTGTTCGCTGCGTAGATGGCCGCGATATCGTTGATCATGATGTCCGCGTTGAAACCCACGAAGACCGCCGCCAGACCGACAAGGCTGTGCATGATGGCCACAAGTTCGGGCATCTGCGTCATCTGCACGCGGGTAGCCAGTTGATAGCCGACAGCCG
This sequence comes from Paracoccaceae bacterium, assembly GCA_024304985.1. GTDB lineage: Bacteria > Pseudomonadota > Alphaproteobacteria > Rhodobacterales > Rhodobacteraceae > Seohaeicola. Next base: position 141,075 of record JAMWZC010000005.1, read on the forward strand.
CGCCCAGCGCGATCAGCACAAAAGAGGCACCCCAAAGGCCCTGCCCCGGTCCCATCAGCGTGGCCACGACCGCAATCGCCATACCGACAATCCCGTACCAGACCGCGCGTTTCGCGCTTTCCTGTCCGCTCAGTCCACCCAGAGACAGGATGAACAGAACAGCTGCGACAGCATAGGCCGCGATGGTAAATCCGAATTCCATGATGCCTGCTCCTTAGGATTTCTGGAACATGGCGAGCATGCGCCGTGTCACGAGGAAGCCACCCACGATGTTGATCGCGGCCATGAAGATGCCCAGCGCCGCCAACAGCGTGATCAGCATCGAGGACGACCCGATCTGGATCAGCGCGCCCAGAATGATGATGGACGAGATGGCATTGGTCACCGCCATGAGCGGCGTATGCAGGCTGTGCGCAACGTTCCAGATCACCTGGAAGCCGATAAACACCGACAGCACGAAGACGATAAAATGCTGCATGAAGCTGGCCGGGGCCACCAGACCCACCGCCAGCAACAGCACAGCGCCGACGGCCAGCAGCGTCACCTGATTGCGGGTCTGCGCCTTGAAGGCGGCAACCTCGTTGGCGCGCTTCTCCTCGGGCGTCAGCTCCTTGGCCTTCTCCTTGGGTTTCTGCGCGGCAATCGCGGCCACCTTCGGCGGCGGCGGCGGGAAGGTCACGTCCTTGTTGAACGTCACGGTCGCGCCGCGGATCACGTCATCCTCCATGTTGTGCACGATCTGCCCGTCCTTGCCGGGGGTCAGGTCGGTCATCATGTGGCGGATGTTCGTGGCATACAGCGTCGAGGATTGCGCGGCCATCCGGCTGGGGAAGTCGGTATAGCCGATGATCGTGACACCGTTTTCGGTGACGATCTTCTCGTCCATCTTGGTCAGCTTGCAGTTGCCGCCACGCTCGGCGGCCAGATCCACGATCACGGAACCGGGCTTCATCGCCGCGACCATGTCGGGCGTCCACAGTTCGGGCGCCTCGCGGTTGGGGATCAGCGCGGTGGTAATCACGATATCCATGTCCGGGGCCAGTTCGCGGAACTTGGCCAGCTGCGCCTCGCGGAATTCGGGGGAAGACGGGGCCGCATAGCCGCCCGTCGCCGCACCGTCCTGCACCGCTTCGGCGAAATCCAGATAGACGAATTGCGCGCCCATGGATTCGACCTGCTCGGCCACTTCGGGGCGCACGTCGAAGGCATAGGTGATCGCACCAAGGCTGGTCGCCGTGCCGATGGCGGCAAGACCGGCCACCCCTGCACCCACAACCAGAACCTTGGCCGGGGGCACCTTGCCCGCCGCCGTGATCTGGCCGGTGAAGAAGCGGCCGAAATTGTTGCCCGCCTCGATCACCGCACGGTAGCCTGCGATATTCGCCATGGACGACAGCGCGTCCATCTTCTGCGCGCGGCTGATGCGCGGGACCATGTCCATCGCGATCACATTCGCCCCCTTGGCGGCGGCCTGCTTCATCAGCGTTTCATTGGCGACCGGATAGAAGAAGGAAATCAGGGTCTGTCCCTCGTTCAACTTCTTCACTTCCGCCTCGGAGGGCGGGCGCACCTTGGCCACCACATCGGCGGCCTTCCACAGGGCGGCAGCGGTCTTGACCACCTCGACGCCCGCATCTGCATAGGCCTTGTCCGAGAAACCCGCAGCCATGCCGGCACCGGTTTCGATCACACAATCATAGCCCAGTTTCTGCAACTGAAGCGCCGAGTCAGGGGTCATGGCCACGCGGGCCTCACCCTCGAATATTTCCTTTGGCGTACCGATTTTCACGTCTCGCGTCCCCCTTTTCGCAGGTCTTGCTCCGGTCGCGCCGCAACCGGAAACTTGGTTATAGTGCGGCGCAACAATATTTCACAAGAAGATCGGTCCTGCGATGCACTTATTGCGCCGGACTGTCAAATCCATCGGCGGGTTTTCTGGCAATAGCGGGCAAAATCGGCCCGGAATTTGCGTCTGAGGCGGTTTTCCTCGGGGATCACGAAACGCTTTTCCAGTATCCACAGGAATACCGGCACCAATGGTAGCGCCAGCACGGCGTCAAAGCGCAGAATCAGCCCCGCCAGCACCAGAACATCGCCCAGATAGACAGGGTTGCGGGTCCGGCTGAAGATGCCCGACTGCACCAGTTTCGCCGCTTCAAGATGCGGAATGATCGTGGTGCGCGCCTTTCGCATCTCATGCACGGCCAGCACCATCAGGATCAGCCCGCCGCCCACCAGAAGGCCACCCGCGAAATCGGCCCAGGCCCCGCCAAAGGACAGCCCCGTCGGCGCGAAACGCGCCTGCGCCCAGGCCAGAGCGATCATCGCGGCCAGCCAGACGGGCGGCAGGTCAATCCATTTCAGCATGGTGCCAAAGGCGCGCGGGCCCCTTGTCATGGCTCATTCGAACTCCATCTCCTCGAAGACCCGGCCCGCGTTCTTGGTCGCCAGTTCCTCGAACGTGTCCAGATGCGTCCAGCGCTCCTGATCCACGTAATAGGCACTGGCCAGATCGCCACCCTCCTCGATATGAGCGCCAATCTTTTCACGCAGGTCCACAAGGTAATCCCGCGTATAGCGGCGCACCTGCGCCAGATTGGTCGGATGGCCATGGCCGGGGATCAGATAGGTCGGGTTCAACGGCTCCAGCCCCGTCTCCCATGTCTCGATCCAGCACGAGGTGCAGGTATCGGCAAAGATCGGCGGCATGCGCTCGTGAAAGGCAATGTCGCCCGCGATCATGATGTCCCACTGCGGAATCCAGACCTGCGTGTCACCGGGACCATGCGCCGGGCCAAGATGCAGCACCTCGAAGGCCACATCGCCCATGGTGAACGTGTGACGGTCCTCGAAGGACAGGTTCGGCACGGCGACGCGCGTGCCTTCTGCCCGGTCCTTGTTATAGCCCTGCATCCCGGCCAGGATCGCCCCGCCATGGGCCTCGACCTCGGCAATCGCGTCCACATGGGCCAGAATATCCACCCCCAGATCGGCCCAGTAGGAATTGCCCAGCATGGCATGGCCCTGCCCGTTTTCGTTGATCACCAACTTGACAGGCTGATCGGTGATCGCCTTGATCTCGTCATGCAGCGCGGCCGCCAGCCGGGCCGAGGCACCGCCATTGACCACGACCACCCCGTCACCCGTCACGACAAAGGACAGGTTGTTGTTATGGCCCGCATTCTCATAGGTCGGCGGCGCGGTGGCCCCGATGGCCGACCACACATGCGGGATCACCTCGACGGGCTTGTTGTAGAGCTCGGATTGCGGATACTTGTCCGCGATATCCTCGCTCGCCATCGCTTGTGCTGCCAACAGCGCCAGAACGGCGGCTTGGATCATGCTCTGTCTCATCGGGTCTCCCCTCCCTTGAATCTTGCTCGGATCACATTCACAGACACGAATGTCATTGTAAAGTGACCTTGCGGCGCGGGGCAGCCTGCCCCTTGCCACGCGCCACATGACACGTACTCTGCCCCCCGAAAGGGAGAACATCATGATCCACACAGGCAAACACGCATTGGTCACCGGCGGGGGAACGGGCATCGGCCTTGCCATCGCGCAGGCTTTGGCCGCCGAGGGCGCGCAGGTCACCATCACGGGCCGCCGCACCGATGTGCTGGAGGCGGCGGCGAAAGCCACGCCCGGCCTGCACCCGCTCGTCATGGACGTGATGGAAGAGGCGCAGATCGTGGACGGCATCAAACAAGCCGTCGCCGCGCGTGGTCCGATCCAGATCCTGATCGCCAATGCGGGGATTGCCGAGGGCAAGAGCCTGCAAAAGACCGAACTCGATTTCTGGCACCGCATCATGCGCACCAATCTGGACGGCGCTTTCCTGACCATCCGGGAAGCGATGCGCGGCATGCTGGGCACCGACTGGGGCCGCGTGATCGTGGTGTCCTCCCTCGCGGGACTGCGTGGCCTCAAGGGGGCGGGCGCCTATTCCGCGTCGAAACACGGCGTGATCGGCCTTGTCCGCTCTTATTCCGAGGAACACATGGGCGGCCCCATCACCTTCAACGCCCTCTGCCCCGGCTATGTGGAAACCGATATCGTCGCGCTGCAATCGGAATCCATCGCCAAACGCACCGGCATGACCGCCGAACAGGCGCGTCAGGCCATGGCCGACAGCAACCGCCACCGCCGCCTCATCGCGGTCGAGGAAGTGGCCACCGCCGCCCTGTGGCTCTGCCATCCGCTGTCAGGTTCGATCAACGCGCAATGCATCGAAATGGCGGGCGGTCAGGTGCGCTGACCGGCCGGACTCCGGTTTTTCGGTGGACAAACCGGGGTGCACCGCCTATCCCGGAGAAATGCTTTAAGCCTAAAATAGTTTCGAGGCCACCATGACCGATTTCGCCGAGACCAAGGCCATGTTCCATCTGCCGGAAGGCATGATCTATCTGGACGGCAACTCGCTGGGCCCGCTGCCGCGCAAAGCCGCCGCGCAGGTCAGCCGCGTCATCGACAAGGAATGGGGCGAGATGCTGATCACCGGCTGGAACAAGGCCGGATGGATGGACCAGCCCACCCGTGTGGGCGACCGCATCGCCCGCCTGATCGGGGCGGAACCGGGCCATGTGGTGATGGGCGACACGCTCTCGATCAAGGTCTATCAGGCGCTTGCCTCGGCGCTGGAGATGCGCCCCGACCGTCGCGTGATCCTGTCCGACAGCGGCAATTTCCCCTCGGACCTCTACATGGCCGAAGGGCTGATCGCGTCACTGGGCCGAGGCTATGAGTTGCGCGTCGTCGCGCCCGAGGACGTGGCGGACAACATCACCGACGCGGTCGCCGTGACCCTGATCACCGAGGTCGATTACCGCACGGGCCGCAAGCATGATATGGCCGACCTGACCGCCCGCGCCCATGCCGCAGGTGCGCTCACGATCTGGGATCTGGCGCATAGCGCGGGTGCGCTGCCCGTCGATCTGGCCGGATGCGGCGCGGATTTCGCGGTGGGCTGCACCTACAAATACCTCAACGGTGGCCCTGGTGCCCCCGCCTTCATCTATGTCGCCCCCCGCCATGCCGATACCGCCCGCCCCGCCCTGTCGGGCTGGCTGGGTCACGAGGCACCCTTCGCCTTCGCCACCTCCTACCGCCCCGGTTCGGGCATCGAGCGGATGCGTGTGGGCACACCCCCGGTGATCGCGCTGGCCGCACTGGAAGCCGCGATGGACATCTGGGACATGACGACCATGCACGACATCCGTGCCGCCTCCGTCGCGCTGACCGAGCAATTCATCAAGGGGATCGAGGCCACCTGCCCCATGCTGACACTGGCCAGCCCGCGCGACGCGTCCCAGCGCGGCAGCCAGGTCTCCTTCCGCTTTGCCGATGGCTATGCCGCGATTCAGGCCCTGATCGCGCGCGGCGTCATCGGCGATTTCCGCGCGCCCGACATCATGCGCTTCGGCTTCACGCCGCTCTTCATCGACGAGGGCGATGTGAACAAGGCCATCAACATCATCGCCGATGTGATGACCAACAGCCTGTGGGACCGGCCCGAATACAAGACCCGCGCCCGCGTGACCTGATGTCCATGCGCGCCGCCACCGAAAGCCTGCCCCTCTGCCGCCCTGCGGGCTGGGCCGCTCTCTGGCGGCGGCTGGCCAATTGCGCGGCGCTGAACGCCTGACCCTCGACCTGCTGTTTCTTCTTGCTTCAAATATCCATTGCGACGCCCAATCCACAGCGCCGCGCAGCAGAACCAGAGGCCACCATGACCCAGACCCCCTACGATCCCGCCGCCGAGGGTGCGCAGATGTCCTTCGACGGGCGCATGTCCTATGGCGATTACCTGTCGCTGGACCTGATCCTGAACGCGCAGAAGACATGGACCGACACCCATGACGAGATGCTGTTCATCATCCAGCACCAGACCTCCGAACTCTGGATGCGCCTTGCCATCCACGAGATCGCCGCCGCCCGCACCGCGCTGCAAGCCGGCCAGTTGCGCCCCGCCTTCAAGATGCTGGCCCGCGTCGCGCGCATCTTCGAACAGCTCAACAACGCCTGGGACGTGCTGCGCACCATGACACCCAGCGACTATACCGCCTTCCGTGATGCGCTTGGGCAATCCTCGGGCTTTCAGTCGCATCAATACCGCCAGATCGAATTCATGCTGGGCAATCGCAACCACGCCATGCTGCGCCCCCATGCGCATCGCCCCGCCATTCTGGCCCTGCTCGAGGAAGAGCTGCGCCAGCCCTCCCTCTATGACGTGGCGCTGCGCCTGCTGCACCAGACCGTGCCGCTGCCGGATGACGTGCTGAACCGCGACATCAGGCAAAGCCATACCCCCTCCGAGGCCGTCAAACAGGCCTGGATCACCGTCTACCGCGCGCCACAGACCCATTGGGAGCTGTATGAGCTGGCCGAGAAGCTGATGGATTTCGAGGATTACTTCCGCCGCTGGCGCTTCAATCACGTGACCACGGTCGAACGCGTGATCGGCTTCAAGCGCGGCACCGGCGGCACCGGCGGGGTCAGCTACCTCAAGCGGATGCTCGAGGTGGAACTGTTCCCCGAGCTTTGGCACCTGCGCACCGATCTGTGACGGACGGCGCTGTGGCCCGGTCCGGATTGGATATTTGAGGCAAGAAGAGGCAGGCCTGTTCAGCGCGGCTCAAGGGCGCGGGCGAATACCCCGGCCAGAAGAGCTGCGGCCGCGCGATAGGCGGCAGGGGTCGGCACCGGCGTCTTCAACCCCTGCAACGCCGCCAGCATGGTTGCGGCCAGCACGGCCGGGTCATTCTCGCTGACGGCAAGGCTGATCTGCCCGGCAGCCGCCTTTTCGCGCAACCAGCCCGCATAGACCGCGACCAGCCGCGCCTCGCCCGCCTGCGCGATATCGGCGCCATGGGCATATTTGGTATCCAGCAACTCGTCGCCATGCGGCGAGGACAATAGCGCCTCGAAGATCTGCCCTGCCTGAGCCTCAAAGGCCCGTGCAAGAGCCTCGGCGATGGGCAGGTCCTGGGTCAGGACGCCTTCGACCTGCGCGACAGCATCGTCATAGTAGAACTGGGTCAAGGAGCGGAAGATATCCTCCTTGTTGCGATAATGCAGATAGAGCGCGGCCCGCGACATGCCCGCCCCGCGGGCGATGTCCTCCATCGAGGTCCGCCGGAACCCATAGCTGGAAAAGGCCTCGAACGCGGCCTTGAGGATCGCCTTCTGGCGCGGGTCCTGGGTGAATGGGCTGTCTGTCTGCTCTGGCATGCTGACCATGTGACAGAATTGATCCATTTCGTCAATTTGCCAGATTGACAAACTGACATATCTCGCCCACTTTGTCAGAACACAGCCTTTCCAGCCCGGAGCGACCCCATGGCCACGACACTGACCATCAACGGAACCGACCATAGCGTCGACCTGCCGCCCGAGGTGCCCCTGCTGTGGGTGCTGCGCGACGAGATCGGGCTGACCGGCACGAAATTCGGCTGCGGCGTGGCCGCCTGCGGGGCCTGCACCGTGCAGATCGACGGGCAGGCCGTGCGCTCGTGCCAGGTGGCGCTGGGGGATGTCTGGGGCAATGTCACCACGATCGAAGGGCTGGGCACGCCGGACGCGATGCACGCGCTGCAACAGGCCTGGGTCACGCATCAGGTGGCGCAATGCGGCTATTGTCAGTCGGGACAGATCATGCAGGCCGCCAGCCTGCTGACCGAAACACCCGAACCCACCGATGACGACATCGACGCCGCCATGCAGGGCAATCTCTGCCGCTGCGGCACCTATCCCCGTATCCGCGCCGCGATCCATGACGCCGCCCGCGCGCTCAAGGAGGCGTGAGCATGGCCAGCATCGGTAAAATCGCCCGCCGTTCCTTTCTGATCGGATCCGTCGCCATCGTGGGTGGCGTGGCCTTTGGCGTCTACAAGGCCCGCCAGACGCCGCCCAATCCCCTCTCGCCCGAACAGGGTGCAGCGCTCAATCCTTTCGTGCTGATCAATGCCGATGGCGTCACGATCATCACCCCCCGCGCCGAGATGGGGCAAGGCATCCACTCCACCCTCGCCGCGATGGTGGCCGAGGAGCTGGACGTGGCGTGGGAGGATATCACCACCCTGCACGGCCCACCCGCGCAGGCCTATTTCAACGGCGCGCTGATGGGCGCGGGCATGCCCTTCAAGGATTACGCCCTGACCGACATGCAGCACAGCCTGAAACAGGCGCTGTCCGTGCTGCCCAAGATGATGTCCCTGCAAGTCACGGGCGGCTCCACCTCGACCGTGGACGGGTTCGACAAGATGCGCATGGCAGGCGCCACCGCGCGCGAGACGCTGAAGGAGGCGGCGGCGCAACGCCTGAACCTCTCCCGCGCCGACCTGACGACAGAAGATGGCCATGTCATAGCCCCCGATGGCACGCGCCTGTCCTATGTCGATCTGGCCTCCGACGCGGCCCGGATCGACCCGCCGCAGGATATCCTGCTGCGTCCCGCAACCGAATGGAAATATCTGGGCAAATCCATGCCGCGTCTGGATATCCCCGCCAAGGTCACAGGCACCGCCACCTTCGGCATCGACGTGCGGGTTGAGGGGATGCGCTTTGCCGCCCTGCGCCGCAACCCCGCCTTGGGTGCCGGGATGCGCAGCTTTGATCCCGCCCCCGCGCTGGCCATGGCAGGCGTGGAGCGTGTGGTCGATCTGGGCGACGGCATCGCCGTGGTGGCAAATAACACATGGATCGCGATGCAGGCGGCCGAGGCGGTGGTGATCGACTGGGCCGCGTCCTCTGCGCCGCAAACGACCGAGGACGCCTTCGCCGTGATCGCGGCCACCTTCGACGGCAAGCCCAATTCCACCCTGCGCAATGACGGCAACGCCGATGAGCTTCCGCAAGGCGCAACCGAGGTGACAGCCGAATACCGCCTGCCCTATCTGGCGCATGCCACGATGGAACCGATGAACGCCACCGCCCATGTGACGGCCGATGGCCTGACCATCTGGTGCGGCAATCAGGCCCCCGTCATCATCCAGGGTAAATGCGCCGAGGCCACGGGCCTGTCCCCTGAACAGGTGACGGTCCACACAACCCTGCTGGGGGGCGGCTTCGGGCGGCGCGGCGAAAGCGACTATGCAGTATATGCTGCACGCCTTGCCGCCGCGATGCCGGGCACGCCCGTGCAACTGACTTGGTCGCGCGAGGAAGACATGCGCCACGACTTCTACCGCCCCGGCGCCATCGCGCGTTTCCGTGGCGCGGTGCAGGACGGGCGCGCGGTGCTGCTGGACGGGCAGATCGCCGCGCAATCCACCACGCGGCAGGCGGGCCAGCGGCTGGCGGGGTTCGCTCCTCCCGGCCCGGACAAGGGCCATGTGGAAGGCGCGTTCGATCAACCCTATGCCATTCCCAATTACCGCATCCGCGGCTATCTGGCCGAGATGGACATCCCCGTCGGCTTCTGGCGCGCGGTGGGCAATTCCTTCAACGGGTTCTTCCACGACACCTTCATTGACGAACTGGCACATGCCGCCGCAGTTGACCCGCTGGAGTTCCGCCTGTCGATGATGCGCGAGGCCCATGCGCCTTCGGCCGGCACCTTGGAAGCCGTGCGCGAGATGTCGGGCTGGACAGGCCAGACACCCGATGGAATCGGACGCGGCGTCGGCTTCACCTACAGCTTCGGCTGTCCGGTGGCACAGGTGATCGAGGTGATCGACGAAGGCGGTCTGATCCGCATCAACCGCGCATGGATCGCGGCGGACGTGGGGCTGGCGCTGGATCCCGGCAATATCCGCGCACAGTTGGAAGGCGGCATGATCTATGGCCTCTCTGCCGCCATTTTCGGGCAGATCACCTTTGCCGATGGCGCGGTGGAACAGGGCAATTTCCCGGATTACGATGCTCTTCGCCTGCACAACTGCCCGTTGATAGAGACACGGATTCTGGAAGCGAACCGGCATATGTCCGGGGTGGGTGAACCGGGAACGCCTCCCGCGATGCCTGCATTGGCCAATGCCCTGTTCGATCTGACCGGAACCCGCGCCCGCAGCCTGCCCCTCATGGACCAATTCGACCTTTTGACTTAGACATCAGCGTCAAGAAAACCTCGGGATCAGGACAAGCCCCGCCGCAATTGTGGCGGGGCTTTGTCATGTGCAGCCGTGTCGGTCGCTAAAATGCCGCCAATTCTACGAAAATTAGCCCGGACCCGACTGTATCCAGACACGAAACATCCTGCGGAGAGAACCTGCCGCAGGTCGCGCGAACGGAGTTCACGATATGCCCAACGGGTACAGGGTCAGCCTCGGGAACGGGTCGCTGGACAGCGGCGATGCGATCGGCGGTCCGCTCCTGACGTTTACCACGGCCAGCACCATAGGTGCGGGCAGTTGGACATGGTCCGGCACATGGAATGGCCAGACCTTCGTCAATGCCGTGGAACCGGGTGCCTATCTTCTGGGAAGTGACGGTTTTGTCTATTTCGTCCCGGACTATGGCCCGGTCACGACCATCTCCTCGGCCAGCGCCACAACGGCCCCCAGCTATGGCGCTTCGGATGGCGTTGTGACGGGCTCGGACGGGGCAGAGCTGATCGACAGCAGCTTCACCGATGACGATGGCGACAGCCCGGGCGCGGGTGCCGACCAGATCGACGCAGGCGCGGGCAATGATACGGTGCTGTCCGGTGCAGGCCATGACACGATCAAGGGCGGTGGCGGCAATGACGTGATCGACGGGGGCGCGGGCGATGACGTGATCCACGGCGACATGAACGCGCCGCAGGCCAGCGCCACGACCGAGGTGCTGGACTGGACCGCACAAGGTGCGGACGGGGCCAATCTCGCGGCTGGCTTCACGCAGGATACCGGCACGATGAACGTGTCGGTCAGCTTTGTGAACAACGGCAACAACAATCCAACCTTTCAGGTCGAATCCAACGATCCGACCTATGTCGCCGGCGGCGAACCGTTCGACCCGACCTCCAGCCTCTATCTTTTCGGCAATGGCGACGGGGCGACATCGACCACCGTCATCGACTTCGCGGCGACGGCAGATAGCGGGATGTCCGATCAGGTGCAGAACGTGCAGTTCCGCATCAACGATATCGACTGGGGCGGCGGCAATCACCGCGACCTGATCACCGTCAACGCCCTGGACGTGAACGGGAACCCGGTCACCGTGTCGATCACCCCCGGCGCGGGCGATACCGTCTCGGGCAATACGATCCGCGCCAACAATCTGGCGGACAATCCCAACAGCGCCTCCGGCTCGGCGCTGGTCCAGATCACCGGTCCCGTCAGCCAGATCAGCATCTCCTATTCCAACGGTCTGAACGGGACGCAGGGCATCTGGGTCTCGGACGTGCACTTCACCACGATCCCCGAGGTCGCGGGCGATGATACCCTCTCGGGTGGCGACGGAAATGACACGCTTCATGGCGAGGCCGGGGCGGATTCCCTGTCCGGCGGCAGCGGCGACGATCAGCTTTTCGGCGGCCCCGGCAACGACACGCTTCAGGGGGATGCGGGCCACGACCTGCTGAGCGGCGGCGGCGGGATCAACCAACTGTTCGGCGGCGACGGGGACGATACCTTCGTCGGCGGCGCGGGCGCTGATGCCATCTCGGGCGGATCGGGAATGGATGTGGTGGACTACTCCGCCTCGGGCGCGGGTGTGTCCGTGGATCTGTCCACCAACACCGTCTCGGGTGGGGACGCGGCGAATGACACGATCACCGGCGGGATCGACGGGATCATCGGGTCGGACTGGAACGACACGCTGATCGGATTCGACGGGCAAGGCGCCGACTATACGAATGTCTTCTATGGCGGCGATGGCGACGACCTTCTGGACGGGCGCGGCGGGGACGACTCGCTCTTTGGCGGGGACGGCAACGATACGATTATCGGCGGAACAGGGGCTGACCTGATCGACGGCGGCGCGGGCGACGATGTGATCCATGTGGGCGCAGGCGACACGGTCTTTGGCGGGGCGGGAAACGATACCTTCCTGCTTGACCCTTCGGCGATGGGCGGCGGCACGATCACCATCGACGGCGGCGAGGCGGATGAACCGGGTGGCGACACGATCAATTTCGGCGGTCTGGTGGACTGGGAGGATGTGGTCTATACCAGCACCGACCCCAATGCCCTGTCGGGCAGCGCCACGTTGACGGATGGCACCCTTGTGACCTTCTCGAACATGGAAGGTGTCATCATCTGTTTCACCGCTGGCACGCGGATCCTGACCGACCAGGGACCCCGCCCGGTCGAGGATCTTCGCCCCGGCGATCTGGTGGTGACCCGCGACAACGGCCTGCAACCCCTGCGCTGGACCGGGCGGCGGGAGGTGGTGGGGCATGGGGACTTTGCCCCGATCCGGTTTGAGGCGGGTGTTCTGGGCAATAGCGCGCCGCTGCTGGTGTCGCCGCAGCATCGGATGCTGCACCGGTCAACGGCGGCCACGCTTTATTTCGACACGCCCGAAGTTCTGTTGTCGGCCAAGCATCTGATCAATGGGCGGACGATCACGCAGGTGACTTGCCCGCAGGTGACCTATCTGCATCTTCTGTTCGACCGGCACGAGATCATCTTTGCCGAGGGGGCCGCGACCGAGAGTTTTCATCCCGGCCATGTCGGGTTGCAGGCCTTGTCGGAGGCCAGCCGGGACGATCTGTTCCAATGCTTTCCGGAACTGCGGGCCGATCCCTCGGGCTATGGCGAGACGGCGCGCACCTGCCTGCGCCGGCATGAGACCCAGCTTCTGATGCAGGGCTGACCCGACAGCCCGTCCTTGATCCGGGGGGGCGAGCGCCGGATCAGATGCCCCTTGGAGTGTCCCATCATGGGACATTTTACAGCATCAATGAAATCAAAGGCTTGCCGCCGAGGATTCAGGAAATTTTAACCCTTCGGCCCCGCATCGGGCCAGCGCGCCATGAGGTCGGCCAGCGCGGCCCAGTCGGTATATTCCCGGTCGGCATGGGGATCGACAACCTCGCCCTTGCTATGGGCGATCCAGCGCATCGCGAGGCTTTTGAAGAAGTCATATTGCGTGAAGCGGAATGCACCAGCAACATGCACCACTTTTCCGGGGGCCCAGCCGGAGGTTTCTGCGAATTCCGACGATAACCGCGCAAGATCCTTGTGTTCTTGCGGATCGTTTCCTGCCGCCGCCAGCGAGACCATAAGGAACAGTCCGGGCCGGTCGTTCAACGCGGCCGCATGGCGGGCGGCAAAGCGCACGAGCTGTGGCTGCAACCGCATGCCATGCAGCGATCCCGCGAGGATCGCGGCATCGAAACGGGCCATGTCGACATGGTCTTCGTCCTCGAGATCAGCCAGTGGCAGCAATTCGACGCTGAGCCCGCGCGCGATCAGGTGATCGGCACAGAAACGGGCGATCTTGCGGGTCTGCCCTTCGGTCGTGGCATAGGCGATCAGAACGGTCATGGCGGCACCCTCCGGGTTATGAACAACCAGAAGGATAGCACAGCATGAAAAGACGATTCTTTGCGCTGGCGCAAATTGCGGCCAGCTCGGGCCGCATGGGGTTCAGGCGGACTTCAGGACCTTGGCCCCGCGCGCAGCCCATGCCCGGACCGCGTCGCCAAAGGCCGTGAACAGTGGCCGCGAAACCGGATCATTCGCGGCGTCCCATTCGGGATGCCATTGAACAGACAGGGTAAATCCGGGCGCATCCTTGACATAGATCGCCTCGGGCGTGCCATCGGGGGCGTAGCCGTCAATCACAATCCGCGCGCCGGGGCGGCAGATCCCCTGCCCGTGCAGCGTATTGGTCATCACCTCTTGCGCGCCCATCAGACGATGGAACACCCCGCCTTCGGTGAAGGTCACGGCATGGCGCAGGGCGAATTTCTCTTCCAGCGTGCCATCGGGGGGCATGCGGTGATTCATGCGGCCCGGAAGATCACGGATTTCGGGATAAAGGCTGCCGCCCATCGCCACGTTGACCTCTTGAAAGCCGCGGCAAATGCCGAGGAAGGGCTGGCCACGTTCGACGCAGGCGCGCACAAGTGGCAGGGCGATGGCATCCCGCGCCCGGTCAAAGGCGCCGTGGGCCTCGGTCTCGTCCTCGCCATATTCATTGGGATGCACGTTGGGCCGTCCGCCCGTCAGCAGGAAACCGTCACAGGAGTCCAGCAGCTCATCCACCGAGACAAATCGCGGGTCCGCGGGGATCAGCAACGGCATGCATCCCGCGACACAGGACACCGCCTCGGAGTTCATCGCCCCCCCGGCATGGGCCGGATACTGGTCGTTGATCAGATGATGGTTGCCGATAATGCCGACGACGGGTCGTGCCATGCCTGCTGTCCTGATGGTGTTACGCGCCTGTTACATCCCAAGATATAGGTTTCCGCACCACATGGAAACACGAAAGCGGGGCCTTTCTGCCCCGCTTTGTTTCAAATGCCCGATTAAGCGGCGCTTTGATGCCGTTCGTTTGACAATCGCGCCCCGGAGCGCGGTCAGGCCCAGGCGGTGAAGCCTGCCGCCTCGATCCCTGCCACGGCCACGGCCGCGTCATTGTCCGAGGTATCGCCGGTCACGCCGACCGCGCCGATGATCGTGTCGCCCTGTTTCACCAGCACGCCACCCGGCACCGGCACGAGTTTGCCGTCGAAGGTGCCGTTCATGGCGGCCATGAAATAGGACTGCCCCTCGGCCCGCGCCATCTGCGCCGATCCGGGCATGCCCAGCATGATCGACCCGTAAGCCTTGCCACGGGCGATTTCGAACCGTCCGGGGCTGGCCCCATCCTCGCGTGCGAAGGCGAGCAGGTGCCCGCCCGCGTCCAGCACGGCCACGGAGAGGGGTTTCAGCCCCATCTCGCGGCCCTTGTCGCGCGCCACGGCAATCATGGTCTGCGCCTGTTCCAGTGTGATCGTCATGCTGTCCTCCGTTCGCGCTTAATGCGCTGCCTTGAATTCAAGCCGACGGCGGTGCAGCACCGGCTCGGTGTAACCCGACGGCTGCACGCGGCCCTCAAACACCAGATCGCAGGCCGCCTGGAAGGCGATGCCGTCGAAACCGGGGGCCATCGGGCGATAGGCCGGGTCGGAGGCGTTCTGACGGTCCACCACGGCGGCCATCTTCTGCATCGCGGCCATCACCTGATCGCGGCTGACGATGCCGTGATGCAGCCAGTTGGCCACATGCTGGGCCGAGATCCGGCAGGTGGCGCGGTCCTCCATCAGGCCGACATCGTTGATATCGGGCACCTTGGAGCAGCCGACGCCCTGGTCGATCCAACGCACGACATAACCAAGAATGCCTTGGGCGTTATTCTCGACCTCAGCGATCTTCTGGGCGTCGGTCCATTTCTGATAGGCCGCCAGCGGGATATCGAGGATGCCTTCCACATGACCGCGCCGACCGCCTTTGGCCAGACGCGCCTGCACGGCGAAGACATCGACCTTGTGGTAATGCAGCGCGTGCAGCGTGGCGGCTGTCGGGCTGGGCACCCAGGCGCAGTTGGCGCCTGCCTTGGGGTGGCCGATCTTCTGCTCCAGCATCGCGGCCATCATGTCGGGCATGGCCCACATGCCCTTGCCGATCTGGGCCTTGCCGGACAGGCCACATTCAAGACCGATATCGACGTTGAGGTCTTCGTAAGCGGTGATCCAGCCCTTGCGCTTGATGAAATCCTTGCGGCTGAAGGGACCGGCTTCCATCGAGGTGTGGATTTCGTCGCCCGTGCGGTCAAGAAAGCCGGTGTTGATGAAGGCGACGCGGGTTTTCGCCGCGCGGATGCATTCCTTGAGGTTGACGGAGGTGCGGCGCTCCTCGTCCATGACGCCGATCTTGACGGTGCTGCGGGGCAGGCCCAGCACGTCTTCGACGCGGGCGAAAATCTCATCCGCGAAGGCCACTTCCTCGGGGCCGTGCATCTTGGGTTTCACGACATAGACAGACCCGAGGGTGGAATTGCCGCGTTTCTTGAGGTCATGCATGGCGATCATGACGGTCATCATCGCGTCCATCAGACCTTCGAACACCTCGTTCCCCTCGGCGTCCAGAATGGCGGGGTTGGTCATGAGGTGACCCACATTGCGCACCCAGAGCAGCGCGCGGCCCTTGAGGGTGATGGTGCTGCCATCGGGTGCCGTGAAGGTGCGGTCGGCGGCAAGGCGGCGGGTCATGGGTTTGCCGCCCTTCTCGAACGTCTCCTCCAGATCGCCCTGCATGAGGCCCAGCCAGTTTCCATAGGCCAGCACCTTGTCCTCGGCATCCACGCAGGCGACCGAATCCTCGCAATCCATGATGGCGGAAATGGCTGATTCCAGCACCACATCGGCCAGCCCCGCCTGATCGCGCGCGCCGATGGGATGGGTGCGGTCGAAGATCAGTTCGACATGCAGGCCGTTATTGACCAGAAGCACGGCATCGGGGGCCTTGGGGTGGCCGCGGTAGCCTGCGAATTTGGCAGGCGTCATCAGCGGGTGGTCGTCGATCAGCAACTGGCCGTCCTGCACATGGTAGCGGCGGGCATCGGCGTGGCTGGTGCCCTGCACGGGGAAGGCCTCGTCCAGAAAGACGCGGGCGCGGGCGACGACGCGGGCGCCGTGGCCACGGTCATAGCCGCCCTTGGGGGGCGTGGTCCCCATGGCATCGGTGCCATAGAGCGCGTCATAGAGGCTGCCCCAGCGGGCATTCGCGGCGTTCAGGGCGAAACGGGCATTGGTGATCGGCACGACAAGCTGCGGGCCAGGGATCGTGGCGATCTCGGGGTCCACATTGGTGGTCTCGATCTTGAAATCCGGGCCTTCGGGCAGCAGATAGCCGATCTCCTCGAGGAAGGCCTTGTAGGCGGCCGGATCATGCGACTGGTTGCGCCGCGCGATATGCCATGCGTCGATCTTGGCCTGCAGATCCGCGCGTTTCGACAGCAGCGCACGGTTTCTGGGGGTCATGTCGCGGATCAGGCCCGCGAAACCGGACCAGAACGCCTCGGAGGCAAGCCCGGTGCCCGGCAAGGCGAAGGAGACGTCCCGAAAGCCTTCACCATGAGGTGCTATTGGTCAGGTTTTCTGACCGCCTCTGTTGCCTATCGGAAACTTTGGTCCTAATAAGCGCCGCATACCCGTGATGCGTCGCTTATTAGGACCAAAGTTTCCGATAGGCAACAGAGGCGGTCAGAAAACCTGACCAATAGCACCTCATGGTGAAGGCTTTCGGGACGTCTCCTTCGCCTTGCCGCGCGTGCCCCGGCAACGGTCGGAACAATAGCGGACCTCCTCCCAGACGCGTTCCCATTTCTTGCGCCATGTGAAGGGCCGACCGCAGGTAGCGCAGGTCTTTTGCGGAAGGTCGGATTTGCGCCGCATCGCCATCAGAAATCAAAGCCCATCTGCCGGCTGTCCTTCTTCGCCTGCTTCACCGCCACCGGATCGCGGCGGAAGCGTCCCTTGGCATCCTTGCGACTGGCATGTTTGCGCACCACCTGTGCGGCCTGCGCGCGAAACCCGTCGCCCTGACGCACCGCCCAGACCCGATCGCGCGCCCAGGCTGCGGCCTGTTTCACATCCACGATGGGCGCGGGATAGGGCAATCCCCCTGCCCCGTCCCAGCGCCACGGCTCTTGCAGCAGGACATCGGGCACCGCCGCGAGTTCGGGCACCCAAGCCCGCGTGAACGCCCCTGTCGGGTCCTGATCCATGCCCTGTTTCACGGGGTTGTAGATCCGCAGCGTATTGATGCCTGTGGTGCCCGACTGCATCTGCACCTGGCTCCAGTGAATCCCCGGCTCGTAATCGGTGAACATCCGCGCCAGATGCGCCCCCGTGGCGCGCCAGTCGAGCCAGAGATGATAGCTGGCCACCGCCATGACCATGCTGCGCATGCGGAAATTGAGCCAGCCCGTGGCTGCCAGCGACCGCATGCAGGCATCGACGAAGGGCAGGCCCGTCTCGCCCTTTTGCCACGCCGCAAGACGCGCGGCATCGGGTATGGCGGGGCGCAACCCTTCATAGGCGGGATGCAGGCAGCGCCATTCCAGCGCGGGTTCATCCTCCAGCTTTTGCATGAA
The DNA here is from genome assembly GCA_024304985.1 of Paracoccaceae bacterium. Taxonomy (GTDB): domain Bacteria; phylum Pseudomonadota; class Alphaproteobacteria; order Rhodobacterales; family Rhodobacteraceae; genus Seohaeicola. The sequence continues at coordinate 159,087 of JAMWZC010000005.1, forward strand.
GTGATCGCGCCATGCCAGACGCGCGCGGAAGGATTGCACCGATCCCGGCCAGCCATCGCCGGTGCCCCGCACCTGCACGGCGCGCCGCGCGGCCGCCTGTTCCGCCTCGCGCGCCGAGATGGTGCCAAAGGCCAGATGCGGCGACAGGCGCGAGCAGGCCGTCGCCCCCTGCAACGGCGAGGACATGGCGCGGCGGTAATCCTGCCCGCGTTCCGTCAGGAATGTGTCCAGACGCGCCAGACCTGCGGCGCGCCCGCCGCGCTGGCGTTGCGGGGCATCCGCGCCCAGCCCCAGCGCCGCCGCGCCCGGCAGCGCGCTTGAGGCGACATCCGCCAGCATCGTCACGCGGCCCGGCACAGCCACCGGCCCCGCCATGACGCGGTCCCGCGCGGCGGCCCAGCCATCGCGGCCCCGCAACCGCCGCACCACGCCGGATTGCGGCAGATCTTCCCAGACCACGCCTTGCCCCCGCGCCCAGGCCGCCATCGCCCGGTCGCGCGCATAGGTCCAGCCGTTGCCGGTCTCCTCATGGCTGATCAGCCGGGTGATGGCGTGGCGCGCGCGCAAATCCTCCAGCACTGTCACGGCCTCGCCCACCCGGATCACCAGCGCCAAGCCGATCCGGTCCAACCTATCCTTCAGATCGACCAGAGACTCGCGCAGAAAGCCGTAATGCCGCGCATCGGCATCGGACTGTGCCCAAAGTCCCGGCTCGACGATATAGAGCGGCAGCACGGGCGCACCGATCAGCGCCGCCCGCGCCAGCGCCGGATGATCCGCCACCCGCAGATCCCGCTTGAACCAGAGTATCGTGCCCGTCATCCCCTGCGATCTAGCGGTGCCATGCCAAAAGCAACGCCACCCTGCTTCATCTTGCCAAAAATACTCATATCCAACAGCGGCCTGCGCGCGCGCCCATTGCGAAGGCGCCCCCCGCGCCCTACCCTCGGGCGCAACAGCATCCCCGAGGAGCATCATGAAAGACGCCGCCCCCCAGCCCGTATATCTGTCCGACTATACCCCTTTCGGCTATCTGGTCGAGGCTGTGCATCTGACCTTCCGGCTGGACCCTGACCGCACCCGCGTGATCAGCCGTATCCGCTTTCGCCCCAACCCGGACAGTGCGGATCGTCGGTTCTTTCTGCATGGCGAGCAGTTGCAACTGATCAGCGCCCGGATCGACGGCGCGGCGGTCACGCCCGAGGTGACGCCGCAGGGTCTGAGCTGCGACGTGCCAGACGCGCCCTTCACCTTTGAGGCCGAGGTCGAGATCGCGCCTGCCGCCAATACCGCCCTTGAGGGGCTGTATCTGTCGAACGGCATGTATTGCACCCAATGCGAGGCGGAAGGGTTCCGCAAGATCACCTATTATCCCGACCGGCCCGATGTGATGGCGGTCTTCACCGTGCGGATCGAGGGGGCCGCGCCGGTCAAGCTGTCGAACGGCAACCCGGTGGCGACTGGCGAGGGCTGGGCCGAATGGCACGATCCATGGCCCAAGCCATCCTATCTGTTCGCGCTGGTGGCCGGTGATCTGGTGGCGCATGCGGATCGGTTCACCACCGCCTCGGGGCGCGATGTGGCGCTGAACATCTGGGTGCGTCCGGGGGATGAGGGCAAATGCGCCTATGGCATGGACGCGCTGAAACGGTCGATGCGGTGGGAGGAAGAGGTTTACGGGCTAGAATACGACTTGGATATTTTCAACATCGTTGCCGTGGATGACTTCAATATGGGCGCGATGGAGAACAAGGGGTTGAACATTTTCAACTCAAGCTGCGTTCTGGCCTCACCCGACACCTCGACGGATGCGAATTACGAGCGGATCGAGGCGATCATTGCGCATGAGTATTTCCACAACTGGACCGGCAACCGGATCACATGCCGCGACTGGTTCCAGCTATGCCTGAAGGAAGGGTTGACGGTGTTCCGCGATGCGCAGTTCACCTCCGACATGCGCTCGGCCCCCGTCAAGCGGATCGCGGATGTGATCGCGCTGCGGGCGCGGCAGTTCCGCGAGGATAACGGGCCATTGGCGCATCCCGTGCGCCCGGCAAGCTTTGTCGAGATCAACAATTTCTACACCGCCACGGTCTATGAAAAGGGCGCGGAACTGGTGGGGATGCTCAAGACGCTGGTGGGGGAAGAGGCCTATGCGGCGGCCTTGCAGGAATATGTCGCGCGCCATGACGGGCAGGCCGTCACGATCGAGGATTGGCTCAGGGTGTTCGAGGATGTGACGGGGCGCGATCTGGCGCAGTTCAAGCGCTGGTATACGGATGCGGGCACCCCGCGGCTGAGCGTGACCGACAGTTGGCAGGACGGCACCTATACGCTGACCTTCCGCCAGCACACACCCCCCACGCCGGGCCAGCCCGACAAGGCGCCGCGCGTGATCCCGGTGGCGGTGGGGCTGCTCAACCCCAATGGCGATGAGGTGCGGCCGACCACTGTTCTGGAGATGACCGCGGCGGAACAAAGCTTCCGCTTCGACGGGCTGGCGGCCAAGCCCGTGCCGTCGATCCTGCGGGGTTTCTCGGCCCCGGTGATCCTGGAGCGGGACATGGACAATGCGGAACGCGCCTTCCTGCTGGCCCATGACACCGACCCGTTCAACAAATGGGAGGCGGGCCGCGCCCTGGGCCGCGAGACGCTGATGCGGATGGCCCTGACCGGGGCGGAGGCCGACCGCGCCTATCTGGACGCCCTGCGCGCCGTGTTGCGCGACGACAGCCTTGATCCGGCCTTCCGCGCGCTGGCGATGCGGCCGCCCTCGCAGGACGACATCGCGCAGGCGCTGCATGATGCGGGGCATACACCCGATCCGCAGGCCATCTACGACGCCGCCGACCGTCTGGGCCAGAGCATGGCCGCGCATATGGCGGATCTGCTGCCCGCCCTTTATGCCGAGATGACGGTGCCCGGCCCCTACAACCCGGAGGCCGGCGCGGCGGGCAAGCGCGATCTGCAAGGGCTGGTCCTGTCGCTGCTGACGCGTCTGGACGCCGGGAAAACCGCGCGCGCGCAATTCGGCGCCGCCGACAACATGACCCAGCAACTGACCGCGCTGTCCTGCCTGATGGCGCGCCAGATCGGCGAGGCGGAGAGCACGGCCTTCCACGATCAATGGCGCCATGACCGGCTGGTGATGGACAAGTGGTTCGCCCTGACCGTCAGCCATGCGCGGCCCGAGGACGCGGCCAGTCGCGCCGCCGCACTGGCGCGGCATCCCGAATTCAACATGCGCAACCCCAACCGGTTCCGCGCCACATTCGGCGCGCTGGCGGGGCACGCGGCGGGGTTCCACCATGCCACGGGGCAAGGCTATGCCACCTTGGCCGATTGGCTGATCAAGCTGGACCCGGTGAACCCGCAGACAACCGCCCGCATGTGCGCCGCCTTCGAGACATGGACCCGCTATGACGCCACGCGGCAGGCCCATGCCCGCGCCGCACTGGAGCGTATTCTGGAGACCCCCAGCCTCAGCCGCGATACCACCGAGATGGTGAGCCGCATCCTGGCATCATGACCCGGGACAGGCGCACCGTGTTTCTTCTTGCCTCAAATATCCATCCCCGGCCTGCCCCGTGACTCAGGCCCTGCTGGATCATCACAGCCGTGGGCGCAACCCGCGCACGGCGCTGGTCCTGGCGGGGGTCTGGGGGGTGATGCTTCTGCTGGTGGTGCTGCTGGACGCCGCCCTCTGGATCGTGGCGGGGCTGGGACTGTTCACCCTGCCCGCGCTGTGGGATCTGGTGACGGATCGTGGCTCGGGTCTGACGCTGACGCAGGACAGCCTGCACTGGTTCAGCGGTGCGCGGTCAGACAGGATTCCGCTGGCGCGGATCAAGGCCGTGCGGTTGGATCGGCGGCTGGACCTGAGTTACCGTGTCTCGGTCGTGTTGCGGGATGATCGGCGTATCCGGTTGCCGCAGGATTGTCTGCCACAGGTGCCTGCACTGGAAGCTGCGGTGATCCGGGCGGGGATCAGGGTGGAGCGTCACCCTTACTCGCTGCTCTGAGCGATGTGCAGGCCGGCGGGCCGCGCCTTGGGGCGGACCGCGGAAAGCGGGCGGCAATAACTTTGGCTTTTCAGCCAGTTTTGCATCTGTGCGCGCTTGTCCGCGCTGCGGATCGGCCCCCAGTCGGCCGCCACCCCGCGCCAGCGACCGGCTTGCACGGCGATGACCCCGTCGCGGGCCACGGTGCGCGCCATGATCCGCAAGCCGCAGGAAAGGTTCGCGGCCCCGTTCTGCAAGGCGGCCCCGCTGCGCGCGTCGCAGCCATAGCCCGCCGCCGTGGCGGGCAGGATCTGCAACAAGCCGTGATAGAGCCCGCCGCCTCCGACAGCGGCTGCGCGATGGCCGCTTTCATACCGCGCCAGAGCCGAGGCGAGCCCCACCCAGAAGGCGCGCCGTTGCGCCGCATCGGCTTGTGGGTAGGCCGGGCACCAGTCGGCGATGTCGCCCGGCACGGTCTGCGCCAGCGGGGCGGCATGCCCCTGAAGCGCCGAAAGGGCCGCGCGCGTCCAGAGCGCCGTGCCCGACGTCCGGCCCCATGCCATGCGTGGCAATGCCTCGCTGCGCGCACGCGGGCGCGTCACGGTGGGGGCGAGGGTGCCGGATGTGGCGATGGTGGCCTGTGACAGGGCCGCTTGCTCGGCCGTGACAGGCAGGGCAAGGCACAGGCAGATCAGCAAGGGCAGCAGGCGTGGCAGCATCGGTGCAGGTTGCCCTGCGCGGTCGAGTCGCGAAAGCCCGGTTTTTCCGCATAGGCGCCGCTTTGCCCATCAGGGGCGGTTGCGGCGGGGCCTCTGCCCTCTTGCCCCGCCCCTGCCCCTGTCCTAGAACGCTGCCATTCCAGACCAAAGGACCGGACCGATGCTTGATCTGACCTACGAGACCCCGAAACCCCGCGTGATCGCCGGGGCCAAGCAGGATTGGGAGCTTGTGATCGGGATGGAGGTCCATGCGCAGGTGTCCTCGAACGCCAAGCTGTTCTCGGGCGCGTCCACGAAATTCGGCAATGAGCCCAATGCCAATGTGGCCTTTGTCGATGCCGCCATGCCGGGGATGCTGCCGGTGATCAACGAATTCTGCGTCGAACAGGCGGTGCGCACGGGGCTGGGCCTGAAGGCCCAGATCAACCTGTGGTCGGCCTTTGACCGCAAGAACTATTTCTACCCCGATCTGCCGCAGGGATATCAGATCAGCCAGCTCTATCATCCCATCGTGGGTGAGGGCGAGATTCTGGTCGAGATGGGCCCCGGTGTCGCGCGTCTGGTGCGGGTCGAGCGCATCCATCTGGAGCAGGATGCGGGCAAGTCGATCCATGACATGGACCCGAACATGTCCTTTGTGGACCTGAACCGCACGGGCGTGGCGCTGATGGAGATTGTCAGCCGCCCCGATATTCGCGGCCCCGAAGAAGCCGCCGCTTATGTGACCAAACTGCGCCAGATTCTGCGTTACTTGGGCACTTGTGACGGGAACATGCAGAACGGCAACCTGCGTGCCGATGTGAACGTGTCGATCTGCGCGCCCGGCCAGTATGAGAAATATCAGGCGACAGGCGATTTCAGCCATCTTGGCACGCGCTGCGAGATCAAGAACATGAACTCGATGCGGTTCATCCAGATGGCCATCGAGGTCGAGGCGCGGCGCCAGATCGCCATCGTCGAGGCGGGCGGTCAGGTCGTGCAGGAAACGCGGCTTTACGATGTGGAGAAGAACGAGACGCGGTCGATGCGCTCCAAGGAAGAGGCGCATGATTACCGTTACTTCCCCGATCCCGATCTGCTGCCGCTGGAGATCGAGCAGGCTTGGGTCGATGACATCAAGGCGCGTCTGCCTGAATTGCCCGACGCCAAGAAGGCGCGCTTCATGGGTGATTTCGGCCTGACCGACTATGACGCAAGCGTGTTGACGGCGGAACTGGACGCGGCGGGGTATTTCGAGGCCGTGGCGCAGGGACGTGACGGCAAGATGGCAGCGAACTGGGTGATCAACGAGCTGTTCGGGCGCCTGAAGAAGGACAGTCTGGATATCTCGGGCAGCCCGGTCAGCCCGGCGCAACTGGGCGGGATCATTGATCTGATCGCCTCTGGGGCGATTTCGGGCAAGATCGCCAAGGACCTGTTCGAGATCGTCTATACCGAAGGCGGTGATCCGGCGCAGATCGTGGACGCGCGCGGGATGAAGCAGGTGACGGATACCGGTGCCATCGAGGCGGCGGTCGATCAGATCATCGCCGAGAACCCGGCGCAGGTGGAAAAAGCCAAGCAGAACCCGAAACTGGCAGGCTGGTTCGTGGGTCAGGTGATGAAGGCCACGGGTGGCAAGGCCAATCCGGCGACCGTCAACCAGTTGGTGATGGACAAGCTGGGTCTTTGACCGCCCCGGCGACAGGAGAGACCGATGAGTATTCCCGCGCCTTTCACATCATCCGTGATGGAGGTCGAGCCGCAATGGATCGACCATAACGGCCATATGAACATGGCCTATTACAACGTGTTGTTCGACCGTTGCGCGGATGAAGCCTATGCCCTGATGGGGTTCGGGCCGGATTACATCAAGACGCGGGGTCATTCGACCTTCACGGCGGAATTCCACATCTGCTATGTGCGCGAGCTGCATCTGGGCGCGAAGGTGCGCTGCACCTTTCAGCTGATCGCCCATGACGAGAAGCGGTTTCACACCTATCAGGAGCTGTGGCACGAGGATGGCTGGCTGGCCGCGACGGGCGAGGCGTTGGGGCTGCATATCGACATGTCCGGCCCGCGCGTGGCGGTGATGCCAGACGACATCCGCGCCAAGCTGGCGGCGTTGCAGGCGGCGCACGACACCCTGCCCCGGCCGGAACGCGTGGGGCGCGGCATCGCGTTGAAGCGCAAATAGCCGCGCGCGGGGCGCCGGACGGTGGCGTTGCGAAGAACCGCCCATGGGGCGAGATTGCTGTGCATCGCGCTGGAACCTGCGGCCTTTGGCTGCTACAAGCCCTCGATCCAGATGTCAGGACCCCACCCATGAGCTATGAATACCGTGTCATTCCCGCCCCGACCAAGGGTACCAAGGCCAAGGGGGCCAAGACGGTCGAGGAGCGGTTCGCCCTGACCCTGCAAGAGGCGATGAACAGCATGGCCCAGGACGGATGGGAGTTTCAGCGCGCCGAGACGCTGCCATCCGAGGAACGCGCCGGGCTGACCGGGCGCAAGACCGTCTATCACAACATGCTTGTGTTCCGGCGCAAGACGGAAACCGGGCTTGAGGCGTTCCAGCCGCGCGACGTTCAGCCTGTCGCGGCACCCGAGCAGGCGGGGGACGCGCCCGTGCGCTTCATCCGTCCTGCCCTGTCCGCAGTGTCGGAACCGTCACCCAAGGCCCCGCCGGTGCCCTCGCCCCGGACCTTGTCGGGCAGTCTGGTCAAGGACGGCAGCGACACCTCGCGCGACTGAGGCGCGCGGCGGCATCGCCCCATGCCGGGATGGACCGGATCAGCCCGTCACATCCAGCGCCAGCGCATGAATCCGCCCGATCAATTGCGGCCCCAAGGCCGCGTGAATGGCGCGGTGACGCTGCAAGCGGGTCATGGGGGCGAACTGGTGTGACCGGATGATGACCCGGAAATGGCTCTCGCCGCCGTCGCTATAGCCTGCATGACCACGATGCTGCTCGCTTTCGTCAATGACTTCAAGACGTTGCGGCGAAAACACCGTCTCAAGCGCCGATCTGATCTCTTCCGTCCTGCTCATAAATTTACCCCGTGCCCCCTTCAATCCTTGTGCAAACAGTCTAAACTCTGTGCTCCGAGTCGAAAAGGTGAACCTATGTCCAAGCCAGATCCCTTCGGGTTCGACATGTCCGTGTCGTCGGCCAAGAAGAAGAATCCTCGTGGTCGGCGAGGCATGTCGGGTGCTGTCGAAACCTCAAGCCGCATCTGCGATCACGACGGCTGTCAGGAGGCCGGTAAGTTCCGTGCGCCCAAGGCGCCGGATGTGCTGGATGACTATTTCTGGTTCTGCAAGGACCATGTGCGCGAGTATAATCTGAAGTGGAACTTCTTTGACGGCACCACCGAGGCCGAGATCAACGCGCAACTGTCCAAGGACAAGGTCTGGGAGCGGGCGACGAAGCCCCTGGGTGACCCCGAGGCGCGCGCCTGGGCGCGGCTGGGGATCGAGGACGCGCATCAGGTGCTGGGCAACAATGCCACGCGCAATCCCGGAAAGTCGATCACGGGCGGCACCCGCAAGCTGCCACCGACGGAGCGGCGCGCCATCGAGATCCTTGAGGCCAAGGACCATTGGACCAAGGCCGAGGTGCGCAAATCCTACAAGGCGCTGATCAAGGTGCTGCATCCCGACATGAATGGCGGGGATCGCAGTCAGGAGGAGCAGCTGCAAGAGGTGGTCTGGGCCTGGGATCAGATCAAGGACAGCCGCAACTTCAAGTGATCACCGTCACCTGAACGGCAAGGCGGGCAAGGTCCGGCGGCGTTCAGCCGTGCTCTTCTGACAGGTCGGGCATGTCTTCGGTCCCGCTGTCGCGCGCGGCCAGTCTGGCGCGCAGGTCCAGCAGCATGTCCGAGCATTGGCGCACCTGATCCAGATCGAGCCCGAGTTCGGCCACGATCTGCCACGGAATTTCGGCGCAGCGTGCCGCGACCGTCCTTCCCTTTTCCGTCAGGAAAAGATCAACCCTCCGCTCGTCCTCGCTGCTGCGGGCGCGGCGGACAAGGCCCATCACCTCGATCCGCTTGAGCAGGGGCGAGAGCGTATTCGTTTCAAGACACAGATCGCGCGCAAGGCTGCCGACATGCTGCCCATCCGCCTCGTGCAGGCGCAGCATGACCAAGTATTGCGGATAGGTCAGCCCGAGGGGCGACAAGAGCCGCTTGTAGTAGCGCGTGAAGGCGTGGCTGGCCGCATAGAGGTTGAAGCACAGCATCGCGTCGGGCTGAGGAGCTTTCGCCATTGTCGCCGGTCCAGTCTGGCAGGTCTGATATCGGTCTGACGACTATATCGCCCGCGACCAGTTCCACAAGCGATTGTCGCAAAGGCCGTTCGAAGACCTGCCGGATCGGACCCGTCAGGCGGGTTTGAACACCAGCGACACACCGTTCAGGCAATGACGCTTGCCCGTGGGCTGCGGGCCATCATCGAAGATATGGCCCAGATGGCTGCCACAGCGGCGGCAATGGCATTCGGTGCGCAGCATGAAAAGCTTGCGGTCCTGACTGGTGCCGATCGCATCCGGCAGCGCCTGATAGAAACTGGGCCATCCGGTGCCGCTGTCATATTTGGTGCTTGCATCATATAGCGGCAGGTCACAGCCCCGGCAGTGGTACACACCGGGATCATAGACCTTGTCGAGCGGCGAGGAACCGGCGCGTTCCGTCCCCTCTTCGCGCATCACGCGGTATTCGGCGGGGGTGAGCATGGCGCGCCATTCGGCCTCGGTGCGGGTCACCTCGAACTGCGCGGCCTGCGCCGATCCGCGCCCAGCGCCGAACAGGCCATAGGTCAGGCCCGCGCTTGTTAGGATGGTAAAGCTGCGTCTGTTCATGGGGTTTTCCTTCCCTGTGGGGTTCAAGATGCGTGCACCGCCCGCCGTTCCGCAAGGGCGGACGGTGCACGTTCACGTGACCGGGAGGCACGCGAACATGGCCCCAAGGCTTGCGGACCACAGGGAAGACACGCTGCGGCGGGGGGCATAGTTTCAATCACATGCGCCAATCGGGCAGATGTGCCACCGCCTCTGTCCGGTCCTGTCAAAGGGCACCGACGGGCCGGTCAGGGCCGTGACGGAAAACAGCAGCCCCCCTTGCCCTTGCCCGCATTATGTTGCACCAAACCTGTAAGCGAAATCACGCAGATGGATGAGGGCCAGGGGCCCGACACGGGAAGGACAGTTCCATGGCCGATGGCATGATCGATATCAACGCAAAACCCACCGAAGACATCTCGGTCCGCGAGGTCTTTGGCATCGACACCGACATGATCGTCAAGGGCTTCCCCGAGCGCACCGAACGCGTGCCCGAGAATGACAGCACCTACAAGTTCGATCCCGACACCACGCTGGCGATCCTTGCGGGCTTCAGCCACAACCGCCGGGTGATGATCCAGGGCTATCACGGCACGGGCAAATCCACCCATATCGAACAGGTCGCCAGTCGTCTGAACTGGCCCTGCGTGCGGGTGAACCTTGACAGCCATATCAGCCGGATCGACCTGATCGGCAAGGATGCGATCAAGCTGAAGGACGGGGTGCAGGTCACCGAATTCCACGAGGGCATCCTGCCCTGGGCGCTGCGCAACCCGACCGCGATCGTGTTCGACGAATATGATGCGGGCCGCGCCGATGTGATGTTCGTGATCCAGCGCGTGCTGGAAGTGGATGGCAAGCTGACGCTGCTGGACCAGAACGAGGTCATCACGCCGCATAAATATTTCCGCCTCTTCGCCACCGCCAACACCGTGGGTCTGGGCGATACGACGGGGCTTTATCACGGCACGCAGCAGATCAACCAGGGCCAGATGGACCGCTGGTCTCTGGTCGCCACGCTCAACTATCTGAGCATCGAGGCCGAGACGAATATCGTTCTGGCCAAGAACCCGCATTACAACACCGAGAAGGGTCGCAAGGTCATCAAGCAGATGGTCACGGTGGCCGATCTGACGCGGACGGCGTTCATGAATGGTGATCTGTCCACCGTGATGAGCCCGCGGACGGTGATCGCATGGGCGCAGAATGCCGAGATTTTCCGCAATGTCGGCTATGCGTTCCGGCTGTCCTTCCTGAACAAATGCGACGAGCTGGAGCGGCAGACCGTGGCCGAGTTCTACCAGCGTCTGTTCGACGAGGAACTGCCGGAATCGGCGGCCTCGATGTCGATGAAGTGATCGCGGCACGCTCGGTCCATCCCTGCGGGTTGTCCTCGCGACGCGGGCCAGCAGGGCGGAGGAGCAGCGCCGTTGGCCCAAGGGCCGCCCCGCGACCGGAGAGGTGAGATGAGCAAACCGACCGACAACCCCGCCGATCCGTTCAAGAAAGCCTTGGCCGAGGCCACCAAGGTCATGGCGCATGACCCTGATCTGACGGTCAGCTATTCGGTCGATCCCTCGGGCCTGTCGGGTGATGCGATGCGTCTGCCGCAGGTCAGCCGCCGCATGACGCGGGACGAGGTGATGCTGGCGCGTGGCACGGCCGATGCGCTGGCGCTGCACCGCCGTTACCACAATGACGCGCTGCATGCGCGCTACGCGCCGCCCGGTGCGATGGCGCGGGACCTTTATGAGGCGATGGAGACCGCGCGCTGCGAGGCGATGGGCGCGCGCGACATGCCCGGCACCGCTGGCAATATCGACGCCAAGATCGCGCATGAGGCGGCGCGGGCGGGGTATGAGCAGATCACCCAAGCCTCGGACGCGCCATTGGCGACGGCGGCGGGCTATATGATCCGGCATCTGGCGACGGGGCGGCAGCTTCCGGCGGGCGCGCAGAACGTCATGGAGTTGTGGCGCGGGTTCATCGAGGATCAGGCGGGCGGCACGCTGGACGGTTTGCAGGACAAGCTGCACGATCAGGCGGCCTTTGCACGGTTCGCCCGCAAGGTGATCGAAGATCTGGGTTACGGCGATCAGCTGGGCGATGATCCCGACCAGCCTGATGACGATCAGGACGATGCCGAGGACAGCGCCGAGCAGCAGGAAGACCCCGACAGCAGCGGTCAGGACGACCAGCAGCAGGAAGAGGCCGAGGCCAGCCCCGAGCAGTCTCAGGAGGACAGCCAGGACGCGTCACAGGCGCAGGTCAGCATGGACGAGTTGGCCGATCAGGAGATGGGCGAGGATACTGAACTGCCCGATGGCGAGGCCCCGCTGGAACCGCCCGCGCCGCAGCCCGTCTCGGATGCCGATCCGAACTATGCCGTCTATGTCACCGATTTCGATGAGGAAATTCCCGCCGAGGAATTGGCGGATCCGGTCGAGTTGGAACGGTTGCGCGCCTATCTGGATCAGCAATTGGAGCCGTTGAAAGGCGCTGTGGGCCGTCTGGCCAACAAGCTGCAACGCCGCCTTCAGGCGCAGCAGAACCGCTCGTGGTTGTTCGACATGGAAGAAGGCATCCTTGACGCGGGCCGTCTGGCGCGTGTCGTGGCGAACCCGACGACGCCCCTGTCGTTCAAGGTCGAAAAGGACACGGAATTCCGCGATACGGTGGTGACGCTGCTTCTGGACAATTCCGGCTCGATGCGGGGGCGGCCGATTTCCATCGCGGCCATCTGCGCCGATGTGCTGGCGCGGACGCTGGAGCGGTGCTCGGTCAAGGTGGAAATCCTGGGCTTCACCACACGCGCGTGGAAAGGTGGCCAAAGCCGCGAGAAATGGCTGGCCGAGGGGCGCCCGCAGCAACCGGGGCGTCTGAACGATCTGCGGCACATCATCTATAAATCCGCCGATGCGCCATGGCGGCGGACGCGGCCCAATCTGGGGCTGATGATGAAGGAAGGCTTGCTGAAGGAGAACATCGACGGCGAGGCGCTGGAATGGGCGCATCGGCGCATGATGGCCCGGCCCGAGGCGCGCAAGATCATGATGGTGATCTCGGATGGCGCGCCCGTGGACGATTCCACCCTCTCGGTGAATCCTGCGAACTATCTGGAAAAGCACCTGCGCGACGTGATTGCCATGGTGGAAAAACGCAAGGCTGTGGAACTGATCGCCATCGGTATCGGCCATGACGTGACGCGCTATTACCAGCATGCGGTCACGATCACCGATGTGGACCAGTTGGCCGGGGCCATGACCGAGCAGCTGGCGGGGCTGTTCGACAGCGACCCGCGCGCCCGTGCCCGGATGATCGGCATGAAGAGGGCGATGTAGCATGTTCCAGAGTTTCGAGGACAGTGCCCGCCCCGAGCAGGGCCCGCCCCGGCTGGCCGCGCTGCGCGATCTGTTGCCGCGCGAGGGGCTGACCGGATTTCTGGTGCCGCGCGCCGATGCGCATCAGGGGGAATACGTGGCCCCGCATGATGCGCGGCTAGCCTGGCTAACGGGATTCACCGGCTCGGCCGGGTTTGCCTGCGTGCTGCCCCATGTGGCGGGCGTTTTCATCGACGGACGCTACCGCACGCAGGTGAAAGGTCAGGTGGATCTGGCGCATTTCACGCCCGTGCCCTGGCCCGAGACGGGGCTGGCCGACTGGCTGCGCGCGCAGTTGCCCAATGGCGGGGTGATCGGGTTTGATCCCTGGCTGCACACCGCGGACGAGATCGGAAAGCTGGAGGAGGCGCTGGCGGGCACGGCCATCACGCTGCGGCCCGGCCCCAATGCCCTGGACCGGATCTGGACCGACCAGCCTGCCCCCCCTGCCGGGTTGATCACGCCCTATCCTGATGATCTGGCAGGCGAGACCAGCGCCGCCAAGCGGGCGCGGCTGGCCGAAGGCTTGCGCAAGGCCGGGCAGAGCGCGGCCGTCCTGACCCTGGCCGATTCCCTTGCCTGGCTCCTGAACGTGCGGGGGTCGGATATTCCGCGCAACCCGGTGCCGCATGGCTTTGCCGTGCTGCATGACAACGGCCATCTGACGCTGTTCGCCGATCCCGCCAAATGCGATGACGCCCTGCGCGCGCATCTGGGCACGGATGTGACCTTGCGCCCGGTGACGGCCTTTGGCGCGGGCCTGCGCAGTCTGACTGGCCCGGTGCGGGTGGACCGGGCGACGGCCCCTCTCTGGGTGTCGATGGAACTGGCCGAGGCGGGGGTTCCCTGCGTCTGGGGGCAAGATCCCTGCATCCTGCCCAAGGCGACCAAGACCCCGGCCGAGATCGCCGCCACGACCGAGGCGCATCTGCGCGATGCCGCCGCCATGGTGGAATTCCTGTGCTGGTTCGACGCGCAGCCGGCGGGGTCGCTGACCGAGATCGAGGTGGCCACCGCGCTGGAAGGTTTCCGCCGCGCGACCAATGCCCTGCGCGACATCAGTTTCGAGACGATCGCAGGGACCGGTCCCAATGGCGCGATCATGCATTACCGCGTCTCGAACAGCAGCAATGCGCGGCTGGAACCGGGACATCTGATCGTGGTGGACAGCGGCGGGCAATATCTGGACGGGACCACCGATATCACCCGCACCCTGCCCGTGGGCGAGGTTGGCGATACGGAAAAAGCCTGTTTCACCCGCGTGTTGCAGGGGATGATCGGGATCTCGCGCCTGCGCTTTCCCAAGGGGCTGGCGGGGCGCGACATCGACGCCATTGCCCGCGCGCCGCTTTGGGCGGCGGGGCTGGATTTCAACCACGGGACCGGGCATGGTGTGGGTGTCTATCTTTGCGTGCATGAAGGCCCGCAGCGGATCAGCCGCGTCTCGGACGTGCCCTTGCAGCCCGGCATGATCCTGTCCAACGAGCCGGGATATTACCGCGAAGGGTCCTTTGGCATCCGGATCGAGAACCTGATCGTGGTGCGCGAGGCCCCTGCCCTTGCCGGCGCCGATGATCGGGCCATGTTCAGCTTCGACACGCTGACATGGGTGCCGATCGACCGGCGGCTGGTGCTGCCCGGCCTGATGACCGCCGAGGAGCGGGCCTGGCTGAACGCCTATCACGCGGCATGTCACGACAAGATAGCACCGCGCCTGTCCGAAGCGGCGCGCATCTGGCTGGCCGGGGCGACCGCTCCGCTGTGACGCTGACATGACAGCGTCACACAGGCAGGGCACAGAAGATTGAAAACGGGGGAAGACCATGACCGATCACATCACGATCCGCAAAGCCGAGGGAACCTGGGTGGTCCGCGCCGGTGGCGCGGTCCTGGGCGAGTCCAATGACGCGCTGGAATTGACCGAAGGCGCGATGCCCTTCGTGATCTATTTCCCGCGCGGCGACATCGCCATGGCCTTTCTGGACCGCACCGACCACAAGACACATTGCCCGCACAAGGGCGATGCCAGCTATTTCTCGATCGTGACGAAAAGCACGACCTTGCAGAACGCGGCATGGTCCTATGAGGACCCCAAGCCGGGGATGGAACGGATCAAGGACCATCTGGCCTTCTATGCCTCGGATACGGTGACGGTCGAGCAGGTCTGACAAGATCCCTGTCCTTGCCCGTCACGCGACAGGTGGCGGGCGTGGTCATGGATATTTTCAGCAAGAAGAAGCCGCAGCAGCGCGCGCCGATCACGGGGCGCGATGCCTAGCTATGTTCCTCGGCCGCCGTGGCGGCAAGCGCGCGGGTATAGGTCTTGAGCGCGTCCACATGGAAGAGCGCGCCCCATAGCTGCGGCTCTTCATTGCCCTCGACACGGGTGACCACCGGCAGGAAGGGCACTCCGGCGCGGTCGAACAGGGGCAGCGCCGCCTCGAGCGTGGCGGTCGCCTCGACATAGATGCCGTCCTCGATCATCTCGCGGCAGGCGGTTTCATCCGCCATGCCGGGATCGCCGACCTTGCGCATCACGGCCGCGACGCGGAACATCGACAAGAGATAGGCCTGCGGCCCGGCCGCCAGATGCACGCCGCGCCGTTCGAGCTGGGTGAGAAAGAAGGACCGGTCCACCAGCCGTGAGGCCAGCGCCGTGGAGAGCGAGACCGCCACCATGACCGCGATGCCGATCTGCCAGTCGCCGGTCATCTCGAACACGATCAGCGTGGTCGAGATCGGAGCGCCCAGCACGGCGGCGGCGACCGCCCCCATGCCCGCCAGCGCATAGATCGTGCTGGCCCCCGACACGTCGGGGAAGATGGCCGTGGCGATCATGCCGAAGGCCAGCCCGGTCAGCGCGCCCACCATCAGCGCGGGCGAGAAGACCCCGCCCCCCATGCGCCCGCCCATGGTGATGGCGACAGCCAGCACCTTGAGTATGCAGAACACGACCGCCTCCCAAAGCAGAAGCTGGCCGGTCAGGGCGGCGGATGTCGTCTCGTAGCCGACGCCGATGATATGGGGAAACCAGATCGCCAGCCCGCCCAGCATGGCCCCCGACACCGCCGGGCGCAGCCAGCGCGGCAGGCCGGTTGCGGTCTGGATGCGGTTGCCCATGTCCTCGGCCACGAAGATCGCGCGCATCAGCACCGTGGCCACAAGCCCGCAGAGCAGCCCGAGGATCAGGAACGCGGGCAGTTCGCCATAGAATTCCAGCGTGTTGATCCCCGGCAGCACGAATTCCGTCACGCCGCCATATTCGATCCGGTTGATCACGGTGCCCGCCACGGCGGCAATGGCGATGGGCGCGAAGGCATGCACAGCGAAATGCCTCAGCACCACTTCCAGCGCAAAAAGCGCCCCCGCGATGGGCGCGTTGAAACTGGCCGAGACGGCGGCGGCGACGGCACAGCCCAGCAGGTCGCGCCCGGTGATCCCGTCCGCGCGAATCCGCTCGCTGACCCAGCTTGAGATGACGGCGGCCATATGCACGACAGGACCTTCCCGCCCGCTCGACCCGCCGGTGGACAGGGTGATAAGCGAGGCCGCCGCCGAAGCAAGGCCCGCACGATGCTCGACCCGCCCGTCCTGCAGCGCGGCTCCCTCGATCACATCCGCGACCGAGCGCACCCGCGCATCCGGAGTGAAGCGGTGCAGGATCAGCCCGACCACCAGACCGCCCGCGATCGGCAGGGCCAGAACCCAATACCAGGGCATGGTCAGGGCAAAGCTGTGCAGCATCGCCACGTCATCCGTGCCGTAGAGAACCGCCTGCAGCACTTCGATCCCCTTGCGGAACAGCAGGGCGGCGAAACCGGCGGCAATGCCGATGATCAGGGCGATCAGCCAGAACTGGAACTGGCTGGGGCCGCGTTGGCGCAAGACGCGCCAGACCTCGGCCAGAAATTGCCGCGCCTGAGTCAGAAGCTGCGACAGCTGCGCCCTCAGGGTCTGCGGCATCAGACGATGTCCGTCCTGCACGGGGTCGCTTGCCTTTCGGGCCATCCATCCCTCGCTCTGACCATGGTCTTGCCCCTTCCCCGTCTGGTCGCCTTGGCCTAGGGTCGGTGCACCCGCCCCTTTCGGAGACCCCGATGACCCGCCCGACAGCCTTTGACGATCTGACCTCCTTGTTAGGACAACGCGCCACCCGGTCCAAGTCCGAACTGGACCAGCATGGCCGCTCGGAGACGCATTTCCCGTCCATGCCGCCCGATGCGGTGGTCTATCCCGAGAGCACGGCCGAGGTGGCAGCGATCGTGGGGATCTGCGCGGCCCATGGCGTGCCTGTGGTGGGCTATGGTGCGGGCACCTCGCTTGAGGGGCAGGCGCAGTCGCCCCATGGCGGGGTTTGTGTGGATTTTCGATTGATGAACAAGGTGTTGCAGGTCAATCCTGAGGATATGGATGTGGTCGTGCAGCCCGGCATCACGCGCGAGGCGTTGAATGCCGAACTGCGGGCCACGGGCTTGTTCTTTCCGGTCGATCCCGGCGCCAATGCCTCGATCGGGGGAATGGCCTCGACGCGGGCCAGCGGCACCACGGCGGTGCGTTACGGCACGATGCGGGACAATGTTGCTGGGACTGGAGGTGGTGCTGGCCGATGGGCGCATCATCCGCACGGGCACGCGCGCACGCAAGACGGCGGCGGGATATGACCTGACGGGGTTGTTCGTCGGGGCCGAGGGAACGCTTGGCCTGATCACCGAACTGACCTTGCGGCTGCGGGGCCAGCCCGAAGCGACTGCGGCGGCGATCTGCGGCTTTGCGCAGATGGACGAGGCGGTCGCCGCCGTGATCGACACGATCCAGATGGGTCTGCCCATGGCGCGGATCGAATTCATCGACGCGGCCAGCGTGGCAGCCGTCAACGCATGGTCCGGCACGGATATTCCCTTGACGCCGCATCTGATGGTGGAATTCCACGGCTCGGACAGTGGCGTGCGCGAACAGGCCGAAACCTTTGGCGAGATCGTCGCAGATCATGGCGGCACCGGCTTTGACTGGGCCACCCGGCCCGAGGATCGCAGCGCCCTTTGGGCGATGCGGCACAATGCCTATTACGCGATCAAGGCCTCCCGCCCCGGCAGCGTCGCGCTGGTGACCGATATCTGCGTGCCGATCTCGCGCTTGGCCGAGGCGGTGACGCAGACGCAGGCGGATATCGCGGCCTCGCCGATTGCGGGGCCAATCCTGGGCCATGTGGGGGACGGCAATTTCCATGCGATCCTGCTCTATGACGATCAGAACCCCGCCGAGGTCGCCGCCGCCCATGATCTGTCGCATCGCATGGTGACACGGGCGCTGGCGCTGGGGGGCACGGCCACGGGCGAGCATGGCGTGGGTCTGGGCAAGCTGGATTACATGCAGGCCGAACATGGGGCGGGATGGGATGTGATGCGCAGCCTCAAGCTGGCACTGGACCCCGGCAATATCATGAACCCCGGCAAGATGCTGCGGCAGGGCTAAGCCCCCCGCTTCATCTTGCCAAAAATACTCAAAAACAACGGCGCATCAGGCGCGGCATGTGACGCGTCAGACCGTGCCCGCCAGCAGCGCGCGGGCGGCGCCGCGCGCCTCGTCGGTGATCGTGTCGCCGGCGACCATGCGCGCGATCTCGTCCACGCGGGCGGATGCGTCCAGCGGCACCACGGTGGTCGTCGTCATCTCGTCCCGCACCCGCTTTTCCACACGCCAGTGATGGGCGCCAAGGGCCGCGACCTGCGGTGAATGGGTGACGACCAGCACCTGCCCGCCCTCGGCCAGCGCGGCCAGCCTGCGGCCCACGGCATCTGCCGTCGCGCCGCCGACACCGCGGTCGATCTCGTCGAAGATCATGGTGATTCCGGCATTGCTGTCGCTGAGGCAGACTTTCAGCGCCAGCAAAAACCGGCTGAGTTCCCCGCCCGAGGCGATGCGCGCCAGTGGTCCGGCAGGCGCACCGGGGTTGGTGGCCACGCTGAAGGTGACGCTGTCGCGCCCCTCCGGTCCGGGTTCGGCGGCGGCAATCTCGGTGCGAAAGACCGCGCGTTCCATCTTGAGCGGGGCCAGTTCCGCCGTGACGGCCGCATCCAGCCGCCCTGCCGCCTCGGCCCGCGCATCGGTCAGGGCGCGGGCCGCCACATCGAAGGCAGCCTCGGCCTGCGCCAGTTCGGCCCTGAGCGCGCGCAGATCGGCGTCGCCCCGGTCAAGGGCCGCCAGACGGTCGCGCAGACCCTGGGCAAACTGGCCCAGATCATCGGCCAGCACGTCATGCTTGCGCGCCAGCGCCCGGATCGCGAAGAGACGTTCCTCGGTTTCTTCCAGCTCATGCGGATTGAAGCTGAGGACATCCTGCGCGCGTTCCACGCCCTGCACCGCATCCGCCAGCTCGTTCAGCGCGCGCCCGAGTGCCTCAAGGGGGGCATCGAGCATCCCTTCGGCCCGGTCGGCCAGACCGTCCAGCCAGCGCAGCGCGTCGCCCATCGCCCCTTCGGCCCCCTGCGGGCCAAGGGCGGCATGGGCGCGGGCCATATCCTCGCGCATCCGCTCGGCCCCCTGCATCAGGCGGCGGCGCGCGTCCAGTTCGGCCTCCTCGCCCGGCTGCGGGTCCATCGCGTCCAGTTCGGCGACGGCGTGGCGCAGATAGTCTTCCTCGGCGCGCACAGCGGCGATGGCCGCCTCGGCCTCGGTCAGGCGTCTGGACAGGCGCGACCGCGCGCGCCATGTCTCGCGCGTGGTGTCCAGAAGCGGGGCCACCCCGCCAAAGGCATCCAGCAGGGCGCGGTGGCCCTTGGGGTCGAGCAGGCCGCGGTCGTCATGCTGGCCATGCAGTTCCACCAGCCGGTCCGAGAGGGCGCGCAGCACCTCGCCCGAGCAGCGGCGGTCATTGATCCAGGATGTCTTGCGCCCATCGCGGGTGTTGATCCGGCGCAGGATCAGTTCCGGGCCGCTGGGCAGCCCCGCCTCTTCCAGCACGGCATGGGCGGCGTGCCCGTCGGGCAGGTCGAACACCGCGACAACCTCGCCCTGCTCGGCCCCCTGCCGGACCAGTTCGGCCCGGCCGCGCCAGCCCAGAACGAAGCCAAGGGAATCAAGCAGGATCGACTTGCCTGCGCCGGTTTCGCCGGTCAGGACGTTCAGACCCGGCTGGAAGGTCAGGTCCAGCCGGTCAATGATGAGCATGTCGCGGATTTCAAGCGCGCGCAGCATGTCCCCAGTGCCCCCGGCTCATGCCAGACGGCCACAGACCGCAGGGCAAGGCATCACAGCCACTGTCCCCGGATCGTCTGACGGTAGATCTGCGCCAGCCAGCTGTCGCCCGCCGCTTCCAGTTCCAGCCCGCGCCCGGTCAGCAGCTTGAAGCTGTCCTCATACCAGGTGGTGGAGCGGAAGTTATGGCCAAGGATCGCACCCGCGGTCTGCGCCTCCTGGGTCAGACCCAGCGAAAGATAGGCCTCGACCAGACGATGCAGCGCTTCGGCGGTGTGGCTGGTGGTCTGGAAGTCCTGCACGACGACACGGAAGCGATTGATCGCAGCGGTGTAATGCGCGCCCTTGAGGTAGTAGCGCCCGATCTCCATCTCTTTCCCGGCCAGATGGTCGAAGGCAAGATCGAACTTGAGCACCGCAGAGGAGGCATATTCGCTGTCGGGATAAACCTCGATCACGGTGCGCAGCGATTGGAGCGCCTGAAAGGTCAGGCCCTGATCGCGGCCCACATCGTCGATCTGGTCGTAATAGGACAGCGCCAACAGATATTGCGCATAGGCCGCATCCTCATCCGCCGGGTAGAAGTCGATATAGCGCTGCGCAGCCGCGCGGCTGTTTTCGAAGTCACGGGCGGAATGGTAGGAAAACGCCTGCATGATGAGGCCACGCTTGGCCCATTCGGAATAGGGATAGAGGCGTTCGATTTCCGCGAAATAGAAGGCCGCGTCTTCGGGACGGCTGCGGTCGATCTCGAATTCGCCGCGCTCATAGATCTGTTCGGCGGTGAAACCGTCGAGGGGAATCGATCCGCGCCCTGCGCGTTCCGTCACGCTGTCGCATCCGGCCAGCCAAACAGCCAGTAGAACGCCACCGATCACCTTTGCCCGGGACCCGCCTGTCATGCTTGCTCTCACCCTTGTCTGGTCACGTCAGCAGGTCTTTGCCCTGCCGTTACCGACGGTCCTAGCACAGAAAATTCCGGTGCAAAACGCCTTTGGCGCAAATACTCGGTCCCATGCTGTCCGATGACGGCAGCATGCAGCCTATGCGACTGCGGGAATTTCGTCCATGTGGATGTCCACACCGGGCAGACGCGCGGTCATCGCCGCGTCACAGACCACCATGCTATAGGCCGAGGGGCGGGCGAACAGCGCCCGCAGCAGATCATTGGTCAGGGCATGGCCCGCGCGGTGGCCGGTATAGGCCCCCAGCAACGGCCCGCCAGCCAGCGCCAGATCCCCCAGCGCGTCCAGCATCTTGTGGCGCACGGCCTCGTCCCTGTGGCGCAGGCCACCGGGTGTCAGGATACGGTCGCCATCGACCACCACGGCATTCTCAAGCGTGCCGCCAAGGGCCAGCCCTTGCGCGCGCATCATGTCCACATCGGCCTGACGGCAGAAGGTGCGGCTGTCGCAGAGTTCGCGCACGAAGCTGCCATTGGACATCGGCAGGGACTTGGACTGCTCGCCAATGGCGGCATCGTCGAACTTGATGCTGAAGTCGATCACCAGACGATCGGCGGGCGACAGACGCGCCCAGGCATCGCCACGGCGCACTTCGACGGTTTCCAGAACGCGGATCGCGCGCACGGGTGCGGATTGCTGGCGCAGGCCACGGTTCAGGATGGCCCGGACGAAGGAGGCGGAACTGCCGTCAAGGATCGGCACTTCAGGCCCATCCACCTCGATCAGCGCATTGTGCACGCCGCATCCTGCAAGCGCGGCCATCACATGCTCGACGGTCGAGACGCTGACGCCTTGTTCATTTTCCAGAAAGGTGCAGAGCGGCGACTGGCGGACGGAATCCCAGCGAGCGGGGATCATGGCATCCCCGAACAGCACGTCGCTGCGACGGAACCAGATGCCGTGCTCGGCCGCTGCGGGACGGATCACCATGCAGACCGGCTGGCCCGAATGCAATCCGACCCCATCGAAGCGTATCGCCGATTTCAAAGTATGCTGCACGTCAAGCCTCTGGGTCTGCTGTCGCGGTGTTCTCCCGCTGTGACAGGAAAATAGGGATGTGACGCTTTGGTAACAATTCAATCTTTGTAACGGTTTGAAACATCCGCGCAGGGGATGGGCGGATAGTTGCCGCACTGCGGCGGAACAGACCTAAAGCCCTATGAAACAAAAAGAAAAAGACCGCCCGGAGGCGGTCTTTCGCGATCGGATCAGTCACGCAAATGTTGCGTGATCAGTTCGCCTGACGCCGCAGGAAGGCCGGAATCTCGATCCGTTCCTGATCGGGATCCGTGGCTTCGGACGGGGTGGCGCGGGCTTGCTGGGCATAGCCCTGCGGCGCCTGCGCGCGAACCGGCGGCTGCTGGCGCGGGGGTTGCGCGGGGGCGCGTTCCTGCGACTCGGCCGAATGGCCGGTCATGCGGTTGATCAGCGAATTGATCCCGAAGCGCGGGCGCTGCTCGGGTTCCGGCTGGGGCTGGGCCACGGGACGCTGCGACTGCGGTGCGGCCTTGTTGACGGCGTGATGCAGGCGGGCCATCGCCTCGGGCGAGGGTGTGCCGGGAGGGGCCGGACGGGGCGCCACGAAATTCTGTGCCTCATCCTCATAGCGGGCAGCCGGGGCCTGGGTCTGGCGCGGCTGATAGGCGGGCGGCGGCAGCGAGTCGTCATACTGCGCGTCGTCGGCGAAGATGTCTTCCATCTGCTCGCTTGCGGCGACCTGATCCACGTCCAGATCTTCAAAGAACGTGGGCTCGGGCGTGCGGGCGGCAGCGGCGGGGCGCTGCGGGGCCTGCTGCGGCGCGGGCGCGGGTTCCTGCACGGGTGCAGGTGCGGCCGGACGGGCCTGTGCCGCCGGGGCCTCGACCGGAGCGGGTGTCGGCTGGCTCAGCGGCTGGGACATGCGGCGGCGGGGGACCGGCATGTCGGTGTTCACTTCGACGGCGTCGATGCCCGTGGCGACAACGCTGACGCGCATCATGCCTTCCATGTCGGTATCCAGGGTCGAGCCGACGATGATATTGGCATCGGCGTCCACTTCCTCGCGGATGCGGTTCGCGGCCTCGTCCAGTTCGAACAGGGTCAGGTCGTGACCGCCGGTGATGTTGATCAGCACGCCCTTGGCGCCGCGCAGGCTGATTTCATCCAGCAGCGGGTTGGCGATGGCCTTTTCGGCGGCCTGAATGGCGCGATCTTCGCCCGAGGCTTCGCCCGTGCCCATCATCGCCTTGCCCATTTCGTCCATGACGGCGCGGACATCGGCGAAGTCGAGGTTGATGAGACCCGGACGGACCATCAGGTCGGTCACGCCCTTGACGCCCTGATAGAGCACGTCATCGGCCATCGAGAAGGCTTCGGTGAAGGTCGTTTTCTCATTGGCCAGACGGAAGAGGTTCTGGTTCGGAATGATGATCAGCGTATCGACCATCTTCTGCAGCGCCTCGACACCTTCTTCGGCCTGACGCATCCGCTTGGCACCTTCGAACTGGAAGGGTTTGGTCACCACGCCCACGGTCAGAACACCCAGCTCGCGCGCGGCCTGCGCGATGATGGGGGCCGCCCCGGTGCCGGTGCCGCCGCCCATGCCTGCGGTGATGAAGCACATATGCGCGCCGGCCAGATGGTCGACGATCTGTTCGATCGATTCCTCGGCGGCGGCGGCGCCCACGGCGGCACGGGCCCCTGCCCCCAGACCTTCGGTGACCTTGACGCCCAGCTGGATGCGGCTGGGGGCGTTGCTTTGCTGCAAGGCCTGCGCATCGGTGTTGGCCACCACGAATTCGACGCCCGTCAGCTTTTTCTCGATCATGTTGTTGACCGCGTTGCCGCCAGCACCGCCGACACCAAATACGGTGATCCGGGGCTTCAGTTCTTCATGTCCGGGCATCGAAAGGTTCAATGTCATGATCTGTCCGCCTGAGGTTTCGGCCCGTATTCACGGGCATTATTTTGCCTAATCCACACGGATGTTAACCTGTGTGGGTCTGAACGTCACCAAAAAAACGCGAATTAACCACAAAATGTGGCGAAGAAATGCTCGCCTCACGCGGGATTTCGCTCAACATGCCAGATATTGCGGTTACCAGTTGTCCTTGAACCATTTTACGGCCCTCTTGAGAGATCGTGCAGGGTAGCGATCCACGGGAATCTCGAAGTCCCACCACTCGTCCTGCGGATGCGCGGCGAACAGGCACAGGCCGACCGCGCTGGCAAAACCGGGGCCCGTGACAGATTGTGGCAGCCCGTGCACACGCAGAGGGCGACCAAGCCGGACCTGATGCCCCAGTATTCGACTGGCCAATCCATCCAATCCGGGAATCTGGCTGCCGCCGCCGGTCAGAACAATTTGCTGGCTGGGCAGATGATCGAACCCGGCCGCATCCAGCCTTGCGCGGACCTCTTCCAGAATTTCCTCGACCCGCGGGCGCATGATGCCGATCAGTTCGGCCCGGCTGACGGTGCGCCGGTCATGTTCCCAATCGCCCGTGTCGCCGCCGATCTCGATCATCTCGCGGTCGTCCATGCCTGTGGCCACGACGCCGCCATAAAAGGTCTTGATCCGTTCGGCGGTCGAGGCGGGCACACCAAGCCCCATCGAAATGTCGCCCGTGACATGATCGCCCCCCATCCGCACCGAGTCGGCAAAGATCATGTGCTTTTTCATGAAGATCGAGATGCCGGTGGTGCCGCCGCCCATGTCGATGCAGGCCGCTCCCAGTTCCTGCTCGTCCTCGACCAGCGCCGAAATGCCCGACACGTAAGAGGATGAGGCGACGCCGGCCAGTTCCAGATCGCACCGCTTGACGCAATGGGCCAGGTTCTGGATCGCGATGCCGTCCACGGTCAGCATGTGCATGTCCGTGGCCAGTCGCATCCCCATCTGGCCGCGCGGATCGCCCAGACCCGAGCGGTGGTCCAGCGCAAAGTTGACGGGCTGGGCGTGGAGCACCTCGCGCCCGTCGCCGTAATCCGGCACGTCGCAGGCGCTGAGCACGCGGCTGACATCCTGTTCGGTGACCACATGCCCTTCCAGGTCGATGGCCCCGGCCAGACCATAGCTGCGCGGATCACCGCCCGAGAAACAGGCGATGACATGATCGACGCGGATATTGGCCATCTTCTGCGCGGCCTGCACCGCGGTGCGGATCGCGCGTTCGGTTTCCTGCATGGCGTGGATCTCGCCGAAGCGCACCCCGCGCGAGCGGGTGGTGGCGGCCCCGATCACGCGGAACCCCGCCTGCCCTGCCATCGGGCCGATTCCTTCCGTTTCGGTGCCGCGATCGGCCCCGTCGAAGCGCAGGACCAGACAGGCAATCTTGGAGCTGCCCACATCCAGAATGGCCACGACACCGCGTTGCATGGCGGCGCGGCGCATGTTCCGCATGGCGCGCTGGCTGTGGTAAAGCTCGATCATCGTCCTGCTATCCCTGCGTTTGTTGCCTGCAATTCGTGCCACTGTTCAACAGCGGCGGCATTCATCCGGATCGTCGGGCGTGCCGCCAGTCGCATGTCGACCACGGCCAGATCCCGTTCCAGCATCTCGTGGACCTGCCCCAGCGCGATGACACGCTCCAGCGCCTGCACCGGCGCATCCTCGGGCAGAAGAATGCGCTGATCACGGTCAAGCACCACATCCCAGCGCCGTTCGCCCATGCGCACGAGGCCACGCATCCGCGCGCCCAGCGGCCCGGCGGCGCGGACCAGATCCAGCGCTTCGGTCACATGTTTGTCCGCCCCCTCGCCCGCAATCAGCGGCAGGGTGGCATATTCCTCGCGCGAGGTGGCGGGGCCGGTGATCATGCCGTCCGCGTCCAGCACCTCAAGACCCTGAGCCGTCCGCCAGAGCACCGCCGGCACCCGCTCGGTCACATCGACCTGAAGGATGCCGCCCGAGCGCACGCGCACGCGCGCATCCGCCACGGCGGGCAATTCGCGGATCGCGGTCAGGATCGCCTCAAGGTCCAGATCGAAGCTGCTGACGGGAAAATCCAGTTGCAGGATCTCGCGGATGTCTTCGGCGACAGAGGTCGAGGCCCCGTCGATGGCCATGAGGCTGACCATGAACTCCGGTCTGCTCTGGAACTGGTCGCGCAGATCGGTGATCCCGGTGACCACGGCCTCGCGCCGCATGTCGTCAGACATGTAGATCGTGACCGACCCGAAGGCGATGACGAAGGGCAGACCGACGCGCAACAGGTTGCGATAGAGCGGCGTCAGCATCAGGCGCTGCATCCGGTAGGACCAGCGCGAGGGGGCCGGATCGAGTCGCGGGCCTATCTGTTGCATGACGCATCCTCCACCATCCAGGCACAGAACTGCCCGAAGCTGAGGCCCGCCAGTCCGGCATGTTCGGGCGAGAGCGAAGTGGGCGTCATGCCCGGTTGCGTATTGGTTTCCAGCAGCACCAGACCGTCCAGCCCGCGCGCCTCGTCCCAGCGCAGGTCGGTGCGGGTCACGCCACGGCAGCCCAGAACGCGATGCGCGCGCAGCGCATAGTCAAGGCAGGCATCCGTGATCTGGGCAGGCAGTTCGGCCGGGCAGACATGGCGCGACCCGCCGGGCTTGTACTTGGCGTCATAGTCATACCAGCCATCGGTGATGATCTCGGTCACGCCCAATGCGCGGTCGCCCATGACGGTCACGGTCAATTCGCGACCCGGCGCATAAGCCTCGACCATCAGCACATCCGGCAGACCATCCGGCAGGCGGGGCGCGTTCATGCCTTCACGCACGATCACGACGCCGACCGAAGACCCTTCGTCATAGGGTTTGACCACATAGGGTGGGTCCATCAGGTGGCTGGCCGCAATCTCGGCCTGATGTGCCAGCAGGCTGGGCACCACGGGCAGTCCCTCACTGCGGTAGAGATCCTTGGTGCGCTGCTTGTCCATCGCCAGGGCCGAGGCCAGCACGCCCGAATGGGTATAGGGCAAACGCAGCCATTCCAGCATCCCCTGCACGCAGCCATCCTCGCCCCAGCGGCCATGCAGGGCGTTGAAGACGACATCGGGAGCAATCTCGGTCAGGCGCGCAGCAAGGTCGGGCCCTGCGTCCAGCGCAACGACCTCATATCCTTCGCCCCTCAATGCTGCGGCGCATTCGCGCCCTGATGACAGGGAGACCTCGCGTTCAGCCGAAGCGCCGCCCATCAATACTGCAACCTTGGGGGTTGTCCTGCCCGACATACCCAATTCGTGCCTCAGTTCCCGGGTCTTTTGTGACCCCGTTTTTTGCTAGTGCCTGTCAACCGCGTTCCGGGATCGTTTCGCCGACCCTCATGATTTCCCACTCTAGCGTGATACCGGTTGAATCGTAAACCTTTTTTCGCACCATTTCACCAAGCATTTCCAGATCGGCGGCTGTCGCCCCCCCGGCATTGATCAGAAAATTGGCGTGCATCTCGCTCATCTGCGCGCCGCCCAGACGCGCGCCGCGCATCCCGGCATCCTCGATGACCTTCCACGCCTTCAGATCGTGCACATCATCGGCCCGTCCGGTGCTGGAAAACCCGGCAGGGTTGCGGAAGGTGCTGCCGGCGCTGCGGTCGCGCGTGGGCTGGCTGGCGTCGCGTTTTGCGATCTGCTCGTCCATCCGGGCGGCCAGTCGGGCGGGGTCGCCTGCGGGGGCCCTGAACGTGGCGCCGATCAGCACCCAACCCTCGGGCAGATGGCTTTGGCGATAGGCGAATTGCAGCGCATTCGGCGTCAGGGTCACGATCCGGCCGTCGCGGGTGACGACCGTGGCATCGATCAGAACATCAGCCACATAGCTGCCATAGCAGCCCGCATTCATCCGCACCGCCCCGCCGATGCTGCCCGGAATGGTGCGCAGGAAGGTCAGGTCCAGTCCGGCCTCGGCCGCGCGGCGCGCCACATGGGCATCCAGCGCCGCTGCCCCTGCGGTGACGCAGTCGCCTGCCACCTCGATCCCGTTGAAGCCGCGCCCCAGCCGGATCACCACGGCGCGCAGGCCGCCGTCGCGCACGATCAGGTTGCTGCCCACACCCATGGGAAAAACCGGCACATCCGCATCCAGTTCCCGCAGGAAAAGCGCCAGATCATCGGCATCGGCGGGCTGGTAGATCCAGTCGGCAGGTCCGCCCACGCGCAACCATGTCAATTCGGACAGGGGCTTTCCTGCCGTCAGGCTGCCGCGCAGCCCCGCAATCGCATCGGGTCGGGCCATCTCATTTCTCCATCCGGCGGCGCATCCAGCGGCCCAGATAGACCACCGGCCAGCGCAATAGGCTCATCCCGGCCGCCATGGCGATCAGCCCGGCGACCGGACCGTTCTCATAGGTCACATAGCCCAGAAGGGGAATACCGCAGACGATCAGCACATAGGCGCGCCGCCAGTGATTGTCGCGCGAGGGGATCATCGCGGCAAGGTTGGCGGCCACAGCCCAGAGACAGGCGAGGATCAGCGACAGGCTCATGATGCACCTCCGATCAGCGAGGCCATGAATGTGGCCACACAGGTGACGATGCCCAGCACCGGCACGGCCATGGGCACCACGAAAGGCCCCTCCGGCACCTGCCGCTTCAACCCGATCAGGGCGGCATTGACGATGATGAAGACGATCAGCAGGGCCTGCGTCGTGATCTCGGCCAGCACCGCCACGGGCAGGGTCAGGGCTGACAGCGTGACCGCCGCCCCGATGACCAGCGTGCCCAGCACCGGCGTGCCGAAGCGTTTATGCGCGTGGCGGAACACCGACAGACCCGGCGAGCGTTTGCCAAGGCCAAACAGCACCCGCGCCGCCATGACGATCTGCGCCAGCACCCCGTTCAGCGCCGCCGCCACCGCTATGGCCGCCAGAAAGGCGGCGGAGGTGCCCATCCCCGCCTCCCAGACCAGCGCCAGCGGGCGTTCGGAGGCCCCCAGCACCTCGCGCGGGACGGCGCGCACGGCGGCAAGCGAGACCAGCATGTAAAGAAGACCCGTGATCGCCAGCGCCCCAAGGATCGCGCGCGGCATGTTGCGTTCGGGTTCGCGCGCCTCCTCGGCCATGTTGACCATGTCGTCAAAGCCGATGAAGGCGAAGAAGGCGAAGATCGTCGCCGCCGCCACGCCGGACCATTCGGGCGCTGGCGGTGCAGTCCAGTCCGCCACGGGCGCGGCCGCGAAACCCGCCGCGATCACCAAGGTCAGGCCGATCACCTCGATCACGGTCATGAGCGCGGCGAAGGCCAGGCTTTCCAACACCCCGACCAGCGCGATCAGGGTCATCGCCGCCCCAAGACCCAGCACACCCCAGACAAAGGGAATATCCAGGATCGAGGTCAGATATCCCACACCGCCGCGCAGCACCGCCGCCGCCGCCACCGTGCCCGCGACCACATTGACCGCCCCCACCGCCACGGCCAGCCCGTGCCGCCGCAGACCGACTTCCACATAAGAGGAATCCCCCGCCGCTTCGGGGATGCGCGCCGCCAGTTCGGAAAAGCTGAGCGCCGTGGGCACCGCGACGATGGCCGCCAGCAGAAAGGACAGCGGCGCCCAGACACCCGCCGCCCCTGCTGCGGCCCCGGTCAGCACATAGATGCCCGCGCCGACCATGATACCCACGCCGTAGGCTGTCAGCAGGCCCGGTCCGATCCGACGTTTCAACGCCTCAGCCATGGCCCGCCTCCTGCCTGCGCGCGCCCTGCTTCATCTTGCCAAAAATACTCATCGCGCATCCGTGCCGCGTCATGCAACGGGCGCGGACCGGGCGCACGCGCTCAGCCTTGCAGCCGCGCGGGCAGGTTGTTTGCCCATGCGCTGATCGTGCCTGCCCCAAGACAGACCACCATATCCCCCGGACGCGCCTGTTCGCGCACCAATCGCAGCAGATCATCCTCATCCGTGACCGCCCGCGCATGGCGATGCCCGTGCCGGATCAGCCCCGCCACCAGATCGTCGCGGCTGGCGCCTGCAATAGGTGCCTCGCCCGCGGCATAGACCTCGGCGATTGCGACCACGTCCGCCTCGTTGAAACAGCCGCAGAAATCCTCGAACAGCGCCGACAGGCGGGTGTAGCGATGCGGCTGATGCACCGCAATCACGCGGCCCTGTGTTGCCTGCCGTGCGGCGCGCAAGACGGCGGCGATCTCGACCGGATGGTGGCCATAATCGTCGATGATGGTGACGCCGTTCACCTCGCCCACCTTGGTGAAGCGCCGGTTGACGCCGCCAAAGGCCGCCAGCGCGCCCCGGATCTCGTCACCCTTCATGCCCAGATGCCGCGCCACGGCCACAGCCGCCAGCGCGTTCGAGACGTTGTGATCCCCCGGCATCGGCAGGGTGCAGCCCTCGATCAGAATATCCTCGGTCTGAAGGGCGATGTCGAAATGGGCCACACCGGCGTCGTAGCGCAGGTTCAACGCGCGCACATCCGCCTGCGCGTTGAAGCCATAGGTGATGACGCGGCGGTCGGTGATCTTGCCCACAAGGCTGCGCACTTCGGGATGATCCGTGCAGCAGACGGCCACGCCGTAGAAGGGGATATTCGAGACGAAATCGACAAAGCCCTGTTTCAGCCGCTCGAAATCGCCCCAATGTTCCATATGTTCGGGGTCGATATTGGTGACGATGGCAATGGTCGCAGGCAGGCGGTTGAAAGTGCCGTCACTCTCGTCCGCCTCGACCACCATCCATTCGCCCTGCCCCATCCGCGCATTGGAGCCATAGGCATGGATGATCCCGCCATTCACGACCGTGGGGTCGATCCCGCCCGCCACCAGCACCTCGGCCACCATCGTCGTGGTGGTGGTCTTGCCATGGGTGCCCGCGATGGCGATGTTGGATTTCAGCCGCATCAACTCGGCCAGCATCTCGGCCCGGCGCACGATCGGCAGGCCCATGCGGCGGGCCTCGTCCAGTTCGGGATTGCCCGGCTTGATCGCGCTGGAGATCACGACGACCTGCGCGCCTGTCAGGTTCGCGGCGGCCTGTCCTTCAAAGATCGTGGCCCCCAGACCCGCCAGACGGTCGGTGATCTTGGTGGTTTTCTGGTCCGAGCCCTGCACCGTATAGCCGTGGTTCAGCAGCACCTCGGCGATGCCGGACATGCCGATCCCACCGATGCCGACGAAATGGATGGGGCCGACATCGCCGGGAAGTTTCGTTGCCGCGTTCATGCCTTGCCTTTCCGGGTCTTGCTTGTCTGGGCCAGCGCCTCGACCATATCGGCCAGCGTCTGCGCCGCATCGGGGCGGCCGCAGGACAGCGCCGCACGGGCCATATCCTCGGCCCCTTGGGGATTGTCCAGCACCAGCGTCATCTGTTCGGCCAGAACCTGCGCGTCCAGCCGGCTTTCGGGGATCAGGATCGCGGCGCCCGCCGCGACCAGCCCGCGCGCATTGGCGCTTTGGTGGTCAGCGGTCGCTGCCGCGAAGGGGATCAGGATCGAGGGGCGGCCGATCACGCTGAGATCGGCCACGCTGGAGGCGCCTGCCCGGCTGATGACCAATTGCGCCTCGCTCATGCGGCGGGGCACGTCCTGAAAGAAGGGTTGCACCTCAGCGCCGATCCCGGCGCTGGCATAGGCGGCCTCGACCCGCTCGACATCCTCGGCGCGGGCCTGATGGCTGACGCGGATATTGCGGCGCAGGGCATCCGGCAAAGCGGCAACGGCGGCGGGCACCACATCCGACAAGACGCGCGCCCCCTGGCTTCCGCCGATCACCAGCAGCGACATCGGGTAATCCCCCGGCGCGATATAGCCCGCGCCCGCGCGTTCCAGCACAGCGGCGCGCACGGGGTTGCCCACATCCGCGCCCTCGATTCCGGCGGGCAGGTCGGTGGGCCATGTGCCACAGGCAACCCGGTCCACCCGCCGCGCAAACAGCCGGTTCACCCGGCCCAGCACGCCGTTCTGTTCATGGATCATGCGCGGCAGGCGCAAGAGCGTTGCCGCGGCCATGGCCGGGATCGCGGGGTATCCGCCAAAGCCCACCACCGCGACGGGCCGATCCCCCCGCATCCGCCAGAGCGCGCCCAGAATGCCGCCCAGCACGCGGAAGGGCACCATCGCGCGGGCCAGCACGCCACCGCGCGCAAAGGTGGCGCTGGCGATCTGCTCGATCTCGACCGAATGGGGAAAGCCGCCCGTATAGCGCGCGCCGCGCGCATCGGTGCTGAGCTTCACGCGCCAGCCCCGACGCAGCATCACCTCGGCCAGCGATTGGGCCGGGAACATGTGCCCGCCGGTGCCACCGGCGGCGATGACCAGCAAAGGCGCGTCGCGGTTCATCGGATGCGCCCTCTCAGGATGTCTCCGATCTCGCCCTGCGGACGGGTGCGGGTGAAGGCCAGCAGCATGCCGACGGCGATGCCGCCCGCGATCAGGGACGAGCCACCATAGCTGACGAAGGGCAAGGTCATGCCCTTGGCGGGCAGCAGGCGCACGGCCACGCCCATGTTGATCATCGCCTGCACGCCGAACATGCAGGCCAGCCCCGTGCCGGCCAGCCGGATGAAGGGATCACGCTCGCGCATCAGACGCAGCAGCGAGCGCACGACCACACTGGCATAGAGCAGGATGATGCACAGGACGAGGACAAGGCCATATTCCTCGGCCGCGACGGCGATGATGAAGTCGGTATGCGCGTCAGGCAGCGACCACTTCACCTCGCCCCCGCCGACGCCGACGCCGAAAAAGCCGCCCTCCTGAATGGCGTTGGTGGCATAGCCCAGCTGCGTGCGCGGGTCCACGTCGGGGGTCAGGAAGCCGTCGATGCGGCGGGCGAAATGTTCGGAATTCTCATAGGCGAAGGTGCCGCCCAGCACGACCAGCCCGGCCATCGCCACCAGAAGGACCATCGGCGCACCTGCCACGAAATACATCACACCCCAGCCGAACAGCACCAGCGCCGCCTGCCCGAAATCGGGTTGAAAGGCCAGCAAAAGCACGATGGCGGCGGCCAGCATCAGCGACCAGAGGCGACCGGGCGGGCCGTTGATCTCTTGCCCCGCGGCCAGCATCCATGCGGCCACGACGATGAAACCGGGCTTGAGGAATTCGGACGGCTGCACGCTGGCAAAGCCCAGCGAATACCAGCGCATCGCGCCCTTGCCGAAATCGGTACCGAAGAAGGGCAGCCCGATCAGCGAAATGAAAGCAAGGGTGAAGCCCACCACCGCCAGACGCCGCACCAGAAGCGGGCTCATCATCGAGGTGAGGAACATCACGATCAGCGCGACGCTGCCGAACATGGCCTGCCGTTCGACATAGTGGAATGGCGCCAGCCCGTTCTTGGAGGCCAGAGGCGGCGAGGCGGCAAAGCCCAGCAGCAACCCGATTCCGAACAGGATCAGGATGCAGGACATCGACCAGCGGTCGATGGTGCGCCACCATTTGGGAAGAACAGGCTCTACGTTCCTGACCGGAACCGAGCCATAGACCATCTCTGTCATGGGTTAACCGCCGTACACTGCCTCGAATATCGCCCCTTTGCGGGGTCTGGGTGCAAGTGTAGCGCGAAAATAACCGCAATGAAAGCCTTATCCCCTTGCCTTGGCGGGCAAATCGCGCCACCTGCCCGTCCATGCAGGTTGACACGCTGATCCTTGGTGCCGGAGCCGCGGGGCTGATGGCGGCCGCCCATGCGGGGGGCCGGGTTCTGGTCGTGGATCACGCAAAGGCACCGGGCGAGAAGATCCGCATTTCCGGCGGTGGGCGGTGCAATTTCACCAACCTGCATGCCAGTCCCGCCAACTTCATCAGCCGCAACCCGCATTTCTGCAAATCGGCGCTGAAACGCTATACCCAGTGGGATTTTCTGGACCTTGTGGCGCGCCACGGTATCGCATGGCATGAAAAGACCTTGGGGCAGTTGTTCTGCGACGGGTCAGCGAAAGAGATCGTGGCGATGCTGCTGGCCGAGATGAAGGCGGCAGGTGCGGATCTGTGGCTGTCCACGGCTGTATTGTCCGTGGCGCGGGATGACGCAGGTTTTGCCGTGACGCTGGAGCGGGAGGGGCGGCAGGTCGTGATGCGGGCCGCGCACCTGATCGTGGCGACGGGCGGCAAGTCGATCCCCAAGATGGGCGCGACGGGTCTGGCCTATGACATCGCGCGCCAGTTCGGCCATGCGCTGACGGATATCCGCCCTGCTCTTGTGCCCCTGACCTTCCAGCCGGATCGTTTCGCGCCCTTGGCGGGCGTGGCCTTGCCCGTCACCGCCGCCTGCCACGCGACCAGCTTTGCCGAGGCGATGCTCTTCACCCATCGCGGGCTGTCGGGTCCTGCCATCCTGCAAATCTCAAGCTATTGGGTCGAGGGCGAAAGTATCCGCGTCAACCTGATGCCCGGCACCGATCCCTATGCGCTGCTGCGCGCCCAGCGGCAGGAGAGCGGGCGGAGGCAGATGCAGACGGTGCTGGCGCAGATGCTGCCGGGGCGGCTGGCCGATCATCTGGCCACGGATTGGGCGCTGACGGGCAATCTGGCCGATCAGAACGATGTGAAACTGCGCGCGCTGGCGGATCGCCTGACCGGGTGGGAGCTGACGCCAACGGGGTCTGAGGGCTACCGCACCGCCGAAGTGACCCTTGGCGGGGTCGATACCGACGGGCTGTCCTCGCAATCCATGATGTCCAAGACCGTGCCCGGCCTCTATTTCATCGGCGAGGCCGTGGACGTGACCGGCTGGCTGGGCGGCTACAACTTCCAATGGGCCTGGTCAAGTGGCGTGGCGGCGGGAAGGGATATCGCGGCAAAGGGGTAAGCCGCGCAGGGAAACCCCCTACCCCTTCAGCCCCGCTTTGACCCGTGCCGCGAAATCCTCGCCGCGTTTCTCGAAGTTGTCGTATTGGTCGAAACTCGCCGCCGCAGGGGCCAGCAAGACCACCTCTCCGGGTTGTGCTTCGGCCATGGCGCGAGCCACCGCTATCTCCATCGTGGTGCAGATTTCCGTCTCCACCTCGGGCAATTGCAGGGCGAACCCCGCCGCCTCGCGCCCGATGACATAGGCCTTCACCACCGAACCCAATGAGGCGCGCAGACCGTCCAGCCCGCCCTCCTTCTCCAGCCCACCGCAGATCCAGCGGACCTTGTCGAAAGCCGCCAGCGCCTTGGCGGCGCTGTCCACATTGGTGGCCTTGCTGTCGTTCACATAGCGCACCCCACCCGCCTCGGCGATGGTCTGGCTGCGATGCGGCAGGCCCGGATAGCTGGCCAGCCCCGCCTCGATCACGCGCGGCGCCAGTCCCAGCGTGCGGGCTGCGGCATAGGCGGCGCAGGCGTTCTGGTGGTTATGCGCTCCGGGCAGGCCCTGCATGGGGCGCAGGTCGATGGCGGCCACCTGCTTGCCCTTGCGCCATTCCGCCAAAAACCCCTTGCGCGCAAAGACATGCCAGCCCGGCCCGGTCAGTTTCTGCGCGGCGGATACACGGATCACCCGGTCATCGGCGGGACCTTCCGAGAGTTGGTTGGCCAGATAAAGCCCCTCGACCTCATCCACACCGATCACGGCACGGTCCGGCCCGCCTTCGGCAAAGAGACGCCGCTTGGCCGCGAAATAGCCGCCCATGCCGGCGTGACGGTCCAGATGGTCGGGGCTGAGATTGGTGAAGACCGCCACATCCGGCGTCAAGGCGCGGGCCAGATCCGTCTGGTAGCTGGACAGTTCCAGCACCACGACGCCGCCATCCTCGGGCGGGTCGATATCCAGCACGCCGCGTCCGATATTGCCCGCCAGTTGCGCAGACCGCCCGGCCTGTTCCAGAATGTGATGGATCAGGGCCGATGTGGTGGATTTGCCGTTGGACCCGGTGATGGCGATGACGCGGGGGGATGTGTCGAAATCCTCCCACTCGCTGACGGCGAGAGAGCGGAAGAACAGCCCGATATCGTTATCGACCGGCACCCCCGCCTCATAGGCGGCGCGGATCACCCGGTTGGGTTCGGGGTAGAGATGCGGGATGCCGGGGCTGACGATGAGGCTCGCGATGTCATCGAAGGCACCGGCGCGGGTCAGGTCGCGGATGGTGAAACCCTCGGCCTCGGCGCGGTCGCGCGCGGCAGCGTTGTCATCCCAGCAGACAGGGGTTGCCCCACCCGCCGCAAGGCTGCGCGCCGTGGCCAAACCCGATCGGCCCAGCCCCAATACCGCCAGTGTCTGCCCCTCATGTCCGCGCACCGGAATCATCTGTCGCTCCTGCTGTCTGATCGGTTCAGACAATGCGACGCGCCCTGATGGACCGCAAGGGCGGGCAGAAGATCGCCGATGCTCTGTCTATCCGGCCATAAGGTTGGCATCGCGGGCCTGTTGACCTATCTTTGCAGCATGAAAAACGTTGAACGCACTGCCCGCCTTGCCCTTGCAGCCCTTTGCCTGACGCTGGCACCGGCCTTTGCCGACCAGACGACACATACCTGGATCCCCGAGGAGATCGCGTTGCCGCAGGACATGGAGATCGTGATCGATCGCAGCATCGGGTCGGCCAACCGGATGCTGTCCTTCACCACGGACGAAGATCCCGACTCGCTGGCCGATACATGGCGCGCGGCGCTGGAAAAGGGGCCCTATCAGGTGAAACCGGCTGCCGAGGGCATGGACCGCCGCCTGATCGAGTTTTCGGGCGGGCGTGTGCAGAACGGGCAGATCAGCTTCATGCATGGCGCTGACAGCACCAGCACAACGGTGCAATTCGACGCCTCGATCAACGATTGATCCACCGAACAGGCCCCGCAAGGGGCAAGACAGGTTGCCGCCTCAGCCTGCCGTGCGGCGCGCCAGCCCGCGCAGCAGATCCAGCGCCCGCGCGGCATCATCCAGCGGCACGAAGACATGGTCATGGTGATAGGCCGCAACCATGTTGCAAGCGATGCCGTAATCGGCCAGCACCGAGGCTACGGCGGCGGTCAGCCCGACCCCGTCCAGCGCAGAGTGGACCGACAAGGTGATCCGCCGCATCGCAAGACCCGGCGCGATCCCGGCGCGCCGCGCGTCCGGCTGCCGCAGGATCAGCGACAGCCCCTCATCCTCGACGAAACTGGCCAAGGCAGCGGCGCGGGTCTCCGCGTCCGCCTGCCCATCGCGAAAGGTGCAGAATTCATAGACCTGCGGGTCCGGCACCGGGTTCATCCCCGCGATCATCGCGGCGCGGTCCCGGACAGGGCCGCCGGGCCCTGCCATCAGCGCACCTTGAGCGTGGCCAGACCGATCATGGCAAGGATCAGCGAGATGATCCAGAAGCGGATCACGATGGTGGATTCCGCCCAGCCCTTCTTCTCGTAATGGTGATGGATCGGGGCCATCAGGAAGACGCGTTTCCCGGTGCGTTTGAAGTAAAGCACCTGGATGATCACGCTCAGCGCCTCGACCACGAAAAGGCCGCCGACGATGGCCAGCACGATCTCGTGCTTGGTGGAGACGGCGATGGCCCCCAGCGCGCCGCCCAGAGCCAGCGACCCGGTATCGCCCATG
The DNA here is from genome assembly GCA_024304985.1 of Paracoccaceae bacterium. Taxonomy (GTDB): domain Bacteria; phylum Pseudomonadota; class Alphaproteobacteria; order Rhodobacterales; family Rhodobacteraceae; genus Seohaeicola. Next base: position 196,580 of record JAMWZC010000005.1, read on the forward strand.
AAAACCGCAGCGGGCGGAGCGTTATACCACAAAAAGCCCAACCCCCCGCCGATCAGACCGGCGACAAAGACCAGAATCTCGCCCGTGCCGGGGACGTAATGGACGTCCAGATACTCGGTAAAGTCCACGCGCCCCACCGCATAGGCGATGATGCCCAGCGTTCCGGACGCGATCATCACGGGCATGATGGCCAGCCCGTCCAGACCATCGGTCAGGTTCACCGCATTGGCCGCCCCCACGATCACGATCATCGCGAAGGGCACGAACAGAAAGCCAAGGTTCAGCAGGGTTTCCTTGAACACCGGGAAGGCCAGCTTGTTGGTCAGCGCATCGGGGTGGTATTGCGCGGCCCAATAGCCAGCAATGGCCGCGACCAGCAGACCCAGCGCCATGCGCACCTTGCCGGAGACACCCTTGGTGTTCTGCTTGGAGACCTTGGCATAGTCATCGGCAAAGCCGATGGCGGCGAAGGACATGGTGACGAAAAGCACGATCCAGATGAACGGGTTGTCCAGCCGCGCCCACATCAGGGTCGAGGTCAGCAGCGCGCCCACGATCAGCAGGCCCCCCATCGTGGGCGTGCCCGCCTTGACGAAATGCCCTTCGGGGCCATCGTTGCGGATCGGCTGGCCCTTGCCCTGCCGCTTGCGCAGCACGTTGATCAGGGGACGGCCGAACAGGAAGCCGAAGATCAGCGCGGTCATGAAGGACCCGCCCGCCCGGAAGGTGATATAGCGGAACAGGTTGAAGAAATCGCCGCCGTCCGAAAGCGCGGTCAACCAGTAAAGCATCTAATCTGTCCCTTTGTCCGATTGCGGCGCGGCATGGCCCAGTTTGCGCAGCGCGTCAACCACCAGACTGACCTTGCTGCCCTTCGATCCTTTCACCAGCAGGATATCCCCTGCGTCCACCAGCCGATGCGCCCGTGCCGCCAGCGCATCCGCGCTTTCGGCCCAGTCGCCGCGCTTGGCCTGTGGCAGCGCCTCCCACAGGGCGCGCATCCGGTGGCCGACACAATGCACAAGGCTGAGCTTGGCCATATGCGGCGAGGCGGCAAGCCCTTCGTGCAGCGCGATTTCGTCGGGGCCGAGTTCGAGCATGTCCCCCAGCACGGCGATGCGGCGACCCTGCTTGACGCGGCCCAGACCGTCACGCGGCGCGGCGGCGGCCAGCACTTCGAGCGAGGCCTCCATCGAGGTGGGGTTCGCGTTGAACGCGTCGTCGATCAGGTCGAAATAGAGATCATCCGTCAGCGGATCGAGAAGATAGCGTTCCCGCGTGCCGCGCCCGGCGGGCGGCTGCCACGATCCCAGATCATTGGCCGCCAGAACCGGGTTCAGATGCAGCGCATGGGCGACCGCCATCACGCCCATCGCGTTGACCGCGAAATGCCGCCCCGGCGCGTGGACCTTGAACAGCACAGGTCGCCGCCACGCGCGCCCATGCACGACCGTGGTCTGGTCGCAGAGCGTGATCTCGGTCACGCGGTGATGCACGCCGGGTGTTTCGCCGAATGTGATCGTGCGCGCAGCATGGCGCTTGGCCCAGTCCATCAGGATGGGCGAGGTGGCCAGATCCCCGTTCAGCACCGCCACGCCGCCCGGTTCCAACCCCGTCAGGATCGAGGCTTTCTCATGGGCGATGCCGTCCAGATTCTCGAAGGCCTCAAGATGCGCTGCGGCGACGATCGTGACCATGGCCACATGGGGCCGTGCCATCTGTGCCAGAGGCGCGATCTCGCCGGGGTGGTTCATGCCGATCTCGATCACCGCGAATTCGGTGTCGGCGGGCATCCGCGCCAGCGTCAGCGGCACGCCCCAGTGGTTGTTGTAGCTGGCTTCCGCCGCATGGGTGCGCCCCTGCCCTGACAGGACGCAGCGCAGCATTTCCTTGGTCGAGGTCTTGCCCACCGATCCGGTCACGGCCACGACGCGGGCTGTCGTGCGGGCACGGGCCGCGCGGCCCATATCCTCAAGCCCGCGCAGCACATCCGGCACGATCAGCAAGGGGGCATCGGCGGCCACGCCGTCGGGGCGATGCGTGACCAAGGCTGCTGCCGCGCCCTTGGCCAGGGCCTGGGCCACGAATTCGTGCCCATCCCGCGCCGCCTTCAGCGCCACAAACAGATCACCGGGCTGGATCGTGCGCGTGTCGATGGACACACCCATCGCCTGCCAGTCAGCGGTTGACTGCCCCCCAGTCGCGGCCACGGCCTCGGCGGCTGTCCAGAGAGGGGTCATGCCAGCCTCCCGTCCAAGGCGGCCACGGCCACGCTGGCCTGTTCCACATCGTCGAAAGGCAGGACCATATCGCCGACGGTCTGGCCGGTCTCATGTCCCTTGCCCGCAATCAGCAGCGCGTCGCCCGGACCCAGCGCATCGACGCCGCGCAGGATCGCTTCGGCGCGGTCGCCCACCTCGCGCACATGCACGCGAGCCTCGGCCGGAATGCCCGCCATGACGGCGGCACGGATCAGGGCCGGATCTTCCGAGCGAGGGTTGTCATCGGTCACGATCACCTCATCGGCATGTTCCGCCGCCGCCGCCCCCATCAGGGGCCGCTTGGTCGTGTCGCGGTCGCCGCCTGCGCCCACGATGGCCACGAGGCGGCCCATGACATGCGGACGCATCGCCTTGAGCGCGGTCGCCACTGCATCGGGGGTGTGGGCATAATCCACAAAGACCGCCGCCCCGTTCTGACGTGTCGCGGCCAGCTGCATCCGGCCCCGCACGGTTGTCAGATGCGGCAAAGTCTCGAACACGCGGTCGGGATCGGCCCCGCAGGCGATGACCAACCCGGCGGCCAGCAGCACGTTTTCGGCCTGAAACCCGCCCAGAAGCGCCAGATCGGCGCTGTAGGTCTTGCCTCTGAACCGGATCAGGATGGTCTGCCCCGTCGCATCGAACCGCTGCGAGACCAGATGCAGATCGGCCCCTTCGCGGCGGCCGACTGTGATGACCTCCTGCCCGCGGGTGCGCGCAACACCTGCCATCTGATGGCCATAGCCGTCGTCGATATTGATCACCGCGGTGCCATCCACCGGCAAGACGCGACCGAACAGCCCGGCCTTGGCGTTGAAATAATCCGCAAAATCAGGGTGATAATCCAGATGATCCTGCGTCAGGTTGGTGAAGCCTGCCGCCATCAGCTGCACCCCGTCCAGACGCCGCTGCGCCAGACCGTGGCTTGACGCCTCCATCGCGGCATGGGTGACGCCTGCGGCGGCGGCCTCGGCCAGCACGCGGTGCAGGGTGATGGGTTCGGGGGTGGTGTGCTGAAGCGGGGCCTCATACGCGCCCTCGACCCCGGTCGTGCCAAGATTGACAGCCGGCAGATCCAACGCCTCCCAGATCTGACGGGTGAAGGTGGACACCGATGTCTTGCCATTGGTCCCGGTCACGGCGACCATCGTGGCAGGCTGCGCCCCGAACCAGAGGGCGGCGGCATAGGCCAATGCCTGACGCGGGTCTTCTGCCACGATCAGCGCGGCCTGTGATGCGGCCAGTTCGGCGGCGGCGATACGCGCGCCTTCCGCGTCGGTCAGGATCGCGCCCGCCCCCATCCGCAGGGCATATTGGATGAATTCCCCCCCGTGCATCCTTGTGCCCGGAAGCGCCGCGAACAGGAAGCCATCCTTGACCTGACGGCTGTCCACGGCAAGGCCGGTGATCTGCGCCTCGCGCCCCGATTTGGCGGTCAGGCCAAGCTGCGCCAAAGATTTTGCCTGCCCCACCGCGCGCCCCTGCCCTTGCCGTCTCAGTTCGATGTCAGCGTTATACCAGTCAATTCCGCCGGTTCAATCTCGGGTCGCAGCCCCAGCAGCGGTGCGACGCGGCGGATCACCTCGGCGGCGACCGGCACGGCGGTCCAGCCCGCTGTCCGGCGCGGCTCGGACCCCGAGGTCTCGACCGCCTCGTCCAGCGTGACGATCAGCACGTATTTGGGATCATGTGCCGGGAAGGTCGCGGCAAAAGTGGCCAGAACCTTGTCCGTCTCGTAGCCGCGCCCGTCGATGCGGGGCTTGTCGGCGCTGCCGGTCTTGCCGCCCACCGCATAGCCCGGCACATCGCCGAAGCTGGCGGTGCCCTGACTGACGGTCAGGCGCAGCATGCGCCGCAACTGTTCCGATGTCTTCTCCGAGATGACGCGCGGGCCGAACTGCGGGCCATTCTGCTTGAGAAGGGTCGGCTCGACCTTGGTGCCACCATTGACCATCGTCGCATAGGCCGCCGCCAGATGCAGCGGCGTGGCCGAGATGCCGTGCCCATAGGAGATCGTCATGGTCGACAGTTCCGACCAGCGCGGCGGCAGAAGCGGTTTGCCGCCACGGGCTTCGACCATCTCGAATTTCGTGGTCTCCAGCAGACCCAACTGACCCAGAAACGCACGCTGCCGCTCGGCGCCGATATCGATGGCGATCCGCGCGGTGCCCACGTTCGAGGATTTCTCGATCACCTTGGACACGGTCAGTTCGGGCCCATAATTGCGGAAGTCGCTGATCCGGTGGCGGCCCCATGTCATGGGGGATTTGGTGTTGATGATCGTGTCGGGCGTCACCATCCCCATTTCCAGTGCCTGCGCCACGGTGAAGATCTTGAAGGTGGAGCCCAGTTCATAGACCCCCTGCACCACGCGGTTGAACAGCGGGCTGTCATCGGGCCGGCCTTGGGTGGGCGCGACGGGGCGGTCGTTCGGATCGAAATCGGGCAGCGACGCGATCGAAATCACCTCGCCCGTATGCACATCCATCAGAACGGCCGCGGCGCCCTTTGCGTTCAGCAGACGCATGCCTCCGGCCAGCACCTCTTCGGTGGCGGCCTGAATCGTCAGGTCCAGCGACAGTTCCAGCGGCTGACCGGCGCGCGCGGGATCGCGCAGCTGTTCGTCGAATTGCCGTTCGACCCCGGCCACACCGATCACCTCGGCGGCATGCACGCCCTCGCGACCGAAACCCGCGCCCCCCAGAACATGGGCGGCCAGCGTGCCATTGGGATAAAGGCGCATGTCGCGCGGCCCGAACAACAGGCCCGGATCGCCGATGTCATGCACAGCCTGCTGCTGTTCCGGGCTGAGGCGGCGTTTGACCCAGAGGAATTTGCGCGTGCCGGTGAAATCGCGGATCAGCCGGTCGCGGTCCAGATCGGGGAAGATGCGCGCCAGTTCCGTGGCCGCGTGTTCGGGATCGACCATCAGCGGCGGCTGGGCATAAAGCGAAAAGGTTTCCAGATTGGTGGCCAGAATCCGTCCCTGACGGTCCACGATATCGGCCCGCAGCGCCTGAATCTCGGCCCCCGCCGCGCTGGCGCGCGGCTCGCTCGGCTCGGACGCGGCCAGCAGCGCCATCCGCCCGCCCACCATCGCAAAGGCGCAGACGAAGAACACGCCCAGCATCAGCAGACGCCCTTCGGCGCGCTGGCGGGCGCGGTCGCGCATCTCTTCGTGGCGCAGGCGCAGGTTCTCGCGCTCGATCGCATCGGGGTTCTCGCCCTTGGCGCGGGCTTCCAGAACGCGGGCCAGCGGGCGCAGCGGCGTGCGGATCATGGCCGTGCCTCCATGTTCGAGACTTCAATCGGATCGGTGATCGGCAACAGCCCCTCTTCTTCCAGCGGGAAGGCGACCTGATCGATGCGGCCGAACTGCGCGGGGGCCATCGGCATCAGGCCAAGGCTGTCAAAGTTCAGATCGGCCAGATCGCGCAGCCGGTCGGGGCGATTGAGATAGGCCCATTCCGCCCGCAGCACGGCCAGCCGCGCGCGTGAGGCGCCGATGTCGCGCTGCAACTGATCGGTCACGTCCAGAGCCTGCTGGGTGCGGTAATTCTCGCGGTAGGCCCAGAAGGCCAGCCCGATGACAGCACAGGCGGTCAGCACGAACAGGACGGAACGCATCTCAGAACTCTCCCTTGATCATCGGCATCCCGAGGGAGGCCGGGTCGGTTTCCCCTGCCGGGGCATCGGTGCGGATCGCAACACGCAGCTTGGCGCTGCGCGAACGTGGGTTTTCGGCCAGTTCCTGATCGTCCGGGCCGATGGCCTTGCGGGTGGTCTGGCTGAATTGGGCCACCGTCTCGGCCTCGAGGGGCGCATAGCGGTTGGCGCGGCCTGCGGTGCCAGAGCGCGCTTGCAGGAACCGTTTGACCATCCGGTCCTCGATGGAATGGAAGGTCACCACGGCCAGTTTCCCGCCCGGTTTCAACGCGCGCTCGGCAGCAGCCAGACCCTCGGCCAGTTCGCGGTATTCGTCGTTCACGGCGATGCGCAGCGCCTGGAAACTGCGTGTGGCGGGGTGGGACTGGCCGGGCTTGGAGCGGGGCAGGCAGCCCTCGATCAGCCGCGCCAGTTCCAGCGTGGTGGTGATGGGCGCGGTGGTGCGCGCCTTGACGATGGTGCGCGCGATGCGGCGGCTGGCGCGTTCCTCGCCGTAATTGAACAGGATATCGGCAATCACGCCTTCATCGGCGGTATTCACGATATCGGCGGCAGAGGGGCCGGACTGGCTCATCCGCATGTCCAGGGGACCGTCCTTCATGAAGGAAAAGCCCCGCTCGGCCATGTCCAGCTGCATCGACGACACGCCCAGATCCAGCACGACCCCGTCCAGATCCTGCCCGTATTCATCCATGCGGGAAAACACGCCTTCGACCATCTGGATCCGGTCGCCGTAGGCATCCGCCCAGCTTGCGGCCATCTGGAAGGCCAAGGGGTCGCGATCCACCGCGATGACCTTGTCCGCCCCCGCCTCAAGCAATCCGCGCGTATAGCCGCCCGCACCAAAGGTGCCATCCAGCCAGACACCCGTGACAGGCGCCACCGCCTTCAGAAGCGGACGCAGCAGAACCGGGATATGGGGGGCAGTGTCAGGGGTCGGCGCGGCGGCGGCCATGGCTCAATCCCCCTTTGCATTGTCCAGATAGATGAGCGGATCGAAATCCTCGGGCAACTCGTCCAGCCACGCCTCGGTGCGGGACAGTTCCTCGGTCTCATAGGTCTCGGGCTTCCAGATCTGGAAGGTGTCACCGGCGGCGATGAAGAAGGCCTCATCCTCCAGCCCGATCTTGGCGCGCAGCTTGGCGGGCAGCACGATGCGGCCTGTCTCGTCGACGGATGTGGGATAGGATTGCCCGTGGAACATCCGCTCCAGCATCTTGCGCTCCATCGAGCCGCGCGGCAGCTTGGCGATCTTTGTATCGACTTCGGCAATGGCCTCCATCGTGTAGCATTCCAGGAATTTGCGGCGGTGGTCGGCGTAGACGATGACCAGTTCGGGGTTCAGACCTTCGGTCCAGTTCGGGTCGCCCGCTTCGAGCACACGGCGAAACAGGGCCGGAATCGACACCCGCCCCTTACCGTCCACCTTGTGGTGGCTCTCGCCTCTGAACCTGCGAACCACTGTCCCGTGATCCCTCTACCCTGTCCCCCCCGAAAATTCCGCTCCGTCCACAAACCGGGGTTCTGAACGGAAAACGGCGGATTGAGCTGCTGCCACTGCCCAATCCGCCGCCCTCGTCCCGCTCTGCGGGGTGTCCGACTGCGCGCGCCACCTGGGGGGATGTCTGCTCGCTCGCGCGCCGGATCTCTTGGTTCGATGAAAGCGGGGTGCCTGTATGAAACCTGACTTGGGATTTTTATGTCGGGGTCTTGGGTGCCCCTTGTTATGTCCCGTCCTCATCGTGAATTCTGGATACCGTGGGAAATCATGGGACGCAACAAAAATATCGACCACATCGCCACTGGATCTTGTCGCCCGAACCCCTGAAAAACAAGATTTAGACGACGATTTGGAGCGTAGAATACCTCTTGTTGCGGAAGATCAACAAAACAACACAAAATATAGTGCTTTCAGCGCCGCCCGAAAACATCCCACGATTTCCCAAGAAATTTCACCCAAGCGACAGCCGTTCTTCCGAAACGTCCCGCCGCAGTCGCCTCACCCCAGATGCAGGCATCCTTTATCCACAGATTCACACGGAAAACACGCCAAATCTCGCCAAAGTGATTCGCGTTGAGGGAACGGGCACCAGCCCTTTCCCGAACCCGTCCCATCGTTTCCCATGGCGCCGCCGCCAGAGCGCGACGCGTCCCATGACGACCCAGTCCGGCCCAATTTCAGGTCGCGCGCCTGTGCCACAGCCTTTGCCCTGTCCCCTGCACGCGGTTTGCGCTATACATCGGGCACCGAAGGCAGTAAGGCCCAGCGCTTGACCAACCCTTCCCAAACAAATGACACGGGCGCCCCTGGTCGCGTGACCTTCCGTCCCGCAGCCCCGCGCCCAATGACCCGAGTGATTGCATGAACCTGCCCTACCCGACGACGAAACCTCTGGCTGATGCGCTGGAGCGGCGCGGCTATGAGGTGCTGACACCTGTCCAGCTTGAGATGATGCGCCCCGACCTGATCGAGGCCGATCTGCTGGTGTCAGCCCAGACCGGGTCCGGCAAGACCGTGGGCTTTGGCCTGGCCATCGCCCCCACCCTGCTGGGGGCCAGCGACATCCTGCCCCCCGCCGCGGCACCCCTAGCCTTGATCATCGCCCCCACGCGCGAACTGGCCTTGCAGGTGAAACGCGAGTTCCAGTGGCTCTATCAGGATGCGGGGGTCGTCATGGCCTCCTGCGTGGGCGGCATGGACATGCGCGACGAGCGTCGGGCGCTGGATCGCGGCGCGCATATCGTGGTCGCCACGCCGGGCCGCCTGCGTGACCATATCATGCGCGGCTCCATCGACCTGGGCCAGATCCGCGCCGTCGTGCTGGACGAGGCCGACGAGATGCTGGATCTGGGCTTCAAGGACGATCTGGAATTCATCCTGTCGGAAGCACCCGAAACGCGGCGCACGCTGATGTTCTCGGCCACCGTGCCGCGCGGGATCGCGGAACTGTCCAAGACATATCTCAAGGACAATGCCGTGCGCGTCGCCACCACCACGGGGGCCACGCAGCATGCCGATATCGAATATCGCGCGCTGACCGCCGCCTATGACGGGACCGAGGGCGCGATCATCAACCTGCTGCGCTATTACGAGGCGCAGAATGCCATCGTCTTCTGCAACACCCGCGCCACCGTATCGCGGCTGGTCGCGCGCTTCGCCAATCGCGGCTTTTCGGTCGTGGCCCTGTCGGGCGAGCTGTCACAGGCCGAACGCACCCATGCGCTGCAAGCGATGCGCGATGGGCGCGCCCGCGTCTGTGTGGCGACCGACGTGGCCGCGCGGGGCATCGACCTGCCCAATCTGGAACTGGTGATCCACGCCGAACTGCCGACCAATTCGGAAACCCTGATGCACCGCTCGGGCCGGACGGGCCGCGCGGGGCGCAAGGGTGTCTCGGCGCTGGTCGTCACCCCCAAGACCCGTGCCAAGGCGGAACGGCTCTTGAAATTCGCCAAGATCACGGCGGAATGGGCGCTGCCGCCCTCGGCTGACGAGGTCCGCGCCAAGGATGAGGAGCGGCTGATCAACGATCCTGTCTGGTCGGAACCCCTGAACGAGGGCGAGGAGGATTTCGTCGCCCGCATCGCATCGACCTATACCGCCGAGCAGATCGCAGGCGCTTACCTGCGCCTGTTCTACAGCCGCCATTCCGCGCCCGAGGAACTGCCCGATCCCGAACAGCGCCCCGAGCGCAAGCGCGACACCTCCCCGCGCAAGACCTTCGGCCCTTCAAGCTGGCTGAAGCTGTCGGTCGGTGCCAATGAACGGGCCGAGGCGCGCTGGCTCTTGCCCACGCTCTGCAAGGCCGGTGACATCACCCGCGACGACATCGGCGCGATCCGCGTGCAGGCGGATGAAACCTATGTCGAGTTGCTGTCCGCCGCCCTGCCGAATTTCCTCAAGGCGCTGGGTCCCGATGCGGTTCTGGATGGGGGCGCCAAGGTCGTGGTGATGGACAACGCGCCCGATCTGGCCGCGATGCCCCGTGTGGCCCCGCCCCCGCGCGAAGAGCGTGGCGAGCGCAAGCCCCATCGTGGCGCGGATCGTCCCGAGCGCAGCGAGCGTCCCGTCCACCGCGCCCCGCCCCCGGCGGAAGCGGCCGCCTGGGCCGATGTGCCCGACCGCGTGGCGCCTGTCGAGGCCGCGCCAAAAGCCGCAGGCATGAAATCCCACCGCCCCAAATCCGCCGACGATCGCAGCCCCCCTGCGAAACCCGCAGGCTTCAAATCAAGCGGCTTCAAATCCCATGGCGGTGCCCCGCGAGACGGCGCGAAACCGGCCCGCTCTGAGGGGATGAAATCCCATACCGCCAAACCGCGCAGCGACAAGCCGCGCGAGATGGACCCCGCCGTGCATCGCGGCTTCGACAGCCCCAAACCGCGCGGCGACAAACCCTACGGCAAACCCGGCGCGAAACCCGGCGACAAGCCCTACGGCAGCAAGCCCTATGCGAAACCGGCAGGCAAACCGGGTGACAAACCTTATGGCAAGCCCGCGGGCAAGGCAGGCGACAAGCCCTACGGAAAACCCGGCGGCAAGCCCGGTGACAAAGCCTATGGCAAGCCGGGGGCCAAGCCCTTCGGCAAACCGGGTGGGAAACCGTGGGAGAAATCCGGCGACAAGCCCGCAGGTGATGCGCCTGTGCGCAATGCCGCCGCCAATACCTCGGCGCGTCTTGGACCGGGCGGCAAGCCGCTGCCTGCGGGCAAGGGGGCCAAGCCCCGCTCAGGCGGCCCCGCCCGCGGCCCCAATGCCGTGCCGCGCCGCAAGCCCTGACAGGAAAAGGCGCGCGGTGACAACCCCGCGCGCCCCCCTTTCATCTTGCCAAAAATACTCAAAAATCTGGCGGTTCAGGCCATGCCACCCTCGATCAGGCGCGTCGCCAGCGCCGCATAGGCCCGTGCCGCCGCGCTGTCACCGCTTGCAATCGGCGTGCCCGCATCCCCGCCCAGCCGGGTGTCCAGATCAATGGGCAACTCCGCCAGCAGCGGGACACCCATCTTCTCCGCCTCGGCCTTGACGCCGCCATGGCCGAAGATCGCCGTCTCATGCCCGCAATTGGGGCAGCAAAAGACCGACATATTCTCGATCAGCCCCAGCACCGGCGTTTTCAGCGTGTTGAACATGTCGATCGCCTTGCGCGCATCCAGCAGCGCCACATCCTGCGGGGTGGACACCACGATGGCCCCGGTCAGCTGCGTGCGCTGGCACAGCGTCAGTTGCACATCACCCGTGCCCGGTGGCAGATCGACCAGCAGCACATCCAGCTCGCCCCATTCCACCTGCCCCAGCATCTGTTGCAGCGCGCCCATCAGCATCGGGCCGCGCCAGACCACCGCCTTGGCCGGGTCCAGCATCAGGCCGATGGACATCAGCGTGACGCCATGCGCGTGCAGCGGGATGATCGTCTTGCCATCCGGGCTGGCGGGGCGCTGGCTCACGCCCATCATGCGCGGCTGGCTGGGGCCATAGATGTCGGCATCCAGCAATCCCACGCGCCGCCCCTGCCGGGCCAGCGCCACGGCCAGATTCGACGACACGGTGGATTTGCCCACCCCCCCCTTGCCTGACCCGATGGCCAGAATCCGGTCCACGCCCGAGGGTTTGGTCGGTCCCGCCTGCGGTGTCGGATGTCCGCCGATCTTGAGGCTGGGTGCCGCCGGCTTCTCCGCCGGGCCATGCGCGGTCAGGGCGACGCTCACGCTCTCGACCCCCGGCAGGCGCGCCACGATGGCTTCGGCGGCGGCGCGCAGCGGCTCCATCTGACGGGCGACCTCGGGGCTTGGCGCCTCGATCACGAATCGCACCGTCCCGCCGGAAATGGTCAGGGCCCGGATCATGTCGCGGCTGACAAGGTCCCCGCCATCCGGCAAAGCAAGCTGCCGCAGCGCCTGTTCGATTCTGTCTCGCGTGAGTGACATGCCAATTCCTCCGTCATCAGTGCCGCAATAGGTGGCAGGTTTGCGGGCAGACACAAGTCCCGCACGAAAAACGCCTGTTATTGCGGCCAATCGCCTAAATTATAGGTCAGTCCTTCATATGCATTTGCTGCATAGCAGCATTGCGCGAGATAGGTATTGTGCATGCGCAGCATCGACGTATCTTAGTCACAACAGAGCGGAAACGATCCCGCTCACAAGCAAACCGAAAGTGACCGAACATGGCTTATACATCGGATCTTCGCCTTGCACAGCCCCGCGCCGCTCAGGCCGGGTTTGTCGGCAAGCTGCTGGCGATCAAGGCCGACCTGTCCGCGCGCTATGCCCAATATCGGGTGTTCCGTGACACCGTGAATGATCTGGCGATCCTGCCTGACAGCGTTCTGGCCGATATGGGCCTGAACCGGTCGCAGATCCGCTCGGTCGCCTACCAGCACGCCTACGGCGCGCAAAAGTAACATCGGTATCAGATGGCCCTCTCCTCCTCCCTGGGTCATCTGTGAACTTGCGGCGGCATCCGCTCCTCCTCCCTGGATGTCGCCGCACCTTAAATAGAATACGGAAGACTTCCTCCTCCTCCCTGAGGTCTTTCGTTGGCAAGAGCGGCGGCACCTTCTCCTCCTCCCTGGGTGTCGCCGCCTCTTGAAAAGATTGCGAAGGCTTCTCTCCTCCTCCCTGAGGTCTTCGTATGCAAGAGCGACGGTATCTTCTCCTCCTCCCTGGATACCGTCGCGCCTTGGCACATACGCTGGCTCTCCTCCTCCTCCCTGAGGGCCACGTTGCAAGAGCGGCGACACCCCCTCCTCCTCCCTGGGTGTCGCCGTTTTGCGTTTCAGGGGGGTGTGCTTCAGATCAGGACAAGACTGGCGCAAAGCGTCATCACCCCGGCGCGGGACGCGCGGGGGTCTGGGTGGCTGCGTTAATGGAACCCGTCAGAACGGGATATCATCCGCCCCGGTGATGAAGCGCGCGACAACCTTTTTCGCGCCGGCCTTCTCGAAGTCGATCTCCAGCTTGTCGCCTTCGATGCCGATGATGGTGCCATAGCCGAATTTCTGGTGGAACACCCGCTCGCCCATCGTATGTGCGCTGACCGCCTGCATGTCGATCACGGTATCGCGCGCCTCGCCGGGTTGGCTGACAGGGCGCTGCGCCGCGCGGCTTTGCAGGCGTTTCCAGCCGGGCGAATTGTAGACATTCGCCTCGGCCACCCGCGCCTCGATCCCTGAAGAGGGCGCGCCAGCCCCGAAACCGCCCATCCCCGCCGCGCCATATCCGCCGCCATATAGGCCGGGCGGCGTCAGAACATCCACATGCTCGGCGGGCAATTCGTCGATAAAGCGCGAGGGCAGCGCGGATTGCCATTGCCCGAACACCCGCCGGTTGCCTGCAAAGGATATCGTGCAGAGTTCCTCGGCCCGCGTGATCCCCACGTAAGCCAGCCGCCGTTCCTCCTCCAGCCCCTTGGTGCCGCTCTCATCCATTGAGCGTTGCGAGGGGAAAAGCCCATCCTCCCATCCCGGCAGGAACACGGCCGGAAATTCCAGACCCTTGGCCGCGTGCAGCGTCATGATGCTGACCTTGGCCCCTTCTTCCGAGGATTCGTTGTCCATGATCAGGCTGACATGCTCCAGAAACCCTTGCAGGTTTTCGAATTGCTCCAGCGCCTTGACCAGTTCCTTGAGGTTTTCCAGCCGCCCCGGTCCCTCGGGCGTCTTGTCGGCCTGCCACATGCCGGTATAGCCGCTCTCGTCCAAAATCATCTCGGCCAGTTCGACATGAGAGATATCCGCATCCCCCGCCATCCGGCCCCAGCGCGCGATATCCGTCACCAACTGGCCCAGCGCCGCCGCCCCCTTGCCCGTGATGGCCTTGTCACCCACGGCAATCTGCGCGCCCTGCACAAGAGGCACACCATTCTCGCGCGCGATGCGCTGCACGGTCTGCATCGCCTTGTCACCCAAGCCCCGCTTGGGCGTGTTCATGATCCGCTCGAAGGCCAGATCATCGGCGGGCGAGGTCACGACGCGGAAATAGGCCATCGCATCGCGGATCTCCAACCGCTCATAGAAACGGGGGCCGCCGATCACGCGATAGGGCAGGCCGATAGTCAGGAAACGATCCTCGAACGCCCGCATCTGGTGGCTGGCGCGGACCAATATCGCCATTTCATCCAACGAGTATTGCCGCATCCCGCGTGTGCCGCGTTGCAGCGCCTCGATCTCCTCGCCGATCCAGCGGGCCTCTTCCTCGCCGTCCCAATGGCCGATCAGGCGGACTTTCTCGCCATGTTCTTCCTCGGTCCACAGCGACTTGCCCAGCCGTCCCTGATTGCCCGCGATCACGCCGGACGCGGCAGCAAGGATATGCGGGGTCGAGCGGTAATTCTGTTCCAGCCGCACCACCTTGGCACCGGGAAAATCCGTCTCGAACCGCAGGATGTTGCCCACTTCCGCCCCGCGCCAGCCATAGATGGACTGATCGTCATCCCCCACGCAGCAGATGTTGCGATGCCCCCCCGCCAAGAGCCGCAGCCACATGTATTGGGCGACGTTGGCATCCTGATACTCGTCCACAAGAATATAGCGAAATCGGGTGCGGTATTGTTCCAGCACATCCTCATGCGTCTGGAAGATATGGACCATATGCAGCAGCAGATCGCCGAAATCGACGGCGTTCAGCTCGCGCAGCCGGGTCTGATAGGCCGCATAAAGCTCCATCCCGCGGTTGTTATAGGCCCCCGCCTCGCCCGCGGGCACCTTTTCGGGCGTCCAGGCGCGGTTCTTCCAGTTGTCGATGATCCCCGCCAGCATCCGCGCGGGCCAGCGCTTGTCGTCAATGTTCGTCGCCGCGATCAACTGCTTCAGAAGGCGGATCTGATCGTCCGTGTCCAGAATCGTGAAGTTGGATTTCAGCCCCACCAGTTCGGCGTGCCGTCGCAGCAGCTTGACGCAGACAGAATGGAAGGTGCCCAGCCACGGCATCCCCTCGACCTGCTGGCCAAGCATGCTGCCCACGCGGTTCTTCATCTCGCGCGCGGCTTTGTTGGTGAAGGTCACAGCCAGGATTTGATCGGGACGCGCGCGCCCTTGGGTCATCAGATGCACGATCCGCGCGGTCAGGGCCTTGGTCTTGCCGGTGCCGGCCCCCGCCAGCATCAGGACGGGGCCATCCAGCGCCTCGACCGCCGCACGCTGCGCCGGGTTCAGGCCGTCCAGATAGGGGGCCACGGGCCGCGCAGCCATGGCGCGGGCAGAAAGCGGGATCGTCGGGCTGGCGGGCATGTCATCAAACTGGTCCATGCCCCTGATCCTAGCGCGCCCGCGCGTCATGTGAAAGAGAAGTTCTTGATCTGTTCCATCGATATTTTCGCAACCCCCCGCTTTTGCCGCGCAGGGTTCTGGACAAATCACGGGCGTGTCACGCAAATGCGCGCCATGGATCTGTTTCAACGCTACCCCGCCCTTTCCGACCTCAAGGCACAGGCACGCCGCCGGATGCCGTGGTTCGTCTTTGAATATCTCGACAGCGCGACGGGTAGCGAATCCGTCTTGCGCCGCAACCGCGAGGATCTGGACCGGGTGCTCTTGATGCCCTCGATCCTGCATGGCGAATTCCAGCCGGATATGTCGGTCAATCTGTTCGGCAAGACCCACGCCCTGCCCTTCGGCGTCAGCCCCGTGGGCATGTCGGGCCTGTTCTGGCCGGATGCCGAGCGGATCCTGGCGCGGAACGCGACCAAGGCGGGGTTGCCCTACGGTCTGTCCACCGTCGCCAGCCGCACGCCCGAGGAGGTGGGACCCCATCTGGATGGCAATGGCTGGTTCCAGATCTACCCGCCGCGTGACCCCGATATCCGCGCCGATATGCTCAAACGCGCCCGCGATGCGGGGTTTTCGGCGCTGGTCCTGACCGTGGACGTGCCGGTGGCCAGCCGTCGTGAACGGCAGACACGGTCCGGCCTCACCTCTCCGCCCCGCCTGACGCCGCGCCTCTTGGCGCAGGTGGCGCGCTGCCCGGCATGGGCCATGGGCACGGCGCGGCTGGGGATGCCCCGGATGCGTCTGATCGACGGCTATGCCGGGCAATTGACGGGGCTGAGTTCGACGGAACACGCGGGCTACATGCTGCGCACCTCGCCGGATATGGAGTATCTCAAGGCGCTGCGGGACGGCTGGGACGGCCCCTTGATCGTCAAGGGCGTGCTGGATGCGCGCGATGTGCCGGGGCTTGAGGCCGCAGGCGCGGATGCGATCTGGGTCAGCAACCATGCGGGACGGCAATTCGACGGCGCGCCCTCGACCATTTCCATGCTGCCCGCGATCCGGGCGGCCACGCGCCTGCCGGTGATCTTCGACAGCGGGATCGAGGGCGGTCTGGACATCCTGCGCGCCATCGCCTTGGGCGCGGATTTCGTGATGATGGGGCGGCCGTGGCACTATGCGCTGGGGGCATTGGGTGAAGCCGGTCCCGCCCATCTGATCGAGATGCTGAAAAAGGACATCGCCTCCAACATGGGACAGCTTGGCACCCACAGCCTGCGCGACCTGCCCGCACGGGTGATGCCGGGGTGATCCTGCTTGTGGCAAACCTTGTCACACTTGCCCGCCCTGCAATTCTTGCAGAATGTTACAAACACATGACGCCCGCACTTGCGCTGCAGTGCGGCGTGACGCTACGCATAGCTATCCGATAGCGGACCGGCGTCCCGGACCGCGACCCTAGCAAGGAGCAGGCCATGGCCGAGTTCAAGAAGATCCTCATCGCAAACCGGGGCGAAATCGCGATCCGCGTGATGCGCGCCGCCAACGAATTGGGCAAACGGACCGTCGCCGTCTTTGCCGAAGAGGACAAGCTCAGCCTGCACCGCTTCAAGGCCGACGAGGCCTATCGCATCGGCGAGGGGTTGGGGCCAGTCGCCGCTTATCTGAGCATTGAAGAGATCATCCGCGTGGCCAAGCTGTCTGGCGCGGATGCGATCCATCCGGGCTATGGCCTGTTGTCCGAGAACCCCGATTTCGTGGATGCCTGTGTGGCCAACGGCATCACCTTCATCGGCCCCAAGGCGGAAACCATGCGCGCCCTTGGCGACAAGGCCAGCGCGCGGCGCGTGGCGATGGAGGCGGGTGTTCCCGTCATCCCCGCGACGGAAGTGCTGGGCGACGATATGGAGGCGATCCGCGCCGAGGCGGCGCAGGTCGGTTATCCCCTGATGCTCAAGGCCAGCTGGGGCGGCGGCGGGCGCGGGATGCGGCCCGTCTACAGTGAAAAGGAACTGGCCGAGAAGGTCATGGAAGGCCGGCGCGAGGCCGAGGCCGCCTTCGGCAATGGCGAGGGCTATCTGGAAAAGATGATCCTCAAGGCGCGGCACGTCGAGGTGCAGATCCTTGGCGACAAGCACGGCGAGATCTACCACCTGTGGGAACGCGACTGTTCCGTCCAGCGTCGCAACCAGAAGGTCGTGGAACGCGCCCCTGCCCCCTATCTGACGCAAGCCCAGCGCGAGGAGTTGTGCGAACTCGGTCGCCGCATCTGTGCCCATGTGAATTACGAATGTGCGGGCACGGTCGAATTCCTGATGGATATGGCCGATGACAAATTCTACTTCATCGAGGTGAACCCCCGCGTGCAGGTCGAACATACCGTGACCGAGGCGGTGACGGGTATCGACATCGTTCAGGCCCAGATCAAGATCGCCGAGGGCAAGACACTGGCCGAGGCCACCGGCATGGCCGCGCAGGCCGATATCCGCCTGAACGGCCACGCGCTGCAAACCCGGATCACGACCGAAGACCCGCAGAACAACTTCATCCCCGACTATGGCCGCATCACCGCCTATCGCGGGGCCACGGGCATGGGCATCCGTCTGGACGGCGGCACCGCCTATTCCGGCGCGGTCATCACGCGGTTCTACGACAGCCTGCTGGAAAAGGTCACCGCATGGGCGCAGACGCCCGAGGCGGCGATTGCCCGGATGGACCGCGCCCTGCGCGAATTCCGTATCCGCGGCGTCAGCACGAACATCGCCTTTGTCGAAAACCTGCTGAAACACCCGACCTTTCTGAACAATGAATACCACACCAAGTTCATCGACGAGACGCCGGATCTGTTCCAGTTCCACAAGCGGCGCGACCGGGCGACCAAGATCCTGACCTATATCGCGGATATCACCGTCAACGGGCATCCCGAAACCGCAGGCCGCCCGAAGCCCCCCGCCGAGGCGCGCCAGCCGCGCCCGCCGAAATCCGAACCGGGCGGGCTGCGCGAGGGCACCAAGACCCTGCTGGAACGCGACGGACCCAAGGCCGTGGCCGACTGGATGCTGGCGCAGCAACGCCTTCTCTTGACCGACACCACGATGCGCGACGGGCACCAATCCTTGCTCGCCACCCGCATGCGCTCGATCGACATGATCCGCGTCGCGCCCACCTATGCGGCCAATCTGCCGGAGCTGTTCAGCGTGGAATGCTGGGGTGGCGCGACCTTCGATGTGGCCTACCGCTTCCTGCAGGAATGTCCGTGGCAACGCCTGCGCGATCTGCGCCGCGCCATGCCGAACCTGCTGACCCAGATGCTGCTGCGCGCCTCGAACGGCGTGGGCTATACCAATTACCCCGACAATGTGGTGCGTGAATTCGTGCGCCAGGCGGCGGAAACCGGCGTGGATATCTTCCGCGTCTTCGACAGCCTGAACTGGACGGAAAACATGCGCGTCGCCATGGATGCCGTGCTGGAGAATGAGCGGATCTGCGAAGGCACGATCTGCTATACCGGCGATATCCTTGACCCCGACCGCGCCAAATATGACCTGAAATACTATGTCGCCATGGCCAAAGAGCTTGAAGCGGCGGGCGCCCATGTCCTTGGCCTCAAGGACATGGCGGGGCTGTTGAAACCCGCCGCCGCGCGCGTTCTGGTCAAGGCGCTGAAAGACGAGCTGACCATCCCCGTGCATTTCCACACCCATGACACCAGCGGGATCGCAGGGGCCTCGATCCTTGCCGCCGCCGATGCGGGCGTGGATGCGGTGGATGCGGCGATGGATGCGTTTTCGGGCGGCACGTCGCAGGCCTGCCTTGGCTCCATCGTGGAAGCCCTGCGCCACACGCCCCGCGACACCGGCCTGAACATGGAGCGGGTGCGCGAGATCAGCGACTACTGGGAGCAGGTCCGCGCGCAATACGTGGCGTTTGAGGCGGGGCTGCAAGCCCCCGCATCGGAAGTCTACCTGCACGAGATGCCGGGCGGGCAGTTCACCAACCTCAAGGCGCAGGCGCGCAGCCTCGGGCTTGAGGAGAAATGGCCCGAGGTCGCCCGCACCTATGCGGATGTGAACCAGATGTTCGGCGATATCGTGAAGGTCACGCCATCGTCCAAAGTCGTGGGCGACATGGCCCTGATGATGGTCAGCCAGGGCCTGACCCGCGCGCAG
The DNA here is from genome assembly GCA_024304985.1 of Paracoccaceae bacterium. Taxonomy (GTDB): domain Bacteria; phylum Pseudomonadota; class Alphaproteobacteria; order Rhodobacterales; family Rhodobacteraceae; genus Seohaeicola. The sequence continues at coordinate 215,879 of JAMWZC010000005.1, forward strand.
GTCGAGGACCCGGCCACCGATGTGGCCTTCCCGGATTCGGTCATCGACATGATGCGCGGCAATCTGGGCCAGCCGCCGGGCGGCTTTCCCCCGGCGCTGGTCGCCAAGGTGCTGAAGGGCGAGACACCCAATACCGCCCGCCCCGGCGCGCATCTGCCGCCCGTCGATCTGGAAGCCACCCGCGCCGATCTTGAAAAACAGCTGGAAGGCAAGAAGATCGACGACGAGGACCTGAACGGCTACCTCATGTATCCACGCGTGTTTCTGGATTACATGGGCCGCCACCGCATCTATGGCCCCGTCCGCACCCTGCCGACCCGCACCTATCTTTACGGGATGGAACCGGGCGAAGAGATCACCGCCGAGATCGACCCCGGCAAGACGCTGGAAATCCGCCTGCAAGCCGTGGGCGAGACGACCGATGACGGCGAGGTGAAGGTGTTTTTCGAACTGAACGGCCAGCCCCGCGTGATCCGCGTGCCGAACCGTCTGGTCAAATCCCAGACCGCCGCGCGCCCCAAGGCCGAATCCGGCAACCCCGCCCATATCGGCGCGCCGATGCCCGGCGTGGTGGCCAGTGTCGCGGCCACCGTGGGGGCAAAGGTCAAGGCGGGCGATCTGCTGCTGACGATCGAGGCGATGAAGATGGAAACCGGCATCCATGCCGATCATGACGCCACGATCAAGGCGGTGCATGTCACCCCCGGCGCCTCTATCGACGCCAAGGACTTGCTGATCGAGTTCGACGCATGATCCCCGTCGTCACGTCACTGTATGCCGGGTGTCTGGCGCTCCTTTATCTGGCGATCAGTGGCTGGGTCGTCCGGGTCAGGGTGCAGCAGAAGGTCTATGCCGGGGACAAGGGCGATCCCGTCATGGCCAACGCCATGCGGGTCCACGCCAATTTCGCCGAATATGTGCCGTTCGGCTTGATTCTGATCCTGCTGGCCGAATTGCAGGGCGCCCCCGCGCTGGCGCTGCACGCGCTGGGGGCCATGCTGCTGCTGGGGCGGATCATGCATGCGCTGGGGATGGCCAGCCTGCCCCACAAATCGCCCCTGCGCGGCGGTGGCGCGCTGCTGACCTTTCTGGTGCTGCTCTTTGGCGGGGCGGCCAACCTGGGCCATGCCCTCTTCTGATCCCCCTTGTTTTGCAGGGGTTGAGGGGTCTGGTTGAAAGTTTTTCCGCAAAGCCGCAATTTTCCTCTTGCGGGTCCCGCGCAGAATTAATATCTCACGCCTCACCCAAGGAAGCGGGCGTAGCTCAGGGGTAGAGCATAACCTTGCCAAGGTTAGGGTCGGGCGTTCGAATCGCCTCGCCCGCTCCAAATATAGAAAAAGCCGGTCCCTCGTGGCCGGCTTTTTTTGTTTCTGGGATGGCGGGATGGTTGACACTGTCCGCGCAAACTTCCCCCACGCGGACTCAAGGTCGCGGGTCGCCGCGCGATCGCCGACCCGCCCCACGGGGCGGCGACCTTACGGCTTGTTCCAATCCCCTCAAAACGCCTTGAAGGTCAGCGTGGTCAGCGACCGTTCGATCCCCGGAATATCCAGCAGGCTGTCATTGATGTATTTGCCCACATCCGCCCCATCGGGGATATAGACCTTCATCAGCAGGTCATACTCACCGCTGGTCGAATGCAATTCCGAATGGATCTCGCGCAGGGCGACCTCCTCGGCGACCTGATAGGTGGTGCCGGGTTTGCAACGCAGCTGGATGAAGACGCAGGTGCTCATGGAATGCCTCGCTCTGATATGCGCGGCAACGCTGGCACAGCATTGCCACAGGGGCAATCCCCTCTTGCCCCTCGCCCCTTTCCCAAACCCGCCCATGCGCCTATAAGCAGCCCGACCAAGCAGGAGCCAGACCCATGCGGACCGCCACCATCACGCGCAAGACGGCCGAGACCGATATCACCGTGCAGATCGATCTGGACGGCACGGGCCGGTATGACAACCAGACCGGCGTCGGCTTCTTCGATCACATGCTGGATCAGCTGTCGCGCCACGCGCTGATCGACATGACCATCCGCGCCACGGGCGATCTGCATATCGACGATCACCACACGGTCGAGGATGTGGGAATCGCTCTGGGTCAGGCCCTGACGCAGGCTTTAGGCGACAAGCGCGGTATCCGCCGCTATGGCGCCTGCCACCTGCCCATGGATGACGCGCAGGTGCGCGCGGCCCTTGATCTGTCGGGGCGGCCCTTCCTTGTCTGGAATGTGGACATGCCCACGGCGAAGATCGGCACCTTCGACACCGAACTGGTGCGCGAATTCTTCCAGGCCCTCGCCACCCATGGCGGCATCACCCTGCATGTGGACAAACTCCACGGCTTCAACAGCCACCACATCGCCGAAGCCACCTTCAAGGCCGCCGCCCGCGCCCTGCGCGAGGCGGTAGAGGCTGACCCCCGCCGCGCCGACGCCATCCCCTCGACCAAGGGAAGCTTGTAAGCCCCATGCGGACCGTCATCGTCGATTATGAAAGCGGGAACCTGCATTCCGCGCAGAAGGCGTTTCAGCGCATGGCTGATGAGACCGGCGCGGGTGAGGTGATCGTCACCTCCGACCCCGACACCGTCCGCGCCGCCGACCGGATCGTGCTGCCCGGTGACGGGGCCTTCCCCGCCTGCCGCAAGGAACTGTTCGATCACCGTGGTCTGTTCGAGGCGATGGAGGAGGCGGTGATCCACCACGCCCGCCCCTTCCTTGGCATCTGCATCGGGATGCAGATGCTGGCCACACGCGGGCTGGAATATACCCCGACCCCCGGTTTCGACTGGATCCCCGGCGAGGTGGTCAGGATCGACCCCGCCGACCCCGCGCTGAAAGTGCCGCATATGGGCTGGAACGATCTGGTGATCGACCAGCCGCATGCGATATTCGACGGCATCAAGACAGGCGATCACGCCTATTTCGTGCACAGCTACCACATGCGCGTGGCCAACCCCGCGCATCTGCTGGCCCATGTGGATTACGCAGGCCCCATCACCGCCATCGTGGGGCGTGACAATATTCTGGGGATGCAGTTCCACCCGGAAAAAAGCCAGCGCGTCGGCCTGCGCATGATCGCCAATTTTCTGGCGTGGCGGCCCTGATCCGGGCCGCCCCTGCCCGCATCACTTCACGCGGGTCCAGTTACCGCCCTCGCGGCAGATGCCCAGCACGCAACCGCTGACCTTGAGGCTGTCGCCCGACAGTTCCAGCCGCGAGTTATAGGTCTTGTCGCGATCCGGCGCCCAGACCTTGCCCTTGTAGGACCCGCCACCCGACGCGACCGTCTCCGAGATGATCATCTTGCCATTGTTCGGACTGGCCATCTCCTTGCCGCTGCTGTCGAAGGACTTGACCAGCGTGCCGCAGATCTGCTGCCCGCAAGGCGCCACCTGGATCAGCCCGGTATTGCCATTGTCATCCGGCGCCGTGCGCCAGGTGCCCAGCAGCGGCTCTGCGCCGACGCTCCCTGCCCCCAGCATCATCACCACCGCCATCATCATCGTCTTGCGCATGCCATCATCCTCCCTGATGCGTGCTTGCTCCGTGGCGCGAATCCTGCCGTGCCGCCCTGCACCAATCAAGCGTGACATGAGGTCAGCCGCAGCCCGCGCGTTGCATTTTCCTGCGACGCATGGTCAAAGGCCGCCAATCCCAGACCAACACAGGTGCCCCCATGATCCTTTATCCCGCCATCGACCTGAAAGACGGCAAGGCCGTGCGGCTTTACAAAGGCGAGATGGACCAAGCCACCGTCTTCAACGACGATCCCGCCGCGCAGGCGATGGAATTCGTGACCGCAGGCTGCGAATGGCTGCATCTGGTGGACCTGAACGGCGCCTTCGCGGGCGAGCCTGTGAATGCCGCCCCGGTCGAGGCGATCCTTGAGCGCACGAAAGTGCCCGCGCAACTGGGCGGCGGGATCCGCGACATGGCCACGATCGAACGCTGGCTGTCAAAGGGCCTCGCCCGCGTGATCCTTGGCACCGTGGCGGTGGACAACCCCGCCTTGGTGCGCGAGGCCGCGCGCGCCTTTCCGGGGCAGGTCGCCGTCGGCATCGACGCGCGCAATGGCCGCGTCGCCACCAAAGGCTGGGCGCATGAAACGGATGTGATGGTCACCGATCTGGCCCGCAGCTTCGAAGATGCAGGCGTCGCCGCCATCATCTACACCGACATCAACCGTGACGGCGCGATGCAAGGCCCGAACATCGAGGCGACAGCGGCGCTCGCCCATGCGGTCAGCATCCCCGTCATCGCCTCGGGTGGCGTCTCGTCGCTGGCCGACCTCATCGCCCTGCGCGACTGCGGGGCATCGCTCAACGGTGCCATCTCGGGCCGCGCGCTCTACGACGGCGCGCTGGACCTGCGCGCGGCGCTGGCCGCCCTCAAAGGCTGAGGCTTTCCCTTCCCCGCCCCTCCCGTTAAAGCTGGTGCCATGCTGAAAGTCCGGATCATTCCTTGTCTCGATGTCGCCGATGGCCGGGTGGTCAAGGGCGTGAATTTCGTGGACCTGCGCGATGCGGGTGACCCCGTCGATGCGGCCCGCGCCTATGACGCCGCCGGTGCGGATGAGCTGTGCTTTCTGGACATCCACGCCACCCATGAAAACCGGGGCACCATGTTCGACGTGGTGCGCCGCACGGCCGAGCAATGCTATATCCCGCTGACCGTGGGCGGCGGTGTCCGCACCCCGGCCGATGTGCGCGCCCTGCTGCTGGCCGGGGCTGACAAGGTCAGTTTCAACTCCGCCGCCGTGGCCAATCCCGATGTGGTGGCGCAAGCTGCCGATCAATTCGGCAGCCAATGCATCGTGGTCGCCATCGACGCCAAGACGGTATCCCCCGGCAAATGGGAAATCTTCACCCATGGCGGCCGCAAACCCACCGGCATCGACGCGGTGGAATTTGCCCGCCTTGTCGCATCCAAGGGCGCGGGCGAAATCCTGCTGACCTCGATGGACCGCGACGGCACGCGGGCAGGCTTCAACCTGCCCCTCACCCGCGCGATTTCGGACGCGGTCGATATCCCCGTCATCGCCTCGGGCGGGGTGGGCAACCTTGATCATCTGGTTGAGGGCGTCACATTGGGCGGCGCGTCTGCCGTGCTGGCCGCCTCGATCTTCCATTTCGGCGATTACACGATCCGTCAGGCCAAGGATCACATGGCCGCCGCAGGCATCCCGATGAGGCTGGACCAATGACGCTCGACGACCTCGCCGCCCTGATCGCCGCCCGCGCGGATGCCGATCCTGAGACAAGCTGGACCGCGAAGCTGCTGTCCAAGGGCCCCGAGAAATGCGCCGAGAAATTCGGCGAGGAAGCGGTGGAAGCCATCATCGAAGCCGTGAAGGGCGACAACGCCGCCCTCACCTCCGAGGCCGCCGATGTCCTCTTCCACCTGCTGGTGATGCTGCAATCGCGCGGTGTGGCCCTGTCCGACGTGATGGCGGAACTGGCGCGCCGCCAAGGCACCTCGGGCCTCGCAGAAAAAGCCGCCCGCAAGGGCTGAGCCTGTTTCTTCTTGCCTCAAATATCCAGAATCCGACCGTCCAGCCGGGCTCACAGCTTCGAGGATATCACCCCGGTCGCAAACCCACCCATCCGCAACTCGCCGAACAGGCGCTGGTATTCGATCTTGGGGCAGCGGTTCATCACCACATCGACACCGCGCGCCCGCGCCATGGCGGCGGCCTCGTCATTCTCGACCCCGATCTGCATCCAGACTGTCTGCAACTTCGGAAACAGCTCCAAAGCCTCCTCGACAATCGGCGTCACATGCTCGGAGCGGCGGAAAATGTCGATCATGTCCACCCCGCCCGCAATGTCGGACAGATGCCCCAGAACGGTTTGCCCGAACAGCACCTCGCCCGCATGGCCGGGATTGACGGGAATCACCGTGAACCCTTTCAGCGACAGATAGCGCGCCACGTAATAGCTGGGCCGCACAGGGTTCATCGACACGCCCACCACCGCGATACGGCGGGTGCGTTTCAGGATATCGCGCAGGAAGGCGTCGGAATAAGTCTCGCTCATGCCTTCCAGCATAGCCCCGCGCCGCCGCCCTTAGAAGCCTGACAGCGACACTGCACAGAAAAAAGCGCCCAAGGAAGCCTTGGGCGCCAGTCACGGAACGAGGGACAGTGAAGAAAGCGCGTATGTTCCGATAGCGCGCCTCCTACCTTCAAATAGGAACCGTGAAGAGAATATGAAGATGCGGTAATAAACCTGTGATAGTCGCGCGATCAGGCCCGCGCGTGGGTCCGCCTTGCCCTTCGGTCAGTCAAAGACATCCTCGACCAGATCCCAGATCTCTCCCGCCAGCCAGCGCGCGGTGCTTTTGCGCTTCTTGGGTTTGCCGATATGCTTTGTGGGGCCGGGGCGGTTGCGCGGCCCGCCGCGTTCGGGCTGGGGCGTCACGACAGGATGGTTCTGCACCGCTTCGGGGCGCAGGGATTTCATGTTGTGCAACGGTGCGCCGCAGGATGCACAGGACAGCTCATGCCGTTCCTTGCCCCGCAGCACCAGTGCGGCGCGCGTGCCGCAATAGCAGCAGGTGGCCACTTTCGTCCCATAGGTCATACCGCGTCCTTCAATGCTCCATGGACGCATATAGGGCAACCGCCGCCGCATTTGAGACGTTGAGCGAGCCGAATTCACCCGCAAACGAAATCTTGACCAGTTGATCGCAGGTTTGCTGCGTCTTTTCGCGCAATCCCGGCCCCTCGGCCCCCAGCACCAGCGCGACGGGCCGGTCGCGCCGCCCCTCCAGCGCCTGTTCGATGGTCTGCGTGGCCGTGCCATCCAGCCCCAGCAGGATATACCCCATGGCGCGCAACTCCTCCATCGTCTCGGCCAGGTTCTTGACCCGCAGATAGGGCTGCCGCTCCAGCGCGCCGCTCGCGGTCTTGGCCAGGGCCCCCGTTTCGGGCGCGGAATGATGACGCGGCCCGATCACGGCCACCGCCCCGAACACTTCGGCCGAGCGCAGGATCGCGCCCACGTTATGCGGATCGGTCACCCGGTCCAGCAGGATCACGCGCGGCACCCGCCCCGGCACACCGACGCAGATATCGGCCACGCGGCCCCAGTCCAGCGGCCGCGCCTCAAGGGCCGCGCCCTGATGCACCGATTGCGGATCAATGGGGACCGAGAACTTGCGCGGGTCCACCACCTCAGCTTCGATCCCGCTGGCCGCAATCGCATCGGCCAGCTTGTCGCGCGCGTTCAGCGTCACGACCAGCCGCAGCTTCTCGCGCGCGGGGTTCATCAGCGCGTCGCGCACCGCATGCAGGCCGAAAAGCCAAATCGTTTCATTGGCTTCGGCTTTGCGCGCCTGTTCCTTTTCAACGACCCATTTGGGTTTTTTCATGGTCTCGCGCCCCCATCCGGTCCGACTGTGCAACATTGGTCCCGTTCATGCGCCGCGCGCCGGTCGGCTGCAAGGTTTTTCCTGTTGACGTCCCCTTGGTGGGGCATTAATCAGCCCCTCACGCGGCGGGCAACCGGCGCAAGTGGGCGACAGGCCGCAAGGTGTGGCAGGGGACTGTAACTCCCTCGCGGAGACGCACGCCTGGTTCGATTCCAGGGTCGCCCACCACTTTCCCATCTGATCAGGATGATGTTTTCCCGCAACGGGATCAGCGCGGATCCGCGCTGATGAAAGCTGCAATCCCTACTCTGCCACCGACCTCGTGCCGCCGCCGAACTGCACGTCATGCAGCGCCTTGAACTTGCCGTCCAGCGCCAGCAACTCGGCGACACTGCCCTGTTCCATGACCTGCCCGCCTTCCAGATAGCAGATGCAATCCGCGTTCATCACGGTGGACAGACGGTGCGCGATCACGATGGTCGTCACGCCCTCGGTGATCCGGGCCAGCGCGTCGCGCACCAGAACCTCGGAATGGCTGTCCAGCGCGCTGGTCGCCTCGTCCAGCAGCAGGATCGGCGCACGGCGCAGCACCGCGCGGGCGATGGACAGACGCTGGCGCTGCCCCCCAGACAGGAAGGAACCGTTCTCGCCGATCTGCGTCTCATAGCCCTTGGGCAGTTTCTCGATGAATTCATGGGCATGCGCGATTCTGGCCGCCTCGACCACCTCATCGTCGCTGGCATCGGGGCGCGCCAGGCGCAGGTTGTCCATCACCGTGGCCGAGAACAGGAAGGTATCCTGCCCGACAAAGGCGATCTTGCTGCGCAGCGACTCGAAGGTCGCCTTGCCGATATCCTGCCCGTCGATCAGGACGCGGCCCTGATTGGGATCGTAAAGCCGCAGAATCAGGTTCAGCAGGGTGGACTTGCCCCCACCCGACGGGCCCACCAGCGCCGTTGTCTTGCCTGCCGGAAAATCCACGGTCACGCCGTTGACGACGGATTTGTTCTCACCATAGGCAAAGTGGACGTCATCCAGATGCACCGCGCCGGGGCCATCGGTCAACGGCACCGCGTCATCAGCCTCGACCAAGGTCTGCGGCGCATCCAGCAGGTCATACATCATCTTGACCCCGACCATCGAGCTTTCGATGATCACCCGCATCCGGGACAACCGCTTGGCAGGCTCATAGGCCATCAGGAAGGCCGTGACGAAGGACATCAACTGTCCGGGCGTGCCGGGCGCCTGACCAAAGATGTTGACCGCGCTCAGGATCACGATCGAGGCAATCGCAAGCCCCGTGATCACGTCCAGCAACGGCATCGTCGCGGCCTCAAGCTGCACCATCCGGTTGGCGCGATTCTCGACCTGCCGCACGGCCACATCCATCCGGTCCGCCATCCGCGGCTCCAGCCCGAAAGCCTTGACCACCCGCGCCCCGGTCGATGTTTCCTGCACGACCTTGATGATCTCGCCCAGTCCCGCCATTTCCTGCGCCATGATCTGACGCACTTTCTTGAGGATCTTCTGCAACCCATAGAGTGCGGCAGGCCCCACGATCAGGCTGATCAGGGACAGGAAGGGCTGCTGATAGAACATCACGGCCACCAGCCCGACCAGCGTCAGCGAGTCGCGAATGAACCCCGTCACGATGGTGTCGATTGCCCGCCGCGCGGCTTGCGCGCTTTGGGTGATCTTCAGCAGCAGGTCCGAGGATTCGTTGGTGTTGAAGAAGGCCACACCCTGCTGCAACAAACGGCTGTAGAGCTGCATCTGCTTTTGCGCCACGATCCGGTTGCCCGCCCGCGCCATCAGCACGGCCTGGATATAGAAAGCCACCCCCTTGAACGCAAAGATCGCAGCCACGCCCACCCCGACCAGCAGCACACGGCGGCGGTCCTCGGGGGTGGATAGCGTGTCGATGATCTCGCCCATCATCCAAGCCGACAGCGCGGTCGAAGCCGCCACCAGCACCATCGCTCCGGACGCGGCAAGGTATTTCCAGCGATGTTCCTGGAAACTCTCCAGCAGCAACCGCATCAGCAGGCTGTCTGCGGGCAGACGTTCAAGCCAGCGCTCGTTCCAGGGCTTCTTCTGTGTCATGTCTACGTGGTCGATGGTTTTCGGGTCCTGTGTTGCCGCCTCACCTAGCAGCTTGGGCAGGATGGGTCGACACGAAACATGACGGTCCATCCGCAGAGTAGCCGGGGCAATCCTGCGGACCACAAAAACGCCCGCCCCGCCAAACTGTTCCTCATGAGACGGAATTACAAGGGGTTGGCGCGTCGTTTGGGCCGGCATGGAACTCCTGTGCCATGCCCTCTTCTGCCCGGACACGAAGCCGCATATAGTCGGCACCAAACAGGCAGTGACGGGTTCGAGTATGGCAAAACGGGCGAAAACACCCAAAACCTTAAACGTTCTGGTCGTGGCCCAGCACGGCCGTCTGCAATACGAGGCGCTGCTTTTCGCGGCAAGCCTGCGTCACAGCACGCCCGATTTCCCCGGCCGCCTGTTCGTTGCCATGCCGCAACCGGGGCCGCTCTGGCCCGGCGATCCGCGCGTTCAGGACCCCGAAATCCTGGCCCTGCTGGACGAACTGGGCGCCGAGGTGATCCCCTTCGAAAGCCGCCATTTCGGCGCGGAATACCCTTACGGCAACAAGATCGAGGCACTTTTCGCCCTGCCAAAGGGCGAACCCTTCGTCTTTTTCGACACCGATACGCTGATCACCGGCGACCTGACCACGGTTCCGTTTGACTTTGACCGCCCCACAGCCTCGTTGCGGCGCGAGGGGACATGGCCGCAGATCGAATTGTATGGCCCCGGCTATACCGCCATCTGGAAATCGCTCTACGACCGTTTCGGGCTGGATTTCGACAGCTCGCTCGATCCCACGCAACCCGATGAATACTGGCAGAAATACCTGTATTTCAACGCAGGCTTCTTCTTCTACCGCTGCCCGCATCTGTTCGGGCAACGCTTTCTGGACATGGCGCTGGCCATCCGCGACACGCCGCCGCCGGAACTGGCCTGCCAATCGCTGGACCCCTGGCTGGATCAGGTGGCGCTGCCCCTCGTGATCCACAGTTTCGGTGGCGGGCGCGACACGTTGCCCCCCGGTCTGCTGGACGGGTCGGTCAGCTGCCATTACCGGATGCTGCCCATGCTCTATGCCCGCGAAAGCGATGCCGTGGTCGATCTGCTCGAAACAATCACCGCCCCGAACCGGATCAAACGCGCGCTGAAATCCTATGATCCCGCCAAGCGCCTGATCTATCAGGCCCGCGGGGCCAAACTGCGCGCGCTGTTCGACCGAGACGCGCTGCCCCGGCGCGAACAGATGATCCGCAACCAGATCAAGAAAGCCGGCTTCTGGATGCGCTGACCGGCGCAAGGGGCGCCCCCGGCGGGACGCCCTGCAATGATGTCAGGATGCAAAGATACCCGTCGTGTCGGCAAAGCCCTTGACCTCGATCGGGTTGCCCGACAGGTCGCGGAAGAACATCGTCCATTGTTCTCCCGGCTGCCCTTCGAACCGCACCGACGGCGGAATGACGAATGCGACGCCCGCCTCCTGCAACCGCGATGCCAGCACCTTCCAGTCCGCCAGCCCCAGCACGATTCCGAAATGCGGCATCGGCACCATATGTTCGCCCACCCGGCCTGTATTCGCGGTCACGAAGGGCGTGCCCAGATGCAGGCTCAGCTGATGACCGAAGAAATCGAAATCCACCCATGTGTCGGTGCTGCGTCCTTCCTCGGCTCCCATGACGCCGGAATAGAATTCCCGCGCCGCATCGAGATCGTGAACATGAATCGCAAGATGGAATACCGAACGCATGGTCTGTCCTTTCCGGGCCTCGGCCCGCCTGTTGTCCCGCGCTGCCCCGTTGTGATGCGCTGCGGGTTGTCCTACTGATATGGCAATTCAGTATAAACGGGAGGAGACTTCAATGACAGATGCACCCAGCTACGGCTTTGACACCCTGCAGATTCACGCCGGCAGCCGGCCGGATCCCGCCACCGGCGCGCGCCAGACGCCGATCTACCAGACCACGGCCTATGTCTTCCGCGACGCCGATCACGCCGCCGCTTTGTTCAACCTGCAGGAAGTGGGCTATATCTACTCGCGCCTGACCAACCCGACCGTGGCCGTGCTGCAGGAACGCATCGCCACGCTGGAAGGCGGCGTCGGGGCTGTCTGCTGCTCGTCGGGGCACGCGGCGCAGATCATGGCGCTTTTCCCGCTGATGGCTCCGGGCCGCAACATCGTGGCCTCGACCCGTCTCTATGGCGGCACGGTCACGCAGTTCAGCCAGACGATCAAACGCTTCGGCTGGTCCGCGACCTTTGTCGATTTCGACGATCTGGACGCGGTCAAGGCCGCCATCAACGACGACACGCGCGCGATCTTCTGCGAATCCATCGCCAATCCGGGCGGCTATATCACCGATCTGGACGCGATCAGCGCGATCTCGGATGCCGCTGGCCTGCCGCTGATCGTGGACAACACCTCGGCTACCCCCTACCTCTGCCGCCCCATCGAACACGGGGCCACGCTGGTGGTGCATTCGACCACGAAATACCTGACCGGCAACGGCACCGTCACAGGCGGCGCCATCGTCGATTCGGGCAGGTTCGACTGGTCGGCCTCCGACAAGTTCCCCTCGCTCTCGGCCCCGGAGCCCGCCTATCACGGCCTCAAATTCCACGAGACGTTCGGGCCCCTCGCCTTCACCTTCCACGGCATCGCCATCGGCCTGCGCGATCTGGGCATGACCATGAACCCGCAAGCGGCCCATTACACGCTGATGGGGATCGAAACCCTCAGCCTGCGCATGCAGCGCCATGTGGAAAACGCCGTGACCGTGGCCAGCTGGCTGGAAACGCATTCGGCTGTCGATTACGTCACCTATGCGGGCCTGCCCTCCTCGCCCTATAACCACCGCGTCGCGTCCATCTGCCCCAAGGGCGCGGGCGGCCTCTTCACCGTGGCGCTCAAGGGCGGCTACAACGCCTGCGTAAAGTTCGTCGACAGTCTGGAACTCTTCAGCCATGTCGCCAACTTGGGCGATACGCGCAGCCTCGTGATCCACTCGGCCTCGACCACCCACCGCCAATTGTCCGAGGCACAGCAGGTCGCGGCAGGCGCCGGCCCCAACGTGGTCCGTATCTCCATCGGGATCGAGGACGCGAATGACCTGATCGCCGATCTGGACCAGGCCCTGAACAAAGCCTCCGCCTGACGCACAAAAAAGGGCGCGCCCCAACCGGCGCGCCCCCCCCTTTCATCTTGCCCCAAATACTCCGGGGGGGCGTCGAACAGAGTTCGACGTGGGGGGCAGCGCCCCCCTCGCCCTCTCCCATCACTCCAGCGCGAAGGTCATCTGGACCGAGGCTGTGATCCCCACCTCGCCCGCCGCCACTGGCACGGAATCAGCCCGCATCGCGGCCATTTCCATCATCTGCGGGCGCGGGGTGGCCATGCCCGTCTCGGTCAGGTCGATCACTTGCCCCAGAGCGACCCCGGCCGCTTCGGCAAACAGCGTCGCCTTGCGCCTTGCATCCGCGACCGCCAGACGGCGTGCCTCGTCCATGCTGGCCTCGGGGTCCTGCAGGCCGAAACTGACGCCGTCCAGACGGTTCGCCCCATCCGCCACCAGCGCGTCCAGCACTTCGCCCAGCGCCGCGATGTCGCGCAGGCGCAGGCTCACCACATTGCTGGCCTCGAATCCCCATGGCATCGGCTGGCCCTGCTGTTCCGGGCGATCCCGCCAGACCGGGTTCAGCGACAGACCGGCTGTCTGCACATCGCGTGGCGCGATCCCCAATTCGGTCAGACGCGCCAGCATCGCGGCCACCGCATCCGAGGTCTGCTGCAAGGCTGCCGCGGCATCCTCGTCCTGATGGGTCACGCCAATCCGCACCGTCGCCATATCGGGGGCCAGATCGACGCGTCCCGTGCCGCTGACGCTGATCTGGGGCGGGGCTTCGGCGCTTTGGGCCTGCGCTGCATATGGTCCCGCGCCCTGCGGCAGGCCCGCACCGGCCAGCGGCACAAGCAGCAGCGCCGCCCCGGCCCAGGCTGTCACCATGAGGGGTTTGAACATCTGTCGCATCGGCTTGTCCTTCCATCTTTGGCCCGCATATCGGGCGTTCTGTTGCGCAGACTGCACCACGGCCCGGTCCCGGCCAAGGGCTGCTTGATCTGCTCTGGGGTGTTTTCCTTCCCCTCGGCAAGAAGCTGCTGTAAAACCAATACGTGATCGGCGCGGACTCCCGTCGCGCGCCCAGGAATGATAGTCAGAGGTAAATGAAACCCAACTTTGCTCTCACCCTGTCCTTTGATGGCATCGGGCTGCTTCATCGCGTCCCGGGCGGTTGGCATATGGTGGGTGATGTGGCGCTGGATGCGCCCGATCTGGGCGGGGAACTGGCAGTCCTGCGGCGCACGGCCATTCAGCTCGACAGCGCCGGTCTGCGCAGCAAGCTGGTGATTCCCAACGAACAGATCCGCTACCTCAAGCTGCCCGCCCCGGCGAAGGGCGCGGACATGGCCGCGCATGTGGCGCGCGCGCTGGACGGGGCCACGCCCTATGACGTGGCCGACCTGCGCTTTGACTGGATCGTGGTCGGCGACGATCTGCATGTGGCCGCCGTCGCCCGCGAAACGCTCGACGAGGCCGAGGGCTTTGCCGAGGAGCATGATTTCTGCCCTGTCAGCTTCGTGGCCATTCCCGGCACTGACAGTTTTCCGGGAGAGCCCTTTTTCGGCCCGACCGATGCCGCCGCAAGGCTGATCGAACCCGGCGACCGGCTGATGCGCGACACCCATGCGATCCGTGTTCTGGGCCGGACCGAGGCCCCTGCGCCGGTGGATCTCGATCTGGACGAGGCCGGGCAAGACCCTCTGCCCGAACTGCCCGAACTGCCCGACACGGCCGAAGCTGCGACCGCCGCACCGCTGGAGGCGGATGAGCCTCTCCCCGCGACGGTTACCGCGGATGAGGCCGTGTCCGACATCGTCATCGCGGTCGAGGCCCGGACATCCGCCCTGCCCGACGGCCCGCCTGTCACCGCCGAAGCGGACGCGCCCGAGGCCGAGACCCTGACAGATGCCGACCCGGACACTGCGCTGGCGCAAGAAACGCCCGCCCCGGATACGTCCGCGATACCGGCCGTGCAGACCGATCTTCCCACGGCCAGCGATGACAGCGACCCGACCCGGACCGACACGAGCGAGACCGACAGCAAGGCAGAGGATGCGGACCCGCTGCCTGCTTTCTCCAGCCGCCGCATTCAGCCCGCCGCGCCCGACATCCCTCCCGCCGCGCAGGCAGACACCGCACCACAGGATGCCGCGCCGCTGCCTGACGCCGCCCCTGCTGCCCACAAACCTGTCGTCGCGGAACTGCCCCCGCTGCCCAAACCCGCAGCCCCGTCCCGGCGCAAAGGGTCCGATGCGGCCGCGGGCCAGCGCAGCGCACCGCCCCTGACGGCGACCGCTACGGCGACGGATGGCGACACACCGCGCAAGGCTCCCCCCACACCCGACCCGACCTTGCGCCCGGCGGCCTTCCGCTCTGCCCCGGCCGCCCCTGCGACGGATGACGAACATGCCGGAAACGGCCTGTCTCTCTTGGTGGCACGTCTGGCGGGCAAGCGGACAAAGGCAGCAGGCGACGCCGCCCCCCTGCGCCCGGCGCAGCCCAGAGCGACCCGCCCCGACCTGAGCGAGAAGCAGCGCCTCACCATCTTCGGGGCCCGCCGCCCCGAGGGAGAGGCCGCGCCCGCGCGTGGCAAGCCACGCTATATGGGGGTGGTCCTGACCGGCGCCCTTCTGATTTTCATGGCCGTGGTCGCCGCATGGGCATCGCTCTTCACCGATGGCGGGGTCAATGGGCTGTTCAGCCCGCGCGACACCGCACAATCCGATAGCCCGGACACATCCCGTGCGCAGGACGCAACCCTGCCCGCAGACATGCCCGCAGCCGATCCGGACGCGCCCACCGTCGATCTTGTCAGGCTGGAGGAAGATCAGACCCTCTCGGATCTGGATGACGATCTGTTGCCGCCCGATGCCGCGGCAGAAGATCTGGCACCGCTCGACCCGCTGCGCGACGCCGCGTCCGGGCCGGACCTCAGCCCCGAGCAGATCGCGGCGGCGGCCCTGTCCTCCTATGCTGCGACAGGGATATGGCAGGTCGCCCCCGATCAGCCGGATGTGCCCCCTGCGGCGACGCTGGATGATCTCTACCTCGCCTCGATCGACACGCGGTTGCAGAATTTCGATGCCGTCGCCCTGCCCGAGGGGCGCGCCCCCACAGACCAGCGCCCCGCCGCACAGTCCAACCCTGCGGCACCCGGCACGACCTATGATCTGGACCCGCGCGGCTTGGTTGTCGCCACGCCCGAAGGGGCGGTGACACCCGAAGGGGCCGTTGTTTATACGGGCCGCCCTGCCGTGACCCCGCCCGGCATGCCGACCCGGTTCGAACGCACGCCCGGCACCGACACCGAGGCCGACGCAGCGGCAGAGGCCGGCGTGGCGCGCTTGCGCCCTCGCCTGCGCCCGGACACGCTGATCGAAAGCAACGAGCGCGCGCAACTGGGCGGGCTAAGCCGCAGCGAACTGGCCGAAGTGCGCCCCCGCCCCCGGCCCGCGACACTGGCCGCCGTAGCCCTCGCCCTGCGCGAGCCCGATGTGCCCATCGTCGACGCCGATGACGAGGCCGATGAGGACGAGGCCGAAGCCCGCGCCAACGCCACGGAACTGGCCATTGCCAGCTCGCTCAAACCCCTCGCCCGACCGCGCGATTTCAGCAGCACGGTCGAAACCACCCGCGAGACCCTGCGGCAAGCGCCGCAACAGGTGGCCTCCGCCGCGGCCCTCTCGGCCCCGCGCAGCGCCGCGCCGCAGATCCCGTCCTCCGCATCCGTCGCCCAACAGGCCACGGTGCGCGGCGCGATCAACCTGCGTCAGGTCAACCTGATCGGCGTCTACGGCCAACCCTCGAACCGCCGCGCGCTGGTGCGCCTGTCCAATGGCCGCTACCAGAAAGTGCAGGTCGGCGACCGCCTCGACGGCGGCCAGGTCCGCGCGATCGGCGAGAACGAACTCAGCTACGTCAAAGGCAACCGCTCCATCGTCCTGACCATGCCAAGGGGGTGATGGGGGAAGGCGACGAAAACGGGCGTCAGCAGCACCAGATCGAAGGTAAGCCCGGCCCCAATCCGTCGGTTAACATCATTCACGCGCGGGGCGCAGCGTCCCCAAGACAGCCATCCATCCTTTTCGCGGTGTTTCTGGCTTGGCAATCCTTCGAGCTGTGACACAGCCCCGCGTCCAAGCACTATTGGCCAGAGCGTCAGTAATCGGGCAAGACTCACGCATTGGGTATTGCAAAAAGATGCGGCGCGATCAGTCAATCGCGCCGCAGGTATGTTATGACATTCAGAGCCGATCAACCGTGCGCGAAAACTGATCCAGCGGACGCACTGGCCATCGTCATCGGTAATTCTTCCGCAGCTTGGCTACGAATTTCCGCGATGCGTTTTTGTGCTTTTTCTGCTTTCTGCGCGTCGGCATATTCAGTTATGACGCAAAAGCTTTTGTCGCCCGTGCGAACCATCTGAACGCGGTCTGCCCCGACAGACATGACCATGGGCACAAACTTATCCCGTGCAAGCGCCTCATGGGCATCGGTCCATTCCGTCACATCCCAGAGTGATATTGTAGAATAAGACATAGCATATTCCTTTTTCTGCAATCCAAAGCGGATTTGCATTCGGACATTTGCACATGTTTTGCCCGCCGTCACGCTGTGGCGCAGCATCATCCCTATAGCACCTGCAGAAATGGATAGCGTCGCATCCGGCCCAGACCTGCCATAGACCGGGGGTTCTACCGCTGCGCTGCGACTTCAACGAAGCTGCCATTCATGCATCTTGCAGCATTTCTGGAGGGTGAAGGTCGGTAGAGCGGACTTTGCTGCCGTTCACCGTGAATACCCTTCAGCGCTCCAGCGCACCCTTGCCAGCGATGATTTTGTCGCGGAACTGCGCGATCCGCGCTACGCGCGTCTCAGACTTCTTTGCGCCATTCAGATTGATGACATAACTTCGCTGACGACCGCGCGTTAGCGCGTGAAAGGCATCGGCCAGCTCGGCATCTGCGTCAAGTGCTTCCGCCAACTCGTCTGGCAGGACTGGCGCGCTGTTATCTTTCGGGGCCGTTATGCCCTTTTCAGCATAGCATTTGGCTTCATCCAGATAGGCGGAAATCGTGCCTTCCATGTTCGATACCTGACTGGTCGAAGTGAACCGGATCATGTCAGGATGCCGCGTGTTTGGCCCCTGTTTCTCCAACACACGGTCAGGGTCTTTCATCAAACCCGCTTCAAAGAAGCTTAGGCGAAAGTCCCCACGAAGCGCGCCGATGATCGCAATATTGCGACCCGCGTGCATGTAGCAGGGGTGCCCCCATTTGACAGTTTCCTTCAGATCAGCTGCGAGACAAATCTCACGCAGCCTCGCGAGGCCGCTCTCCCAGAGTTTGGTGGAGCAATCTTTCGTATCAAAGCGGTCGCAGCGCCCGCACCCTCTGGTGAAGTAATCTTGGATATCGGAAATCATCATGCGACCAAGGATACCACGCCCCAACGTACTCACATAGATGTTGCTTTGGGCTCACTGCCACTACGCAACGGTGCCGCGAATTACTCCATTTCAGGGCCGCGCGAATGTCGGACCCAGACGTCACGGCATGGATGGTTCGCGCTTGCAGAGAAGGTCCGCAATCCGCCGATTTTGTTGAAAAAGTCGGCCTGAGAACGCGTTTTTGGCTGGCCTCAGTCTTGGATGTCGCCGTTTGGTTCGGGCAATCGCCCGTCGCGCCGCCTTGAGGCGTCTATCTGGCCGCTCAGATCATGCCGTGGC
>JAMWZC010000006.1 GCA_024304985.1 Paracoccaceae bacterium
GAGGTGGCTCACTTCTCGGTGAAAAAACCGGCTCACTTCTGGGTGAAAATCAACACCCACTGGTCATGTCGCGACTGGCACAGGGGACGGGCGCGCCCCGCCGCCTGCATCTGGCCGTCAACCGCAGCGACGATCAGCTCTCGGTCACGCTCGACGATGACGCAGGCCAGACCGGGACACCCGCCGAGATCGAGACGGTCACTGCCGAACTGACAAAGGCGGGTGGCCAGATGCGCCACGTTCGCCTGCCGGGCGGCGGAGAGCGTCTGCATCTGAACCTGCCGATGAACCTTGTCGTTCTCGAAGGGATGGTCGTCGGGGCCGGTGGCACGCGCTATGTGCTTCCCGTGGATGCGATCCGCACGATCCTGCAACCGGACCCGGCGGCGCTGATCCATGTGGCCGTCGGTGGCGGCCAGTCCATGCTGCGCCTCAGCGATGACGAGGTCATCTCGATCCGGCCCTTGCCCGCAGCGATGCATGCCTCGGTCGCTGCGGCCGAGCCCGGCGCTGTCATGCCGGGCGACACCGCCGCCGCCTCGGGTCACAGCAAGGTCCATGTGGTGCTCGGACGCGCCGGGCAAAGCGTGGCCATCCCGGTGGATGATCTGGTCGGTCAGCAGTTGGTGCTCCTGCGGCCGCTGCGCGGGTTGATGGCGCGGTTGCGCAACATCTCGGGCGTGGCGCTGCTGTCCGGGGGCGACGTTGGCATGGTCCTGTCGCCGCGCGCGCTCTGCGATGGCGGCGACATGGCACCCGGCGCGCTGGCCGCGTCGGCCTGACAGCGATCAGCCCCGCGACAGCAGCAGGCGCAGCCCTGCGGCGGCAAAGACAACGGCCAGCGTGGCCTCGATCCAGCGGCGGGCAGCCAGATAGGCCCGCCGCATGATCCCGGTCGAAAAGACCAGCGCATAACCGACAAAGATCACCAGCCCCAGCACCGCGCATCCTGCAAGGATGGCGTGAAAGGTGAAGGCCGGCGCATCGGGGCGCAGACCCAGCGACATGATCGCCATCCAGCCCAGAACGGATTTCGGATTGCTCAGATGCAGCAGAACGCCCCGACGGTAGAGCGCTGACCACGGCACAACCGGCCCGCATACCGCCCGTTGCGGCGGCGTCGCCCATGCCGCGCGGGCGGACTTGAACGCCAGATACAGAAGATAGATCCCGCCCGCGATCTTGATCGCCACCAAAGCCTGCGCATAGCGCGCCAGCAGTTCGGACATCCCCGCCGCGGCCAGCATCGCCCAGACCATGCTTCCGGTCATCACTCCCAGCGCCAGCGCAACGGCGGCACCCCGCCCCTGACCCATGGCAATACCCATGATCGCCATGTTGCTGGGGCCGGGACTGGCCACGGCGACGACATAGGCCAGATAGACCAGCAGAAGATGGTGGAAGTGGTCAGGGTCCATCCGGCGCACTCCGTGCAGGCGCACCGGCGCCAACCGCCAGCCGCTTTGACGCAGCCTAGCCTGTCGTCACGGAAACGAAAGTCCCTTCGCGAGCCCCGCTCAGACAGGGCGCGGCATCTGCCCCCAGGCCTCGCGCAATGTGGCGATGAACCCATGCGCCTGCCGCAGCCCGGCACCACCAGCCGCCCCGTTCTGGAAGGCGTCGATCAGTTGCAACCGGCAATGCTCGTAAACCTGAAACAGGGCAGGGGCAATCTCGCCCCCATTGTCGAAATCAAGGCTGCCTTGCAGCAGGTAAAGTGCCGACAAGGCCCGCGTCATCGGCCCCGCAGGCAGCGCGCGACCAGCCTCGGCCGCCAGGGACAGCCGTTCCAGCGCGCCCAGCACTTCGGTCAGGGCGACACCGATCACCGCATGGGGATCGTCCGGCACCTGTGGGTCGGCACTCTCGGCGCGGCGATAGGACTGGCGGGCAAGCTGAAGGCTCATGAAATCCTCGTCGGGTTGCTGTCGCGGCACCTGCCGCCTGTCCTGACTGCAACGGCCGGACGGCGGCAAAGTTTACCGCCCGCCCCCCCGCCGGACCCCGCCTCAGACCAGCCCCAGATCGCGCGCCAGCACCACCGCCTGCGTGCGGTTCTGCGCCCCGATCTTGCGGCAGATCGCGGTCACATGCATCTTGACGGTCGGCTCCGCCAGATCCAGCGCCTTGGCGATTTCCTTGTTGGGCTTGCCCGCGGCCAGCTCGGCCAGCACGTCCATTTCCTTGTCGCTCAACTGCCCGTTGCGCACCACCGGGTTCGGCTCGGAAATGGTGCACATCAGTTCCAGCGGCAGGTAACGCTCTCCCGAATGGATGAACTGGATCGCATTCGTCAGGCTGCGCGCTGCCGTCGTCTTCAGGATGACACCCGCGGCCCCCGTCGCCATGATCTCCTGCAGCATCCGCTGGCCGGGATTGCCCGTGATGATCGCCACCGGATGGCCCTCGTTCAGGCGCATCGCCCGTTTCAGCCCGGCGATCCCGTTCATGCCCGGCATGGTCAGATCCAGCAGAACCACGTCATAGGGACCCGAGGCCTGCATCAGGGCGGCGGCTTCGTCGAAACTCTGCGCGGTCACGACCTCCATCCCCGCCGATGTGGTCAGGAACATCGCGAACATCTCAAGGATCATGCGGTGATCATCCGCCAGCAGCACGCGCAGCGGCCGCGTCACGGCAATCTGACCGGGACCGTCGGCCTCGACCGGCGCGGCGCCGGCATTGGCCAAAAGGGTGGGCACCGCCCGCACGGGCTGCGCGTCATGTTCAAAGCTTCGCGCGGTCGCGCGCATGGTGTGATGCATCATGTTCAATTCCTCTCCATACCAATACCAGTCATGCGTAGAAACGCCCGGCCAGAAGATCTGGTCGGACGGCAGAGCGCGGTTCGTGGATCGTTTCCGGGCCATGACGCCCTGCGCCACGTCCCGACCGAAACCATCGCACAGACCGCAAGACGGCAATCTGGATACATCAGCGCGACCGGATCGCGCCCGGCCACCATAAGATCAAAACAGGTGGTGGCCGACGGTTTCAGAAGTCTCATTCACACTTGCTCCTACACACACAGGAAAGACAGCCAATAATGGCAAAATCTTGGTTTTCCTTCCGCGCCTAAGTTGGAGAGATATCTCTTAGGATAGCGGCCCTGCGTCTTTAGGACGGCAAAGCGGATTTCGGGCCGCAAAAGACCCGGTTCCATGCTTTGAGCAAGCTGGAAATGGTCTGGTTTTGTGCAATCCAGCCTCTGCCGCTGCGGGCTACAGCCATATTGCTGCCCAAAATCTCGCTTACAAATCTGCCGACCACGAAACAGAGGTTCGGGTGTGCTTTCCAAAAAACGATTCCTCAGATTCCTGATAGGGCAATCGCCCTTGCTGCTGGTCGTGATCGGGCTCAGCCTCCTGTTGGGCGTGCTGCTGGACCGGATGGAGCGTAACCGGCTTCAGACATTGATCAACAGTGACATCGAAAGCCTCGCCACCGAGCTGCGCGAGGCGGTGCAGACCGGTCTGCACTACAAGGAACTTGCCCTTGGTGCTCTGGTGGTGACGGCGGAAATCGCGCCCGAAATGACAGACGGCGAATTCGAAAAGATCGCCCTGCGCGTGCTGACCAATCACCCCGCGATCATGAGCGTCTCCGTGGCGCCCGATCTTGTGATTGCTCACGCCTATCCCAGCGACAGAAACGCCATGCTGATCGGGCTGGACTACCGCGATCTGCCCGACCAGCTTCCCGATGTGGAACGGGCCATCGCAAGTGAGACCGCCGTGATGTCGCGCCCCTTCATGTCGGTGCAGGGCAGGCGGGCCGTGGCGATCCGCGAAAGCATCGAATCTACGGATGGAACCATACTGGGGCTGGCCTCTATTGCCGTGGATCTGGAGGCTTTCTTCGCCCCGATCATCGCCGAGGCGCGGCAGGCCCGTGGCTATCATATCGCCATCGCGGCGCCGGATGTGGGTACCTTCGGGGACGAAACCGTGTTCGACAACGCGCCCCGCACATTGGATATCGCGACAAACGGCCTGCAACTCTCCGTGGCTGTCGTGCCCGATGGCGGCTGGCCCGTCATGCCGCTGGTGACACCCAGCCGGCTGGGCATCATGCTGGCCATGGTGCTGCTGCTGTGGTCCGGGCATGCGAACTATCAGCGCAATTATCAATGGCGCGTGGTGGTCGAACGGCTCGAGAAAGGCATCGACGCCCTGTCCAGCGGTTTCGTGATCTTCGACGATCAGGACCGTCTGGTCCACTGGAACGAGAATTACGAAAAGCTCTTCAACAAGGGCTCGGTGCTGCGCAAGGGCATGACCTTTGCCGATCTGATGCGTCTGGACATGAAGCACGGGATCTATCGGGTGCCGACCGGGCAAGAAGAAATGTGGTTCGATCAGGTCATGAACGGCCACCGCGCCGGCGAGGAATCCGCCGAAGTCGAACTGGCCGATGGCCGCTGGGTCCGGATGCTGTCACGTCGCACGCAGGAAGGCGATCTTGTCGGCGTGCGCTTCGACATCACCGATCTCAAGCGCGCACAACTGACCGCCGAACGCATGAGCACCGCGAAATCCGAATTCATCAGCGTGCTGAGCCACGAGTTGCGGACACCCTTGACGGTGATCCTTGGCTTTGGCCGTCTGCTCAAGGCCAGATCGGCCCAGTCAAGCGATGCGGCGCAGGATGCCTTCATCGCCGATGCCGCCGACAGGATCGTGCAGTCGGGCGATCATCTGCTCAAACTGGTCAACGAGATGCTGGATTACGTGAACCTGACATCCGCCATGCCCAGCCAGAAGGTCGCTCCATTCGAACTGTCCGAGGTCCTCACAAAAACCTCGGCCGAGTTCAAGGGCATGGCCGAGGCCAAGGGCATTCTGCTCGAGACCGAGCCTTGCGAGGCCAAGGTTGCGGCCGATCCGGTGCGTGTCGCACAGATCATCGAGAACCTTCTGTCCAATGCGGTCAAGTTCACCTCCTCGGGCGGTTCGGTGCGCATTTCGGCCCGGCCCGGTCCGCATTGCGTCAAGGTGACCGTGGCCGATACCGGGGACGGCATACCCGAAGAGAAACTGGACGCCATCTTCGAAGAATTCTCGCAGGTGCATCCCTCGGGCACACGGCGACAGGGCGGGACAGGTCTGGGTCTGGCCATCACCAAGCGGCTGGTGGCCCTCCAGGGCGGCGACATCAGCGTGCAAAGCACGCCGGGTGTCGGCAGCACCTTCACTTTCAGCCTGCCTCTGGAGGAACAGGCCGCCGCCTGACCCGCCACGTCCGATCACCGGTCATCTGCCGGCGCAGGGCGGTTGACGCTGCTGCGAAACGCTCATGCCGGGCGCGATCACCTGTGGATGGGTCGTTCACAAACTGCCTAAATTTTACCAGTTGATAAAAAAAGGAATCGTGGAATACTGACCTCAAGAAAAGAACAACAGGAGAGGCTCTGATGACTGCAAATCCCCTTGCGGAAGGGATCATAGCCGGGCGGCTGGACCCTGCCGCCTATGCTGATCATTTCTCGGATCTGCACCCGCCGCTGGATGATCACGAGGCGCTGGTGGCCGCAGATCGCTGCTATTTCTGCCACGATGCGCCCTGCATCACGGCCTGCCCCACAGACATCGACATCCCGCTCTTCATCCGCCAGATCGCGACCGGCACACCCGAAGCGGCGGCCAGAACGATCTTCCAGCAGAACATCCTCGGCGGCATGTGCGCCCGCGTCTGCCCGACCGAGACATTGTGCGAACAGGCCTGCGTCCGCGAAAAGGCCGAAGGCAAACCCGTCCTGATCGGCCAGTTGCAGCGCTACGCCACCGATACCCTGATGGCGCAAGGTGTGCATCCCTTCACCCGCGCCGCCCCCACGGGCAAGCGCGTCGCCGTCGTGGGCGCCGGTCCCGCGGGCCTGTCCTGCGCGCATCGCCTCGCCATGCTGGGCCATGACGTGACCGTCTTCGACGCCCGCCCCAAACCGGGGGGCCTGAACGAATACGGCATCGCCGCCTATAAATCCGTGGACAGCTTCGCCGAAGCCGAGGTGGACTGGCTTCTAAAAATCGGCGGCATCACCATCAAGACCGACGCCGCCCTTGGCCGCCACATTACCCTTGCCGAACTGCAAGCCGACCATGACGCCGTCTTCCTCGGTCTGGGCCTCGGTGGCGTCAACGCGCTGGGCGTGGATGGCGAAGATCGCACGGGCGTCCTCGACGCCGTCGATTTCATCGCCGACCTGCGCCAATCCACCGATCTCAGCCAACTCCCCATCGGCCGCGACGTGGTGGTCATCGGCGGCGGCATGACCGCCGTGGACGCCGCCGTGCAGGCCAAACTGCTGGGCGCGCTCAACGTCTCCCTCGTCTACCGCCGCGGCCGCGACCGCATGAACGCCAGCCGCTATGAACAAGACCTCGCCGCCTCCAAAGGCGTGCGCATCATCACCAACGCCAGCCCCGTCGCCATCCACGGCAACGGATCGGTGCGCGAGATCGAATTCGAATACACCGACGACACCCTCACCCCCACCGGCCAAACCTTCCGCCTCGCCGCCGATCAGGTGTTCAAGGCCATCGGCCAGACCCTCGCCGGCGACACCCTCCCCGCCATCGAGAGCGGCAAGATCGCCGTCACCGGCGCGGGCCGCACCTCCATCACCGGCATCTGGGCGGGCGGCGATTGCGCCACCGGCGGCGATGACCTGACCGTGACCGCCGTGGCCCAGGGCCGCGACGCCGCCATGGACATCCACACCACATTGATGGGCTAAGCCCCCACAGGGAGACCAGCACAATGGCCAATCTCACCACCGAATTCGCCGGGATCAAATCCCCCAACCCCTTCTGGCTGGCCTCCGCCCCGCCCACGGACAAGGAATACAACGTCCGCCGCGCCTTTGAAGCAGGCTGGGGTGGGGTCGTCTGGAAAACCCTTGGCGAAGCAGGCCCCCCCGTCGTCAACGTCAACGGCCCCCGCTACGGCGCCATCTGGGGCGCCGACCGCCGCCTTCTGGGCCTGAACAACATCGAACTCATCACCGACCGCCCGCTGGAAGTGAACCTGCAGGAAATCAAATCCGTCAAACGCGACTACCCCGACCGCGCCATGGTCGTCTCCCTCATGGTGCCCTGCGTGGAAGAGGCGTGGAAAGCCATCCTCCCCCTCGTCGAGGAAACAGGCGCCGACGGGATCGAACTGAACTTCGGCTGCCCCCACGGCATGTCCGAACGCGGCATGGGCAGCGCCGTCGGCCAAGTCCCCGAATATATCGAAATGGTCACCCGCTGGTGCAAGCAGAACACCCGCATGCCCGTGATCGTCAAACTCACGCCCAATATCACCGATATCCGGAAACCCGCGGCCGCCGCCCATGCCGGGGGCGCGGATGCGGTCAGCCTGATCAACACGATCAACTCGATCACCTCCGTCAACCTCGACCTCTTCGCCCCCGAACCCACCATCGACGGCAAGGGCGCGCATGGCGGCTATTGCGGCCCCGCCGTCAAACCCATCGCGCTGAACATGGTCGCCGAAATCGCCCGCACACCGGAACTGGCCAACCTGCCCATCAGCGGGATCGGCGGGGTCACCACATGGCGCGATGCCGCCGAATTCATGGTGCTGGGCGCAGGCAACGTGCAGGTCTGCACCGCCGCCATGACCTATGGCTTCAAGATCGTGCAGGAAATGATCTCGGGTCTCAGCCAGTGGATGGACGAGAAGGGGATCGAACACACTTCCCAGATCGTCCGCCGCGCCGTCCCCAATTGCTCGGACTGGCAGCACCTCAACCTCAACTATGTGGCCAAGGCCAAGATCAATCAGGACCTCTGCATCAGCTGCGGCCGCTGCTTTGCCGCATGCGAGGATACCAGCCACCAGGCCATCGCCATGTCCGAGGATCGCGTCTTCACCGTCAAAGACGATGAATGCGTCGCCTGCAACCTCTGCGTGAACGTCTGCCCCGTGCAGGACTGCATCACGATGGAGGCCATGGCCCCCGGCACCGTAGACCCCCGCACGGGTAAGGTGGTCGAGGCCGACTACGCCAACTGGACCACCCACCCCAACAACCCGGGAGCCGTCGCCGCCGAATAACCCGCCTCTCTCTGGGGCCACTCACGCGGTCGCTGTCCTCCCGGCGGCCGCGTTTTTTATGGGGGGATGCTGCTCCCGCCCGAGATCAGCGGCAAAGCCGCTCCGGGCAGCGGTGAGGAGGGTCAGCAAACTGTCCAGTGGACAGTTTGCCCGAGGAAAACCGCCCCCCCGGGGTGGGCGCTGGTCGGGGTGGCGTGGCTACTGTCGCTTTTAGTTAGAAGAGATTTCTATAAGTGGTCCTGTGCCGCTAGAAGTTTTTGCAAATTGGGCTGTTAGTTTTTCCTGATTTGTTTCTAAGCGTTAAAGGCAATCTGGTGCTGCTTTTGGTGTAGTATGGGGTACATAGAAAGCAATTCTGCCATTCTTTAGAACGAGGAAGTTGTAGGAGTCGCGGTCGAAGAACAGATCGCCACCATATATGGGCATCATGGGCGTCAGCTGACAAACTCCATTCTCAAAGGAGTAATTGACTGTTGGGCCATGCATCATCGAAAAAGACCTTGCCATGCCAAAGAGCATGCAAAGCCAGATAATAGCCACCAATGCTACACTTCTGCCCTCGTTTGAAGAAAAAAACTCACTATGGGTCCTTCCAGATCCTACTCGATATGCGACCATCGTTCCTAAAATTGCCATTAAGCCTCCGAAGACAATGATAGAAAACACCATTGCTCTAGTGGGAGTGGTTAAAACATGTCTATTTTCTATTTGAAAAAACGTCGAGGCTATGAGCAAAAAAGTAATCAATGAATATAAAAATAGTATGGGCCATTTGTGTCTCCGGCCCGCAACAACTGCATTGTTCAAACGTCGCTGCATACGTTGAACGGTCGGATGTCGCAGGCCTCTTTTTCTTTTTGGGCCTAGGTAAACTTTACAGACAAGAAAATTCCATTGAATGAAAATTCCAGTTACAATTAGTCTTGAAATCTTAAGTGAGAATAGTGCGATTAAAAGAATGAGGTTCAGTTGTCCAAAAAGGTATGCAATCGTTTCGTTGTTCACGGATGTCAAAATTGAAGCAGGTAGTCCTGCCAGCACCCCCAGCAAATACCCCCCTCCAGCACTAATGTAGATTAAGAAAAATAATAAAAAATAAGCGAAGGCTTGTCCGGCGCTGATTTTTGAAATAACACTTAATAAAGGTGCGCGCTCTATCGAGGCTCGCCAAATTTTATCACTATCTTCCAAAAAAATCACCTCAAGGAACTAAACTCATTAGGTGTGCAGCCGCACTACTTGAGTACATATAACAACAAAATGTTCTGAAATCTTACTATACTGACTTGTTTGGCTAGTTGCAACGAGAACAGGTCATGTGCAGCGTTCAGGTTCGTTATGAATGTAACTTGAAAATTTTTCTGCTTTGGGGCTGGGAGCTTTTCTCTGAATAGCTAGCCAATTTTCTAGACGCAATGTCCTGCGAATCTACGAAAAGGCAACTTCCTTCCAAATCTCCAGCACCCCGATCACCTCACATCGTCTCATTAATCAACGATCCGGCAAAGGCCGCGCGGGCGATGCGAGGGCCGCGGCGTGGTTCGTCCCTGCCACCAACCCCACCGCGCAGAGGCGCCCCGGCAAAAATCGGGTCGCGCCTTTGCGGGATGGGGGCAGGGGCCACGCTTGCGGCCCTTAAAGGCTTAACAGCCTCGGTATAATCCTTAAAATCTGCCTAACGCAAACCGACAACCCCTTGAAATCATTGACCTCGGAAAATGTCCCACGATGGGACACTCCTCCGGATCAGGCCGTCAGAAGCCGGCGATACATCGTCTCAAGATGACTTGCGGCCCCCGGAAAGACCCCGCCCTCCGGCATCAGGACATTCACCTGCGCCTCGAAATCCGCATAGTGCTGGGTGGTGGCCCAGATCGAAAAGATCAGGTGCCGCGGATCAACCGCCGCGATCCGCCCCGCCTCCGCCCAGCCCGCGATCAGCGCCGCCTTCTGATCCACCAAGGGTTTCAGCCGCGCCTCCAGATGCGGCCCCATCCGCGGCGCGCCTTGCAGGATTTCATTGGCAAACAACCGGCTCTCGCGCGGATAGGCCTGCGCCATATCCAGCTTGCGCCGGATATAGGCCAGGATCTCCTCCAGCGGCTCCCCTTCCGGGTTCATCTGCTCCAGCGGATCGAGCCAGGTTTCCATCAGTTGATTGAGAAGGGTGACATGGATCGCCTCCTTCCCGTCGAAGTAATACAGGATGTTCGGCTTGGACAACCCCGCCTCCGCCGCGATCTGATCCAGCGTCGCGCCCCGGAAACCATGGGCCGAGAACACCTCCAGCGCCGCCTCCAAGATCCGCTTGCGATTGCGCGTCTGAATGCGGCTGCGCTTGGGGGCGGGTTCCGCACGGACCTTCGCGGCACGCGCTGTGGCTGTCCTGGCTGCGTCCTTCATAGGCCCTCTCTTGCTGCGAAATTCATCGCTAACCGAAGCGCCCCCCAGCGTCCAGACCGGCGGTTCAAGACAAATCTTGACACAGGTGACACAGGTTGCAATCGTCACTTTACCAATTGGTAAAAAAGCAACAAGGCGGAAGCATCTTCTCGACACGGGCGGCCGGGGTGGAACGGCCCCTCTGCGCTATGGATGCAAGAGGCCGGATGACAGAAGAAACAGGGAATGAACGCAATGCCTGCACCCGGTGAGAACCTCAAGATCAATGCCGACCGTCTGTGGGACAGCCTGATGGAGATGGCCAAGATCGGCCCCGGCATCGCAGGCGGCAACAACCGCCAGACCCTGACCGACGAGGATGCCGAAGGCCGCGCCCTGTTCCAACGCTGGTGTGAAGACGCGGGCTGCACCATGGGGCTGGACACCATGGGCAATATGTTCGCGCGGCGCGAAGGGACCGACCCCGACGCACTGCCGGTCTATGTGGGCAGCCATCTGGATACGCAGCCCACAGGCGGGAAATATGACGGCGTACTGGGTGTTCTGGGCGGGCTGGAGGTGATCCGCACGCTGAACGATCTGGGCAT
This sequence comes from Paracoccaceae bacterium, assembly GCA_024304985.1. GTDB lineage: Bacteria > Pseudomonadota > Alphaproteobacteria > Rhodobacterales > Rhodobacteraceae > Seohaeicola. The sequence goes on from JAMWZC010000006.1 coordinate 11,055, forward strand.
CCGCACCCGCCATCCCATCGTCGCCGTGAACTGGACCAACGAGGAAGGCACCCGCTTTGCCCCGGCCATGCTGTCATCCGGTGTCTTTGCCGGTGTGCTGGATGAAGACTGGGCCAAAGACCGCGTGGATGCCAAGGGCAAGCGCTTTGGCGACGAATTGAAGCGGATCGGCTGGGAAGGCGACGAGCCTGTGGGTGCGCGCAAGATGCATGCCTACTACGAGCTGCATATCGAGCAGGGCCCCATTCTGGAGGCCGAGGGCAAGGATGTGGGCGTCGTCACCCACGGGCAGGGCCTGCGCTGGGTGCAATGCACGGTGACGGGCAAGGGCCAGCATACGGGATCGACGCCCATGCGCATGCGCCGCAACGCGGGGCGGGGCCTCGCGCAGATCACCGAACTGGTGCACGCGATTGCCATGGCGCATCAGCCCGCCGCCGTGGGGGCGATCGGCCATATCGACGTCTATCCCAACAGCCGCAACGTAATCCCTGAAAAGGTGGTCTTTACGGTCGATTTCCGCAGCCATGTGCTTGAAACGCTGGAAGCGATGGTGGCCGAGTTGAACGAGAAGGCACCGGGTATCTGCGACGCGCTGGGATGCGAATTCGAAGCCGAGGTGGTGGGCGCTTTCGATCCCCCCGCCTTCGACGAAGGCTGCGTGACTGCGATCCGCAACGCCTGCGAAACGCTGGGTTATAGCCATATGGATGTGATCTCGGGTGCCGGTCACGATGCCTGCTGGATCAACCGGGTGGCCCCGACCGCGATGATCATGACGCCCTGCGTGGACGGGTTGAGTCATAACGAGGCGGAAGAGATTACCAAGGATTGGGCCCGCGCGGGATGCGATGTGCTGCTGCACGCAGTGGTCGAAACAGCGGGCATCGCCGAGTGATGACGGCTAACTGGATGATGGGGTTAAAGCGCCTCTGGATCGTCGTGAGCCTACTTTGGGTGATGGCAATGTTTTTGCAGTTTCAAGTCTACCATCACGCTCTCAACGTAATCGGCTGGCGAGAGTTTGTGCCAAAAACCGGGGGCATAAGTCTATTTGACGATATCCCAGTTTCGACAGACTACTCGACAAGCCAGCTAGTCAGGTACCTGGTCGTTGCTACTGCCATACCTGCTGTTGTTCCGTTTGGTTTTTGGACTTTTCGTTGGATTGTTCGCGGGTTTATTCGTGAGCAAACTAGAAATGGAGAAGATAAATGAGCTCGAAAGTCATCAAAGGCGGCATGGTCTGCACCGCGGACCGCACATGGAAAGCCGATGTGCTGATCGAGGGCGAGACCATCAAGCAGATCGGCGTCGATCTGAAAGGTGATGAGTATATCGATGCCGATGGGGCCTATGTGATCCCCGGCGGGATCGACCCGCACACGCATCTGGAGATGCCCTTCATGGGCACAACGGCAGCGGAAACCTTCGAGAGTGGCACATGGGCGGCGGCGACAGGTGGGACCACGATGATCGTGGATTTCTGCCTGCCGGGGGCCGATGGCAGCATCAAGAACGCGATCAATGAGTGGCACCGGAAGTCTGCGCCGCAGATCTGTTCCGATGTCGGCTATCACATGGCGATCACCGGCTGGAACGAGAGCGTCTTCAACGAGATGAAGGACGCGGTCGATATGGGGGTGAACAGCTTCAAGCATTTCATGGCCTATAAGGGCGCGCTGATGATCGAGGATGACGAGATGTTCGCATCCTTCAAGCGCTGCGCCGAACTGGGCGCGCTGCCGATGGTCCATGCCGAGAACGGCGATCTGGTGGCCGAGATGCAGCAGAAATACTTTGATCAGGGAATCACCGGGCCGGAGGGTCACGCCTATTCCCGCCCGCCCGAATTCGAGGGCGAGGCCGCGAACCGCGCGATCACCATCGCCGATGCGGCGGGGGTGCCGTTGTATATCGTGCATGTCTCCTGCGAGCAGGCGCATGAGGCGATCCGGCGCGCGCGGCAGAAGGGGATGCGGGTCTATGGCGAGCCGCTGATCCAGTTCCTGACGTTGGACGAATCCGAGTATTTCAACACCGATTGGGACCATGCCGCGCGGCGCGTGATGTCGCCGCCCTTCCGCAACAAGGCACATCAGGACAGTCTGTGGGCCGGATTGCAGGCCGGATCGTTGCAGGTGGTGGCCACGGATCATGCGGCCTTCAGCACGGCGCAGAAGCGCGCGGGGCGGCATGATTTCCGCATCATCCCGAACGGATCAAACGGGTTGGAGGAGCGTCTGGCCGTCCTGTGGACCGAAGGGGTGGAAACGGGCCGCCTGACGCCCAACGAATTCGTGGCGGCGACCAGCACGAATGTGGCCAAGATCCTGAATATCTATCCCAAGAAGGGGGCGATCGTGGAAGGGGCGGATGCAGACATCGTGGTCTGGGACCCGAAGATCAGCAAGACCATCAGCGCTTCGAACCACCATTCGGTGCTGGATTACAACGTGTTCGAGGGCTTCGAGGTGAAGGCGCAGGCGCGCTATACCCTGAGTCGGGGCGAGGTGATCTGGGCTTGGGGGCAGAACAGCCAGCCGCAGCCCGGACGGGGCCGTTTCGTGCCGCGCCCGGCCTTTCCCTCGGCCAACGTGGCGCTGAGCAAGTGGAAGGAACTGACCGCGCCCAAGATGATCAAACGTGATCCGCTGAATATTCCGGCAGGAATCTGATTCAGGTCAGAAAAGAAGCAGAGTAAGGGAGGGTCGGACTTGATCCGGCCCCCCGCCGCCAGCCAATACTGCGGCCAGCAGGAGACGACAGACGTGACCACCCAACCCGCGATCAGCGCCCCCGTGATCAGTGCCAAGGGCCTTGATCTGACCTTTCAGACCGGGGATGGCCCGGTGCATGCGCTGCGTGACGTGTCGCTGGACATCAACCGGGGGGATTTCGTCAGTTTTATTGGCCCGTCGGGCTGTGGCAAGACCACCTTCCTGCGGGTGATGGCCGATCTGGAGCAGCCGACGGCAGGGCAGATCACGGTGAACGGCACCTCGCCCGAGGCGGCGCGCAAGGCGCGGGCCTATGGCTATGTGTTTCAGGCGGCGGGGTTGTATCCTTGGCGCACCATCGGCGGCAATATCCGCCTGCCGCTTGAGATCATGGGCTATAGCCGCGCCGATCAGGACGAACGGGTCAAGCGTGTGATGGAACTGGTGGAACTGGGCGGGTTCGAGAAGAAATATCCCTGGCAGCTCTCGGGCGGGATGCAGCAGCGGGCCAGTATCGCCCGCGCGCTGGCCTTTGATGCCGATCTGCTGTTGATGGATGAACCCTTCGGCGCGCTGGACGAGATCGTGCGGGACCATTTGAACGAGCAGTTGCTCAAGCTGTGGGAGCGGACCAACAAGACGATCTGTTTCGTCACCCATTCGATCCCCGAGGCGGTTTATCTGTCCACGAAGATCGTGGTGATGTCGCCGCGCCCGGGCCGGATCACCGATGTGATCGACAGCCCCCTGCCGCGCGCGCGCCCCTTGGAGATCCGCGACAGCCCAGAGTTCATCGAGATCGCCCATCGCGTCCGCGACGGGCTGCGCGCGGGGCATGCTTATGATGATTGAGCCGCGCGCCGCCGATCCGGGTGGAAAGGGCGCAGGCGCCTGCCCCCCTTCACACCCGGCCCGCCTTTTGTGCAAGGTGGCGGACCCCTTCACCGTTCACGGTCATCGGCTCTCCAGCCTGTACCGTGGGGGGAATAGAGCACCAATTCCTTTCACTGTTCCTAAAATACTCAAAGAACTGTGCCCGCCGCAGGTGATGGCTTTCGAGTATCCGGGGAACGGTGACGCCGGGAGTGTGCAAGCATGAGGAATGCTCTGCCTGTCCTGACGGTTCTGCTGGCGATCATGGCCATCTGGTATGCCGCTGTGGCGCCGATGAATATCCGCGTCGCGCTGGATCAGGCGCAGCGGGGTGGGGCGGTGTTGCAGCCTGCCACCGCGCTGGAGCGGCAGGAGGTGTCGGTCTGGTCCTTGATGCTGCGCAATCCGGCGCAGATCAAGGACGCCTATGCGATGGAGCGGCCGCGGTTGCCGACGCCGGGGCAGGTGGCGGTCGAGTTGTGGAACACCACAGGGGATATGGCGCTGAGCGGGCGGGCGATGTCGAAACGCTCGCTTATCTATCACGGCTGGATCACGCTGCAATCGACGCTTTGGGGCTTTGCGCTGGGCACGACTCTGGGGATTCTGGGGGCGGTGGCCATCGTCTATTCGCGGGTGGTGGATATGAGCCTGATGCCTTGGGCGATCATCAGCCAGACGGTGCCCATTGTGGCACTGGCACCGATGATCATCGTCGTGGCGTCGCAATTGGGCATTTCGGACCGCACGGTGCCCAAGGCGATCATCTCGGCCTACCTGTGCTATTTCCCGGTGCTGGTGGGCATGGTCAAAGGGCTGCGCTCGCCCGCGCATGCGCAGCTGGACCTGCTCAAGACCTATAACGCGTCGGGCTTTCAGGCGTTTCTGAAGCTGCGTCTGCCAGCCTCGGTGCCGTATCTCTTTACCTCGCTCAAGGTCGGGATCGCGGCGGCGCTGGTGGGGACCATCGTCGGCGAGTTGCCGACGGGGGCCATCAGCGGCCTGGGTGCGCGGATCCTGATCGGGGATCAGTTCGGCACGCCGCTGGCGATCTGGGCGGCGCTGGTGGCGGCGGCGGTTCTGGCTGGGGCCTTGGTCACGCTGCTGGATCTGGCGCAGCGGGTCACCTTGAAACGCATGGGGATGCAGGCATGAGCTGGCTGGTCTTTGCGCTGATCTTCTGGGCCGGGGCCTGGGCATTGAATGCGTGGCTGGCGAATTCCGCATGGCGGGGCACCCGCGCGGTACGCATTCTTGTGCCGGTGCTCTTTGGTGTGACCCTGATCGTGCTGTGGGAAGGGCTGGTGCGGGGATTGGGCGTGTCGCCCGTGATCCTGCCCGCACCATCCGATGTGGCGCAGACCTTTGCCGCCTCGACCGGCATCCTGTGGGAGGATTTCCGCCAGACCGTCCTCAAGGGCGCGTTGACCGGCTTTGCCATCGGCAGCACGGCGGCCTTTGTCACGGCCATCCTGATTGACCGGTCGGCCTTTCTGACCCGTGGCCTGTTGCCGGTGGGCAATTTCGTGGCCGCCCTGCCCATCGTGGGGATCGCGCCCATTCTGGTCAGCTGGTTCGGCTTTGACTGGCAGTCCAAGGCGGCGGTTGTCGTGGTGATGGTGTTTTTCCCCATCCTCGTGAACACGGTGCAGGGCCTGCGCGAAACGGATGCGATGCAGCGCGACCTGATGCGGACTTATGCGGCGGGCTATATGCAGACCTTGCTGAAGCTGCGCCTGCCTGCCGCCATGCCCTTCATCTTCAACGGGCTGAAGATCGCCACCACGCTGGCGCTGATCGGGGCGATCGTGGCGGAATATTTCGGGTCACCCACGCGCGGGATGGGCTTTCGCATTTCCACGGGCGTAGGCAGCCTGTCGATTGATCTGGTCTGGGCCGAGATCATCGTCGCGGCCATCGCGGGCACGGCGTTTTATGGTATCGTGGTCTGGATCGAGCGGGCGATGACCTTCTGGCATCCCTCGCAACGCAGGTAGCGGACAAGCAACAAGAAGCCGGAAAGGCCGGACAAGAAGAATCGTTCAACAAGGAGTATGAGAGAATGAAGAAACTGATGACAGGTGCGACGCTGGCCCTTGGGTTGGCCTCGGCCCCCGCATGGGCGGCGGATGACGTGACGCTGCAACTGAAGTGGGTCACGCAGGCGCAATTCGCGGGATATTATGTGGCGCTCGACAAAGGGTTTTATGAGGAAGAGGACCTGAATGTCACCATTCTGCCGGGTGGCCCGGATATCGCGCCGACGCAGGTGATCGCGGGCGGCGGTGCCGATGTGATGGTGGACTGGATGCCGGCCGCCCTTGCCGCGCGCGAAAAGGGTCTGCCGCTGGTCAATATCGCGCAGCCGTTCAAATCCTCGGGCATGATGCTGACCTGCTGGAAAGACACCGGGATCGCCAGCCCTGAAGACCTGAAGAACCGCACGCTGGGTGTCTGGTTCTTCGGCAACGAATTCCCCTTCATGAGCTGGATGAGCCAGCTGGGGATTTCCACCGATGGCAAGAGCGAGAACGGGGTTGAAGTCCTGAAGCAGGGTTTCAACGTCGATCCGCTGATCCAGCGTCAGGCGGATTGCATCTCCACCATGACCTATAACGAATACTGGCAGGTGATCGACGCGGGCGTGACGCCCGAGGAGTTGGTGACCTTCAAGTATGAGGATCAGGGCGTCGCGACGCTGGAGGATGGTCTTTACGTTCTGGAAGAGAACCTGAGCGATCCGGCCTTCGTCGACAAGATGGCCCGTTTCGTGCGCGCCTCGATGAAGGGCTGGAAATACGCCGAGGAGAACCCGGACGAGGCGGCGATGATCGTTCTGGACAACGACCAGACCGGCGCACAGACCGAACAGCATCAGAAGCGCATGATGGGTGAGGTGGCCAAGCTGACCGCAGGGTCGAATGGCGCGCTGGACCCGGCTGACTATGAGCGCACCGTGGCCACGTTGCTGGCCGCCGGTGAGGAGCCCGTGATCACCAAGCAGCCGGAAGGCGCCTGGACGCATGTGATCAGCGATGCCGCGCTGAACTGATCCCGCGCAGACAGTCCATGGGAAGGGCCGGTTTCGACCGGCCCTTTTGTTTTGCGCGGCCGGGGGCAAAGGCATAAGACTGGCGAGACCACATGACTATTGACAGGCGATGCATCGGATCGCAAAGTCAACCAAGCGGTCGGTTTAGCTTCGGGGGGAGGCTGGTCCGATGCGGTCGGCAAAGATGTGCTTGGCCGAACTGGTGAAATGCAGTATCAAATAGAAATGGTGCATAACTATACGTATGCTACCTATTCGCGGAAACCTTTGGGAGGAGGGCTCATGCAAGCGATGTTCGTCACAGCCCCTCCGGGGATGGTCGCATGAAGTTCTATGGCTATTTCCGCAGTTCCTCGTCCTATCGCTGCCGGATTGCGTTCAATCTCAAGGGGGTGGACTACGATTTCGAATCCGTCCACCTCAAGCAGGGGGCGCAGAAATCCCCCGCCTTCGCGTCGCTTAACCCGCAGAAGCTGCTGCCTGCCCTGATCACCGATGACGGGGACGAGTTGACGCAGTCGCTGGCGATTCTCGAATGGCTGGACGAGACACATCCCGACCCTGCGCTGTTGCCGACAGATCCGCTGGAACGTGCCCGCGTGCGCGCCTTTGCACAGGTGATCGCCTGCGAGATCCATCCGCTGCAGAACCTGCGCGTGCTGAAATACCTGTCCGACGAATTCGGCGCGGATGCAGCGGCCACGACGAAGTGGCTGACCCGCTGGCTGACCGATGGGCTGGACGCCTGCGAGGCATTGCTGGCCAAGCGCCCGCGCGACAGCGCCTTCTGCTTCGGCGATACACCGGGGCTGGCAGACGTGTGCCTTGTTCCCCAGATCTTTTCCGCACAGCGTTTCGGGGTGGATATCAGCCATCTGAAACGGATCGCGGACATTCATGCGCGATGCGAGGCGCTGCCGGCATTTGCCGATGCGCATCCCGCACGCCAACCGGACTTTGAACCCTGAGGAGCGGGCGAGATTTCCGGCATCTGAAGGCCCGACCCCTGCGGCGAAATCGGGGCGGTTTCCACATTATCCTTAGGGAGGATCAAACTATGACCTTTATGAAAACGGCACTGCGCACCGTTGCGACCGCCGCCATGATGGCCGGCATGACCGTCGCCGCCCATGCGCAGGACGTGACGTTGAAGCTGCACCAGTTCCTGCCCGCGCAGGCCAATGTGCCGAAACTGATTCTGGATGTCTGGGCCGACAAGGTCGAGGCGGACAGCAACGGGCGGATCAAGATCGACCGTTTCCCCTCGATGCAGCTGGGCGGCACCCCACCCGAGTTGATCAACCAGGTGATTGACGGCGTGGCCGATATCGTCTGGACCGTGGCAGGCTACACGCCGGGCCGCTTTCCGCAGGCCGAAGTGTTCGAACTGCCCTTCATGATGACCAATGCCGAGGCGACGAGCCGCGCCTATTGGGACTATGCTGAGGCCAATCTGCTTGACACAGAATTCAAGGATTTCAAGACACTGGGCGTCTGGGTCCACGGTCCCGGTGTGATCCACTCGAAAAGCCCGATCACCTCGGTTGCCGATCTGAACGGGGTCAAGCTGCGCGCGCCGACCCGCACCACGACCCAGCTGTTCACGGCACTGGGCGCAACGCCCATCGGGATGCCGGTGCCTGCGATTCCGGAATCGCTGTCCAAGGGCGTGATCGACGCGGCTGTTATTCCGTGGGAAGTGACCGCCTCTCTGAAGATGTCGGAACTGGTGGGCAATCACACCGAATTCGGAGGCGAGTCGCTTTACACGACCTCGTTCATCTTCGCGATGAACAAGGAGAAGTATGAGGCGCTGCCTGACGATCTGAAGGCGGTGATCGACAACAATTCGGGTCTGGAATTCTCGGCCTTTGCGGGCAAGACCCAGGCCGGGGGGGATGGTCCGTCGCGGGAAGTCGCAGTTGCGGCTGGCAACAACATCATCACGCTGACTCCGGAACAGGTGGCAGAGTGGAAAGAGGCTGCCGCCGGTGTCGAGGCCGAGTGGATCGAGAGCCTGAACAAGACCGGCCTTGACGGGCAGGCCGTGGTGGATCAGGCGCGTGCGCTGATTGCAAAGCACAGCAACTGACACCATAGAATGACTGGGTCCCGCAGCGGCAGCGCTGCGGGACCTTGCTTGACGGTTCGATCATCAACGGAAGGAAAGTCACGCAGATGCACAGGTTCATGAATGGTCTTGCCCGCCTGATGGCGGTGTTGGGCGGGCTGGTCCTGACGGCGCTGATCTTTGTGATCTGCGTCTCGGTGCTGGGGCGGGCGTTGAACACGCTTTTGCATTCCGGCCCGGTGGTTGCGGTGCTGGGTGACTTTGCGCAGACCTTGCTGGATACCGGCGTCGGACCGATCCTTGGTGATTTCGAACTGGTCGAGGCCGGTGTTGCCTTTGCCATCTTCGCCTTCATCCCCTTCTGTCAGATTACCGGCGGTCATGCGACCGTCGACATCTTCACCGCCGGTCTGTCGGTCAAGGTGAACCGGATGATCCAGATGGTCGTGGACATCGTCTTTGCAGCTGTTTTGGTCCTGATCGCCCTTCAACTTTACGAGGGGATGCTGTCCAAGATGCAGTATCGCGAGACGACCTTCCTGTTGCAGTTTCCGGTCTGGTGGTCCTATGCCGCCAGCCTTGTCGGTGCCGTGGTCGCGGCGCTGGTCGGTATCTATATCGCGATTGTGCGGGCCGGTGAGTTTTTCGGCAATCGGACCATCCTGTCCGTCGGGGGAGCAGAACATTGACCACTCTTGAAATCGGGATTGCGTCCTTTCCCGTTCTGCTGACCCTGATCTTCCTGCGCGTGCCGATCGGGCTTGCGATGTTTCTGGTGGGGCTGTTCGGTCTGTTCTTTGCCACGGGCAGCTTCAACATGGGTTTCGCCCGGCTGAAGTCCGAGACGTATTCGACCTTTTCCAGCTATTCGCTCTCAATCATCCCGATGTTCCTGCTGATGGGCCATTTCGCCACGCTGGGCGGTATGTCCCAGTCGCTGTTCAAGGCGGCCGAGGCATGGCTTGGGCACCGCAAAGGCGGTGTCGCGATGTCTGCTGTCGGCGCTTGTGCCGGGTTCGGGGCGATCTGTGGATCGTCGCTGGCCACTGCCGCAACCATGAGCCAGGTCGCTTTGCCGGAACTGCGCCGCTATGGCTATGCCGGAGGTTTTTCGACGGCGACACTGGCGGCAGGTGGCACGCTGGGTATCCTGATTCCGCCATCCGTGGTGCTGGTGATCTATGCCATCCTGACCGAGCAGAACATCGCCAAGCTGTTCCTGTCGGCTTTCGTGCCGGGCATTCTGGCCGCTATCGGTTACATGATCACGATCGCCATCTATGCGCGGGTCCATCCCGACCGTGCCGGAACCGCCCGCGCGCGGATGCCCTATGCACAACGCTGGCGTGCCGTGCTGGATGTCTGGCCGGTTCTGACCGTGTTTCTGGTCGTGGTGGGCGGTATCTATCTGGGCGTCTTTACCCCCACGGAAGGGGCCGCCGTCGGCGCGATGGGCACCGGCCTGATCGCCCTGTTCAATGGTGGCCTGAACCGTCACAGCTTTGTCGAAAGCTTCATGGCGACGGCACGCTCGACCGCGATGATCTTTTTCATCGTGCTGGGCGCGGCCTTCTACAACGGTTTTCTGGCTCTGACGCAGGTGCCGCAGGAGCTGTCGAATTATGTGGTCAGTCTTGGACTCAGCCCGTGGATGGTGCTGACCGTGATCTTGCTGATCTACCTGATCCTTGGCGCGGTGATGGACAGCCTGTCCATGATCCTGCTGACGATCCCGATCTTCTTTCCGATCGTCGCCAATCTGGATTTCGGCATGACGACCGAGGAAGTGGCGATCTGGTTCGGGATCCTTGTGCTGATCGTGGTCGAAGTCGGCCTGATCACGCCACCTGTGGGCATGAACCTGTTCGTCATCAACTCGATGGACCGGCTGACCCCCATGATCGAGACCTATAAGGCCGTGATGTATTTCGTGGCCTCTGACATCATCCGCGTGATCATCCTTGTGATGTTCCCGAGTATCACGCTGTTTGCCCTGCGGATGATGTACTGACAGACCACGCCCCGGCCCTCCGCAACAGGCGGTGGGGCCGGGGAAGCCTTGCGTTTTCGCGCGTCCAGATAGTTATGACATATAGCCAAAAAGGCCGAACAGATGACAAGATCGCCCATGCAGACTCTGACCCTTGATATCGAAGGCCCGGTTGCCACTCTGACGATGAACCGTCCGGACAAGCGCAATGCGATGAACGATCAGTTGCTGTCCGAACTGGATGCCTTCTTCTCGAACCCGCCAGCCGGGGTGAAAGTGGTTATCCTGACCGGGACGGGCGGGCATTTCTGTTCCGGTCTTGACCTGAGCGAGCATGTGGCCCGCGACGCCGAGGGCACGCTGCGCCATTCGCGGGGCTGGCATGCGGTGATGGACAAGATCCAGTTTTCGGGACTGCCGGTCGTGTCGGCCATGGTCGGTGCAGTGATCGGCGGGGGGCTGGAACTGGCCACCGCCACCCATGTGCGGATCGCCGAGCCGTCGGTGATCTTTCAGCTGCCCGAGGGACGGCGCGGCATCTATGTCGGGGGCGGGGCTTCGGTCCGGGTCGGGCGTATCCTTGGAGCTGACCGGATGATCGAGATGATGCTGACCGGGCGCAAATACGATTCCGAGGAAGGTCTGCGTCTGGGTCTGTGCCACTATGCCGTCGGGCCGGGGCAGGCGATGGATCTGGCGCGGGATCTGGCGGGCAAGATCGCCAGCAATGCGGGTCTGTCCAACTATATCATGATCCACGCGCTGGCCCGGATCGAGGACATGTCCAAGGCGGACGGCCTGTTCACCGAAAGCCTCTGTGCCGCGCTGACCCAGACCAGCCCCGACGCGCAGGAGGGCCTGAAGGCGTTCCTGCAGAAACGCAGCCCCACGTTCCGGTGATGCCATGACCCGCAAGACTGCCCCCGCACCCGAGACACCCATCCCTTCGGCCACCGGGCTGGACCGGTCGCTGCGCCAGCTTGTCGGCTATACCATGAAGCGCGCGACCAACTGCATGATGGCTGATGCCGCCCGGGTATTGGAGCCGCTGGGCCTGCGGATCACCACGTTCTCGGCCCTGTCGGTGATCTGTGACACGCCGGATGTGACGCAGTCGCAACTGGCCGCCAGCCTGAACATGGAGCGTTCGAACACGGTGCTGATCATCGACGCGCTGGAGGAGGCAGGCCTCATCGGGCGGCACCGGGTGTTGACGGATCGCCGGTCCTTTGCCTTGCGCGCGACGCTGGCCGGAACGCGCCGCCGCCGTGCCGCCGTCGCCGCCCTTGAGGCGCATGAGGATGCGATGCTGGCTGACCTGAGTGCCGAGGAACGCGCAACACTTGTGGCGCTGCTGCGCCGTATTGACCAGATCGACCAGTAAGGGAAACCGCCCATGATTGACCTCGCGAATATCCGCGCCATCGACATCCACACCCATGCCGAAGAGCCCTGCGGCTGCCATTCGGATGACGGTTACGACGACCTGCAATCCACCATGGCCAAGTATTTCGGCGCGCCGTGGTCGCATCCGCCCACCATGGTGGAAACCGCCGCCCATTACCGCGAACAGAACATCGCCGCAGTGATCTTTCCCGTCGATGCCGAGCGCGAGACAGGGTATCGCCGCTACAAGAACGAGGAAGTGGCCGAGATCGCCGCCGCCAATTCCGATGTGCTGATCCCCTTCGCCTCGATCGACCCGCACAAGGGCAAGATGGGCGTGCGCGAGGCGCGGCGTCTGGTCGAGCATTACGGGGTCAAGGGGTTCAAGTTCCACCCGACCTTTCAGGGTTTCTATCCCAACGAACGTTTCGCCTATCCGCTCTATGAGGCGATACAGGAGGCCGGGGCCATCGCCCTGTTCCACACCGGCCAGACCGGCGTGGGCTCGGGAATGCCGGGTGGCAACGGGATGCGGCTGAAATATTCCAATCCGATGTATCTGGACGATGTGGCGGTGGATTTCCCCGATCTGAAGATCATCATGGCGCATCCCTCCTTTCCCTGGCAGGAAGAGGCGCTGGCTGTGGCCCAGCACAAGCCCAATGTCTATATCGACCTGTCCGGCTGGTCGCCCAAGTATTTCCCGCCGATCCTTGTGCGTTATGCCAATTCGATCCTGAAAAAGAAGGTGCTGTTCGGGTCCGACTGGCCGATGATCAGCCCCGAACGCTGGCTGGCCGATTTCGAGAAGATCGACATCAAGGACGAGTTGCGTCCCGATATCCTGAAGAACAATGCCGCGCGGTTGCTGGGCATGATGTGATTGCAGGACCGCCCGGAGCACGAAAATCCGGGCGGTCGCCTGCCGAATTTGATCCATCTCAAATCCGTCTTTCCGAATGTATGCCAAAATACGCATATATCAGGAGGACCCCATGTCAGAATCAACCCAGTTGCGCGCCTCGCGTCGCGCTTTTCTTGGCCTTGCCGGTGGGGCCGCTGCCCTCATGGCCACATCCGGCGCACCCGTGCAGGCCGCGCGGATCAAGACCGGCGCGCGGATCGTGATCCTTGGCGCAGGCGCGGGCGGTGCTGCGCTGGCCAATCGTCTGGTCACGAGGCTTGACGGCGCGCAGATCACCCTGATCGACGGTCGGCCCGAGCATTGGTATCAGCCCGGTTTCACCCTGATTGCCGCAGGTCTGAAACCGGCGGGATATTCCGTGTCCGGCACGACTGACTGGCTACCGAAAGAGGCGACATTGATCGCCGAATATGCCGCCGAGATCGACCCCGAGGGCAACCGTGTGGTGACGGCCTCGGGTCAGGCGGTTCCTTATGATTTCCTTGTCGTCGCAACCGGCCTGACACTTGATTGGGCCGGGATTCAAGGCTTCTCTCTGGATATGGTGGGGCAGAACGGCATCGGCGCCGTCTATGCCGGGCCTGACTATGCCGCCAAGACATGGGCGGCCATGGACCGTTTCACCGAAGAGGGCGGGCAGGCCCTCTTCACCCGCCCCGCGACCGAGATGAAATGCGCGGGCGCGCCGCTGAAATACACCTTCCTGACCGATGATTTTGCCCGCAAGAAGGGCAATCGTGGCAAGGTCGAGATCACCTATGCCGCCAACAACAAGGCGCTGTTCGGTGTGCCCATTGTCAGCGAGAAGGTGCGGATGCTGTTTGCCGATCGCGACGTCGCCGTGGTGCATGACCATGTGATGAAGGCGATTGATCCGGGCCGGAAGCTGGCCACCTTCACCACGCCCGATGGGGACAAGGACCTGCCCTATGATTTCATCAACGTGATCCCGCCGCAGCGCGCGCCCGAGGTGGTGCGCAACTCGCCGCTGCCATGGGCCGACAAATGGCAGGATCAGGGGTGGGTCGAGGCCGATATGAAGACCCTGCGTCATGCGCGCTATGCCAATGTCTTCGCGCTGGGTGATGTGGCGGGTGTGCCCAAGGGCAAGACGGCGGCCTCGGTCAAATGGCAGGTGCCGGTGGTCGAGGACCATCTGATAGCCCAGATCGAAGGCAAGGACGGCACCGCCGCCTATGACGGCTATACCTCCTGCCCGCTGATCACCCGTGTGGGGCGCGCGATGCTGGTCGAGTTTGACTACAACAACAACCTCGTGCCCAGCTTCCCCGGCATCATCGCTCCGCTGGAAGAGTTGTGGATCAGCTGGCTGATGAAGGAAGTCGCACTGAAAGCCACCTATAACGCCATGCTGCGCGGCAAGGCCTGAGAAAGGATCACGACGATGAAAGAGCTGACATTCGAGACCCTGCTGGCCGTGTTCGAGGAAATGTTCGGACGTGGCCTGTTCTGGGCCATGGTGGCGGTCGCCGTGGTCATCACGCTGGCCTATCTCTATGTGCTGATCCGCGACCGTGCCATGTCGATGCGGAAATTCCTGCTGGCGCAGTTGGCCATGCCCTTTGGCGCGGTGGCGGCGGTGTTGTTCGTGCAATGGATCACCAGTTCCGGGTTCCATGATATCGGCGGGCCGATTGACGTGATCGTTCTGCTGGGTGTCGCGGCGGCCGGTGCGGTGGGGATTGCGATCCTTGTCTATACCGCGCAGGCGCTGATGCAGGGGCGTCAGGGCACCCCTGTGTCGGGAAGGTCGTGACATTCCCGCGCCAAACTGTTGTCTTGCGCGGCAACAGGCGCAGAACAGAAAGACTCAGACCATGACCGACATCACGCAGGCAAAAGCGGTGTCCCCCGCCACACACAGCCGGCTGGAGCATTTTCCCGTCACGTTCTTTGCCATCGTGATGGGCATGACGGGCCTGTCTCTGGCCTTGCAAGCGGTCGAGCGGGCCTACGGCCTGGCGTCATGGGGGTCCGACCTTGCCTATGGATCGGCGATTCTGATTTTTGGTGCCGTCGCGGTGCTCTACGCACTCAAGGCGCTGCGCTATCCGGCGGCGGTGCGGGCAGAGTGGAACCATCCCGTGCGGCTGGCCTTTTTTCCGGCCATCTCGATCTCGCTGCTGCTGATCTCCACGCTGACCCTGTCGCGGGCACCCGCTGTGGCCGAGCCGTTGTGGCTGTTCGGGATGGTCATTCAAGGGATGTTGACCATCGCCGTCATCTCGGGCTGGATCGGGCACCGGGCGTTTCAGACGCCGCATCTGTCGCCAGCATGGTTCATCCCGGCGGTGGGAAATGTGATCGTGCCGATCGCGGGTGTGCAGATGGGCTATACCGAGATCAGCTGGTATTTCCTGTCGGTCGGACTGATCTTCTGGATCGTGTTGCTGACGCTGGTGATGAACCGGCTGATCTTTCACGACCCGATGCCGGGGCGGTTGCAGCCAACGCTGGTGATCCTGATTGCGCCGCCTGCCGTGGGCTTTCTGGCGTGGTTCCACCTGACGGGCCAGATCGACGCCTTTGCGCGCATCCTGATGAACGGGGCCTATCTCTTCACCTTGCTGGTCGCCGTGCAACTGCCGCGCATCGTGAAACTGCCCTTCGCGCTGTCCTTCTGGGCGCTGTCCTTTCCCTTTGCCGCCGTGACCGTGGCCAGTTTCCTCTATGCCGACAAGACCGGTTCGGCGGCGCATCACCTGTTCGGTACGGTGCTGGCTGGTGTTCTGCTGGTGATCATCGCGGCGTTGCTCCTGCGCACCATCCGCGCCATCCGCGCGGACGAGATCTGCCAGCCGGAATGACAAAAGGGGCGACCCGACAAGGCCGCCCCCCTTCTTTTTGCCTCAAATATCCCCGCCGGAGGCTTCCGCCCTTGACACCCGGCGGATCAGTCGACTTTCACGATGGCCTTGCCGAAGTTCCCGCCCTTCAGCATCCGCATGAAGGCGGCGGGGGCGTTCTCCAGTCCTTCGGTGATGTCCTCCTGCACGGCGATCCGGCCTTTGGCGACCATCGGCCCCACTTCCGACAGGAAGGCGGGGAAATGGTCGAAATGGTCCGAGATGATGAAGCCATGCACATGCATCCGGTTCACAAGGATCGTGCGCCAGAGTTTCGGCAGGTTGTCCTTGCCGGGGCTGTCGCTGCCCCCGCCCAGACCGCCCAGATCATACCAGCTGATCATGCCGCAGACAGGGATGCGCGCGCCCACGTTCATCAGGGAGATCACCCCTTCCAGAACCTTGCCGCCGACGTTCTCGAAATAGATGTCGATCCCCTTGGGGCAGGCTTCCGCCAAGGCGGCGCGCATTTCCTTGCCATCAGCATAGGCGCGGTGGTCGAGGCAGGCATCGAAGCCGAACTTCTCGACCGCCAGCTTGCACTTGTCGGCCCCGCCCGCGATACCCACGGTGCGCAGGCCGCGCGCCTTGGCGATCTGGCCGACCATCGACCCGACCGGGCCTGTTGCGGCGGCCACGACCAGCGTCTCGCCCTCCTTGGGCTTGCCATATTCCGTCAGGCCGAACCAGCCGGTGAAACCGGGCATCCCCAGCACCCCAAGTGCCGCCGTGACCGGACCATGGGCCGGGTCAAGCTTGCGCAATTCGCGCCCCGGCAGGCAGCCATGGCTGGCCCAGCCGAACATCCCGAAGGCAATGTCGCCCGGTTTGAAATGCGCGCTGTTCGAGGTGATCACCTCGCCCACAGCACCGCCTTCCATCGTGCCGCCGATGGGCACGGGTTTGGCATAGGATTTGGCATCATCCATGCGGCCGCGCATGTAGGGGTCCAGTGACATATACATCACCTTGACCAGTACCTCGCCCTCGCCGGGCGTGGGAATGGGGGCCTGTTCAAAGCGGAAATCCTCGGGCACCGGAGATCCGCTGGGGCGGCGGGCCAGGGCGATGCGGTTCATCATCTCAGTCATTCGTGATCTCCTTCATGTGCTGCGGGTCCGGTGCGGGCCGCGCATCTTTGGTCTGTCAATGTGTCAGTCAGCGTCCGCGAATGCGGAACACGCCCGTGGCTGTGGCGATTGTGGTGCCGGTGGTGTCGGTGATCTTGCCCTCGGCAAAAAAGGTCTTGCGCCCCCCGCCCGTCACGCGGCCTTCGCCGATCAGCCGGTCCCCCTGCGCCTGACCCAGATAGTTGACGGTCATCGACAGGGTCATCGCCATCTGCTTGTCGGCGGGATCGCCGGTATAGCTGCCGCTGAACCCCATCACCGTGTCCAGCAGCATGGCATGCACCCCGCCATGAGGGATGCCGTAGCGGTTCATCAGGAACGGCTCCAGCGGGAGTTCAAAGCGGCTGTAGCCCTTGGCCCAGCCGGTCATGACAAAGCCCAGATGCGCTTGCAGGGGGTAGGCGTCTTCCACCAGCGCGGGGTTCAGTTCGGTCATGGTCATCCTTTCCGCGCGGCATCCAGCCCGCTTTGGGCGAACATGGGAACGAAACTCCCCAGTTTGCGGGCCCGTTCCGGGTTCGAGGCATTGCCATCCACCGCCCGTTTCAGCACCCCTTGCAGGATGCTGCCCATACGGAAGAACGCGAAGGCCAGATAGAAGCCGAAGCTGTCGATCATGGGTATCCCGCGCCGCGCGCAATAGGCGGCGATGAAATCCTGATCCGACATCAGCCCTTCTGCCACGCGGTCCACACCCGCCAGCCCGCGCCCCTCATTGCCCGGCGGCATCGCCCATTGCATCAGCACGGCGGCAAGGTCCGCATAGGGGTGGCCCGTGGTCGACAGTTCCCAATCCAGCACCGCCAGACAGGCGGGGCGGTCCTTGGCGAACAGCATGTTGTCGATGCGATAATCCCCATGCACCAGCGTGCGCTGCCCGTCATCGGGGGGAATATTGGTATCCAGCCATGCGATCAACTCTTCCATCGGTTGGATGTGATCCATTTCCGAGGCGCGGTATTGCTTGGTCCAGCGGTCGATCTGGCGGCGGTAATAATTGCCTTCGGGGCCGTAGTCGTCCAGCCCCGTTGCCTTAAGATCGACGGAATGGATCGCGGCGAGCACGCGGTTCATCTCGTCCTGCACGGCGCGACGGTCTGGCACGGGCAATTCGGGCAGGCGCGGATCGTCGAAATGGCGGCCATCCACCTCGTCCATCACATAGAAGGCCGACCCGATGACGCTGTCGTCCTCGCACAGTACATGCATCCGGGCGACGGGCACATCGCTTCCAGCCAGTGCCTGCTGCACGCGGAATTCGCGTTCCACCGCATGGGCGGATTTCAGCAAAATCCCCGGCGGTTTGCGCCGCAGCACATAACGCGCGTTGGGTGTGATCAACCGAAAGGTCGGGTTGCTTTGCCCGCCTGCGAATTTCTCGGCTGTGATCGGGCCTGCAAAGCCCGGCAGGTGATCCGTCAGCCAGCGGGCGACGGCCTCGGTATCCAGCTGTGCGGCGGCATGGGTGGTCATGGCCCTGTCCTTTCCTCAGCTATAGGTCAGCAGCCGCGCAGCATTGGCGGCCGTGATATGCGGGGTCTCGTTGAACGTGCCCAGATGTTCACCGCGCGGCGTGACCACGATCCGGCACAATGAACAGTTCTTGATCTGGAGTTGCAGCCGGATCATCGCATCGGCGGGGGCGCCCATCACCTCGGCCACTGTCTGCCCGATGGCCCCGCCCGAGGTCACGACGATCACCTGTTCGTTTTCACCTGCGGTCGCCTGCGCGCGGGCGTCGCGGACGCGGGCAACAAAGGCGTCATAGGGTTCGGGCGGGTCGATGATGGCACCCGTTTGCCATTCCAGAACCGTCTCGCGCAGCATCTTGAAATGCAGGCGGCGGTCGGTGTGCAGATCCTTGGGCCTTTCCTGCCCGCGATAGCGCGCGTTCAGAAGGCCACCGAAGTCAAACTCGTTGAATCCGGGCAGGATACCGGGGGCGGTCGGGAAACCCAGCGCGGTGTTGATCCCCTCCCACGTCTCGCGGTGCCGCCGTTGCGCGCCGATGAACACCGCGTCGGGACTGGCCCCCAGCGCCTTCAGCGCCAGACCCAGTTCGCGCGACTGCTCGTGCCCCAGATCGGACAGCTTGTCATAGTCAGCAGCACCGAAACTGGCCTGCGCGTGACGGATAAGCCAAAGTTCAGCCATTCACGATCTCGCGCATCTCGGCCTTCGCCGCTGCGTATTCCGTGACAAGCCTGTCCACCAGCGCACGGGCGGGCACTACCGCCTTGACCGCGCCGATCCCTTGCCCCGCACCCCAGATTTCCTTCCACGATTTCGGCTTGGACCGGCCCTCGCCGAAGTTCATGGAGGAGGCATCGGCTGTTTCCAGATTGTCCGGGTCCATACCCGCACGCAGGATGGACGGTTTGAGGTAATTGCCGTGCACGCCCGTGAACAGCGAGGAATAGACGATATCCTCCGCCCCGCTCTCGACGATCATCTGTTTATAGGCGGCGTCGGCATTCGCCTCTTCGGTGGCGATGAAGGGCGAGCCGATATAGGCCAGATCGGCCCCCATCGCCTGCGCGGCAAGGATGGATCGGCCCGTGGAAATCGCCCCCGACAGCAATACCGGCCCGTCGAACCATTCGCGGATCTCCGAGATCAGGGCGAGGGGCGATTGCGCCCCCGCATGCCCGCCCGCGCCTGCGGCCACCGCGATCAGCCCGTCAGCCCCCTTTTCAATCGCCTTTTTCGCAAAGCGGTTGTTGATGATGTCATGCAGCGCGATCCCGCCGCAGTCATGGGCGGCCTGATTGACCTCGACCCGTGCCCCAAGGCTGGTGATCCAGATCGGCACCTTCCATTTGTGGCAAATCTCGATATCCCGCTCCAGCCGCGCGTTGGAGCGGTGCACGATCTGGTTCACCGCAAAGGGCGCGGCGGGGAAATCCGGGTTTGACTGGTTGTGGCGGTCCAGCTCTTCGGTGATCCGCTTCAGCCACGCCTCCAGCAGGATCGGCTCGCCCTCCTTTTCGCGGGCATTCAGCGCGGGGAAACTGCCCACGATACCCGCCTTGCATTGCGCGATGACCAGATCGGGGTTCGAGATGATGAACAGCGGAGAGGCGACAACGGGAATCCGCAGCCCCTGCAACTGTTTGGGCAACTGACGCATCAAAGCACCTCGAAGAGGCCAGCCGCCCCCATGCCGCCGCCCACGCACATGGTGCAGACGACGTATTTTGCGCCGCGCCGTTTCCCCTCGATAAGCGCGTGGCCGACCATGCGGGCCCCCGACATGCCGTAAGGGTGGCCGATAGAGATCGCCCCGCCGTTGACGTTCAGCAATTCGTTCGGGATACCCAGACGGTCGCGGGAATAGAGCACCTGCACGGCAAAGGCCTCGTTCAACTCCCACAGGCCGATATCATCCATCTTGAGGCCGAATTTCTTGAGCAGGATCGGCACGGCAAAGACCGGACCGATGCCCATTTCGTCCGGCTCGCACCCGGCCACGGCCATGCCGACATAACGCCCCAGCGGCGACAGCCCGCGCCGTTCCGCCTCGCGCGCTTCCATGACCACGGCGGCGGAGGCCCCGTCCGACAACTGGCTGGCATTGCCTGCGGTGATGAAATCGCCCGTGGCGATCTCCAGCCCGTCCTTGTGCACGGGGGCCAGTTTTTGCAGATCGGCAAGGGTGGTGGAGGGGCGGTTGCCCTCGTCCTTGTCCAGCGTCACCTCGACATCGCTGACGACCCCTGTCGCCTTGTCCATGACCTTCATCACGGTGGTCATGGGCACGATCTCATCATCGAACTTTCCTGCGGCTTGCGCCGCCGCCGTGCGCTGCTGCGATTGCAAGGCATAGGCGTCCTGTTCTTCACGCGTCACGCCATAGCGGCGGGCCACCATTTCGGCGGTTTCCAGCATCGACATGTAAAGTGCCGGCTTGTTCGCCTTGATCCACGGATCGCCCATCCGGAAGCGGTTCATCTTGTCGTTCTGCACAAGGCTGATGGATTCCACCCCGCCGCCGATGGCAATCTCCATACCGTCGGTGATGACCTGCTTGGCGGCGGTCGCAATCGCCATCATGCCGGACGCGCACTGACGATCCAGCGACATGCCCGCCACGGTGACGGGAAGCCCTGCGCGGATTGCGGCCTGACGGGCGATATTGCCACCGGTCGAGCCTTGCTGCAGGGCGGCACCGATCACCACATCCTCGATCTCGGCGCCGGTCAGCCCGGCGCGTTGCACCGCATGGGTGATGGCATGGCCGATCAGGGCCTGTCCTTGCGTGTCATTGAAAGCACCGCGATAGGCTTTGCTGATGGGGGTGCGGGCGGTCGATACGATAACGGCGTCACGCATGGTCTGTTCCTTTCAGGGTCAATCGTTCCACGGCAGCGGCAGGCCACGGGCCTCGGCTGCCATGCGGGCATATTTGCGGGTCTGTGCAAAGGCATCGTGCATCTCGGCCTGACCACGCGGATCGCGGATCTGGCCCATCGCAGCAATGACACCTTCGGGTGACAGGGCATCGCCTTGCAGGGCGACTCCGGCCGTTTCAAGGATCTTGGTTTCGGTAAAGCAGCCAGCGCCCGCGCCAAGGATCATGCGGCTGGGCGCGTCATCGCAGACCAAGGCCAGAAGGCCCGGTGTGATCATCTCGGGTTGCAGCAGGTCAAGCGTTTCGGGCGGCAGCAGGCTTTCGGTCATCCGCGTGGCAGCTGTGGGGGCCAGCATGTTGACGCGGATATCGTATTTGGCCCCCTCCAGCGCCAGAACGTTCATCAGCCCCAGAAGCGAGGATTTGGCCGCCCCGTAATTGGACTGCCCGAAGTTGCCATAGAGGCCAGAGCCTGAGGTGGTATAGACGATCCGACCATATCCCCGCTCGACCATATGCCGCCACAGCGCGTGGGTGGTGTGCACCGATCCCATCAGATGCACGTCCAGAACCCTGCGGAAATCGTCCATCGTGGATTTGGCGAAGGTCTTGTCGCGCAGGATGCCCGCGTTATTGACCAGAATATCCACATGGCCGAATTCGGCCAGCGCCTCATCCACCATGGCCTGCACCTGTTCGGGGTCGGTCACATCGGCCCCGTTGGCGATGGCGCGCCCCCCCATGGCGCGGATTTCCTCGACCACGGCGCGGGCGGCGTCGGAGGATTGGCCGCGCCCGTCGGTGGACGCCCCCAGATCGTTGACCACGACCTTCGCGCCCCGTTCGGCCAGACCCAAGGCATGACAGCGCCCAAGGCCCACACCTGCGCCGGTGACAATGGCCACGCGGTCGTCGAAACGGATGCTCATGCTGTGTCCTTCCCGAAATAGCGCCGGCCCAGCCATTCGGCGACCAGCGCGGGTTTGTCATGACCTTCGATCTCGACTGTCACTTGCAGCGTGGATTGCACCTCGCCGGGGCGGATCTCCACAAAATCGGCCAGAACGAAGCGGCCCCGGATACGGGCCCCAACCCTGACCGGCGAGACGAAGCGCATCTTGTTCATACCGTAGTTGACACCCATCGTGACCCCTTCGATCGAGGGCATCTGATAGACCATCGCCGATAGCAGCGAGAGGGTCAGAAACCCATGCGCGATGGTGCTGCCGAATGGTGACTTTGCTGCAGCCTCTGGATCAACATGGATGAATTGGTGGTCATGGGTGCAATCGGCAAACTGGTTGATCTGGTCCTGCGTGATGGTGAACCAGTCCGAGACACCGATCTCGGTGCCTACCATCGCTTCGAATGCAGCGCGGCTAACGACATGAGTGGCGGGCATGGTCATGGCTTCAGAGATCCTCGTTGAACAGGCTACCCGGCGCGTTCGACTGCATCCCCCCCGACAAGGGCAGGATCGCGCCCGACAGGTAAGCTCCGCCGCGCCCGCAGAGGTATTGCAGCGCGCCTGCGATATCCTCGGGAGTGCCGACACGGCCCAGGGGCACGCCCTGCGCAGATTTGCGGCGGCCTTCCTCATCGGCCAGCGCAAACGCAGTCATTTTCGACACGAAAGGCCCCGGCGCGATGGCGTTGACGGTGATGCCCATTGGCGCCAGATCATTGGACAGCACGCGGGTCATGTGATGCACGGCCCCTTTGGACACGGCATAGGAATAGGTCATCGTGCCCTTGGGAATTTCGCCCATGACGGACCCCACATTGATCACGCGCGCGGGGTCGCCTTCCGTTTTCGCGGCCAGAAGCAGGGGCAGCAGGCTTTGTGTCAGGTGGAACATGCCCGTGACGTTCAGGCTCAGGAGTTTGTCCCAGGCGTCATAGGGATGTTCGCCCAAAGGTGCGCCCCATGTGCGGCCTGCGTTGTTCATCAGGATGTGCAGACGGTCGGTGCGCGATTGCACCTCGGCCACCAGTGCGGCGATACCTGCTTCAGTCGCCACGTCACCGCCGAACCCTTCAACAGATCCCGCGACACCCAAGCCGTTGATCTCGGCGGCTACAGCTTCGCAGGCATCCGCCTTGCGGCTGGCGATCAACACGCGTGCCCCGGCGGCGGCCAAGCCTTCGGCGGCCATGCGCCCGATGCCCGTGGCCCCCCCGGTGACAAGCGCCACCTTGCCAGTCAGATCAAACAGATGGGCGGGTGAAAGCGTCGATGTCATGTCATGTCCTATCCGTCAAAAGCCGCGCGCGGCAGCGATGATCGCGGCGTGGTGGCCGTAATCGCCCAGCCATTCTGCGCCCACGCGGGCGCGTTTCATGAAAAAGCCGATGTCATAGGCATCGGTCATGCCGATCCCGCCATGCATCTGCACCGCCTCGGACACGGCCAGTTTCGCGGTCTGCGCAGCCCGTGCCTTGGCCAGTGAGACGGCAAGCGCCGCGTCATCCGGCGTGGCATCCAGCACCCGGCCCGCGTTGGCTATGGCGCTCAACGTCACCTCGATCTCCGACCACAGATGGGCGGCGCGGTGTTGCAGGGCCTGAAAACTGCCGATCGTGCGGTCGAACTGCTTGCGTTCCTTAAGGTATCCCAGCGTGATCGCGGCGGCCCCCCCGGCAAGGCCCGTCAATTCGGCGGCCAGCGCCGCTTGCCCCGCCTGCACACCGGGGCGCAGGGCGGCAAGGCCCGCGTCCAGATCGCCGATGATATCGTCGCCCGTCGCCGTGACCCCATCGAACACCAGCCGCGCATGGTCGCGGCTGTCGATGGTGGACAAGGCCTGACGTTGCAGCCCCGCGCGATCTGCGTCGATATCGAACAGGGTCAGCCCCTCGGTATCGCCGGGCATCCCCGATGTCCGCGCCAGAAGCAGAACGCGGCCCGCCGTCGATCCATCTGCGACGAACGCCTTGACCCCTGACAGGCGGAAGGCATTGCCCTGCCGTTCCGCCTTGAGAGCGGTAGTCGCAGGCGCGAATTTAGGGCCTTCGTCCAATGCCAGCGCATAGGTCGCCTCACCCGCCGCGATGGCCTGCAAGGCCCCCGTCCCACGCGGTCCCGCCTGACGCAGAACAGACGCGGCGATGACGGCGGTGGAGAGGTAAGGCGAGGCCGCTAGCACGCGCCCCATCTCCTCGGCCAGAATACCCGCTGCGCGGTGGCCCATATCGGCCCCGCCTGCATCCTCGGGGATCAGAACGCCGGTCCAGCCCATCTGCGCCATCTCGGCCCAGAGTGCGGGATCATGCGCGCGCCCCGCGTCACGATTGGCCCGCAGCGCCGACACGGGTGAGGCATCGGCCAGAAACCCGCGCGCGGCGTCGCGCAGCATCACCTCGTCCTCGGTGTCCAGCAGGGATTGGGTCAGATCTTTCATTGTCCCGGCATCTCCAAAACGCGCTTGGCGATGATGTCCAGCATCACTTCGCTCGTGCCGCCCTCGATGGAATTGGCCTTGGTGCGCAGCCATTCCGGAGCAAGGCCACCATGCGCGCCATCCCATTCCAGCCCGTCACTGCCAGCGGTCGCCATCAGCAGCTCATACCGGCGCTTGTTCAGCTCGGTGCCGTAATATTTCAGCATGGCGCTGGCATTGCCGACACCGCGCCCGGCCTCGGCCTGATCCTTGTAGCGGCCCATGGTCAGGTTGAAGGCCAGCGCGTCCACCTCGGCCTGCATCGCTTCGGCGCGCAGGATGGGATCGGCCAGCACGTTACCGTCTTGTGCGGCCAGAATCTGCCCGATGCTGCGCCCACCCAAAAGGCCGCTTGCCCCGCCGCCGATCATCTCGCGCTCATGCGTCAGAAGGTATTTCGCGATATCCCAGCCGCGGTTCAGCTCGCCCACAAGGTTCTTTTTCGGCACTTTCACATTGTCGAAAAATGTCTCGCAGAAGGGGGATTTGCCCGAGATCAGGCGGATGGGCCGCGTGGTGATGCCCGGTGTGTCCATATCCATCAGAAGGAAAGATATGCCCTTGTGCTTGGGCGCGTCACGATCCGTGCGCACCAGCGCAAAGATCCAGTCTGCCTTGTCGGCATAGGATGTCCAGATCTTCTGCCCGTTGACCAGCCAATGGTCGCCCATATCCTCGGCCCGCGTCTGGACATTGGCCAGGTCCGATCCGGCCCCCGGTTCGGAATAACCCTGACACCAGCGGATCTCGCCGCGCGTGATCGGGGGCAAATGTTCGGCCTTTTGCGCCGGATTTCCGAACTCCAGCAGCGCCGGTCCCAGCATCCACAGACCAAAGCTTTCCAAAGGGGGCGGCGCGCCGATGCGGGCCATTTCCTCGCGGTAGATCTTTTCCTGTGCGCGGCTGAGGCCCGCGCCGCCGTATTCCACCGGCCAGCGCGGGGCAGTCAGCCCGCGCGAGATCGCGCGGTCCAGCCACAGGCGTTGATCGTCATCGGCAAAGGTCCAGTTGCGCCCGCCCCAGACAATGGCGGACTCGTCCATCGGGCGACCCAGCAGCGCGGCAGGGCAGTTGTCGATGATCCATGCCGATATTTCGGCGCGGAAGGCGGCCAGAGCCTCGGTTGCGTCAGACATATCACCCCTCCCTTGGTTTTATGTTCGCAATGCGGAAATGAATTTCACGGCTCAGGCAACATCATCTGGTCGTGACCGTCAAGCGCACCTTGGGGCGCGACCGACATTCCGTAACGTGACATCCGGGGCAGGCGATGCCCTGCCCCGTGACGGGCGATCAGCGCAGATCGGGCAGTTTGTAATCGGCGAACTGCTCGCGCAGGGTCAGTTTCGATACCTTGCCCGTCGCGGTCAGGGGCAGGGCATCGACCCAGACGATATCATCGGGCAACTGCCATTTGGCGAAATGATCGGCCATATGGGTGTTGATCTCGTCCAGCGAAGGTTTCACCTCGCCCGCCGCCACGGCGATCAGCACCGGACGTTCGTCCCATTTCGGATGGGGCATGGCAATCGCCGCGCAGGAGGCGATGCCGGGATGCGCCATCGCGACATTCTCCAGATCGATCGAGCTGATCCATTCCCCGCCCGATTTGATCAGGTCCTTGGAGCGGTCCTGAATCGTCAAAAACCCGTTCGGATCAATCGAGGCGATATCCCCCGTGCCGAACCAACCCTCGGCATCAATCACCTTTTTCGTGGCCTCTTCGTTGTTGAAGTAGCCGGACACCACGGTGTTGCCGCGCACATACAATTCGCCCACGGCCTTGCCGTCATGGGGCTGGCGCTTGCCATCGTCGCCCACGATCTTCAACTCCACCCCAAAGACGCGGCGGCCCTGCTTGGCCTTCATGTTGATCTTCTTGTCGAAGGGCAGTTCGCGGACCCATGTGGGCATGTTGCCATGGGTGCCGATCGGGCTCATTTCCGTCATGCCCCAGGCGTGGCCCACGTTGACGCCCAGTTTCTCGAATGTCTCGATCATCACGCGGGGGGCGGCGGACCCGCCCACGATCACATCGCCGAACCCCTTGGGGATGCGGCCCTGCGCCTTGATCTCGGCCAGAAGGCCCTGCCAGACGGTGGGCACGCCCCATGCGGAATAGACGCCCTCATTATCCATCAGCTTGAAGATGCTGGGCCCGTCCAGCGCGGGGCCGGGCATCACCATCGACAGCCCCACCATGGGCGCTGCATAGGGCAGGCCCCAGGCGTTGACATGAAACAGCGGCACGACGGGCAGAACCTTGGCGCCTTCGGGGAAGGCCGACCCCATCACCAGCGCGATCATCAACCCGTGCAGCACGGTGGACCGGTGCGAATAAAGCGCGCCCTTGGGATTGCCCGTGGTACCCGACGTATAGCACAGGCCGGACGCTGTATTCTCGTCCATCTCCGGCCAGTCATAGGTGGTAGGCTGGCCGTCCAGCAACTCCTCGTAGCACAGCGCGTTGAGGGTGTTGTCCGGCATATGGGCGCGGTCGGTCATGATGACATAGACCAAAGACGCGGGCAGGTGATCCTTGAGTCGTTCAAGGATCGGCACGAAGGTCAGGTCCACGAACAGAACCTTGTCGCCCGCATGTTCGACGATATAGGTCATCTGCTCGGCGCTCAGACGGGGGTTGATCGTGTGGCACACGGCCCCGATGCCGGAAATGGCGTAATAAAGCTCAAAATGCCGATACCCGTTCCATGCCAGCGTGGCGATCCGGTCACCCGTCTCGATCCCCATTCCTTTCAGCGCGTGGGCCAGTTGCGACACCCGCGCCAGCGTTTCGGGATAGGTCTGGCGATGGACATCGCCTTCGGTGCGAACCGAGACGATTTCTGCCTTCGGATGCGCCTCGGCCGCATAGGTCAGGATGTCGCTGATCATCAGCGGCCTGTTCATCATCATGCCCTGCATGTGGTTCTCCTCCCATTCGCATTCATGTTGGGCGGACCCTAGCGCGATGATCCGCTTTGCCAAAGGCAAAAACCGAAGGCCGGGCGCGACTTTGCCGCTGCGTCATTCCGTCCCGGCGCTTGCTGGTGCGGGCGGGTCTGCCTAGGCTGGCCGTCAGATGCGCGCCGGGCTGTGGTCGCCGCGCCGGATCAGGAGGAAAATGCCATGAAAGCCGTCATCTGCAACGATTTCGCGCCGCTGGATCAACTGGTTTACGGCGACATGCCGGACCCGGTGGCCAAGGGTGATCAGGTCGTGATCCGGGTCGAAGCGGCGGGGGTGAACTATCCTGACGGCCTGCTGGTGCAGGGGCTGTATCAGATGCGGCCCGAGCACCCTTTCGTGCCGGGGATGGAAGCTGCGGGCGTGGTGGAAAGCGTTGGACCCGATGTAAAACGCCTCAAGGTGGGTGACCGGGTCGCCACCATATGCTCGCTGGGCGGCTATGCCGAAAAGGTCAGCGCGTCGGAAAAGCTGGTCTTTCCCATCGGGGACATGGACGCAGCCGAGGCTTGCGCTTTGCTGGTGGCCTTCGGCACCTCGCATCATGCGCTGAAACAGCGGGCCAATCTGCAACCGGGCGAGACGCTGGTGGTTCTGGGGGCGGCGGGGGCCACGGGCATCGCCGCCATCCAGATCGGCAAGATCATGGGCGCGCGCGTCATCGCCGTCGCATCCAGTGATGAAAAGCGCCAGATCGCGCGGGACAATGGCGCGGATGATGCCATCGGCTATGACAACCTCAAGGATCAACTCAAGGACATGACCGGCGGCAAGGGCGTGGACGTCGTCTATGATGTGGTGGGCGGCGCGGCCTTTGACGCCTGTTCGCGGTCCATGGCGCGCAAGGGGCGGCTGCTGATCATCGGTTTCGCGGGTGGCGAGATCCCGAAGTTTCCTGTCAATCTGGCCTTGGTCAAGGAGTTCAGTCTGGTCGGTGTTTTCTGGGGCAACTTCACCCGGTTCGAACCTGAGGTCTATGCCCAGAACATGCGCGAACTTCTGGGCTGGTATCAGTCGGGTCAGGTCAAGCCGCTGATCGAGGGGCGCTATCCGCTGGCGCAGGCGGCCGAAGTGCTGACCCGCGTTCTGGGCCGTGGGGCCGTGGGCAAGATCGCCCTCATCCCCTGAACATCACCCTCCGATCCGGCCCACTTTCTGCACCATCTCGACCAGACGGGGGCCAAGGTCGTTCTCGATCCTGTCGCGCGGCAGGATATAGGCCGGACCGCCCAGATTGAAGGCCAGCATCGGCGCATCCCCCTGCGGCGAGCGATAGGGGACGGCGACCGAGTTCACATCCGATTGCCAGCTTCCCAGATTCGCATAGAAGCCGCGCGTGCGGATCTGTTCGGCGGCATCGGCAATCTCGTCCCGGATGCGGGGCCAATCGGCGGGATCGGTGCGGGCCTCGATCATCTCCATGATCTGGGCGCGTTCCACCGCATTGGTGCCCGCGATATAGGCCCGCCCCATGGCCGAGCGCGCCAAGGAGATGCGCGAGCCGACGTTCAGTTGCAGCGAAATCATCCCCCGCACCGCCCGCGCGCAGGCGATATAGGTCATCGAATGATCGTCGCGCCCGCCAAGGGCCACCATCACTCCGTCGCCGCAATCATCGGCCAGTTGCTGCATGAGAGGCTGTGCTGTTTCGCGCACTTTCAGACCGCCAAGGCAGGCATAGCCAAGGCTGAGCACGGGCACGCCCATACGGTAACGCCCCGTTCCCTCGTCATAGACAAGATAGCCCAGTTTCAGCAGCGTATAGGTCAGCCGGGATACGGTGGAATTGGGCAGCCCGGTCCGGTCGGCCAGATCACGGTTGCCAAGCCCCGACCGATCAGCAGGTGTGAAGGCGCGCAGGATGTCCAGACCACGATGCAGCGCGGTCACGAATTGCCTGTCTTCGCCGTGGTCCTTCTCGTCCACTTCGGGCGCTGTCTCTGCCGCTCTTTTCCTCACGCTGTCGTTCCTGTCCTGCTGTCTGTCTGTGCCGCGAATTCCGCTTCGGTCAGGACGCGCCACAGCACCTTGCCCGCGCCCGATTTCGGCAGGCTGTCCATGAAGGTCACCTGCGTAGGGCACTTATACGCGGCCATCTGTGTCTTGCACCAGTCGATCACATCCTGCCCTGTCAGCCGGTCTCGTGCAGCAGGGCTTGGCACGATGCAGGCCTTGACCGTCTCGCCCCGGCGGGGATCGGGGCGGGCGATGACGCAGACCTCGGCGATATCGGGATGCCGGTGCATCAGCGCCTCGACCTCGGCGGGCCAGACCTTGAAGCCAGACGCGTTGATCATCCGCTTCACGCGGTCCACCATGAAGAAATAGCCGTGCTTGTCGTAATAGCCCAGATCGCCGGTGCGAAAGAACGGCTTGCCGTCGATGGTCAGGAACGCCTCAGCCGTGGCTTGTGGGTTGTTCCAGTAGCCAAGAAAGACCTGCGGACCGTGGGTCACGATCTCGCCCACCTCATCGGGGCCAAGTTCGGTGCCATCGGTCACCGACAGGATACGGCAATCCACATCGAACACGGGCACGCCAAGGCATTGCCGCTTGGGCGCGTGGACGGGGTTGATATGGGTCGCGGCCATGGTCTCGGACAGGCCATAACCTTCGATATAGTCCAGCCCCGTGATCGCCTTCAGCTTCGCCGCCACCGCCTCGGGCATCGCGGCCCCGCCGCCCCCCAGCGCCTTGAGGCTGCTCAGGTCATAGCTGGACACGTCCGGGTCGTTCACCAGATCAATCGCCATTGTCGAGATCGAACGCCAGCGCGTCACGCGATAGCGTTGTATCAGCCGCGCGGCATGGGCGCGGTTCCAGCGGATCAGGATGACGATGCAGCCGCCCGCAAGGATCGGGCCGTTCATCGCGGCCTGCATCCCCGTGACGTGGAAAAACGGCAGCGTCGCCAGATGCACATCGGTTTCGCGCGAGGGGTTCCAGACCACGCCGCCATAAGCCGTTTCCATCACCGTGCGGTGGCTGTGCATGCAGCCCTTGGGTTGGCCCGTCGTGCCGGAACTGTAGGGGATCAACGCCAGATCACCCGGCTTTGCCAGATGCGGGCCGGGGCGGTGCCCTGCGGCCAAGGCGTCAGCCCAGCGGGTCAGACCAGGACCTGACACATCGGCGCTGTCCAGACCGGCCAGCATGTCGGGCAGCGGAATGTCATGGGCGGGGTCGGTTCCTTCGGCGTAGGTGGCAACCAGAACCCGGTCCAGCAGACCTGCCGCGATCAGCGGGGTCGCATCGTCCAGACCATCCTGACCGCCCAGCATCAGCCGTGCGCCGGTGTCGCGGGCCAGATGCTCAAGCTCTGCCCCCTTGCTCATGGGGTTGACGGGCACCACCACCGCATCGGCGCGCAGGATTGCATAATAACCGATCACGAAATGCGGGCTGTTTTGCAGGCAGAGCAACACCCGGTCACCGCGTGCGATCCCCGCCTCGGCCTGCATCCACCCGGCCAGCCGTTCGACCCTGTCCAGCAGATCGGCATAGGTGATCTCCTGCCCGTAGAACACCAGCGCCGGACCGTCGGGAAAGCGGGCGGCACTGGTGGCCAGATTGGCGAACATGGTCTGGTCGGGCGCGTTCAGGGACTTGGGCATCCCCTCGGGCCAGATCGCGTGATGCAGGGTCATTGCGGGCATCGGTCAGACCTTCATGCCGGGCAGATTGAGCGAGGCGGTATTGCCCCCGTCCACCGGAATCGCCTGCCCGGTGATATAGCTGGCGTCTTCGCTGGCAAGGAAGGCGATGACGGCCGCCACTTCCTCGGGC
This sequence comes from Paracoccaceae bacterium, assembly GCA_024304985.1. GTDB lineage: Bacteria > Pseudomonadota > Alphaproteobacteria > Rhodobacterales > Rhodobacteraceae > Seohaeicola. The sequence goes on from JAMWZC010000006.1 coordinate 42,613, forward strand.
CGGCCATAGCGGCGCAACTCGCAGCGGGCGCCCAGACGGTCCTCTTTCCCGACGCTGCGGGCATAGTCGAAGATCGGCTGAGTCATACCCGTCTCGATCAGGCCGGGACAGACCGCATTCACGCGGATGCCATGCCCGCCCAGATCGCAGGCGGTGGTCTGGGTCAGGTTGATCACCCCGGCCTTCGACGCGGAATAGACATTGCCCCCCGCCCCCGACCTGATCCCCGCGACCGAGGCCGTGTTGACGATGGCACCACCGCCTTGGGCAATCATCGCGGGGGCGGCATGTTTGATGAAATGTGCGGTGCCGAACAGATTGACGCCCATCACGCGCGCCCAATCGTCCGAGTTGATCTCGGTGATCGGGGCATGTGTGCAGGTGATGCCCGCGTTGTTGCACAGCACGTCGATCCGCCCGAAACGCGCCAGCACGGTGGCGATGCAGGCTTTGACCTGCGCCTCATCCGCCACATCGCAGGGGACCGACAGATGCGGACCACCCGCCGTTGGCAGGGCGCAATCGACCAGATCGACCAGCACGACCGCTGCGCCCTCTGATGCCAGCCGGGCGGCTGTGGCACGTCCGATCCCCCCTGATGCGCCGGTGACCAGCGCAACCTTTCCTTGAAATCTCACCCGGTCCTCCCACCATTTTGACAAAGCTTGCACAAAGGCAAGGCCGGATCAACTGTGCGAAATTTCTTTCCGCAGGTCGGGATACGGCGCGGGTCCGGGCAACCGGCAGGCGTGGCGCGCGGATTCTGCGCCGGAATCCCCATCCTGCTGCATATTGGATTTTCCTTGCGCGCAACTTCGGATAACAAGGCGCCGATGCGGCGGGTCCGGATGAAGGATGCCCCGCGCCTGCCCATGAAAGACGAGGAACCGGAACCGCCATGCCCGACACAGACACCGTCCTGTCCAGCCCGTTGATCCCCGCCGAACTCGCCCCCGTGATGCAGGCGCTTTGCGCAGTGGGCGTGGAACTGGCAGGGATCATCGCACGCGGACCTCTGGGGCAATCGCTTGGGCATGAGGTCGGCGAGAACGCGGGCGGTGACGGGCAGAAGGCGCTGGACGTGCTGGCCGACGAGATGTTCGAAGCGGCGCTGCGCCAGACCTCCGTGCGCTGGTATGCATCGGAAGAGCAGGACGTTGTTCTGGCGCTGAACCCCAAGGGGCGTTACGCGCTGGCCATTGATCCGCTGGATGGATCGTCCAATATCGATGTGAACGTCTCCATCGGCACGATCTTTTCGATTTTTGAGGCCAAGGACGACGCGGATGCCAGTTTCCTCCGCCCTGCCTCGGAACAGGTGGCAGGTGGCTATATCATCTTCGGCCCGCAATGCTGCCTTGCCGTGACCTTTGGCAAGGGCACCCTGATGTTCGCGCTGGACCCTGCCACCGGGCAGTTCGTGCTGGTCAATGACGGGATGCAGACGCCGGGTATGTCCAAGGAATATGCCATCAACGCCTCGAACCACCGGCATTGGGATGCGGCGATCCGTTCCTATATAGAGGATTGTCAGGCCGGCAAGACCGGGCCGCACGGGCAGGACAGCAACATGCGCTGGGTCGCGTCTCTGGTGGCGGAAACCCACCGGATTCTGACTCGGGGGGGCATCTTCCTCTATCCCGGCGATGCGCGTCCGGGCTATGAGAAGGGACGCCTGCGCATGGTCTATGAGGTGGCGCCGATTGCCTTTCTGATCGAACAGGCTGGCGGTCTGGCGACCGATGGCCGGACACCCATCATGGAGCAGGCCGCAGATGCGCTGCACGCGCGCAGCCCGCTGGTTTTCGGCAGCCCCGAGAAGGTGCGCCAGGTGGCAGGATATTACGACAAGGCGCACTGATCGCAGTCGCCGCAACATTCACCGGACGCGCGGGCGCCGGGACATATCGACCTTGAGGGGATGACTACACATGGCACTTATCACGATGCGTCAACTGCTGGATCACGCGGCCGAGCATGGCTATGGCGTGCCGGCCTTCAACATCAACAACATGGAGCAGGGCCTTGCGATCATGAACGCGGCCAAGTCGGTTGATGCGCCCGTCATCATCCAGGCCAGCCGTGGCGCGCGCAAATACGCGGGCGATCTGATGCTGCGCCATATCATGATGGGTCTGGTCGAGATGTTCCCCAATATCCCCGTCTGCATGCATCAGGACCACGGCAACAACATGGGCACCTGCCTGAGCGCGATCCGCCACGGCTTTACCTCGGTCATGATGGATGGCAGCCTTGAAGAGGATATGAAAACCCCCTCGGACTATGACTACAACGTCGATGTCACCCGCCGCGTGACCGAAGCCGCCCATCTGGTCGGCGCCTCGGTCGAAGGGGAACTGGGCGTTCTGGGCAGCCTTGAAACCGGCGAGGCCGGTGAAGAGGATGGATCGGGCGCTGTTGGTAAACTCAGCCATGACCAACTTCTGACCGACCCGGATCAGGCCGTCGATTTCGTGATGAAGACCAAATGCGATGCGCTGGCCATTGCCTGCGGCACCAGCCACGGCGCCTACAAGTTCAGCCGCAAGCCCGATGGCGAGATCCTTGCCATGTCCACGATCGAGGCGATCCACGCCAAGCTGCCCGACACCCATCTGGTGATGCACGGATCAAGCTCGGTCCCGCAATACCTGCAGGACCTGATCAACGCCCATGGTGGGAAAATGCCCCAGACCTATGGCGTGCCGGTCGAGGAGATCGAGCGTGGCATCAAGATGGGCGTGCGCAAGGTCAATATAGACACCGATTGCCGCATGGCGATCACCGGGCAGTTCCGCAAGATCGCGATGGAACACCCCGACGAGTTCGACCCGCGCAAGTTCATGATCCCAGCCATGGCCGAGATGGAAGCGCTGTGCCGCGACCGTTTCGAGCGTTTCGGCACCGCTGGCCATGCCAGCGCGATCAAGGTGATCAGCATGGATGACATGGCCGCGCGCTATGCTTCCGGCAAACTCGACCCGCGCGCGGCGGGCAGCAAGGCTGCGTAAGTCACGCGTGAAGGCGGGGGGCCTTGCCCCCCGCGTCGAACTGTGTTCGACGCTCCCCCCAGAATATTTGGGGCAAGATGAAGCAGGCTGACGTAGGAGAGACGACATGAGCCTTGATCGTTCCATCAAGATTGCGCCGTCGATCCTGTCGGCGGATTTCGCCAATTTCGGGGCCGAGATCCGCGCGATCGAAGCACAAGGCGCGGATTGGGTGCATGTGGACGTGATGGACGGGCATTTCGTGCCCAACCTGACCTTCGGCCCGCCCGCCGTGGCGGCCTTTCGCAAGCATGTGACCACCGTGATGGATGTGCATCTGATGATCGCACCCGTCGATCCCTATATCGCGGCCTTTGCCGAGGCGGGGGCCGATATCATCACTGCCCATGTCGAGGCGGGGCCGCATGTCCACCGCACGATGCAGGCGATCCGCGCGCACGGTATCAAGGCAGGCGTGGCGCTGAACCCGGGCACGCCGGTCGAGGCGGTGGATTACCTGCTTGATATGGTGGACATGGTGTGCGTGATGACGGTCAATCCCGGTTTCGGCGGGCAGAAGTTCATCCACAGCCAGATCGACAAGGTGGCCCGCCTGCGCGCCATGATCGGCGACCGGCCCATCCATATCGAGATCGACGGCGGCGTGACGGTGGAAACCGCCCCTCTGGTCGTGGCAGCGGGCGCCGATGTTCTGGTGGCAGGATCGGCCGTGTTCAAGGGCGGTTCGGTCGAGAACCCCGCGCCTTACGGCGACAATATCCGCGCTATCCGTCAAGCAGCCGAGGCCGCGCGGGGGTGAGGGCCATCGTCTTTGATCTGGACGGCACGCTGATCGACAGCGCGCCGGATATCCGCGCGGCGATCAACCGGACCCTGACGGATGAAGGCCATGCCGCGCTGGACCTGCCGACGGTGGTGTCCTTCATCGGGCATGGCCTGCCCAATCTGGTGGTCAAGGCGATGGGCGCGCGCGGGATTCCGATGGCTGACCATGCACGGCTGACCGCCGCAACCCTTGCGCATTACAACGCGGCATCCAATGATCTCACGCGCCCCTATCCCGGCGTGATGACTGTGCTGGAGGGGTTGCGGCGTGATGGCCATCGCCTTGGCATCTGCACCAACAAACCCGAAGCGCCCGCCCGCAAGGTTCTGGCGCAGTTCGGCGTGGCGCATTTGTTCGACGTTGTGGTAGGCGGCGATACGCTGGCCACCAAGAAACCCGATCCCGCGCCCCTGCACCATGCCTTCGCCGCGCTGGGCGTGGACTCGGGCCTCTATGTCGGTGACAGCGAGGTGGACGCGGAGACGGCACAGGCGGCGGGCGTGCCCTTCGCCTTTTTCACCCAAGGCTATTGCCACATCCCGCATGCGGACGTGACCTGCATCGCGCGCTTTGATCAATTCGACACGCTGCCGGGGATCGTGGCAGAACTGGCCGCTACTGCCCCAGATCGCTGAGGCGCGCCAGCAGCAGCCCGGTATTGCGCACCTCGAATTTCCGCATCAGGCGGGCGCGCACATCCTCGATGGTGCGGGGCGACAGGCCCAGAACCTGCGCGATTTCCTTGGATGTCTTGCCGCGCGCCAACCATGTCACCACCTGCCGTTCGCGGGGCGTCAGGGTGGGGCCGTCGCGGCGTGTGGTGATGGGCGCAAAGCTCATCACCACACGGGCCAGCGGATCATCCGGCGTCAGGGTCCGGGCGCGAAAACGGCACCAGACGGCGTGACCATCGGCATGACGCAGCATCCGTTCATCGGCATAGTCCCCGGCGCGGCGCAGCGGTTCCAGCCCGATGTCGCGGATCTGGATGAACTCGGCCTCGGACCCGTAGAGCAGGCGGAAGCTTTGCCCCAAAAGCGCGGCGGAGGGATAGCCGGACAGATCGCAGAAGGTGGCGTTGCATTGTTCGATCACACGGTGCCGGGTCATCACGATGCCGACCGGCGCGTGGTCAAAGGCGATGCGGGCGATGTCATCCATAGGGCCTACCGTGGTTCTACGGTATTGATACCGTAGTTGCGGCAAAGCATGCTGATCTTTCCAAGGCAAGGGTAAAGGAGCGTGCGATGTCCCTGACTGACAGGCTGGACGAAGCGGTGGTGGCGCGACGCGACGATCTGATCGCGCTGACACAGGACCTTATCCGTATCCCGACGCTCAATCCGCCCGGCGACAATTATCTTGAGATTTGCGAATACCTTGACCGCCGCCTTGGCGCGCAGGGGTTTCAGACCGAACTGGTGCGCGCCTTTGGTGCCCCCGGCGACAGCGACAAGCACCCGCGCTGGAACATCGTGGCGCGGCGCGAAGGGGCCTATAAAGGCGAATGCGTGCATTTCAACAGCCATATCGACGTGGTCGAGGTCGGGCGCGGCTGGTCCACCGATCCCTTCGGCGGTGAACTGAAAGACGGCAAGATCTACGGACGTGGTGCCTGCGACATGAAGGGCGGGCTGGCGGCCAGCATCATCGCGGCCGAGGCGTTTCTGGCGATCTGCCCCGATTTCGCGGGCGCCATCGAGATCAGCGGGACGGCAGACGAGGAATCCGGCGGCTTCGGCGGTGTCGCCTATCTGGCCGAGAAGGGCTATTTCAGCCCCGAACGTGTGCAGCATGTCATCATCCCCGAACCCCTGAACAAGGACCGGATCTGTCTGGGCCATCGCGGCGTCTGGTGGGCCGAGATTGAAACCCATGGCGAGATCGCCCACGGCTCCATGCCTTTCCTTGGCGATTGCGCCGTGCGCCACATGGGCGCGGTGGTGGCCGAGATGGAAACCTCGCTCTTCCCGGCTTTGGCGCAGAAACGCACGGATATGCCGGTGGTGCCGGACGGAGCCAAGCAATCCACGCTCAACATCAACTCGATCCATGGCGGCGAGGATGAGCAGGACGACGATTACACCGGCCTGCCCGCGCCCTGCGTGCCCGATAGCTGTCGCATGGTGATCGACCGCCGCTTCCTGATCGAGGAGGATATCGACGAGGTCCGCGAGGAGGTGATGCAGATCCTGCGCACCGTGGCCGAGCGGCGCGCGACGTTCCGCTATGACGTGACCGAGTTGCACCGTGTCCTGCCCACGATGACCGAGAAATCCGCCCCCGTGGTGCAGGTCGTGGCAAAGGCCATCGCCGACACGATGGGACGCGAGGCGGAATATGTCGTCTCGCCGGGGACTTACGACCAAAAGCATATCGACCGGATCGGCAAGCTGAAGAATTGCATTGCCTATGGTCCCGGCATTCTGGACCTTGCGCATAAACCGGATGAATATGTCGGCGTGGATGATATGCTGGATTCTGCAAAGGTGATGGGGCGGTCATTGATCGCATTGCTGGCACGGGACTGAGCAGCTTGCTCAACAGGGAGAGAACAACATGACTTATGTGAACTTCACGCGCGGGATGGTCAGTGCGCTGGCACTGGTGGCCGGTGTCGGCATCGCGCAGGCCAAGACGGATATCGTCGTCGGCATGCAGCTTGAACCGCCGCATCTGGACCCGACCAGTGCCGCCGCAGGGGCGATTGACTCGGTTCTCTATGCCAATGTGTTCGAGGGTTTGACCCGTTTCGGCCCGGATGGATCGGTGAATCCCGGTCTGGCCGAAAGCTGGGAGATCTCGGAGGACGGGACCGTCTATACCTTCAAGCTGCACGAGGGCGTGACCTTTCACGACGGCACCACGATGGACGCCGAGGATGTGAAGTTCAGCCTTGACCGTGCCCGCGCCGAGGATTCGGTGAACGCACAGAAGGCGCTGTTTGCCGGGATCACGGATGTGACCGTGGTCGATCCGCTGACCGTGCAGGTCACGCTGGCTGCGCCGAATGGCGCTTTCCTGTTCAACATGGCTTGGGGCGATGCTGTGATCGTGGCCCCCGAGAGCATCGAGAACATCAAGACCAACCCTGTGGGCACTGGTGCCTTCAAATTCGACAACTGGGTGCAGGGCGACCGCATCGACATCGTGAAGAACCCCGATTACTGGGGCGAGCCTGCCAAGCTGGACCGTGCCACCTTCAAGTTCATCAGCGATCCGACTGCGGCCTTTGCCGCCGTGATGGCCGAGGATGTGCACGCTTTCGCGGGCTTCCCGGCCCCCGAGAACTTGCCGCAATTCGATGCTGATCCGCGCTTTCAGGTGCTGGTCGGCTCGACCGAGGGCGAGACGATCCTGTCCACCAACAACAAGCAGGCCCCCTTTGACGATGTGCGCGTGCGCAAGGCTTTGGCCCATGCGATTGACCGTCAGGCGATCATCGACGGGGCCATGTTCGGCTATGGCACGCCCATCGGCAGCCATTTCGCACCGCATCATCCCGATTATGTCGATCTGACCGGCAATTCGGCCTATGACCCGGAACTGGCGAAATCGCTGTTGGCCGAGGCGGGTTTTCCCGATGGGTTCAGCACCACGCTGAAACTGCCGCCGCCGTCTTACGCGCGGCGCGGGGGCGAGATCATTGCGGCCCAGTTGCGTGAAGTGGGGATCGAGACCGAGATCACCAATCTGGAATGGGCGCAGTGGCTGGAGCAGGTGTTCACCGGCAAGGATTTCGGCCTGACCATCGTCAGCCATACCGAACCGATGGATATCGGGATCTATGCCAATCCCGAATATTACTTCCAGTATGACAATGCCGATTTCCAAAAGACCATGGCCGATCTGACGGCGGCAACCGATCCGGCCGCGCGTTCGGCGCTGCTGAAACAGGCGCAGGAGAAAATCTCGGCGGATTATGTGAACGGCTACCTGTTCCAACTGGCAGCACTCAGCGTGGCCAATGCCAAGGTCGTGGGTCTGTGGGAGAATGCGCCGACTCAGGCGACCGATCTGACAGCGGTTTATTGGCAAGACTGAACCCGTTCGCGCCGGAAATCCCTCGTGCCTGTGGTGCGCGGGGGAGCGCGCCGCGCGGGAGTATTTTGGGCAAGATGAAGTTGAGGGCGCGCGCCACGGCCTGACCGGTCAGTTGCGCGCGAGAGACGGGGCGAATGCTGCGCTATGTGCTGAAACGGCTGGTGTCGCTGGTGATTTCGCTGGCCGTGGCAAGCCTCGTGATCTTTCTGGCGATCGAGGTCGTTCCGGGCGATCCGGCCGCCTATATGCTGGGCATGAACGCCCAAGCCGACACGCTGGCGGCGCTGCGCGAGCAATTGGGCCTGAACGGCACCATCCTTGAGCGCTACCTGTCATGGGTCGGCGGGATGCTGACAGGGGATTTCGGCACCTCCTATACCTATCGCACACCCGTGGCCGAGATGATTTCAGAGCGCCTGTGGATCAGCCTGCCGCTGGCGCTGTATGCGTTGACGCTCAGCACGCTGATCGCCTTTCCCGCGGGTGTCTGGGCGGCCTCGCGGCGCGGGTCGGCGGTGGATATGGGGGTGATGGGGGTCACGCAGCTGGGTGTGGCGATCCCGAATTTCTGGTTCGCCATGCTGATGGTGCTGGTCTTTGCCATCAACCTGCGTTGGTTCTCGGCTGGCGGCTTCGCAGGCTGGGAGCAGGGGATCTGGCCAGCCATGAAAAGCCTGACGCTGCCCGCCATCGCGCTGGCCTTGCCGCAGGCCAGCATCCTGACGCGGGTGATGCGATCAAGCCTGCTGGATACGCTGTCCGAGGATTTCATCCGCACGGCGCGGGCCAAGGGCCTGACGCGGCGACAGGTCTTGTGGCGTCATGCGCTGCGCAATGCGATGATCCCGGTGCTGACGATCATCGGGATGCAGTTTTCATTCCTCATGGCGGGCGCGATCATCATCGAGAATGTGTTTTTCCTGCCGGGGCTGGGGCGGCTGGTCTTTCAGGCGATTTCCGCCCGCGATCTGATCGTGGTGGAATCCGTGGTGATGCTGCTGGTCTTTGCCGTGATCGTGGTGAATTTCGCGGTGGACGTGGCCTATGCCGCTGTCGACCCGCGTCTGCGGGGCCGGCGATGATCCGCGCAGCCCTGACCAACCGCGCGCTCGTGATCGGGCTGGCGCTGTCGCTGATCTTCGTCGGCGCGGCGCTCATCAGTTTCATCTGGGTGCCGCAGGACGTGGGCGCGATGGATATTCCCAACAAGATGAAGCCCCCCTCGGCGGCGCATCCTTTGGGCACGGATCATTTCGGGCGCGATATCCTGTCGATGATCATGGTGGGCGCGCGCACCTCCATCGCCGTGGCGGTGGTCGCCGTGGTGATCGGCATGGGGCTGGGCGTGCCCTTGGGGCTGGCCGCCGCCGCGCGGCGCGGCAGCCTGCTGGACGAGGTGATCATGCGCGGCAATGATCTGGTCTTTGCCTTTCCGTCCCTGCTGATCGCCATCATGATTACCGCCGTGTTCGGGCCATCCGCGCTGAACGCGATCATCGCCATCGGTATCTTCAACATCCCGGTTTTCGCGCGCCTCACGCGTGGCGCCGCGCTCAGCCTGTGGACGCGGGATTATGTGCTGGCCGCACGTGTGGCGGGCAAGGGCGCGGTCCGGATCAGTGCCGAACATATCCTGCCTAATGTCACCAACCTGTTGATCGTGCAGGGCACGATCCAGTTCAGCCTTGGCATTCTGGCCGAAGCGGCGCTGTCCTATGTCGGCCTTGGCGCACAGCCGCCTATTCCCAGCTGGGGGCGGATGCTGGCCGACAGCCAGACGATGATCTCTCTCGCGCCGCATATGGCGATATTCCCCGGCATGGCGATCCTGCTGACGGTTCTGGGGCTGAACCTGATGGGCGACGGATTGCGCGACCTGTTCGATCCACGGATCAGGAGGGACCGGCGATGACCCTGCTGCAGATCGAAGGGCTGAACCTGGCCATCCATGATTATCCGATCCTGCATGACGTGTCCTTCACCGTCGCGCCGGGGCAGATCGTGGGCGTTATCGGCGAAAGCGGGTCCGGCAAATCCATGACCGCGCTGGCCGTGATGCGACTGCTGCCCGACGGCGCACGGGCCACGGGGCGGGTGATCCTTGACGGGCAGGATGTAGTGCACCTGTCCGAGCCAGAGCTGTGCGGGATGCGGGGCCGCGTCATGGGCATGGTGTTCCAAGAGCCGATGACGGCGCTGAACCCGATCCAGAGCATCGGCGATCAGGTGGCCGAAACCATTCTTGTGCACGAGCGCGTCAGCCGGGCCGAGGCGATGGAGCGCGCGCGGGTGGCGCTGGCGCGCGTCGAACTGCCCGAGGACCGTTTTCCCCTGACCCGCTATCCGCACGAGTTGTCGGGCGGGCAGCGCCAGCGCGTGGTCATCGCTATGGCCATCGCGCTGCGGCCCAAACTCCTGATTGCGGACGAGCCGACCACCGCGCTGGACGTGACAACCCAGGCGCAGATCCTGATCCTGCTCAAACGGCTGGTGCAGGAGGATGGGATGGGCCTGCTGATGATCAGCCACGATCTGGCCGTGGTGGCCGATATGGCCGATCATCTGGTCATCATGCGCCATGGCCGCGTGGTGGAAGCTGGGCCATCGCCCGCCTTGTTCCACCGGATGCAGCATCCCTATTCAAAGGCGCTGCTTGCCGCATCGACCCATCAACCCGACCGCGCCGCACAGCCGCAGGACACCCCGCTGTTGCAGGTGCAGGGCGTGATCCGCGACTATGCCACTGCCCGCAGGGGAATCTGGGGCAAGCCGGGCACGTTCCGCGCGGTCGATGATGTCAGCTTCCAGATCCGGCGCGGGGAATCGCTGGGGCTGGTCGGGGAATCCGGTTGTGGCAAATCCACCCTGACCCGCGCCATTCTGGGGCTGGAGGAGGTGCAGGGCGGCACGATCCAGTTGGACGGCCAGCCCGTCTTTACGGGTCATAAACCCAATCGCGCCGTGCGCCGCCGGATGCAGGTGGTGTTCCAGGACCCCTATGGCAGCTTCAACCCGCGCCACCGTGTGGACCGGCTGGTCAGCGAGCCGTTCCATCTGCTGGACACGCCCCCGCAGGGCACCGCGCGTGATGCCGCGATTGCCGAGGCGCTGGAAAGCGTGGGTCTGACGCCCGAGGATCGGCACAAGTATATCCATGAATTCTCCGGCGGGCAGCGCCAGCGCATCGCCATCGCCCGCGCGCTGATCATCAAGCCCGATCTGATCATTCTGGACGAGGCCGTGTCGGCGCTGGATGTGTCGATCCGGGCGCAGATCCTTGATCTGCTGGCCGATCTGGGGGATCGTCTGGGCCTGACCTATCTGTTCATCAGCCATGACCTGTCGGTGGTCAAACAGGTGACCGACCGCGTTCTGGTGATGCAAGCGGGCAAGATCGTGGAGCAGGGCGTGACAGCAGATGTGTTCGCGGCCCCAAGCCACCCCTATACACGGCAGCTTCTGGCCGCGACGCCACGCCTGCCGGAATTCGAGAATACCTGAGGAGGATGACGCATGAGCGATGATCTGGGACTGTGGTTCGACCCGTCCAAATGCCTGATTGCCGGGGAATGGGTGGCGCCCTCGGGTGGGCAATACCTGCCGCTGGAAAACCCGTCCACCGGCGAGGTGATCGGCCAGATCGCGCGCGGCACCGGGGCGGATATCGACGCGGCGGTGGCCGCCGCCGAGGCGGCGCGGCACGGCCCATGGGGGCGGATGAGCGCCGCCGAGCGGGGCCGCATCCTGATGACACTGGGCCGGATGGTTCTGGAGCGTGTCGATGATCTGGCCCGGATCGAGGCGCTGGATGTCGGCAAACCGCTGAAACAAGCCCGCGCCGATGCCGTGGCGCTTGCGCGGTATATGGAATTCTACGGCGGGGCCGCCGACAAGCTGCATGGCGAGACGATCCCCTATCTGGACGGCTATACCGTCTATACCTTGCGCGAACCGCATGGGGTGACGGGGCATATCGTGCCGTGGAACTATCCGATGCAGATCATCGGGCGGTCGGTCGGGGCGGCCTTGGCCACGGGCAATGCCTGCGTTCTGAAACCTGCGGAGGATGCCTGCCTCACCGCGCTGGCCTTTGCGGAAATGGCCAAGGCAGCGGGCCTGCCCGATGGCGCGCTGAACGTGGTGCCGGGGCTTGGGGCCGAGGCAGGCGCGGCCCTGACCGCCCATCCCGGCGTGCATCACATCAGCTTCACCGGATCTGTGGGCACCGGCGTGATGGTGCAGGAAGCTGCGGCGAAGAACGTGATCCCCGTCACGCTGGAACTGGGTGGCAAATCCCCGCAGGTCGTGTTCGAGGATGCCGATATCCCCGCCGCCCTGCCGTTTCTGGTCAATGCGGGCATCCAGAATGCGGGCCAGACCTGCTCTGCCTCATCCCGCATCCTTGTGCAGCGCAGCGTGTACGATCAGGTCGTGGAACGCATGGCCCTGCGCTATGACGCGCTGAAAGTGGGCCGCGCGATGGACGATCTGGACGTGGGGCCGCTGATCTCGGCCAAGCAGAAATCCATTGTCAGCGGCTTCATCGACAAGGGCGCCGATCTGCAGATCGCAGGGCAGGGACAGCTGGTCAGCGCCCCCAATGGCGGCAACTACGTGCGCCCGACGCTTTTCGCCAATGTCAGCCCCGATCACTGCCTTGCGCGGGATGAAATCTTCGGTCCTGTGCAGGTGATCATCCCCTTCGAGGATGAGGAGGAGGCCGTCACTATCGCCAATGGCACCGATTATGGCCTTGTCGCCAGCGTCTGGAGCCAGAACGGCGCGCGCCAGATGCGGATGGCGAAACGCATCCGCGCCGGGCAGATCTTCATCAACAACTATGGCGCGGGCGGTGGGGTTGAGCTGCCTTTCGGGGGCATGGGCAAATCCGGCCATGGCCGCGAAAAGGGCTTCGAGGCGATGTATGGCTTTACCGTGCTGAAAACCGTGGCCGCCTTTCACGGCTGATCCAGAGACAATGAAAAGGACAACACCATGAGACTGACAGGAAAAACCGCCATCGTGACAGGCGGCGCAAGCGGCTTTGGCGCAGGGATCGTTCGCAAATTCGCGGCTGAAGGCGCACGGGTGCTGGTCGTGGATATCAATGCCGATGGCGCGGCCTCGATGGCCGAGGAAGTGGGCAACGGTGCCCTCTCCATCGCCTGCAACGTGGCGGATGGCGCCAGCGTGGCCGAGATGGCCGCCTATGCCATCAAGGCATTCGGACAGGTTGATATTCTGGTCAATAACGCAGGCATCACCCATCTGCCCAAACCGATGGAGGATGTGACCGAGGAGGAATTCGACCGCGTCTTCGCGGTGAACTGCAAATCCGTCTACCTGACCGCGCGCGAACTGGTGCCGCATATGAAGGCCAATGGCGGCGCGATCCTGAACGTCGCCTCCACCGCCGGCCTCAGCCCGCGTCCGCGTCTGAACTGGTATAATGCCTCCAAGGGGTGGATGATTACCGCGACCAAAACCATGGCGGTGGAACTCGCCCCCATGAAACTGCGCGTCAACGCCATCTGCCCCGTGGCGGGCGAGACGCCGCTTCTGGCCAGCTTCATGGGCGAGGACACGCCCGAGATGCGCACCAAATTCCTCTCCACCATCCCGCTGGGCCGTTTTTCCACGCCCGAGGATATGGGCAATGCCGCCTGCTTCCTCTGCTCGGACGAGGCCAGCATGATCACCGGCGTCGCCATGGAAGTGGACGGCGGCCGCTGCATCTGACGCATACGGCCAGCGTTCAGGCGCTGGCCATTTCCTCTCCATCCGTCTCGCGGCGGAAGGGCTGCGTCGCGCGGACCGCCAGAACGCTCAGCCCGGCGACGGGCTGACCCGCATCCATGCGCAACGTGGCGCGGCTGAATTGGGGTGCTCCGAAGCCCGCCTGATCCAGCAGACGCGCGACATAAGCGGCGGAATGGGCATAGCGGCGCGAGGGGCGCAGGCGCAGCTCGCCCTCATCCTCGGGCAATTCCTCCAGCGTGAAGGCCAGAACGCCACCCGGCGCAAGGCTTGCCGCAGCCCAGCCCACGATCTGCTCCAGCGCGCCGATATAGATGAAGACATCGGCGGCAAGGATCAGGTCGAAGCTTTCGTCTGTCAGGTCCAGACGGGACAGATCGCGTTTGTGCAGCGCGTCGTAGATGCCCTTGGCGCTTGCCTGCACCAGCATCCGGGCGGAAATGTCATAGCCCTCCAGCCAACCTGCATGGGGGCGGATCGCCTGCCCCATCAGCCCGGTGCCGCAGCCCAGATCCAGCACGCGCTCGAACCGCGTCCGTCCGGCCAGCAAGAGTGCCTCCACGATCTGCGCGGGGCCTTGATAGCCAAGCTGATCGACAAGCGAGGTCTCGAAACGCGCGGCATATTGATCGAACAGGGTTTCGACAAAGGCGGCGGGCATCGCTTCGGCCATCGGGACGCTGCGCGCCAGATCCAGCCGCAAACCCGCGCCCAGATGATCCACCGGGTCAATCTCCAGAGACTTGCGCCAACTGTCCCGCGCGGCATCTGCATCGCCCGTCGCCTCTTGCCATTCGCCAAGGCGGAACCATCCGGCAGCCCACCGCGGCGCAAGATCCAGCGCCTGTTGCATGAGGTCCAGCGCCGCAGGCAGGTCGCCCGCTTCGGCCAGCGCCAGCGCGTAATCCGCGCGGCGGTCGGCGATCAGATCGCCCGAGGAAAAATCATGTGGTGTCATCGGATGGCGGCGGCGAACCCCTGACCCGGTGCCTGTCATCCGGGTTGCCGATCAGATGCCCCTCTGGCCGCGTTCCGTCAAGTGGGTGCCCCGTCCACCGGTCAGAAATACACGCCGCAAGCCCAAGGCCACGGGTCCCGATCCATCACCTTTCGGCGGAAAAGCCATTTCAAAAACTGATCTTTTCATACCTTGCACAATTCTTGGGCACATGGCACCCAAAGGCGCGATTTCGGGGAGGAAATCTGATGCGTCTTGGCCTGATCCTGCTCTGTGCGGGTTACGTTCTTAGTCAGTTCTTCCGGGCTTTTCTTGCCGTTCTGAGCCGCGTTCTGGAACAGGATGTCGGCGCGGGGCCAGAGGATCTGGCCTTCGCCTCGGGCCTGTGGTTCCTGACCTTTGCAGCCGCCCAAATCCCCGTCGGTGCGGCGCTGGACCGGATAGGCCCACGCCGCACGGCGGCTGTGATCCTGGCCATCGGTGGCGGCGGGGGGGCGGCCCTGTTCGCCATGGCCACGACGCCCCTGCACATCTGGGTCGCGATGGGGCTGATCGGGGTGGGCTGCTCTCCCGTTCTCATGGCCTCCTACTTCATTTTCGCGCGGATGTTCCCCGCGGCGATGTTCGCAACATTGGGCGCTGTGATGATCGGTGTCGGCTCTCTGGGCAATCTGGCAGGGTCCGCCCCGCTGGCCTGGGCCATCGGCGCCTTTGGCTGGCGCGAGACGATCTGGGGGCTGGCAGCCCTGTCGCTGATCCTGTCCGTCGGGATCTGGCTGACGGTGCAGGACCCCCCCCGGATCGTGACCGATGCGAAAGGCTCGGTTCTGGATATCCTGAAGATGCCCGCGCTGTGGGTGATCTTTCCGCTTCTGATGGTGAACTATGCCCCTGCCGCCGGGTTGCGCGGGCTGTGGGTCGGGCCCTATCTGGCCGATGTGCACGGTGCGACCGAGGGTCTGATCGGCACCGGGACATTGGTGATGGGACTGGCGATGATCGCCGGATCGTTTCTGTACGGACCATTGGACCGCATCTTCGGCACCCGCAAATGGGTGATTTTCGGCGGCAACGCGATGTCCTGCGCGGCTCTCACCGTTCTGGCGCTATGGCCGCAGCCGGGCTTCGTGACCGCCGTGATCCTCTTCGCGGTCATCGGCTTCTTCGGCATGTCCTTTCCCCTGATCATGGCACATGGGCGCAGCTTCGTGCCGCCGCATCTGGCGGGCCGCGGCATTACGCTGATGAACCTGATCAGCATCGGTGGCGTCGGGGTCATGCAGATGACGACGGGACCGCTCTATCGCGCGGTTGCGGACCCTGCCGCCCCGGCGGCACAGCCCTATGCGGTGCTCTTCGGCTTCTTCGCGGCTCTCGTCCTGATCGGGCTCGTGGTCTATCTGTTCAGCCGCGACAGGCTGGACTAAGGCGAATCCGCTTTAATTCAGGGCCAAGCTGCGATATGAGCGCGACGTTCTGAACATAAGGAGTTGTCCCAGATGGGCTACAAGGTTGCCGTCGTCGGTGCCACGGGGAACGTGGGCCGTGAAATGCTGAACATACTGGACGAGCGCCAGTTTCCGGTGGATGAGATCGTGGCTCTGGCCAGCCGCAAATCCCTGGGCACCGAAATCAGCTTTGGCGACAAGACCCTCAAGACCAAGGATCTGGACACCTTCGATTTCACCGGATGGGACATCGCCCTGTTCGCCGTCGGGTCCGAGGCGACCAAGATCTATGCGCCCAAGGCCGCTGCGGCGGGATGTATCGTGATCGACAACTCGTCGCTCTATCGCTACGACCCGGATGTGCCGCTGATCGTGCCCGAGGTGAACGCCGATGCGATCCACGGCTATTCCAAGAAGAACATCATCGCCAATCCCAACTGCTCGACCGCGCAGATGGTCGTCGCGCTCAAGCCGCTGCATGACCGCGCGCGGATCAAACGGGTCGTCGTCAGCACCTATCAATCCGTCTCGGGTGCGGGCAAGGAAGGCATTGACGAGCTGTGGGACCAGACGAAAAGCATCTACAACCCCACCGACAACAAGCCGCCCAAAAAGTTCACCAAGCAGATCGCCTTCAACGTGATCCCGCATATCGACGTTTTCCTTGAGGATGGATCCACCAAGGAAGAATGGAAGATGGTGGCAGAGACAAAGAAGATCCTTGATCCCAGCATCAAGGTGACCGCGACCTGCGTGCGCGTGCCGGTTTTCGTAGGTCATTCGGAATCGATCAACATCGAATTCGAGGATCACCTGGACGAGGCCGAAGCCCGCGACATCCTGCGGGAATCGCCGGGGATCATGGTGATCGACAAGCGTGAGAACGGTGGCTACGTCACACCGGTCGAATGCGTTGGCGACTATGCAACCTTCATCAGCCGGATCCGTCAGGACAGCACGATCGACAATGGCATCAACCTGTGGTGCGTGTCCGACAACCTGCGCAAAGGGGCTGCGTTGAATGCGGTGCAAATCGCCGAAGTGCTGGGCCAGCGGGTTCTGAAAAAGGGCTGATCCACAACGGGATCACTCAAATTGACAGCGCAAGCCCCTCTGCCGGTGATATGGCAGGGGGGCTTTCCTTTTCCGGTGTCCCGTCAGGGGCGGTGCCCGGTCAGACCGGCAGGAATTCCCGTTTGGCGGGGTCGAAATATTCCAGCGAGCCTTCGCCGATATCGGTCCACAGACCGTGAAGCGACAACTGCCCGCCTTTCACCTCTTCCGCGATCAACGGAAAAGTCATCAGGTTGTCCAGCGAGACAAGGACTGCCTGCTTCTCCAGCGCGCGCTGTTGGGTCTTGAGGTCGGCGATGTCCTTGATCCGCTCGTAACCGGGGCGCAGGATATCCATCCAGCGGCCCACGAAGCTGCTTTTCTGTTCCAGTTCCGGTGCCTTGCCGGTGCACATGTCCAGACAGCCCTGCACCCCACCACAGGACGAATGGCCCAGCACGATCAGATGCGCGACCTTGAGGACGCTGACCGCGTATTCCACGGCCGCAGATGTGCCATGCGCCTCGCCATCGGGCTCATAGGGCGGCACCAGATTGGCGATATTGCGATGGATGAAGAACTCGCCCTGATCCGCCCCGAAGATCGAGGTGACATGCACCCGGCTGTCGCAGCACGAGATCACCATCGCGCGCGGATGCTGGCCGACTTCGGCCAGACGGCGATACCAGCTCTGGTTTTCGGCATAGGAGGTGGCCTTCCACCCCTGATACCGCTGGAGCAGATAGCCGGGCAAAGGTTTGGCATGGTCCATCGGGTGATCTCTCGCTCTGGTTCCGGACTGCGGCGCGTGCCACTGGCTCGTGGTCTTAGTGCGTATTGTCCGAGAATTCGAGAGAAAACAGGCACCGACCTCAACCTTTTGGGAACCTCTGTGACGGCATGTTCAGCGCGCCGTGGGGGCGTGACGTCAAGGATGAGATGGTGGAACAGGTAGTGATGCTGATGCAGGACGAAAGGGTCCGGCTGGATCAGGACCGGCTGGCCGAACTTTATGCCCAATTGGGCGAGTCGGGGGCCGTAGATGTGATCTGTCGCGCGATGGAGGAACTTGCGGCGCGACTGTCGCATGCGGCACGCATGTATCGGCAAGGGCACGTTGCCGATATGCGCAAGAGCGTGCGGTCGATGGCCGCGATCTCCGAGCAGATCGGGATGCACATGCTGGCCCGGGTGGCGCGTGACGTGACCGGATGTATCGACGCGGGCGACGCCAACGCGCTGGCCGCCACATTGGCGCGGCTGATGCGGATCGGCGAGCGGTCGCTGACCGAGATCTGGGACTTGCAGGATTTGACGCTCTGACCCCAACGGGTTACGCGCCCCTCTTGCGGTCGCGGGCAGGACGGATAGGCTGCGGGCCAAGCTGATGGCGGCCGCCCGCTGCCGCGACCCTGTGACAGTTCAAGACCGGAAAGGCCCGCAAATGACCATGACTTTCGCCGCCGACAGCACCGATGCGCTGCCCGTGCATGTGATTGATGCCGCAGCCCTGGACGGCTGGCTGGCCGGGCAGGCCGACAAGGTGACAACCTGGGTGCAGGCGACAGGCTTTGCCGGCGCGCTGGGCAAACATGTGATCGTGCCGGATGCCGACGGCAAGCCCGCGATGGTTCTGGCCGGGTATGGCAATCCGGCGCAGCGCGCGCGGGGCCGGTTCCATCTGGCGGCCGTGGCCAGCGCCCTGCCGGGCGGGACATACCGCATCGCCTCGGGTCTGCCGGAGGATCGCATGACGGAAGAGGCGTTGGGCTGGCTCTTGTCCGCCTATGCCTTTGACCGCTACCGCAGCCAGACCCGCAACCCGGCCCGTCTGGTGGCCCCCGCCGGTGTGGATGCCGCGCGGCTGGAGGCAATCGCAGCCGGTGAGGCGTTGACCCGAGATCTGATCAACACGCCCGCCAATGACATGGGGCCGGATGCGCTGGAGGCGGCCTGTCTGGATCTGGCCCATCGGTTCGGCGCCAATGCGCATGTGATCCGGGGCGACGCCTTGCTGGAACAGAACTTCCCCATGATCCACGCGGTCGGCCGCGCCGCCGCGCAAGCCCCCCGTCTGATCGACATGCGCTGGGGCGAGGCGGGCCCTGCCCTGACGCTTGTGGGCAAGGGCGTGTGTTTCGACACAGGCGGGCTGAACATCAAACCATCTTCCTCGATGGGCCTGATGAAAAAGGACATGGGCGGGGCGGCGACCGTGCTGGGTCTGGCGCAGATGATCATGGCGCTGGGTCTGCCGCTGCGGTTGCGGGTGCTGATCCCTGCGGTCGAGAACGCGATCAGCGCAGGCGCGATGCGGCCCGGTGACATCCTGCCCTCGCGCAAGGGTCTCACGGTCGAGATCAACAATACCGACGCCGAAGGACGGCTGGTGCTGGCCGATGCGCTGGCGCTGGGGGCCGAGGAAAATCCCGATCTCATGGTGTCCATGGCCACGCTGACCGGCGCCGCGCGGGTGGCGGTGGGGCCAGACCTGTCGCCATATTTCACCGATGATTCCGGCGTCGTTGCCGCGCTGGAAGGGGCGGCGGCGCGGGTCGCCGATCCGGTCTGGCGCCTGCCTTTCTGGACCCCTTACGAGGCGGATATCGAACCGGGCATCGCCGATCTGGACAATGCGCCCAAATCCGGCTTCGCTGGGGCGATCACGGCGGCATTGTTCCTGCGCCGCTTCGCGGGCGATGCCGTGCGCTACACCCATTTCGACATCTACGGCTGGCAACCCAGCGCAGCGCCCGCCCGTCCCAAGGGCGGCGTCGGCATGGGGGCAAGGGCGCTGCTGGACGCGCTGCCCGAGGTGCTGGGGCTGTGAGCCCTGATCCGCGCTTGACCCCGGCCAATGGGCGCGTCGCCGCGCTGTCCCTCAAGGGGCAGGTAAAGGCTGCAACCTTTGTGGATGGCTGGACGCGCCATGTCGCGCGGCCCGTGGTGGCGCTGCGCAACGCACCGGACGGACGGCGCGAACGCGAACTGCTGCGCGGCGAGGCGGTGACCGTGTTCGAGGATCGGGACGGCTGGTGTTTCGTGCAGGCCGCACGGGATGGCTATGTCGGCTATCTGCCCCGCGACGCGCTGCATGAGATGGACAGACCCGATCTGCGGGTCTGCGTGCGCGCCACCCATGCCTATGCGCGGGCTGATCTGAAATCACCGGATCTGATGACCCTGAGTTTCGGCAGCCGTCTGCGCCATTTGGGGCAGGAGGGGCGGTTCATCCTGACCGATGCGGGCCATGTGCCGGTCATGCATCTGGCCCCGGTCGAGCGGTGCGAGGATGATCCCGTCTCGGTCGCGACCCTGCTCTTGGGCACGCCCTACCTCTGGGGCGGCAACAGTGCCTTCGGAATCGACTGTTCAGGTCTGGTCCAGACGGCCTGTCTGGCCTGCGGGATTGCCTGCCCCGGTGACAGCGATCTGCAAGCCGCTGGATTGGGTCATGCCGTCACGGATGGCAGCGCGCCACGCCGGGGCGATCTGCTGTTCTGGAAAGGGCATGTGGCCTGGGTATCGGGCCCCGACACGATCCTGCATGCCAATGCGCATCACATGGCCGTCGCCTTCGAGGGGCTGGCCGAGGCGGTGACGCGCATCGACGCGCAGGGTGGCGGTCCGGTCACGAGCCACAGGCGTTTGGGCTGAGGACGCGGTTTTGAGTATTTGGGGAACAGTGAAGGGGGCGGATCACGCCCCCAGATCGCGTTTCAGCTTCGCCAGTGCCACCAAGGCCACGTCGCGACGGCGGGCCAGGTCTGCCGGGCTTTGTCCCTCGGTCGCCTCCTCTATCCCCGCGACAAGCGTTTCGATCAGCTCAGGAGTAAGGACAGGCGTGGTCTGATCCGCCCAACGTGCGACCTGCGTCGGTCCCAGATGATCGAGGTAATGGCGATACCCGCCCGCGCCGCCGCCCAGATGATAGGTCAGATGCGGCCCCATGAAGGCCCAGCGCATCCCCGGCCCATGGGCGATGGCGCGGTCCACATCCTCGACCGTGGCGACACCTTCGGCGACAAGGCTCACCGCCTCGCGATACAGCGCCGAGGTCAGGCGGTTCGCCAGATGGCCCACCCGTTCCTGTCGCACCACGACCGTCACGCGGTCGATCCTGTCATAAAACGCGCGGGCGGCGGCGATGCAGGCGGGATCCGTCGCGCGGCCGGCCACCAGTTCCACCAGCGGCACCAGATGCGGCGGGTTCATCGGATGCGCCACAAGAATACGGCCGGGGTGGCGGGCCCCGGTCTGGATGTCGCTGGCCATCAGAGACGAGGTCGAAGAGGCGATGATGGCATCAGGTCCCAGCGTGGTTTCGATCTGCGCCACGATCTGCTGTTTGATCGCGATGCGGTCGGGACCACATTCCTGCACCAAGTCGGCCTCTGCACAGGCCATGGCAATGTCCTGCGTGACATGCAGCATCTCAAATGGGGGGGCTGCGGCGATTTCGTCCAGTTGCGCCAGATCGTGCCACGCGGTCGTGATGAAGGCGGGCAGGCCGTCCAATGCCTGCCGGGACGGATCGCTGACCGTCACCCGCAGCCCCTTGGACAGGAACAGCGCGGCCCAGCTGGCCCCGATCAGGCCGGCACCGATGATGGCGACATGGCGGATCATGCTGTCTGGCTTTCACGGCTGGGCAAGGGTCAGTCCACCGCACGGATCAGCTTGCGTTCCAGCACATGCAGCACGGCCCGCAACTCGTGCCCGCGCTTGAGGACCTGCCCATCCATGCCGATGACGGCGTAGAGCCCCTGCTTGTTGCGCAGCTTGGGGCGTTTCTCGATCCGGTAGATCGGATTCTCCGCGGTGCGCCGGAAGATCGAGAATACGGCCACCTCGCGCAGATGGGAAATCCCGTAATCGCGCCATTCACCCAGCGCCACCATGCGACCATAGAGGGTCAGGATCTGACCAAGTTCGCTGCGGTCGAAGGCCACCTGTTCAGGGGCCTGCGTGGCGGCGAGGGGGATGGGCGGTGGCAAGGACATGCGCCCAGAGTTGCGCCGATATCCGCTGAAATCAAGCCCTATGCGGGCAAAGCCATGTGGAAGCGCCGGGCAAGGCTGCTGTCGGGCGGCGGCATGGCGGCGATTTCACCCTCGGCGCTGTCCAGCCAGTTTTCCGTGCCCGGTGTGAGATGCCGATAGACCGCCGCCACGCGGGCGCGCGGGTCCTCTTGGGCCAGATCACCGCTCAGCACCTCGGGAGGCAGGTCGGGATACCGCAGGACGATACGCCGCCAGCGATGCACCAGCAGGATGCGGGCGGCGGCATGGGTGAGCGGATCGCCTTGCAGGGTTGCAAGATGATCGAGGTCATCCAGCAGGCGGCGCAAGGCGGTGGCATGTTCGGCGCTGATCAGGCTGTCGCGCATGGCAGGCGTCAGATCGGTCAGGCGCCCGACAAGGCGGAAAGCGGGTTTGGCGGGCTGCGGCGTATCCGCCGGCGCAAGCCAGAGCCCGCCAAGCGCAAGGGCCGTTTGTGGCGTGCCGTCCGAAGACAGGGACCATGCGGTGACCGGCGACAGGCGGGGGGCGGCGTAAATGCGGCTGGTGGCTTCGGTGAACCGCGCCAGACCCGAGGGGCTCAGGCGGTAATGGCTGAGGCGTCCTGTGCGTTCGCTATCCACCCAGCCATCCCGTCCCAGACGCGAAAGGGCCGTGCGCAGTGCCCCCGGCTCTACACCGATGCGGCCCAGAAGCCGCCCGAGCCGCGCGGTCGAGATGGCCCCGCCGCGATGCTGCACGCAATCACCGAAAACGGTGATCACCAGCGACCAGACGCGCAGGCGGGATTCGGCGTGCAGCGCCGTGATGACAGGGTCAAGCGGGTCCATATCCGCCTGTTACACGCATTGCGCGCGCGATTGAACCGTTTGTCTGCGATGGCGCGGGCGGATGGATATTTGGAGCAAGAAGAAGCATCAGCCGCGCGTATAGGCCACCATGGTCAGAAGCTCGTATTGCGCCACCTGATCGCCATCCTGATTGGTCAGGGTCGCGTTCCACGCCACCTCGCCATAGCTGTCGGTGCGCCGCGTCTTGCGCTTGCAGGTCAGCGCCACGCGGATGCTGTCGCCGGGGCTGACAGGCTTCTGGAAGCTGAGGGCGTTGAGGCCGGTATTGGCCAGAACCGGGCCGGGATCGGGTTGCACGAACAGGCCCGCCGCAAAGCTGAGCAGCAGATAGCCATGGGCGACGCGACCGGGGAAGAACGGGTTCGCGCGGGCGGCGTCCTCATCCATATGGGCATAGAAGGTGTCGCCGGTGAAATGGGCGAAATGCTCGATATCCTCCAGCGTGACGGTGCGGGGATCGGTGTGGATCGTCTCGCCGATCTGGATCTCGGTGAAGGTCCGCTGGAACGGATGGGTGGCATTCGTCGTTTGTGCGCTGCCATTCACCCATGTGCCGGTGATGGCACTCAGCATGTCGGGGCTGCCCTGAATGGCCGTGCGCTGCATGTAATGCAGCACGCCGCGCACGCCGCCCAATTCCTCGCCCCCTCCCGCGCGGCCCGGCCCGCCATGGATCATATGGGGCAGGGGGGAACCATGTCCCGTCGCCTCGGCCGCCGATGTGGCGTTGTTGATATAGATGCGCCCATGCCAGGCGGCGCTGTCCAGCACGATCTGACGCGCGACGCTTGGATCAGCGGTGAAGAGCGACGAGACAAGCGAGCCGCCGCCGCGATTGGCGAGCGAAGCCGCATGGGCCGTGTCGCGGTAGGGCATGAGGGTCGACAACGGCCCGAATGCCTCCACCTCATGCACCGCACGCGCCGCATCGGGATCAGCGCAGGACAGCAGCATCGGCGGCAAAAACGCTTGATCGGGGTCCGCATCCACCAGCGTTATCTTGTCGGGATCGCCATGGATCAGCCGCGCCTCAGCCTGCAACTGCGCCAGTCGCGTCAGAACATCGGCCTTCTGCGCATGAGAGGCGAGCGCCCCCATCCGCACGCCCTCAGCCGCCGGATTGCCCACCGTGATCGAAGCCAGTTTCTCGGACAGCGCCTCGCCCACCGCCTCCATCATCGCCGCGGGCACGATCAAACGCCGCGTGGCGGTGCATTTCTGCCCGGCTTTCGTGGTGATCTCGGTCACGGCTTCCTTGATGAACAGGGCAAATTCCGCACTCTCCACCCCCGCATCCGGCCCAAGGATCGACGCGTTCAGACTGTCCTGCTCCGCCATGAACCGCGTCGAATGGCGCATCAACGCCGGATTGCTCCGCAGCATCAGCGCGGTATCCGCCGATCCGGTAAAGGCCACCACATCCTGAGCGCCCAGACGGTCCAGCATGTCCCCCGTCCGCCCGATCACCAGTTGCAGCGCACCCTCAGGCAGGATGCCGCTGTCAACGATCAGCCGCACGCAAGCCTCGGTCAGATAGCAGGTCTGCGTCGCAGGCTTGACGATCGACGGCACCCCCGCCAACAGGGCCGGGGCCAGCTTCTCAAGCATCCCCCAGACCGGGAAGTTGAAGGCGTTGATCTGCACCGCCACACCTTGCAAGGGCACCGCGATATGCTGCCCAAGGAAGGTGCCCTTGCGGCTGAGCATTTCCACATCGCCGTCGATATAGACATGACCATCGGGCATCTCGCGCCGCCCCTTGGCGGCGAACAGGCCCATTGTGCCGATCCCGCCGTCGATATCCACCCAGCCATCCCGCCGCGTCGCCCCGGTCATGGGGTTCAACGCATAAAGCTGCTCCTTTCGCTCATCCAGATACCCGGCCAGCGCCTTGATCATGCGGGCACGGTCGTGAAATCCCATCGCGCGCAGGGCAGGGCCACCCACAAGCCGCGCATGATCCAGCATCGCCTGCATGTCGAGCGCGGCCCCACCCGCCCGCGCGATCGCGTGGCCCGTGACGGGGCCGATGATATCCGCCGCCGCAGCGCCCGGCGCGATCCATTGGCCGCAGGCATAGCTATGGGGTCTGAGCATCGGAAATCCTCCCTTGAGATCGCGCATCATGCCGCGCAGCATGGCGCAGGTTGCAAGTCAAAGCAATACTCTTGACCGCGTGGTCGGTTTTGTGCAGGCTGCGGGAAATGTCAGGGGGAGGAGAGACCATGACGCCTCAGGAACGCGCCGAACGCTCGGCGGCTGCGATGTGGTCCACCGATGTGGCCTCGCAATCCCTTGACCTGAAACTCACCCGGATCGCCCCCGGTCAGGCCACGATGACCATGACCGTGCGGCCTGAACACTTGAACGGGCATGGCATCTGCCACGGCGGCTATATTTTCACGCTGGCCGATACCGCCTTTGCCTATGCCTGCAACAGCCACAACAAGCTGGTCGTCGCGCAGGAGAATACGATCACCTTCCTCAGCCCCGGCAAACCCGGCGAGGTGCTGACCGCGACAGCCACCGAGGTGCATCTGGCCGGACGTTCCGGCGTTTACGATGCGCTGGTGACGGGCGAGGATGGGCGCAAGGTCGCCCTGTTCCGTGGCCTGTCGCGGCAGGTGTCCGGCGAACATTTCAAGGAAGAGACAACGGAGGACAAGGCATGAGAGAGGCATTCCTGTGCGAGGGGCTGCGCACCCCGATCGGCCGCTATGGCGGGGCGCTGTCCTCGGTCCGGCCCGATGATCTGCTGGCCGGCGTGATCCGCGCCGTCACGGCGCAGTTTCCCGGCATGACGGTGGATGAATGCATCATGGGCTGCGCCAATCAGGCGGGCGAGGATAACCGCAACGTCGCCCGCATGGCCGTGCTGCTGGCGGGCCTTGGCGAAGGCGTGCCGGGCGTCACCGTGAACCGCCTCTGCGGCTCGGGCCTCGATGCCGTGGGCCAAGCCGCGCGCGCCATCAAGACGGGCGAGGCCGAGGTCGTTCTGGCAGGCGGCGTCGAATCGATGTCGCGCGCACCCTTGGTGATGCCCAAGGCCGACAGCGCCTTTTCCCGCCGGGCCGAGATCTATGACACCACCATCGGCTGGCGATTCGTGAACCAGGCGATGCACAAGGCCTACGGCACCGATTCCATGCCTGAAACCGCCGAGAACGTGGCGGCGGATTTCAACATCTCCCGCGCCGATCAGGATGCCTTCGCCCTGCGCTCGCAGATGCGCGCCATTGCGGCCATCGAAAGCGGGCGGCTCGCGCGTGAGATTGCTCCTGTGACGATCCCGCAGCGCAAGGGCGATCCCGTGGTGGTCTCGCAGGACGAACACCCCCGCGCCACAACGATCGACAAGCTGGCCGCGCTGCCCACGCCCTTCCGCGATGGTGGCTCGGTCACGGCGGGCAACGCC
The DNA here is from genome assembly GCA_024304985.1 of Paracoccaceae bacterium. Taxonomy (GTDB): domain Bacteria; phylum Pseudomonadota; class Alphaproteobacteria; order Rhodobacterales; family Rhodobacteraceae; genus Seohaeicola. The sequence continues at coordinate 68,997 of JAMWZC010000006.1, forward strand.
TCGGGCGTGAACGACGGGGCTGCGGCGCTGATCATTGCCTCCGCCGATGCGGTGGCGAAATACGGGCTGACGCCTAAGGCGCGGATCGTGTCGATGGCCACGGTCGGCGTGCCCCCCCGCATCATGGGCATCGGACCTGCACCCGCGTCGCAGGCTTTGCTGGACCGGCACGGGCTCAAGATCAGCGATATCGACTTTGTCGAGCTGAACGAGGCCTTTGCCGCCCAAGGTCTGGCCACGATGCGCCAACTGGGCCTGCCCGATGACGCGGATCACGTGAACCCCCACGGCGGGGCCATCGCGCTGGGCCATCCTTTGGGCATGTCCGGTGCGCGGCTGGCGCTGACGGCGGCGATCAACCTGTCGGATGCAGGGGCCAAACGCGCGATCTGCACCATGTGCATCGGCGTGGGCCAGGGCATCGCCCTGATGTTGGAGGCTGTGTGATGGAAGACCTCTCCCCGAAACCCGGCGATCTGGAACCGATCGAGACCGCCAGCCGGGACGAACTGTCGGCGCTGCAACTGGAGCGGATGAAATGGTCGCTGCGCCACGCCTATGACAACGTGCCCCATTACCGCGCCAGTTTCGACGCGGCGGGGGTGCACCCGGACGATCTGACATCCCTTTCCGATCTGGCGAAATTCCCGTTCACAACGAAAGCCGATCTGCGGTCCAATTACCCCTTCGGCATGTTCGCCGTGCCGCGTGAACAGGTCGCGCGGGTCCATGCCTCATCCGGCACGACCGGTCAGCCCACGGTGGTCGGCTATACCCGCGCCGATCTGGATGTCTGGGGCACGGTCGTGGCGCGCAGCTTGCGCGCGGCGGGGCTGCGTCCGGGGCATATCCTGCACAATGCTTACGGCTATGGGCTTTTCACCGGCGGCTTGGGGATCCATCTGGGGGCGGACAAGCTGGGCCTGACCACGGTGCCGGTATCCGGTGGCATGACACCCCGGCAGGTCCGCCTGATCGAGGATTTCCGCGCCGACGGGATCACGGTGACGCCCTCCTACGCGCTGTCGATCCTGGACGAATACGCCAAACAGGGTCTCGACCCGCGCAAATCGCCGCTCAAGGTGGGGATCTTCGGGGCCGAGCCATGGACCAATGCCATGCGCCGCGAGATCGAGGATGCCTTTGATATGCATGCCGTCGATATCTACGGCCTGTCCGAGGTGATGGGGCCGGGGGTCGCCAATGAATGCGTGGAAACCAAGGACGGTCTGCATATCTGGGAAGATCACTTCTACCCCGAGGTGATCAACCCCGACACGGGCGAGGTGCTGCCGGATGGCGAGCTGGGCGAGCTGGTCTTCACCTCTCTCACCAAGGAGGCGTTCCCGATTGTCCGTTATCGCACCCGCGATCTGACCCGGCTGATGCCGGGCACGGCGCGCAGCATGCGGCGGATGGAAAAGATCACCGGGCGCAGCGACGACATGATCATCCTGCGCGGCGTCAACGTCTTCCCGACCCAGATCGAGGAAGTGCTGATGCAGGTCCGCGACCTTGCCCCGCATTTCCAGATCGAACTGCACCGCAAGGGGCGGATGGATGCGATGCGCGTGCTCTGCGAAGCCTGCGAGGGGGTCGGCCCCTCTGGACGTGAGGCGGCGGCACGGGACATGTCCCATCGGATCAAGCAGATGGTCGGCCTGTCCGTCGAAATCCATGTCTTCGATCCGGGCGGCGTGGCCCGCAGCGAAGGCAAGGCCGTGCGCATCATCGACAACCGCCCCAAGGGCGACTGACTTGGCGGGCGACTGACATGGCGCGCGGACTGGCACGCGATCACGATGAAAAACGCGCCGCCCTGCGCAAAGGGGCGGCGGACTACTTTGCGCAGCATGGCTATGACCGGGCCTCGATGACCGGGGCCGCCAAACATTGCGGCGTGTCCAAGGCATTGATCTATCACTATTATACCAGCAAGGAAGACCTGCTGTTCGATATTCTGGACGACCACCTGGGCGCGCTGGTCGATGTGGTTGAATCCGCCAGCGGCGAGGGGTTGCGCGGTGTGATCCGGGCCATTCTGTCCGCCTATGAAGATGCGGATGCCGAGCATAAACTGCAACTCGACGCGCTGGCGACACTGCCGCCCGAACGCCAGGCGCCCCTGATCGCCGCGCAGCGACGGCTGGTGACGGTGATGGCCGAGGCGGTGGACGCCGCACGCCCCGGTCTGGACGCCGATCACCTGCGCGCGCTGACCATGTCGGTCTTCGGTATCCTCAACTGGTTCTACATGTGGCACCGCCCCGGCAAGGGCCTCAGCCGTGCCGCCTATGCCGATCTGGCAGCCGAATTCGTGCTGGGCGGCCTGCGCGCCGTCTGAGGCGTCGGATTTGAGTATTTGCAGCAAGATGAAGGGGCATGCGCGCCCCGCTTCATCTTGCCGTAAATACCAATTCAGACCTGTCACGCAAAGCTGCCATGGCAGAACCAGCCACGCGACATGGCTGCCCCATGCGCAAAGTAGAGCCACAGACGGCTACCGCATGCGGTGGTGACGATCCAGTAATCTCGCGTGCCGCTGCGCCAGTCGGGCTCGTCCAGCCACCATTCCGGCGCGATGCGCTCGGGGCCTTGCGCGCAGGCCAGCGCCAGATCGCGCCGCCGCCAGCGAAACCGCGCGGGCGGGTGAGGGGTGTCCGGGGCCGTCACGGGTTCGGGCCGCCATAGCAGCGCCGGGCGCGGGGCGGCAGGGGCGGGCCAGTCGGGGGCGGGCTCCGACCATGCGGCGGCCAGGATTTGTGCCGCTTTCTCCGGGATATGGCTGTTGCCGGGATGATGGCGGGTGATCGCCTCCATCCCGATGCGGGCACCAAGGCGGGTCGTCAGATCCTCGATCGCGGTGTCACGCGCGGCGCGGCTGGCGGCGGCGCGGGCAGCCTCCAGATGGCCGCTGGACTGTTTGTCATGCAGCGGCTCGGTGCGCAGCGCCTCAAGCCGGAACATGTCGATCCCGAAACCCGCGTCAATCTGATCCAGCCGCATCGCCAGAAGTGGACGGATGCGGGCGGGGTCATGGCTGGCGCGGGCAAGGGTCAGGGTAATGTCCTGCCGCTGGCCATCGCTGCGATACGCCTCAAGCCGCAGGATGCGCGCGCCTTGCCGCTTGTCGTGCAGCATCTCGCACAGGTGCGGCAGCAGACGGTCGAGGGCGGCCAGCATGTCCGCCTCAAGCCCGATGGGCTCCGGCAGGCTGAGGCGCGTGGCAAAGGCCGTGTCGGGGCGGGCGGGGCTGATCGGCTCGGGCGCGCTGCCCAGCGCCTGATCCAGCCGCAGCACCAGCCCCTTGCCAAAGCGCCGTGCCAGCGCCGCGCGGGGTTGTCCGGTCAGATCGCCTACATGGCGCAGGCCCAGCCGCGTCAGTTCCGCCACCGTAGCGGGGTCCAGTCGCAGCGCCGCTACGGGCAGACGGGCCAGTGCGGAATGGGTCTGGCCAATCGCCGCGATGGCAGGGGCGAAGGTTGTGGCGCCGGGGCCGGGCGCATGGCGGGGCCGTGCCGCGGCGCGCGACCGGGTGGCGCGCGCCTCCTGCTGGATGGCGTCCCCGCTGCGGCCTGTCGCGGCGCGGCCTCCGGCATGCCGTGCCAGCGCCCAGGCGGCCCCCGGCGTATCGGCCAGACCCGCCTGCACCGACAGGCCCATGCCTTCAAGCGCGGCACCGATCCGCTCGACCATCGCCGCCTCGCCGCCGAACAGATGCGCGCAGCCCGTGATGTCAAGGGTCAGCGCATCGGGCGGCTCTTCCGCCACCAGCGGCGCGAATTGCCCGGCCCAGCGGCGCAGCCGCGTCAGGAACGCCGCCTCTGCCGCCGCATCCCGGGCCTGCGTCGCAAGCTGGGGGCAGATCGCCAGCGCATCGCGCAGCGGTTGACCCGGATAGACCCCCGCCCCCTGCGCCAGCACCGAGACCGAGGCGATCCGCTGCATCTGTCCGGTCTGTTCGACCACCGCGAAAGGCGTATCGGGCAGGCCGCGCATCGCGCGCAGCAGCCGTTCCGCGCCAAGGCGGGGAAACCAGAGCGAGAGGATTCGTTTGGGGGCCATGAGCAGCTTTACGGCAAAATGTTCACTATTTGTTCTTATCTAGCGCCGCCCCTGCACAGAGTCGAGTCCGCCAACGGTCTCAGCCGCACCAGATCCGCGTGATCCGGCCTTGGGCGTCATAGGTCACGTTCAAACGGTCGGGGCGATAATCCATCGTCATCGGACTGCCATCGGCCATGATGCGCCGGGCCGCGATCGCGGAAAAATCCTGATCGGCGACAGGCGCACCCAGCAACTGTTGCAGGGCGGCCGCGCCGCAGGCGTCCTCGGCGGGCAGGGCGACGTTCGGCTCTTCCGGCACGCAGGCGGCCAGAATGAGGATGGCGCCAAGGGCGGCGGGGGCGGGATGATGCATGATGTCGGCCTTTGCAGCATTTGATCCGCTTGCAGCCTAGACCGAAACCGCGCCGCCGGGTAGGAGGAGGTTGAATATCGGCGCGCTTTCGCAAAAGGTGGCGCCCAACAACAGGAGGACGCGAGACATGCGCACACGTGCCGCAGTGGCCCTTGAGGCCGGCAAACCGCTGGAAGTGATGGAAGTGAACCTTGAAGGACCGAAAAGGGGCGAAGTCCTGATCGAGGTCAAGGCGACCGGCATCTGCCACACGGATGAATTCACCCGCTCGGGCGCGGACCCGGAGGGGCTTTTCCCCTGCATCCTCGGCCATGAGGGCGCAGGGATCGTGATCGAGGTGGGCGAGGGCGTGACCACGCTGAAGCCGGGCGATCACGTGATCCCGCTTTATACGCCGGAATGCCGCGAATGCTATTCCTGCCTGTCCGGCAAGACCAACCTCTGCACCGCGATCCGCAACACCCAAGGGCAGGGTCTTATGCCCGATGGCACGACGCGGTTCTCGATGCTGGATGGCACCCCGATCTATCATTACATGGGTTGCTCGACCTTCGCCAATCACACGGTCATGCCTGAAATCGCGCTGGCCAAGGTGCGCGACGACGCGCCTTTCGACAAGATCTGCTATATCGGCTGCGGCGTGACGACGGGCATTGGTGCTGTGATCAACACGGCAGGAGTCGAGATCGGATCGACCGCGGCGGTCTTCGGTCTGGGCGGGATCGGCCTGAACGTGATTCAGGGCCTGCGGATGGCCGGGGCCGACATGATCATCGGTGTCGATCTGAACGACGACAAGGAAGCGATGGCCCGCAAATTCGGGATGACGCATTTCATCAACCCGAAGAAGATCGAAGGCTCGGTCGTGCAGGAAATCGTCAACCTGACCAAGCGCGGGATCGACCATATCGGCGGCGTGGATTACTCCTTCGACGCGACCGGCAACGTCAAGGTGATGCGCGACGCGCTGGAATGTTCGCATCGCGGCTGGGGCGTGTCGGTCATCATCGGCGTGGCCCCCGCAGGCGCGGAAATCAGCACCCGCCCCTTCCAGCTGGTCACGGGCCGCGTCTGGAAAGGCACGGCCTTCGGCGGCGCCAAGGGCCGCACGGATGTGCCGAAATTCGTGGACTGGTACATGGATGGCAAGATCGAGATCGACCCGATGATCACGCACACCCTCAGCCTTGATGAGATCAACCACGGCTTTGATCTGATGCATGAGGGCAAGTCGATCCGCGCGGTCGTCACCTATTGATCCCTACCCCGTCGGAGGCGTCTGGCCGCAGGGCCGGATGCGCTCCGCGCGGGGATATTTACAGCAAGAAGAAGCAGAGTTGCGCGATGAGTGACATAACGATGCGCGCGGCCACGGCGGCGGATCATGCAGCGGTCTGGGATATCCTGCGCCCGGTGTTCCGCGCGGGTGAAACCTATGCCATTGATCCGGCCATATCGCAGGCCGATGCGCTGGCCTATTGGTGCGGGCCGGGGCGTGAGGCGCGCGTGGCCGAGGCAGGCGGCGCGGTGCTTGGCAGCTATTACATCCGTCCCAATGCCGAAGGCGGCGGCGCGCATGTGTGCAACTGCGGCTTCGTGACGGCTGCGTCCGCGCAGGGCCGCGGCGTGGCGCGCGCCATGCTGGCTGATGCGCTGGACCGTGCGGCGCAATCAGGCTACCGTGCGATGCAGTTCAACTTCGTGATCAGCACAAATACCCGCGCCGTGGCCCTGTGGCAGACCGCCGGGTTCGATATCGTGGGACGCCTGCCCGGCGCCTATCTGCACCCGACACAGGGTTATGTGGATGCGCTGGTGATGTATCGCAGCCTGTTGCCCGACGTGGCAGCAGACGCAACCTGACAGACTGGACAGACCATGGACAACCCTTCCCGCCCGCCGCTTCTGGCCGTGCTGATCGACGCCGACAATACCTCGCCGCGCTGGACCCGCGCCATTTTCGAAGAGATTGCGGGCATGGGCGAGGCGAGCGTGCGCCGCGTCTATGGGGATTTCTCCAGCCCGCAGATGAATGGCTGGAACAAGGTGCAGGCCGAATTCGGTCTGGTGCCGCATCATCAGCCCGCCAATACCGTGGGCAAGAACGCATCCGATATCGCGCTGGTCATCGACGCGATGGACCTGATGCATTCGGGACGGTTCGACGGCTTCGTGCTGATCTCGTCCGACAGCGATTTCACGCGGCTGGCCAGTCGCATCCGCGAACAGGGCTTGGATGTCTTCGGCATCGGCGCGCAGAAAACACCCGAGGCGTTCCGCAAGGCCTGCAAGCGGTTCATTTTCCTCGAAAACCTGATGGGCGCGGACCCGACCGACAAACCCGCCGCCAAGACCACGCCGCTGCCCGCCAGCAACCTGAGCGAAGCGCGCGATCTGATCCTCAAGGCGATGGACAGCATCGACCAGGAGGATGACTGGTATGCGCTGGGCCCCTTGGGCCAGTTCATCACGGCGGCCAATCCCGATTTTGACACCCGCAGCTATGGCAAGAAGAAGCTGAGCGATCTGGTCGCGGATCTGAAGATATTCGAGACCAAGCGCGGATCGGGCAATCAGCTTCTGGTGCGGCGGATCGACTGATCCGTCAGCCCGCGGTGCCGTAGCGGGCCAGGAAGGTGGCAACGGCACCGTCGACCACCCGGTCGATCTCGGCATCCGTGAAGCTGGTCTGAATCCCGAAGACAGCGCGTGTCCACAGATCCGCCTTGCACAGTTCGGCGAATTGATCGGCGGCCAGTTCCATATCGGCAATCGCCACTTCGCCGCGTCCGCGGGCCTGCGACAGATAATCCATGATCCGGGCACGCCCCAAGGCGGGGCCGCTGTCATAAAAGGCCTGCCCCAGTTCGGGAAAGCGGTCCGCCTCGGCCACGCAGACGCGGAAGATGCGCTGCGCGAAATCGGACAGAAGAATGCGGATCAACCGATGCGCGGCAAGCCGGAGCACCTGTGCGGGCGGGGCGTTCATGTCGATCACCTGCAAGGCGGCGGCGGCCTGACGGCCACATTCGCGTTCGGCCATGGCCGTGAACATCAGCCGCTTGTCGGGGAAATAGCTGTAGAGCGTGGCCTTGGACACGCCCGCCGCGCGGGCGATATCATCGACCGAGGCCCCCTCGAACCCGGCCATAAGAAACACTTCGCGCGCGCCGTCCAGCACTTGGTCGTATTTGCGCCCCTTGCGGGGTTTTACACGCGTGTGAACCGCACTCATGTTCATGATGTTATCCCCCTGCACCCTCCAATAGTTTAAACTGATTGGTTCAGTTTCGACAAGCGATCTGCTGCGCGCCATCGCACTTGCCGCAGGATGGGGAATGGCTTAGATTAGAACAATTCTAATATTCCGGGAAGCCGATCCATGTCCTTTCTGTCCCATCGTCGCCAGTTCCGTGATCTGAGCGAGCGTGAGGTTCTGGCGCTGGCGATCTCGTCCGAGGAGGACGACGCCCGCATCTATCGCAGCTATGCCGAGCGTCTGCGCGCCGATTATCCCGACACCGCGGCGCTGTTCGACGGCATGGCGACCGAGGAGGACGGCCATCGCCGCCGCCTGATCGACCTGCACAGCGCCCGCTTTGGCGATGTCATCCCCTTGATCCGGCGCGAACACGTGGCGGGCTATTATGCCCGCCGCCCGGTCTGGCTGATCGAGAATCTGGGAATCGACCGCATCCGCGCCGAGGCCGAGGGGATGGAGCGCGAGGCGGAAGCCTTCTACCTCAAGGCCGCGCAGCGCAGCACGGATGCGGCCACGCGCAAATTGCTGGGCGATCTGGCCGCAGCCGAGGCGGGGCATCAGGCGGTGGCCGGTGATCTGGAATCGCGGCATCTGGCCGGTGATGCCAAAGCGGCCGAGGCGCGCACCTCGCACCGCCAGTTCGTGCTGACATGGGTGCAGCCGGGCTTGGCCGGGTTGATGGACGGCTCGGTCTCGACCCTTGCGCCGATCTTTGCCACGGCCTTTGCCACGCAGGATACCTGGACCACATTTCAGGTGGGTCTGGCGGCGTCCATCGGGGCAGGGATTTCGATGGGTTTCACCGAAGCGGCCTCGGATGACGGCGAATTGTCCGGGCGTGGATCGCCCGTCAAGCGGGGTGTCTCCTCTGGCGTCATGACCACAGTGGGCGGGCTGGGCCACGCGCTGCCCTATCTGATCACCGATTTCTGGACTGCGACAGTGATCGCCATCGCGGTCGTCTTTGTCGAGCTGTGGGCCATCGCATGGATCCAGAACCGCTATATGGAAACCCCGTTTTTCCGCGCCGCCTTGCAGGTGGTGCTGGGCGGGGCGCTGGTTCTGGCAGCGGGTGTGCTGATCGGCAGCGGGTGATCGGGCATGGGGCAGGGCGTGGGCATCTTCGGTCGCACGGGACGCGCGCATCTGAGATTGACGCCGCCCCCTGCCATGCTACCAACGGCTGATGTTCGAAATTTTCCTGAAGACCCTGCCTTTCTTCATGGTGATCGGCGTCGGCTACGGCGCGGGGCGGACCGGCTTTTTCACCGAGGCCGCGACGGCATGGCTGACCAAGTTCGTCTTCTATTTCGCATTGTCGGCCATGCTGTTCCGCTTTTCCGCGAACCTGTCGCTCGCGGCGGTCTTTGATCTGACCTTCGTGAAGGCCTATCTGTTGGGCACGGTGGTGGTCTATCTGCTGGCGACAGGCGTGGCGATCCTGCGCCGCATCCCGGTGCAGGAAGCCGCGGTCGAGGCGCAATGCGCCACCATCGGCAATGTCGGCTTTCTGGGCATCCCGATGCTGGTCCTGCTGCTGGGAGAGGCGGCGATTGCCCCTGTGATGCTGGTGCTGGCGGTCGATCTGATCGTGTTCGGCAGCCTGATCGTGATCATCATCACCGGCGCGCGCGACGGGCGGCTGTCCTTCGGCATCTTCCGCAGCATCGGGATCGGGCTGATCAAGAACCCGATGATCGTGTCCATCGTGCTGGGCCTGACATGGTCGGGGCTGCAAATCCCCATCCCGGGCCCGCTGAATGAATTCGTGATCCTGCTGGGCAATGCCGCCACCCCCGGCGCGCTGTTTGCCATCGGGGCCTCGCTCGCGTCGAAATCGGCGGAGCGGGTGTTCGTGGCGGGCTGGCTCTCGTTCTGCAAACTGGTCCTGCATCCGGCGGCGGTGGCCGTGGCGGCCCTCGTGATCTTTCCTGTCGAACCCTATGCGGCAGGTGTCATGATCGCGGCGGCAGCCCTGCCTGTGGCGGGCAATGTCTATATGCTGGCGCAGCATTACGGGATTGCACCGCATCGCGTCTCGTCCTCCATCCTGATTTCCACGGCGCTCAGCATCGTCACCGTCTCGTTGGTGATCGGCTGGGTCTCGCTGCTTTGACCAATGACCAACACCACAAAGGAGGGTTCACCCATGCAAACCATCTCGGAGAATGCCTGTTTCGGCGGTGTGCAGGGCGTCTATAAACACGCCTCCAAGGCCACGGGCACCGACATGACCTTCGGCCTGTTCCTTCCGGCCGAGGCGAAGGACGGCCCCGTCCCCGTCCTGTGGTATCTGTCGGGCCTGACCTGCACGCATGAAAACGCGATGGTCAAGGCCGGCGCGCAGGGCTGGGCGGCGGAACAGGGCATCGCCTTGGTCTTTCCCGACACCAGCCCGCGCGGCGAAGGCGTGGCCGATGACGCGGCCTATGATCTGGGGCAGGGGGCGGGCTTCTACGTCAACGCGACGCAGGCGCCATGGGCCCCGCATTTCCGCATGTGGGATTATGTGGCCGAGGATCTGCCGGGCCTGCTCTTCAACGAATTCGCCCTCGACCCGGAACGGCAGGCGATCACGGGGCATTCCATGGGTGGTCACGGCGCACTCACCCTCGCCATGGGCCTGCCGGGGCGCTTCCGTTCGGTCTCGGCCTTCGCGCCGATCTGCAACCCGACGGGCGCGGACTGGGGGCGCAAACAACTGACTGCTTATCTGGGCACGGACGAAAGCACTTGGGCGCGCCACGATGCCAGCCTGATGATGCGCGAGGTGGGTCTGGATATCCCGCTGCTCTGCGATACCGGCACCAAGGACCAGTTCCTTGACAACCTCCGCCCCGAAACGCTGGCCCATGCCGTGATGACCCGCCGCGCGCAGGCCACCCTGCGCCTGCAACCGGGCTATGATCACAGCTATTTCTTCGTCTCCACCTTCATGGAGGATCACGTAACCTTCCACGCCGAGGCGCTTTATACGTGAGCACGCTCTACATCGACGCCGACGCCTGCCCGGTCAAGGAAGAGGCTGAACGCGTGGCCAGCCGCCACGGCATCGCGATGAAACTCGTCAGCAACGGCGGGCTGCGCCTTTCACGCAATCCGCTGGTCGAGGTGGTGATCGTGGATGCTGGCCCTGACGTGGCCGATATGTGGATCGCCGACCGCGCCGGGCCGGGCGATGTGGTGGTGACGGGCGATATCCCCTTGGCCGCGAAATGCGTGGCCGCTGGCGCGCGCGTGCTGAAACATAATGGCGAGGCGTTGACACAGGCGAATATCGGCAATGTTCTGGCAACACGCGACCTGATGACCGACCTGCGCGCCGCCGATCCCTTCCGCCAAGGCGGTGGCAAGGGCTTTACAAAGGCGGATCGGTCGCGCTTTCTTGAGGCGCTGGACCGCGAACTCCGCGCGGCCCTCCGGCAGGGATAGCAGAGGGAGAGACGAATGTCCGTTCAGGCCGTGATCTTCGATATCGGCAATGTGCTGATCGAATGGCAGCCCGAACGGTTCTATGACGCCACCATCGGCCCTGACCGCCGCCGCTCCATGTTCGCGGATGTGGACCTGCACGCGATGAACGACCGTGTGGATTCAGGCGGCGACTTCGCCGGCGAAATCCAACGCACCGCAAGCGAATTCCCTGCCCATGCCGAGTCGATTCTGATGTGGCACCAGCACTGGCTCGACATGGCCCGCCCCGACATCCCCCATTCCGTGCGCCTCATGCGGGCCCTGCGCGCCCGTGGCGTGCCGGTCTTTGCCCTGTCCAACTTCGGGCTGGAACCCTTCGCCATGGCGCGCGCCAGCTATCCCTTTCTTGATGAGTTCGACCAGCTGTACCTCTCGGGTGCGCTGGGCGTGACCAAACCCGCCCCGCGCATCTATGAACTGCTCGAACAGGACTGCGGCATCCCGCCCTCCGCGCTTTTGTTCACCGATGACCGGGCCGAGAATATCGCCGCCGCCGCCGCGCGCGGCTGGCAAACCCATCTCTTCGACGGACCCGAAGGCTGGGCCAACCGCCTGATATCCCAAGGTCTCTTGACCGCAAAGGAGGCCGCATGACCATCCCCATGATCCCCTTCACCGCCGAGGCGCATCTGGACTGGCTGGACCTGACCCGCGCCATCACCCACGGCCACACCCTGCCAAAGGCCGAGATTGCGGATACCTTCCTCTATCGCACCCCCGACACGCTGCTCAATCGCGCCGCATGGATCGACGGGCTGGGGCTGGCGGTGAAATCCGCCACGATCTTTCCGGGCAACGCCGCCATCGGCAAACCTGCCGTCAATGGCGGTGTCACCCTCTATTCCGACCGCGACGGCATGCTCGAGGCGATTGTCGATTTCCATCTGGTGACCAAGTGGAAAACCGCAGGCGACAGCCTCTGTGCCGCGCTGCGCCTTGCCCGCCCCGACAGCCGCAAAATCCTGATCGTGGGCGCAGGCACCGTGGGCCGCTCTCTCCGGCAGGCTTATGGCGCGGGCTTTCCCGACGCCCAGTTCACCATCTGGAACCGCACAAGGGCCGGGGCCGAGGCTTTGGCCGCCGACTGGCCTGATATGACCGTGGCCGATGATCTGGCGCAGGCCGTGACACAGGCCGATATCATCACCTGCGCCACCATGAGCACGAACCCGATCATCAAGGGCGATTGGCTCCGCCCCGGTCAGCACCTTGACCTGATCGGCGCCTATCGGCCCGACATGCGTGAGGCCGACGACACCGCCCTGCAACGCGCCCGCATCTTCGTGGACAGCTACGACACCACCATCGGCCATATCGGCGAGGTCAAGGACCCGCTCGCCCGCAACGTGATTTCGCGCGCCGATATCCTTGCCGATTATTACGCGCCCGACGCTTTCGCGCGCCGGTCAGAGGACGAGATCACCCTGTTCAAGAACGGCGGCGGCGCGCATCTGGACCTGATTACCAGCCGCTATATCCTTGACGCGTGGAGGGCGGCGCAATGACATGGGTCTTGTTCCTGCTGGCCCTCGTGGCCGTCATCGCCCTGTTCCCCTTCGCCCGTGAGGCCATGCGCCAACCCATGAACGCAGAGGCGCGCCGCGATGCCCCCGGCGACGTCGTGCACCTGTCGCAAGGGATCACCCATTTCCGCTGGATCGGCCCCGTGCGCGGGCCTGTGGCCGTGTGTGTGCATGGCCTGACCACGCCGTCGATGGTCTGGGATGCGGTCGCCAAAGGTCTGGCGCTGATGGGCTTTCGGGTTCTGGTCTATGACCTCTACGGGCGCGGCTATTCCGACCGCGCGCCGGGTTTGCAGGATCAGGATTTCTTTATCCGTCAACTAGAGGATCTGCTGAACGATCAGGGCATCACCGAGGATGTGACCCTGCTGGGCTATTCCATGGGCGGGGCCATCGTCACCGCCTTTGCCGCGCGCCACCCCGAACGGGCGCGCCGCCTGATCCTGCTGGCCCCGGCGGGCATGGGTCATGATCTGGGCAAGATGGCCCGCTTCACCCGCGACACGCCGATCCTTGGCGATTGGCTGATGCTGTTGCGCTATCCCGCCGCCCATATGCAGGGCACCGAAGCCGAACGTGCCCTGCCATCCGAGGTCAAGGGCATCATCGATTATCAACAAGCGGAACTGTCCAAGCGCGGCTTCATCCCAGCCGTCCTCTCATCCCTGCGCGGGATCCTGCCCCGCCCGTTGGAGGAAGCACATCGCCAGATCAGCCGCGAAGGCATCCCCGTGCTGGCCATCTGGGGGCGCGAGGACAAGGTGATCCCGATCCGTGCCATGGGCAAACTGGCGCAATGGAACCGCACCGCGCGCCACGAGGTGATCGAGGGCGCGGGCCACGGCCTGACCTATACCCATGCCAGCGCCGTGCTGCGGGTGATCGAGGAAACCCTCACCGCCGAAGCGGTCGGTGACTGACAAAGCCCGCCTCAGGCCGCCGTCGCACCCAGCGGCATCGGCTTTTCGCGCACCGGCAGATGCACGATGGCGCTGAACGCCCCCACGCCCACGCCGATCCACCAGACCAGCGTGTAATCTCCCGTCAGGTCATACATCTTGCCACCCAGCCAGACACCCATGAAGCTGCCCAACTGGTGGCTGAAAAAGACGATCCCATAGAGCGTGCCCATGTAGCGCAGCCCGTAGATATGCGCGATCAGCCCCGAGGTCAGCGGCACCGTGGCCAGCCACAGCGATCCCATCGCCGCCGAGAACAGCAACACGGTCGCAGGTGTGATCGGCGTCATGATGAAGGCCGCCGCCACCACTGTGCGCCCGGCATAGATCCCGGCCAGAAGGTACTTCTTGGAATAGCGCTTGCCCGCCCAGCCAGCCGTCAGCGTGCCCACGATATTGGCCAGACCGATCAGCGAAATCGCGACCGCCCCCAGCGCCGAGGTGGTTGTGACCCCGATGTTGTGCAGGATGTCACCCGGCATGATGGGGCCACACATTTCCGTCACGAAGGCCGGAAAATGCGCCGTGATGAAACCCAACTGATAACCACAGCTGAAAAAGCCAAGGAAGATCAGCGTATAGGACGGATCGCGGAACGCTTTGGTCAGGATCGCGCCCATGCTTTCCTCAAGCTCGGCCTTGCTGGCGGGCGGCGTCGGGGCGCGCATCAGGGGCAGGAACACCAGCATCCCGAGAATCGCCGCGGCAAAGACCAGAAACACGTTCTGCCAACTCATCATGGTCAGCAGCCACTCCGCCAGCGGCGCGCCAAACACCTGCCCCGCCGATCCCGCAGCGGTGGCGATGGCAAGGCTCATCGACCGGTTCTCATCGCTGGACGCGCGCCCCACGACGGCCAGGATCACGCCAAAACCGGTCCCCGCCACGCCGAAGCCGACAAGGATCTCATAGATCTGATGTTCGGTCGGCGTCACGGCATAGGAGGACAGCACCAAACCTGCCGCATAGACCAGCGCACCAAGGATGATCGCCTTGCGGTTGCCCACCTTGTCGGCCATCGCCCCGAACAGCGGTTGTCCGATCCCCCACGCAAGGTTCTGGATGGCGATGGCAAGGCTGAACTCGGCCCGCAACCAGCCGAATTCCTCGGCAATCGGGATCTGGAACACGCCGAAACTGGCGCGCACCGCGAAAGAGACCATGATGATGAAGCAACCGACGATCAGCACCGGCGTGAAGATCGAAGCGGGTTTCGCGGGGGCAACACTGTGCATTTGGGAATTCCTGAAAGGCTCGGGCGAAACCTAAGCTATTCATTTGCAGCGTCAATTGACGAAATGTGAGGATGCGCCACAGCTTTGCTGATGGTGAGGCGTCTTTTCATGGATCAGGGCGCGGGCTAAGGAGAGGGCATGACAACACTGCTCCAGATCTACGAAGCCCGCGTCCGCGATGGCAGCCTGACCGCCGATGACGCGCAGCTTGAAGCGCTGCCCGAGTTCGAGCGTATCCGCGCCGCATTGGCCCAGCCGGTGAAGCGGGGCCTGTTCCGCAAACCCCCCGAACCGCCCAAGGGCCTGTATCTCTGGGGCGGTGTGGGACGCGGGAAGTCCATGCTGATGGACCTCTTCGTCGAGAATCTGGACGTGCCGGTGCGCCGGGTGCATTTTCACGCCTTCATGCAGGAAATCCACAACGGCATGCACAAGGCCCGCCAGCGCGGGGTCGAGGATGCGATTGCCCCGGTCGCCGCCGATGTCGCGGCCTCGGTCAAGGTTCTGGCCTTCGACGAGATGCAGATCACCGACATCACCGATGCCATGATCGTGGGCCGCCTGTTCGAGGCGCTGTTCAAGGCCGGTGTCGTGGTGGTGACCACGTCGAACCGCGTGCCGGATGACCTGTATAAACACGGGCTGAACCGGCAGATCTTCCTGCCTTTCATCGCGCTGCTGAAAGACCGGATGGTGGTGCATGAACTGGTCAGCCACCGCGATTACCGGCAGGATCGGCTTGAGGGCTCGCCCGTCTATTTCACACCGATCAACGATGCCGCCCGCACCGCCATCGCGCAGGTCTGGACCGATCTGACAGGCGGTGCGGCCGAACCCCTGACCCTGCATGTAAAGGGCCGGCAGGTCGAGATCCCGGCCTTCCGCAACGGCGTGGCCCGCGCATCCTTCTATGACCTGTGCGGCAAGCCCCTCGGTGCGGCCGATTATCTGGCACTGGCCGAAGCCGCACGCGTGCTGGTGCTTGAGAATATCCCCAGTCTCGGGCGGTCGAATTTCAACGAGGCCAAGCGTTTCGTTACCTTGATCGACGCGCTCTACGAGGCGAAGGTCAGGCTGATCTGTTCCGCCGCCGCCCCACCGGAATATCTGTATCTCGAAGGCGAAGGCACCTTCGAGTTCGAACGCACGGCCAGCCGCCTGCGCGAGATGCAATCGGCGGATTGGGCGCGTCAGCCCGGCTGATCGGCATTCCCTTGCCGACGGTCAAAGAACCTGTTCTGTCAGCGCAGGCAGCAGAGTATCAGGTTTTCAGGTTTAATTTGTCCGAGGTCGTGATGGTATCCTTTTCCCGCCGTGCAGCCCTTGGTTTGATCATGTCCCTTGCCGTTGCGGCCTGCGGACGTGCGGACCGGGCCTCCGAGGAGGCGATGCCCTCCGGCGCGACGCCGCTCTATCCCAACGAAACCCCCGAGTTGCGACGCCTGATCGAGGCCGCCGCGCGCGAAAACGACGTGCCGGTGGCGCTGGTGCAGCGGGTAATCGTGCGCGAAAGCACCCACCGCCCCGGCGCGCGCAACGGCCCCTATTACGGACTGATGCAGATCCTGCCCGCGACCGCCCGCACGATGGGCTTCCGCGGTCAACCGTCCGATCTTCTGGATGCGGAAACCAACCTGCGCTACGCGGTGCGCTATCTGCGCGGGGCATGGCTTCTGGCGGATGGCAGCCATGATCGCGCGGTGATGTGGTACGCGCGCGGCTATTACTACGAGGCGAAACGGCGCGGAATGCTCCGTGAAACCGGCTTGCGCACCTAGATCTGCGGGATCGTGCCGCATAAAAAGAAAGGGGGCCGTTGAATCGACCCCTCTTTCGTTTCCTGCCTGCCTTGTCCTGTAACGCACAAGGCGCGCCGATTGACCGCAACTGAACCGCGCGCCGCAAATCCTGATCAACGTATAGGCGAATCGATTCGAATCAGTCAACAGAAAGTGATTCGCTTGCCCAGAGAATCGCACAAGTGAGTCCCGATATGCCTGTCGCGCGCGCCTAGCCGTTGTCGCGCAGCACGCCGCCCGCCAGATAAAGCGACCCGCAGATCAGGACGCGCGCCCGCGGATCATGCGCGGCGATATCACCCAGAGCCTCGGCCACCGAACCCGAGATCGTGGCCGCAATCCCCGCCGCTGTCGCGGCTTGCGCGGTCTCTTCGGCGGGCAGGGTGGCCGCCGTGTCAGGAATGCTGACGGCATGCAGGCTGGCGACATGCGGGGCCATCGGGCGAAGATAGCCACCGATATCCTTGGTGTTCAGCATCCCGCAGATCAGATGCGTAGGCCGCCGGGGCAGGGTCGCCAGATGCGCGCCGATCGCCTCACCCGCCGCAGGGTTATGCCCGCCGTCCAGCCACAATTCGATCTCGGGGGCCAGATCGACCAACGGACCCTGCCGCAAGCGCTGCATCCTGGCCGGCCAGAAGGCGCGGGTCACGGCGGCCTCATATGTGACGTCAGACTGGCCCAGATGGCGCAAGGCGGCCAGCGCAGCCCCCGCGTTCTGGATCTGATGCGCGCCGGGCAGGTTCGGCAAAGGCAGGTCCAGCAGGCCGTTCTCATCCTGATAGACCATCCTGTCGCCTTCCCGCGTTCCATGCCAATGCTGCCCGTGGATCAGCAGCGGCGCACCGACACGCGCGGCAATCGTTTCAATCGCCTCAAGCCCTTCCTCGGATTGCGGCCCGACAACGCAAGGAACGCCGCGCTTGAGGATGCCTGCCTTCTCACCCGCGATCTTGGCAAGGCTGTCGCCCAGATACTGCTCATGGTCCATCGACACGGGTGTGATGATGCAAAGCGCGGGCTTTTCGACCACGTTCGTGGCATCCAGTCGCCCACCCAGACCAACCTCCAGCAAGGTGTAATCCGCAGGCGTCCGGGCAAAGGCCAGCAGGGCGGCGCAGGTCGTGATCTCGAAATAGGTGATGTTCGCGCCCGCATTGGCGGCGTAACACTCCTCCAGCAGCGCCGTCAGATCTTCCTCAGAGATCAACGCGCCTGCCAGCCGGATCCGTTCGTGAAACCGCGCCAGATGCGGTGAGGTATAGGCATGCACGCTGTGACCCGCCGCTTCCAGTCCGGCACGGATCATGGCCTGCGTGCTGCCCTTGCCATTGGTGCCCGCGATATGGATCACGGGCGGCAGCCGGTCCTGCGGATTGCCCAGGGCGTCCAGCAGACGCCAGACCCGATCCAGCGTCAGGTCGATGATCTTCGGGTGCAGCGCCATCATCCGTTCAAGGATGACGTCCGATCCGGGGGCTGTCATGGTCCGGTCAGGTCTTGCTGGCGGGTGCGGCAGGGGCCGCGTCCGGTGCGGGCAGATCTCCCCAGACGGCAGGCGTCTGGCGCAGCAGCATCCGGGTAATGGTGATCAACTCCTCGCGCAGTTTGGTCCGGGGTGTCACGCGGTCCAGCATCCCGTGATCCAGCAGATATTCGGCGCGCTGGAACCCTTCGGGCAGCTTCTCGCGGATCGTCTGTTCGATCACGCGGGGGCCGGCAAAGCAGATCAAGGCACCGGGTTCGGCGATCTGCACATCACCCAGCATGGCATAGGACGCGGTCACGCCGCCCGTGGTCGGATGGGTCAGCACCACGATGTAAGGAAGCCCCGCCTCTTTCAGCATCTGGATCGCCACGGTGGACCGCGGCATCTGCATCAGGGACAGAATCCCCTCCTGCATGCGCGCGCCACCGGCAGCCGAAAACAGGATCAGCGGCCGCTTCAGCTTCACCGCCTCTTCGGCGGCGGCGATGATCGCATTGCCCACATACATGCCCATGGACCCGCCCATGAAGCTGAAATCCTGCGCCGCCGCCACGATGGGCGTGCGCCCGATCTCGCCCGCTGCCACCAGCATCGCGTCACGTTCGCCGGTGGATTTCTGCGCCGCCTTCATCCGTTCGGGATATTTCTTCTGGTCGCGGAACTGCAAAGGATCGGCCAGCGGCTCAGGCACGGCGACTTCGGTGAAGATGCCGCCGTCGAACAGCGCCTTGAACCGCGCGCGGGGCGTGATCGACATGTGATGTCCGCAGGACGTGCAGACATTCTGATTGTCGCTCAGCTCACGGTGAAACAGCATCGTCCCGCAGGCATCGCATTTCGTCCAGAGGTTCTCGGGCACTTCACGGCGCGAGAAGATCGAGTTGATCCGCGGGCGGACGTAGTTGGTGATCCAGTTCATGGGCGGCGGGCCTTTTTACGGGGTCGTGTGTCCTGATGGACGCTTCAGGGGCCGAGTTAAGCCCTCGGGCGACAAATTGCAATCAGCGCCATATTGCAATCCGCGCCGCGATCCACAGCGTTACGATACCCGCCATATCCAACACAAACACCAGATCAAAGGCGGGTGGGTCCACGAATGCCTCCTCCGGCAGGGCATCGGGAAAGGCACCGGGCGCCAATTCCGACGGAAACAGGAACAGCGCCAGACCGGAATCCATCCCCTGCGCCTCGCCATAGATCAGGAACGCCATGGCATTGTTCACAAGATGAAAGCCGATCGCGGGGCCCAGATGTCCACTGCGCGCCGTCAGATCGGCGGCCGCCACCCCGAAACAGAAGGCCCATAGCAGGTATTGCACCGCCTCGACATAGGACATGTCCGGCGAATAATGCGCCGCAGCGAACAGCAGGCTGGGCAGCACCATCCACGACCACGGCGTGTCATACCGCGCCGCCAGTTGTTGCTGCACATAGCCGCGATAGAACAGCTCCTCGGCCCCCGATTGCACCAGTATGGCCGCCAGCGACAACGGCAAGAGCGCCAGCCACGGCCCAAGGGAGCGCATCTCGGCATAGCGCAGCATCTCGGGGTCCAGCCACAGGATCTGCACTGCCAGCATCAGCCCGCCCGCGATCACCGTCACTTGCATGGTCTGGCGCAGCACCGGCCCAACCGGGCCAAGCAAACTCAGGAAGCCGCGCCCATGAAGACGCCGCACCACCAGCACCACAGCCAGGCCGAGCGTGACAAAACTGAATAATTGCACCCGCAGGCCTGCCGGAGTCGAGCCGTTCCTCACCTCATACGCGGGGATCACATCAAACAGCGTGAAAAAAGGGTCGATCAGATGCGACGTGGCCAGATAGATCACCTCGACCAGCAGAACACCCACCACCAGAAGGCGCAGATCAGACACCGCCCGCGCCGGTTCGATGAAACGCGCATGCGCGGCATAGGCGGCGCGCGGCATCAGCGGCGGATCGCCAGACGTGCGGCCAGCCAGCCGATCAGGATCATTGTCGCGTCGATCAGCAGATAGGGGCGCAAGGCCACCGGGTCGGCCATGTCGATCTGCAACCGGAACAGCGCCAGCCCCGACAGCGTCCCTTCCGCCGACAGGATCAGCAACGCACTGGCATTCGACATGAAATGCAGCCCGATCGCCGGCCCCAGAGTGCCCGCCCGCGCGGTCAGATCAGCCGCAGCCAGCGCAAAGCCAGCGGCCCAAAGCATGATCAACCCACCGTTGGCCCCGGCATCCGGGCGGTAATGCAACACCCCGAACAGCAGCGCAGGGGCGACCATCCAGATCACCGGGCTGCGAAACCGCGCTGCCAGTTGTTGCTGCAGATAGCCGCGGAACAGGATCTCCTCGGCCGATGTCTGGATCAGGACGGCCAAAAGCGCCAAAGGCAAAAGCAAAAGCCATCGCAAGGGGGGCAGGCCCGCGCTGACCGGATCGTCAAACCCCCATGGCGGCAACACCGCAATGGCGATTCCCAACGCGATCAGCACCGCCACCACCGCCCCGAATTGCCGCATCATCAAGGGGATCGGCCCCAAAAGGGTCAAAGGACTGCGCCGGTGCAACTGCGCGGTCACCACCACCACGGCCAGCGTCATGATCAGAAAGCTGTAAAGCAGGGTCAAGACCCCGGCGGCGGTCTGGCCCGTCCCCTCCAGCCGGGTGATGTCGCGGTGCAGCGCGTCACCGCCATAGGTCAGCACGGCCATGTGAAACAGCGCAGTCAGGCCAAGCACGATCGCCACGATCAGGACAAGCCCTAACAGCAGGCGCCAGATCTCGGCCCGGCGGCGTGCGGGCGCGACAAAGGCGGAATGGGCATCATATCGCATAGGGGCGGCCTGCAAGACATTCTCCGCCCGAAACTAGCGCGCCGGACCGATGCCGAACAGGGGGGTCGTCCCCCGACATCATGTCTTTGCCTCAGGCCGGCCGGGACGAGGCGATGCGCAGCACGTCCAGATAGGTCTCGGCGATCTGCATCCGCGCCGCATGGCCCCGCGCCACCAGCATCTGGTGCAGACGTGGCAGGTTCCGCGCGGGCACATGCATCACCAGATGATGCTCAAGATGGTAATTGACCCAATAGGGCGCCACCAGCAGCCGCATCAGCGGCCCCGCCTTCGTCGTGCGCGTGTTGCGCAAAGGGTCATCCACCGCCTCGACCGCGCCATGTTCCGCGATATTGCGGATGCGCAGGACCAGCTGGAACCACGTCAGCAGCGGCAACACCCAGAAGGCCAGCCACCACCACCACGCGCCCACCGCCCACATCAGCGCGAACAGCACCGCATTGGCAATCAGCGCCCGCCCGATCACAGGGCCGGAAAACGCCTGCGCCAATTCCTGTGCGCCGGGCTGGCCTTCCACCTCGCCCGCCATCTTCAGCGCGAACATGATCTGTTGGCTGCGCTGCTTGATCCCCGTGCGCCCCGTGATGTCGCGCCACAGTTTGCGCCGCAGCGACGCGCGGGTCGTGGGAAAGGGTTTCGACAGGATCAGATCGGGGTCTTCCTCCGTCTGCGTATGCCGATGGTGTTTCAGGTGATAGCGCCGATATTCGGCCAGATCGGCCAGAATGGGCCGCCCGCACAGCCACTCGCCCACCCACTCATTCAGGGCGCGCGACCGGAACAGCGCGTTATGCGCCGCCTCATGCATCAGGATCGCCAGACCCAGCTGCCGCGACCCGATGATCACCACGGCCAGCAGGAATGTCAGCGGATTCGGCCACACCCCGAACAGCGCCAGCGCCAGCGCGATGGTGCCCCAGCAATGCAGGATCAGCCACCCGCCCCAAAGGTCGGATCGTTCCGCCAGCGCCCGGATCTCCTCGGTCGAAAAGAAGTCGCGCCCCAGCGCCTGATGGGACTTGCCCGCCATATCCATCTTGCTGTCCGGTGCCATCTCGTCCTCCCCTCCGCGATGATGGGCACAGTCTTTGCCTGCAAACCGCATGTGTCAACGCCGCAGCAGGCCCGCGCGCCCTGTGACGCCACGTCCGTCAATCACCCTTGTGCCATGCCAAACGCTTCTTTATTCCGAACCGGACACAGTTACCGGGGAGGCCGCCATGTCCACAAAACCGCGCATCGACAAATCCAAGTTGCCCAGCCGCTATGTGACCGAGGGGCCCGCCCGCGCGCCGCATCGGTCATATCTCTACGCCATGGGCCTGAACGAGGAAGAGATCCACCAGCCTCTGGTCGGCGTCGCGACCTGCTGGAACGAGGCCGCCCCCTGCAACATCGCCCTGAACCGTCAGGCGCAAGCCGTGAAGATGGGCGTCAAGCAAGCCTTCGGCACCCCGCGCGAATTCACCACGATCACCGTGACCGACGGCATCGCCATGGGTCACGAGGGGATGCGCTCATCCCTCGCCAGCCGCGAGGCGATTGCCGACACGGTTGAACTGACCATGCGCGGCCATTGCTATGATGCGATTGTCGGTCTGGCCGGCTGCGACAAATCCCTGCCCGGCATGATGATGGCCATGGTCCGCCTGAACGTGCCGTCCGTCTTCATCTATGGCGGGTCGATCCTGCCGGGCCGCCTGAACGGCAAGGACGTGACCGTGCAGGACGTGTTCGAAGCCGTGGGCCAGCATCAGGCCGGCAACATGTCCGATGCCGAGCTTGAAATTCTGGAACGCGTCGCTTGCCCGACTTCGGGGGCTTGCGGCGGTCAGTTCACCGCCAACACCATGGCCTGCGTGTCCGAGGCGATCGGCCTTGCGCTGATGAACTCCTCCGGCATGCCCGCCCCCTATGAAAGCCGCGACCAGTATGGCGAGGCGTCGGGACGTGCGGTCATGAACCTGATCGAAAAGAACATCCGCGCCCGTGACGTGGTCACGCTCAAGGCGCTGGAGAACGCGGCCCGCGTCGTGGCCTGCACCGGCGGCTCGACCAACGCGGGGCTGCACCTGCCCGCCATCGCCCACGAGGCCGGCATCGACTTCTATCTGGACGATGTCTGCGAAATCTTCCGCGACACCCCCTATTTCGTGAACCTCAAGCCGGGTGGCGATTACGTCGCCAAGGATCTTTATGAAGCGGGCGGCGTGCCGGTCGTGATGAAGGAACTGCGCAAGGCGGGTCTCATCCACGAGGATTGCATCACCGCCAGCGGCTACAGCATCGGCGAGGAACTGGACAAGATCACCCGCGAAGCGGATGGCAAGGTCATCCACACCGTTGCCAACCCGATCACCAAGACCGGCGGCGTCGTCGGCCTCAAGGGCAATCTGGCCCCCACCGGTGCCATCGTGAAAGTGGCGGGCATGTCCGAGGATCAGCAGGTCTTCACCGGCCCCGCCCGCGTCTTCGAATGCGAGGAAGACGCCTTCGCCGCCGTGCAGAAGCGCGACTACAAGGAAGGCGACGTCATCGTCATCCGCAACGAAGGCCCCGCAGGCGGCCCCGGCATGCGCGAGATGCTGGCCACCACCGCGGCCCTGTCCGGTCAGGGCATGGGCAAGAAGGTGGCGCTGATCACCGATGGCCGTTTCTCTGGCGCGACCCGTGGTTTCTGCGTCGGCCATGTCGGACCCGAGGCGGCGCATGGTGGCCCCATCGCCCTGATCAAGGATGGCGACATGATCACCCTGAACGCCATCAAGGGCGAAATCAGCGTCGCTCTGACCGATGCCGAACTTGAGGCGCGCAAAGCCGACTGGAAAGGCCCGCGCCCCACGATCTATGCCAGCGGCGCGCTCTGGAAGTACGCCCAGCAGGTCGGTGAAACCTACAAGGGTGCAGTCACCCATCCGGGTGCCAAGGCCGAGAAACATATCTATATGGATCTCTGACATCGGTATCCGGGTGCCAACACGGGCAGCGATTGCCCTGTCGCTGGTTATGATGCTGGCGGGCTGTCTTGCGATGACGGGCGGGCCTTCGGGCGTGCCCGTCCTGCGCGAGGCGACCTTGGCCGGCGGCGCAGTCGTTTTGAAACCGCCGCCCGGCTATTGCATCGACGCGCGCAGTTTCAGCGACAGGCCCGGCGGTGGCTTTGCCCTCATCGGCAGTTGCGCCAGCCTGACCGGCGAAGCGGCGGGCGTTCTGGTGGAACCCGCGATCATCACGATTTCGGCCTCCCCCGCCCAAGACGACGCGGTGGCGACCGACAGCCGCGCCTTCCAGACAGCTTTGGGGCGCGGGCGCATCCTCAAGGCCATCAGCCGCGACGACGGGCTCAGCCTCCTGCAGGTCGAAGGCGGGTCCCGCGTGCCGCCGAGCGCCGACCCGCGTCACTGGCGGGGACTGATGACGGTGCAGGGACAGGTTCTGGGCCTCGCGCTTTATGCCGGGATCGACAGCCCCATGGTCGCGGATCCGGGGATGCAGATGATGATCGATCTGGCCGATGCGATCCGCAGCGACAGTGCAGCCGCGGCGACAACGGCGGCGAATGCGGCCGAGTGATCGCCTCACAGCGTTTCCCGAATTGCATCAGTCGAAAGCGTCGTTAAATATTGTTTCTGTAAATGTCGTTACAGGCTTGCGGGTGGCGACAAGGGCCACAGGTCAGGCAACCGGGTAAAAGGGCGGATCAAGGCAATGGCAGAGTTGGGCGGCAAGATGTTTCAGGCAATCGCCTTCGCGCGCAGCCGCAACCGCTGGGCCAATGCCGCACGCCAGGCAGACAAGACCGACCTCTCCGAATTGCGCGTGCAACGCCAGCGCGCACGCCAGTTGCGCCGCCATCTGGACGAGCTGATTCATGTCGCCGAAAGCCGGCTTGCCCTGCCGATGATCGGCTCCACCGCCTTCCGCCGCCCGCATGGCTCGGACTGGGGATGGCGGCCCGAACTGTGGCGCGGTCCGTTGCCAACACCCGGTCTTGCCTCGGTCCAGAGCAAAAGCATGCTGGGCAGCGAAGTGACCCTGTTTCACGACTGCGACCGCTCCGAACTGACCCTGCGCCAGCTACGCAACCGGCGCGAACAGGATCTCGCCCCCTTCGGCCTGCGGATGGATGTGTTCCGCTTCGATGGCTCCTTTCTGTCGCTTGTGGTGGATCTGCCGCCTGACGCGGTCGCGGGCCTCAAGCGGCGGCACCTGATCCGCATGAACACCATCGTCGAGATGGAAAAGCCGCTGGAAATCTTTGCCCGTCTGAACATCCGGCACGGCCCCAATACCGAACAGATCGTGCGCGAACTGCCCCTGCATGAAGAGGACATCATGGTCGAATTCGATCTGGCCTATTCCAACATGAACGAAAAGCGGGTCGAGAAAGCCTGGATCGACCTGATCTTCGAGGGCCCAGAAATGAACCAGGTCGTTCTGCGCGACCTGACTTTCAGCCGCCGCCCCCGCGCCGAACTCTAGAACCTGCCCAAGTCTCGTCATTTACCCGTAAGGATGGTCCCGTGAGCGATCTGAAAGTCACCAAGACACGCCTGTTTCAAGGCATATGGGAAGGGCTCGTCACAGGCACAGCCCCCGGCCACCGTCCTGCGATAGCCGTGACCCATCTGGAACAGCCCGTCCCCGGCGCCGAACTGCTTGAGGCACCTGAAACCGCAGGCGGCTGGCTCCTGCGCATCCCTGTCCCGCGTGAGGCGCTCAGCGACGGGATACACACCTTCCTGATCCGCAGCGCCGACACAGGCGAGACTCTGGCCAGTTTTGCCATTCTCGCGGGCGAAGCTCTGGCCGACGATATCCGCGCCGAAATGGACCTCCTGCGCGAGGAACTGGACCTTCTCAAGCGCGCCTTCCGGCGGCATTGTCTCGAGACGATGTAGAAAAGGACAGCCCCATGATCACCGAAATCGTCACCTTCCCGATCCCCGACGGCATGACCCGCGAACAGGTCATCGCCAATTTCGAGGCGACGATGCCCGGCTGGGCCGCCAATCCCGATCTGATCCGCAAGAACTACCTCTACGATCCCGAAGGGCGGCGCGGCGGCGGCGTCTACCTGTGGAAAACGCGTGAAGCCGCCCAATCAGGCCATGACGCGGCATGGTGCGAAAAGGTGCGCGGCATCTACGGCGCGCCACCCAGTTTCGCCTATTTCGAGACACCCTTCGTGCTGGACAACACCCTCTGACGGCGATGCCCGCCTCCTGACGCTGGGTTTCTGGTGACAAACGCCCCGTCCCGCGTTCAGATGCCCCCAAACCGGAGGGCTTCACCATGACCGATTATCCGCATCTTCTGGCCCCGCTCGATCTGGGCCACACCACGCTCAAGAACCGCGTCCTCATGGGCTCGATGCATACCGGGCTGGAGGAGACGAAGGATTGGAACCGCGTTGCTGAATTCTACGCCGCCCGCGCGCGCGGCGGGGTGGCGCTGATGGTGACGGGCGGCATGGCCCCCAACCGCGAAGGCGGTGTCTTTCCGGGCGCGGCGGGTCTGTTCACCGACAAGGACATCGCCAACCACCGCATCGTCACCGACCGGGTGCATGACGCAGATGGCAAGATCGCCATGCAGATCCTGCACGCGGGCCGCTACGCTTACGGCCCCGAATGTGTTTCGGCCAGCCCGATTAAATCCCCGATCTCGCCCTTCCCGCCCCGCGAACTGGACGAAGACGGGATCGAAAAACAGATACACGACATCGCCACCGCCGCCGCCCGCGCCCGCGAAGCCGGCTATGACGGGGTCGAAGTGATGGGCTCCGAGGGGTATTTCATCAACCAGTTCCTCGTCACCCACACCAACAAACGCACCGACCGCTGGGGCGGCTCCTATGAAAACCGCATGCGCTTGCCCATCGAAGTGGTCAAACGCGCCCGCGCCGCCGTGGGCGATGATTTCATCATCATCTACCGCCTCTCGATGATCGATCTGGTCCCCAACGGCTCCACCTTTGACGAGGTGGTCACCTTGGCCAAGGAAATCGAAAAAGCCGGGGCCAGCATCATCAACACCGGCATCGGATGGCACGAAGCCCGCGTGCCCACCATCGCCACCTCGGTCCCCCGCGCCGCCTTCGCATGGGTCACAAAGAAACTGATGGGGCAGGTGGGCATCCCCGTCATCACCTCGAACCGCATCAACACCCCCGAAGTGGCCGAGGATGTTCTGGCCACGGGTTGCGCCGACATGGTCTCGATGGCGCGCCCCCTGCTGGCCGATCCCGATTTCGTCGCCAAGGCCATGGCAGGCCGCGCCAAACAGATCGCCCCCTGCATCGCCTGCGATCAGGCCTGTCTGGATCACACCTTCTCGGGCAAGATCTCAAGCTGCCTCGTGAACCCGCGCGCCTGTTTTGAAACCGAACTGGTCATCGCCCCCGCCGCCACACCCAAAACCGTGGCCGTGGTGGGTGCAGGGCCTGCGGGCCTGTCGGTGGCCCTCACCGCCGCAGATCGCGGCCACAAGGTCACGCTGTTCGACCGCGGCGCACGCATCGGTGGACAGCTCAACATGGCGCGCCAGGTGCCGGGCAAGGAAGAATTTCACGGCCTTGTCGATTGGTATGAGGAGATGGTCGCGGCCTCCTCCATCGACCTGCGCCTGAACACCGACGTCACCGCCGATGATCTTGCAGGTTTTGACGAGGTGGTGATCGCCACCGGCGTCATCCCCCGCGACCCAAGCATCCCCGGTCAGGACCGGCCCAATGTGCTGTCCTATATCGACGTGCTGGCGGGCAAGGCCCCGGTAGGCAAGACCGTCGCCGTGGTGGGCGCGGGCGGCATCGGCTTCGATGTCTCCGAATTCCTCGTCCACGAAGGTCACAGCCCCACGGAAAGCATCCCCGACTGGCTGCGCGAATGGGGTGTCACCGATCCTGCACAGGCCCGTGGTGGACTCGCGCCCGAAGGCCCCCGCCCCGACGCCCCCGCCCGGCAGGTCACGTTGCTGCAACGCAAGGCGGAACGCCCCGGCAAACGTCTGGGCAAGACCACCGGCTGGATTCACCGCGCTGCCCTCCAGATGAAGAATGTCCAGATGATCGGCGGCGTGAACTATGAGCGCATCGACGATGACGGCCTGCACATCACCTTCGGCGAGGCGCGCGAAAACCCCCGCGTGATCCCGGCCGAAACGGTCGTCCTCTGCGCCGGGCAACTGTCCGAGCGCAGCCTCGCCGACGCATTGGCCGAACGGGGGATCACCGCCCATGTCATAGGCGGCGCAGACGTGGCCGCCGAACTCGACGCCAAACGCGCCATAGATCAGGGCACAAGACTAGCCGCGACCCTCTAACCCCTCTTCATCTTGCCTAAAATACTCCGGGGTCCGGGGCAGCGCCCCGGCTCTGCCCCGGTATCACACCGTATGCAGATACAGATCGTAATCCACATCCGAAATCGTCCGCGCCACGCGGGCATATTCCGCCGCTTTCACCGCCACGAAGGTGCGGTGCATATCCTCGCCCAAAGCGCCCTTCAGAAAGCCCGAGTCCCGCGCCGCCGCGATCGCCGCGCCCCAGTCGCGCGGGATGCTGTCATCGCCCCCCGCCTCGTCATAGCCATTCCCGGTCGTCTCGGGCCCCGGATCCATCCGCTGCGCCAGCCCGTGCCTGATCCCCGCCAGCACGGTCGCCGCCACCAGATAGGGGTTTGCATCCACCCCCGCCGGGCGATGCTCGATCCGCCGCGCGCGCTTGTCGCCCGCCGGGATGCGCAGCGCCACGGAACGGTTATTGACCCCCCAACTGGTGGACACGGGCGCATAGCTCTGGTTGGCGAAGCGCCGCCATGAATTGGCATGGGGCGCGAACACCAGCATCGATTCCCCCATCGTGTCGCGCAACCCGCCCAAAGCGTGCAGCAAAGGCTCTGACCAAGCCCCTTCAACGCTTTCGGTAAACACATTCCGCCCCTCGGCGTCCTGCAAGGACACATGGAAATGCATCCCCGAACCGGCATAATCCTCGATCGGCTTGGCCATGAAACAGGCGGTCACCCCATGCGCCCGCGCCTGCGCCCGCACGATCCGCTTCAACCGCATCAGATCATCGGCGGCCTGCATCACATCAGTGCGGTAATGCAGCGTCAGCTCATATTGCCCCGGCGCATATTCCGAAATCATCGTCTCGGCCTTGATCCCGGCCTTTTCCGCGCCCGCGTAAATGTCGGAAAACAACGGTAGCATCCCATGCAGGTGATCGACCGAATAGACTTCCGTCCGGTGGCTCGCCCGCCCGTCCAGCACATCCGCCGCAGGGCGCACCCGCCCATCCGCCCCGCGCTCATTGGCCAGCAGGAAGAACTCCAATTCAAACGCGCCTGCGGGATAAAGCCCCTCCGCCGCCATCGCATCCACCTGCGCCTGCAAGGCATGGCGCGGGTCCGATGTCATCGGCTCCCCCTCCAGTGTATAAAGCGACATCAACACCTCGCCGCGCGGCGGCACGGTGCCGTGCAGGGGTTTCAGCGTGCCGGGAATGGGCCAGGCCCGCAGATCGCCATCACCCTGATCCCAGATCAACCCGGTCTCATGCACATCCTCGCCGCAGATATCCAGACCGAGGATTGAGATCGGCAAAAACCGCCCCGACTGGTAGAACGCCAGCAGTTCGTGCCGCCGGATGATCTTGCCCCGCCCGATCCCGTTGGAATCATGCAGCACGATATCGAAGGCCTCGATCTCGGGGTGCGCCTCAAGAAAGGCTTCCGCCTCGGTCACACTCGCGCCCGAAGGGGCAGGGGTCTTGTTCGTCATCTCAATCCTCATCCGGCCCGAACAGCAGGGCCAACGTCTCATCAAACGCGGCAATCAGCCGGTCGATCTGTGTCGTCGTGGTCACCGGGCTGACCAGCATCATGTTGTGAAAGGGCGCGATCAGACAGCCTCGGTTCAGAAGGCAGGTATGCACTACCCCCTCCACCTCCGGCTGATGCGCCGCCTCCGCCTCGGTCCCGTTGCGCAAAGGCCCCGGCGCACAGATGAATTCCACCCGCGCCCCCACCCGCACCACATGCCATGGCGCGCCATGCCGGGCGATGGCGGCACTTAACCCCGCCTCCAACCGCGCGGCTCCAGCCTCCATATGAGCATAAGCCTCCGGCGTCATCACCTCGGCCAGCGTCGCGCGCAAACAGACGAATTGCATCGGGTTCGCCGACAGCGTGGTCCCCATCCCGGAATGGCCGGGTGCCCGCATGGCATTATAGGCGGCAAACCGCGTGGCCACATCATCCCGCAGCCCCCAGATGGCCGTCGGCATCCCGCCCGCCACGCATTTGCCCGCGACAAAAATATCAGGGTCCAGCCCATGCACGGCGGTGTAACCACCCAAGCCGCTGGACACCGTATGCGTCTCGTCAATGATGAGCAGCGCGCCATACTGCCGCGACAGCCGCCGCAGCCCCTCATGAAAGCCGGGATCAGGCAGGACCATGCAGGAATTCGTCATCACGGGTTCGGTCAGGATCGCCGCCACCTCGCCTGTGGCCAGCGCCGCCTCGACCCCTGCCAGATCGTTGAACTCCACCGCGACGGCGGTCCGGGTCAGATCTGCCACCTGCCCGGTCAGGCCGGGCCGCGCGACGGTCTGACCGTCCCGCAGGGCCACCATCGCCTCATCCACCGTGCCATGATAGCAGCCGTTGAATACCAGCACGCGTGGCCGCCCCGTCACCGCGCGTGCCACGCGCAGCGCGAAACGGTTGGCATCGGTCGCGGTCGTGGCGATCTGCCAGCGGAAATCCCCGAACCGTTCGACCAGCAGCCGCCCAGCCTCCAGCGCCGCTTCGGTCGGCAGCATATAGGTCAGCCCGTCCCTTGCTTGCCGCCTGATGGCGCGCGCGACAGGGGCAGGGGAATGGCCGAACATCGATCCGGTATCGCCCAGACAGAAATCGTCGATACGGTGCCCGTCCAGATCGGTCAGCCGCGCCTTGCGCGCGCGTGCCACCAGCATCGGAAAGGGCATCGGCCAGTCCTTCATCCAGTGCATCGGCACACCGTCCAGCCAAGCCTCCGTGCCATCGACCAGCGCCGCCTTTGTAACAGGACGCGCGGCGGCATAGACAGCCGCCTCACGCGCGCGCACCGTTTCCAGTCGCGCGACCAGCACGCCCGCGATGATATCCGCGCTCTGTTCCCTTACCCCGTCCATGGCGTCATCACCCCGGCTCAAGCCTCTTTCCTGCTGTATCCATATATTTGATCAAATGTGAATGGAACAATTTTGATCCATCTTGCTGATGTTCCTCTGAAATCCCTGTATTTGATCATATTTTCAGCCGCCTCTCTGCAAGAGGCCCCACGACAGGCGCAGCCCGTGCCCGGTTGATCCGCCGCGATTATGGATATTTCCGGCAAGAAGAAACAGACGGGTGACGGACTGTTTCCCCGTTTCCATGCCATTAACGATCCCTGACAATACCCCGATATTGTCCGCACCCTGCCGCAGTCGTGCCCGATTTCGACGCGATACCGGAAACAACGCAATGAAAAGGGTGTCGCGCATGGATCGTCTGACGGAAATGGAGGCCTTCGCCACGGTTGTGGATCAAGGTGGCTTCACCGATGCGGCCAAGAAGATGGGTATCTCGAAATCGGCCGTGTCCAAGCATGTGTCCAGCCTCGAGGCGCGTCTGGGGGCGCGTCTGCTGAACCGCACCACGCGCCGAGTCAGCCCGACCGAGATCGGCCTTGCCTATTACGACCGCGCCCGCCGCGTCCTGAACGATGCAGGCGAGGCGGATGCGCTTGTCACCTCGATGCAATCGGCGCCATCGGGCCTGTTGCGGATTTCGGTGGCCACGGATTTCGGGGTCAATCACCTGTCGCCGGTGCTGGGCGATTTCCTGTCGGAATTCCCTGATATCACCGTGAACATGGTGCTGAACAACCGCTATGTGGAACTGATCAGCGAGGGCTTCGACATGGCCGTGCGGATCGGCGAACTGGAGGACAGCACCCTGCGCGCCCGCAAGCTGACCGAGACGACCAAGCGGATGATCGCCAGCCCCAGCTATTTCGCCAAATATGGCCGCCCGCAGAAGATCGACGATCTGAACGATCACAAGCTGCTGCACTACTCCAACCAGTCCAACGGCAACGTCTGGAAACTGACCGCCCCTTCGGGCGAAAAACGGCAGGTCCGCACCGCGGGCTGGCTCAGCGTGAATGACGGCCAATCCCTGCTGAACGCCTGTGTCGCGGGGCTTGGCATCGCCTATCTGCCCAGCTTCCTCTATGCCGACGCGATGGAGAAAGGTCTGGTCGAGGATGCCATTCCCGACCTGCCGGTGGAAACCCAGGGCATCTACGCGGTCTATCCGCCGGGCCGGTTCACCCAGCCAAAGGTGCGCGCCTTCATCGACTTTCTGGTGCATGAATTCGCAGACAAGGGGCCGACCGAGTGGTGATCCTCATCTGATGACACGGCAAGCCCGCCCGCGCCCTCGGTGCGGGTTTGTCATTTCTGCGCGGCGCGTCCGGCGAAATGCGCGCGCAGCAGCGTGACCAGTCGCCGTTGCAGCGGGCGATGCCGCTGCCGCAGGGGCAGGGCGGCGAACACCGGCTGCGGAATACGCGGCGCACCCGTCACCGCATGGGCCTGACCTGACGTGATCAATGCCTGCGCCGTATCCTCCAGCACATAACCCGCGCCATCCAGCGCAAGGATCAACCCCGTGACGGTCGCGTTCTGCCCGCTCGACACCGGCGCAGCCGTCAGTTGCGGCAACAACCCCGCATGGGCGGCGCTGAACGCGGGCGAGATATTGGCCCGCACATAGCGTTCACCGGGCAAACCGGACAAAGTGACGGGACAGGTCGAGATCATGCGATAGGACAACTCCCCCACCGTCTCGAAATGCAGGTCCGGCTGCGGCTTCGGCGTGAACAAAAGCGCCAGATCCAGCGCCCCGCTGACCAGATCGGCACACATCTGCGCGGAATAATCCGCCTCGATGTAAAACGCCGCCTCCGGCAATGCGGCGCGGAACTGGCGCATCCAGTCGCCGATATGATGATCCGTCAGATCGCGCTGCAACCCGATCCGCAGGGTCATGGCGCGGCTGCCCGACCCGGCGGTATCCTGCAACGCCTCGGTCCAGCTTTGGCGCAGCGCCCGCGCATGCGGCTCGAATCGCAGCCCCTCGGTCGTCAGGCCCGTGCCCGCGCGGGACCGATGAAACAGCCGACACCCCAACGCCGTCTCCAGCACCCGCACCCGCCCCGAAATGGTGGATTGTGTCACCCCCAACCGATCCGCCGTGCGGTTGAAGCTGCGCGTCTCGCACAGGTCCAGAAAGGTTTCCAGAAGCTCGGTTTGCATCATCGCACCTGATCGGTTTTTCCGATCAATAAACCCAAGTGCTGCGGATTGATAGAGGGCGTGCCCGCGCCGATAGTCGCTCTGACAGACGACAAGGAGCAGGGCATGGCAGAGTTTCCGACACAGGCGCGCGTGGTCATCATCGGTGGCGGCGTGGTGGGGACTTCCGCGCTCTATCATCTGGCCAAGGCGGGATGGACCGACTCGCTTTTGCTGGA
The DNA here is from genome assembly GCA_024304985.1 of Paracoccaceae bacterium. Lineage (GTDB taxonomy): Bacteria > Pseudomonadota > Alphaproteobacteria > Rhodobacterales > Rhodobacteraceae > Seohaeicola. The sequence goes on from JAMWZC010000006.1 coordinate 102,570, forward strand.
GCGCAACGAGCTGACCGCAGGCTCCACATGGCATGCCGCAGGCAATGTGCCGACCTTTTCGTCCAGTTGGTCGATCATGAACATGCAGCGCTATTCCGCAGACCTCTATCGCCGCTTGGGGGCCGAGGTGGATTATCCGATGAACTACCATGTCACCGGATCGCTGCGTCTGGGCCATTCCCGCGAACGGATGCAGGAATTCGCCCGCGTCGTCGGCATGGGCCGCTATCAGGGGATGGAGCTTGACCTGCTTGGCCCCTCCGAGATGCGCGGCCGCTATCCTTTCCTCGAAACCCACGATCTGCAAGGCGCGCTCTATGATCCCAATGATGGCGACATCGACCCCGCGCAACTGACGCAGGCTTTGGCCAAAGGCGCGCGGCAGATGGGCGCGCGGATCGAACGCTTCTGCCCCGTCACCGCTGTCCGCCGCGAAGGCGACGAATGGGTGATCGTGACGCCGAAGGGCGAGGTGCGCTGCGAAAAGGTCGTGAACGCCGCAGGCTATTACGCGCGCGAAGTGGGCGCGATGTTCGGCCGCGACGTGCCCATGATGGTGATGAGCCATCAATATCTTCTCTTCGACACGATCCCCGAACTCGCCGAATGGTCCGCCACACAGGGCGCGAAACTGCCCCTCCTGCGCGATGTGGACAGTAGCTACTACCTGCGGCAGGAAAAGAACGGCTTCAACCTCGGCCCCTACGAATCCAACTGCCGCGCCCATTGGATCACGCCAGACGATCCCATGCCCGAAGATTTCAGCTTCCAGCTTTTCCCCGACGATCTGGATCGTCTGGAATGGCATATCGCCGACGCCATGGCCCGCGTGCCCCTGCTGGAAAAGGCCGCGCTGCAAAAGGTGATCAACGGCCCGATCCCCTATACCCCCGATGGCAACCCGCTCATCGGCCCCATGCCCGGCCTGCCCAATGCGTTCGAGGCGTGCGTGTTCACCTTCGGCATCTGCCAGGGCGGCGGCGCGGGCAAGGTTCTGGCCGAATGGGTGACCGAAGGCGGCACCGAATGGGACATGTGGTCCTGCGACCCCCGCCGCTTCACAGGGTTCGAGGATCGCGATTACTGCATCGCCAAGGGGATGGAGGTTTACGGCCATGAATACGGCATGCACTTCCCCCATGCCCGCTGGCCCGCAGGCGCCGACAAGAAACTCTCGGCCCTGCACTCCCGCCTGAAAGACGAAGGCGCGCAATTCGGCGCCTATAACGGCTGGGAACGCGCCAACTGGTTTGCCGCCCCCGGCGATGACATCAGCTGGGACGGCAGCCAGACATGGGACCGCGCCGGCCCATGGGCGCCTCGCGTCGCCGCCGAATGCGCCGCCGTGCGTGATACATGCGGCGTGCTGGCGATTTCCGGCTTCACCCGCCTGTCGGTCGAAGGGCCGGGCGCGCAGGACTACGTCAATTCCCTCACCGCCTCGCGCATCCCGCGCGTGGGCCGCGTGGGTCTGGCCTATTTCGCCGATACCAAAGGCCGGATCGTCACGGAAATGTCCGTGATCCCGCGCAGCGCAGATTGCACATGGCTGATCACCGCAGGTGTCGCGCAAAGCCACGACCGCGAATGGATCGCGCGCACAGCCCCGGATGGCATCACCGTCCATGACCGCTCGGATAAATACGACTGCCTTCTGGTCACCGGCCCCAAGGCCCGCGCCATCCTCGCTCCGCTCACCGATGCCGACCTCACCCTGCCATGGCTCTCGGCCCAGGACGCCACCGTCTGCGGCGTCGATTGCACCCTGATGCGTGTCTCCTTCGCAGGCGAACTGGGCTGGGAAGTGCATTGCCCCGCCGCCGACGCCCCTGTGATCTGGGACGCCGTGACCGCTGCGGGAGCCAAACCCTTCGGCATGTTCGCCCTCAACGCCCTTCGCATCGAAAAGGGCTACCGCGCATGGAAAGGCGATCTCTCCACCGATTACACCCTGCTGCAGGGCGGGCTCGATCGCTTCATCGACTGGTCCAAGGACTTTCCCGGCAAAGCCGCCCTGCTGGCCGAACAACAGGCTGGCGTCACCAAACGTTTCGTGACCCTCACGGTCGCAGCAGGCGATCAGGACGCGCCCTATATGTCCACCCTCTGGCATGACGGGCAGGTCGTGGGCGAAACCACCAGCGGCGCGTGGGGCTACCGCGTGAACGCATCCCTCGCGCTGGGCATGTTGCGCGCCGATCTGGCCCAACCGGGCACCCTGTTGGAGGTTGAAATCTTTGGTAAGCGTTATCCCGCAACAGTGATGCCGGATGGCCCGATCTGGGACCCGGCCAATGAAAGGATACGCGCATGACCAAGATCACACTTCTCGACGGTGGCATGGGGCAGGAACTGGTCCACCGCTCCGGCGACCGGCCCACCCCGCTGTGGTCCACCCAAGTCATGGTCGATCATCCGGGTATCGTGCAGGCTGTGCATGCCGATTACTTCGCCGCAGGGGCCACCATCGCCACCACCAACAGCTATGCCGTGCACCACGACCGCCTTGCTGGCACCCCGTTGGAAGGGCAATTCGACGCCCTCATCGCACTCTCGCTCGCCGAAGCACAAGCCGCCCGCGCCGCCCATGGGTCAGGCCGCATCGCAGGCAGCATCGGCCCGCTGATCGCCAGCTACCGGCCCGATATCCACCCCGCCCATGATATCGCCGTCCCCCTCTATGCCGAGGTGGCCAATGCGCTGGCCAAAGGCTGCGACCTGATCATCTGCGAAACCGTCGCCAGCATCGCTCATGCCAAAGCCGCACTTGAGGGCGCAAGCCAATCCGGCAAACCTGTCTGGCTCTCGCTGACCGTGAATGACACCGACGGCACCCGCCTGCGCTCGGGCGAGGCACTCTCGGATGTCCTCGCCATCGCGGGTGACGCCGCCGCGATCCTCATCAACTGCTCCATGCCCGAGGCGATCCCCGCCGCTCTGGATATCCTCGCACAAGGCGACAAACCCTTCGGCGCCTATGCCAACGGCTTCACCAAGATCACCGAAGCCTTCCTTGCCCACAAACCCACCGTCGATGCCCTCTCGGCCCGGCAGGATTTGGGACCAGAGGCTTACGCCAAACACGCCATGGGCTGGATCGCCCAAGGGGCCACCATCGTCGGCGGCTGCTGCGAAGTTGGCCCCGCCCATATCACCGAACTGGCAGCCCAGATCCGCGCTGCGGGACATGAGGTTGTCTGATGTCTGATCTTCCCGCCCGCGCACAGGCTGTCATCATCGGGGGCGGGGTTTCCGGCTGCTCCGTTGCCTATCATCTGGCCAAGGCTGGCTGGACCGATATCATCCTGCTGGAGCGTAAACAGCTCACCTCCGGCACCACATGGCACGCGGCGGGCCTCATCGGGCAGCTACGCGGCAGCCAGAACATGACCCGCCTCGCGAAATATTCCGCCGATCTCTATGTCAAACTGGAAGCGGAAACGGGTGTCGCCACCGGCATGCGCCAGACCGGGTCCATCTCGGTCGCCCTCACCCCACACCGGCTCGAAGAACTCCGCCGTCAAGCCACGCTCGCCCGCGCCTTCGACGTGGACGTGGCCGAAATCTCCCCGGCCGAGATCAAAGCCATGTATCCTCACCTTGAGGTCGGCGACGTGCTGGGCGGCGTCCACCTGCCGCTGGATGGCCAATGCGACCCCGCCAATATCGCCATGGCACTGGCCAAAGGCGCACGCATGCGCGGCGCGCGCATCGTGGAAGGCGTCAAGGTCACCCGCGTCACTGACAATGGCACCCGTGTCACAGGCGTCGATTGGGAAACGGCGGACGGCCGCGGCCATATCGCAGCCGATGTGGTGATCAACTGCGGCGGCATGTGGGGCCGCGATCTGGCCGCAGGGTCCGGCGTCACCCTGCCGCTGCATGCCTGCGAACATTTCTACCTGCTCACCGAACCCGTCGAAGGCTTGGGCCGTCTGCCCGTCCTGCGCGTCCCCGACGAATGCGCCTATTACAAGGAGGACGCAGGCAAGATGATGCTGGGGGCCTTCGAGCCGAAAGCCAAACCCTGGGGCATGAACGGCATATCCGAGGATTTCTGCTTCGACAGCCTGCCCGAGGATTTTGACCATTTCCAACCCATCCTCGAACATGCCATGCACCGCATGCCCCTGTTCCAGACGGCGGGGATCCACACTTTCTTCAACGGCCCCGAAAGCTTCACCCCCGATGACCGCTACTATCTGGGCGAAGCCCCGGAAAAACGTGGCTACTGGATTGCCGCAGGCTACAACTCCATCGGCATCGTCTCATCCGGCGGGGCAGGGATGGCGCTGGCCCATTGGATCACTGAGGGCGCGCCGCCCTTTGACCTGTGGGAAGTGGATATCCGCCGCGCCCAACCGTTCCAGCGCAACCGCCGCTACCTGCGCGAACGCGTGACCGAAACGCTGGGTCTGCTCTACGCCGATCACTACCCCTACCGCCAGGTTGAGACCGCGCGCGGTATCCGCCGCTCGCCCCTGCACCAACATCTGGCCGACCGTGGCGCTGTGTTTGGCGAAGTCGCTGGATGGGAACGCGCCAACTGGTTCGCCAAACCGGGGCAGGAGCGGGAATACCGCTACGACTGGCACCGCCAGAACTGGTTCGACAACCAGCACGCCGAACACATGGCCATCCGCAACGGTGTCGGCCTGTTCGACATGACCAGCTTCGGCAAAATCCGGGTAGAAGGACCGGACGCACTCCCCTTCCTGCAACGCCTCTGCGCCAATCAGATGGACGTGCCCGCAGGCCGCATCGTCTATACCCAGATGCTCAACGACCGGGGCGGGATCGAATCCGATCTGACCGTCACGCGCCTGTCGGAAACCGCCTTCCTTCTGGTCGTGCCGGGGGCCACGCTGCAACGCGATCTGGCATGGCTGCGCCGCCATCTGGGGGATGACCTCGCCGTCATCACCGATATGACCGCATCCGAGGCCGTGCTCTGCCTCATGGGGCCAAAATCCCGCGACCTGATGGCCAGCGTCAGTCCCGATGACATGGGCAACACCGCCCATCCTTTCGGCACCGCGCGCGAGATCGAGATCGGCATGGGCCTCGCCCGCGCGCATCGCGTCTCCTATGTCGGCGAACTCGGGTGGGAGCTGTATGTCAGCACCGACCAAGCCGCCCATGTCTTCGAGGCGCTGGAGGAGGCAGGGGCCGACTTGGGCCTCACCCTTTGCGGTCTGCACACGCTGGACAGTTGCCGGATCGAGAAAGCCTATCGCCACTGGGGCCATGACATCACGGACGAGGATCACGTGCTGGAAGCGGGCCTTGGCTTTGCCACCCGCACAGGCAAGGGCGATTTCATCGGCCGCGACGCGGTGCTGCGCAAACGCGAGGCGGGTCTGAACCGCCGCATGGTGCAACTGCTGCTGCAAGACCCCGAACCGATGCTCTTTCATAACGAGGCGCTGGTGCGCGACGGGCAGATCGTCTCCATCGTCACCTCCGCCAATTACGGCCACGCGCTCGGTGGCGCGGTCGGCATGGCCTATGTGCCTTGCGCGGGCGAAACCGCCGAACAGGTGCTGGCCTCAACCTATGAAATCGAAGTGGCGGGGCGGCGCTATGCCGCCAAAGCCTCGCTTGACCCGCTGTATGACCCCAAGGGCGAAAGGATGAAGGCATGACTGAGCTGATTGTCGAAGGCTGCGCACCCGAACGTGCAAAGCGATCCGCCCTGCGGTCAGGCGGGCGGGCCGCCCGTGTCGCCGCACGCGGCGCACCCTTGGCGGATAACATCCGCCCCGTGCGACCGGGCATGTCCGGCGGGCAATACAAACCCCTGACCGAGGCCGGGATGCAGCGCATCCATCAAGCCGCTCTCGACGCGCTGGAAACCATCGGTCTGGCCGACGCGCCCCCAAGCGGCGTGGAAATCATGACCCGCGCAGGTGCGATCCTCGGCACCGATGGCCGCCTGCGCTTCCCGCGTGCCTTGGTCGAGGATATGCTGGCCCTCGCCGCCCGCGACATCACCCTGTTTGGCCGCGATGCGAAACATGATCTGCACCTGTCGGGCAGCAAGGTCCATTTCGGCACGGCGGGGGCGGCGGTGCATATCGTCGATCTGGAAACCAACAGCTACCGCGACAGCACGGCGCAAGACCTCTACAATGCCGCGCGCCTGACCCATCATCTGGACAATGTGCATTTCTTCCAGCGGGCCATGGTCTGCCGCGATGTGCTGGATAACTTCCAGATGGATATCAACACGCTTTATGCCTGCTGCGCGGGCACCACGAAACATGTGGGCACGTCCTTCTCGGACCCCTCCCATGTCGATGGATGCTTCGACCTTCTGCACATGATCGCGGGCGGAGAGGCGGCGTGGCGCGCGCGCCCCTTCGTCAGCAATTCCAACTGCTTCGTCGTCCCGCCGATGAAATTCGCGACGGAAAGCTGTCAGACGATGGAAGCCTGCATCCGCGCCGGTATGCCCGTCCTGCTTCTGTCCGCTGGCCAAGCCGGCGCCACCGCACCCGCCCCCATCGCGCTGGCCATCGTGCAGGCGGTCGCAGAATGTCTGGCAGGCGTGGTCTATGTCAACGCCATGTCGCCGGGCCATCCTGCGATCTTCGGCACATGGCCCTTCGTGTCCGACCTGCGCACAGGCGCCATGTCCGGCGGCAGCGCGGAACAGGCGCTGCTGACCGCAGGCTGCGCCCAGATGCACCAGTTCTACCGCCTGCCGGGGGGGGCTGCCGCAGGCATCGCCGACAGCAAACTTCCCGACATGCAGGCGGGTTGGGAACAGGGCATCTCCAACGTCCTCGCGGGCCTCTCCGGCCTGAACATGGTCTATGAGGCGGTGGGGATGCATGCCTCCCTCCTTGGCTTCTGCCTTGAATCGCTGGTTCTGGGCGATGACATGCTGGGCCAGGTCATGCGCTGCGTGCGCGGCATCGACGTGACCGAGGACAGCGTGAGCATCGAAGCGATGCGCCAGGTCTGCCTTGAAGGTCCCGGCCATTATCTGGGATCGTCGCAAACGCTGGCCCTGATGCAGACCGAATATATCTACCCCGAAATTGCCAACCGCATGAGCCCAAAGGAATGGGCCGAGGCGGATAAACCCGACCTGCTGCGCGTCGCCCGCGCCCGCATGGACCGCATCCTTGCGCACTCAGGTTCGCTGATTGACCCGGCCACCGACGCAGCCGTGCGCGCCAAGTTCCAAATCGCCTTTGACGGACGGCCAGCATGATGCGGCTGGGTTTCATCGGTCTGGGCAATCTGGGCGGTCATCTGGCCGCCAGCCTGCTGCGCGCAGGGTTCCCCGTCACGGTCCACGACCGCGACCGTAGTTTGGGCGACCGGCTTCTGGCGATGGGGGCCACATGGGCGGACAGCGCCGCCGACGTGGCCGCCGCGTCGGATACCGTTCTGACCTGCCTGCCATCCCCCGCCGTGTCCGAGGCGGTGCTGCACCAGATGCTGCCCGCCATGAAACCGGGCAACACATGGGTCGAGATGTCCACGCTGGGCCGCGACGACATCCTGCGACTGGCGGCCATCGCCGGGGCGCATGGTGTGCGGATGCTGGAATCCCCCGTCACCGGCGGCGTCCATCTGGCCGCGCGGGGCGAGATCACCGTGCTGGCCGGTGGCGACAAGGACGTGTTCGAGGCGCATCGCACGGCGCTGGAGGCGATGGGCAACCGCATCTTCCACATCGGCCCCTTGGGATCGGCGGCGGTCATCAAGGTCATCACCAATATGCTGGCCTTCATCCATCTGGTCGCCGATGGCGAGGCCTTGATGCTGGCCAAACGTGCAGGGCTGGACCTCAAGACCGCGTGGGAGGCGATCTCCGCCTCCTCCGGCACCTCCTTCGTGCATGAAACCGAAGGCCAACTGATCCTGAACGGCAGCTACGACATCGCCTTCAGCATGGATCTGGCGCTGAAAGATCTGGGCTTCGCCATGGGCTTTGGTCAGGAATTCGGCGTCCCGCTGGATCTGGCGGGGCAGGTGCAGCAAACTTTCGTCAAGGGCCGCGCCGCCTACGGCGGTCAGGCGCAATCCACGCAGATCGTGAAACTGCTGGAAGATGTGCTGGGCACGGACCTGCGGGCCGAAGGCTTTCCGGCTCGGTTGGAATGAGTATTTTTGGCAAGATGAAAGGCAGGACGCGCAAGCCTTAGCCTGTGATCCAAAACCCTGTCGCGCAGAACCGGATGGAGGTTCTGCGCGACAGGATCAAGGCGACCTTAGGCCGCCTGCAATTCCAGCCGCACCAGCGTCTGGTTCAGCAGCATATAGGCAATCTCGCCAAAGGTGACCGGCCCTGTGAACGACCCGGTCGCCTTTCCCTCAAGCTCGCCATACAGGTAGTTGAGGATGCAATTGCAGGAATACTGCCCCTCGCCCCCCACGCCCAATTGCCGCGAAAAGGCGGCGGCATAGTCATCCAGCGGTTTGGCAAAGCGATATTCCACGCCCTGCATCACAGGCGCGTAGAACGCGACCTCGCCGGACTCGTGATTGACGCTTTGAACCGAGACATTGATCAGCGCGCCCCCGTAATTGGCGATCAGCGGCAGACGTGTGTCGATGTCATTGTCGCGCAGATAGGCGGCAAGCGACATCTCGCGCCCGTCGATCAGGGCGGTCTTGGCCGCGAAACCGCTTTGCGGGAAACGGAACGCGGGGGCGGTCGCGTCATTCTGGGCGAAAATATTGACGATATCGACCTGCGGGACCAGCCCCTCGGACAGGGACAGATGCATCACGACCGCTTCCTCCCCGTAGGATCTGCCGCTGCGGCCGTCAAAGACCTTGGGTGCGACGCGCCCAATATCGTCAAGATGCACGCCCGAGATCCAGCCGACCAGCGGTTGGTTGAAAAAGCCGGCGTAGCTGGGACCATCCACGGCAAAGACGGAATGGGCCCTGGAAAAGGCGGGGATCAGGATGATGGACAACCCGCCCGTCGCATAGCCCTGTGCGATCTGCGGCAATTCATCTGCCCCCAGAACGCGGATCTGCGCCACCGTCGCCTCGGGCAAGGTGGTGCAATACAGCTTGTCGCGGATCACCGCCCCGCCCGTTTCCGTGACGAAATAGACCGAGGTGCCGCCGATCCAGTTGCCGCGCGGCAGTTGCGCCAGAAGCGCCTCATCGCCCGCGATGGTCATCACGGCACCCGTGGCAATACGCGCCGCCGCAGCGTCGAGTGAAAGAAGTTCGTTTTTCATGAGAGTGTCCGTCCGGTTCAGATATGGGCGAGATCGTCGGCGGCGTAGCGATTGACGCGCACGAACTCCATCAATTCGGTGACCTTGGCATCGATCAGGGTCGGGTTGTTGCGGACCTCGATCCGAAGGCGGCCAAGAAGGATGCGTGTCGCCAGTGAGGCGCTGGAAATGTTGTCCTCTGACTGGATGAGTGTTTTCAGCTTGCTGGGGTTTGGAAGTGCCATAAGGGGTGATGACTTTCTTTTGGGTTTCGTTTCGCGCGTGACCCAACAGAATGAACGGCCTTGCAGCGGTCCCGTTTAACGGATGGTCGATTATGTCGCAGCCCGTCGGGATATGCGGGCGGCCATGACACCAAAGCAAAAGCCTGCCGTGTCGCTGGACACGGCAGGCTTCGATGGTCTTTTGACAGGAACGCGGTTTCCCGTTTCCCTCAGCCGCGCAGCGCGCCCCCGGTGGCCTTGGTCACCTTTTCGATGATCTTTGCCCCCACGGCCTCGATCTCGGCTTCCTTCAGGGTCTTTTCCGTCGGCTGAAGCCGCACGGTGATGGCCACGGATTTCTTGCCCGCCCCCATCTGCGCCTCGGCCTTGGGTCCGGTGAACTCGTCAAAGACGCGGACCTGATCGACCAGCGCCTTGTCGGCCCCAAGCGCGGCATTGACGATGGTCAGCGCCTCGACGTGGCTCTCCACGACAAAGGCGAAGTCACGCTCCACCGCCTGCAGGTCACGCATCACCAAGGCGGGGCGCGTCGCACCCGTCTTGCGCGGCGCGGGGATGGCCGCGGGCCAGAGGGTAAAGGCCACGGCGGGCCCTTTCACATCCATCGCAGCCAGCACGCGTGGGTGCACTTCGCCGAACACCGCCAGCGGGTTCTTGGGGCCAAGGCTGATCACCCCATGACGACCCGGATGCCACCACGCCGCGCCATTGCGCAGGATCTGCACCCGCTCGGGCGCGCCAAGCGCGGCCAGAACCGCCTCGGCATCGGCCTTGGCGTCGAACACATCCACCGCCCGTGCGCTGCCATGCGGATCACGCGGGCCGGTGCGCCCGACCAGCAACCCGGCCACCTGCACCACCTGCTCGCCCGGTTCACCGCCGGTGAAGGCATGGCCCACCTCGAACAGCGCCAGATCCGCGAACCCGCGCGCCTGATTGCGCGCCGCCGCCTGCAACAATCCGGCCAGCAGATCGGGGCGCATATGGGACATTTCGGCGCTGATCGGATTGGCCAGCATCGTCGCATCCGTGCCACCACCGAACAGCGCGGCCGCCGCCTGATCAATGAAGCTGTAGCTGACGCATTCGTTATAGCCCAAGGCGGCAACGGTCCGCCGCGCGATCTGCTCGCGCCGCTGGCCCAGCGACAGGATCGGCTTGGGCACACCCACATCCGCGCGCGGCAGGGGTCGACCGACCAGCTTGGTCAGCGACGCGATCCGCGCCACTTCCTCGACCAGATCAGCCTCGCCCAGCACATCGGGACGCCAGCTTGGCACCTGCGCCATATTGCCTTCCAGCTTGAAGCCCAGCTTCGTCAGGGTCTGGCGCTGCTCGCTTTCGGGAATGTCCATACCCACCAGAGACTGCACCCGCGCGGGGTCCAGCTTGTAGGCGCGGGTGACATCGGGCACCTTGCCCGCCACCACAACCTCGGACGCCTCGCCGCCGCACAGATCAAGGATCATCTGCGTCGCCAGATCGACCGCTTCCATGTTGAAGGCCGGATCAATCCCCCGTTCATTGCGGTACCGCGCATCCGAGTTGATCTTGAGCGCGCGCCCCGTCATCGCGATCTGCACGCGGTCCCAGACGGCGGCTTCAAGGAACACATTCACCGTGTCATGGGTGCAGCCCGTCGCCAGACCGCCCATGATCCCCGCAATGCTTTCCACGCCATGATCGTCCGAGATCACGACCTGACCCGCATCGAAACGATAGGTCTTGTCGTCCAGACCGACCAGAGTCTCGCCGCCTGTCGTGCGGTGGATACGCAGGTTGCCTTTCACCTTGTCCGCATCGAACACATGCAGGGGACGGTTGCGGTCGAAGGTGAAGAAGTTGGTCACATCCACGAGGGCCGAGATCGGGCGCAACCCGATGGCGCGCAGCCGCGTCTGCAACCAGTCCGGGCTGGGTCCGTTCTTGACGCCACGGATCAGACGGCCCGTAAAGACCTCGCAGCCACCGACGCGCGTATCGTCATCAATGCTCACACCGATGGGGCAGGGGAAGCTGCCCCGGATCTCTGCCTCTTTCGCGGGCTTCAACGTGCCAAGGCCCCGCGCCGCCAGATCGCGCGCAACCCCGCGCACGCCCAAGGCATCGGGCCGGTTCGGCGTTATCGCAATCTCGATCACCGGATCGACCTTGGCCGGATCGTTCTTCGCCAGCCAGTCGATGAAGCGCTCACCCACCTCGCCGCTGGGCAGTTCGATGATCCCGTCATGCTCTTCGGACAGTTCCATCTCACGCTCGGAACACATCATCCCGAAACTCTCGATCCCGCGGATCTTGCCCACGCCGATGGTGGTGTCGATGCCGGGCACATAGGTCCCCGGCTTGGCCACCACAACGGTGATCCCTTCCCGCGCATTGGGCGCCCCGCAGATGATCTGCGTCTCGCCTTCATCCGTCAGCACCTTGCACACGCGCAGCTTGTCGGCATCGGGATGCTTTTCCGCATGCACCACCTTGCCGATGGTGAAATCAGCCAGACGCGCGGCAGGGTTCTCGACGCCTTCGACCTCAAGCCCCAGATCGGTCAGCGCATAGGTGATCTCATCCACCGAAGCGGTGGTGTCGAGATGTTCCTTCAGCCAGGAGAGGGTGAATTTCATGATACTGTCCCGTCTCGTTTGGTGGGATATGCCCCACCCATGTCCTTGATCCGCCGGGGTTTTCCCGCGGGTTGGTTATCGCGAAAGGCCGCCATGCAGCGTAGGCTGATCCAAGGATGCAAAGCCGTAATGCCGCAGCCAGCGCAGGTCTGAATCGAAGAAGGCCCGCAGATCGGGGATGCCGTATTTCAGCATCGCGATCCGGTCGATCCCCATGCCAAAGGCGAAACCCTGCCACTCATTGGGATCAATCCCGCCCGCCTGCAAGACCTTGGGGTGCACCATGCCCGAGCCCAGAATCTCCAGCCAGTCATCGCCTTCGCCCACTTTCAGCGTGCCACCCTCCCACGAGCAGCGGATATCCACTTCCGCCGACGGCTCGGTGAAGGGGAAATGCGAGGCGCGGAAGCGCAGCTCGACATTGTCCACCTCGAAAAACGCCTTCACGAATTCCTCAAGGCACCATTTCAGGTTGGCCATGGAAATATCGCGGTCAATCGCCAGCCCCTCGACCTGATGGAACATCGGCGTATGGGTCTGGTCGTAATCGGCGCGATACACACCGCCGGGGCAGATGATGCGGATGGGCGCGCCATGCGCCTCCATCGACCGGATCTGCACCGGGCTGGTATGGGTCCGCAGCACATGGGGCGGGCGCGGATCATCCGCGGCGCGGTGCATGTAGAACGTGTCCATCTCGGCCCGCGCCGGGTGATGCGAGGGGATGTTCAGCGCGTCGAAATTATACCAGTCCGTGTCGATGCGCGGGCCTTCCGCGACCGAGAATCCCATATCCGCAAAGATCGCCGCCACTTCCTCGGACACCTGGCTGATCGGATGGATCGTCCCGGCCCGGCGCCCACGCCCCGGCAGGGTCACGTCCAGCCACTCGGCCCGCAACCGCTCATCCAGCGCGGCATCGCCCAGGGCGGCCTTCTTCGCGGCCAAGGCACTCGTGATCTCATCCTTCAGCGCATTCAGCGCGGGACCGGCCACCTGCCGCTCCTCCGGGCTCATCTGGCCCAGTTCGCGCATCTTCAGGCTCAACTCGCCCTTCTTGCCCAACGCGGCAAGGCGCACATCCTCGATGCTGGCCTCATCCCCGGCGCTTGCGATCAGATCAAGATATTTGCGTTTCAGATCGTCCATCACATGGCGTCCCTTGCTGTTGTGACCCACCCCGAAAGGCATGGCCCGTTCATGCAAGAAGCCGCAAGACCCTGACAGGTCCGCGGCTTCCTTATTCTGCAACTCCGAAGACGGAGTGGCTTACGCGAGCGCGGCCTTCGCCTGTGTGACGATGGCCCCAAATGCTTCGGGCTCATGCACGGCCAGATCGGCCAGAACCTTGCGGTCCACTTCGATCCCGGCCAGCGCCAGACCGTTGATGAAACGCGAATAGGTCATGGTTTCATCAAAGGCACGCACACCGGCGTTGATCCGCTGGATCCACAGCGCGCGGAAATTCCGCTTGCGGTTATGCCGGTCGCGGGTTGCGTACTGGTTGGCTTTATCCACGGCCTGTGCGGCAACGCGGAAGGTATTCTTGCGACGACCATAATAGCCTTTGGCGGCTTTGATGATCTTCTTGTGACGGGCGTGGGTGACTACACCGCTTTTGACGCGAGACATATCAGCTTCTCCTTAACGATCGTACGGCATCATCGACTTGATGATCTTCTCATCAGGGGCCGACATGACTGTGGTGCCGCGGGCGTTGCGGATGAACTTCTTGTGACGCTTGATCATGCCATGGCGCTTGCCGGCCTGCGCGGTCAGGATGCGTCCTGTCGCCGTCACCTTGAACCGCTTCTTGCAGCTCGACTTGGTCTTCATCTTGGGCATTTCCGTCTCCTTGACTTTGGGTCGGTTCACGCGCGACTCGGCATGCCACATTGGCCGGTCCCGCAGGTAAGAGCGCGCGATATACGAAGGATCGGCCCCACTGGCAAGCCCAAAGCGGCCCGGATGTCCGTGACTTTGCCGGGTTTTCGCAGAAATACCGCGGACGCGGGGGGCTGCCGCGTTTTCACAGCACGTCGGCGATCACCTTGATGAAGGCGCGTGGCACATCCTCGATCCGGTAGCCGCCGGGATTCTGCGTCAGCGCAAACAGCACCAGACCACCACCCAGCACAAGCGTCACCATGGCGGTGCGCGGTGTCCGCCCGTCCGAAAAGGCGCTGATGATGGCGGGGGCCGTAAAGATCAAAATCATCAGGCCGATGACCAATGCCAGATCGGTATTCATCTCCGGGCCTCCGCCTGCACAGGATCGCGCCACGCTCGCGTAGGTGCAGATTACTCCGGATCGGTGGCGAAGATCAAACGTTCCTCGCAGGGGGCGACACGCAGGATGTTGGTCGTTCCCGCCTTGTTGAAGGGCACACCCGCGATGACCAGAATCTGATCCGTCTCGGTCGCATAACCCTGCGCACGGGCGGCGCGGGCGGCATTGACGACCGCCATCTTGAACCGGTCCAGCGCCCCGGTCATCACGCAATTGACGCCCCATGTCAGCGCCAGACGCCGCGCCGTGCCGCGCAGGCTTGTCATGGCGATGATCGGCACGCGGGGCCTTTCGCGGGCGGTCAGCAGCGCGGTCGTGCCCGACTGGGTATAGCAGCAGATCACCTTGATATCCGTGGTCTCGGCAATCTCGCGCGCGGCGGCGACGATCCCGTCGGCCACCGTGGTGCGCGTCGCTCTCCGGCTGGCCTCGATGATCTCGCGATAGGTGGGGTCGCTCTCCACTTCCACCGCGACATTGTTCATCGTGCTGACGGCTTCGACTGGGTAATGGCCCGCCGCCGACTCCGCGCTCAGCATGATCGCATCCGCCCCCTCATAGATGGCGGTGGCCACGTCCGACACCTCGGCCCGCGTGGGCATCGGGCTCTCGATCATCGATTCCAGCATCTGCGTCGCCACGATCACGGGTTTCGCCACGGCCCGGCAACGCCGCACCAGACGCTTCTGGATCGGCGGCACGTTCTGCACCGGCAGCTCCACCCCCAGATCACCGCGCGCGACCATGATCCCGTCGCTGACCGCCAGAATATCGTCAAAGCATTTCACCGCCGCCGGCTTCTCGATCTTGGACAGGATCGCCGCGCGCCCCGCAGCCAGCTCCCGCGCCTCGATCACATCCTCGGGGCGCTGCACAAAGGACAGCGCCAGCCAGTCCACGCCCAGCGCGCAGGCGAATTCCAGATCCTTGCGATCCTTGTCTGACAGGGCCGCCAGCGGCAGCACCACATCCGGCACATTCACCCCCTTGCGGTTCGAGATGGTGCCCCCCACCGCCACCGTGCAATCCGCGAAATCCGGCCCGCAGCGGTCCACCGTCAGGCGGATCTTGCCATCATTCACCAGAAGATTGGCACCCGGCTCCAGCGCCGCGAAAATCTCGGAATGTGGCAGGCAAACGCGGGTCGCATCCCCCTCGGCCGGGTCCAGATCCAGACGGAACCCAGCCCCCTCGACCAATTCCTCTTCACCCTTGGCAAAGCTGCCGACCCGCAGCTTCGGCCCCTGAAGATCGGCCAGAATGGCGATCGGGCTGTCCAGATCCTGTTCGATCTGCCGGATGATGGCATGGCGCGCGCGGATGTCGTCATGGGTGCCATGGCTCATGTTCAGGCGGAACACATCCGCCCCCGCCTCGTGCAAAGCGCGGATCATCGCGTAATCATTGGACGCAGGCCCAAGCGTTGCCACGATTTTCACATTCCGGTGCCGTCTCATGCTGTCATCCTCTGGTCTGCAACCTTGAATCTCATGTTATCGCTAACAATCGCTGAATCCCGACCGCTGTGCAATTCCATTCCGCCCTGTTCTGTCCTAGGTCTTCGCCAAAGGAAATGACAGCCCCATGACGCAGGTGACATGACATACGCCCCCTTTGAAATTTCCGGTGCGGACCGGGTCTCGCGCTGGCTGGTGACCTGCGACCACGCCGCCAATACCGTGCCCGCTTTCGTGAACGGCGGCGATCTGGGTCTGGCCCGGTGCGACATGGAACGCCACATCGCCTATGACGTGGGCGCCGCAGGCGTCAGCCGCGCCCTGGCCGATGCCTTGGGATGCCCCGCGATCCTGTCCAATTTCTCGCGCCTCGTGATCGACCCCAACCGGGGCGAGGATGATCCGACCCTGCTGATGAAACTCTATGACGGCACGATCATTCCGGCCAACCGCCACGCGGGGCGGGACGAACTGGAAACACGCCTCAACCGCTGCTACCGCCCCTATCACACGGCGCTGGCCGAACTGGCCGAGCGGCGCGACGATACCGTGATCGTCTCGATCCACAGCTTCACCCCGCAACTGATGGGCCGCCCGCCGCGCCCATGGCATGTGGGCGTCCTCTATGCCGCCGACACCCGCTTCGCCCGCCCCCTGTTGGCGCGCCTGCGGGCCGAGGCTGATCTTTGCATCGGCGAGAATGAACCCTATGGTGGTCATCTGCCGGGCGACGCCATCGCCCGCCACGCCATTGCATGGCAACGCCTGAACGCGCTGATCGAGGTCCGCAACGACCTCATCACCAAACCCGACCAACAGGCCCGCTGGGCCGCCCGCCTTGCCCCGATCCTGCAACAGGCGCTGGCCGATACCGGCCAGTAAGCCACCAGAAGGAGACCGATCATGGACGACCAGACCCGTATCGAACTCGAGGCCGCCGCCTTCCGCGCCCTGCGCGATCACCTGATGGTCAAGCGCCCGGATGTGCAGAATATCGACATGATGAATCTGGCCGGCTTCTGCCGCAACTGCCTCAGCCGCTGGTATCAGGAGGCGGCGAACGAACGCGGCATCGCGATGACCAAGGACGAGGCCCGCGAAATCTACTACGGCATGCCCTACGACGACTGGCGCGCCCAGAACCAGACAGAGGCCAGCCCCGAAAAGCAGGCCGAATTCAAGGACGCCTTCGCCCGCAACGTGGGCAAACCCTAGTCTGCATCTTGCCTGTTCATCACGCGCTGTGACTCCGGCTTGTCACTGGACACGACTGGCGAAAGCGTGAACACTCCGGCTGGTGATTCATGGTCCCGTCAAGGGGCCGGTGCCTGTGCAGGTGGTGTGATGAGTGTGCTGTTGCTGGTGTTCATGCCAATGCTGATGATGGCCGGCTACCTGCTGGATGACGTCTTTTCCAACGAGGACGGCGACGATGCCGCAGACGACACTTCGCCGGACTCCGGGATGGCCCCTCGCACCGAAGACGATCTGCTGACGGGCACGGCTGGCAATGACGCCCTTGACGGTCAGTCAGGCGATGACACCCTCTCCGGCCTCGATGGCAATGACACGCTGATGGGCGGCGCGGGCGCAGATCTGCTGGAAGGCGGGGCAGGGGATGATCAACTCTCCGGCGGTGCCGGGGCCGACACCCTGTCCGGCGGTGATGGCGACGACAGTCTGGATGGCAACGGCGGCGACGACCTGATCGCCGGGGGCGCGGGCGAGGACACGCTGCAAGGCCAGTTCGGCGATGACACCCTGCGCGGCGGTGCGGACGACGACATCCTTTTCGGTGGAACGGGTGATGACCTGCTGGACGGCGGGGCCGGAAATGACGTGCTCACGGATTACGAAGGGGCCGATACGCTGCGCGGCGGCGGCGGCACTGACGCGCTTCTGGGCTTTGTCGCGGGGCGCTTCACACCTTACGGCGCGGAACTCTACGGCGATGCAGGCAATGACTGGCTGGTCGGAGACCGCCTCGACACCCTCACGGGCGGAGAAGGGTCAGACTCCTTCACAATCTACGATGTCGCCGATGGGGCCGCCCTCATCACCGATTTCGACCGGGCCACCGATTCCCTGCGGATCGTCGTGGATGGCGTCAGCGGCACCGACCCGGCCAGTCTCACGCTGCAACAGCGCCTTGCCGCCGATGGCAGCGGGCTTGAAATCGTTGTGAATGGTCAGGTGATGGCGAAACTCGCCGGTCTGGGCCTGACCCCGCCCATCACCGTCGATCTGGCGATCGAGGGGCTGACCTGACGGCCAGCCGCCCCTTGCCGCGTCAGACAGCCGCCTTCATGCTCTCATCCAGATAGATCTCGCGCAGCCGCGCCGCCACCTTGCCCGGCGCGCCGCTGCCGATTCTGGCACCGTCGATCTCGACCACCGGCATCACGAAGGTCGAGGCCGATGTGATGAACGCTTCATCCGCGGCTTGCGCCTCGGCGATGGTAAAGGGCCGCTCCTCCACTTCCATCTGCGCCTCCTGCGCAAAGCGCAGAACGGCAGCGCGGGTGATCCCGTGCAGGATGTCATGGCTCAACTGCCGCGTGATGATCTTGTTGCCCTTGACGATATAGGCATTGTTGCTGGTGCCCTCGGTCACCGCCCCATCCTCGACCATCCAGGCGTCATCGCACCCGGCTTTCTTGGCCATCATCTTGCCCATCGACGGATAGAGCAACTGCACCGTCTTGATGTCGCGCCGACCCCAGCGGATATCCTCGATGCTGATGACCTTGATGCCCTTCTTGGCCACCGGATTGGCCGCCAGACCCGGCTTGTTCTGCGTGAACAGCACCAATGTCGGTTTGGTCACCTCCGGATCAGGGAAGGCGAAATCCCGGTCACCGGGCGCGCCCCGCGTCACCTGCAGATAGATCATCCCCTCCTCGATCCCGTTCAGCCGCACCAGTTCGCGGTGGATCTCCAGCAGGTCGTCGAACCCCTCGGGCTTGTCCATGTCCAGCTCCGACAAGGACCGCTCCAGCCGCTTCAGATGCCCGTCAAAGTCGATCAGCTTGCCGCCCAGCACGCTCGTCACCTCATAGACGCCATCGGCCATCAGGAACCCGCGATCAAAGATCGACACTTTCGCCTCATTCTCGGGCAGGTAGTCTCCGTTCACATAGACGGTGCGCATGATCTAATCTCCTTGCTGCGGGTCAGCCCCAAAGGCCCGGTTCGGGCGGATGCACGCCCGCCTCGTCGAACAGAAGCGGTGTGTCGCGGTCTTCGGCCAGAAGCAGCGGCCCGTCAAGATCCGTCACCATCGCCCCCTGCGCCACCAATGTCGCAGGCGCCATGGCAAGCGAGCTTCCGACCATGCAGCCGACCATGACCTTGAACCCCTGCGCCACCGCCGCATCGCGCAGCGCCAGCGCCTCGGTCAGGCCCCCGGTCTTGTCCAGCTTGATGTTCACCACATCATATTTCCCCGCCAGATGCGGCAGGCTGGCGCGGTCATGACAGCTTTCATCGGCGCAGACCGGTACAGGCCGGTCCATCCCGATCAGCGCCTCATCCTCACTGGCAGGCAGGGGCTGTTCCACCAGCGCCACGCCCAGCCGCACCAGATGCGGGGCCAGATCGGCATAAACTGCCGCCGACCAGCCTTCATTCGCGTCCACGATGATCGTGGATTTCGGTGCACCACGCCGCACGGCCTCCAGCCGGGGCATGTCGTCCGGCGTGCCAAGCTTGATCTTCAACAGCGGCCGAAAGGCGTGCTTGGCGGCCTGCGCCTCCATCTCGGCGGGCTCCGCCAGCGACAATGTATAGGCCGTCACCTCGGGTCCCGGCTTGGCCAACCCCGCCAATTCCCAAACCCGGCGACCCGTCCGCTTCGCTTCCAGATCCCACAGCGCGCAATCCACCGCATTCCGCGCCGCCCCTGCGGGCAACAGGTCATACAGCGCCGCCCGCGTCAGCGCCCCGGACAGACCCTCGATCTGCGCGGTCACAGACTCCAGCGTCTCGTCATACCGGGCATAGGGCACGCATTCCCCCCAACCCGTCACATCCCCATCCGTGATCCGCACCGTCAGCACCTTCGCCTCGGTCCGCGACCCGCGGCTGATGGTGAACACCTGCGCCAGCCTGAACACATCCCGCTCAACCGTGATCTGCATCGCCGCCCCCTTCATCTTGCCAAAAATACTCAAATCCCCCGGCGCAGCCGCAGCGCGCCAGAGGATGCCTGTCCAAGACCTCTCAGATCGCGGCCAACGCGTCCACCAGCTTGTCCGCGCCATAGCGGAACGGGTCGGTGGCCGGCAAACCCAGCCGCGCCTCGACATCCGCCAGATAGGTCTGCGCCTCGTCTTCGGTCATGTGCTGGGTGTTGATCGCATAGCCGATCACCTGACAGGCGGGATTGGCCACCTTCGCCAGATCCAAGGCCATGTCCCGCACCTGCTCCAGCGTCGGCAGCTTGTATCCCGGCAGACCGCGCATATGCTCGCGCGTCGGCTCATGGCAGATGACCAGCGCATCGGGTTGTCCGCCATGGATCAGCGCCAGCGTCACCCCGGAATAGGAGACATGGAACAAACTCCCCTGTCCCTCGATCATGTCCCAATGATCCGCGTCATTGTCCGGCGTCAGCCATTCGATGGATCCGGCCATGAAATCCGCGATCACCGCATCCAGCGGCACGCCGTCCCCGGTGATCAGGATGCCGGTCTGCCCGGTGGCGCGGAAACTGGATTTCATCCCGCGCGCCTTCATCTCGCGGTCCATGCACAGCGCCGTATACATCTTCCCGACCGAGCAATCCGTGCCCACCGCCAGACAGCGCTTGCCGCTGCGCTTGACCCCATTGGCGATGGGATATTGCACGGAAGGCACCCGCACATCATGCAACTGCCGCCTGGTCGCCTTGGCCACCGCCACCAGATCAGGCTCGTCCCGCAGCAGGTTATGCAGACCCGAGGCCAGATCGAACCCTTCCTCCAAGGCCTGCACCAGCACCTTCTTCCACGCGGCCGAAATCACGCCGCCCCGGTTCGCCACACCGATCACCAGCGTTTTCGCCCCGGCGGCCCGCGCCTCTTCCAGCGTCATGTCGGGCAGGCGCATGTCGGCGCGGCACCCCTCCATCCGGAACTGGCCGACCGCGTTCTGCGGGCGCCAATCCTTGATGCCCTGCGCAACCTTGGCGGCCAAAGCGTCGGGCGCATCGCCCAGAAACAGAAGATATGGAGTCTCGATCATCGGGTTGCCCTTTCTCATGGCTTTGCGCCAGCGTTACGGATTCTGCATGGGATTGCATTGCAAATCCGCGGCTGTCGCAGCTATTTGCGCAAGATCCTCCGGTACTTGCCGAAAATCTGCGCAGGATCTTCGCAGGTATCGCCCGTTCCGCGCCGGAGATGCGGCGTTGCGGCAAGAATGCCGCGTCTGCAAAAGCCGCTTGCACCCTTTGGCGCAATTTCATACCCAAGGGCGCCAGAAATAAGCAATATCCTTACCCGAAAGGACCAAGCCGATGAGCTTTCGCATCCAGCCTGCTGCCCCCGCCCGTCCGAACCGTTGCCAACTGTTCGGCCCCGGCTCGCGCCCCGCGATCTTCGAGAAGATGGCGACCAGTGCGGCGGATGTGATCAACATCGACCTCGAGGATTCGGTGGCCCCCTCCGACAAGGACAGCGCGCGCGCCAATGTCATCACGGCGCTCAATGACATGGACTGGGGCACCAAATACCTGTCGGTCCGGATCAACGGTCTGGACACACCATGGTGGTATCGCGACGTGGTCGATCTGCTGGAAAAGGGCGGCGAGCGTCTGAACCAGATCATGATCCCCAAGGTCGGCTGCGCCGAGGATGTCTATGCGGTCGATGCCCTCGTGACCGCCATCGAACGCGCCACAGGCCGCAAGACCCCCATCACCTTCGAGGTGATCATCGAATCCGCCGCCGGCATCGCCCATGTCGAAGCCATCGCCGCCTCCAGCCCCCGCCTGCAAGCCATGAGCCTTGGCGCTGCCGATTTCGCGGCCTCCATGGGGATGCAGACGACGGGCATCGGTGGCACACAGGCCAATTACTACATGCTGCATGAGGGCGCCAAATACTGGTCCGATCCGTGGCATTGGGCACAAACCGCCATCGTCGCCGCCTGCCGCACCCATGGCATCCTGCCCGTGGATGGCCCCTATGGCGATTTCAGCGATGACGAAGGCTTCCGCGCACAGGCCCGCCGCTCTGCCACGCTGGGCATGGTCGGTAAATGGGCGATCCACCCCAAGCAGGTGGCGCTGGCCAACGAGATCTTCACCCCCTCCGACGAGGCCGTGGCCGAGGCCCGCGAAATCCTTGCCGCGATGGAGGCCGCCAAGGCCCGCGGCGAGGGCGCGACTGTCTACAAGGGCCGTCTGGTCGACATCGCCTCGATCAAGCAGGCCGAGGTGATCGTCCGCCAGTCCGAGATGATCGCCCGCTGATCCGCCGCGCCCCATCGCCCCGTCGCGCAGGCGGGGCGGTGGCGTCCTGGATATTTGAGGCAAGAAGAAGCAGAGCGGCGTGAATCGATCAGCCGCGCTCGTCCTTGGGAGAGCCCATCACCACAAAGGACGTGATCGAATTCACCTGCGGCAGCGTGCCCAGCACATCGGTGTGAAACCGTTTATAGGCCGCCAGGTCCGCCGCCTCGATCCGCAGTAGATATTCCACATTGCCGGTGATGTTGTGACACTCCCGCACCTCGGGCGCGCGGGCAATGGCCTTCTCGAACGCCTCCTGCACGGATTTCGTATGCGCGTTCAGCCCGACGGTGATATAAGCGGTAAATCCCACGCCCATGGCCAGCGGGTCCAGAATGGCCCGGTAGCCACGGATCACCCCGCGCCGTTCAAGATCCTGAACGCGCCGCAGACAGGCCGATGGCGACAGGCCGACGCGATCAGCCAGATCCGTATTGCTGATCCGGCCGTTGCGGGAAAGCTCTCGCAATATGTGTGCGTTGATTTTGTCTGTATCTGTCATTTGTTGCGATTATAGCGGTAGAATCGCTAAAAAAGCAACCAAATTGCGTCAGGCCTCGCATAGTGTTGCGCCATGATACCTGATGCGCTCCTGGCCCTCGCGGCCTTTGCCCTTGTCTCGTCCATCACGCCGGGACCCAACAACCTGATGCTCATGGCCTCGGGGGCCAATTTCGGTTTTCGCCGGACGGTGCCTCATATGCTGGGAATCGGGATCGGATTCGGGGTGATGATTCTGCTGGTCGGGCTGGGTCTGGTGCGGATTTTCGACGCCTTTCCGGTCGCGCATCTGGTGCTGTCCGTCATCGGCGTCACCTATCTTCTGTGGCTGGCATGGAAAATCGCCAATGCCGGCGCCCCTGACGCGGCGCGCAAGACAGCGCGCCCGTTCAGCTTTGTCCAAGCCGCCCTGTTCCAATGGGTCAACCCCAAGGCATGGCAGATGGCCCTGACGGCGATCACCCTCTATGCGCCGGATCGTTCCGCCGTGGCCATCCTCTGGGTGGCGCTGGTCTTTGCCCTGATCAACCTGCCCTCGGTCAGTGTCTGGACCGTCATGGGACAGCAGATGCGCCGCGTCCTGTCCAGTCCGGCCCGCCTGCGCGCGTTCAACTGGAGCATGGCGGGATTGCTGGTTCTGTCGCTGGTGCCAGTGCTTCTGCCTCTCGTCGCGTAAGCGAGGCGCGGCCCAATCCGCATGATCCCGTTGCATCCGGCGGCGGAGAAGGCCATATACCTCACGTTTACAGCCGGAGTGAGCGGATGACCAACTACCTCGATTTCGAACGCCCCCTTGCCGAGATCGAAGGCAAGGCCGAGGAACTGCGCGCCATGGCGCGGCAGAATGCCGAGATGGATATCGAAGCCGAGGCGGCGGCGCTGGACAAGAAAGCCGCCGATCTTCTGGTCTCGCTCTACAAGGATCTGTCGCCCTGGCGCAAATGTCAGGTGGCGCGCCATCCCGACCGCCCCCATTGCAAGGACTATATCGAGGCGCTGTTCACCGAATACACGCCCTTGGCCGGTGACCGGAACTTTGCCGATGATCACGCGGTGATGGGCGGCCTTGCCCGCTTCAACGACATGCCGGTGATGGTGATCGGCCATGAAAAGGGCAATGACACCAAGAGCCGGATCGAACGCAACTTCGGCATGGCCCGGCCCGAAGGCTATCGCAAGGCGATCCGCCTGATGGATATGGCCCACCGTTTCGGCCTGCCGGTCATCACGCTGGTCGACACGCCCGGCGCCTATCCCGGCAAAGGCGCGGAAGAGCGCGGCCAGTCCGAAGCCATCGCCCGCTCCACCGAGAAATGCCTCCAGATCGGCGTGCCGCTGATCAGCGTCATCATCGGCGAGGGCGGCTCGGGCGGGGCTGTCGCCTTTGCCACGGCCAACCGTGTGGCGATGCTGGAACATTCGGTCTATTCCGTCATCAGCCCCGAAGGCTGCGCCTCGATCCTGTGGAAGGATTCCGAGAAGATGCGCGAAGCCGCCGAAGCCCTGCGCCTGACCGCGCAGGACCTCAAGAAACTGGGTGTGGCTGACCGGATCATCCCCGAACCCGTGGGTGGCGCGCATCGCGACAGCCACAAGACGATCCATGCCGTGGGCGAGACGATTGCCGCGATGCTGGCCGAACTGACCGACCTCAAAGGCAAGAAACTGGTCGAGGATCGGCGGCGCAAATATCTGGAGATGGGGAAAAAGGGTCTGGCCGCGTAAAGACCGCACAGATCAGCTTGCCAGCATCTTCAACCCCTGCGTCACATCCGACCTGACCGCCAGCCGCAGCCCCGGCTCATCCCCCGCCTTCAGCGCGGCGATGATCAGCCGGTGGTAATGCGGCGGGTCCTTGCGCTTCAGCCGCACATAAAGCGCCCGCATCGTCGGACCCATCTGCAACCATACCGTTTCCGCCATGGCCAGCATCGCAGGGGCCTGCGCGCGCAAGTAAAGCGTGCGGTGAAATTCCAGATTGGTGCGGATATAGGCCACCGCATCCTGCCGCATCGCCGCATCGCCCACGGCGGCGTTGATGGTCTGCAACCGCTCGATCAGTGCCATATGCGCGCGGGGCAGGGCACGACTGGCCAGTTCCACCTCGATCAGCGAGCGCAATGCCGCCAGCTCCTCGATCCGCTCGTTGCTCAGCTCCGGCGTCGATACCCGCCCGGATGACGACAGCGTCAGCGCGCCTTCCGCCACCAGACGGCGCACGGATTCCCGCGCCGGCGTCATCGACACCCCGTATTCCTTGCCGATCCCCCGCAGCGTCAACGCATGACCCGGCGCAATATCGCCATGCATGATCCGGCTCCGCAACCCGCGATAGACGCGGTCATGGGCAATCGGCAGGGGATCGGGGCGCGGCGGCGATGTCAGCATCCGCTCATGTGATCACATATCCCGGCAAGGTCAATCGCGGATCAGTCCCCAAAGCGGTAGCGGTGCAGATCGCCACCCTTTTCCCGCAACCAGCGGCGCGGGGCGCGGTAGTCGCCGTAAAGCCGCGTCACCACCGACCAGAAGGCATCGGAATGGTTCATCTCGGCCAGATGGGCCACCTCATGCGCGGCCACATAGGCCAGCACCTCCGGCGGGGCCATGACCAGCCGCCAGGAATACATCAAGCCGCCATCCGCCGTGCAGGACCCCCAGCGCGAGCGGGTGTCGCGCAGGCTCAGCCGCGCATAGCCTCGCCCCAACCGCGCGGCATAGTGATCCGAGGCGGCGGCCAGCCTGTCGCGCGCCGCCTGCTTGAGGAAACCCGACAGCCGCGCCGCCACACGGTCCGCCGCGCCCGGCACCAGAAGCAGATCACCCTCGGGCCGCACCAGCCGACCGGAACCGGCCGCGATTCGCAGCAGGCGCCCTTCGAAAGGCAGCTCGCTGCCAATCCCGATACTGGAGGCGGCGGGTTGCACCGTCAGGTGATGGCGCAGCCAGTCAGCCTTCTCCTGCGCAAAGGCCAGCGCCTCGCGGTCGGGGGTGCGCAGCGGGCAGGTCAGTGTCACCCGCCCGTCAAGCCGCGAGATGCGCAGCGAAATGCGCCGCGCCTGTGCCGTCTTGCGAAGCGTGATTTCCACCGGGGGGTTGCCCGGCAGGACATGCTGTCCCATATGCTCTCCTCTGGCCGTGCCAAGCGCTCTGTTAAAGCCTTTGACAGTCGTGACCCGTTATGGCAGTTGGCGCGGATCGTCGACAAGACACAAGATTTGAAAGGGATATCCATGCCCAAGGAAGAATGGGGTGTGAAGCGCATCTGCCCGACAACCGGCAAGCGCTTTTACGACCTGAACAAGACCCCGATCGTCAGCCCCTACACAGGCGAAGTCGTGGAATTCGACATCGGCAAAAGCCGCATGATCGCCGCCGACGCCGAGGATGCTGCGACCAAGAAGATGAAGGTGGTCGATCTGGACGCCGATGAGGACGTTCTGGACGAAGATGAAGTCGATGTGGATCTGGATGATGATCTGCTGGACGACGACGAAGATGATAACGTCTCGCTGGACGATATCGCCGACGTCGCCTCGGATGACGACGAAATCTGACCCCGACAAGACACGACGCGGGCGGAATTTTCCGCTTGATCCCGCCCGCGCCATTGCCTAAAGAACCGCGACGGCCCGACAGGGCCGACAAGATGGGGCCTTAGCTCAGCTGGGAGAGCGCTTGCATGGCATGCAAGAGGTCAGGGGTTCGATCCCCCTAGGCTCCACCAAATCACTGTATTCCCGCACAATATGCCGCGTAGGCGCATCCTCTCCGGCACCGTTCCGGCGCTTGGGGATGGCAACGCCGTCTGTCTGGCCCGCGCAGGATCGTTGCGCGTGACGGGTTCCCTGTGCATATCATGGGCCACAGCCTGATCCGGCAGATAAGCCGGACAGGTCCAGCCACGCGAAAGGGACGTAATGATTAAGGAATTCAGGGACTTCATCGCTCGCGGCAATGTCATGGACATGGCCGTCGGGATCATCATCGGGGCAGCCTTCACAGCCATCGTCAGTTCGATGGTGGCCGACCTCATCAACCCGATCATCAGCCTGTTCATCGGCGGGATCGACTTCTCGGGGATGTATGTGCTGCTGGGCAGCGGCGAATACGCCTCCATCGCCGCGGCAGAAGAGGCGGGGGCCGCCGTCTTTGCCTATGGCCGCTTCATCATGGCCGTGATCAATTTCCTGATCGTGGCCTTCGTGGTTTTCATGCTGGTCAAGGCGGTCAATCGCGCGCGTGAGGCCGCCGTGAAAAAGCCCGAACCCGCCCCCGCGGCACCTGCCGGGCCGACCGAGCTCGAGATCCTGATGGAAATCCGGGATGCGCTGAAAAAGTGACCGAACCGGCACAGCAGCCCTTCAAAACAACGTGAAACCCTAGGCCCGCACTGCCCGTGCGGGCCTTTTCATGCGATCTGTGGCAGGTTCAGTGCGGATATGGCGCTGGGCCTGTGTTGCCTATTTCCGCCAAAAGGTTACCTGTTGACCCTGATTTGACCTGCTGCCGACCGGATACTGACGCAG
This sequence comes from Paracoccaceae bacterium, assembly GCA_024304985.1. Taxonomy (GTDB): domain Bacteria; phylum Pseudomonadota; class Alphaproteobacteria; order Rhodobacterales; family Rhodobacteraceae; genus Seohaeicola. Next base: position 129,900 of record JAMWZC010000006.1, read on the forward strand.
CCCCGTATCATGACCGCAGCGCCCGCGTTGCCCGCGACCGTCCGAGGAACCAAGATGTCCCTGTTCAAACAGACCCTCCTGTCTCTTGTGGCGCTGGCCGTTGCCCTTGCCGTCTGGATCGTCTTCGTGCCGTCGGCGCAACCCGTGCTGGACCGTCTGGGTGTGTATCGTCTTCTGGGGATGGAACCTGCGGCACAGGCTGCCCAAGGGGCAGGCGGCCCGGCCTTCGGCGGTGGTGGTCCGTCCAAGGTGGTGCTGGATACCGTCACCGAACAGGTGCTCAGTCAGCGTGTCAGCGCCATCGGTGATGGCCGCGCCCTGCGCTCCGTCAGTGTGCGGGCAGAGCGGACAGGCAGCGTGCGCGCGGTCGAAGTGACATCAGGCCAGTATGTCGACGCGGGCGCAGTCATGATTCGCCTTGAGGACCGGGCCGAGGTGATCGCGCTGGAACGGGCACGGCTCATGCTGGCCGATGCCGAAGATGAACTGCGGCGCCTGACCCAATTGGGGGATTCCGGGGCGGTGACAGCGGTCCGCATCCGCGAGGCCGAACTGGCGATGCAGAACGCCCGGCTGGCGATCCGTCAGGCCGAAGTCGATCTGGAGCAGACCGTCGTGACCGCCCCGATCTCGGGCTGGTTGGGTCTGGTCGAGGTCGAGGTCGGGGATCGCCTCTCCGCGCAGGATATTGTTGGTGTGCTGACCGACAGGTCACAGATCACCATCGATTTCCGGGTGCCCGAACGCGTGATCTCGGGCCTTGAACCGGGGATGCCTGTCGAACTGCGCTCGATGTCCGGTGTCCCGGTCCCGCTGGCGGGCACATTGACGGCGGTGGACAATATCGTCGACCGCGCCAGCCGGACATTGCGGGTGCAGGCTGTCGTGGAAAACACCGGGGACAGTCTGCGCGAAGGGATGGCCTTCGAGGTGACGATGGAGTTTCCGGGCGAAACCTATCCCTCCGTGGATGCGCTCGCGGTGCAATGGTCCAGCCAGGGATCTTTCGTCTGGCTGGCGCGCGAGGGCAAGGTGCAGCGTGTCCCCGTGGTGATCCGGCAGCGCAACCCCGACCGCGTTCTGGTCGAGGGCGATCTGACGGCGGGCGATGCCGTTGTGATCGAAGGGGTGCAAACCCTGCGCCCCGGCTCCGAGGTTGTTCCCGCCAACGAAGCAGCCGTGGCGCGTGACGCGGCCCCCTCCGCGGCGCAACTCTAGGGCACCCGGATGAAGAACCCCGCCACCCCCGCACCGACAACCGCCGGCACAGCAGTCTTCGTGCGCCGCCCGATTCTGGCCTTCGTGCTGAACGCGCTGATCGTGATTGCGGGTCTGGCCGCGCTGTTCGGCGTTGAAGTGCGCGAATTGCCCGATGTGGACCGCCCCGTCGTCACCGTGACCACCAACTTCTCGGGGGCCTCGCCGGAAACCGTGGATCAGGAACTGACCGGCCGCATCGAAGGCGCCGTGGGCCGCGTGTCGGGCGTGCGCACCATCTCGTCCGAGTCCCGCTACGGACGCAGCCGCGTCACGCTGGAATTCACCGACGGCGTCGATCTCGACGTGGCCGCCAACGACACCCGCGATGCGGTGTCGCGGATTGCCAACGACCTGCCCGATGACGCGGACGAACCGCAGATCGTCAAGGCCGACGCCAATGCCGATGCGGTGATGCGGATCGCCGTCACCTCGGACACGCGCAGCCCGCAGGATCTGACCCAATTGGTGCGCGATCAGGTCGAAGACCGCCTGATCTCGATCCCCGGCGTGGCCGACCTGCAAGTCTATGGCGACCGCGAGGCGATCTTTCGCGTCGATATCGACCAGTTGGAACTGGCCAGCCGCGGCCTGACTCTCGCCGACATGGCCCGCGCCCTGGGCGACGTGGCCTTTGACGTGCCCGCCGGCGATCTGGAAGGCAGCCGCCAATCCATCAACGTGCGGACAACCGCCACGGTGATCACACCCGAAGCCTTCGAAGACCTCGAACTCAGCCCCAATGTCACCATCGGTGACGTGGCCCGCGTGACGCTGGGACCCGCCCCGAACGAAACCGTGCTGCGCGCCAATGGCGAAAGCGGCGTCGGCATGGGCATCATCCGCGCCGCCACCAGCAACACGCTCGAAATCTCCGAAGGCGTGCATCAGGCGATCGACGACCTGCAACGGATCCTGCCCGAGGACGTGAAGATCTTCGTCACTTCCGATGATGCGGTCTTCATCAATGGCTCCATCAAGGAAGTGATCACCACCCTGGGTCTGGCCATCGCCATCGTGGTGGCGATCATCTTCCTCTTCCTGCGGGACTGGCGCGCCACCCTGATCCCGACGCTGACCCTGCCCGTCGCACTGGTGGGCACCTTGGCCGCGATCTATCTGGTGGGCTTCTCGGTGAACATCCTCACCCTGCTGGCACTGGTTCTGGCCACCGGCATGGTCGTCGATGATGCCATCGTCGTGCTGGAAAACATCGTCCGCCGCCGGTCCGAGGGGATGGGCCCCCGTGCCGCCGCCGTTCTGGGCACGCAGCAGGTGTTCTTCGCCGTCGTCACCACCACCGCCACACTCGCCGCCGTGTTCATCCCGCTCTCCTTCCTGCCCGGTCAGGCAGGCGGGCTCTTCCGCGAATTCGGCTTCACCCTCGCCATGGCCGTCATGCTCTCCTCGGTCGTCGCGCTTACACTCGCGCCCGTTCTGGCCAGCCGCCTGCTGACCCGCGCCGAAAGCGCCACCCCGCAAAAGGGACCGATGGTCAGCCTCGGCAACGGGCTGGCGAATATCTACGCCAGCACCCTGCGCTGGGCTCTGGGCGCGCCCATGGTGGTGGTCCTCGTCGCCGGCCTCTTCGCCCTCACCGCCGTGATGGTCTCCGGCGGCATCCGTCAGGAACTCACCCCGCGCGAGGATCGCGCCGTCATCCTCATGTCGATCACCGCGCCCACGGGTGTCTCGCTCAACTACACCAGCTCCAAGCTGCAAGAGATCGAAACCGCCATGGCCCCGCTGCGCGACAGTGGCGAGATGACCAACATCTTCTCGATCACCGGCTTTGGCGCCTCCAACCGCGGCTTCGTCGTGATGACCCTGGCAAACTGGGATGACCGCAGCCGCAGCCAGCAAGAGATCGTGGGCGATGTGAACCGCAACCTCGGCAGTATCGTCGGCGTCAGGGCCTTCGTGATCCAGCCCAACTCCCTGCGCATCCGGGGAGCGGGGCGCGGACTCAGCTTTGCGATCACCGGCACCAATTACGAACAATTGTCCCAGGTCGCCGATGATCTGGTGGTCGCGATGCAGCAGAACCCGGCGATGGGGCAGGTCCGTCTGGAATATGAAACCACGCTGCCGCAGCTGTTCGTAGAAATCGACCGGACCCGCGCATCGGATCTGGGGATCAACATCACCGGTCTGGGCGAGGCGTTGCGCGCGGTTCTGGACGGGCGCAGCGTCGGCTCGGTCTTCATCGACGACACCTCCTATGACGTGCAGATGCTCTCCAGCTCGAACCCGGTCAACGACCCGACCGATCTGGAAAACATCTTCGTGCAGGCCTCCGACGGCAAAATGGTGCCGATGTCCAGCTTCGTGCAACTCGAAGAACGGGCCGTCGCCCCCGAACTGAAACGCGAAGGCAAGGCGCGGTCGGTCGAGATCACCGCGGGTCTGACCCCCGACATGTCCCTCGGCGACGCCATGGCCGAGGTGCAACGCCTGTCCGACGGCATCCTTGCCCCCGAAAATACGATCGTGCCTCTGGCCGAAGCGGCAGCACTTGATCAGACATCCTCCGGCCTGTTCGTGACCTTCGGTTTCGCGATCCTCGTGGTCCTCCTGGTGCTGGCCGCGCAATTCGAAAGCTTCGTCTCCGCCGTGGTCGTCATGGCCACCGTGCCCTTGGGGCTGGCCTGCGCGATCTTCGCCCTCCTGCTCAGCGGGATGAGCCTGAACGTCTACAGCCAGATCGGGCTGGTGATGCTGATCGGCATCATGGCCAAGAACGGGATTCTGATCGTCGAATTCGCCAACCAGTTACGCGACAAGGGCGCGGATGTGAAACAGGCCATCTTCGACGCCTCGACCATCCGCCTGCGCCCCGTGATGATGACCATGACCTCTACCGTGCTGGGCGGGGTGCCGCTGATCCTGTCCTCCGGCGCAGGGGCCGAAGCACGCGAAGCGCTGGGCTGGGTCATCGTCGGCGGCTTGGGTCTGGCCACGCTCTCCACCCTCTACCTCACCCCCGTCGCCTATCTGCTGCTGGCACGGTTCAGCGCCCCCAAGGCCGAGGAAGAACGCCGCCTCACCCGCGAATTGGAAGAGGCGCAGCGGGTGTGATCCGCCGTAGGGTGCGTGCTTGCACGCACCATTCCCCCTCCGCCGCAAATAAACGGTGCGTGCTTGCACGCACCGTGAATTGATACCGAGGGCAATGGTGCGTGCAAGCACGCACCCTACGCCCGCTGCTATAATCAACCGACCAACACGCCAAGCGGACAAAAATATTGACATAACCGGTTTTATGGTTATGAATCACCCCATGACAACCGCAACTCCGATATCCCGCGCCCTGGCCGCCCTTGGTCATGATGTGCGCCTCGCGATCTACCGCCTTCTGGTCAAGGCGGGGCAGGGGGGCTTGAGCATCGGGGAGGTGATCGACCATCTGGACATCGCGCCCTCGACCTTGGCGCATCACCTCTCGACGCTGGTGGATGCCGGGCTTGTAACGCAGGAGAAACAGGGCCGCACGGTGATCAACCGGGTCGATTACGATGTAATGCACCGGACCGTCGATTTCCTGACCGCCGAGTGTTGCAGCGGCGTGACCCTGTCCAAGACATGCAAGGTGGCCTGATTTTTTCGGCCTTATATAACCATAAAATTAGGGATTTAGACATGACTGACGTAACCCTCGACCCCCGCCACCCGGCAGCTCTGGCGCGTGTGGTCTGGACCAGGCACCGGGTCTGGCTGGCATCAATCCTGATCCTTGCCGTGCTGGCGGTGACGGATGCAGCGCAGGCGCGGGAATCAGCGCAGTTCGCGGCGGCGGCCCTTCTGAAAACCGCGCCTTTCCTGCTTCTGTCCATCGGCATCGCCGCATGGGCGGGCGCGACCGGGGCCGACAACCTGATCGCGCGGGCCTTCACCGGCGCGCCCGCGCTGATGATCGTCATGGCCGCACTGGCCGGGGCCGTCTCGCCCTTCTGCTCCTGTGGTGTGATCCCGTTGATCGCCGCACTTCTGGCCATGGGCGTGCCCCTCTCGGCGGTCATGGCCTTCTGGCTGGCCTCGCCGGTCATGGACCCCTCGATGTTCGTGCTGACCGCTGGCGTGCTGGGCGTTGAATTCGCACTGGCCAAGACATTGGCGGCCATCGGCTTGGGCCTGATGGGCGGCGCCGTGGTGCATTGGATCACCCGCGCAGGCGGCCTCGTCACGCCCTTGCGCGACGGCATCGGCAACGGCGGCTGCGGCGGCGCGCGCGTCCGCGCCCCCAAGCCCGTCGTCTGGCGCTTCTGGGATGATCCGGCGCGGCGCGGCAAATTCGGGCGCGAGGCGCTGAATGTGACCCTGTTCCTGACCAAATGGCTGCTGCTGGCCTTCCTGCTGGAAAGCCTGATGCTGGCCTTCATCCCCGCGGAAACCGTCACCTCCGTGCTGGGCGGGACGGGTATCGCCCCCATCGCCATCGGCACGCTTGTGGGAGTGCCCGCCTACCTCAACGGCTACGCCGCCTTGCCTCTGGTCGGTGGTCTGGTCGCCCAAGGCATGGCTCCCGGCGCGGGTCTGGCCTTCCTCGTCGCCGGCGGCGTCACATCGCTGCCCGCCGCCATCGCCGTCTGGGCGCTGGTCCGCCCGCCGGTCTTCGCGCTCTACCTCGCGCTATCCCTGACCGGCGCGTTCCTGTCCGGCATCCTCTTCCACCTCTGGACGCTGGCCTGACCAGAAGGGCGCGGCAGGTTCCCCCCGCCGCGCCCCCGCAGATCACGCCACCAAGGACCGCGGATCGACCGTCGCCATCCCCAACGCCTCGCCCACCGCGGCATAGGTCAACTGCCCCGCATGCACGTTCAACCCGGCCAACAGATGCGCATCCCCGGCGCAAGCCCGCTTCCACCCCTTGTCCGCCAAGGCCAGCATGAAGGGCATCGTCGCATTCCCCAGGGCCAGCGTCGATGTCCGCGCCACGGCACCCGGCATATTCGCCACGCAATAATGCATGATCCCGTCCACCTCATAGATCGGGTCCTGATGCGTCGTGGCGCGCGATGTCTCGAAACACCCGCCCTGATCGATCGCCACATCCACCAGCACGGCACCGGGCTTCATCACGCCCAACTGCGCCCGTGTGATCAGCTTGGGCGCCGCCGCACCGGGGATCAGCACCGCCCCCACGACCATATCCGCCTGCGGCAGCAACTCCGCCAGCAACCCGGCCGAGGAATAGCCCGTCTTGAACTGCCCCCCGAACACATCATCCAGATAACGCAAGCGCGGCAGCGACCGGTCCAGCACCGTCACATCCGCGCCCATCCCCGCCGCGATCTTGGCCGCATGCGTCCCCACGACGCCGCCCCCGATCACCAGCACCTTCGCAGGTCCGACACCGGGCACACCGCCCATCAGAACCCCACGCCCGCCATTGGCCTTCTGCAAGGTCCATGCCCCGACCTGCGGCGCCAACCGCCCCGCCACCTCCGACATCGGCGCCAAGAGCGGCAACCCGCCCGCCCGGTCCGTCACCGTCTCATAGGCAATCGCCGTGCAGCCCGAGGCCAGCAGATCCCGCGTCTGCTCCGGGTCCGGCGCCAGATGCAGATAGGTGAACAACACCTGCCCCGGGCGCAGCATCTTGCGCTCCCCGGCCTGCGGTTCCTTGACCTTCACGATCATGTCCGCCTGCGCGAACACCTCCGCCGCCGTGCCGATGATCACAGCCCCCGCCGCGACGTAATCCGCATCGGCAAAGCCCGCGCCCACACCCGCGCCGGTCTCGATCATGACCTGATGGCCATGCGCCACAGCCTCCATCGCCGCATTGGGCGTCATGCCCACGCGGAATTCCTGCGGCTTGATTTCCTTCGGGCATCCGATTTTCATGGTGGTCCTCTCCCTTGTTGGTTTTGTTTTCCCCATCATCGCGCGAAACACACGCAAATCCCTTGATTTCGGGGTCGCATTTCAGGCCGATTTGCGGATATCCTTCGATCAACTGGCCCATTCATCGAAGGAATCTGCGTTTCATGGCGCTTGACCCGACGGATCGACGTATTCTTGCGGTGCTGCAACGCCGGGGCCGCATCTCGAACGCGGACCTCTCCGAGGAAGTGAACCTCTCCGCCTCCGCCTGCCACCGCCGCGTCCAGCGGCTTGAGGAAGAGGGCTATATCAGTAGCTACGTTGCCCTGCTCGACCTGCGCAAGATGGGTCTGCCCACGCTGGTCTTTGTCGAGATCACGCTGTCCGGCCAGGCGGATGAACTGCTCGACGCCTTTGAAAAGGCCGTCTCGCGCATCCCTGATGTGCTGGAATGTCACCTGATGGCAGGCACCGCCGATTACATCCTCAAGATCGTGGCCGAGGATACCGAGGATTTCGCCCGCATCCACCGACAGCACCTCTCGCGCTTGCCCGGTGTCGCCCAGATGCAAAGCAGCTTCGCCCTGCGCACCGTGTTCAAAACCACCGCGATCCCGGTCTGATCCGACCGCGACCAAGGAGAAACGCCGCAATGAGCTGGGATTACATCATCGTGGGGGCGGGCAGCGCGGGTTGCGTCCTTGCCAAACGGTTGACCGACGCCGGGCACCGTGTCCTCCTGCTCGAAGCGGGCGGCACCGACACCTATCACTGGGTGCATATCCCGATGGGATATCTCTACTGCATCGGCAATCCGCGCACCGACTGGATGTATCGCACTGCCAATGAACCGGGCCTGAACGGGCGCTCCCTGATCTATCCGCGCGGCAAGGTGCTGGGGGGCTGCTCCTCGATCAACGGGATGCTCTATCTGCGCGGTCAAGCCGCCGATTATGACGGCTGGCGGCAAATGGGCCTGACGGGCTGGGGCTGGGATGATGTCCTGCCCTATTTCAAGAAGTCCGAGGATTTCGTGGATGGCCCCTCCGATATGCACGGCGCGGGCGGCGAATGGCGGGTGGATAACCAGCGCCTCCATTGGGACGTGCTGGACGACTGGAAAGCCGCCGCCGTGGCCGCGGGCCTGCCCGAAACCACCGATTTCAACACCGGCGACAACGAAGGCGTCGGCTATTTCCGCGTCAATCAGCGCAAAGGCTGGCGGATGAACACGGCCCGCGCCTTTCTGCGGACCCGCACAGGGCAGGGCTTGCAGGTCGAAACCCACGCACAAACCCGCCGCGTGCTGATCGAGGATGGTCGCGCGGTCGGCGTCGAATACCTGCAAGGAGGGCAGGTCAAGACCGCCCGCGCTGGGGCCGAGGTGATCCTCTCCGCAGGCAGCATCGGATCGGTGCAGGTGCTGCAACTCTCGGGGCTGGGGCCCGCCGATCTGCTGGCGCGCCATGGGATCAACGTGATCCGCGATATGCCCGGCATCGGCGCGAACCTTCAGGATCATCTGCAACTGCGCTGCGCGTGGAAGCTGAAAGGGGCCAGGACCCTGAACACCACGGCGAACTCCCTCTGGGGCAAGGCGATGATCGGGCTGGAATATGTGCTGCGCCGTTCGGGGCCGATGTCGATGGCACCCAGCCAGTTGGGGGCCTTCTCCCGTTCGCGCCCGGATCTGGCCACCGCCGATCTGGAATATCACGTCCAACCCCTGACGCTCGAGGCATTCGGCCAGCCCCTGCACGACTTCCCCGCCATGACCGCGTCAGTCTGCAACCTGCGCCCCGAAAGCCGCGGCACAGTGGAAATCACCAGCAATGACCCCCGCGACGCGCCGCGCATCGCGCCCAATTACCTCAGCACCGAAGGTGACCGCCGTGTCGCCGTGGATGCGATCCGGCAGGCGCGGCAGATCATGGCGCAATCGCCCATGGCGAAATATGCGCCCGAAGAAATGAAACCCGGCCTCACCGCCCAAACCGATGCGGAACTGGCGCAGGCCGCAGGCGATATCGGCACCACGATCTTCCATCCCGTCGGCACCGTGCGGATGGGCACCGATGACGCCGCGCCCCTCGACGGTCAGTTGCGTTTGCGCGGTGTGGCCGGTCTGCGGGTCGTCGATGCCAGCGTGATGCCGCTCATCACCTCGGGCAACACCAACTCACCCACCATCATGATCGCGGAAAAAGCCGCCGACATGATCCTTGCGGAGGCACGCTGATGGCGGGAAATGTGGCGATCCCCTACGACTCCGGGCGCGGCCATACGCTGCGTCTGGCCGAAGTGATCGCGGCCGCGCTGGGCGAGGGCGGCTGTGACGCGCGACTGATCAACGTCAACACGATGGACGAGACCGACTGGCACGCCCTCGATGCCGCCGATGCCATCGTCATGGGCGCGCCCACCTATATGGGCAGCGCCTCCGCCGGGTTCAAAACCTTCATGGATGCCAGCGGCGAAATCTGGGCGGCGCAGGGCTGGGCCGACAAACTGGCCGCAGGCTTCACCGTCGCCACCTTTCCCGGCGGCGACAAGCTGAACACGCTGATGCAACTCAGCATCTTCGCCGCGCAGCATGGCATGGTCTGGATCGGTCAGGACCAGATCGGCGCGCCTGCGAACAAGGACAACCCCGGCATCAACGCCAGCGGCGTCTGGCTGGGTCTGGGGGCCACATCCTCGCGCGACAAGGCGCTGATGGTGGAAGCGGGCGATCTGGAAACCGCCCACCGCTTCGGCCTGCGTATCGCCCGTCTGGTGCGGCGCTGGCAGGTGTGAACATAGCCGTCACGAAGGTTGAAATTCGGTAAACGCGGCCGCGTAACCCTTTGATATCGCTTGATCCGCAAAATGTCCCACGGTGGGACACCATGGCCCCGGACAAAAACAAACCCCCGGGCACAGGGCACGGGGGTCGTCATCTTCTAGCGTTCAAGCTGTTGAGAGAAGGAGGCTTAAAGCCCGCCTTCGCGCTGGGCTTTCTTACGCGCCAGTTTCCGGGCACGGCGAACAGCTTCGGCTTTCTCGCGCGCTTTTTTGACGGAGGGTTTCTCGAAATGCTGCTTGAGCTTCATTTCGCGGAACACGCCTTCACGCTGCAGCTTTTTCTTCAGAGCCCGAAGGGCCTGATCGACATTGTTGTCACGAACACTAACCTGCATGTGGTTTTCACCACCTTTCTAAGTTTGAGTTGCAAGAATTTGCAGGAGGTGGCCGTATAGCAAAGCGTGCCCTACTTGTCTAGGGTAAGCCCGGTGCGCCGCAGCGGGCATGACGGACAAGAAGGAACCCCGGATGACCGACACAGATGTGAAAGACCGGCTGCTGGACGCAGCCCTGATCCATGTGCCCTTCGACGGCTGGTCCGAAGCGACCTTCGCCGCCGCGATCCGCGATGCGGGCCTCGACCGCACAGTGGCGCGGGCGGCCTGCCCACGCGGCGCGGTGGATCTGGCGCTGGCCTATCATCAGCGCGGCGACGCGCAAATGCTGGCCCGACTGGCCGCCACGGACCTGGCAGCCTTGCGGTTTCGCGACCGCGTGGCGCTGGCGGTCCGCTACCGGCTGGAAGCGGCAGAGGACAAGGAACTGGTGCGCCGGGGAACCACGCTGTTTTCCCTGCCGGTCTATGCCCCCGACGGCGCGCGGGCCATATGGAACACCTGCGACCAGATCTGGACCGCACTCGGTGACACCTCCGATGATATCAACTGGTACACAAAGCGCGCGACCCTGTCGGGCGTCTATGGGGCCACGGTCCTGTTCTGGTTGGGAGATGATTCGCTGGATCATCAAGCCACATGGGCCTTTCTGGACCGTCGGATCGACGACGTGATGCGGATCGAGAAGTTCAAGGCGAGCGTGCGTGACAACAAGGCGCTCAGCAGCCTGCTGTCCGCGCCGATGGCCGTGCTTGGCAAAATCCGCGCCCCCGGCAAAACTGCGCCCGAGGGTGGTTGGCCGGGCCGATGGGATGGCCGGGGCTGAGGAGCAGACACAGAAGATGAAGGACAGACAATGACCCAGACCATGCGCGCCGTCGAGATTTCCGAACCCGGCGGACCCGAAGTGCTGCGCCCCTGCACCCGCCCGGTCCCGGAGCCCGGCCCCGGACAGGTCGTGCTGAAACTGGCCTATGCCGGGGTGAACCGGCCCGATGCCCTGCAACGCGCGGGTCTTTACGCGCCGCCGCCCACCGCCAGCGATCTGCCTGGACTTGAGGGCGCGGGCGAGGTCGTGGCTTTGGGGGCCGGTGTCAGCGACCTGTCGGTGGGCGATCAGGTCTGCGCCCTGCTGCCCGGCGGCGGTTATGCCGAATATGTGGCGACACCCGCCGCGCATTGCCTGCCTGTGCCGAAAGGGATGGACCTGAAACAGGCAGCCTGCCTGCCCGAGACGTTCTTCACCGTCTGGTCCAATGTGTTTCAAAGGGGCGGCCTGCGCGCCGGTGAGCGGTTTCTGATCCATGGCGGATCAAGCGGAATCGGCACCACGGCGATCCAGTTGGCCCGCGCGTTTGGCGCGCGTGTTTTCGTGACGGTCGGGTCCAACGACAAGGCCCGCGCCTGCGCCGATCTGGGGGCCGAGCGTGCCATCATCTACCGTGAGGAAGACTTCGTCGAGGTGATGCGGGGCGAAGGTGGGGCGGACCTGATCCTTGATATGGTCGGCGGCCTTTATATTCCACGCAATTTCCGGGCGCTGGCCGATGATGGACGTCTGGTGCAGATCGCCTTTCTGCAAGGTGCCAAGGTCGAGGTGAATTTCAGTGATCTGATGCGTCGTCGCCTGACCATGACCGGCAGCACGCTGCGGCCGCAAAGCGACCTGGCCAAGGCCCGTATTGCAGATGATCTGCGCGCCGAAGTCTGGCCCCTGCTGACTGCGGGGCGCGTTGCCCCGGTGATGGACAGCGAGTTCGCGCTGGACGACGCCGCCGCCGCGCATGACCGGATGGAAAAAGGCGCGCATATCGGAAAGATCGTCCTCAAGGTCGCGTGACCTGACCGGACAGTGAAGACAAAGACCAAGGGAAGAGGAACCCATATGACGACCATGGCCAAGACAGTGGTGATCGAGGAATTCGGTGGCCCGGAAAAGATGAAGCTGGTGGACCGCGAGGTCGGCGAGCCGGGGCCGGGGCAGGTGCGTATCCGCCACCATGCCTGTGGACTGAATTTCATCGACGTCTACCAGCGCACGGGACTTTATCCGCTGCCGCTGCCCCATGCTTTGGGGATGGAAGCCGCCGGTGTAATCGAGGCAGTGGGAGAGGGTGTGACCCATCTCAAGGTCGGTGACCGCGCGGCCTATACCTCACAGCCGCCAGGCAGTTATGCCGAGGCGCGGGTGATGCCTGCCGCACAAGTCTGCCCGCTGCCCGAGGGGATTTCCTTCGAGCAGGGCGCCGCCATGATGCTGAAAGGCATGACGGTGGAATACCTGTTCCACCGCACGGTTCCGTTGAAACGCGGTGATACTGTTCTGCTTCATGCGGCTGCGGGTGGGGTCGGGCTGATTGCCTGCCAATGGGCCCGTTCTGAGGGGATCACGCTGATCGGCACCGCGGGGACGGATGAAAAATGTCAACTGGCGCTGGATCACGGTGCAAGTCATTGCCTGAATTACCGCGAGGGTGATTTTGCGACGAAAGTCCGCGAATTGACCGATGGAAAAGGTGTCGATGCGGTCATGGATGCTGTCGGAAAGGATACATTCGAGGGGTCGCTGAACAGTTTGCGCCCGCTGGGAATGATGATTTCCTTTGGCAACGCTTCGGGGAAAGTGCCGCCCTTTGATTTGGGTATCCTTGGTGCGAAGGGATCATTGAAACTGACGCGTCCGACGATTTTCACGCATATTTCCGATCACGCCACCTGTCAGGCGATGGCCGCGCATCTGTTCGAAAAAGTCCAGTCCGGCGATGTTGCGATCCGCATCGACCAGCATTTCCCGCTGGCCGAGGTCGCTGCCGCCCACAGAGCGCTGGAAGCGCGGGAAACAACGGGCAGCACGATCCTGCAACCCTGATCCCCGCCAATTGAAGTAACGGGAAGGGAGGCCGCCGGGCCTCCCTTTTTTCATGAGCTACTCTGTGATTCGGTCAGGGTGAGCGCATGAAAGATCGCACTATGATTGCGCGATATGTCAGCAATTCATCCATAACGATCATGAATTCGGGAATAAGAATGGAAATTGATGACGAATTAGCGATAACTTTTGGCAATTCTTTCGGTATTCGATAATTTCGTTTTGCCTTATCTAAACTGGCGAGTATGGTCCGGCCCATACAGAGTGCTGCCGAAGTGAGGCAGCATCGCTTTTGCGAAAACCCTGTTTTTTGGTGTAATGAATGGATCTATCCCTGATGGCACATATCGACCTCGAAGAAATGTCTCTGGCCGACCTGAAAGCTCTGCAGAAGAAAGTGGCGAAAGCCATTGAAGGATTTGAAGAGCGTCAGAAACTTCAAGCACTGGCCGCTCTGGAAGCGAAAGCCAAGGAAATGGGCTTTTCCCTTTCGGAATTGACCGGCGCGCCGCAGGGCAAAACAAAGCGCAAGCCCGCCGCCCCGAAATACCGTCATCCGGATGATGCCAGCATCACATGGACCGGCAAGGGCCGTCAGCCTGCATGGTTCAAGACCGCCGTGACTTCGGGCGTGTCGCCCGACGATCTGCTGGTCTGATGTGACCTAGCGCAGCGGGTCGAACAACGCGTCCCGCAGCGTGCAGTCACGGACAACATCGCGCCCGCACGGCACCGGGTTCAGGTCTTTGGACAGGCACAGACGCGCCTCCTGAATCCGGCCTTCGCGGCAGGTGATGGTCAGCATGTCCGGCTCTAGACCGGGATTGTCGCGCAGAAACGCCTCTTCGATCAGGCTGGCAGGCAGGCGGACGGGGCGTTCAAGCTGTCTGAACACGTCCGGCCGCGTGATGCTGTCATAGGCCCGTCGCGACAGATCGAAATAGGCCCGCGCCGACAGCCCGCTGCAGACCCCATGCTTGCGCCACTGATGCCAAGCGAGGCCCGGCGTGCCCATGATATCGGCCATCGCTGCGGTCATGGCAGGGGTGGGCTGCGGCTCGGTCGTACGGCAAAAGCTGGGCCAGCCGCGATGATATTGCGGCCACAGGCCGTGCAGCATCCAGCCATGCCCGCTATCCGCGCGACATTGCGGAGAGCGGCGCGCGTCTCCCTCCAGCGCACACCAGTTGGGCGACCAACTCAGCGCCATGACGTAATAGTCGAACTCTCCGGGTCTTTCGCCGTCGGCGCGCAGGGGCGCGGATGTCAGGCTTGCGGGAATGATCAGTAGGGCAAGGATCAGGCGAAAGAGGACGGTCATCGGCTCTCCGGCGGCGGGGTGGGGCATCAGGGCTGGGGCCGCCCGATTCATTCGGGCTTTTCTTGGCGCGGCTTCTCTACTATATAGCCGTCAAGTTCCCCGACAACGGTAACCCGCCCCGACCGGGGCAGCCTTTTCAGGCGGCGGGAAAGATTTGTCGCAAGGGGAGGTTTTCGGGTCAAGGAGATGATGACATGACCAAACCGATCATGGCCAGGGCAACCGCTGTCTGGCTGGTGGACAACACCACGCTGTCCTTCAAGCAGATCGCCGACTTCACCGGCATGCACGAGCTTGAGGTTCAGGGCATTGCCGATGGTGATGTGGCCACGGGCGTCAAGGGGTTTGATCCCATTGCCAACAATCAGCTGACCCAGGACGAGATCGACAAGGGGCAGGCCAATCCGCTGCACAAGCTGAAGCTCAAGTTCAACCCCGCCGCGGTGGGCGAGGAAACCCGTCGCGGCCCGCGCTACACCCCGCTCAGCAAGCGTCAGGACCGCCCTGCCGCGATCTACTGGCTGGTAAAGTTCCATCCCGAACTGACCGACGGTCAGATCGGCAAGCTGGTGGGCACAACCAAGCCGACCATTCAGGCGATTCGTGAGCGGACCCACTGGAACATCGGGAACATCTCGCCGATCGACCCAGTGGCCCTGGGGCTGTGCAAGCAGTCCGAACTGGATGCCGCCGTGCAGAAAGCCGCCGCCAAGCGTGCCGCCGAGGGCGTGGTGATGAGCGATGACGAGCGTCGCAAGCTGGTCAGCACCGAGCAGTCGCTGGGCATGGATGACGCGCCCCGTCTGCCCACCGCCATCGAAGGGCTGGAAAGCTTTACCCTGCGCGAAGACGACGAGGACGATAAGCCCGAGACGAAGTATGACGCGGACAGCTTCTTCAACCTGCCCGATTCCGACGATGACGAAGATGACGAGGATCAGGGCAGCCGCCGCTGATCCACCGACGTTAGCCGATCGTTCAAGCCCGGGCCTTCTGCCCGGGCTTTTTCATGCGGATGAGTGGGTTCCGGCTTGGCAGCAGACGCCGCCTTGGGCAGTCTGGGCCGAACATCTGAGCAGGAGGGCAGAATGGTCATAGCCGTGATCGGCGCAGGGATGATCGGGGCCGCCGCCGCCCGCCATCTGACGCAAGACGGACATGAGGTTGTGCTGATCGGTCCGCCCGAACCGCAGGACAAATCCACGCATCACGGCGTCTTCGGCAGTCATTACGATGAAGGCAGGATCACCCGTGCGCTGGACCCCTGGCCCTTCTGGAGCAGGGCCAGTCGCGCCAGTATCGCCCGCTATCGCCAGATCGAGGCTGACAGCGGCATCCGTTTTTTCCATGAGACAGGCACGGTCATGGCCGGGGATGAGGATAGTCCCTATATCCGCCGCCTCTGTCAGGTACAGCAGGATCAGGCCCTGCCTTGCGACAGGCTGCAAGGCGACGAGTTGGCGCGACGCTTTCCCTTCTTCCAGTTCGATCCGGGCACGCTGGCACTGTTCGAGGGGCAAGGGGCGGGGCATATCAACCCGCGTGCGCTGGTCCGGGCCCAGATCAGGATCGCCGAACGGGCCGGGGCGCGACGTCTGCCCGATACCGTTCTGGGACTGGACGAGACAGCGACAGGCCTTCGTATCCGAACCGATCAGGGTGATGTGCTGGCCAGTCAGGTGCTGGTGGCGGCGGGTGGCTTTGCCAACATGATCCTGCCCCAGCCTCTGCCGCTGGTTGTCTATGCGCGCACGGTTGTGCTGTTGGAGATTGACGCGGCAGAAACCGCGCGTCTTGCCGCGATGCCCTCGCTGATCTGGCTGGAACCGGATGGCAATGATCCATACCTGTTGCCGCCGATCCGCTATCCTGACGGCCGTACTTACCTCAAGATGGGGGGTGATGTGGTGGATGTGGTCTTGCGTGACACGCAAGATATTCAAGATTGGTTCCGCGGGGGCGGCAATGCCGCTGTGGGCCGGATGCTTGAGGCGCAGGTGAAGGCAAGGATGCCGGGACTTGTGGTGCAATCCGCGCATGTGCAGCCCTGCGTGACCACCTTCACCCCGCAGAACATCCCCGCGCTGGACCGGCTCAGCCCGCGCCTTTCCGTCGCTGTCGGGGGCTGTGGCCGGGGTGCCAAATGCAGTGACGAACTGGGTCGTCTGGGGGCCGAACTGGCGCTGGGGCGCAACCTGCCGGCCTGGGCGAAAGAGGCGGCGGTGCCCACGTGATGAACAGGCCCGCCGACCCGCGACAGAGGCGCGTGAGGTATTTTTTCGAGGGGTTCCTGAAAACATCTTGCGCCAGAACGGAACTGGACTTAAGTGCGCGACCATAGACGCCAACGCACGCGCCTCTGGCCGAGGGACCGAAAGCCCTCATGTGTTTACGTAGCGACGGTAACGTCTCCTTTTTGAACTGGTCGGGCCGATGGCCCGGGTCCTATTGGAGATGACCATGAACGCCTACGTGAACCCCCATCTGGGTGGCGATGCCGTCCGCGCATCCCATCGCATCGAGTCCTATATCCGCCAGACATCCTTCGACCGCCCCACGCTGGTTCTGGATACGCAGATCGTGGCGGATCAGTATCGCGCGCTCAAGGCCGGTCTGGGCCGGGCCGACATCCATTATGCCGTCAAGGCGAACCCGGCGCGGGGCATCCTGTCGACGCTCATCGCGGAAGGCTGCCATTTCGACGCAGCCTCGCGCGGCGAGATCGAACTCTGCCTGAGCCTTGGGGCCCGGCCCGAGACGATCTCGTTCGGCAATACCGTGAAACGCGCTGCGGACATCGCCTTTGCCCATGCCGCCGGGATCACCATCTTTGCCGCTGACGCAGAAGAAGAGCTGGAAAAACTGGCCCTGCACGCCCCTGGTGCGCAGGTCTATATCCGATTGCTCGTCGGCTCGACCGAGGCTGACTGGCCGCTTAGCCGCAAGTTCGGCTGCGCGCCGGAAATGGTCGTGCCGCTGATGACGCGCGCCACCGCATTGGGCTTGCGGCCTGTGGGTCTGTCCTTCCATGTCGGCAGCCAGACCCGTCGCGCCGAGATGTGGACAAGCACGCTGGATCATGTCGCCGCCGCATGGGCCACGGCCCGCGCGGCCGGGTTCGATCTGGACCTGCTGAACATCGGTGGCGGCTTTCCCGCCTTCTATGGCGAAGAGATCGAGGCGCCCTCCATCTATGCCGCCCGCGTGATGGAGATGGTCGAGGCGCGGTTCGACGGTGCCGCCCGCGTCATGGCCGAACCCGGCCGTGGCATGGTGGCCGAAGCCGGGATGATCGCCGCCGAGGTGCTGCTGGTTTCGCGCAAGTCGGAGGATGACATCTGTCGTTGGGTTTACCTGGATATCGGCAAGTTCTCGGGTCTGGCCGAAACCATGGACGAGGCGATCCGCTATCAGTTCATCACTGACCGGAACCATGAGGAAACAGGCGCCTGCATTCTGGCCGGTCCGTCCTGCGACAGCGCCGACGTGCTTTACGAAAAGCGCCCGGTGCAGTTGCCGGTCGGTTTGCGCGCGGGGGATCGCTTCATCATCCGCAACTGCGGGGCCTATACATCGACCTATTCCTCGGTTTGCTTCAACGGCTTTCCGCCGCTGGACGTGGTCGAGATCTGACAGCCTGCAGGCGCGCGCTGCAAGTCCGCGCGCCTGCTTCTTCTTGATGTAAATATCCATTGCACAGCCTGTGCCACGCAGCGGGTCGCTTGGGTCGGGTCAAACCTTCCGCCGCGCGTTCAGGGCTGCCGTGATGGTGCCATCGTCCAGATAATCCAACTCGCCCCCGATCGGGACGCCCTGCGCCAAAGAGGTGAGCGCGACCCGGTCTTCAAGCTGATCGGCGATATAATGGGCGGTGGTCTGTCCATCCACGGTAGCGTTCAGGGCAAGGATGACTTCGGTCACGCCTTCGCTTTCGACCCGGTCGATCAGGCGCGGGATGCGCAGCTGTTCCGGGCCGATCTGATCCAGCGCCGAGAGTGTGCCGCCCAGAACATGATACCGTCCCTTGAACACACCAGAGCGTTCCAGCGCCCAAAGGTCGGCCACATCCTCGACCACGCAGATCATGCCATTCGCGCGCTTCTCCGAGGCGCAGATGTCGCAGATATCGCCCGTTCCGATATTGCCGCAGTTCAGACATTCGCGCGCACTGGCGGCCACCTTCTGCATCAGGTCGGCCAGCGGTGTCATCAACAGGCTGCGCTTGCGGATCATGTGGAGCACCGCCCGCCGTGCCGAGCGCGGGCCGAGGCCCGGCAGCCTTGCCATCATGTCGATCAGGGCATCGATCTCGCGCGTGGCGCTCATGTGCGGTTGTCCGGTCCGGGGCTGGAGAGTGGAATGAGTGAGAGCAGAACGATGACAGGGCCGGGTTCTGAGCAGGTCAGAAGGGCAGCTTCATGTCCTTGGGCAGTCCCAGACCTTCGGTCAGTTTGCCCATCTCGGCCTGCGCTTTCTCGGACGCCTTGCCTTGCGCATCCTTGATCGCGGCAAGGATCAGGTCCTCGACGACTTCCTTTTCATCCGGGTTGAAGATCGACGGGTCGATGTCCAGCCCCTTCAATTCGCCCTTCACGGTGCAGGTGGCCTTGACCAGCCCCGCGCCGGATTCGCCGGTGACGGTCATCTGCTGCATCTCTTCCTGCAGTTGCGCCATCTTCTGCTGCATGTCCTGCGCGGCTTTCATCATCTTGGCCATGTCGCCAAGCCCGCCTAGTCCCTTGAGCATCGTGTCATTCCTTTTATGTGCGTTGTGGTTGCGGAGCGTTCAGTCATCCTCGAACGGGTCCCATTCATCCTCGACCTCGGGCAGGGCCTCGGTCTGTGCGGCGGCGGCCAGTTTGTCGGGTGTGCGGATTTCAGTGATCCGGGCCTTGGGAAAGGCGCTGAGCACTGCCTGCATCATCGGATGCGCCTCCACTTCGGCCTTAAGGTTGGCCTCGGTCGCGTCGCGCGCGGCAGCGATGGAGGGGGCACCGCCTTCGTTCACAAGGCTGACCGCCCAGCGGTTGCCGGTCCAGAGTTGCAGCCGCTGGCCCAGCCGCTGCGCCAGATCAGAGGCGGCCCCTTCGGCGGGGACGAATTCGATGCGACCGGGGCGGTAGGCCGCCAACTGGACGCCGGTTTCCACCTCGACCAGCAATTTCACATCGCGATTGGCGCGGATCAGATCGACCACATGGTCAAAGGTCGGAAAGCGCGCCAGCGCCTGATCGGCGTCCAATGCCACAGCCTGCACCGTGCTGCCGCCACCATTTCCCGAGGGAACGCTGCCCCCCCGCGTCATGGCCGACGCGCCGCTATCCATTCCGCCTGCGACCATGCCACCGCCGGGGCCACCGCCCGGAGAGGGTGGAGGCAGGTCGGGCAGTTTGCGCACCAGTTCTTCGGGCGTGGGCAGGTCGGCGACATGGGTCAGGCGGATCACGGCCATCTCGGCGGCCATCATGGCGTTGGGGGCCTGCGCCACCTCGTCCAGTGCCTTGAGCAGCATCTGCCACATCCGCGCCAGCGCCCGCAGGGGCAAGCCTTCGGCCATCGTCTGCCCGCGCGCACGCTCGTCCGGGCCCACGGTCGGGTCCTCGGCGGCATCCGGGGTGATCTTGACCACGGAAATCCAGTGCGTCACCTCGGCCAGATCGCGCAGGACCGCCATCGGATCGGCCCCGTCGGCATATTGCGCGCCCAGTTCGGCCAATGCGCCGCCCGCATCGCCGCGCATGATCATGTCGAACAGATCCAGCACCCGGCCACGATCCGCAAGCCCCAGCATCGCGCGCACCTGATCGGCGGTCGTTTCGCCCGCGCCATGGGAGATTGCCTGATCCAGCAGCGAGGTGGCATCGCGGGCCGAGCCTTCGGCGGCGCGCGTGATCAGGGCCAGCGCGTCATCGGTGATCTGTGCGCCCTCGGCCCCGGCGATCTTGCGCAGCAGGGCGATCATCACTTCGGGTTCGATCCGGCGCAGGTCGAATCGCTGGCAGCGGGACAGGACGGTGACCGGCACCTTGCGGATTTCGGTCGTGGCGAAGATGAACTTCACATGCGCGGGCGGCTCTTCCAGCGTCTTGAGCAGCGCGTTGAACGCGCTGGTCGAGAGCATGTGCACTTCGTCGATGATGTAGATCTTGTAGCGGGCCGAGGCGGCGCGGTAATGCACGCTTTCGATGATCTCGCGGATGTCGCCCACGCCGGTGCGGGAGGCGGCGTCCATTTCCATCACATCGACGTGGCGGCCTTCCATGATCGCTACGCAATGTTCGCACTGGCCACAGGGATCTGTGGTCGGCCCACCTGTTCCGTCCACACCGATGCAGTTCATGCCCTTGGCGATGATCCGCGCGGTTGTGGTCTTTCCGGTGCCCCTGATGCCGGTCATGATGAAGGCCTGCGCGATACGGTCGGCGGCAAAGGCATTGCGCAGGGTGCGCACCATGGCATCCTGACCGACCAGATCGGCAAAGGTTTCGGGCCGGTATTTCCGGGCCAGAACGCGGTAGCCGGTGGCTTGTGTCTGGGTCATGGGGCCTCGGGTTCAGGGGTCAGACCTCAACCTAGGCAATCGGCCCGCCCGCGTCCAGACGTGGCCGCACAAGAGGCAAGGTGAATCCGGGCTTTTCCGCTACCGTCTTTGGTGTAGTCTGGTCTGGTCATGCTGGGTTCCGGGGGGGATCGACGATGCGGCTCAAGGACGTGCGGCGCAGCCGCAATATCGAGGACCGGCGCGGTCAGGCGCGGCGCGTCGGCGGAAAGGCGGGCCTGAGCGGCGTAGGCCTGCTTGTGGTGCTGGCCATCGGGTATTTCGCAGGGATCGACGTGACGCCCCTGTTGCAGGATCAGGACCCGCGCGGTCAGATCACCCAGCGCACGCCCACCGAGGCCGAGAATCATGCCGCCGACTTCACGGCCCGCGTTCTGGCCACGACCGAGGCCGTCTGGGATCAGGTCATGCCCGCGCAAGCAGGGGTGGATTATGTTCCGCCGGTGCTGGTGCTGTATTCCGGTGTGACGCAAAGCCCCTGCGGCGGAGCGTCAGGGGCGACGGGACCGTTCTACTGTCCGGCGGATCGCAAAGCCTATCTTGATACGGAATTCTTCGCCACGCTGTCGCGCGAATTGGGGGCCAAGGGTGATTTCGCGGCCGCCTATGTCATCGCTCATGAAGTGGCGCATCACATCCAGAACGAGCTTGGCATTCTGGGAGAGGTGCATCGCGCCCGGCAGGCGGCCAGCACGGCCGAGGGCAATGCCCTGACCGTGCGGTTGGAGCTTCAGGCGGATTGCCTGTCGGGTGTCTGGGCGCGGGCGGTAGACGGTCTTCTGGAACCCGGTGATCTGGAAGAGGCGTTGAATGCTGCGCGGATGATCGGGGATGATCTGCTGCAAAAGCGGGCAGGGCGCGTGCCGCAGCCCCATACATTCACCCATGGCACCAGTGAACAGCGCGCGCGCTGGTTCACCATCGGTTATGACAGCGGCGAGATCGGGCGCTGTGACACCTTTGGGGCAAGGACGCTCTGACATGTCGTCGCTGGTCATCCATGCACTGCCGGTGGCTGGTGGCATTCTTGCCATCGCTCCCATGCCGGGCGGGCGTGGCGACTATGCTGCGGACCTTGCGCATCTGCGCGAATGGCAGCCTGCGTTGTTGATCAGCCTGACCACGCGGATCGAATTGATCGAAACCGGATCGGAGCGACTGGGTCAGGACATGCAGGAACGCGGCGCGCGCTGGGTGCATCTGCCGATCGCGGATTTCGGCATACCCGATCGCGAGACCGATGCCCGCTGGCGCGAGGTCAGCGCCATGGCGTTGAAAGCGCTGTCCGGCGGCGGCCGGGTGCTGGTGCATTGCAAGGGAGGTTGCGGGCGGTCCGGCATGATCGCCCTGCGCCTGATGATCGAGGCGGGAGAGGCGGCGGGACCGGCCCTGAAACGCCTGCGGGCCTTGCGCCCCTGCGCGATCGAGACCGAGGCCCAGATGGATTGGGCGTTGCGGCGGCGGACGAAAGCCCGCTCCTAGCCCTTGCGGGGCCCCTTGCCGGGCTTGGGAGCTTTGGCATTGCGGTTCGCGTCTTGTTCGGCCTTGTGGGCGCGGGTCAGGGCGCGCGCGCGGCGGCGGCTGACGGTCATAGAGGTCGTGTTGAGCGCATCCTCGGATGTCAGTTTCCGCCAGCGATCCAGCCGCGCAGGGTCCACGGTGCCTGCGGCGACCGCATCCTGCACCGCGCAGCCTGGCTCGGCCATGTGCTTGCAGTCGCGGAATTTGCATTGCGTTGTGAGAAGGGTGATATCCTCGAACAGCTCGGCGATGCCGCCAGCCACGTCATGCAGTCCCAGCTCGCGCATTCCCGGCATGTCGATGACCAGCCCACCGCCCGCGATCAGGTGCAGCGAGCGCGCCGTGGTGGTGTGGCGGCCCTTGGCATCGTCCTGCCGCATGTCGGCGGTGGCCTGCACGCTGCCGGTCAGGGCATTGATCAACGTGGATTTGCCGACACCTGATGATCCGACAAAGGCCACGGTGCGACCCGTGCCGCACCATGCGGACAGCAGCGTGATCTGCGAAGGGTCCTTGGCATTCAGGGCGATCACGCCGTCCAGCTTGTCTGACAGGGCGCGGGCCTGATCGACATAGCGCTGGGCATCTTCGGTCTGGTCCGTCTTGGTCAGCACGATCACGGGGGCCACACCGGCATCAAGGGCCAGCACAAGATACCTCTCAAGCCGCGCCGGGTTGAAATCGGCATTGCAGGAGGTTGTGATGAAGAGTGTATCGACATTTGCCGCCAGAAGCTGCGGCTTGGCCTCAACCCCTGCGGCGCGGCGGCTGAGAACAGACGAACGTTCCAGCACCTTTGCGATCCGGCCCGTGTCGGGATCGACCAGCACCCAGTCCCCAACGGCCAGTCCGCCCGCCCGCAATTCCGGAGGGAACCCCAAGGGGTGTTCGCCATCCGGATCAAGCCCGGTCGCCATTGCGCGCTGGACCGAGATGATCCGCATCGGCAACAGGGCCGCCGCATCCTCGCATTGATCCGCGAAATATGCGGACCAGCCCAGATCCGACAGCGTCAGCGCGGCGCCGGTCGGGTCTGGCAATAGGGGTTCGTCGTGCATCTGCGCCTTTCAGGCAAGGTTCCGGGTCAGCCATGATGCTTGGCCCGTTTCGGTCGCGCACGCAAGGGGCGCGGCACAGTGTCGTTGAAAGGGGGGTAAGGTGAGAGGCTGGACAACGACCCAAGCGGGGCTCGTTACGGCTGCTTCCTTCCGGACCTGACCGGGTTGGCGAGGTGCCTGCCCGCGCCAACCTCTCGACGCTTCATATAGGGGGCAGGGGCCGGATATGCAAGACGGTGCTTGATCTGCGACACCTGACCTGATCCAGGTCAGAAATGCAGTCGGAACCGGGCAAAGCCGTCTGGCGCCGTGCCGGCCCGTTCGATGCAGATCCCGTTCAATTCATGAAGCGTATCAGCGGCGGCCGGGGCGCTGTCGAACAGGACAGAGGTGCCGGGCGATGGCGCAAACCGCCAGACGGGTCGTGTGACGGGGATGACCACGCCACAACGGGCGACATAGTTGGCCAGCACTTCGGGGATGGTCTCGGGCGCATAGGGGCTGCCAGCATCCAGCGCGACGGAGTGCATCTCGACGGCGGCGGCAAAACCACCACCACCGCTGGCGCGATAGCTGTTGGTCGCCACGACGAACTGGTCATCCGCCGCCACCGGGTTGCCGTTCCAGGTGATGTCACGCACCCGCCGCGCGTCCGGGTTGATCAATCGCCCGTCAGGGGCAAAGCGGGCGGGTTGCGAGGGGTCGATGACATAGCGCAATCCGCAGATCACATCGAAATTGTAGCTGGGCACAGCCGGATCCCGCAACATCTGGTCCTGTCCGCCATGCAAGATCTGGTTGAACTGCCCCGCCGCGTGTTCCAGCCAGTCCGACAGCGCCGCCCCGGTGACCTGCACCGCGCACAGGCGGTTCGGAAAGAGGTATAGATCGGCCAGATTGCGCACGCGCAGAGGACCTGCCGGCACATCGGTGAAATGGTCTGGGCCTGCGGGACCGCCAGCCTTGAACGGGGCGACGGCGGACAGCAGGGGCAAATGCGCGCTTTCGGTTCCATGCAGAAGCTCTGCCACCCGTGCCCGCTGCGCTTCGGCAACCAATTGGATCGAGGGGTCGTCGGCCACCAAAGCAAAGAAGGAATGGACAGGCTTGCTGACATGGCCGAGCGGGCGGCGGATATGGGCCAGGGTCCGGGAATGAACGGCGCGGGCCAGCGCAAGAACGGCGGGATCATCCGCCACCAGCGCGCGCCTGCGTCCGCCCGCTATGTCCTGCCGGCAGATTGGGCGCAGGCTGACGCGATGGCGCGCCACATGCCACCCTGTGGCATCGCGTTCAAGGGTCAGGTCGATCAGCCCAAGATGCGAGCCCCAGAACCCCGCCATCACCGCCGGGGTGCCATGCAGCGTGCCCGCCGCGCTGTCCACGCCAGTGATTCCGGCAAAGGATGGGCCCGGAAAGCTCTCATGCTGATGCCCGCAGAGGATCGCATCGACACCCGGAAGCGCCGCCAACGCGAGGGCGGCATTTTCCAACCGCCCGGTGCCACCTTCGGGCGCGATACCGGAATGGCACAGGATCACGACCAGATCCGCGCCCGCCTCGCGCAGCCGAGGCAGGTGCGCCCTGGCGGTCTGCACCATGTCGCGGGTTTGCAGGCAGCCCTCAAATTGGGGCCTGTCCCAGATCTCTATCTGCGGCGGCAGAAGGCCGATCATCCCTATTCTCAGATCATGCCATACACCGTCCCGATCCTGCACCCTGCGGGTCAGGATCGTCGAGGGTGGCAATAGTGTCTCATCCTCGCAGGGTGTGGGGCCAAGGCTGCGGGCGACATTGGCACAGAGCATGGGAAACGCGGCTTGCCCAAGGCTACGCATCAGGAATGCGACGCCATGGTCGAAATCGTGATTGCCGGGCGTTCCCGCATCATAGCGCAGGTGGTTCATGGCCGCGATCATCGGATGCACCCGGTCCCGTGTTGCCATGCGTGGCATTGCACAGAGATCGCCAAGAGCATTCCCCTGCAACAGATCGCCCGTGTCCAGCAGCAGGCTGTTTGCTGCCTCCTTCCGGGCGGCGCGGATCAGGCTGGCCAGACGGGACAGCCCCATCCTGTCGGACTCGCGGTCCGACAGATAGTCATAAGCCAGCAGATGTGCGTGAAGGTCCGTGGTCTGCATCAGGCGCAGATCCAGGGGCGCAAACGAAGGTCCTGACCGGGGCAGTCCGGTCACCGGGGAAAAAGACACGTGCTACCACACAAAAACGACGCCGGTGCCGGACCTGCGACCAAAGATCAACGGATCGCGCGAGGGCGTGGCGCGTTCCGTCTGGTAGTATACGGGATCAATTTACTACCGGAAAGCGAAAATGATTGAAAGCGGTGCGGATGCTTTGCATTCCCCTTGCTGCAATGCCAATCTTGCGCAGAAAAACGCGGCAAGACGGGTTCAGAGGCGCAAGGCAGAATGAAAATAGCGGAAACGGTGACTTTCGGAGGCTCTGGTCTGGACAGGGCGGCCGAGTTGCGAGGCGATGCCGCAGCACTGACCAGTGCATTGGCGGCGGCTGACAGCCGCACTGTCCTGTTCTGGCGTGGCAAGCCGCTGCTGGCTGATGGCCCCGAAGGCCGGACATTGGCGCGACTGCCATTGTCCCACCCGGTGCTGGCCGAGGCCGCGCCCGACCCGTTTTTTCTGGGGCGCGAGGATGGTGCGGCGGTCTTTGCGCATGATCTGGCCGACTGGACACCTGCCGATCAGGACCTGTCATCCGTCAACAGCTTTGTCGATCGCAGCGAGCAGGTCCATCCCGCCTTGCCCGACACGCACCGTTTCGCCGAACTGCGCACCGTGATGACACGGATCAGCCCGCGCGATGCCGAACTGGCGGCCAGCGCCCGCGCGCTTTTGAACTGGCATGCCACGCATGGGTTCTGCGCTGTCTGCGGGGGGCGCAGCCACGTGGCCAAAGCGGGCTGGCAACGCGATTGCGCTGCCTGTGGCGCGCATCATTTTCCGCGCACAGACCCTGTTGTCATCATGCTGATAACCCATGGGAATTCGGTTCTGATGGGACGCTCGCATGGCTGGCCCGAGGGGATGTATTCCCTGCTTGCAGGTTTCATCGAACCCGGCGAGACGATCGAGGCCGCCGTGCGCCGTGAAGTCTGGGAAGAAGCGGGTGTCCGCGTGGGGCAGGTGGACTATCTGGCCAGCCAGCCCTGGCCCTTTCCGTCATCCCTGATGCTGGGTTGCCGTGGCGAGGCGACGAGTCGCGACATCACCATTGATCCGGTTGAGATCGAGGATGCGATCTGGGTCAGTCGTGACGAGATGCTGGAGGCTTTTGCCGGGCGTCATCCCAAATTGCTGCCGGCACGCAAAGGGGCGATCGCCCATTTCATCATCAGCCATTGGCTTGCGGACAGGCTTGATTGACATGGGCTTGCGCACTGGCCCATGTGTCCGCTATGCGCGATCCGGATCAACGTCCGGTCCGTTGTCCTTCCACCCCGTTGCGCCAGGAGCAGGTCCTGCCGTAGATATGTTTGATGAGTGATCCGTCATGAAGTTCTCTGCGAAAGAAGATATCGAGGCGCCGATCGAGCAGGTCTTTGCGCTGGTCAGCGATTTTGCAGCATTGGAGCGCGCCGCCTTGCGGCGTGGTGCCGAGGTGCAGCGGACCGACAGCCTGCACAAGCCCGGTGTCGGCATGAGCTGGACAGCCGCCTTCATGGCGCGCGGACGTCAGCGCAAGCTGGATATCGTGATGACCACCTATGAGCCGCCCCACGCCATGAGATTCGACTCGGTCGCACAGGGATTGCATTCCAACATGACGGTAGAGCTGGTGGCCCTGTCGCGTGGCCGGACCCGCCTGAGCGTGGACCTTGAGCTGAAACCCAAGTCGATTTCGGCACGGCTGTTCGTGCAATCGCTCAAGCTGGCGCGGAATAACCTGAACAAGAAGTTCCATCTGCGGATGGCAGACTATGCCAGCGATCTGGAAGACCGGGCCAGGCGCGCGACCTGAGGCGTGGATCACTTTTGCGGACTGGCCTCGGGATTGGCCATGTGGATTGGCGCGCCTTCTTGGAATGCGTTGATCTGGTCGTAGATATCACCGAATTGCATGTCCAGCTCATCCTCGGTCACATAGCCGATATGGGGCGTGCAGATCACGTTGGGATGCGACATCAGCGGATCGGCAGGATTGGTCAGCGGTTCCGTGTCGAACACATCCAATGCGGCGATGCCGGGATGCCCGGCATTCAGCCCGTCAAGCAAGGCCCCCGGAGCGATCAGACCCGAGCGTGAGGTGTTGACCAGAACCGAACCCGCCCGCATCTGTGCCAGATCGGCGGCGGTGATGATCCCGCGTGTCTGTGGCGTCAGTTTCACATGCAGGCTGATCACGTCGCAACCGCCAAAGAACGCCTCGCGGCTGTCAGGCACATGCAGACCGTCCGAGCGCGCGCGGATACGGGCGTCGTCGGACCCCCACACATGCACCGGCATCCCGAAGGCGCGCGCATAGCCGGCCACCACGCCGGAGACCCGACCATAGCCATAAAGTCCCAGCGGTCTGCCACGCAGCGTGCGCCCCACACCCATCTGCCAGTCGCCGGCACGGAGCGAGGCCATCTGCTGCGGTATCTGGCGCATCGCCGCCAGGATCAGACCCCATGTCAGCTCTGCCGCCGCATAAGAGGGCAGACCCGCGCTCATGTTGGATGACAGCAACACGCCATGGGCCGTGCAGGCTGCCACATCCACATGCGGATAAGGTCCGCGTTGCGAGATCAGGCGCAGACCGGGCAACCGTTCCAGCAGCGCCGCCGTGACGGGCGTACGCTCGCGGAACAACACCAGCACCTCGGCCTCTGCCAGTCGCTGGGCCAGCACATCCACATCCTCGACATGATCGGTCCAGACCGTCACGTCATGGCCCTGAAGCTTTGCGAACGAGGGCAGGCCACGCAGCGTATCGAACCAGTCGTCGAGGATATGGACTTTCATGGAGTTCCTTTCATCCGTCTGCGTGGGGTGCATCAGAACCGCTTGGGGTCGGCGGGATAGACCCCCAGGATCGTCA
Organism: Paracoccaceae bacterium; assembly: GCA_024304985.1. GTDB lineage: Bacteria > Pseudomonadota > Alphaproteobacteria > Rhodobacterales > Rhodobacteraceae > Seohaeicola. The sequence goes on from JAMWZC010000006.1 coordinate 158,548, forward strand.
GCTCATTGGTGAAATAGCGCAACTCTTCCAGAGCCAGCCGGACATTGGCATCTTCGGGGTGTCCTTCGATATCGGCGTAGAACTGTGTCGCGGTGAAGGAGCCGCCCACCATGTAGCTTTCCAGTTTGGTCATGTTGACGCCATTGGTCGCAAAACCACCCATCGCCTTGTAAAGCGCGGCCGGAATGTTGCGGACCTGAAAGATGAAAGTGGTCATCATGTGGTCCGACCGGCGGCTGAGATCGGCTTTGGGTGCCATCAGCAGGAATCGCGTGGTGTTGTGTCCGTGATCCTCGATGTCGCGGGCCAGCACTTCGAGGCCGTGAATCTTTGCCGCCAGTTCGCTGGCCAGCACACCCTGATCTGCGGCACCGCCACGCGCCAGTTCGGCAGCAGCGCCGGCGCTGTCTGCGGCGGCTTCGGCGGCTATGCCGTGGGCGTCAAGGAAGGCACGGGCCTGCGGGATCAGTACCAGATGGGCGCGCACCTTGCGTATCTTGTCCAATGGCGTGCCCGGCCGTGCCATCAGGCAGATGCGGACGCGCACGAAAACCTCGTCCACGATGTGCAAGCCGGACTCGGGCAGCAGCCGATGGATATCGGCGACCCGGCCATAGGTCGAGTTCTCGACCGGCAGCATCGCCATCTGAGCGCGTCCGGAATTGACCGCCTCGATCACGTCCTCGAAGGTCCGGCAGGGCAGCGCCTCCATGTCCGGGCGCGCCGCGACACAGGCCTCGTGCGAATAGGCGCCGAGGTCTCCCTGAAAGGCGATACGATTGCTCATATGGGTCAATTCCTGTCGAATGCGGCTCACTTTTTGCCCACAAGGGCGTTTGGTCGCGGTAACTATACCTTGCCACGCAGAAGGGGAAGCAATAGATACCCGCCCGATAGCGACAAACAGCAAACCGATTCAAAACGGACGGGCCAGACATGCTTGACACGATGACCTTCACCAAGACCCTGGGTGCTTTCTGTGGTGCCCTGCTGATTTTCCTGCTGGCCAAATGGGGCGCGGAAGAACTTTATCACACGGGCGGTGGTCATGGTGACGTGCAGCAGGCCTATGTGATCGACACCGGTGAAGAGGAAGTTGCCGCAGAGGCCGAAGAAGAAGTTGATTTCGCAACCCTGCTTGCGTCGGCCGACGTCGGTGCGGGTGCGCGGCAGTTCAACAAATGCGCCGCCTGCCACAAGCTGGAAGAGGGCGCGAACGGCACCGGGCCGCATCTGTATGGCGTGGTTGGCCGTCCCAAGGCGTCGGTGGATGGTTTCGGTTATTCGGGCGCCATCGGCACCGATGACGTGTGGTCGCCTGAGAATCTGTCTGCTTTCATCGAAAATCCCCGCGGTTATGCCCCCGGCACCTCGATGGCTTTTGCTGGTTTGAAGTCGCCCGAGGATCGCGCCGACCTGATTGCCTATCTGGACAGCATCGACAACTGATCTATCGCTGGGTCACATCGTTTCGAAAGACCGCCGCTGCGCTGCACCGGCGGTCTTTTTCATGAACGCTTGCCGGCTTTCGCGTCGATCACGGAAAGATCACCTAATCTGAACTTGAATATGGTTATTCTCGGCCTTTAGCTTAGGTAGATCATGCAAGACCGGATCGCACCGGTCGCGTCAGCAGGAGGATGAGCACTTGAACCGGCCCCGCAACAGCGCCGCCGCGCGCACCGTCCCACCCTTTTCGTTCCTGCCTATGCCGGCCTTCATGGCGCTGGTCGCGGCCTGTGTTGTGATGATGACGGCGATAGCGCCTGTCAGGGCGGAAGAACGTATCATCCGCGCTCACGGCATTTCCACTTTTGGCGAGCTGAAATATCCCGAAGGTTTCGCCCATTTCGACTACGTCAACCCTGAGGCACCCAAGGGCGGCACGTTCTCGACCTGGGGGTTCGGCACATTTGACAGCCTTTCGCCCTATATCCTCAAGGGCAACGCTGCGGCGCTGTCCAGCGTGTTCTTCGACACGCTGATGACCGGATCGCTGGATGAGCCTGACGCGATGTACGGGCTTGTCGCCCATACGATCGAGTATCCGGAAAGCCGGGAATGGGCGATTTTCTACATGCGGCCCGAAGCGACATTCTCTGACGGAACGCCCGTGACGGCCCATGACGTGGTCTTCAGCTACGAAGTGTTGCGCGACAAGGGTCAGCCTTCCTATCGCGTGCTGTTCAGGGATTTCCAGTCGGTCGAGGCGCTGGATGACCACACGGTGAAGTTCACATTCAACCCCGATGGCGCCCTGCGCGAATTGCCGATGAGCGCGGCGGGCCTGCCTATCTTTTCGCGCGCCTATTACGAGACACGCGACTTCGCGGAATCCACGCTGGAACCGCCGCTCGGGTCCGGGCCCTATGCGCTGAACCGTGTCGATCCGGGCCGGTCGGTCAGCTACAAGCGGCGCGATGATTATTGGGCGCGCGATCTGAACGTGAACGTCGGCCAGAACAATTTCGACATTCTGCAGGTCGAGTATTTCGCCGATTACACGACCGCGTTCGAAGCCTTCAAGGCCGGTGCCTATATGTACCGTGAAGAATTCATGTCTCTGATCTGGGCCACCGGCTATGATTTCCCGGCCGTGCAAAGTGAAGCGGTGAAGGTCGAGACGCTACCCGATGGCCGTCCCGCCGGCACGCAGGGGTTCTGGTTCAACCTGCGCCGGCCCATTTTCGAAGATGCGCGCGTGCGTCAGGCACTGGGCATGGCCTTCAACTTCGAATGGGCCAACGAAAGCCTGTTCTACGGTATCTACAAGCGGACGGACAGTTTCTGGGAAAACTCGACAATGCAGGCCGAGGGACTGCCCTCGGATGCGGAACTGGCGCTGCTGGAACCGCTGCGTGCGCATATCCCCGAGAGCGTCTTCACAGAACCGGCCTTCAGCCCCGCCGAGTCCGATCCGTCGAGCGTGGCGGACCGGCGTGCCCTGCGTCAGGCGGGCCGCCTGCTGGAGGAAGCGGGTTGGACCGTGGGTGCTGACGGCATTCGCGTCAACGCCGACGGAGAGCGCCTGCGGATCGAGGTGCTGAATGACAGCGCCAGTTTTGAGCGCATCATCAACCCCTATGTCGAGAACCTGCGCCGCCTTGGCGTGGACGCGGTTTATGTGCGCGTCGATGCCGCCCAGTCGCAAGAGCGGGAAAAGACCTTCGATTTCGACATCGTGACGCGGCGCTATGCCATGTCGCAGACACCGGGGATCGAACTGCGCGGAATCTTTGGTGGCGAGGCCGCGAATGTCGAGGGATCGAACAACATCGCTGGCGTCAACAATCCGGCCGTGGATTCGCTGATCCGCACGATCGAGAACGCGACCAGTCGCGAAGATCTGGAAGCTGCTGTTTCGGCGCTGGACCGGGTGCTGCGCGCGATGCACATCTGGGTGCCCCAGTGGTACAAGGGCGAGCACAACATCGCCTATTTCGACATGTACGAGCGTCCCTACACCGATACCCCGCCGCCCAACGGCATGGGAGAATTGTCGATCTGGTGGTTCAACCCCGAGAAAGCGCAGGCCCTTCGGGCGTCCGGCGCGATCCGCTAGGGACCACGACATGGGCGCCTATATCCTCCGCCGTCTGGCGTTGATCATCCCCACGCTGCTGGGGATCATGATCATCAACTTTGCGCTGGTGCAGTTCGTGCCCGGGGGGCCGATCGAACAGATCATCGCGCAGGTGCAGGGGCAGGGCGATGTGTTCGAGGGGTTCGCAGGCGGTGGTGACGCAGGTGTCAGTGCAGGGGCCGGATCAGACAGCGAATATGCCGGTGCGCGCGGTCTGCCGCCCGAGTTCATCGCACAGTTGGAGGCCGAGTTCGGCTTCGACAAGCCGCCGCTGGAGCGGTTCTTCACGATGCTGTGGAATTACATGCGGCTGGATTTCGGTGACAGCTACTTCCGCTCGATCAGCGTGATTGATCTGGTTCTGGAAAAAATGCCCGTGTCGATCACGCTGGGCCTTTGGTCGACGCTGATCGCCTATGCGGTGTCGATCCCGTTGGGAATCCGCAAGGCTGTCAAGGATGGCTCGCCCTTCGATACATGGACATCCGGCATGATCATCGTGGCCTATGCCATTCCCGGCTTCCTGTTCGCGATCCTTCTGCTGGTGCTGTTCGCGGGCGGGTCCTATTTCCAGATCTTCCCGCTGCGCGGCCTGACCTCGGATAATTTCGATGAACTGTCCCTGCTGGGCAAGGTGGCTGACTACTTCTGGCACATCGCATTGCCGGTGACAGCCTCGACGATCTCGGCCTTTGCCACGCTGACCCTGTTGACGAAGAACAGTTTTCTGGACGAGATCAAGAAGCACTATGTCATGACGGCACGCGCCAAAGGGCTGTCGGAAAAGAAGGTGCTGTATGGCCATGTCTTCCGCAATGCGATGCTGATCGTGATCGCGGGATTTCCGGCCGTCTTCATCGGTGTGTTCTTCGGAGGATCGCTGATCATCGAGACGATCTTCTCGCTGGATGGTCTGGGACGGCTTGGGTTCGAGGCGGCGGTGGCGCGCGACTATCCGGTGATCTTCGGCACGCTGTTCATCTTTGGCCTGATCGGGCTGGTGGTGGGCATCCTGTCGGACCTGATGTATGTGCTGGTCGATCCGCGCATCGACTTTGAAAAAAGGGAGGGCTGAGCGATGGCGACCCTGCCTGATCCGACTGTGACACCCGCGCCCATGCCCGCCGATCTGGCCGCGCCCAAGAAGGCGTTTCTGTCGCCGCTCAACCAGCGCCGCTGGAACAATTTCAAGCGTAACCGGCGCGCCTTCTGGTCGTTGATCATCTTTTCGGTGCTGTTCGGCCTGTCCCTGTTCGCCGAGTTCATCGCCAATGACAAACCGATCCTCGTGAAATATCAGGGCGAGTTCTATACGCCGATCTTCCGCTTCTACCCTGAAACCACCTTTGGCGGCGATTTTCAGACCGAAGCACCTTATCGCGATATCGAGGTGCAGTGCCTTATCGCATCGGGCGGACTGGAAGCGTGCTTCGACGATCCCGAAGGCATCAAGGCGCAGGCCGAAACGGGCATAGTGGACGGTCAGGCAATCGAGCAAGGCTGGTCCATTTGGCCGATCATCCCCTACAGCTACCGCACGACCGTGGACCGTCCCGGTGCCGCACCCCTGCCGCCCAACAGTCAGAACTGGCTGGGCACGGATGATACGAAACGCGATGTGATGGCGCGTGTCATCTATGGTTTCCGCCTGTCGATCCTGTTCACGCTGATCGTGACGACTCTGGCCTCGCTTGTCGGGATCGCGGCGGGGGCCATTCAGGGCTATTTCGGGGGGTGGGTCGATCTGATCTTTCAGCGCATTATCGAGATCTGGGGGGCGACCCCGGCGCTTTATGTCATCATCATCCTGTTCGCTATTCTGGGGCGAAGTTTCTGGCTGTTGGTGTTTATCACCGTGCTGTTCGGCTGGACGGCGCTGGTGGGTGTGGTGCGGGCGGAATTCCTGCGGGCGCGCAACCTTGAATATGTCCGCGCGGCCAAGGCGCTGGGCGTCAGCAACACCACGATCATGTTCCGCCACATGCTGCCCAATGCGATGGTGGCGACCGTGACGATGCTGCCCTTCATCGTGACAGGCACGATTGCCACCTTGGCAGGGCTGGATTTTCTGGGTTTTGGCCTGCCATCCTCCTCACCGTCTTTGGGAGAGTTGACGCTTCAGGCCAAACAGAACCTGCAGGCGCCTTGGCTGGGTTTCACCGCGTTTTTCGTTTTTGCCATCATGCTGTCGCTGCTTGTCTTCATTTTCGAAGGCGTGCGTGATGCCTTCGATCCCAGAAAGACTTTTCAATGAGCCTTCTTGAGGTCAAGGATCTGAACGTCTCGTTCCGTCAGGATGGCAAGCTGACGCATGCCGTGGGTGGAGTCAGCTTCACGCTTGAGCGGGGCGAAACCGTTGCACTGGTCGGTGAAAGCGGATCGGGCAAGTCCGTTACCGCGCTGAGCACCGTGTCCCTGTTGGGGGAGTCCGCGCAGGTCTCGGGGTCGGTGACCTATGATGGTCAGCAGATGATCGGTGCGGATGACGCGCTACTGCGCAAAGTGCGCGGCAATGACATCAGTTTCATCTTTCAGGAACCGATGACCAGCCTGAACCCGCTGCATACGCTCGAACGGCAGTTGTCCGAGTCCTTGGCGCTGCATCAGGGGATTGTCGGCGAGGCGGCGCGGATTCGCATCATCGAGTTGCTGGAAAAGGTCGGTATCCGGGACGCCGAAAGCCGCCTTGGCGCCTATCCGCATCAATTGTCGGGCGGGCAGCGCCAGCGGGTGATGATTGCCATGGCACTGGCCAACAAACCCGATGTGCTGATCGCGGATGAACCGACCACGGCGCTTGACGTGACCATTCAGGCGCAGATCCTTGACCTGCTGGCCGAATTGAAGCGGACCGAGAATATGGGGCTGCTGTTCATCACCCATGATCTGGGGATCGTGCGTCGCATCGCCGACAAGGTTTGCGTCATGAAGGGCGGCGAGATAGTCGAGCAGGGCCCGACCGCCGAGATTTTCGCCAATCCGCAGCACGACTACACCCGCAAGCTGCTGGCCGCGCGTGCCGTGGGCACGCCTGCCCCCGTGGCGGCGGATGCGAAAGAGTTGATCCGCACTGATCATCTGAAAGTCTGGTTTCCCATCCAGCGCGGCTTTCTGAAACGCACCGTGGGTCATGTGAAGGCCGTGAATGACGCGACGATCAGCGTCCGCGCGGGCGAGACTTTGGGCATCGTTGGCGAAAGCGGCTCAGGCAAGACAACGCTGGCATTGGCCATCATGCGGCTCATCGCATCAGAGGGCGGTATCACCTTCGACGGGCAGGACGTGCGCGGCTGGTCCACGTCGCGGCTGCGCGCGCTGCGCAAGGACATGCAGATCGTGTTTCAGGACCCTTTCGGCAGCCTGTCCCCGCGCATGACCTGCGAACAGATCATCGCCGAAGGTCTGGGTGTGCACGGTGTCGCACCGGGACAGGACAAGCGCCAGATGGTGGCCGAAATCATGGCGGAGGTGGGGTTGGACCCTGCCACCATGCACCGCTATCCGCACGAGTTTTCCGGCGGTCAGCGCCAGCGCATCGCCATTGCCCGTGCCATGATCCTGCGGCCCAAGCTGCTGGTGCTGGACGAGCCCACGTCGGCCCTGGATATGACCGTGCAGGTGCAGATCGTCGATCTGTTGCGCGCGTTGCAGGTGAAATACGGGCTGGCCTATCTGTTCATCAGCCACGACCTGAACGTGGTACGCGCCATGAGCCACAAGATGATCGTGATGAAACAGGGCGACGTGGTCGAAGCGGGTGACGCGCAGACCTTGTTTGCCGATCCGCAGACCGATTACGCCCGCAGCCTGCTGGCGGCGGCACTGGATCTGACCGCCGCCTGAAGGGGCTTCGGTCAGATCGCGGAACTGTGTCCGGCCTTGCTCATGTCATAGGCGTCGAAACTGCGGGCGATCATGCGGGTCAGGGGACGGGCCGCGACAGGGATGCTCAAAATGCCGTCAGCCATGTGCAGGATGCCGGGAAACTGGGCGGTCGCCCGGTCGAACAACTGCTGCACCTGCGCTTGGGTGACACCGAAACGCGTCTGCAATTCGGCACTGTCGATGCGGAAATCACACATCAAGGCTTCGATCATCCGGCTGCGCAGCTTGTCCTCGGCAGAGAAGGCATGCCCTTTCGAGACCGAGAAGCGCCCCTCGCGGATAGCCCCTGTATGGGCCCCGGTGGCAGGCGCGTTCTGCGCATATCCTTGCGGAAACTTCGAGATGGACGACGCCCCGACACCGATCAGCACATCGGCAGGGTCATCGGTATAGCCCTGAAAGTTCCGCCGCAGTTTCCCGGCCTTCTGCGCCACGGTCAGACCATCGGTCTGGGTGGCGAAATGGTCGATGCCGATTTCGGCATAGCCATCCCACAGGAACAGCTTGCGCGCCGTCTCGAACAACTCCAGCCGCTCTTCCGGTGTGGGCAGCGCGTCCGACGGGATCATCTGCTGGCGCTTGGCCATCCATGGGACATGGGCATAGCCGTAGAGCGCGACCCGGTCCGGGTTCAGGGACAGCAGTTTCTGCACACTTTCGGTGATCCGCGCGCGCGACTGATGAGGCAGACCGAAAAGGATGTCGGCATTCAGGCTTTTGACACCGCGCGCCCTGATTTCGTTCACGGCATCGCGTGTGATGTCATAGCTTTGCAGGCGTCCGATGGTTTGCTGGATCGCCTCGTCAAAATCCTGCACCCCGATCGAGGCCCTGTTCATGCCGGCCGCCGCCAAAGCATCCAGGCGCGCCGCGTCGATCTCGTTCGGGTCAATCTCGACCGAGAATTCGCCATCCGGGGCCATCGGTGCCACATCAAAGATTGCGCCAGCCAGATCGGTCATCATCGCGGGCGACAAGAGCGTCGGCGTGCCGCCACCCCAGTGCAGGCGTGACAGCCGCACGCCGTCGGGCAGGATCTGACGGAGGAGTGTCAACTCTGCCTTCAGCGTCTCAAGATAGGCGGCTACCGGCGCATCGCTCTGCGTGCCCTGTGTCCTGCAGGCGCAGAACCAGCACAACCTGCGACAAAACGGAACATGCACGTAAAGAGATATATCCGAACCTGGGCTTATTGCCTTGATCCAATTGGAAAAATCCGACGCGCCAATCCCGTTCGAGAAATGTGGCGCGGTGGGGTAACTGGTATACCGCGGCACTTTCGCGTCGAACAGGCCCAGTTTTGCGAGTTGCTTTTTCATCATCATCTGTCTAGTCTTCTGGACATTGGGGAAAAATTCTTTGACCCAGATCAAGTGCGCGAAGTGTCAACATGCTGAATGAGAAAACCGTGTCTCACTCGGTCGAGTGTGGCGATTGCCCTATCAGACACAGAGCGGTTTGCGCGCGTTGCGAAAGCGACGAACTCGAACGGCTGGAAGAGATCAAATACTACCGATCCTTTGAAGCAGGTCAGACCGTGATCTGGTCCGGTGACCGGATGGATTTCGTAGGCTCGGTCGTGACAGGCATCGCAACGCTGACCCAGACGATGGAGGATGGCCGCACCCAGATGGTGGGGCTGTTGTTGCCTTCGGATTTCGTGGGACGTCCGGGGCGTGAAGGTTCGGCCTATGACGTGGTTGCCACCACCGATCTGGTGATGTGCTGCTTCCGCAAGAAACCCTTCGAAGCCTTGATGGAGCGCACGCCCCATATCGCCCATCGCCTGTTGGAGATGACGCTGGACGAGCTGGATGCAGCGCGGGAGTGGATGCTGGTGCTGGGACGCAAGACTGCGCGCGAAAAGATCGCCTCGCTTCTGACGATCATCGCGCGGCGTGACGCGTCGCTGAAACTGCAAACCCCCAAAGGATCCATGGTCTTTGATCTGCCGCTGACCCGGGAGGCGATGGCCGACTATCTGGGCCTGACGCTGGAAACGGTCAGCCGCCAGATTTCAGCGCTCAAGCGGGATGGCGTGATCTCACTACAGGGCAAGCGGCATGTGACCGTGCCGGATTTCGGACGCCTTCTGGAAGAAGCAGGCGACGACAGCGATGGCGGAATGCTGGCCTGACACGGGCCGGATGACGAAAGGCGCGACTGGCAACCGCCAGCCGCGCCTTGTCATTCAATGTGCAAGAAACACCGGGATCTTGGCATGCTCCAGCATGTTGCGCGTGGCACCACCAAGAATCGCCTCGCGGAAGCGCGAGTGGCCGTAGGCGCCCATCACGATCATGTCCGCCTCGACATCCGCGGCATGGCGCATCAGGACATCCGACACGCGCGGCAGGGTCTTGGACAGGACGTCAATTTCGCAATTGACCCCGTGACGGGACAGGTATTGTGACAGCAAGCCGCCGGGATCTGACCGTGTCGGGCTGTGAACCGGCGGGTCGATCACCACGATCCGCACGATATCGGCCTGTATCAAAAGGGGCAGGGCGGTGCGGGCAGCTTCCAACGCCTCGTCGCTTTCGTTCCAGGCCAGCAGAATACGCTGAGGCGCGGTGACGATCTGTCCGGCCTCGGGCACCATCAGGACCGGGGCCGCCCCGTCGAACATCGCGGATTCCAGAATCGGTTCCAGTTCGACGCCGCGTTTTTCCCCATAAGGTTTCGGCAGGATCACCAGATCCGAGAAGCGCGCCCGCTGAGCGACGTGTCGCCCCATATCGGCCAGTTGCGCGACGCCGCTGTCCAGACCCCAGCGCACGTCGCTGGCCTCAAGGATCTTGCGCACATGCGCTTCAACCGCGCGCGCCTCGTCCTGGGCGCGTGTGATCGTCTCTTGCAGGATCAGCGCATTGGCTCCGGCATAGTAGAAGCCGGTCTGCGTGCGATCCAGACCCATGCACAATACGTCCAGATGGGCATCCCAAGCTGTCGCCATGGCGATTGCCTGATCCAGTACGGGACCCGCCAGCGCGGTATCCGTTATCACCGAAAACAATGTCTTGTACGCCATGTCACTCTCCTTTGAAGTCCAGTCATGACCCTCACTACCATGTCGGGACTGCCGCCACTTTGACACGCGTCAAAGACGCAGCGTTCCAGCCTTGACACAGATCAAGGCGATCCAGACCGCAAGACCGCATGACTGACCCAGTCTGGAGAACCCCCGCGATCAACACGAATCATCGGGACAGGACAAAAGGGACGCAAAATGTTGAATTATATCAAGCTGATCGTGCTTGGCCTTATCACGCTGTTCGCGCTGATTGCGGCCAATTTCGCACGTGACCTGGCCTATCTGGTGAACGCCCTGATCGTGGCGGCCGCAGCGGGCGGGGTCTTTCTCTGGGTCTTGCGAGGGATCGACGAACCCGTCGTGAAGCGCGATCTGTCCGGAGAATACATGGACGGCGTCGTGCGCGCCGGTGTGATCGCCACTGCCGGGTGGGGGGTTGTCGGGTTTCTGGTGGGCGTGATCATCGCCTTTCAGCTTGCTTTCCCGGTGCTCAACTTCGAATGGGCGCAGGGCTATCTGAACTTTGGACGGCTGCGCCCGCTGCATACATCGGCGGTGATTTTCGCCTTTGGCGGCAACGCGCTGATCGCGACCTCGTTCTATGTGGTCCAGCGCACAAGCGCCGCGCGCCTGTGGGGCGGTAACCTCGCGTGGTTCGTCTTCTGGGGCTATCAGCTGGTGATTGTTCTGGCGGCAACCGGCTATCTGCTGGGCGCGACACAGTCCAAGGAGTATGCCGAGCCCGAATGGTATGTGGACTGGTGGCTGACCATCGTCTGGCTGGCCTATCTGGCGGTGTTCATGGGCACGCTGGTCAAGCGCAAGGAACCCCACATCTATGTGGCCAACTGGTTCTACCTGTCCTTCATCATCACCGTGGCGATGCTGCATGTGGTCAACAACCTCAGCATTCCGGTGTCGCTCCTCGGTTCCAAGTCCGTGCAGGTCTTCTCGGGCGTGCAGGATGCGATGGTGCAGTGGTGGTATGGCCACAACGCGGTTGGCTTCTTCCTGACGGCCGGTTTCCTTGGCATGATGTATTACTTCGTGCCGAAGCAGGCCGAACGCCCCGTCTTCAGCTATAAACTGTCGATCATCCACTTCTGGGCGCTGATCTTCATCTATATCTGGGCCGGTCCGCACCATCTGCACTACACGGCGCTGCCGGATTGGGCATCGACCCTTGGCATGGTGTTCTCGATCGTGCTGTGGATGCCGTCCTGGGGTGGCATGATCAACGGTCTGATGACGCTGTCCGGCGCATGGGACAAGCTGCGCACCGATCCGATCATCCGCATGATGGTCATCTCGGTGGGTTTCTACGGGATGTCCACCTTTGAGGGTCCCATGATGTCGATCCGCGCGGTGAACTCCTTGTCGCACTACACGGACTGGACCATTGGCCATGTGCACTCGGGTGCGCTGGGCTGGAACGGCATGATCACCTTCGGCGCGCTCTACTTCCTTGTGCCGAAACTGTGGAACCGTGAACGGCTTTACAGCCTCAGCCTTGTCTCCTGGCACTTCTGGTTGGCGACCATCGGAATCATTCTCTACGCCGCCGCCATGTGGGTGACCGGGATCATGGAGGGCCTGATGTGGCGCGAAGTCGATGCCAACGGTTTCCTGGTGAACAGCTTTGCCGACACCGTGGCCGCCAAATTCCCGATGTATGTGGTGCGCGGTCTGGGCGGGGTCATGTTCCTCACCGGTGCCATCATCATGTGCTACAACCTCTGGATGACTGTGAAAAGCGCGCCGGCTGTCAAATCCGCGCACGCCGCAGTCCCGGCTGAATAAGGAGGGCCGGACCAATGGCAATTCTCGACAAACACGCCGTTCTTGAAAAGAACGTCACGCTCTTGGCCATCTTCGCCTTCCTTGTGGTGACTGTGGGCGGGATCGTGCAGATCGCCCCGCTGTTCTGGCTGGAAAACACCATCGAGGATGTAGAGGGCGTGCGCCCCTACTCTCCGCTGGAACTGGCCGGGCGTGACATCTACATCCGTGAAGGGTGCTATGTCTGCCACAGCCAGATGATCCGCCCGATGCGCGACGAGGTGGAACGCTATGGCCACTACAGCCTCGCTGCGGAAAGCAAGTACGACCACCCGTTCCAGTGGGGCTCCAAGCGCACCGGACCGGATCTGGCCCGTGTCGGCGGGCGCTACTCGGACAGCTGGCACGTGGATCACCTGCGTGACCCGCAATCGGTGGTGCCGGAATCCGTGATGCCGAAATACGGCTTTCTGGAAAACCGGCTGATCGATGGTGAGTATATCCAGGACCTTCTGGAAACCCACCGGATGATCGGTGTGCCCTATACAGACGACATGATCGCGAACGCCCGCGCCGACTTTGCGGTGCAGGCCGATCCTGACGGTGACTGGGACGGTCTGGTGGAACGCTATCCCGGCGCGCAGGTGCGCAACTTCGACGCTCAGCCCGGGATCTCCGAGACCGATGCGCTGATCGCCTATCTTCAGATGTTGGGCACCTTGGTCGATTTCTCGACCTTCACGCCCGATGCAAGCCGGTAAGGGGGACGACAGATGGAAACCTATTCCCTTCTGCGCGAATTCGCCGACAGCTGGATGCTTCTTGCGCTGTTCCTGTTCTTTATAGGGGTCGTCCTGTTCGTGATGCGCCCCGGCAGCAGCAAGACCTATCGCGACGTCGCCGATATCCCGTTCCGGCATGAAGACAAACCCGCCGCCGCAGGGGACATACCTGCACGCGCCCGTGACGCCAAGGAGGCGTGAGGACATGGCAAAGCAACCGCAGAAATCCACAAAGAAGCCCGACGTGGACACGACGGGCCACAGCTGGGACGGGATCGAGGAGTTCAACAACCCGCTGCCGCGCTGGTGGCTCTGGACCTTCTACGCCACGATCTTCTGGGCCGTTCTCTATACCATCGCCTATCCGGCCTGGCCGGGGATCAAGGCGGCGACACCCGGCCTGCTGGGCTGGTCTACCCGCGCGAATGTCCAGACCGAGATCGAGGCCGCCGAAGCGGCCAATGCCCAGATCAACACGCAACTGGCATCGGTCGAACTGACAGCGATCGCCGATGATCCCGAGCTGCGCGGCTATGCCACCTCGGCCGGGGCTGCCGTGTTCCGCACTTGGTGCGCACAGTGCCACGGTTCGGGTGCAGCAGGCGTTGCCGCATCCGGCTATCCGAACCTGCTGGACGATGACTGGCTTTGGGGTGGTGACATCGAGGCCATTCACACAACAATCGCGCATGGCATCCGGAACGAGGAAGATCCCGACGCCCGTTGGTCCCAGATGCCTGCCTTCGGCGACATTCTGGCGTCCGAGGAGATCGACCAGGTGGTGAACTATGTCATGTCGCTGTCGGGAACGCCGCAGGATGCGTCCTTGGTCGAAGCCGGGGCAACGGTCTATGCCGACAACTGTGCCTCTTGCCATATGGATGACGGCACGGGTGATCGTGCGCAGGGGGCACCGAACCTGACCGACGCGATCTGGCTCTATGGCGGTTCGCACGAGACGCTGATGCAGACCGTGACCTATTCGCGCTTCGGCGTGATGCCCTCTTGGACAAACCGTCTGAGCGAGGCCGAGATCCGCGCGGTCGCGACTTACGTCCACCAACTGGGTGGCGGCGAGTAACCGCCCACAAGAGACACCCATGGGCGACACAAACGCCCATGGGTCGGTGCCGACCTTCCGTCCTGTTCGCGCGTTTCCTGGAAGGTCGGCGCCATCTGATCCCGAAACGGCCCATAGCGCAAGTCTGTGGGCCGTTTCGCATCACGGTGCCGTGCTCTCGTGTCGAATAGATACCCCGCAGATGCAATAATTGATGCAGGTCAAGGTTGCCGATCGCCTTCCCTGTGACAAAGGGCAAAACGCAGATCATTGCCGGAGCGATTCCCCCGTGTCCCAGACTGAACCCGAAGTCCCGCCAAGCCTCTATGCCGCACGCGAACCGATCTTTCCGCGTCGTGTCTCGGGCAAGTTCCGCAATCTGAAATGGGTCATCATGGCCGTGACTTTGGGGATCTATTACCTGACGCCCTGGATTCGCTGGGACCGTGGCCCGAACCTGCCGGATCAGGCTGTCCTGATCGACCTTGCCAACCGGCGCTTCTTTTTCTTCTGGATCGAGATATGGCCGCATGAATTCTATTTCATCGCGGGCCTTCTGGTCATGGCTGGGCTGGGGCTGTTCCTGTTCACCTCGGCACTGGGCCGAGTCTGGTGCGGTTATGCCTGCCCGCAGACCGTCTGGACCGATCTGTTTATCCTGGTGGAGCGCTGGATAGAAGGGGATCGCAATGCACGCCTGCGACTGCACCGGCAAGAGAAGTGGGACCTTCGCAAGGCGCGGCTACGACTGACGAAATGGACAAGCTGGTTCCTGATCGGTCTGGCGACAGGCGGGGCCTGGGTGTTCTATTTCACCGACGCCCCCACTCTGGCGCGTGATCTGGTGACGCTGAACGCCCATCCCGTCGCCTATACGACCATGCTGATCCTGACGATGACGACCTTTTTCTTCGGCGGTTTCGCGCGCGAGCAGATCTGTATCTATGCCTGCCCATGGCCCCGCATTCAGGCAGCCATGATGGACGAGGATACGCTGACCGTCGCCTATCGGGAATGGCGGGGCGAGCCGCGTGGCAAGCTGACAAAGGGCGACGCGGCCCAGACGCAGGGCGATTGCATTGACTGCATGGCCTGCGTCAACGTCTGCCCGATGGGGATCGACATCCGCGACGGCCAGCAGATGGAGTGCATCACCTGCGCGCTGTGCATCGACGCCTGCGATGATGTGATGGACAAGATCGGCAAGCCGCGCGGATTGATCGACTATATGGCTTTGACGGACGAGACGGCGGAACGCGCGGGCAGCCAGCCCACGCCGATCTGGAAGCATGTCCTGCGCCCGCGCACGATGCTTTATACCGCGCTGTGGTCCCTTGTTGGTGTCGGTCTTGTCGTGGCGCTGTTCATCCGCTCGGATATCGAGATGACCGTGGCCCCGATCCGCAACCCGACCTTCGTGGTGCTGTCGGATGGCTCGATCCGCAACACCTATGACGTGCGCTTGCTGAACAAGCAGGGCGAGGACCGGCCGTTCAAGGTCACCGTGGTCGCGGATCAACCGCTTGAGGTCACGCTGGAATCCGTCGAAGGTGATACTGTCATGGTCCCCGCCGACACGACGTTCCTGCAGCGGGTCTATGTCGTTGCCGCGTCCGACAGCGGTGCTGCCAGCAGTGAGCGTGTCGATATCCGCCTCTGGGTCGAGGACCTGACCAATGGCGAGCGCGTCTACAAGGACACCATCTTCAACGGAAGGGATAACTGACCATGACCAAGGAACTGACAGGTCGCCATGTTCTGATGATCTTCTGCGGAGCCTTCGGCATCATCATCGGGGTGAATCTTCTTCTGGCCTGGTCCGCAGTCAGCACCTTTCCGGGGCTTGAAGTGAAGAACTCCTACGTCGCCAGCCAGCAATTCGACGAGCGCAAGGCCGCGCAGGAGGCGCTGGGATGGACGGTCCGCGCCGATGCCGCAGAGGGAGAAGTGATCCTGCGTTTCACGGATGCCCAAGGCTTGCCCGTGCGGGTCGGTGCGCTGGATGCCGTGGTGGGGCGCGCGACGCATGTGGCCGATGACATCCGCCCCGAGTTCATCTTCGACGGTGTGGCCTATGTCGCGCCGGTCCATCTGGCCGATGGCAACTGGAACATCCGCCTGACGGCCCTTGCCGAGAATGGCACCCAGTTCTCGCAACGCGTCATTCTCCACGTCAAACGCTGAGCTGAAAGGTTCGCATCATGACCGCCGCCATTCGCCCCTCGATTTCGGCCTGTCCTGCCTGTGTCGCCGCACCCGGCGCGCAGGCGCTGGCCGAGCAGGGATTGCACAAGGATGCCCGCATTGCGCTGTCATTGCCGACCATCCACTGTTCGGCCTGCATCTCGACAGTCGAGCGGAGTCTGGCCGCCGTCCCGGGCGTCAAGTCGGCGCGCGTGAACCTTACCCTCAAGCGCGCCACCATCGAGGCCGAGGCGGGCGTCACACCCGACCAACTGGTCACGTTGCTGCAGCAAACGGGCTATGAGGCGCATGAACTGGACGCGGGCACACTGTCTCTGACCCAGAATGACAAGGTGGGCCGCGATCTGCTGATGCGCATGGCCGTGTCGGGCTTTGCCATGATGAATGTGATGCTGCTGTCAGTGGCCGTCTGGTCCGGTGCCACTGATGCCACGCGGGATCTGTTTCACTGGATTTCCGCCGCGATCGCGCTGCCCACGCTCGCCTTCTCGGGTGTGCCCTTCTACAAAAGCGCGTGGTCGGCCCTGCGGGTGCGCCGGTCCAACATGGATGTCCCGATCGTGACGGCGCTGCTATTGGCTGTGGTTGCCTCGATCTGGGAAACGGCGCTTTCTGGCCATCATGCCTATTTCGACGCCGCCGTGGCACTGGTCTTCTTCCTGTTGACCGGACGCTATCTGGACCACCGCACCCGTGCCATCGCGCGCTCCGCCGCGCAGGAGTTGTCCGCGCTCGAAGTGCCGCGTGCCACCGCGCTGCGGGATGGGGCCGAGGTGGTCATGCCCGTGGCCGACCTGCGCATCGGGGACCTGATCCTCGTGCGGCCCGGCGGGCGGATGCCTGTGGATGGCGTGATCACCGAGGGCCGCTCCGAGATCGACCGCTCTCTCCTGACGGGCGAAACGCTGCCCGTCTTTGCCGAACCGGGCCGTCCCGTCAGCGCGGGCGAGGTCAACCTGACCGGGCCCTTGACCATCAGGGCCACGGCGGTCGGGCGCGAAACATCGTTGCACCGCATGGCCGATCTGGTGGCCATCGCCGAAAGTGGCCGCTCGCGCTATACGTCGCTGGCGGACAGCACGGCGAAATATTACACACCCGGCGTTCTGTTCCTGTCGGTGGCCAGTTTCATCGGGTGGTATCTGTATTCCGCCGACATGCGCACCGCGTTGAACATTGCCGCTGCCGTGCTGATCATCACCTGCCCTTGTGCGCTGGGTCTGGCGGTGCCTGCGGTGACGACGGCCGCTTCGGGCAAGCTGTTCCGCCGGGGCATGCTGATCAAGGACGCCACCGCGCTTGAGCGGCTGGCCAAGGTGGATACGGTCGTTTTCGACAAGACAGGCACGCTTACTGCGGGAACGCCGGAACTGGTCAATCTGAGCGATCACAGCCCCCGTGATCTGGCCATCGCGCTGGCGCTGGCCGAGGGGTCTTCGCATCCGCTGTCGGTCTCTCTGGCGGCTGCGGCACGCGCGGCGGGAATCGCGCCCGCACCCATTACCGAACTGACCGAAGTGCCGGGCTACGGCACCAAAGGGCTTTGGCAGGGACAGCCCGTCCGGTTGGGGCGCGCGTCTTGGACAGGGGCCGTGCCGGGGGCCGAGACTGCGGCATGGCTTGCCATCGGAACGGAAACGCCGCGCGCCTTTACCTTCACCGACCGTCTACGCCCCGGCGCTGCCGAGGCGGTGCGCAACCTGATGGCCAAGGGCATACGTGTCCTGCTGATCTCGGGCGACAGCGCCGCCGTTGTCGAGGCCTTGGCCCGGCGTCTGGGCATTCCCGAATGGTTGGCTGAATCCCTGCCTGCGGAAAAGGCCGCCCGCATCACCGCGCTACAAGACGAAGGGCGGCATGTGCTGATGGTGGGGGATGGCCTGAACGATACCGCCGCGCTGACGGCGGCCAATGTCTCGATTTCGCCCGCCTCGGCGCTGGATGCGGCGCGCGTGGCCTCGGATATCGTGTTGCTGGGCAGCGACCTGTCGCCCATTGCCGATGCGGTGACAACCGCCCAATCCGCCGTGCGGCGCATCCGCGAGAATTTCAACATCGCCACTCTCTACAACGTGATCGCAGTGCCGATCGCCATCGCCGGGTTCGCCACGCCGCTGGTGGCCGCTCTGGCCATGTCCTCCTCGTCGATCACCGTGGCCCTCAATGCAATAAGGCTCAAGTGATCCGATGGAAGTCCTGTCCTATCTGATTCCGATCTCGCTGCTGTTGGGCGGTGTGGGGCTTGTCGCCTTCATCTACACCGTGCGCACCAACCAATATGACGACCCCGAGGGCGACGCCCGTCGCATCCTGAACGACGATTGGGACGATCACCCCAAGCCGTGACACGGGGTCCGCGTTGCCTCTTGAAGGAGCTATCCTCCGGGGTGGCGGAAAGCCCCTGAACCGTCTGCCGTGATCAGCTTGGCCCGATCATGAAGCACTGCACCTGACGGGCTTGCAGGCGACGGCAGGCCAGATCCGCGCTTTCGCGGGTCATGCCCATGAAATTGGCATCAAATCCGCCATTTCCCTGCACGATCTTGCGGAGGGTTCCGTCCAGCGTATTGACCTCTTTCAAGGCGGTCTGGAGCAGGACCTTCTCGGCGGCATGGCGACTTCCGAAGCGACCCACATTGATACCCCAGTGACGACCACCCGAGGTGCTGATCCGTGTGACGACCTCCGGTTCGGGCGCGGTCGCCATCTCGGCTACGGCGGCGGGTGCGTCGGTGCGCACGGTCTCTTCGCTGGGCAGGCTGGCCAGAACGACCAGACCCTCGGGCCGGGCGCGGGGTTTGATGGCGGCAGGAGGCGCGGTCCGGGACACGGCTACCTCGACAGCCGCCTCTGGCGCAGCAGAGGTTTCGGCAAGGGCTGCGGGTGCCTCAGGCAGCGCGTCGGCCACTGCTTCCGCCAGTTCTGCGATCTCTGTCGTCTCCTCGGACGTGTCCGCGGCCAGAGCCAGCGCTGTATCCGGCACTTCGGCGGCGGGCGCTGTGGTGTTGTCTGCGACAGCAACGGGACGCTCTGGAATGGCGAGCGGCGGGTTAATGGCGGCCAAGGCCGGAACCGGCTCTGCGGCGGGCACCTGCGTCTGTGCCACTTCAACCGCGGCGGTCTGGGCCGCGACCTCGGTCAAGGCTTGGGTGATGTCATCCTTGAGCGCCACGATGACGGGGGCAGGCGCGCCCGATCCTGGCCGCGCGACGGGGCGAAGGCTGGACGAAACGGCGGTCACCAGCCGGATCGTCTTGCCCGCAGCCGGACGTCCGCTGACCGAGGCTACAACCGCTGCGACCTGGTTCTCGACATCGCCCTCGCTGGGGCCGCGACCTGGTATGGCATCCGGTTTTGCAGGTTTGCGCAGCGCCACGCGGGACGGGGCCTTCTTGAAGCCAAGATCAAGCAGTTCTGCCACGCGTTGGTTGCGTGACACGGTCGAACGTCCGCCGAACACCGTCGCAATGATCCGGGTGCCGCCACGTTCCGCCGAGGCGACAAGGTTGAACCCCGCTGCACGGGTATATCCCGTCTTGATCCCGTCCGCGCCACGATAGGCATCCAGAAGGCGGCGGTTGGTGTTGTTCACATGCGCAATGCCCGCATCGGTCGAGCGGCGCGAGAACAGATTATAATACTCGGGAAAATCATAAAGCATGTGACGACCAAGGATCGTCATGTCGCGCGCCGTGGACATATGCCCCTCGGCTGTCAGCCCGTGCATGTTCTTGAAGGTCGTGCGCGTCATGCCCATCGCGGCCGCGGTGCGGTTCATCCGGCGGGCATAGGCCGCCTCGGACCCTTCGATGGCCACTCCGATGGCATGGGCCGCGTCATTGGCCGATTTGATCGCCGCGGCACGAATCAGATAACGCAGCTTGATTTTCTGACCTGCGCGCAATCCCAGCTTGCTGGGCGGCTCGGCTGCGGCCTCGCGCGTGATCGTCACATCGGTATCAAGGCTGATCTCGCCCCGCTCGATGGCCTGAAACGCGACATAGAGCGTCATCATCTTGGTCAGAGAGGCCGGATGCAATCGGGTGTCGGCATTCTCGGAATGGAGCACTTCTCCATTCCGCGCATCCATGACCATTGCCGCATATGGCGCTGCCCTCACGCTGAGCGGAAGCACAACGATCAACCATATGGCTGTGAATAGAAATAGCCCGTATCGGGCCGGCTGCCTACGCCGCACCTTCATTGTCACTGCCTTCTGCCTCAAGCCGCCGATATTTCGGTCGGTCATTTTTTTATATGAGTTCAGGCTAACACAGGCACAAAGTTGAATAAAGTGTTCATTTGTAAAGCGTTTCACGGTGGGGTTGCATCATCCAGACCAGATTTCGCAACATGTGGTAGGTATGCAGGCGGACATCCTCAACCCATGGCCTGAATGGGGGACGAGGAAGGTCACGACCGGGCGCGGGTTCACGCCGATGTCAGGCAAGAGACCGGTCAATTGTGACCCTATTGCTGCAATTCTCAGCCGATTTCACGAACCAGATCGGCCAAAGCGCCCAGATCTGGCAGTTCCCGATACCGTGGCGCGGTGCTGGGTGTTTCGGCCATCTCGATCTCCCAGACCAGACCATGTGGCACATGCACACCCCAACCGCCCGCCTCGATTACGGGCACCACGTCCGAACGCATCGAATCGCCCACCATCATCGCGCGTGCGGCCCCGTCACCATGGCGTGCAAAAATTCCCTCATAGACAGGGGTCGTCTTGGCCGAAACGATTTCGACACCGTCGAACAGATCGCCAAGTCCGGATTGTGCCAGCTTGCGTTCCTGATCCAGCAGATCGCCCTTGGTGATCAGAAGCACACGGTGCGTGCCCGCTACGGCGGTGACGGCCTCGCGCGCATGCGGCAGAAGTTCGATCGGATGGCGCAGCATGTCTTGCCCGGCGGCGATCAGTTCCGCGATGACGCTGGCGGGCACCCGCTGCGCGGTCACTTCGATTGCGGTCTCGATCATCGACAGGACAAAGCCCTTGATCCCGAAACCGTAGTGGCCAAGGTTCCGTCTTTCCGCCTCGAGGAGACGCGCCATCAGATGATCAGTGTCGGCATGATCGCGCAGCAGGTCGGCAAATCGTTCTTGTGTCAGCCGGAAGAAGCGCTCGTTCTGCCAGAGGGTATCGTCGGCATCAAAGCCTATTGTGGTCAAATTCTGCATCACTTCCCCGCCGATCCCGGCGCACCCTCTTTTCTAAACGCCTCCGGAGGTTATATAACCCGGTCAAAGCCAGCCAAACATGCATACCAAACCAAAGTAGCGCCAGATGATCCAGCGGCCCCTTCATATGTCTGACAAGAAAGACGCCGACGGTGATGCCTCGGTCGTGGTGCAGACTCGGCCCAAGACCAAGCGACCGCCGCTTTACAAGGTTTTGTTGCTGAATGACGACTATACGCCGATGGAGTTCGTCGTGCATGTGCTGGAACGATTTTTCGGCATGTCACACGCGCAGGCTTTCGAGATCATGCTGACGGTGCATAAAAAGGGGCTGGCTGTTGTCGGCGTGTTCAGCCATGAGATTGCAGAGACAAAGGTGACACAGGTGATGGATTTTGCCCGGCGTCACCAGCACCCGCTGCAATGCACGATGGAAAAAGAATAATCCCATGTTGACCGAACGCCTGTCGCTGGCCCTGTCGGGTGGCGACCTGATCCTGCCGGCGACCGGCCGTATCGCCGTGTTCGCGCCGCGTGCGGGGACGGATCTGACGATTCTGCCGCAGGACCGTGTCCAGGTGATCACCGGCTTCAAACCCGATCATGACGCCTTCACCGCCGCGCAATATGCCTGTGCGCGGCAGCCTGAGGGCAGCTACGCCGCCGCTCTGGTCTGTCTGCCCCGTGCCAAGGCGCAAGGGCGGGCCTTGCTGGCGCAGGCCTGCGCGGTGGTGGGGAACGGTGGGCTGATCATCTTGGACGGCCAGAAGACCGACGGGATCGAGTCGATGCTGCGTGACCTACGAGGGCAGGGCGTTCCGCCTTCGGTTCTGTCCAAGGCGCATGGCAAGATCATCTGGTTTGACGCCCGACCCATGCCCGCCGATTGGCACGCCCGCGGCCCGCAGCCTGTTGAGGGTGGTTTTGTCACCGCCGAGGGCGTCTTTTCTGCCGACGGAATTGATCCGGCCTCGCGGCTTCTGGCGGACAGCCTGCCAGATAAACTCGGCGCGCATCTTGTCGATCTGGGCGGCGGCTGGGGCTATCTTGCCGCGCGTATCCTGGAACGGGATAGCGTCCAAAGCCTTGATCTGGTCGAGGCGGACCATGCCGCCCTGGATTGCGCGCGCAGCAATGTGAGCGACCCGCGTGCGCGGTTTCACTGGGCCGATGCCACTACATGGCGGCCGGGCACACCGGTGGACGGGGTCGTCATGAATCCCCCTTTCCACGCAGGTCGCGCGGCTGACCCAGATCTGGGTCGTGCTTTCATTGCTGCCGCTGCCGCGATGTTGACGGCTCAGGGGCGGCTGTGGATGGTAGCCAATCGCCATCTGCCTTATGAGGCGGCGCTGACTCAACATTTCGCCGAAGTGTCAGAACTGACCGGCGACAACCGGTTCAAGATTTTGCTTGCCGCGCGCCCTCTGGTTGCGAAGTCTCGCACCCGGCGCTGAAA
This sequence comes from Paracoccaceae bacterium, assembly GCA_024304985.1. GTDB lineage: Bacteria > Pseudomonadota > Alphaproteobacteria > Rhodobacterales > Rhodobacteraceae > Seohaeicola. The sequence continues at coordinate 181,519 of JAMWZC010000006.1, forward strand.
TCGGCTAGCGTCCCCGGAACAACGGAGATCCCCCATGTCCTTTTCCATCAGTGGCAAGACCGCGATCGTGACCGGAGGCGCCTATGGCATCGGCCATGCCATCGGGCGACACTTTCTGGACAAGGGCGCCAATGTCGTCTTTGCCGATCTGGACGAAGACCGCCTGCGCAAGGAACTTGGTCCCAATGAAGATGGCAACAGCCACCGCTATTTCGCAGGCGACCTGCGCGAGAGGCTGACAATTGCCAACCTGCTTTCGGCCACGATCGACGCCTTCGACCGGGTCGATATTCTGGTGAACGGCGCGCGGCAGATCACAACGACCGATGCGCTGGACCCCGAAGACAGCTCTGTCGATACTTTGCTTGAGCAGAACCTGCTCACCTCCCTGCGCCTGTCGCAGATGGTGGCCCGGCGCATGATCAAACAGGCCGAGGATCTGGAAGAGAATGAACCGGCTGGCACCATCGTCAACATCTCTTGCCTTGCGGCACAGCGCACGCATCCTGATCTGATGGGCTATTCCATTTCGACCGCCGCGCTGGATCAGATGACCCGGTCGCTTGCGCTGGCGCTGGCTCCGCACCGGATCCGGGTGAACGCCGTGGCCTTCGGCTCTGTCATGTCGGCCAGCCTCAAGGCGGCGATCAAGGACAACCCCGATTACCGCGACCAGATCATAGCACGCACGCCCTTGGGTCGGATCGCGCCGCCTTCGGAACTGGCCGAGGCGGTGCAATATCTGGCCTCCGATTGCTCCAGTTTCATGACCGGTCAGATCATGACCGTCGATGGTGGACGCGGGCTGCTGGACCCGGTGATCGCACCGGCCCATTGACCGGCGCTGACGGATGGGGGCGCTGCCCCCGTCCTGCGGACTCCCCCGGGATATTTGCTGCAAGAAGAAACGGACTTGGGACAATGGGCGTCTGGCGCTGTGTGTTTCCGGCTGCTAGGTTTTCCGGAAGAGAGATCATCCACACAGGACGCCGTAATGACCCAGACCTCCGCTCTTGCCCCGGCCATGCAGACCGAGAAGGAGACCGCCGCCGCATGGTTCCGTCAGTTGCGGGATGACATCGTGGCCGCATTCGAGAAGTTGGAGGATACGCAGACCGAAGGCCCCACCGCCAGCTTGCCGGCAGGTCGGTTCGAGGTGACGCAGACGAAACGGTCCTCCGAAGACGGATCGGACGCGGGTGGCGGATTGATGAGCGTGATGCGCGGCGGTCGCGTGTTCGAGAAGGTGGGCGTCAATATCTCGACTGTCTATGGCACGCTGGGCGCGCGCGCGCAGAAGGCTATGGCCGCGCGCGGCGTGCCGGGGATGGAGGATGATCCACGTTTCTGGGCGTCCGGCATCAGCCTTGTGGCGCATATGCAGAATCCCCATTGCCCGGCTGTCCATATGAACACGCGCATGTTCTGGACCCCCGGCGCATGGTGGTTCGGTGGCGGGTCCGACCTGAACCCCTGCATCGAATATGCCGAGGATACGGCCCATTTCCATGATTTGCAGAAAGCCCATCTGGACCCGCACGGAGAAGCGCATTACCCGCGCCTCAAGGCATGGGCGGATGAGTATTTCTTTGTCCCGCATCGCGGCCGTGCGCGCGGCGTGGGTGGCATCTTTCTGGACGATCACAACACGGGCGATTGGGCGCAGGATTTCACCCTGATTCAGGATATCGGCCGCGCCTTCCTGCCGGCCTATCTGCCGCTGGTGGAAAGGCGCCGCACCCAGCCTTGGACGGAAGCCGACAAGGACGTGCAACTGGTGCATCGCGGCCTCTATGCCGAATACAATCTGGTCTATGATCGTGGTACCAAATTCGGCCTGGAAACGGGCCATGACGCCAATGCCGTGCTGATGAGTTTGCCGCCACTGGCCAAGTGGGTCTGACCATCCGGCAATGACGATGCACAAGGGTAAAGGGGCCGAAAGGCCCCTTTCTCACATCAGGCACCAATGGTGTATCCGCTTGATATCTTTTGATATTCGACAGTTTGCTTGACCCATGTCAAGGCGGCCTGCCCCCGAACATGCGATCCTGTGCTTATGGATACGTGCGAGTTCCTTTTCGGGTTCTGGAGGCCCAAGCGATGAAAAAATCCATTCTGACATTTGCGGGCGCATTCGCCCTGTCAGCCATGCCCCATCTTGCCGGGGCGTCCGATCTGCGCGAGGCTGCGCTTGAGATGTTCAAGCCGCTCCCCTCGACTTTGCCCGCGCTGAACGAGAATACCATTACCCCCGAGAAGGTGGCACTGGGCAAGGCTCTGTTCTTCGATCCGCGCATGTCCGCTTCGGGCGTGTTTTCCTGCAACTCCTGTCACAACCTCGCGACGGGCGGGGATGACAACATGGAGACCTCGATCGGTCACGCCTGGCAGAAGGGGCCGCGCAACTCTCCGACGGTGTTGAACTCTGTCTTCAACGAGGCGCAGTTCTGGGACGGACGCGCCGCTGACCTGGCCGAGCAGGCCAAGGGGCCGGTGCAGGCAGGTGTCGAAATGGCGAACACGCCGGAAAACGTGATCGCCACGCTGAACTCGATGCCGCAATATGTGGACTGGTTCAAGGCCGCCTTCCCCGCAGAGGCCGATCCTGTGACCTTCGACAACTTTGCCAAGGCGATCGAAGCCTATGAGGCGACGCTGATCACCCCCTCGCCCTTTGATGCCTTCCTGAATGGCGACGATGGTGCCTTGAACGAGATTGAGCAAGCCGGGCTGGAGCTGTTCATGGACAAGGGCTGCGCCGCTTGCCACAACGGTGTGAACATTGGCGGCAATGGCTATTACCCGTTCGGCCTGATCGAAAAGCCGGGTGCGGATGTCTTGCCGCCGGATGACAAGGGGCGCTACCAAGTCACAGCGACAGCGGACGATTCCTACGTGTTCCGCGCCTCGCCCCTGCGCAACATCGACCAGACAGCGCCGTATTTCCACTCGGGCAAGGTGTGGGATCTGCGGGTCGCCGTAGCGATCATGGGCACGTCGCAGTTGGGTGAAGAGCTGAACGATCAGGAAGTCGATCAGATCGTGGCCTTCCTCGGTTCGCTGACCGGAGCCATGCCTGAGGTGGTCTATCCCGTCCTGCCACCAGAAACCGCAGCCACGCCGCGGCCGACGGGTGAGGTGAAGTGAACCCGACCGCAATCTGTCAGAAAACGAGAACGCGCAAGGTTGCCCTTGCGCGTTCCTTTGGCTCGCCGATGTCCGCGCGTCAGTTCCCGCGCACCGTGTCGATCATCAACTGCACATTGGCCGGGTCCGCATCAGGTGTGATCCCGTGGCCGAGGTTGAAGATATGCGGGCCGTTCTTCAGGGCCTGCACGATCCGCCGTGTTTCATCCACCAGCGCCTGACCGCCCGTCACCATATGCGATGACTTGAGGTTGCCCTGCACGCAACTGTCGGGCTGCACATGCTGTGCCACCCATGCCGCATCCACCGAATCGTCCACAGCCACGCAATCGGCCCCGGTCGCCTTGGCAAAGCCGACATACTTGTCGCCGGCCTCCCGCGGGAAGGCGATGACGGGGATGCCGGGGTGTCTGGCCTTCAGCGCCGCGATGATTTCTTTCGCGGGTTCAAGCGCATAGGCGTCGAAATCAGCACCTTTGAGCGATCCCGCCCAACTGTCGAACAGTTTGACCACTTCGGCCCCGGCGTCGATCTGCGCGGACAGATATTCGATGGTGGCGGCGGTAATCCGCGCCAGAAGCGCTTCGAACACCGGGCGGTTCTCGGCCTTCAAGGCGTGGGCCGGGCCTTGATCCTTGGTGCCCTGTCCCGCGATCATGTAGGTGGCCACTGTCCAAGGCGCGCCCGCGAATCCGATCAGCGTCGTTTCACGCGGCAGTTCGCGGCTGAGGATCCGCACGGTTTCATAAACCGGGTTCAGCGTCTCATGGATGGCGTCCACGGGTTTGAGCGCATCCACACCAGCCTGCGTGGTGATGGTGGACAGGCGCGGCCCTTCGCCGGTGACAAACCAAAGATCCGCACCCAAAGCCTGCGGCACCAGCAGAATGTCGGCAAACAGGATCGCCGCATCAAACCCGTAGCGGCGGATCGGCTGCAGCGTCACCTCGGCCGCCAATTCGCTGTTGTAGCACAGCGACAGGAAATCACCGGCCTTCTCGCGCGTGGCGCGGTATTCGGGAAGGTAACGCCCCGCTTGCCGCATCATCCAGATCGGCGGCGTGTCCAATGTTTCCCCGGCCAGCGCCCGCAAAATCGTTTTATTGGTCATATCTGTTTCCTTCGGTTGACAGTTTCGTCCCCTCTGGGCGGCAAGATGTCAAGCATCTGGTGCTTGTCAGGTCTGCTTTACATGACTAACAACTGTCTCATGACAGTGACACGCCCCACCCCCGCCTCACCGCTGAAGATCGGCACCCGTGGTTCCCCGCTGGCGCTGGCCCAGGCGCATGAGACGCGCGCCCGCCTGATGGCGGCTTTCGACCTTCCCGAAGAGGCATTTGCCATTGTGGTGATCAAGGTCACCGGCGATGCGATTCAGGACCGCCCGTTGAAAGAGATCGGTGGCAAGGGTCTCTTCACCCGCGAGATCGAGGAGGCGTTGCTCGACGGCACCATCGATATCGCGGTTCACTCGATGAAGGACATGCCGGTCCTGCAACCGATGGGGCTATTGCTGGACACATATCTGCCGCGGGAGGACGTGCGCGATGCCTTTGTCGCACAGGACGTGGCGGCGCTGAAGGATCTGCCGGACGGCGCGCGCGTCGGCTCCTCGTCTCTGCGCCGCCGCGCGCAGCTTCTCAACGCGTTTCCGCATCTGGAAGTGGTCGAGTTTCGCGGCAACGTGCAGACACGGCTCAAGAAACTGGCCGATGGCGTGGCGTCTGCAACCTTTCTGGCGCAGGCGGGGCTCAACCGGCTTGGCATGGCCCATGTTGCGCGCGGTGCCATTTCGCCCGATGAGATGCTGCCTGCCGTGGCACAGGGTGCCATTGGCATCGAAAGGCGCGCCGATGACACCAACACCGCCGCCATGTTGGAGGCCATCCATCACACCGAAACCGGCCAGCGGCTTGCGGCCGAACGCGCCTTTCTGGCAACGCTGGACGGCTCTTGCGAAACGCCCATCGCCGGGCTGGCCGAGTTGAACGGCACAACGCTTCGCCTCCGTGGCGAGGTGCTGCGTCCCGACGGCTCCGAGAAGATCGCCGATGACCGCAGCGCACCCATTGCAGATGCTCCCGACATGGCCCGCGACATGGCGCAGACCCTTCTGAAACAGGCAGGACCCGGCTTTTTCGACTGGCGCTGAGCCGCCGTTTCTTCTTGCCGTAAATATCCCCGCCGGAGGCGCATCTGTCAGTCTGGCAGCACCTTGCCGGGATTGAGGATGCCTTTCGGATCAAGTGCCCCCTTGATCGCGCGCATGGCGGCAAGTGCCACCTTGTTCTTGCGTCGCGCCATCGAGGGCAGTTTCGACGTGCCGATCCCGTGCTCGGCCGAGAAACTGCCGCCCAGATCCAGCACCACATCCTCGACCGCTTCCATGATCGCATCATGCACGGCGGGGTCCTGAGACACCGGCCAGACTGTGTAATGCACGTTCCCGTCCCCCAGATGCGACACGGTCAATTCCTTCGCCCCCGCATCCAGCCCCGCCAGCCGGTCATGGATGCGCGACAGGAACACCGCGACCTTGTCCAGCGGCACAGCCACATCGTTGTTCACGATGGGCCGCCGGGTCAGGGCTATCTCGGCGGCTGCCTCGCGGCGCTGCCACATCTCGGCGCGCTGGGCCTGTGACTGGGCCACGACCGCGTCCAGGATCATGCCCTCCTCGAACATGCCTTCTAGCACCTCTTCCAGATGCACGGCCACGGGCACGCGCCCGTCCGGCCCCGGTGTGCAGTCACGCGGGGCGGTGGCGCCCACCTCGACAAGGATATTGACGTCATGCATCTGGTCAAAAGGCGGCTTGGCGCCGGGGAACTTGTCCAGATGCCCCTCGACATAGGCGCGCGGCATATACTCGAACGCCTCGACCCCGCCGCCTGTCGCCTCTTGCAGCCGGTTCAGCAACACCAGCGCCTGATCCAGCGAGGGGGCCGCCACCATGGCCGTTGCATAGGCGCGCGGTTTCGGTGCCAGTTTCAGCACGGCGGCGGTAATGATGCCCAGCGTGCCCTCTGCTCCGATCATCAGGTGTTTCAGGTTGTAGCCCGAGTTGTCCTTGTGCAGTTCGCTCATCAGATCCATCACCTCGCCCGTGGGCAGGACAACTTCCAGCCCCAGACACAGATCGCGCGTGTTGCCATAGCGCAGCACGTTGGACCCGCCCGCATTGGTGGACAGGAAACCGCCCACCATGGCCGATCCGCGCGCGCCAAAGGTCAGTGGAAAGATCATGCCATGGGCATCCGCCGCCTCATGCAGGCTGGACAGGATCACCCCCGCCTCGACAATGGCGATGCGCGCGGCAGGCCGCACCTCGCGGATGCGGTTCATCCGGTCCAGTGACAGCATGATGGCACCCTCGGCCTTTGTGCCGCCCGCCAGCCCGGTATTGCCAGACACCGGCACGACGGCGGTGCCCGTCTCATTGGCCAGTCGCAGGATTGCGGCGACCTCTGCGGTCGATCCGGGGCGCACGACGGCCAGCGGGGCCCAGGTGTAGACACCGGTCCAGTCACGCGACCAGCGCGCCAGATCGCTGCCCTGCGCCACATTGGCCTTGCCCACGATCTCTTCCAGCCTGTCCTGCATCCCGCTCTCCTCCTCTATCCGGCATCTGCGTCGCCATCTGAGGCCGAAGCGCGGGTGAAGGCAAGCCGTGCCTGTCCCGCAAGCTACGCGACACCTTGCCGATTGCCTTTGCGGCACTGGACACCGTCGCTGGAACACCTATGTGCGCAAGGCAGCAGGGCATCGTCCCTGCCGCCAGACGCGGGAGTCCAAGATGATGACATTTCTTCAGAAAGCCTATCCAGCCATTCTGCTAAGCATGCTGCTGGCGGTTGCTTCTCTGATCCTGACCTATCCGGCGCAGGCGCGTGGCCCGTTTGTCTTCGACTCGATAGACGGGGGAACCTTGTCCCTTGACGACTGGCGGGGACAGCCCGTTCTGGTGGTGAACACGGCGTCCCGCTGTGGCTATGTGAACCAGTTCGACGATCTGCAGGCGTTGTATGACCGCTACCGCGAGCAGGGTCTGGTGGTTCTGGCCGTCCCGTCCAATGACTTTCGGCAGGAATTGTCCACGAATGAAGCGGTGGCTGACTTCTGCGAGATGAATTTCGGGATCGACATGCCGATGACAACCATAACCCATGTGAAAGGTGCCGGCGCACACCCTTTCTACCAGTGGCTCGCACAATCGGCGGATTTCACGCCGGGTTGGAATTTCAACAAGGTTTTGCTGGCCCCTGATGGATCGGTTGCAGGCACCTATGGTGCCCCGGTCAAGCCGCTGTCCGGCCAGATCACCAGCCTGATCGAGGCGATGCTGGTCAAGGGCTGACTGGCCCATGTCTGACGACGTGCGTCCTGTCTTCATCGGGTCGGAAATCTATCGCGGCTCCAGCTATGGCGACTGGCACCCGTTGCGGGTGCCGCGCGTGTCCACCGTGATGGACCTGTCGCGCGCCTTGGGCTGGCTGCCGCCCGCGCAGTATATCACCAGCCCCCGGGCCAAGCCTGCGGCCCTGTCAGTCTGGCACGACCCGGCCTATATCGCGGCGCTGCAACAGGCCGAGGCCGACGGCGCTGTGTCCGAGGCGGTGCGCGCCCGCCACAACATCGGTACCCACGCCAATCCCGTCTTCCCCGAGGTGTTCCGCAGGCCAGCCACATCAGCGGGCGGTGCGCTTCTGGCGGGCGAGTTGCTGGCCCGGCCCGGTGTGGTCTATGCCCCGGCAGGGGGCACCCATCACGGGATGCCCGACCATGCCAACGGGTTTTGCTATTTCAACGATCCTGTTCTGGCGATCCTGTCGCTGCGCCGTCAGGGGATGCGCCGCATCGCCTATGTCGATATCGACGCGCATCACTGTGATGGGGTGGATCATGCGTTTCGCAGCGACGCCGAGATCTTGCTGGTCTCGACACATGAAGAAAACCGTTGGCCCCGCACCGGCGCGTTGGAAGATGCGGGCGTGGGCAACGTCTTCAACCTGCCCCTGCCCAAGGGAGTGCATGATAGCGACATGGCATTGATCCTTGATCGGCTGATCCTGCCTGCCGTGGCCGACTTCCGCCCGGATGCCATCGTCCTGCAATGCGGGGCCGACGCCGTGGCCGAGGATCCGCAATCCCGCCTGATGCTGACCAATACAGCGCTGTGGTCCGTCGTGGCCGCGTTGCGCCCGTTGTCGGACCGCTACCTCGTGTTGGGCGGCGGCGGCTATAACCCCTGGTCCGTGGGGCGGGCCTGGACGGGGGTCTGGGCCACGTTGACCGGACAGGAGATACCTGACCACCTTCCATCCGAGGCTGAGGCCGTGCTGCGCGCGCTGATCTGGCGCGGTAACCGGCGGGGGCGGACCCCTCCTGAACACTGGTTCACCACGCTGCGTGACACGCCACGCAGCGGTCCTGTTGATGAGAGGGTGCGGGCACGGGTTGACCAAGTGACCGCACGGCTGAAGGCGACAGTGTGATCAGCCGGCTTTGCCTTCATAGGCAGTCCGAAACACAGCCATGATCTGACGCGCGACGGTGCGCGCATCATGACCCTTCGCCGTGTCGAACCAGATCGGAGCCCAGTTCAGCGCTCCGAACAGATGCAGCCGCAGCAAGGTGCGATCCACACCCTGTGGCAAGGTCAGGCCGCTGAACATATCGCGGAATATCTGCTCGTAGCGCCGACGTTCTGCCCGAATCGCGGCGCTGATTCCCTCGCGCTCGCCCAGAAACTCGGGCGAGACGATGGCGACAAGGTTGCCCGTCTCGATCAGCCCTTCCAGATGGGCGGTAGCCGCAGCCTCAAGCCGGTCCCAAGGGCCAAGGCCAGCTTGATCCGCCTCGGTCAATGCGGCGCAGACCCGCGCTTCCATCACGGCGACCACACGCTGGTGCAGCGCCAGAAACAGCGACTCCTTTGAATCGAAATGATAATAGAGCGAACCCGGCAGCATCCCTACGGCGCTGGCGATGTCGCGCATGGAGGTGCCGTCATAGCCTTTGGCCGCCATGAGTTCGCCCGCGCGATCCAGCAACTCCTCGCGGCGATTGGTAGGGGTCTGACCTGTGGTCTGGGTGTTTGTCTGGGCGTCTGTCATACTGGGTACTTGTCTTGTGCCGGAATGGGGGTTGCAGGAAAGGGCGGTTCAGGTCGATATAGCGGACAAACGAACGATTGTTAACCTGTCCACAAAAAATAGGTGCAACTTGACCGAGAACACGATCCACGCCGTTGAAGCAACAGGAAATGGTCTGAAGGACATTGTGGTTGTGACAAAATCTGCCCCGCCCAAACCGGGACCGGGCGAGGTGACGGTCGATCTGCTGGTCGTGACGATCAATCCTGCCGATCTTCTGATGCTGGAAGGCCGCTATGGTGTGCGCCCACCTGCGCCCTTCATCCCCGGCAGCGAAGGCGTAGGGCGCATCAGCGCGGTGGGTGAAGATGTGGCTTTGAAGGTCGGTGATATCGTGATGCCGATGCCCGGCAATACATGGGTTGAACAGATCACCTTGCCCGGGCGTCATGTCGTGCCTTTGGCGGCAACCGTCGATCTGGATCAGGCCGCGATGCTGAAGGCCAATCCGGCGACGGCGCTGGTGATGCTGGAGGATATCATCCCGATGCAGGCAGGCGACTGGGTGATCATGAATGCCGCAAATTCCGCCGTGGGGCAGAATGTGGTCAAGGTGGGCCATGCGCTAGGCTTGCGCGTGGCCTGTGTGGTGCGGCGCGCGGCCGCGGCTCAGGCGCTGCGCGATCTGGGGGCCGAGGTGGTCATCGTCGATGACGGCACGGGGGCAGCACTGTTGTTGCCCGGAGGGGCAAAGGCCCGTCTGGGGCTGGACGCGATTGGCGGGGCCGCAACCGAGCGTTTGGCGGCCTGCGTGGCCGATGGGGGCACGGTGGTCAACTATGGTTTGCTGTCCGGGGAAAGTCCGCGCCTCAGCGCCCATGATCTGGTGTTTCGCGGCCTGACCCTGCGCGGCTTCTGGCTGGCGTCATGGTTCGCCAAGGCAGGGCCGTCGCGGATCAAGCAGGTATACGGCCAGCTTGTGACATGGCTGGACGAGGGGAGGATCGGCGCCAAAGTCGATGCGCGCTACCCGATCGGCAAGGCCGCAGAAGCCGTGGCCCATGCCGCCCGCGAAGGGCGGGACGGCAAGGTTCTGATGACCACCCGCTTCTATACCGGCTGAGCGGTTTTAAGGCTCGCGGATATCGCCGCCATTGCAGTTCATCCGGGCCATGAGTTCGATGGCGTCCGGCTGCACCATCAGGTCGCAGAACAGCGTGCGCTCCATCGCCAACCGGTCCGGGTCAGGCGTGGTTCCCCGGATCAGACGCTTGATATGGGCCAGCGCCAAGGGCGGTTTCGCCGCCATCTGCCTGGCCATGTCCAGCGCATGATCCAGCACCGCGCCCTGAACGCAGGCGTTCACAAGGCCTGCCGCAGCGGCCTCATGCGGCTGAAACGTCCGGCCGGTCAGGCAATACTCCAAGGCACGCGCCTGACCGACCAGAAGAGGCAGGCGTTGCGTCCCTCCGGCACCGGGCAGGATGCCCAAGTTCACTTCCGGCAAGCCGATTGGGTAATTTCCTGCCTGTGCCAGCCGGATATCGCAGGCCAGCGCCAGTTCGTAGCCGCCTCCCATCGCGGTGCCGTTGATAGCCGCGATATAGGGCTTCGCGCTGCTTTCGATCCGGCGCATGTTGCGATGCAGCGCAGGCTCGGGCACCGGGCGGTCGGGACTGAACACCATCCCGCGCGCCGCCAGTGCACGGGATCGCGCCTCAAGCACCCGGACATCGTAATGCCGGATGAACACGCCATCCTGAGCGCCCGTCAGGATCACGGCACGGACGGATTCGTCCGCCTCCACCTGATCTATCGCAGCGGTCAGCCCGGCTTCGGTCCCTTCGTCCATGAACCCTTCGGGAGGATTTGCAAAGCGGATCACCGCGATCGCGCCTGCTATGGATACATGGACTGTGCCTGTGTCGGGTCCGCTCATGTGCGTGCCTTTCGGATGTTCGCCTTCGCCTCGCGCAGGTCGATGGCCGCAGGATCGGCGCAAGGGTCCACGCCATCGGGATACAGGCGGTGTTTTTGCACCTTCTGTGTGCCTGTGACCGGCAGAGCGTCGCGGAACACGATCCAGCCCGGCAATTTGTAATAGGCGATCTTCTCGCGGGCGAAATCCAGAACCGCTTCAGCCGTGGCAAGATCGCCCGTATGGCCTTGGGCTGGGACGATGGCGGCAAACACCTCTTCGTCGCGCATGGCATCGGGCACGGCGATCACGGCGACCGCACCCACGGCGGGGCAATCAATCAACGCATTCTCGACCTCGGCGGCCGAGATATTCTCGCCGGAACGGCGGATGATGTTCTTGGCGCGCTCGACGAACATCAGCATCCCGTCCTCGGTCTGCATCACCACGTCGCCGGTGTGGAACCAACCGTCGCGCCATGCCTCTTCGGTCGCTTGGTCGTTCTTGAGATAGCCTTTGAAGAAACCCTGTCGCGGATCGGGGCCGGGGGCGCGCACGACCAGTTCGCCCGCCACACCGCGCGGCACTTCGGCCCCTTGGTCGTCCACCACCTTGGCCAGCAGGTGATCCGGCAAGGGGCGGCCAAAGGCGCGGGTGTCGATCTGACGGGGGGCGTGACAATCGGCCAGGAACCGGCCTGTCTCGGTCATGCCCCAGACCTCGACCATGGGCAGGTTGAACCGCTCCTCGAACGCACGATGGATCGCCGGGTCCAGCCCGGCGCCAAGCCCATAGCGCAGACCATGGCTGCGGTCGCGCGCGTTGGGCGGTGCCTTCATCAGTACGGGCGGAATGATTCCCAGATAGTGAATCGCCGTCGCGCGGGTGGCGGCCAGATCATCCCACCACGTTTCAGCGTGAAAACGGTCGGGCACGATCAGGCAAACGCCCTTGAGCAGCGCCATGGCGATGGTGTTGATGCCCGCGTTCACATGGAAATAGGGCAGTGGGATGAAGATGCGTTCCATCCCATCCCGCACTGTCAGGGCGCCGCCATGTTCCGCATAGACCCTGCCCACGGCGAAGGCATAGTCATTGTCGATGATCGCCCCCTTGGGCCGCGAGGTCGTGCCAGATGTGTAGATCAGCGCGATTTCCGTATGCAGGTCAGGAACATGATCCAGTGCAGCGCGCGGGGCAACGGGTGGCACGAAACCGGTGGGGGTGCTGGCATCGTCCCAGCCCACCACGGGGATATCAGCCACATCGGTGATCTTGTCGCAGTTCCACGGCAGGCTGACAGCAGCGTCCACCTCGGAATGATCCAGAAGATACGCCATCTCGTGCCGCAGATAGTAAGGATTGACAGGGACTTGCGATACACCCAACCGGTTGAGTGCCAGAAAATGCATCACATGCGCAGGGTGATTGTCCAGCGCCAGCGCGACGCGGTGACCAGGCCCCCACCCAGCCTTGGCCCATGCCTCGGCAAGGGTATCGACTGCCCCCAGCATGCCAGCAAAGCTGATCTCGGCCCCCTCAGGCAAATAAGGGCGGCCCGCGCGCGGTGGCACACACAGGAACGGGCGATTTCCGTGTTCCGAGACGATCCGTGACAGGGCGTCATAGAGGGATTGCATCATACCCTCTCGATCAGCATGGCCATGCCTTGTCCGGCACCAAGACACATCGACAGGATCGCGCGGCGCCCGCCGGTGTCCTCAAGGTGTTGCATCGCGGTCAGGCACATGCGCACGCCGGTGACGCCGGGCGGATGGCCCAGACTGATCCCGCCGCCATAGAGGTTGTGGATCTCGCGCGGGATGCCCAACTGCCCCTCGGCATGGATATTGACGGCGGCAAACGCTTCGTTGATCTCGACATAGTCGATATCGGCCATGCGCAAGCCCTGCTTGTCCAGCAGCGCGCGGATCGCAGGCACAGGGCCGTGGCCCATGATGCGGGGGGGCACGCCGACGACGGTCCAATCCACGATGCGGGCGCGCGGCGCAATCCCCTTGCCCTCCAGCGTGGAACGGTCACCCACCAGAACGAAAGCCGCCGCATCATTCACGGTCGAGGCATTGCCCGCCGTGACCTTTCCCCCTTCGCGAAAAGCCGGGCGCAGACGGGCCAGCTTTTCCTGCGTCGCATCCGCGCGTACGCATTCATCAGTATCGAAGATGCGGGTCACCCCTTTGCCAGCCGCCGGATCAGCCACCGAAACGCCCATGATCTGCCGTGCCAGAAACCCCGAAGCTTGCGCCGCCAACGCGCGCTGCTGGCTCAGAACGCCCCAGTCGTCCATCGCGGCGCGGGTCAGCCCAAAGTCCTCAGCCAGATTTTCAGCCGTTTCGCCCATGTATTCCTGACTGAAGGGGCAACGATAGGCCCAGTCAAGCATGTCCTCGACCACGGTCGGGCCGCGCTTGACGCCGCCGCGCAGGGTAGTGATGGCATGGGGAACACGGGAATAGCTTTCGGCCCCGCCCGCGATGGCCAGCCGCGAATGGCCGCTATCCACCTGCTGTGTGGCCGAAAGGATCGCTTGCAGACCCGAGGCACAGGCCCGCACCACGGCAAGTGCGCCCGAGGATTCGGGCAAGCCCGCTTTCAACCCCACAACGCGCGCGCCGAACAGGCTGTCCCGCCCCGAGGGCACAGTCGACGCCAGCACGATGTGATCCACCTCGCTGGCGGTGATCCCGGCCCTTTCGATGCATCCAGCGGCCACCGTGGCGGCAAGGTCTGTCATCTCGATCCCGCTAAGTGCGCCGTCGAACGCGCCGAGCGCGCTGCGGATACCCCCTGCGATGACTGTGTCGGTCATGGTTCTGTTCCTTGAATGAAAGGTGACGCCGCTTCCGTGAGTGGTGTCTGCGTCGGTCCGTTGTCGTCAACCCAGTTCTACCGGCATCACGCGCGGCCCGCGCATGATGATCGTCGCGTGCCAGTCGATCGGCTCTGCCGCAAGTTTCAGCTTGGGCAGCCGTTGCACAAGGCGCGGAAAGGTCACCTCTCCCTCAAGACGGGCAAGAGCCGCCCCCATGCAGAAATGCACCCCATAGCCAAAGGTCAGATGGCGGTTCGGTTTTCGTTCGATATCGAAATACTGCGCCTTCTCGAACATCGACGGGTCCTGATTGGCGGTGTTGATCATGGCAAAGACACGCTCTCCGGGTCGCAGGGTCTTGCCGTGCAACTCATGCTCGACCGCCACCAGCCTTGCCATTGACCCCGACGGGCCGTCCAGCCGGAGACATTCCTCGACCGCCGACTTCGCCAGTTCCGGCCTGTCGGCCAGAAGGCGGGCGGCCTCGGGGTTGGTGATGAATTTGGCCATCCCGCCCGCAAGCAGGTTTGCGGTGGTCTCATGCCCGCCAAACATCACCAGCATGCAGGCGGCGACCAGTTCGTCCTCGGTCATTTCGTCATCGGCTTCGCGTGCGGCGATGAAGGCCGAGATCAGATCATCACGCGGTTCTGCCCGGCGTTCTGCAATCAGCCCACGGAACAGGGTTGCCATTTCATGCGCGCCTTCGGCGGCACGTTCGTATTTGTCCGGTGCATTGCGGGCCGAGCCGATGAAAAGCTGCATCCTGTCCGAACAGGACTTGAGGTGGAACATATGTTCGCGCGGCACACCCAGCAGATCCATGATCACCATGGCAGGTAGTTGCATGGCGAAATCATTGACGAAATCGAAGGGCTGCCCACGCGGCAGGCGGTCGGCCAGGATATCGCAGATTTCTTCGACACCGGGGCGCAGGACCTCGACCGCGCGCATGGTGAAGGCGCGCCCCATCAATTGCCGCAGGCGCGTGTGTTCAGGCGGATCGCGGAACACCAGCCAGAGTGTCAGATAGCGCATCAACTCGCTGAGGGCCGACTGCTCCTGTGCCGGCAGGCTTTCGTAGAATGGCTTGATCCGATCCACTGACATGTCCGCCGAGGTCAGCGCTGACTTAACATCGTCATAGCGGGTCAGCACCCATGCCTTGAGTTTGGGGCTCCAATGGGCGGGGTCGTGTTCCTGCAACGCCAGAAGTGCGGGGTAGGGATCCCGGACAACATGCGGAAGCGTCGGGTCATACTGCGGGAGCGCAGATTTCAACGGATTGTTCACAGGTATCCTCCCAAGTCTGCCACCTTGGTCGATTCGCCACAGGGTTGCGGCGTCGGCTCAAAGTTTCGCCTGTCTATCGTCAGATTATTTACCAAGCAATCGTTTGCTTGACTATTACATCGGCTTTTCGCATTGTCCAGACATGGCGCGTCGGGGAGGACGAGTTGCCAGCCGTGCAGGGCAGGATCCCTGACGGCTTGAAGGGCGCAAAGCGCCCGAAACATGTCATGTGGGGAGGAAAAACATGGCACTGAACCGCAGAAATTTCGTGATGGCGGCCGCAGCGGCACCAGCGGCGGCCCTGGCGGCACCCGCAATCGCACAAGGTAATCGCAAGCTTCAGATGGTGATGAGCTGGCCGCACAACTTTCCGGGCCTGGCCTCGATCGCCTATAATTTCGCCAAATATGTGGGCGAGTTGACGAATGGCGAATTGACCGTCGAAGTCGCTGCCGCAGGTGAGCTTGTGGCTGCATTCGAGGTGTTCGATGCGGTGGGGTCAGGTGCGGCGGATTGTTATCACTCCACCCCCGTTTATCTGGCGGGGCAGTGGCAACCTTCGGTTTTCTTCGCGCAGGTGCCCTTCGGTTTCACCGCCACTGAACATCTGGGCTGGATGTATCATGGCGGTGGACAGGAATTGCAGCAAAAGCATTTCCGCGAACTGTTCAACGTCGTTCCCTTCACTTGCGGCCAGACCGGCCTGCAAATGGCAGGATGGTTCAACAAGGAAGTCAACAATCTGGACGACTTCCGCGGCCTGACCATCCGCCTGCCTGGTCTGGGCGGCGAGGTGATGCGCCGTGTCGGCGCCAATGCCGTGCTGATCCCCGCGCAGGAGATTTTTCCCGCCCTGCAGGCTGGCACCATTGATGCCACCGAATTGCAGGGGCCTTGGCTGGACACATCTTCGGGCTTCCATCAGGTGACCAAGTTCTATTACGCCCCCGGCTGGCAAGAGGTGAACTCGGCCGGTGAGATCGGCCTGAACGCGGAAGTCTGGGACAGTCTGTCGGATCAGCACAAGGCTGCCGTGCAGCGCGCGATCGAGGCGGCGAATTCGATCAACGTGGGCGAATGGGCCTATAACAACGCGATGTTCTTCCAGACCCTGCTGAACGAGCACAAGGTCGATGTGCGCGCTTTCCCCGACGACGTGATCGACGCGCTGGCCAAGACTTCGGCCGAGGTGGTGGCGGAACTGGCCACGGTGGACGAGCGCGGCAAGGAAGTGCACGACAGCTATATGGACTATTTCAAAATGGCACTGGAATATTCCGTCAAGACCGAGGCACCCTTCTTCGCGTCACGCGCACGGCAATTCGCGGCGCTTTGAAACCGGTGTAAATTCCTCAGGGCGGCGGCAACTCTTGCTGCCGCCTGTTCTGTCCCGAAAGGTTGCCATGGACCCCGTCATCCGCTTTCTGGACCGCATCACCATCGGCTTTGCCAAGCTGGTGGCCGTGCTTGTCATTCCAATGGTCCTTCTGGTCTTTGCCAATGCGCTGCTGCGCTATGTCTTTGGTTATGGATCGGTGTGGCTCTATGAATCCGTGATCTATTGCTTCGTGCTGGTGATGGCCGGACTGGCCGGATGGACCCTGACCGCGAATGAACATGTGCGTGTCGACATCCTGTATGCGGCTCTGCCCGCCCGATTTCAGGGATTGATCGACCTTGTCGGCGCGATCGTCCTGATGGGGCCGTTCCTGTGGATCATGTGGGACCGTTCGCTCCCTTATGTTCAAAGGTCATGGAATATCCGGGAAGGCTCGATGGAAATCTCGGGTATTCCCTATGTCTGGCTTCTGAAAACCGCCTTGTTGGTCTTTGTCGTCGTTCTTGCTGTTGCGGGCCTGTCCTTTCTGCTGAGGGCCTTGCAGAAGGTGATCGGGGGGCGTGAATGATCGACTTTCTGGCGGCCCATCTGGATGTGGCTCTGTTCGGAGCGGCCATCATCCTGATGATGTTCGGGTTTCCCGTGGCTTTCACTCTGGCTGGTGTCGCACTTGGTTTTGCTTGGCTCGGGGCCGAGGTCGGCGTCTTTCGTTGGGCGCAACTGAACTTCCTGCCGCAGCGGGTTTGGGCGATCCTCAACAACTCGGTCTTGGTCGCGGCGCCATTGTTCATCTTCATGGGGCTCGTTCTGGAACGCTGCCGTCTGGCCGAGGACATGCTGACCGCGATGGCGCGTCTGTTCGGAACGCGGCCCGGCGGTCTTTTGATCGCCACGACAGTGGTGGGCGCATTGATGGCGGCCTCGACCGGCATCGTTGGGGCGACCGTGGTGACGATGGGCCTGCTCGCGCTGCCGGTGATGCTCAAGAACGGTTACGATCCGGTTGCGGCTTGCGGCGCGATCTGTGCCTCTGGAACCTTGGGGCAAATCATCCCGCCTTCCATCGTTCTGGTGTTTCTGGGTGATTTCCTGACCCTGGCCAATCAGCAAGCCAATCTCATCAGCGGCAATCCGACGGGCCGGTCGGTGGGTGTGGCCGACCTGTTCGCGGGCGCGTTGCTGCCCGGTCTGGCGCTGGTCGGCTGCTACATCATCTACCAGTTGCTGCTGACATGGCGCCGCCCGCAAGTGGCCCCGCCTCTGCCGCCGCGCGCATTGGAGGAGGTCGGCGGTGCCAGTGGCGAATCCGACATCGCGCTGTTCCTGCGCGCACTTGTGGCACCGCTTTTGCTGATCGTGGCCGTTCTGGGGTCGATCCTGGGAGGCGTGGCGACACCGACCGAGGCCGCAGGGGTCGGGGCTGTCGGCGCGATCCTTCTGGCTGCGTGGCGTGCCGCGCCGCACCTGCGGGTCGTTCTGGCGGCAGGCCTTTTCGCGGCTATCGGTATTCTTGCGTTGCTGGCAGTATTCGACCTGCGTGTAGGCCGCACCGATACGGCCCCGGCCGAGCTTTGGGCGATCCGTGCCGCTGCCGCTTTGCTCTTGCTGATCTGTATCTCGGTTGCGACTGCCCTTTGGGTGACATTCCGCGATGGCGCGCTGATGGACGTCACCTTCCGCACGGCGCGGATCACTGCGATGATCTTCACCGTTTTGATCGGGGCCACACTCTTCACTCTGGTGTTCCGTGGACTGGGCGGCGAGGAAACCATCAAGCACCTGCTGGAGGGGCTGCCCGGCGGGCTGATGGGCGCGATGATCTTCACGATGGTGTTGATGTTCCTACTGGGGTTCTTTCTGGATTTCCTTGAGATCATCTTCATCCTTGTGCCCATCCTGTGCCCTGTGCTGATCATGATGGGGGCTGACCCCGTCTGGCTGGGTGTGATGATCGCGATGAACCTGCAAACGTCCTTTCTGACGCCACCTTTCGGTTTCGCCTTGTTCTATTTGCGCGCCGCAGCCCCTGCCAGCGTGAAGACGACACAGATCTGGCGGGGGGCGGTGCCCTATATCGGCTTGCAGCTTGTGGCCTTGATGCTGGTCGCGGTCTTCCCGGTTCTCGCGACGGGACTGCCCGCGTGGATGCTGGGCAACTGACGGAGTGTTTCGATGATTCTCTTCACCAATCTGACTTCGCCTTTCGCAAGGCTGGCGCGTATCGCAGTGATCGAAAAGGGAATGGCCGACAGGGTCGAGGTCCGTGTGATCGACCCTTGGGGTGGCGATCCCGGTTTTGTTGGCAGCAATGCGCATGAGCGGGTGCCTTCGCTGATCACGGATGATGGCACGGGACTCTCGGAAAGCGCGATGGTTCTGCATTGGCTGGACCATGTGGCACCGGAACCGCCGCTGTTCCCGCAGAATGATCTGGCGCTGATGCTCCGTCAGGCGGGGGCGGCGCTGGGGGCGATTGACGTGATGGCGGCGATCATCATCACGCGCAAATCGGCCCCGGATTTCGATACGAATACGATCGGCCAGAAACGTTTTCGCACGATCAATGCGGCTTTCGATCGGCTTGAGAAGGCACCGCCCCGCGATCTGGCCGACAGCCCGGATATGGCCGCCATCGCGACGGCCACGGCGCTGGATTACGCCGCTTTCCGTTTCCCCGACAAGGATTGGCTGGGCGCGCGCCCCGCGCTGGCCGCATGGCGCAAGCGGCAGGCAGGGCGCACCTCGCTCGACGCCACGATGCCGCGCGAGGCGTAATTCCTCAGGCCAGCCTGACCGCTCCGTCAAGGCGGAAGGTCGTTCCGTTCACCATCTGGTTGCCGATGATGAAGGCCACCATGTCGGCGAATTCGGCAGGCTGGCCTTCCCGCTTGGGGAAGGGCACGCCGTCGGTGATGGATTTTCGCCATTCTGGCTCTACGGTATAGAACATCGGTGTGCCGAAAACCCCCGGTGCTATGCAGGCGACCCGGATCCCATGACGCGCCAGTTCGCGCGAGGCTGGCAAAGTCAGGCCCATCACTCCTGCTTTCGAGGCGGCATAGGCGGCTTGACCGACCTGCCCTTCATACCCCGCGACCGAGGCTGTCGTGACGATCACGCCACGCTCGCCCCCTTCCAGCGCGTCTGCCTTTGCCATCTCGGCGGAGGCAAGGCGCAAGGTATTGAAAGTCCCGCTCAGGTTCACGGACAGCACGCTGTCAAAAGCCTCCAGCGGCATGGGATCCCCGTCCCGTGACAGGATCTTGCGCGACGGGCCGACGCCCGCGCAGGCCACACAGATGCGCGCAGAGCCATGAGCGGCCCGGGCCTGTGCAAAGCCCGCTTCCATCCCGGCCGCATCGGTCACGTCGCAGGCAATGGCGATTCCGCCTATATCACTGGCCACGCGCTGCGCGGCTGCTGCGTCGCGGTCCATCACCGCAACCCGCGCGCCATCGGCTGCCAGACGCCGCGCCACAGCCTCGCCCAGACCCGAGCCTGCGCCGGTTACGACGGCGGCCATTCCTGCACTCTTCATATCTTCGCCTCGCTCCAATAGGGGTCGCGGAGCAGGCGCTTGAGCACCTTGCCCAACGCGTTGCGGGGAAAATCCTGCCGCAGCTCCACCGCGTGAAGCCGCTGGTATTTCGCCAGCCGCTCATTCGCCCAATCCTTGATCGCGGCCGGGTCGGCATCGCCGCGCGGGATCACAAGGGCCAGACAAGTCTCGCCCCATTTGTCATGGGGCACGCCGATCACGCAGACATCGGCCACATTCGGGTGCTGGCCCACGACAGCCTCGACATCGGTGGGAAAGACGTTGAAGCCGCCCGAGATGATCATGTCCTTCTTGCGGTCGATGATCGTCAGATAGCCGTCCTCGTCCAGCATGCCCACATCGCCGGACCGGATGAAGGTGCGCCCATGTGCGTCGCGCCAGATCAGCGCCTCGGTCAGTTCCGGCTGGCCGTTATATTCGCGCAGCATGCCCGCGCCGTAACCCACGATCTCGCCCGGCTGACCGGGCGGGCATTCACGCCCCTCTTCGTCGATCACGCGCATGTCGAACCCCATCACCGGCGTGCCGACGGTGGCGAATTTGTCATCCGTCTCGCCCGGCTTCAGGATCGCGGCGAAGCCTTCGGAAAACCCGTAAAGCTCGCATAACCCCGGTGTCAGGCGTTCTACGACCTTCTTCTTCACATCCCGCCGCAAGGGTGATCCCGCGCACAGCACCTTTTGCAGCGACGACGTATCCGCCCCCGCCATCGCGGGATGATCCAGGATCATGATGAACTGCGCGGGCACCATGAAGCTATGGGTGATCCGCTCGCGCTTGACCGTGTCCAGAAACCCCGCCGGATCGAAGGATGGCATGACATGCAGCGTGCCCCCCGCAAAAAGCGTGGGCAGCATCACGATCCATGTCCCGTTGGAATAGAGCGAGGTCGTGGTCAGCGTGCGCGCATCCGAGGTGATGCCCAGCTCGATCGCGTTGGAAAAGGCGAAATGCAACCGCGCGGCATGGGTCTGCACGATCCCCTTGGGCAGGCCCGTGGTGCCCGAGGAATAGATGATGTTCAGATCATCCCCAGGACGGTGGCGTATGCCGGGCAGGGCGGTGGGTTGGCCTGCGGTGAAATCGGCAAGCGTCGTCCATCCCGCACCGTCAAAACCGAAACCGACCCAAAGCGTGACTTGCTCCAATCCGCTGCGCACACCCTCCAACCGCTCGCGGAACCCGCTGCTGGCGAAGGCGCGGGTGGCGCGGCTGTCGGTGATCAGCCCGGCCATCTGCTCGCCCGTCAGCAGGCCAGACAGCGGCACTGCACAGCCGCCCGCGCGGATCACGCCAAAGACGACCTCCAGCATGTCCACCGAGTTGTCCATCAGCACCGCCACCCGGTCCCCGCGCTGCAATCCGTCGGCGATCAGGGCATGCGCCACCCGGCTGATGCCTGCGTCGAAGTCGCCCCAGGTCCTGCGCACCTCGCCACAGACCACAGCCAGACGCCGCGCCTTGAAGCGCCCGTGTTGCGCCAGCATGTCGCTGATGTTCACGAATGGCTGATCCAGCACTTCGGTCATGTCCTTGTCCTTCTTACATTGTCTTGGGCAGCCATGTGATCAGCGCCGGAAAGGCGATCAGCAGGCCCAGCACCACGAATTCGATCAAGATGAAGGGGGTGATCCCCCGAAACAACTCACCCGGTTTCAGCGCGCCGTTGGCCGCTGCCAGCACGGCATAGAGGTTAAGCCCCACGGGCGGGGTGATGGCGGCGATCTCGATCAACTTGATGATGATCACGGCGAACCAGATCGGGTCGATCCCCAGCGCTTGCGAGATCGGGTAGAGGAATGGCACCGCGATCACTAGAAGCGAGACAGAGTCGATGAACATCCCAAGGATCAGGAAGATGGCGATGGTGGCGATCAGAAAGCCGGTGACACCCAGTTCGCTGGCGATGACGAAGGCGCGCACCTCGCCGATGAAACCGCTGATCAGAAGAAAGCGGCTGAAGATCAACCCCGCAATGACAATGGCAAAGATCATGGCCGAGATGCGGGCCGCTTCCAGCAGCGCCTCCCAGACCTCGCGCCCGCCGATCCGCCGCATCGAGAGCGCGATCACCAAAGCGCCTGCGGCGCCGACTGCCCCAGCTGCCGAAGGCGGATAATAGCCTGCGTAGATACCGCCCATGACAAGCGTCATCAGCAAAAGCACACTCCAGACCTTCGCCAGGGCGCGGCCCCGCATCCCCCATGTGATCGTCAGTTTTGACGGTGGTGCCCATTCTGGCCGGAAAATCAGCATGACACGCACGCCGACCATATAGGCCACGGCTGTCAGACCGCCGGGGATAATGCCCGCGATCAGCAATTCGCCCACCGGCTGCGTCGTCAGCATCGCGTAAAGCACCATCGCGATGGAGGGCGGGATCAACCCCGCCAGCGTGCCCGCCGCCGCGATGCAACCACCCGCAATCCCGCCATTGTAGCCGAATTTCAGCATCTCGGGCAGGGCCATGCGGGTGAACACACTGGATGCGACGACGGTCGAACCGGAAGCCGCCGCAAAGCCCGCCTGCGCGATGATCGTCGCCATCAGCAGGCTGCCCTTGATCCGGTCCAGCATGTAATGCGCGGCCGTGTACAAATCTGCGATGATGCCCGCGCGCCCGGCGATCCCACCCATCAGCACGAACATGGGCACAACGACAAAAGTGTAATCGCTGGTCAGCGTATAGGGCGTGGTCTGGAATGTCGTGTAAAGGAACGTGACGCCTACGGTCAGATACATGCCCGCTGCGGCCACCAATCCCAGAGCAAAAGCCACAGGGACACCCATAGCCAGCAACGCAAGAAGCGCCGCGAAGGCGATCAGACCTGTCTCAAGACCGCCCATCACACAGGCTCCTTCCCGGATATAGCATCCCGGATCAGCCGGACCAGTTGCAGCGTGATGACCAGCAACACCAGGCTGGCCCCCACCGCGCAGGCCAGCTTTGCGGGCCAGATCGGATAACCCAGCGTCGCGGCCGATTTCTCGCGTATGGCAAGACTGTCCAACGCCAGAACCCAGGTGCCTCGCGCGATCAGGGCAAAGACGATGAACCCTGCCAGCTTTGCAACAATTTCACGTGGAATGACGCTCCAGCGCGGGAATATCCCGCTGAACAGGTCTACATTGATGTGTTCGTTGCGTGATTGGACCAGTGGCCAGGCAAGGAAAATAGCCGCAGCCGTCAAGGTGCCGGACATGTCAACCTTGAAGGCCAGAAATACGCCCAGAAACTCTCCCGCCACGATATCTATCACGCCCACCAGCATCACCATGGCCAAGGCGATGGCGGCAATCCCGCTTGCGATCCGTTCAAACAGCATGGACAGCTCCCCTGCATCTGGTTGCAAGCGGGCGGCAAGTCAGGAACCTGCCGCCCGCCTGTCGACTCTGCAGATCAGTTCTGGAAAGACGTCTGCGCTTCCCGCATCGGACCCACAAGCGGTGCGATCTTCTCACCCATGCCGGCAGCGGTCATCCGCTCTTCCCAGACGCTGATCATGTCTGGCGATTTTGCCACCAGCGCGTCCATATCGGACAGGTTCACGATCTGCCCGCCAGCGGCCTTGTAGGCCTCGACGGCCTTGGCAGCCACCCCTTCCAGCGCAGCCTGATCCTTGGCCATCGCCTCTGCCGCGACCTCTGTCATCAGATCGCGCACCTCCTGCGGAAAGCCGTCCCATGCGGTTTTAGACACATAGAGCTGGAACGTGGTGAAACTGCCAGTGTTGATGTCCGACCAATACGGGGCGGCCGTTTCAAACCCCGAGAATGTCGCCCATTCGATCGGCCCGAAGTTGCAATCCAGCGTGCCGCGGGTCAGCCCCTCGCGCACTTCAGTAGCCTGCACCCGCGTCGGCACCATCCCGAAGGTTTCCATCCAGATCGGCACATAGGCGCCGCCCACCGCGCGCACGCGCAGACCCGCAAGATCGGCCGTGCTGTTCACCGGCTTGTTGCACTGCAGGGTATAGGTCGACGGCACGGTCCATTTCAGGACATGCAGGTTCTGCGCGGCCAGTTCTTCGCTGATTGGCGCTGTCGCATACATCTCGCGCGCCAGTTCATCAGCCACGGCTGGCGTGGCGGACACGCGGTTCAGCAAGCCTGCGGAAACTGCGGTGAGCGGCAATTCCTCGGCGTGAACCGCCTGAGCAAAGACACCCATATCGACCGCGCCGGTTGACACGAGCGACTTGATCTCGGTCAGCCCGCCGATCTGCCCGGCCCAGAACACCTCGATCTGGATCTTTCCCCCTGACCGCCGCTCCACTTCCTCGGCCCACCAACCATCCCATTCAGCGGCGGGCCATGTCTCGGGCAGCGGATGCGCCATCCGCAGCGACAGCGACGGATAGTCCTGTGCCATGGCCCCGCCCGCGAATCCCGCCAGCAGGCCCGACATGGCGCCTGTCACGACAATGGTCTTGAAAACTGCTTTCATTTCAACGTCCTCCCTGATCGTTGGTTGATCTTTCGGCGGCAATGACTGCATCATTCCTCGGTGGTGCAGCACTGGTCCTTGTTGGTTTGGTATCGCCAAACAACTGTTTGCTCAAGCCTTCTGTGCAAGTGAATCACGCGAACGCCATCTTGATGCGGACATTTTTCCATGACATAAATCAAATGATTGTTTGGCACGCTGTCTGAGATCGACCGGAAGGATCACCCATGCGCGACGTCTATGTCATCGGCACTTCTTGCACCGCCTTCGGCAAGCGGCCCGAGACCGGCTTCAAGGACCTGACGCGTGAGGCCTATCTTGAGGCGCTCGCCGATGCAGGGCTGGAGACCGGCGCGGATATCGAGATGGGCTGGTTCGGCAATTGCGGCATGGGCACCTTCGGGCAGCGCAATATCAGGGGGCAGGTCTGCTTCACGCCTTTGGTGCGCGAGGGGCTGTTTCCCGAACGCGTCGGCATGATCAATGTGGAAGGCGGCTGCGCGACCGCCTCCATGGCTTTTCATGGGGCGTGGAAGGATATCCTGTCCGGCCAGGCCGAGGTGTCGCTGGCCATCGGTGTGGAAAAGACATTCTTTCCCGGCGACGCCGCCCGCACGCAGGAAATCTTCGACGGCGGCATCGACCAGCTCGACCCCGAGGAATGGCACGCCTATTACGCAGCACGCGGGGCCGAGGCGGGCAAGCCTTTCGATGCCAAGGCCGGTGGTGGCACGGTCTTCATGGACACCTATGCCATGCAGGCCGCGTGGCATATGCGCAAATACGGCACAACACAGCGCCAGATCGCGATCGCCGCATCAAAGAACCATCACCACGGATCGCTGAACCCCAAGGCGCAGTATCGTTTCGAGGTGCCTGTGGAGGACGTTCTGGCGGATCGCCCGATCTCCTATCCGCTGACCCGCTCCATGTGCGCGCCCATCGGCGATGGCGCCGCGGCGGCGATCCTGTGTTCCGGGGATTTCCTGCGTGCCCAGCCTGCCGATGTGCAGGCCCGCGCGGTCAAGGTGCGCGCCTCTGTGCTGACGGGCGGCAAGTATCGCGCGCCGGACGAGCCGGGCCTGTCCCGCGTCGCCGCGCAGAAGGCCTATGCCGCCTCCGGCCTGACCCCCGCAGACGTGGATCTGGCCGAGGTGCATGACGCCACATCCTTCTGCGAGATATTCCAGGCCGAAATGCTGGGCTTCTGCGATGACGGAAAAGGCGGCGACCTGATCGAATCCGGGGCGACGGCATTGGGGGGGCGCCTGCCCATCAACCTGTCGGGTGGGCTGGTCTCGAAGGGTCATCCGGTCGGTGCCACCGGCTTGTCGATGATCCATGAACTGACCCTGCAACTGCGCCAAGAGGCCGGCGCGCGGCAAGCCAAACGCGCCCGTATCGCCTTGGCCGAAAACGGCGGCGGTGTCATCGGCTTTGACGAGGCCGCCTGCTCCGTCATCCTGCTCGAGGCCCCAAAAGGCGCCTAACGGGCAGTTTCTACTTGCCGAAAATATCCCCGCCGGAGGCTCCGACCTCTCTACCGGCGATCGGGTTCTGGATCAAAGCCCCCCGATCGTCTTGATCAGGCCGATCACATCCTCCAGCCCCTCGCCCTTGCGCAGGGCGGCAAAGACGAAAGGCCGCTCGCCGCGCATCCGCGTCGCATCGCGTTGCATGACCTCCAGCGACGCCCCCACATGCGGGGCCAGATCGGTCTTGTTGATCACCAGAATGTCCGACCGTGTAATGGCTGGCCCGCCTTTGCGCGGGATTTCCTCGCCCGCCGCCACGTCGATCACATAGATCGTCAGATCCGCCAGTTCCGGGCTGAAGGTCGCCGACAAATTGTCCCCGCCGCTTTCGATCAGCACCACCTCGACCTCGGGGTGGCGCGCCCGCATCTCGGCCACGGCAGCAAGGTTGATCGAGGCGTCCTCGCGGATCGCCGTATGCGGGCAGCCGCCGGTTTCGACCCCGATGATCCGGTCCAGCGGCAGAACCTGCATCCGCATCAGCGCCTCGGCATCCTCTTGGGTGTAGATATCATTCGTGATCGCCCCCACGGAATAATCGTCGCGCAAGGCACGGCATAGGGCAGCGGTCAGCGTAGTCTTGCCCGCGCCAACAGGTCCACCGATGCCGATCCGCAAGGGGCCATGGGGTGATGTCATGATCTGAACAGCCTTGTATATTGGGTTTCATGTTTCATCGCGGCGATATCGGCCATCACCGTGCAGCCGCCCAGATCATCCAGCCCCGCACCTGCCAGAGCCTCTTGCGCCAGCAGATCGCACAGCGGCGTCATCGCCGCCAGAACGCGCTGTCCCTCGGTCTGGCCCAAAGGCACCAGCCGCATCGCCGCCCCGGTCAGGTTCGATGCGAATCCGTGCAGGTAAAGCGGCAGGACCTGTTCCAGCCCCACCCCGATCAGTGCCGCCGCGCGCCCCACCGCCACGGGATAGCATAGGGCCGGCAGGTCCATGTCCCAGATCTCAGCGGTCGTGCGCACGAAGGCCGCGCCCTGTGCTGTCGTCTCCAGCAAGCGCTCGGACGAGGGGGCAAGCGCGCGGGCTACGGCGTCCACATGGGCGAGGGTGGCCGCATCCTCTGCGCGGTACGCTGCGGCCAGAAGGATCGCATCGTTGCGCCCGGTGCCATATTCCAGCACATCCGCCAGCCAGGCCTGAAACCCTGCCGCTTCCGTTACGTCCCCGGCCGCCACGGCCCATTCCAGCCCATGCGAATAGCTGAACCCACCCACCGGATAGGACGGAGAGAGCCATTGCATCAAAGTGACGAGGTGCGGTGTCGGGGTCATCTCAGTGCTCATGCCTCTGATGGTGGTGATGCTCATGCTCATGCTCATGTTCATGCGCGTGCCCGTGATCATGCGCATGCTTCACCACCGGGTTCCCCTGTGCATCGCCATGATGATGCCCATGGGTGCGGCCAAGTCCGTATGCGCCACCTTCGGGGGTAAAGGGTTCCGTTACCTCAACCACCTCTGCCCCCAGCAGGGCCAGCATGTCGCGCATGACCTTATCCCGCTGGATCAGCAGGCGATCCCCCTCGATCTGGCAGGGAGTGTGGCGGTTGCCGATATGCCAGGCCAGCCGCACCAAATCGGCCCCGCGCACTTCCAGCAGCGCCTCGGCGGCGGCCTGCACCGCGATCACACGGCCATCCGACAGGATGAACCCATCGCCTTGATCCACCGAGACGGTCTGCGCCAGATCGATCAGAAAGGGCACACCCGTCACCGTCTCAAGCCGTTTGCGCCGGAGAAACCGCGCGTCGTAGGTCAGCAAGCAGTGATCATCAGCAGCAGGGATATCGGCCGCACGGGTCAGATGATGGGCATGAGGCAGGGACATCGGATCGGCCTTTCGGGATCAATACAGGAAATAGCGCTGCGCCATCGGCAGCACGGTTGCAGGCTCGCAGGTCAGCAATTCGCCATCCGCGCGCACCTCATAGGTTTCGGGGTTCACCTCGATATGCGGCGTTGCCGTGTTCAGCTTCAGATCCGCCTTGCCGATCCGGCGCGTGTTGGTCACCGCCAAGGTCTGTTTCGCCAGACCCAGCTTGCCGCGTATCCCGTCAGCCTGCGCCGCCTCGGACACGAAGGTCACCGCCGTATGCTCCAGCGCGCGGCCATACGCCCCGAACATCGGCCGGGAATAGACCGGCTGCGGCGTGGGGATCGAGGCATTGGGGTCGCCCATCTGGGCAAGCACGATGCTGCCCGCCATCAGAACCATCTCGGGTTTCACACCAAAGAAGGCCGGGTTCCACAGCACCAGATCGGCGCGCTTGCCTAGCTCGATACTGCCGATATGCGCCGAGATCCCATGCGCGATGGCCGGGTTGATCGTGTATTTGGCGATATAGCGGCGCACGCGGAAATTGTCGTTCTCGCCCGTCTCCTCGGGCAGGCGTCCGCGCTGCTTGCGCATCTTGTCGGCGGTCTGCCATGTGCGGATCAGCACCTCGCCCACACGCCCCATCGCCTGACTGTCGCTCGCGATGATCGAGAACGCCCCCATGTCATGCAGGATATCTTCGGCGGCAATCGTCTCGCGCCGGATACGGCTTTCGGCAAAGGCCACGTCTTCGGGGATAGACTTGTCGAGGTGATGACAGACCATCAGCATGTCCAGATGCTCGTCAACCGTATTGACGGTGAAGGGCCGTGTCGGATTGGTGGATGAGGGCAGGACATGCGGCAGCCCGCAGATCTTGATGATGTCGGGAGCATGACCGCCCCCCGCGCCTTCGGTGTGAAATGCGTGGATCGTGCGCCCCTTCAGCGCCGCCACGGTATGTTCCACAAAACCGCTTTCATTCAGCGTATCGGTGTGGATCATCACCTGCACATCCATGGCATCCGCGACGGACAGGCAGCAATCTATGGCCGCAGGCGTAGTGCCCCAATCCTCGTGCAGTTTCAGCGCACAGGCACCCGCCAGTATCTGCTCCTCCAGCGCTGCGGGACGCGAGGCATTGCCCTTGCCCGCGAAGGCAAGATTCATCGGAAAGGCATCCGCCGCCTGCAACATCCGCGCCATGTGCCACGGCCCGGGCGTAACTGTCGTGGCCAGCGTGCCATGCGCGGGACCAGTGCCGCCACCCAGCATCGTGGTCACGCCGGAATGCAGCGCATCCTCCATCTGCTGCGGGCAGATGTAATGGATATGGCTGTCAAACCCGCCCGCCGTCAGGATGCGCCCCTCGCCCGCGATCACCTCGGTTCCCGGTCCCACGACGATCGTGACACCCGGTTGCGTATCAGGGTTGCCTGCCTTGCCGATGGCATGGATACGCCCGTCCCGCAGGCCGACATCCGCCTTATAAATCCCGGTCCAGTCCACGATCAGCGCATTGGTGATGACCGTATCCACCGCCCCGCCTGCGCGCGTCATCTGAGACTGCCCCATCCCGTCGCGGATCACCTTGCCGCCGCCGAACTTGACCTCTTCGCCATAGATCGTCAGGTCGCGCTCCACCTCGATGATCAGATCGGTATCGGCCAGCCGCAGCCTGTCGCCCGTGGTCGGGCCATACATCGCGGCATAGTCGGGGCGGGAAATCTTGACGGGCATCGGAACGATCCTTTGACGAATGATATGCGCGGCAGGGCCTAGAGCGGCCCCATCACCGCCTGATTGAAGCCCTGCACGATCCGGTCCCCGGCATAGGGGATCAATTGCACCTCGCGCCGCTGACCGGGTTCGAACCGCACGGCGGTGCCGGCGGCGATGTCCAGCCGCATCCCGCGCGCAGCCACGCGGTCAAAGTCCAGCGCCGGATTCGTTTCGGCGAAATGGTAATGACTGCCCACCTGTACCGGGCGGTCGCCGGTATTGGCGACCATCAACGTAATGGCCTCGCGCCCGGCGTTCAGGGTCAGATCACTGGATGCGGGAAACAGCTCGCCGGGGATCATTTGCGCCGCCATGCCAGATAGGCCGCAGCACCCACCACAGCCGATGCCAGCACGATCAGCGACCACGCCGGGTGATCGGCATGAGGATGCAGATGCATCCCGTCATGCGCCAGAAGTGGCGTGGCCCAGAGGGTGGCGGCTATCAGGATCATTCGTTTCATCAGTTGGGCTCCTTGCGAAAATCAGCGGATCGGATTGTGGACGGTCACCAGCTTGGTGCCATCAGGGAAGGTCGCCTCGACCTGAACCTCGTGGATCATCTCGGGCACGCCCTCCATGCAATCGGCGCGGGTGATCACCTGTGCGCCTGCTTGCATCATGTCGGCCACGGACCGCCCATCGCGCGCCCCTTCGACCACCGTGTCGGTGATCAGGGCAATCGCCTCGGGATGGTTCAGCTTGACGCCGCGCGCCAGACGTTTGCGCGCCACCTCGGCGGCCATCGCGATCAGCAGCTTGTCTTTTTCGCGGGGGGTCAGGTTCATCTCAGATCATCCATGTGCGGGGCAGGGGGCCGTCATTCAGCTGTGCCAAGAGGGGCAGCAGCCTGCGGCGCAGGTTGAAACTGTCTGATGCCGTCAGGCGCAGAAACAGGAGGCCCGGACGGATCAGCGATGCGCCAGCCCCGGCGGGCAAATCCTGGCGCAGGCGGTCCAGATGTGCGGCGGCCTCGGGGCTGTCCTCAGGGGTTGCGAAAAGCACGCTGGCCATCGCCACGGCACCGGCACCAGTGGCACGGCGTGCCAATAGATCAGCCGCATCTCCTGCAAGGCGCATCCTGTCGATGAAAAGCGGCGCGCCGTCTCGCCAGACCTCGATCCGGTCGGAGAGGTGCAAGGCGCGCACGCGCTCGCCCATGGCCTTTCGACCGAAAACCAGTGTCTCGACCAGAAGGCAGCGCGCATCCGCGGCCAGATCGACACGCAAACGCCGATCCAGCCGGGCGGCGTCGAAGAGGATCGTTTCCTGCGGCAGCCAATCCAGTCGGCCCCCTGCGGCCACAATGATCTTTGTGGTGACGCGCGCGGGCTCAATCCCGCTGGCGCGGTAAATCCGTTCAGCCGCCTGCGATGTCAGGCTCAGACGGCTGTCCACACCTACGTGCCCCTCGATTCGCAGGTCGTCGCCGCCCGTGATCCCACCTGACGTGTTGACGATGACTGCACTCAGTCGATCCGCCGGGCCTCGTGGAAACAGCGCCTTCAGGCATCCGGCATGGCGCAGGTCGTCAAGAACCGGAGCGCCGCTGCTGACCTGCGCCTTGCTGTGCAACAACAACGTGCCGATGGCGCGCTGGGCCCGGGTCGGACCGTCGAGCGGCAAGACCTGCGCTGCATCCAGAATGATCGCCTCCCCCGGCTGCGTTGACCCATCGCGCGCCTTGAAGAAAGCCCCAGAGCCGGGCAGCGCCACGTGATCATGGCGGGGGAGATGGGCGGGAAACATCCGCCGACCTGCATTTCCATCGCGTATCCGGCTGATTTGCCTGAAAAGAGGGCGCGAAGATGAAAATTTCAGCAATCACGAAACCGCCATGTCCGCCAAAAAGGTGCGTCCGGGCCACTCCCCTGATGGTCAAGCAGCGGCGTTCGGGGATGACAGGTCCGCGCCGGTTTTTTCTGATTCACCGCAGCAGATGCGGTTTCGCCCTTGACGGGCCAACCGTGCTTTCGTAAAGCCCGTCACGCTTCGGCGGAGTAGCTCAGTTGGTTAGAGCAGCGGAATCATAATCCGCGTGTCGGGGGTTCGAGTCCCTCCTCCGCTACCAAGCTTTCCTTACAGTTGATGACCACGGATAGGGCCACAATACTGGTCAGTCCGCTCTATAAGGCGCGGGCATTGCTTCCGCCGAGACGGCGTGGCTGCCGTGGGCAACCGGACCGTTCTTGAATGCAGGTGTGTTCATCAGGACAGTCAAGATCAGTGCAAACACCGATGCAGCCGCGATCATGATCCGGAAAAGGGGATAGTGCTGTCCGTCCAAGACGCCAAGCGCGGCAAAAAGGATGCCTGATGTCGGGTCAAAAAAGGCATGCGCCGCTCACCTTGGGTGCGAACGGCGCATGATCAAGACCGGGGATCGCGAGGGCCGGTCAAAAGGTAAGCTGTCTCGGATCGTAGTGGACTTCGCCTGAACGCTTCAGCGCAGGCCCAGGAACCCGAGGATAAACAGGACGATTACCACAAGGCCGACGATATAAATGATCTGGTTCATTTGATTTCTTGCTCCGTTCTGACTGCGTGTCATCAGCACTCCGGTGAGACCGGCCGGAAAGCTCCCGCCGGCGTCTTAGGCTGAATCGAGTTCACAGCGTGGTTTGGTTCACCGCCGGGGCGTGGCGACGATCATTCAGTTAACGCGGATGAAACGGGTTCAGTTCCCGAGACGGCCACCAATCACCCCACATTCCGCAGCGCGGTGCATGCAAGCGGCGATGATCCGCCGAGCAAGGGCTATCTGTTGCCGGGCGTGGAACCAGAGCGCATGCGAGATGGTTAATCCATACGAGCCGCCAACATCCGTGGCGACAGTGACAGTCCACAACACCCCAGCCATTGGCCAGCGGCGTTCACAGCGTGTGACTGCGGCCACTCATGAAGGAGAAAGACAATGGACGAATCGAAAGTACAGAGACCTTCGACGACCACCCATACAACGATCAACCGCACCGCGCCCAAGCCCTCGGGCGGTGGTGGCACGATGTGGTTCCTGCTGGGAGGTGTGATCGTCGCGGTCGCCGTCATCGCCTACCTGGTTCTGGGTGGATCACAGATCACCACAGACACGGCAGAACCCGCTGGTGGCAACACATCCATCAGCGTCGAGACCACGGACACGCCCGCAAGTGATCCGGCGCAGGCTCCTGCAGCAGATACGCAGACTCCTGATGCTCCAGCCACCGACGCACCGGCAACCGATGCACCGACCGAGACCGCACCGGTGCCGCAAAGCGACTGATCTTCGCTGTCGGAAAGCCAATCCCCGCGCGACAGGTCCTTGACGCGTCGCGCGGGTTCTCCCTGTTCTTATGTCTTGCCGCGCATCGCTTGCAGAAGGGCCGCGCCAAGCGCGTTGTTGGCGTCAGGCGCAGACCGGCCTGCTTGCTCCGACGGTTTCGGTTGCCCCACCTTGCCGCCCGGCGCCGACTTGCGCGGCGCCTTGGCGTCTGCGGTGGTTTTCGCAGCCGGACGCTCAGCCCCGGACGTGCTTGCAGCCCCTGCATCCTTGCGCATGGATAGCCCGATCCGTTTGCGGGGGATATCGACCTCGGTCACGCGCACCTTGACCACATCCCCGGCCTTGACCACCTCATGCGGGTCCTTGACGAAGCGGTCGGCCAACTGGCTGACATGAACCAGCCCGTCCTGATGCACCCCGATATCAACGAAGGCCCCGAAGGCCGCGACATTGGTCACCGTGCCTTCCAGCAACATGCCGGGGCGCAGATCCTTGATGTCATCCACCCCATCGGCAAAGCGGGCCGTGACAAAGCTGGGCCTTGGGTCGCGACCGGGTTTTTCCAGTTCAGACAGGATGTCGCGCACCGTGGGCAGGCCGAAGGTGTCATCGACAAACTGTTCCGCGCGCAAACCGCGCAGAGCAGCAGGCTCTCTCATGATCGCGCGAATGTCGCGGCCGCAGGCCTGCACGATCCGGCGCGCCACGCCATAGGCTTCCGGATGGACAGAGGTCGCATCCAGCGGCTCGGCACTGTCGCGCAGACGCAAGAAGCCTGCGCATTGCTCGAACGCCTTGGGACCAAGGCCCGCCACCTTGAGCAGCGCCTTGCGCGAGGGAAAGGGTCCCTGGGCATCCCGATGCGCCACGATCGCCTGTGCCAGTGACGCCCCCACACCCGCCACCCGCGCCAGCAGCGGGGCCGAGGCCATGTTCAATTCAACCCCTACGGCGTTCACGGCGTCTTCCACCACAGCATCCAGTGCCTGCGTCAGCCGCCGCTGATCCACGTCATGCTGATACTGCCCCACGCCGATGGATTGCGGGGTGATCTTCACCAGTTCCGCCAGCGGGTCCTGCAGGCGGCGGGCGATGGATACGGCTCCGCGCAAACTGACGTCCAGATCGGGAAACTCCTTCGCCGCCAGTTCCGAGGCGGAATAGACCGACGCCCCCGCCTCGGACACGATGACACTGGACGGGCGCTTGGCGGCTTGAGGCAAGAGTTTCAGGGTTTCCGCCACCAGCTTTTCTGTCTCCCGGCTAGCTGTGCCGTTTCCGATGGCGACCAGTTCCACACCGTGTTTGCGGATCAGTTCGACAATTGTGGCCTGTGCGCCGCGCAGATCGTTCTTGGGTTGAAAGGGATACAGCGTTGCCGTTTCCAGCAGTTTGCCCGTCGCATCGACAACCGCCGCCTTCACGCCCGTGCGGATGCCGGGATCAAGACCCAGCGTCGGCCTTGGCCCGGCAGGTGCCGCCAGCAGCAGGTCCTTGAGGTTGCGCGCAAACACCGCAATCGCCTCGTCATGGGCGCGTTGGCGCAATTCGCCCATCAGATCGACATACATCGACAGGCTGAGTTTCACGCGCCATGTCCAGCCCGCCGCCTTGCGCAGCCAGTCGTCGCCGGGACCATCTCCGCTGATGCCAATTGCGGCCGCGACCATGTTGACGGCACGGGGCGCGCCGGTTTCGGGATCGGGTGCGATATCGACGGTCACCACTTCTTCCTTGGCGGCGCGCAGGATAGCAAGGGCGCGGTGCGAGGGGATCTTGCCCCAAGCCTCGCAGTGATCGAAATAGTCCGAGAACTTCGCGCCGGCGTCTTCCTTGCCGGGCACGACCTTGGCGGTGATCAGCGCTTCGGCTCGCATGAAATCCCGCAGTCGGCCCAGAAGGGCTGCATTCTCGCTCAAATCCTCGACCAGAATATCGCGCGCGCCGTCCAGCGCTTCCTTCACACCGGGCACGGCATCGGACAAATAGCCTGCGGCCAGCGCCTCGGGGGGAACGTTGCGATCCGCCAAAATCGCCTGCAACAGCGGTTCCAGCCCGTTCTCGCGGGCGATCATCGCCTTTGTTCGCCGCTTTGGCTTGAAAGGCAGATAGATATCTTCCAGCGCGGCCTTTGTCTCGGCCCCGGCAATGGCGCGTGCCAAAGCATCCGTCAGCTTGCCCTGCTCTTTGATTGAACCAAGAATGACACCCCGTCGCGCCTCCAGTTCCCGCAGATAGGCCAGACGGTCCGCCAGATTGCGC
The DNA here is from genome assembly GCA_024304985.1 of Paracoccaceae bacterium. GTDB lineage: Bacteria > Pseudomonadota > Alphaproteobacteria > Rhodobacterales > Rhodobacteraceae > Seohaeicola. Next base: position 216,826 of record JAMWZC010000006.1, read on the forward strand.
AGCTGCGTGTCATCCAGCCCGCCCGTCACCTCCTTGCGATAGCGGGCGATGAAGGGCACGGTCGCGCCCCCGTCCAGCAGGGTCACCGCAGCGGTCACCTGCGCGGGGCGGGCGTCGATTTCGGCGGCGATACTGCGGGCGATACGGTCGGCGGTGTCAGTCACTGGCAAGATCCTTCGATGGTTCCGGAAAGCCGTGATAATCGCTGCGCCGCCCCGCGCCAAGTGGCCGAGATTAGCCAGCGGGGAAAATCGCCGGGATCAGTGCGGGCCTATGGGGCCAGCCATTGCCCGGCCCAACCATCCGCACGATCAAACCGCGCACGACGGTGCTGCGGGCCAAGATGAACGATATCCATCGCCTGCACCGCGCAGCGAAGCACGGCGAAACTGTCCGGATCGGCGGGTTTGGCATAGGCCAGCGCCTCGGCAATGGGCGTTCCCGGCGCGGGTGACGTGCCATAGCTTTGCCGTGACGGATCGGGCACCCTGGCCCATGTCGCCGCCACGGCCCCGCCCGACAGGATCGTCACTTCGCTCTGAAGCCTGATCTGAAGATGCGCGGAGGCGTCCCACACATGAAACGCAGCTTGGGGATTGGCGCGCAACGCCGCTACCTTGGCCGAATGCAGATCGGTATGCACCTCAAGCAGCGCCGCCACAGGATCAGCCGCGCGCAGCACGACCGTCCGCGCCTCGGGCCAGCCCTGGGGCGAGACGGTGGCAAAGGTAGGATGCCGCGCTGGCGCGTGGCGGTCGTTGACCCCCCGCACCAGCCGCGCCCAGACCTGCGCCAACAGCCCGTCCAACCTGGCCGCCCAAGGATGCGGATCAGTCACCATAACCTGTCATCTCCAGATAGCCGACACCCTCATGGCTGCCGCTGATCGTCACCGGACCCTCCCAATAAGGCACGGACGTCTGCATCCATGCTCCGGGGTTCAGGGCTGTCACCGTCACATCCACACCCCTGGCGGGCAGACGCGCGCGCCATATCACAGGCACCTCGCGTCCCGCCACCTCATGCCATTCCTGCGGCGCGGCGACAAAGGCCCCATCGGGAAAGGCGGTCGTCTGCCCATCGGCGCTGATCCATGTCGCGGCGGTGTAATCGGTGCTGCCGCGCAGCACAAAGCCCATCATCTTGTCGCCCGTCTCGAAGGACAAAGAGAACCAGTCCCAGCCCGACTGATCCGCGGCCAAGGGTTGAGAAGACCATTCCCGGTCCAGCCATGCCTGCCCCGTCACGGGGATATCGCCACCCGGCAGAGTCAACGTCCCCGCCAGATCGAAAAAGGGCTGCGAGTAGTAATAGCTGGCCTGCCCGGCGGCGGATTTCACGGAATAGCCGTTCTGCCCATGCGTGATCAGCGGCCCCGTCGCGCGCAATGCCACGTCATAGGCAAAGTCCGCCCCCGAAGCCCGCAGGCGCAGATTGTCGAAATCCGGGCCTTCCATCGCCCAGTCGTCGATCCAGGCCGAGAAGGGATCAGCCTCCACACCGGCCTGTCCAATGCCGCCGCGTGCCAGCCGTTCGGCCACGAAATGCGCCTCTGGCGTCGTGACGGCGGCATGTCCCATCCAAAGTTGCGGCGTTTCCCACCCCTGCCCATCGCGCGGGGCAAGGGCCGAGCGGAACAGCGTCCATTGCAACCCGTAGGGCGTGCCATCCGGGCCGGTCATGTTGGCGGTCAGATACCACCATTCGATGCGATAGGCGGGATGCGCGCCGTGATCGACAGGAAACTCCAGCACGCGGCCGGGGACAGGGACCGCGAAATCCTCGACAGCAGCGCCAAGCCCGGCAAAGCCCTGTGCCATGGCCTGCATCGGCAGCAGAACCGCAAGAATAAAGGTCCTAGCGTTCATGGCGGAACACCCCCAAAAGTTGCGCGGGCGGAGTGTGGGACAGGCGCCACGCTGGCCAGAGCGCGGCCAATGCCGCCGCCACCAAGGCCAGAGCACCCAACCTCAGATAATCCAGCGGAAACAGATACATGGGCAAGCGCCAGCCGAACGCCTCGACATTGACGACCGCGAGCAGCGCCCAGGCCAGCGCCAGACCCAGCGGCAAGGCCAGCGCCCCTGTCAGCGCCGCCAGCACAATGGCGCGGACCAGATCCAGCCCCGCCAGCCTGCGCCGCGTCAGACCCAAGGCCCAGACCGGGGCCAGTTGTGGCAAGCGCATCGCGGCCAGTGTCAGAAGGCTCATGAGAATGGCGAAACCTGCGACCGCCAAGGTCAACACGTTCAGGGCGGTGGTCACCGTGAAGGTGCGTTCAAAGACTGCCAACGACATCGCCTTGAGCGCCGCCTGATCGACCATCGCGGTATCCGGCAGATCCGCCTCATTTCGCAGGGATACCCGCAGGGATTCGACCCGCGCAGGATCGCTGCGCAGACCGAAACGCAGGGCCGTGATCTGCGGAAACTGGCTGCGGAACAGATCTTCTGTCACGATGACCTGACCGATGGGATTGCCATAGTCGCCATAGACGCCAAGGACCGGCAGGGTCAGCCCAGCGCCGACAGGCACCATCATACCCAGGTCCAACCCGGCACGCCGATAGAGTTGTTCATTGACCAGCACGCCTTCGCCGCGCGCCAGCACATCCCAGACCGCCGGGACTGCCTGAAGAAACTGCCAGTTCTCGCGGTAGGTGGCGTGATCACGCGCGCCATAGATCTGCGCGGGCAACCCGGCCACGGTTACCTCTGCGGACAGCAGGGGCAGAATGGCATCCGCATCGCGCGCGGCGACCGCGATGATCGCCTCGGCCTGCGCGGTGTCTGCGGCGGTGACATACAGCTCGGACGCCAGACGCTGATCCAGAAAGCCTGTGAAGGTCAGCCGGAAGGACGATACCATGGTCGACACGCCCACATTCGCCGCCATGGCCAGCAAGAGCGCCATCAGCGCCAATGACAGGCCCGGCACCTGCTGTCTTGTGTCAGCCCAGAACCATTGCGCCACGGGGGCTTGGGAAAGGCGTTCGGCCCATCGCAACACCTGCGTCAACAGCGGCGGCAGGGCCAGCGCGCCACCGATCAGCAGAGCGCCCAGCATCGTGAACCCCGCCATCAACCCTTGTCCCCAAACCGCCAGCGTCCCTGCCAGCCCCAACAGGGCCAGTGCCGCGACCGCCTGGCCTCTGCTTTGGCGACCCATGGCCCATGCCCGCGGATGCGCGCCACTCAGCAGCGGCATCCGCGCCAGCGACCAGAGCGCGCCGCCTGCCGCCACGGCGGTGCCGCCCATCGCGATAGCCAGACCCGACAGCCACCAAGCAGGACGCAGGCTCAACTGTCCCGCTACATCCGCCCCGTAAAGCCCGCGCAATGTGGCAGCGACATCGGGCAGCAGGGCCGCGGCGATGACATAGCCAAGCCCCACCCCGATCAGTCCTGCAATCAAGGCCAGCACCGCCAGTTCGACCGCCATCAGCGCGATCAGCCGCCGCAATGGCGCGCCCAAGGCACGCAACGTCCGCACCATCGGGCGGCGCTGCTCAAAGGCCAGACCGATGGCGCCATGCACGATGAACAACCCGACGGCAAAGGACAAAAGACCAAAGGCCGTGAGGTTGAGATGGAAACTGTCGGTCAGCCGGGCCACATCGCCGCCCTCGGGAGGGGGGCTCTCAACCAACTCCGGGGCGACTTGGGCCAGTGATGCCCGTGTCAATGGCTGCACGTTGGCCACGATCAGACGATCAATCTCTCCTGCGCGGCCCAGAAGGCGCTGCGCCAGACCGATATCCGTCAGCGCCGTATTGGGCGCGACATCAGGCGAGGGGACCTTTTGTGCCCCGGTGTCCGACAGGCGCGCCAAGGTTTCTGTGCGCGCAAGGATCTGTCCCTCACCCGACAGAAAGGCCCCAAGGTCTGCGCCTTCGTCCAGTCGTACCGGTCCCAGACCGCCGGGCGCGGTCAAAGGTTCCAGCCCGATCAGTCGCACGCCTTCCAGCCGTCCTTCGATCACCGGCGACACCGCCCATCCCGCGCGTCGCAACGCCACATAAGTGGCATGCGGGATCGCGCCTCCGTCGCGCGCCGTGATCTGCGCGAATTGCCCTTCACTCAGCGTGGCGGCAGCGGCGTCATAGCTGGCACGCGCTTCGGCATTGATCGCTTGCACCCCGGACCATAGCGCAGTCGCCAAGGCCAGACCCGCAAGCAGCGTCATCAATTGCATCGGGTTTCGCCGCCAGTGCGAGGCCAGCGCGGACAGGATCGCAGCCGTCACGCCAAAAGCCCCGCGCGCAGATGCAACCGTCGCGGCATCAGCGCGGCCAGCCGTTCCGAATGAGTCACAAGGATAAGGCCCGCGCCTGTCTCTGCCACCAAGTCACGCAGCAACGTCAGCACGGCATCGGCGGTCGCCTCGTCCAGATTGCCCGTCGGCTCGTCCGCCAGAACCAAGGCCGGGCGTGGTGACAGCGTCCGGGCAATCGCCACGCGCTGCTGTTGCCCGCCCGACAGTTGCTCGGGGTATTTGTGCAGATGATCCGAAAGCCCCAGACGTTCCGTCAGGATCCGGTCACGCGCCGGATCATGCCGCCCGGCCAACCGCGCCTGAAAGGCAATGTTCGCAGCCACGTTGAGCGAGGGGATGAGGTTGAATTGCTGAAAGATGACACCCACGATGCCCCGCCGCAGCGCTGCTCTTCCGACATCGTCCAGCGGTGTCAGATCGGTGCCATTGATCGCGACCACACCCTTGTCCGCCGTATCCAGTCCGCCGATCAGATGCAGAAGAGTGCTTTTCCCCGACCCGGACTCGCCTGTCAGCGCCAGCATCCCGCCGCGATCCAGATCGAAGGACACGCCACGCAGAACCGGCGCCTCGGTTCCCGGATAGGTCTTGGTTACATCGCGCAGGTTCAACAGCATATCGTCACCTCTGACACCGGACATAAGCCAAGGCAAGCAACTGAAAAGGGCGACAACCTGCGCAGGTTTGGCCAGTGAGTTCAACTCACTACCACGGCACGGGGCAGTTTTGCCATGCGTGGGCGGAGTGCGGCCCGATCATTGGTTGTCGGAAGCCGGGGGCCTGGTTGGAACCGGCAAGGAAAACTCGCTTCAATTCCGGAAAAGTCATGATTCGATTTCACAAAGCCATTCTATATATCCTTAAGTATAGAATTACGCCAAATTGCTGCGGATTATTGAGGATGTTGTTTTTAAACACATTTCTCAATCGCTTTAAATGATGGGAAATTCCGCTTTCTTTTCGTCAATTCATGCCTGCTTCTTTGCGGTGCCAAACATTTAACACAATTCAAGGTCAGTC
>JAMWZC010000007.1 GCA_024304985.1 Paracoccaceae bacterium
AGATGATCGATGCCCTAGAAGGGATGTCTTGCCGCATTCTCACGCTCGAACGCGGAGTGGACGACCCACGAACTCGGCAGATTGCTGGTGTCGTCAGCCTTCTGAACGATCCGTGGTTTCTCGACGCCGACGTATTGATCTACGACTATGGCCTCTACAATCCTTTGTTCCAGGCGATGATCTTGGGAAACGGAAAAGCTCGACAGGTAGTCAGATTTCATAACGTCACCCCAGAAGCCTTTGTGGCACCGCATGAGCGGGAACTGATCCGTAAATCCCTGCGCCAAATCCACCTTTTCTCAAATGTCGACGAGATCTGGGCCGTCAGCCCAACAAATATCGACATGCTGGAAACACATGGGGTACGAATGTCTCATGCCAGCATCATACCGCTAGTCGTAGATACCGCAAAGCGTACGTCATTGCCGGACACACCGCCAGACATAGCAAATGTTCTTTTCCTCGGCCGCTTTGTGCAGAGCAAAGGTGTCCTGGATTTGCTGCAGGCCCTCTATAAGGTAAAAAGTGCGGGGCGAGTCCAGTTCCGCCTGACCCTGGCAGGAAACCAACGGTATTCAGATCTCGCATATCTTGATCAAGTGCATTCCGCGGCAGCGCTGTTGGACGATACGGTCGACTTCCGCGGCGAAGTCACGGACATGGAACGAGATGAATTGTTTCGTTCTGCCGACATCTTCGCGATCCCTTCGTATCACGAGGGGTTTTGCGTGCCAGTCGTCGAGGCGCTCGCGGCGGGTTGCATCCCTGTCGGCTATGACAATCACAACTTACCCAATATTTTCAATGGCTTTGGACGGCTTGTTCGGACTGGTGACATCGACGCTCTCGCCGAAACGCTGGAAGAAGTGTGCTGTATGCTGACCCGTCCGGATACGCCCCGAGTGCTTGAGCTGGATCACGGCCGAATGACCATCAAGAATCATGATCTAGCCCTCACGGCATATCTTCAGTCGTTCACAGAGCAGAATGTAGGAACAGTTGTCGCAAGAAGGCTCTCACAGCTGTTGTCACCCGGTTCTTCTCGGGCTGGCGTTAGACCAGCCCAAGTGGAACGTAATGAAAACCCTGTGGAACCGAGAGGAACAGATCGTATGGATACGTCCCCAACATCACGGCCGGTGCGTGTCATGCTACCAGTGGATTCCAGCGATATTCGCGATGAGGTAGAAGTCCTGCCCGACAACGTAATGCGTCAGGTAGAGCGCCTATCACTGAACAGGCTTCCGGATTTCTGTGATTGGGAACCTGGCAACCGCCAGACAGATATTCTGAGGGAGATTGGCCAGCCCGTCTGCATACACCGAAAGCCTTGGGAATATAGTCTTGCAATTACGGGGCTCGAACAACTTGGCGTGGTGACCGAGAACGCTCAGGCATTGGCTATTGGAGCAGGATCGGAGCCACCAATATACTACTACGCGAACAAAATCGCGCGTATGGTTGCGACGGATCTCTACGACAATCCTGATCACGAAGGCAGGCCTGCGATCTTAGAAAATCCTGCCGCTTTTGCCCCTTTCCCCTATCGCGAAGATCACCTCGAGGTACTGTCGATGCCAGGAGACGCGCTCGCTTTCCCGGACGAGAGCTTCGATTTCGCATTCTGCCTATCGTCTATCGAACATTTCGGGTCGCGCGAAACGCAACGGCGCAGTCTTGCTGAAACGGCACGGGTCTTGAAGCCCGGTGGAGTCTATTGCTGCATTACCGAGCTTATACTGACGCGAAGTCACACTCACCCCGAATACTTCACATTTGAAGAGATCGAAGAAATATTCTTCGGTCAGAACGGGTTCGAACTAGTGGGAGGCAAACCCGATTATCGTATTTCGAAATCCCTGCTTGACTACCCAACGACAGTTCCCTCAAAACACATGTCCCGCAGCCCACACATTGTGTTGGAACAAGAAGCAATGAAATGGACTTCGTTCAGCATGTTTCTTCGCAAGATATGAAGCCAGTAGGTGCCTCAGGGATGACACGCTAGCAACACCGTTCGACTGTTAACGCAGTTAAGTCGCCGCCCTGTTGCGTACGGCAGACGGTATCGTTCGTGATAAAGTGGTCGGGTAAATCGTCTGCCTTGGGTTGCCTGCGCAGAAGGCCAGCAGCGCGAATTCCAACTTTTTAAAGTTAGTGGCCCGGCATGACAGTGCTAACCACTCAATTGAGCGCAACCTGTGCAGTATCTATGATGTTGATAGACGCCTGAATCACATTGAAACGATAAGACAAGCAGATGAAGCCGAGCACGCCCTAAACAAATAGAGCCGCACCGTTACCACGCAGTTGGATACCTTGGAACGAGACCGCAAAGAGGCGGGTAACGAAGGTTGCAGTTGGCCAATTGACCATCGATGCATGCGGTCAGTCAATTGTGTCGACCTTTACCTCGTGGAGGAGCTTTAAGCGTATTTTCTTTGTGGGGCTTTATGTGGGTAATTAAGCCAAAAACCTAATTTTATTCAATAAAATCAAGGGTGGGTGGCGGAGACGATGTGCCTAACGGCGGTTTTCTCATACTATTTATTGCATATCTTTCAATGTCTTACAATAACACCGCAGCTGAGGTGTTTCTTTTGCTTGGCATTTGTGTAACCTCTGCACCTCAGCAACACCTGCTCAAAAAGATCAGACTAAGTATCTACATTTAGTTATCCGGGGCAGCCGGCACACAAAATGCAGAAGTTAGGTTCAGTGGGTTAAACAATCTTCTAGAGCATTCGGCTTTCGTCCAGGACGGACATGAGAGCAAAGTGACCTTGCTAGTTTTCGCCATAACACCCTGCGCCAGACAATTGGAGGTCCGCTGTGCGGACCAAGCCGACGTTCGCTATCGTTTTGCGCGTTTGCGGCCCTTATATCTCTTAGCCGGACCGTTTTATGGAGACCCGGAAATCCTGCCACGGCGGGCAGCAACTGAGGCCAAACAGTGCCTTTACCGCTTGAAGACGAACTCACGGTGGAACGCCAGGTAGGGAAGCTGCTCTGTCCTAAATTGCCCGCAGTTGCTTTCGGGCTCGATGCCCCAAAGGATCAGCGTATCGACATCCGCTTTCAGCGATACCAACAACGAGCCGTCATCGGCAAAGCTGATGAATCCCTGATCGAACAAATGATCGATATGTGGACTTAGCAGCAACCCATTGTTGCCATCTAGCTTCTCAAAGGTCGTTGAAGCACGCCAGGGTTTGATGTGGCTAGCGCGGAGGTGCCGCTTGCTAACTACGCCAGTGACCCGGCAGGCTTTTTCGAAGCCTTCAAGATTTTGACGGTATATGCCTTGCCCACGGCGCGACTTGACGAGTTGAAGCTTCTCGGTCTCGTTGAGGTCGGTCCGATTGCGCAGCTCCTGTTCGACCTGCTCCTCAGACGTCTCGATAGTCTCGATTTGGCGGCCTAGGTCGATAGTCGCGCCACGATCAACCTCCGCCCAACGCCGACCAAGAAGATCAATCACGACCTGGGCCATCTCGACCGGAACTGCTGCGAGATACGCTCCCTGGTTGCCGTTCCCATCGGACCTAATAGGGGAGTATCTCTCAGGAAGAGTTGGAGCCAGGACTTCCATATGATCCTTCGGACGAAGCGGCGAACTTAGGCGCATAAACTCAACGGGAACGCGCCAGCCTTCGTCACCCCAGGCGTGGCCCGCCGCACCAAATTCTCCTGGCTTAGGTGCCAAGATCGCAGGCGCTGAACAGATGCCGACAGCCTTGATCTCGCCACCGGCGAAGGCGAACACGACATCACCGGGTCGCACGCGTTTCATGTTCTCATAAAACTCGTTCCGTGCCCCATCGCCTCGCTCGGTCGGTGACCAAAGATAGTTGCCGCCGATCTCATGAGCGTATGTCTGCTTGTTGTTGACCCACCAGTAGGCGAGCCCTTCTGGAGATTCGTTACCTAAGGCACTGGGGGTCGGTGTAGTATCGGAGACCTGCACCTCAAAGCCCAAGCCACGTAGGATCGGGGCCACTGTAGCCTCTCCACCGTTAAACTGCATAGCAGTGAGAGGGCGACGATTACTGCCAGAATAGCCATGCGCGACGCCGACTATCGCCTTCGAGTCATAGAGGTTGTCTTGATGCTTGAGAAAGTAAGCCCGCGACCGCCCGAAGCCGTGCTGCCGCAAGAACTCATCACGCCCGAGCTGATCGAAATCGCGAATGGCGTTCAGAACTGCCGCTCGATCAATATCTGAAAGCGCCATGCACCCTCCCACCAATTATATTTTTGAATGCGTGTTTAGAGAAGCCGAGTTCGCCGCTGCCTGCAATGGCTCAGCGACTAATGACCTAAAACGGTTCCTAGCCATCATTGGGTATCTTCTGACAGACGGCAATCACTATCTGTAATCGTAAGAACGGCTCTGGATACCCGTCTGCTTACATAAGATGCACAACTCACAAGTTGATCAATCTTCCATTTCCAAGATCATGTAATCGCCGGTATCGTTATCATAGACTTCTAGTTCAACCGTCCCACCATAGGCGTTGATCCCCTCAACGGTTACTGAGCGGTAATCGCCACTACCGTAGTCGTATACCTCAATCTCTTCACCAGTTCGGACAAGATTTCCCTTCCCAATTTCAACCGCTTCACCGGTTTCCGCGTTGATTCCATCCCAAGCAGAAACCGGCAATGAAGTTGAGAGCAGAAGAACTGAGAATGAAACTATAAGCCGCATGTTTTCTTCGATCTCAATAGATGAACACTATCAATGGCAGTGATAAACGCCGGTCGAATGATTTGTATGACAACCAGCCGAGTTAGTGCCACCGCTATGTGCGAAGGCAGTGCCAGAAAGAATAATGGTCATAAACGTTGCTGAAATGATCGTTCGCATATGTGTTCTCCATGAGTAGCCGACTAGGTGCGAAAGTGCATCTAGCCACACACCAACCTTACACTGACACAAAGTCTATGCAACCAACGCGAGAACAAAACACTAACCCATTGAGAAACAGTGCGTTTCAAGAAGGGTGCTACATACTTCAGTCTCCACCTAGCGCCAGTAGGCGAACATCGCTGCCACAGCGACAGGAATAGCGTCAGTGGCTTCGGCCAAAGCCTCATCCAGCTTCTCTTGCGGAATGCCCATCACTGAGTTGCCATTATCATCCAGCAGGTGAGCCACAATAGGGGCTATGAGATGCCCGTCGGTGCCGCTCTCAGTGAGCCTCAGCCACTCCTTCGGACGCAATGCCACGGCTTGCATGAAGCCTTCACACCAGTCCATCGCGATCACATGACCTTCTCTGGCTTGCCAGAAGATCGGCTCGACAACTGGCGGGTCGGCCATCAGACTTTGGGCAATGCCCATGTATAGGTCAGTTGTGTCATCAAGGACCCAGCTGGGGACATCCGCAGGGGCAGACCCTAGCGCCAGTGGTATCCATTCTTCAGAAGGGATTGTCGTAGGAGAGCAGATCACCCCATGCAAGAATCCGTCCAAGTCGGACAGCATCATGCAGTTCTCAGGGCTATCGCCAGACGACAGGTAGCCATCTAGTGCCTCAAGATCGAAGGATTCGTCCATCATAGCAGTAGCTTCTTGGCCTGCCTGATACCATACACGACGAACAGCCCAGCCACGGCTAAATTAATGAAGAACCAGAGCTCGCGAGTAAGAAAGACAGGAATGATTGGGTTGAACAGCAGTGCGATCAAGGCAAATGAAACGACCCAGAACCCAAGGCTGTTTGTCTTCGAATGAACTTTGAAGGCGATGATGCCAGCTGTTATGCAAACAACGATCCTAAGGAATGTATAGTATCCGTAGGGTAAGGGAAGAATCGCAATCAGAAGCATGATTGCAGGAAGCAGCCATAGAGCAGCATGTGTCGGTTCATTGCTGTTTGCTGGTTTCATTGCCTGTTTCCTCTTCTATTTTGTTTTGCTAGTTTCCGGGCAGTCTCACGATTAGAACTCCCTGCTGTCAATAGACTAACCGCCTTGGATACGGACAGGGCACCCAAGGCAGTTTTTTATAGTGTCGGTTCGCGTCTCTGAACAGGCTGGGAGGATCGGTTCACATTCTTTGACACCTTACTTGGCACTAAATCATCTGCGTCACCAAGCCTGTCAGCGACGCGCCTTAGCAACTCATTGTTCTCCAAGATCAGAGCCAAGTTGCCAACAAGCATCAGTGCAAAGAATGCGCCCCCTACCATAATGCCTATTCCGGACCATCGCTCCTGAACCGTTTGGCCCCACATTACTACCGTAAAGCCTAAGACAATGCTGCCCCCAAACATGATGGCACACGAGAGCAGGAATACTGTCTTGTAAGCAGCGATGATCTTTCTCAGCATTGGTTGTCCTCAAATAGTCTAAGGGATGTTGACGGCGTCATTTGGCTTTCATACCTCCCCAAGAATACGATAGATCGACCTCTCGGAAATACCCAGCTGTTGTGCCACGTCACGTTTGGTTGCACCAGTTGCCAAAAGGCTTTTGATCTCAGGTTTCCTTAATTGCGCAGTTGGCTTTCGCCCGCGATACTTGCCCTCAGCCTTGGCTTTCGCTATGCCCTCTCGCTGGCGCTCCAGCATCATTTCCCGCTCGAACTGCGCCACAGCCCCGAGGACATTCAGCATCAGCTTGCCTGTTGCATTGGTCGTGTCCAGCCCAAGGTCTAGCACCTTCAACCCGACGCCTTTGCCTTCCAACTCCTCTACGATCTCCCCAAGGTTCCGCACCGAGCGGGCCAGACGGTCCAGCTTTGTCACAACCAGGACATCCCCTTCTCTGGCATATCCCACAGCGGCCCTGAGAGCCTCTCTGGGGCCGACTGAACTTGTTTGCTCCTCCCATAGCTTTTCGCAGCCAATGGCCTTCAGTGACTCTCTCTGAGCGTCCAGCCCTGCCTTCTGCTCTAGGGTTGATGTTCGTGCATATCCTAACAGCATGTATGTTCTCCCATGTATGACATTGACGTCTATGAAGTGGCGTCAGGCAGTCCGCCAAAACGTAAAACCCACTCCATAGACAGGCTATTCCGTCACCCATAGAGGCTGACACATGGGCAAGGTCTATTGGCGTAGCCTAAGGGATAGCTACTGTGATGGCGGCATCGTTTTTCTTTGATACCTGAAGGGGAGGGGGGTCGCAGAGATCGACTTCAAAAAGCTGGGGTTAATATTAGTGATTATTATTCAGGTTGGGGATTGGCCAATTAATCATTGTCATTCAGCAGCATTCGCTTAGCTTCACCGGCCTCCTGCGATAATGGTTCGCTTGCAGTTTGCGACAAACGATTTAGCCGCTCCATCACTCCTTCGATGTCACAGAATTTTCTGAGCGACTGTTGATCTATCCTCCAGTAGTCACCAGCTGTTGACCTTACCATTTGCTTGAGCGCGAACAAAAATTGAACCAACGCCTGGTCAGTTGAGATCACTTGTTCGACGCTTTGTCTAACTTCGTCTGGATTGCCACTGGCGTCACTCCAAAACCAAAGAACAGTCATTAGCGAATGTAATTCTAGTAGTGCTCCATTGTTGGCGATCGAACGGATTCGCTCCAACAACAGCGAGACAACAGCATCTAGCTGATCCTCCGACAAGATTGCTTCTCTATTCCTGGTGCGCTCTCCAATCCTTCCTTGGGCAAAAAGCTCAGCCCGAAGCACATAGCTCATCCATCCCATCGCAGAGCCATTCTGGGCCATACGAGCAAGAGTAGCGCAACGTTCGTCGGCGGTTAGTGGCAAAACGAGGGCGCGGAGTGTCCAAGTAGCCATTTGAAAGGGCGAAGCACCAAAGAAAGGTGCAGGTCCCAACTGACTATCCATCCTATCCACCGTCTCAGCCAGAAGGGATGCCAAAGCCATTCGCTGTTCGTTGTTCAGATCGTTGCCACGAGCTAGCGCCTGCACCCGATCCAGCAATCTCTCACTCAACGTTGTTCCCGCTGGATCAGTTGCCTGAGTGAAGGAAAGTAACGTCTCTACTGCTGCTTTTGGATTAATTAACGTATCATCCAAAAAGTCGGCGAAACTCTGGTCTGTAATTCCATAGCGCCCTTCAACTAGATCGTAGTATTTTCTCCAATGCTCCGGACTGCTTAGTCTTTGACCTCGAATTGCTACATCCACTTCTTCTTGCGAACGACCTCCGAACAGCGATGGACTATCATCTGCCATCGTCAGATTAGAAAGCCCTGGTAGAAACTCACCTAATACGTCCAGTAAAGCGTCTGGATCGATCTGTTCCCTTTCACAGCACTGTATCAGGGTATTTCGAAAACGTTCAGAAACCCGGTCAACAAAAGCACGGTGATCGCCATTATTAAAATACTCCTCACAATATTGCCTACTCCAAGCATATAAGTCAGGTGCCTTTATCCTCAAACAAGTTATGAACAGAATATCTCCGGCATCCACTGCCCCTTTGAGCATTGACCACCCAAAGCTGACAGCGTTTGCGATACGAGCTACATCCCTAGGAGTATTCAAAAATAGAGGCCGAGCAGCTCTCCAGAGCGCTATCCTTACACTTTCAGCCCTGTCGGCATTCACCTCCCCAAAGACCGGTTGTAGCTCTTCTGCTAACGCTCTGGTAAGATCGTATGGACTAGCGATTGGCACATCTACTTTTAGCTGAACTATCTTCTCTAAATACTCATCCCCATCCACACCGAGCACATTTTTAATTGAAGTAGCAACCTGTTGACGGTCATAGGCAACCAAGAAAGTTACATGTGGGAGGTTCAGAGTGGACCGGATTAAACGAGCCATCTCAACGATCTCATGAGGGTCCAGCCTATCAAGGTCGTCTACAACAATAAGCACCCGGACTTTGGCCTTGCTGAGAGCGTCCTGAGCGCTGTCTCGCAGCTCATCGAGGGTTGCAGGCTTTGATCCGACTAAGCCGAGGAGACGGCCAACACTACCGAATACTGCTACAACCGGAGCAAGCCATGGGCTTACAGCAAACCCAAATGCAGTTGCCGTTGCTACTCCTACTGTAAGCCCCGCCTCTACACCTCTTATTGCCCTTCCATACTGCTCCAGTGACCTTATAGCCTGCTTTAAATCGCGAGACTGCTTATCTCGTGGAACGTTTTTCCGAATGCTACTTGCAACTGCCGGCAAGAGCCCCCGCAAAAGCGCATCTCTATTGCCAACAAGCCAAGGAGAGTATGGCAAGATAATAGCGTGAGTATTATGTGGCCCACTAAGCAGTTCTCTCGACAATGCCTCCGTTGTAAGATTGATCAGGCTAGTTTTGCCAGAGCCCCAAGGACCACAGATACCAATGGTAAAGCTATTTGAGCGATTGTAGGCTGCAATCTCACGCGCCAAGCCATTGGCGAACGGAGAGAAGACAAATTTATCCTCACTCTTTGTTGAGATTGGTGCATCTGGGTCCAGTTGTTTCGATTCACTGCTCATAACACCTGACTCCAATAGCCCAAAGAATGTTCAACGATGATGACGAAGCAGAATCTATAGAGCTCATTGGTCATCTACATTTATAACACACTCACTCGTCTTACGTTTCAAAGTAATTCTTCCGATGCTCTTCAGATCACCATGGCCACCAAGGCGAAACTTAATAGCAGTCTAGCCATATACTGCCCTAAAGAAATAGCCTTAGTCGAAACCAAGCCTACCTAAGCTACCCAGCTAACAGGCTTCCAAGACCCTAAGAGATACCGATGATGCCCTCAACCCACCCTGATCACAGGGCAAAAGCCGAACCTCTGCTTGTAAGCCTCACCCAAGACTGTCCAGGCTAAATCTTGGTGACGCTCAGCCACTATCAGGCTGTCAAAGACTGGCAAGGCTGCCACGCCATGCTCTCGGCCAAGACAACTTAGACAGGCCATGAAGCACTCGGACTCTTCGAATTGCAGCCTAGCCCAGTCTAATTCGCCCTGCCTGATAGTATCAAGGACTGGGTGCCTGTCGCGAAGGACTTGAACGACCTCACTCAGCGTATAAGTTCTTGCTAGGCTAAGCCCTGTCTTTTCTTGGTAATCCTGCGACAGCCCTTTTGGCCAGCGACGAGGGTATGACCCTTTACCTGTGGTAGCCGTAAAGACGCCCTTCACCACATCACGCTCAACGCCTGGCAGGATGTAGGGATCACTGTCGGAACTAAGGCCCAAGCCATTAAGAGCGTATAGAATGAACAGATGACTGGCCCTGACATCCAACTCAACCGTGGGCTCGCCGCTCCAGGTGATCTCTGAGCGCTGGGCCTTAGGCATCTGCTGCCAGTTGTCCTCAGAGCGGCAATACAGTCTACCACCCATGTTGAAGTCAAAGTCAGGATAGTTACCCCTATTGAACAGGCGATAGACCATGGGGGTGTCCTTCAAATCAAAGCCGCCATCAGCCAAGATAGCGTTGATCTCTGTTACCCTTCGGACCTCTTCATCAAATCTTTGGTCTCTTATCCTGACTGATCTAGGCCCCGACTTCCTTCCGCCCTTGCTGATATCCTCGCTCCTGACTGTTACAGGGGTGATCCGGCTAATTTCCTTGGTGAAGTGTTCACGGATATTGAGACCATTGATCTCATACTGCTCTGCCATTCTGAGGAGGGCAGGTGTTGCCCGATACCTCGCAGCTTTGGCCATGAAGACATGAGTCACATCCCCTTCCCAGGTTTCTTTCGCGCGGACGAAGCTGGTCTTCTCCATCCAGCCCATCTCAGCCCAGAAGCGGACAAGATATTCAAAGGATCGCGCCGAAACGAGTGTCTCCTTCAGATGGTCTTTGTCGCTGGAACGATACATGAACCCTCCAGCCTCTTCGTATTGGCTGTGGTGGATCAGATCAGCAGCGAAAGCGGCAATGGCCCCTTGGAAGTCTTTGAATGCCTTGGCCTGACGTTTACGCGCCCTGGGCTTGGCCTTGGCTTCATGCTCCAGGGTGAATTCTGCTAGCTGCGCGGTGAAGGTCCTTGCCTGGTCAGTCTTTGGGCTGAAAACGAATTCAGCCATCCGAGCATTGTCCAGATGCTTCCTCTCGTGACCCAGGGCGGTCAATTGGCTGTCAATGGCCCTTACTTCATTCATCATCCTAGTATCCGTTTCAGCTCGGCTCGCAGGACTTACCGTCGTTCGCCGTTTCCTTCGTTGTTTGCATTAGATGAATCTAAGGCTGCCCTAGACCGCGCTCTTCCTGTTGGCTTCTAGTTTGAACTCAGAAGGCAGAACCGTTCGCAGCATATACCGCTGCATCACTGGGAGGCTGTGTCCTTGGCCGTAACTCTCGCCGACACTCTGGCCAGCCCAGCCGCCAATGCGGTCACTCAGCTCCTTAGGGGCCTCTACATCCCTCAAACGGTCCCTCATCGTGTGCCTAAAGCTGTGCAGCGTCTGGCCAGCGTGTGCTAAGCCGTTGTCCTTAAGCCATTTGTTTAGCGCAGAAGAAATACCGTTGGCGTTGAATTCCGCCTTCGATCTCTTCGGGATCAAGGATTGGAACAGGAACTCACCCTCAGTCCTCATCGCTTGCTGCGCTGCCCATAGAGCGACACCGACTAAAGGGATGACCCTCTCGGATTCCTTGGTCTTCAGCCTTCTCAGCTCATTCGGGCGGATGACAATGTGAGGGACGTCAGCATCAAGATTTACATCCTGCTTCTTTAGACCCACGATCTCGGCCAATCTGGCCATCGTGTCAGACAGCATTGCAATAACCCACCGGCGTTCATCGTTCGCTTTCCTACAGGCGTCCTGAATGGCTTCTAGCTGGTCTGTAGTGAAGGGCTTTCTCGGCTTGCGCTGTGCTTCATCAGCGTTGGGAATGGTCAAGCGGTCGAACGGGTTGGTCCTGCTCAGCTCGAACTCTAGGATACCTGTGGTGATGACTGGGCGAACCTGAGCCAGGTAGCGCCTTATCGTCTCCGCGCCGACACCCCGCTTCACCAGCCTGTTCACGAATTCATTGCCATGTTCACGCTTGAGATGGTCCAGGGAAATGTCACCTGTGATTTCAAGCAACAAGCCCCAGGCCCTCTCGAATTGATCCTTCGCGACCTTTCCCTTCGGTCCTTTGCCCAGCGCAAAATGCTTGTCCTTAGCATCGCTCAACAGCTTTGGCACCGGGGCACCGTAGAGGATATCCAACGTCAGCTTGTCTTGCGGGGAAACAATGGGCGGAGGCTCGTGAGGCTCATGTGTCCCGATCACCATATCCTGAAAGACCGATAGGAAGGGGTTGTCTGGATAACGCACACCGTCACCAGGGGCGAGATCAGCAGCCTCTAGCACGGCCAAGGAGACTTGAGGGTCAGCTGCATCCCGGCGGCCCTCTCTGTGCGCTTGCCACAAAGCATCAAGCCGACGAGTCTGCACATCTGCTCTTCTAGCTGCCTCAGCCTTGTCAGTGGTCTTCAGGCTGAAGAAGAGCTGGACCACTTTGCCTTTGCCTAGGTTCTTGTAGATCGCTCGCACGTCTTCAGGGACACGACGACGGTAGTAGTAGGTATTACCCTTTAGTTGCACATGCTTACACATGACGCGGTAGGCCCCGAATTCAAACAGCAGAATCATGTTTGTGTAACCTCGTGTGTTACCTCAAGCAACACTCGAAACACAACCAAGCCATTGATAGGAAACGGTTTATCAGTGATTTGGTGGCGGAGACGATGGGATTCGAACCCACGAGACCCTTTCGGGCCTACTCCCTTAGCAGGGGAGCGCCTTCGACCACTCGGCCACATCTCCGCCGACGGGTATAGCCGCGCAAGCATAGGATATACAAGGGTAAATTCGCCTTTTGGCGAAAGGCTTCCCGGCATCCCCCAAACCCTTGAAATGGCATGAAAAGGCGCCGGTGGGACCTGTTTTTGGGCAGGATTTGGGCATGGCCCTTTTCGGCAAAAACGCCCTCGGGAACATGATGAAGAATCTCCGGACCTTGGCCGGTCAGCGCCGATGTGGATGATGATGCCTGTCCGCGCCGGTGCAAACGGTCCGGTCACCTGCTCAGGAGGAGAGCATCCCTTGAGCAGTGTGGATACAGGCCCGGCGCGGCCAGATGGGCGGCGTTGCATGCCTGCTTGCGGTGCCATCTCTGCGCATCATGCCTGATCTGGTGTGGAGCATCAGTCGAGGGCGCGTGGGCAGGATTGTTCGGCGCGTCCGTTTTCAGGGCGCGGATGGGGGAGGGTTCGCGCAGTGCCATTGGTCTGTTGCGCCCCGCCGACAGCCAAGCCCCGTCTGGAGGTCAGCCCGTGCCGGCGACCGATACGATGCGCCCATCCTCCAGCGTCAGGATGCGGTCGGCGCGGTCAAGGATGCGGGTGTCATGGGTGACCAGCAGCGTTGTGGTGCCGCGTTCCGTGCCAAGCCGTTTCAACAGGTCCACCACATCGGCGGCGCTGTCCTTGTCCAGCGCGGCGGTCGGCTCGTCCGCCAGCACCAGCGCCGGGTTGCCCGCCAGCGCGCGGGCCACTGCCACACGCTGCTTCTGCCCGCCCGACAGGTTCGCCGGCAGGTAATCCATCCGGTCCGACAGGCCGACCAGCCCAAGCGCCCGCGCTGCGGCCTGACTGGCCAGCGCATCGGACACGCCGGGGCGCACCTGCACGCCCATCATGACATTCTGCAACGCGGTCAGGCTTTCATGCAGGTTATGTGCCTGAAAGATGAAGCCCAGACGCTGGCGCAGACGTGTCAGGGCATGGTCATCCGCGCCGTTCAGTTCATGTCCCAGCAGGCGGACCGAACCGTCCTGCACCGACCGCAGACAGCCGATCAGGGTCAGCAGGGTTGTCTTGCCGGACCCGGATGGGCCCATCAGGACGGTGAAACTGCCGCGCGGCAGTTGGAGCGTGATGTTTTCCAACGCCTGTTTGCGGGCATCACCGCTGCCGAACCAGTGGTTGAGGGCGCGCACCGTGACGATGGGATCTTCGGCTGTCATGTTTCGCGTCCTCAGAACAGGTCGGCGGGGTCAGCCGCCGCCAGCCGCCGCGTGGCGATGATCCCCGACAGGGTCGAGAAGACGACCGTGCCCATGAAAACCGTGACGGCCATACCGGCTGTCATCGTCAGCGGCAGGGTCGTGACCGCTGCCATCAGCGTCAGGATTGCCGTGCCGATGACAAGCCCCGGCAGAAAGCCAAGCACGCCCAGAACCAGCGCCTCTTCGGTCACGATGCCAAGGAAGAAACGCGGGCCATAGCCCATCGCCTTGAAGGTCGCGTATTCGCGCAAGTGATCGGCCACATCGGCGGAGAGCACCTGATAGACGATCACAAGCCCTACCAGCACCCCGATCAGCACACCAAAGCCGAAGATCACGCCGGTCGGACGCTGTGTCTGCTGATAGCGCAGATCCTCGGCCCCGGCGTCGGCATAGCTGCGGATGCGCAGGCTCTTGTCCGAGATCAGGCCGCGCAGCCGCGTGATCGTGGCTGCCACATCCGCGCCGGGGCGCAGGCGTAACAGGATGTGATCGGGTGCCGCCGAACTGCGCGCGGGGAAAAGCGACAGGAACGTCTGGTCGGACAGCATCATGAACCCGTCCCCGCCAAAGCCGCCGCCGCCTGCGAATGTGCCGATGGCGGTCAGGGTGCGGCCCTGGGTTTCGAAGCTGCGCGGGGTCTGCGACCGGATCGCCGCGGCCTCCTCGCGCGGCAGGCCACGGGCCAAGCGGTCGAGGATGGCCGCACCCTGCACTTGCAGCAGGTGAAGATCCTCGATCACGCCGGGGGCCACGAACGCGGGCCGGGCCGGATCGATTCCGAAGGTGGTGAAGGTGATGTCCCTGTCGCCCCTGTCCCATGGCACATTGCCCACGAAGAGCCCCATGCCTTCGACCACATCGGGGTCGGCCAGCGCCTGCAGCATCCATTGGCGCGCGACATTGCCGCCATCGGACAGGGCATTCGCATCGCTGGCCGAGATCATGATATCGGCCTGAAAGAACCCATAAGGTTTCAGCGTCGCGGCCCCCATGGCGTTCATCAGGCCAAGCTGCACGAAGACCAGCACATTGGCGAAGGCGACGCCCGACAAGGCCGCCGCGAAGCGTCCGCGCTTGTGCGTCAGTTGCAGCCAGCCGATGGGCAGCCGTCCCAGCAGGCGTTGCAACAGGCGGGTCATTGCGCCGCCCGCGCGGCGGCCCCGGTGTCGATCCGCGCCACCGCTTCGAGATTGGTGAAACGCGCCGCGACGACCGAGGAGGTGGCATCCAGGGCGACCAGGATGCGGATCACGCGTGCGTCCGAATTGGCCGCCGCATCATCCGAGATGAGGCCCTGCCGCCCGACGGTCAGGCCGATCCGGTCCACCTTGCCAGAGAGGGTCTGCCCCAGCGCATCGGCCACGATCTCGACCGGTTGGCCGGGCGCCACGGCGCTGATGCGGTCCTGCCAGATCTCGACCTCGGCCATCATCTGGCCCGTGTCGCCCATCTCCATGATCCCTTGGGCGGGCGGGCGCTGGCCCGGGGTCACGTGGATATCCAGAATGGTGCCGGCGATGGGCGCGCGCACCTCGGCGCGGCCAAGATCCATCCGCGCGCGGGCGAGTTCGGCCTTGGCCGCGTCCACATTGCGGTTCGCGACAACGACATCGGGCTGCGCGTCGATGGCCAGTGCGGCAAAGCGCGCCAGTGTCGCCTCGGCCCGCGCCACGGCCTGGGCGGCCTCGGTCGCGCGCGATTGGGCCGCGTCCAGCGTCGCCGTTGTCGCCACGCCACGCGCGGCCAGTTCCGCTGTCCGCGCAAGGCTTGCAGCCGCCTCGGTGGCGCTGGCGCGGGCCTGATCCAGCGTGGCCTGCGCCTCGGCGCGGCTGGCCTCGATCGAGGCACGGGTCTGCATCAGCGTCGCTTCCCGCACAGCCAGATTCGCTTCGGCCTGAAGGACCGCGCCGTCCAGCGCCTGGCGGTTATCCAGCCGCGCCAGCGTATCGCCACGCGCGACCCTGTCGCCGATGGAGACAAGGATCTCGGCCACCCGCGCATCGCCCGCACCATAGGGGGCGGCCACCACGGCCACATCGCCACGGGGCATGAGGCGGGCCAACCCCACGACATCCGACGGCAAAAGGGTTTCGGCCAATTGTGAGGGCATTTCGATTTCAGGCGGCAGGGCGATCGGGCTTGTCGTGCCACCGCCCGGTTGCAGGCCCGTCAGCGCGTAAAAGCCCTGCAGGCCGGGGGGCTGAAAATACATGCCGATCACCGCGCCCGAGAACATGAACACGGGGATCAGCAGCACCAGAAGATAGCGCTTTCGGAAATGGCGCTGCTTCTGAACCGCAGTATCGTCAATCTGCAAGTCGATGGGCAGTGTGGGGTCGTCCTTCAGGGTCATGCCCGTCCTCCTTGACCTTGCGGGACAGGCTGGCACCTTGGTGCCCGCCCCTTGCGGCAGGATCCGCCGCGCAGTGCGATCGGCCTGGTAGGGCAACCCCTACCCGCTGTCGGCCAGCGGGTCATTGACATGTGTCAAGCGCCGAAAACAGGCGCCAGACCCCGGCCATGCCCAGAGCAGCGCGCCGGGTTCTCAGGGTGGCGCGGGTCAGGATCAGGATTTGTGGGCCGCATCCTTTTGCAAGCCAGTGAAGCCGGACGCATACTCCGAGAACATCATGTCTTCCTGCATCGCTTCAATGGCGGCATCCTGCGCCAGAAGTGGTGTCACGTGCAGGCGCAGCACGCGGTCCACGGGGCGCGGCGGCTTGATGGCGGTTTGCCCGAATGGCGCGCGGACGGGCATCCGGCGCTGACAGAGCCTGCATGAGACGGCTGGTTGCTGCGGGCTGTGCCGTGGGATCATGCCCCGCTTGGCATTGCGGCGCGGAAGTGACTGGCGATGGCGCCACGTGTGGTGATCCAGAGATCGTCACGCGCGGCGCATCGCCTTGCCATCTCGTCAATCGCCCAAGCGGCGGCGGGGCGCCCGTAGCAATGCCCATGTGCGAAGATATCCAGAATGACCGTTTCGGCGGGCTGGGCGATGATCGCATCGAGCGCCTCGAAGAACATGTCCACGAACTGGCGCGGGGTTCGGCCAAAGCGCATGGCATGGGGCAGATCGTTGAAGTCGATGGTCATCGGCACGGCGACAATCTCGCCTTCCGGGAATCGTTGCAGATAGGGCAGATCGTCGTCCAGCACATCGCCGTGCCAGGCATAGCCATGCTGCACCAGACGGCGCTGCGTGTCCGGGCCCGATGTGACGCGCGGGCTGATCCATCCGGTCGGGCGTGCGCCGGTCGCTTTTGCGATCAGGTCGGAACTGTCCCGGATCAAGCTGTCGTCCTGCGCGGGAGACAGGGTCGGGCAGAGCAGGTTCTGCGCGTAGCCATGCCCGACAATCTCGTGCCCGGCCGCCGCGTATTGCCCAAGCTGGTCCGGGTCATGCGCGGCGACCATGCCTGAGGTCATCACATTGGCGGAAATCCCATGACGCTCCATGATCCGCATCAGGCGCTGCGTGCCCACCGTCGCGTTGTAGCGGCCATAGGATTCGGCATTCGGATCGAAGATGCCATTCGCCAGCACATTCCCCATCGGTCCCACGCCAGAGGTGGCATCGGGCGTCCACATTTCATAGGCGATGTTGAACACGACGGCGATCCTGCGTCCGTCCGGCCAGCACAGGTCAGCGGGGGAACGAACGATCTCGGGGTAAATGCGGGGTGTCGTCATCGTTCCTCGGTGTCCTTTCTGTGAAGCGGTTCTGCCGCCCGATGAGGACGCGTCCCGCTGGTCTGGCCGAAGCCTGCCCCTGTGCAGGTTAAGCTGGTGTCGCCCCTGATAGAATTTCATTCTTTTCAGGCGATGCTGCATCCCATGCAGGACATAAGCTGAATTCTGTGCATGATGTGCTGCTAAGTATGCACTTTCTTCATGCTCAAGACCTCGACTACGCTGATCGGGACGGTCCGATTGATCCGGCAAAGCAGCCTTGCAAGGGGCAGGTCGGGACGGCCCGGATACCGACGCAAGGACAAGCCGGCGTGGTTCACGATCCAAGGGAGGATACCGACATGAAGAAGATACTGGTGGCAAGCCTGACAGGCGCAGCCGTGGCTGTCGCGGCGCAAGGCGTGGCGGTCACGTCCGCGTATGCAGCCGAGATCGAGTTGAAACTGGCATGGCTGACCGCCGACAGCCCCTCTGATCCCTATGCGATCACGGCGCATGCCTTCAAGACAGAGATCGAGGCCGCGCTGCCCGGCCGGGTCGAAGTCGCCCTCTTCCCCAACCGCCAGCTTGGCGACGACAAGGAAATTCTTGAAGGCTTGCAGTTCGGCACGATCGACATGGGCATCATCACCAACGCGGTCGTGGCCAATCTTGAACCGACCTACCAACTGCTTGACCTGCCCTTCCTGTTCGGCAACGCGGCCCAGGCGCATGATGTGCTGGACGGCCCGGTCGGTCAGGACCTTGCGGCCAACCTTGCCGATGATGGTATCGTCTCGCTGGGTGCGGCCGAGGGCGGATTTCGCAACATGATCAACAACACCCGCCCCGTGCGGACACCCGAGGATGTGACCGGCGTCAAATACCGCACCATGCAGAACCCGGTCTTCATCGAGATGTTCTCGTCCCTTGGCGGAAGTCCGGTGCCGATGGCCTGGGGCGAGGTGTTCACCGCCATGCAGCAAGGCACGGTCGACGGGTTGGAAATCCCGGCTTCGGTCGTCAATTCCAACAACTTTGCGGAAGTCACCAAATACCTCAGCTTCACGCGCCATACCTATTCCGCGATCCATCTGCTGATGTCCAAGCGGAGTTTCGACAGCCTGCCCGAGGATGTGCAGCAAGCCGTGCTTTATGCGGGCGAGACCGCGATTGCCGCGCAGCGTGTTGCCGTGGCCGAAGGCGAGCGTGACGTGGTAGAGGCCCTGACCGCCGCCGGGATGGAGATCAACGACATCGAGGATGTGGGCGCCTTCCGCGCCAAGGTCGCCCCGGTCTATGAGCAGTTCGAAAGCACCATCGGCAAGGACCTGCTGGACCGCGCGCTTGCCGCCGTGTCGGATCAGTAAGGCCGCCAGATGCCAATCCTGACCACGCTGTCACGGGTCCTGTCGACCACAAGCCGTCTTACGGGGCGGCTTGTGGCACATCTGTGCGTGATGATCATCTACTTTATCCTCGGCCTTCTCGTGACGCAGGTGGTCATGCGCTATTTCCTTGGCGCGCCGCCCAGCTGGACCGAGGAACTGGCGATCATTCTGTTTGCATGGCTGGTGCTGCTCTATGCGACCGAAGGCGTGCGCGAGGGCTTTCACGTCATGATCGAAACGATCCCCGCACGTTGGGCCGTGCTGCGCGCGGCCTCGGACCGGATCACCGCGCTGCTGATCATCGGCTTCGGGCTGGTGACCCTGACGGCGGGGGCCAATTATGTGCAGCGCACCGCCGGGCAGCGCTCGGCTGCGCTACAGATCCCGATCGAAGCGCTATATCTGTGTGTGCCGGTCTGCGGCGGGTTGCTGATCCTGCATGCGGCGGCCCGCCTTTTTGAACCGGCCCAACCGGAGAGCACCGACACCGCGGCAGGTGCGGCATGAGCCCCACTGTCCTTGTCCTGACCATCGGCCTGCCGCTGATGATCCTGCTGCGCGTCCCGCTGGCCTTTGCGCTTGGCCTGTCGACCATTGCCGCCCTGTGGATGGCGGATATCGACACGATGATCTTCGCGCAGCGGATGGTGTCGGGCACGCAATCCTTCAGCCTGCTGGCGATTCCGTTCTTCATCCTTGCGGGTGATCTGATGACGGCGGGCGGCATTTCGCGGCGGCTTGTGGGCTTTGCCGATGTTCTGGTGCGCCACCGGACCGGCGGGCTTGGCATGGTTGCTGTTCTGGCGGCGGCGTTTTTCGCCGCGCTGTCCGGTTCTGCCCCTGCCACAACCGCGGCCATCGGGTCGATCATGATCCCCGAGATGGAGAAACGCGGCTATTCCCGCGCCTTTGCCACGGCTTTGGCGGTGGCGGGCGGGATCATCGGGCCGATGTTGCCCCCGTCGATCCCGATGGTTGTCTGGGGTGTGATGTCCGAAACCTCGATCAGCCAGCTTTTCCTTGCGGGAATCGTGCCGGGGCTGCTGCTGGCGCTGGGTCTGATGGTGCTGTGCTGGAACCACGCCCGCCACAACAAGATCCCCACCCAGCCCAAGGCCACCCGTGCCGAGGTCTGGCAGGCCTTCAACGCGGCCAAATGGGCGCTGACGGGGCCGATCGTGGTGCTCGGTGGCATCTATGGCGGGATCGTCACCCCGACCGAGGCGGCCATCGTCGCCACCGTCTTTGCCCTGATCCTGGGCTTTGGGGTTTACCGCGAGTTGACCTTCAGGACGATCGTTCCGGTTACGCGCAATTCCCTCAAGACCATGACGATGGTGATGTTCATCATCGCGCTGGCCAATGGCTTTGGCTGGATGATCGCCTTTGAACGCATCCCGATGCAGGTGACCGGCGCGCTGGAAGGCTTTTCCGACCGTCCCGTGCTTTACCTGCTGATGATCAACCTGCTGCTGCTGGTGATCGGCTGCGTGATGGACAATCTGGCGGCAATGATCATCCTTGCCTCGTTTCTGGTGCCCATCGGCGCGCAACTGGGGATGGACCCGGTGCAGTTCGGCGCGATGGTGGCGATCAACTTCACCATCGGCATGGCGACCCCACCCTTCGGCTATACCATCTTCGTAGGGGCGGCCATCAGCGGCTTGAGCATCGGAAAGATCGCGCGACCCCTGATGCCCATGCTGGGCGTGATGATCCTTGTCCTGCTACTGGTGGCGTTCGTGCCGGCGGTGACGCTGAGCGTCGTTCAACTGTTGCGATAGTGAAAGGGTAAAGGAATGGTCAATCTGCGTAACTTCGATCTGAACCTGCTGGTGATCTTTCGCGCCATCATGGCGCGCGGCTCCATCGCGGGGGCGGCCGAAGAGGTGGGGCTGTCGCCCTCTGCCGTCAGCCATGCGCTGGCGCGTCTGCGGGTCATGCTGAACGATCAGCTGTTCCATCGCACCGCGAATGGTGTCGAACCCACCGAGCGGGCGGTTGAGCTCAGCACCGATATCGAACGCGGGCTTGGCTTTCTGTCCTCGGCCATCTCGCTCCAGCACCAGTTCATCCCCTCCGACGTGAAACGCGTCTTCACGATGCAGGTGGCGGATTATGTCTCGGGGTTCCTGCTGCCGCGTCTGGCCGAACGCCTCCAGCATGAGGCGCCGGGGATTTCGGTCGATATCCTGCCATTCTCGGTCTCGCCCGTCAGTGTCTGGGACCGCGTCGATCTGCAGATCCGCCTGACACCCGGACGGCTGAAACCCGAGATGGTCCGCAGTCAAAGGCTGATCGCCGATGATATCGTCGTGCTGATGCGCCCGGATCATCCCGAAGCGGATCAGCCCATGACGGCCGCGCTTTACGCGGCGCTGCCCCATGTGAAACTGTCGCAATCCGCAACCGGCACCACGGTCATTGACGATGCTCTGACCGCACGCGGGTTGAAGCGGCATATGGCGATGACGGTCTCCAGCTGGTTCGACATTCCCGATATCGTGGCCAGTTCCGACCTGATCGCCATTGCCCCGTCGCGCCTTCTGAATCTTGATCCGCGCCTGAAGCGCCTGAAATCCGCCCCGCTGCCACTGGAGGAGGTCGTGTTCTCTTTCGACCTGTGTTGGGATCTGCGGACCGAGCGGGAGCCGGGTCAAAGGTGGCTGCGCAAGACCGTGTCCGAGATCTTTCAGGACATCGACAGTGGCGCTTCACAACAGTGACCTGCACCACATGGTCAAATGGCGGGGCCGTGTTGAACCGGCGCCTTGTCCTCTGTCTGATCTTGTCGTCGGGCGACCTGTTCGGCAAAGGGTCGTCCATTGTCGCAATGTCCCATGCGATCGTCGTGAAATACTCTCTCAACTGCGAAAAATGGGCGGCTTGGACGTGCAGAAGGCGCAGGGGCCGCAGATCGGTGTGATACATGCAAGTCAGCGCGAGACACGCCAACCCGCAGCGGCCAATCTGGTTGGGATGAATGTCGTCGGCAAACCACGCCTGCATATCCGTGTTACCGAAAACATGTGCAGATGTGCTGCCCCGTCTTGTCCGGGGTAAACCACCGGATCATTGCAGGAGGAATGCGGCGGTCCACAGAGCTGGTGCCATGCAATGCGTGACGCTTTGATTGGAATGATCTGTGCCCATTCTGGTGATGCCTGATGGAGGTCCTTGGCCGGACTGACCAAAACACCGTCTTTGAACAGATCGTGTTCTACACATCAGAAGATGGTTGATAGCACCTATTCGACCCTGCGTGGCGTTCTCGGTCGCCAACAGGATCACAAACGAGCGGATCATGATCAGAGTCGGTATGATCCCGGTCAGGCCGCACCGTTCGTCTTCGCGACAGGCGAACAGCACTTCTGCCTTGCTTCAGCATGCGTCCGGATCGCGTTCACGCGCACAGTGATGGACACCGCGGGTTGCGGATGGCGGCGCCGACCTTTTGATTTGCGCACCGCTGGCCAGAGATGGGCGACGTCTCCAACGCCCGGCGCAGAGCCATGCGGCGGGTCGAGTTGTTTTCGGGGCGCGGCCTTCTAGGCATTTCCCAGACGTGGCGCCTTGGTGGCGTCAAAACACCTTTCCACCTGTGGCAAAGGGTTTGCAGAACGTCGCGGGAGTTCCAAAAGACTGCGGTTCTTGATGGCGTGTCGCTGGGAAAGCTTGCGCGCCTGTCGCCCTGTAATCAGCAGCCTCGCACCTTCTGGCCTGTTTTCCGGGATAGGCTTGCGCAATTCCGGGAAAATCGAGAAGATTTCTTCTCGGGCCGCAGGACTGACGGATTTAAGGGCCTCGTTTCCGGTGTATAAGGATTCACTGGGGGCTCCATTTGCCCATACGATCTCGTGCTTCTCGAAAAGAATATGCCAGTATTCCACGTCGGACACATCTTCCGCCACCTCGATACCTTCGATCAGCAGAAGTTGTTTTGCTGCGGCCAGAACTTCTTCGCGACCGAACATATTCAGCGCGATTTTGGACCGCACCAGAATGCGATGCTGCGGGGAAACGAGCAGGTCCTGATCCGGAAGCCCATCGCCCAATGCACCGGCCCGAATGCGAATAGGACGGAATTTGGCGTGGACGCGCAAATCAATAGCATCCAGTTTGCGTGATCCCATCCAGCGAATGGGCTGAAAGCCGGAATCCATCGTCAAGACCAGATCCCCGACGCGCAGGTTTTCGATGTTGATCCGGCCACGGCTGGTGACGATCTGGGTTCCAGAGACAAAACAAATGGGCGGCGGATCAACAGCGATAATACCAGTGTCGTATATGCGCAGCCGACCACTCTGGTTTGAGATAACGTGAAGCGTGCCATTGATGACAAGGTTGTCGGCCTCTGTATCCGGAATCGTGCCGGTCGCTTCAACGTTGATGGTTCCATCCGCGTTGAAGGACACAACCACGCCCCCCGTGAAGGTGCCGTATTGCGTGCCGATGCCATCAACGTACAAATCCCCGCTGACCGAATATTCCGTCACGCCGGGGACCGTCTGGTTTGCCAGGAAAACAATATTTCCCGAGGCATCAATCTCATATGTCGCGAGAGACCCGTTGTTCGAGACATAGAGGAACGTGCGATCAGGGCCGGACGCCTGGGGCATCCGGACGGACATCATTTCATATGGGTAATACGCACCGCCAGCCACAGTTTGCGGCGTGGTCGCACTTGGCGCCGACCCATCGGTCGGAACTTCGGTCACGTAGAAATTATCGTAACCCCACTGATGGCCCACGTGGAAATAGGTGGTTCCGCCAGCTCCGTCATCGACCGAAACCAGATCCCCTGCCCAGACATAGTTGCCGTCATATAAGGTTGTCTTCGGCTCCAGAACCGTCGCGCCATCGCCGCTCAACAGGATTGTCTGGGTGTCTCCAGCGTCCCATTCTTCCCAGATCAAGCGAATGGACGTGCCATCATCCGAAGGCTGAACCGAGACGTTGTAGTTATCGCCCGCGCTGGCCGCATTTACGTTGATCTGGGTGGAGCTTCTGAGTTCCAAATCACCTGTGGCGACATCCAAAGAAAAGACGTTCAGATGCGTGTCGTTCAGGTCGAAAAATAGCGGTTCACCATTTATTTCGATGATCTTCAGATCGCGGTCATAGTTTGTGTTCAGACCGCCGAGAGAAATACCATCATATGATGTCCCGAAATTGTAATTGGACACCACTGACGTGGTATAGGTCGTCCCGTCGCTGGTGATATTAAGAACGCGGTAGCCCGTAAGGGTCGAGGCGATGACCCAGTTATTGAGGCCAGCGTCATATGCGACAAGACCTTCGCCATCCAAAGGGGCCTGGTTACTTGTTGAAACGAGTGTAATTGGCATGAACTGGTCCGCATTTACTATTTACCACACATGCTCGCGGACAACTTTCAGGCAACATCCTGAAAATCAAACACTCCGCTGAGCAGTTAACGTTAATGTGGATATGCATTGTGGCTAAATTGCAGATCGAAATCTGGCGGAAAAAAAGCAAGTTCTGGTCTTGGTGCCCAATTCCAAGACCGGACTGCGCCTATGCCCATCGGGTCACAGGAAGGTCACGCGCAACGGTGACCGTCAGGTGAACGCGCTTGTCAGGCGCCCACGCAGGCAGAACAGCGCTGCCGCGCAGGGCCATGCCGCACCGGATCGGACGATAAGCCGCCCGACCCCGGCGTCAGGTGTTGAACAGGAAATGCAGCACATCGCCATCCTTGACGATGTAGCTTTTGCCTTCGGACCGCATCTTGCCCGCTTCCTTGGCGGGTTGTTCACCGCCCAAGCTGACGAAATCATCGTAGGCGATGGTTTCCGCACGGATGAAGCCGCGTTCGAAATCGCCGTGGATGACGCCGGCGGCCTGCGGGGCGGCGGTGCCCTGACGGATCGTCCAGGCGCGGGCTTCCTTGGGGCCGACGGTGAAATAGGTTTCCAGATGCAGCAGGGCGTAGCCCGCGCGAATCAGGCGGTCCAGACCCGGCTCCTCCAGCCCCATCTCGGACAGGAACATCTGGGCTTCCTCGTCATCAAGCTGGCTGATCTCTTCCTCGATCCGGGCGGAAATCACCACATGGGAATTGCCCTGGGCAGCCGCCATTTCGGCGACTTTCGCGGATAGGGCATTACCCGTGCCTGCATCTTCCTCGGCCACGTTGCAGACATAGAGCACGGGTTTCGTGGTCAACAGTTGCAGCATACGCCATGCTTTCGCATCCTCGGCATCGACCTTGACGGTGCGGGCGGGCTGTCCCGCCTCCAACGCAGCCAGCGCCTTGCGCAGCAGCGTGTCCTGCTGCACTGCGTCCTTGTCGCCGCCCTTGATCTTGCGGACCAAGCCTTGCAGGCGCTTTTCGATGCTTTCCATATCGGCCAGCATCAGCTCCATCTCGATGGTCTCGGCGTCCGATACGGGGTCAACGCGACCCTCGACATGGGTGATGTCGTCATCCTCGAAACAGCGCAGCACATGGGCGATGGCATCGCATTCGCGGATATTGGCCAGAAACTGGTTGCCCAGCCCTTCGCCCTTGGACGCGCCCTTCACCAGACCGGCAATATCGACAAAGGTCATCCGCGTGGGGATGATCTGCTTGGACCCGGCAATCTTGGCAAGCCGGTTCAGCCTGTGATCCGGCACCGCCACTTCGCCCACATTTGGCTCGATGGTGCAGAAGGGAAAATTGGCGGCCTGCGCGGCGGCCGTTCTGGTCAGCGCGTTGAACAGTGTCGACTTGCCCACATTCGGCAGCCCCACGATCCCCATCTTGAAACCCATCACCGGCCTCCTTTGTTCAGTTGGCCGCTCATAAAGCGGCAGGGGGCGCGGGGCAAGGGCACAGACCGCATGAAGGATTGAGTTTACCGCGCGTTTGCGGCACATCGGGGCGACCGCAGGGAAGGACAGCCAGACATGACTCGGATCGACGCCAAATTCGCCGCCCTCAAGGCCGATGGGAAAAAGGCCTTCGTGGCCTATGTCATGGCGGGTGACCCGGATTACGCCACCTCGCTGGAGCTGATCAAAGGTCTGCCGGGTGCCGGCGTGGACATCATCGAGATGGGCCTGCCCTTCACCGACCCGATGGCCGATGGCGAGACGATCCAGCTGGCCGGACAGCGCGCGCTGGAGGCGGGCCAGACCCTGCAAAAGACGCTGGATATGGCGGCAGAGTTCCGCAAGACCGATGACACGACCCCGATCGTGATGATGGGCTACTACAACCCGATCTTCAATCGCGGCGTGGACCGCTTTCTGGTGGATGCCAAGGCTGCCGGCATCGACGGGCTGATCGTGGTGGACCTGCCCCCGGAGGAGGATGACGAGTTGTGCATCCCCGCGCAGAAAGCCGGGTTGAACTTCATCCGGCTGGCGACCCCCACGACCGATGACAAGCGCCTGCCCAAGGTTCTCCAGAATACCAGCGGCTTCGTCTATTACGTCTCGATCACCGGGATCACCGGGTCGGCCGAGGCGAATGCCGCCGATGTCGCCCCCGAGGTGACGCGGATCAAGGCGCAGACCGACCTGCCGCTGATCGTGGGGTTCGGCATCAAGACGCCTGAAGCCGCGCAGAGCATCGCCTCTGTCGCCGATGGCTGTGTCGTGGGCAGCGCCATCGTGGCCGAGCTGGCCAAGGGTCGCCCCGTGGCCGATGTGCTGGCCTTCGTGCGGTCACTGGCGGACGGCGCGCATCGCGCCTGACGGGGTGTGCTGATACATCAGCCCGTCTTGCGGCGCAGGATATGGATGGCCGTGTAGCGCATGACCACTTCGTGCGACTGGTTCTCGACCTCATAGGTGATGGTGGTGCGTCCGCGGTCGGGCCTTGATTCTGACGGGACCGCGGCCATAACTTCGGCCCTTGTCCGCAATGTATCGCCGGGCCTGACCGGGCGCAGCCATTGGATATCCGTCATGCCGGGCGATCCCATGGACGTCTCGTTCCAGACATTCGCGCCCAGCGTCTGCGTGAAAGAGGTCAGCAGCGTGTGAAACCCGCTGGCGATGATCCCCCCATAGGGCGAGGCGGCCGCAGCCTCTTGATCCATATGAAAAGGTTGCGGGTCCCATTGCTGCGCGAAAGCGGTGATCGCCTCCAGCGGCAGGGTGCAAGACGCGGTTTCGAAGCGATATCCCACCGGCAGATCGTCAAAGAACATCCTATCCTCCTTGCCCTTCTTGCGCAGTCTATCGCGCCGGATCCGAGGCGCAAATGAGTGATTGCCCGCACGTCAGCGGATTGGTAACAAAAGCTAACCAAAAACACGAAAGGCTGCCAGAATGCCCGTGATCACGAATATCGACGATCTCAAGCGGATCCACCGGCGCAAGACGCCCAAGATGTTCTACGATTACTGCGAAAGCGGCAGCTGGACGGAGCAGACATTCCGCGAGAATACATCGGATTTCGACAAGATCCGCCTGCGCCAGCGGGTGGCTGTGGACATGACCGGGCGCAGCACCGCCAGCCAGATGATCGGGCAGGATGTGGCCATGCCCGTGGCCTTGGCGCCTGTCGGCCTGACGGGGATGCAATGCGCCGACGGCGAGATCAAGGCGGCGCGGGCGGCGGAGCGGTTCGGGGTGCCGTTTACCCTTTCGACCATGTCCATCAACTCGATCGAGGATGTGGCGGGGGCGACCAGCAAACCGTTCTGGTTCCAGCTTTATACGATGAAGGACACCGACTATGTCAGCCGCCTGATCCAGCGGGCCAAGGATGCCAAGTGTTCGGCCTTGGTGATCACCTTGGACCTGCAGATTCTGGGGCAGCGGCACAAGGATCTGAAGAACGGCCTCAGCGCGCCGCCCAAGCTGACGATCCCGACGATGATCAACCTTGCCACCAAGTGGTCCTGGGGGATCGGGATGCTGTCGGCGAAGCGGCGGCATTTCGGGAATATCGTGGGGCATGTGAAGGGGATTTCCGACGCCTCCAGCCTTGGGGCCTGGACGGCGGAGCAGTTCGATCCCTCGCTGGACTGGGGCAAGATCGCCAAGATCAAGGAAGAGTGGGGCGGGAAGGTCATCCTCAAGGGGATCCTGGACGCCGAGGATGCGAAGATGGCGCTGAGCGTGGGGGCGGATGCGATCATCGTGTCGAACCACGGGGGGCGGCAGCTGGACGGGGCGATCAGCTCGATCCGGGCGCTGCCGTCGATCCTGGACGCGGTGGGCGATCAGATCGAGGTGCATCTGGACAGCGGTATCCGGTCCGGGCAGGACGTGCTCAAGGCGGTCGCGATGGGGGCGAAGGGGACCTATATCGGGCGGGCTTTTGTCTATGGTCTGGGGGCCATGGGGCAAGAAGGCGTGAAAAAGGCGCTGGAGGTGATCCACAAGGAGCTGGACATATCGATGGCGCTGTGTGGCAAGCGGCGGATCGAGGAACTGACCCGCGACGTGCTGCTGATCCCCGAAGGCTTTGAGGGCCGCTGGCAAGCCTGAGGGCGTGCCAAGGGACTCCGGGGGGTGTCCCACGGTGGGACATTTTCGGGTTTTTAATGATTTCAATTGGTTACGCGGGCGTGTTAGGCACTTTTTAACGATTGGGGGGGCGCTCATTACAGCCTAAGCCATTGCCCGATTTGGCAGCGATCAATCGATCGTCTTCGACCCTTTGCGGTCGTTCGTCTTCAGTTTCTGGCGCTAAAGCGCGACCCTGCAGAGAAGACATTCGCGACGCGCGCAAGATAGAGCAGGCGTAGGGTGCGTGCTTGCACGCACCAGTCGCCCGCCGTATCAGAAAATGGTGCCGCTCGCCGTATCAAAACTCGGTGCGTGCAAGCACGCACCCTACGGCTCGCTGATCGCTCTGAATGTATGAAGGAAGCGCACAAAAGCCCTCAAGACCGCCCCAAGAGGTGGTCACTAAAGCGCGTGGCGGCTGGCTGCCTTGATTTCGCGCGGGGGGATCGGGGCGGAGCGGTCGTAAAGTCCCCCCTCCCCCACAACACGCTTTGACAGCGTGGGCCCGCGCGGGGCAGTGTGCGGGCGTGATGTGACAGGGTGCATGGATGCTGGTGTTTGCTGCTGCCAATCTGGTTCTTTTTGCCGTGCCCAAGACGGGGAGCACGGCCTATCATC
This sequence comes from Paracoccaceae bacterium, assembly GCA_024304985.1. GTDB lineage: Bacteria > Pseudomonadota > Alphaproteobacteria > Rhodobacterales > Rhodobacteraceae > Seohaeicola. The sequence continues at coordinate 29,113 of JAMWZC010000007.1, forward strand.
TGGCGCTGCGGAGCAAGGCGGATATCGTGCTGGCGGGGAAAGCCTCGATCAAGCATCTGACCTTGCGGAAATATGAGCGGCATTTTGCGCCCTATCTGGAGCAGGCGCATGGGTTGGTGCCGGAGCGCGTGGCGGTGATCCGGGATCCTCTGGATTATCTGCGCAGCTGGTATCGGTATCGGCAGCGGCCCGATGGACCTGCGGACAGCAAGCGCGTCAGGGATATGGGGTTTGACGCCTTTGTTCTGGCCACGCTGGAGCGCAGGCCGCCGCCCTTTGCCAAGATCGGGACGCAGCGGGCCTTTGTCGCGGGGCGGGACGGGCAGATCCGGGTGGAGCATCTGTTTGCCTATGAACGGCCCATGGCCTTGCGCGGGTTTCTGAGCGAGAGGCTGGGCTTCGCGATCAAGCCTGCACAGAAGAATGTCTCGCCCCCCGCCGAGACGGCGATCAGCGCGGCGGTCGAGGCGGAGTTCCGGCAGGCGATGGCTGCGGATGTCGCGCTGCACCAACGGATCTTGGCGGCGGGCGGGCATCTGGTGACGCCCACCGGCGCGGTGGTGGATGAGGCGGGGTAAGGGCGCGAATCCCCTCTTTTCAAGCGGGGGGAATGCGTCTATACGCGCGACTTCATGCGGGGATACAGCCTTGGAGGATCCCTGCCCTAACTTTGGAGAGATATAATGGCTGGAGAAATTCCTGATCTTCACGCCCATGTCCGGACGGGGACTGGCAAGGGCGCCGCTCGTCAAGCACGTCGCGACGGCATGGTTCCGGGGATCGTTTACGGTGGCGGGGTCGATCCCGTTGCGATCAACATCCCTTTCAATGCGCTGCTCAAGCGCCTCAAGCAGGGGCGTTTCCTGTCCACGCTGTTCAACCTGAAGGTTGACGGCCATGACGATGTGCGCGTGATCTGCCGCAATGTGCAGCGCGACGTGGTCAAGGATCTGCCGACCCATCTGGACCTGATGCGTCTGCGTCGGACCAGCCGGATCAACCTGTTCATCCACGTGGATTTCATCAACCACGAGACCTGCCCCGGCCTGAAAAAGGGCGGCGTGCTGACGGTCGTGCGTCAGGAAGTCGAGCTGAACGTGCTGGCCGGTGACATTCCGGATCACGTCACGGTCGATCTGGCGGGTCTGAACATCGGCGATGTCATCAAGATCTCGGATGTGACCCTGCCTGAAGGCAGCAAGCCGACGATCGAGCGTGATTTCGTGATCGCGAACATCTCGGCGCCGTCGGGCCTGCGGTCCAGCGGTGGCGATGACGCAGAGGAAGAAGACGACGACACCGAAGAGTGATCGCGTCTGCCCGGTTTTCCGGGGGACAGTGAACATGAGGCGCGGCCCTTGCGGGTCGCGCCTTTTGCGTCCGTGTCAGGTCTGGTGCAGGACGGTCTCGTAGCCCTCGAACTGCGGCGGGCCCATCAGCGCGTCACGCGTGGTGCTGTTGCCGGCCCCCTTGTGGCTGTCGCGGAATTGCTGCGATTTGGTCCAGCCTTCGAAATCAGTGCGGCTGGCCCAGACCACATGCGAGGTATAGAGCCGGAAACCGTCGCCATCGGGGCCTTTGAGCAGGCGGAATTCGACGAATCCCGGCATGTCGTTCAGGCGGCTTTCGCGGTCGCGCCACATGGTTTCGAACGCGTCCTCGAATCCGTGACGGACCTTGAAACGGTTCATTGCGATAAAGGACATCTTTGCCTCCGGTCTTGGGGATCATTGGGGCTGGCGCGGGGCTGGCTGGCGGTTCTTGCCGCGGGGGCATAAGATTGAAAAGGCGGGCGCAGGTCAATATCCTGAGGGTCGCAGGCAAGGAAGGGACACGGGCATGAAGCTATTCGTGGGGTTGGGCAATCCCGGCGCGAAATATGCGGGGAACCGGCACAATATCGGCTTCATGGCGCTGGAGGCCATCGCGCAGGCGCATGGATTCGCGCCGTGGCGGGCCAAGTTTCAGGGACAGGTCAGCGAGGGACGTCTGGGCGGCACGCGGGTCGTGCTGCTGAAGCCCGAGACCTTCATGAACCTGTCGGGCCAATCGGTGGGCGAGGCGATGCGCTTCTTCAAGATCGACCCTGCGGATCTGACCGTCTTTCATGACGAGCTGGATCTGGCACCGGGCAAGATCCGGCTGAAGCAGGGCGGCGGTCATGCGGGGCATAACGGGTTGCGGTCGATCCACGGCCATATCGGCGAGGATTACGCCCGCGTGCGGCTGGGGATCGGGCATCCGGGGCACAAGGACCGGGTGGCCGCCTATGTGCTGTCGGATTTTGCCAAGGCGGATCAGGACTGGCTGGATGACATGATGCGCGGCATTGCCGAGGGCGCGCCGATGCTGGCCGCCGGTGAAGGGCCGAAATTCCTGAACGCCGTGGCGCAACGGATGGCGCCGGCGCGGCCGGAAAAGCCCGCGCCCGTGAAGACCGAGGCCCCGAAGCCCGCGCCGGAACCCGCCCCCGATACGCGCAACCCTCTGGAGCGGTTGATCGACCGTTTCCGCTGACCCCCTGCCCCATAAGGAAAGACACCCATGCGTTCCCTGTTGAAATGGACCCTGCGCGCCGTTGCGATGCTGATCCTGGCTGCCGCTGTTCTGGGCGTCTGGAAGCGCGAGGAGATCACGCGGCTTCTGGCTGTGAACAGCCTGTTCGCCGAGGAGAAGATCGTCGGCAATTTCAGCGCGATGGACCGGCTGTTCCTGACCACGCCCATGGCGCGGGGGGATGGGCCGGTCAGCCCCCTGCCCGCTGGCCCGGCCATGAGCCCGCCCGAGGGCATGGATGACTGGATCGCCGAACGCGCGGTGACGGCACTTGTCGTGCTGAAAGATGGCGCAATACGGCATGAAAGCTATCATCTTGATACCACCTCGATGGATCGCCGGATCAGCTGGTCAGTGGCGAAATCCTATCTGTCCGCGCTGATGGGGATCGTGCTGGAGGAGGGTGCGATCGACAGTCTGGATGATCCGGTGACCCGGTATGCGCCGGAACTGGCGGGCAGCGCTTATGATGGCGCGAGCATCCTGAACGTGTTGCAGATGGCCAGCGGCGTGACCTTTGACGAGGATTATCTGGACTTCAACTCCGACATCAACCGGATGGGCCGGGTGCTGGCGCTGGGGCAGTCGATGGACGGGTTCGCCGCAGGGCTGACCGAGACCTTTGTGGAACCGGGGCGGCAATGGCAATATGTGTCCATCGACACCCATGTGATCGGCATGGTGATCCGGGGCGCCACCGGGCGCAGCATCCCCGATCTGATGCAGGAGAAGCTGATCGCGCCCATGGGGCTGGAGGCTGATCCCCTGTATATCACGGACGGGTTGGGCACGGCCTTTGTGCTGGGCGGGTTGAACCTGACCACGCGGGATTATGCGCGGTTCGGGCAGATGTTCCTGCAAATGGGCGAGTGGAACGGGCAGCAGATCGTGCCGATCGACTGGGTCGCCGCCTCGACCGAACCCTCGGCCCCGACGGCGCCGGGGGCCGAGCAATACGGGTTGCAATGGTGGATGGCCCCCGATGCGCCTGCGGGCGAGTATTACGCGCGCGGCATCTATGGGCAGTATATCTATGTCAACCGCGCCAAGGGCGTGGTGATCGCCGCGAATGGCGCGGACCGGGGCTTTCGCACGCCGGGGGCCAATCAACAGAACATTGCCATGTTCCGCCGCATCGCGGATGCTATGTAGGTCGGTGAAAGCCCCAACAGACGAGGTTCATATGGTTCTGGACAAATACGACTCTCTCAACGTGCTGGGCGATACGTTGCAACCCTGTTCCTTTGACCCGGTCACCGGCTTTTTCCGCGACGGGCATTGCAACACCTGCGCCGAGGATCAGGGCAGTCATACGGTCTGTGCGATCATGACCGCCGAGTTTCTGGCCTGGTCGAAATATGTGGGCAATGATCTGTCCACGCCGCGCCCGGAATTCGGCTTTGCGGGATTGAACCCGGGGGATCACTGGTGCCTCTGCGCGGGGCGGTTTCTGCAAGCGGTGGATGAGGGCTGCGGGCCGCGCATCAATCTGGAGGCCACCCATCAGAGTGCGCTGGAGATAGTGCCGCTGGAGGTTCTGGTCCGGCACGCTTTGCCAGAATAGCGCGGGACGGAATTTGAGTATTTTTGGCAAGATGAAGCCGGGAGGGGTGACCGTCCCGTCTTCTTCTTGCGTCAAATATCCCGGGGTCCGGGGCAGCGCCCCGGCCTTGACCCCGTTCAGACCTTCATGTCGAAGCCGAGGTGTTTGGCGACGGTGAAGATGTCCTTGTCGCCACGGCCGCACATGTTCATCACTATGATATGGTCGGCGGGCAGATCCGGCGCGATTTTCGCCACATGGGCCAGCGCGTGGCTGGGTTCCAGTGCGGGGATGATGCCCTCCAGCGCGCAGGAGAGCTGGAACGCCTCCAGCGCCTCCTTGTCCGTGATGCTGACATATGTGGCGCGGCCGATATCGTGCAGCCAGCTATGTTCCGGGCCGATGCCGGGATAGTCCAGACCGGCCGAGATGGAGAACCCTTCGAGGATCTGGCCGTCTTCGTCCTGCAACAGATAGGTGCGGTTTCCGTGCAGCACACCGGGGCGGCCGCCGGTCAGGCTGGCGCAGTGCTGCATGGTTTCGTCCACGCCCTTGCCGCCTGCCTCGACCCCGATGATGTTCACGGACGGGTCATCAAGGAAGGGGTAGAAGAGGCCCATGGCGTTGGACCCGCCACCGATGGCGGCGATGACGGTATCGGGCAGGCGGCCTTTGCCTTCCTGCTCGGCCAGTTGCCAGCGGACTTCCTTGCCGATGATGGACTGGAAATCGCGCACCATCGCCGGATAGGGGTGCGGGCCTGCGACGGTGCCGATGCAGTAGAAGGTGTCGCGGACGTTCGTGACCCAGTCGCGCAGCGCGTCGTTCATGGCGTCCTTGAGCGTGCCGCGTCCGGATGTGACGGGGATCACCTCTGCCCCCAGCAGTTTCATGCGGAAGACGTTGGGGGCCTGCCGTTCGACGTCATGGGCCCCCATATAGACCACGCATTTCAGGCCGAACTTGGCGCAGACCGTGGCGGTGGCCACGCCGTGCTGACCGGCGCCGGTTTCGGCGATGATGCGGGTCTTGCCCATGCGGCGGGCAAGGATGATCTGGCCCAGCACGTTGTTGATCTTGTGGGCGCCCGTGTGGTTCAGTTCGTCCCGCTTGAGATAGATCTTGGCGCCGCCGAAATGTTTGGTCATGCGGTCGGCGTAATAGAGCGGTGAGGGGCGGCCCACGTAATGGGTCCACAGATCCTCCATCTCGGCCCAGAAGGTGGGGTCGGTCTTGGCCTTCTCATACTCCTCTTCCAGCGAGAGGATGAGCGGCATCAGGGTTTCCGACACGAAGCGGCCGCCGAACTGGCCGAAACGGCCCTTGTCGTCGGGTCCGGTCATGAAGGAATTGATCAGGTCTTCGGGCATCGGTGGCACCTTCCATTGGCTGGCCCATGATCTAGCCCGTCTGCCGGGTTCGGTAAAGCCACCCTTGGGTTTTTCCTGTGCCGCAGCGGTTTGGGCGGGCGTCAGTTCATGGCCAGCGCCTGCCTGATCTGGTCGAGGGCCGTCACGGGATCGTTCAGCACGCCATCGGCGCCCACGGTGGCGGCGATATCGGCGTGCAGATGCGTGATCTCTCCGGCCACAAAGATCAGCGCGCCGGGGGTCAGCAGGCGGGCCGCACGGACGAAGCGGGCCAGTGGCAGGATCATCGCGTCCGAAGAGGCAGATAGACCGATGACCGGGTAGCCGCCAAGATGCTGGGCCATCAGCAGATCGTCATGGGTCTGCCCGATCTCGAGATCGATTTCCCAGCCTTCGCGGCGGAAAAGGTCTGCGGCCATGGACACGCCCATGACATGGCTTTCACCGGGACAGGCGGCAAAGAGCGCGCGGCGTTGCGGGCTGCCTTCGCGGTCGTAGAACACCTTTTTCAGACCGCAGATGATGGCGGTCAGGCGGCTGGTGGCGAGGGTCACCTGGAGGAAGCCGACCTCGTCATTGTCCCAGAGTTCGCCCAAGCGCCGTGCGGCCCCTGTGATGTAGCCGACATAGACTTCGGACAGGGTCACACCGTCCGCCTGCAGGCCCGTCAGCATGTCCGAGGCGGCGGCATGGCGGTCGGACAGAAGGGCTTTGACAAGCGTTTCGATCTCGGCCGGGGTGGCGTGGTGGTCCGACATCATCGCGCGTTTGGGATGTTCGGCCAATCGCCGGACCACCTCGCGCGCGAGTTCGGTGACAACACCTGATTCCAACCTTTCGGTCTGTCGTTCAGCCGCTGTCAGTGCTGAATGGAACAATCTTTGGTCGATCACGGCATCCCTCCCGCGACATATTCATGTCAACGGCCATGCCAGCGGATCGTGTCGGCTTCAGTGGCCCAGCAAGATCGGGCCGTGTGATATCCGTCAGGTTTCGCGCCTTTGTCCGGTTATCCGGCATGTCCCTCGGGTACGAAGGTATACCGAAAGCGCGAGTCGTCAAAAAGAATCTCGCGTTTGATGATGTCAGCGCAGAACGGGGGGCGTGGCGGCGGGGGCAGTGCCCTGCGCGGCGCGGACGAAGGCGGCGATCATCCGCGCGTCCTTGACGCCCGGCGCGCTTTCCACGCCCGAGGCGACATCAACCTGCGTGGCCCCGGTCCTGCGGACCGCTTCGGCCACGTTGGCGGCGTTCAAGCCTCCGGCCAGCATCCAGGGCCGGGTCCAGTATTTGCGCCCCGCCAGCAGACGCCAGTCGAAGGACAGGCCGTTGCCCCCCGGCAGCGCGGCGCCGCGCGGTGGTTTGGCGTCGATCAGCAATTGATCGGCCACGGCGGCGTAAAGGTCGATCTGGGCCAAGTCCTCTGCCCCGGCGATGCCGATGGCCTTCATCACGGGCAAGCCATAGCGGGTGCGGATCTCCGTCACGCGGGCGGGGCTTTCGTGACCATGGAGTTGCAGCATGTCCAGCGGCACGGTGTCGATGAGGGCATCAAGCGTGGCGTCATCGGCATCCACCACCAGCGCGACCTTGGCCAGACCGATGGGGGCGGCCAGCGCCAGATCCCGCGCCAGTGCGGGGGCGACATAGCGGGGCGAGCGGGGAAAGAAGTTCAGCCCGACATAGCTTGCGCCGCAATTGGCGCAGGCGATGACGTCATCCTCGCGGGTCAATCCGCAGATCTTGACCTTGATGTCGGTACTCATGAGGCCCCCGGTCGCGCAGCAGTTTTGGCTGACTGCGGGGATAGACGGTTCAGGACGCCTCGTCCAGCAGGGCCAGAACCTCGTCCTGGTCCTGATTCTTGAGGCGTTTTTCGCGGCGCAGCTCGCGCTCCAGCGACTCGACCTCGCGGGTGCGGCGGGCGGCTTCGGCACGGTGCTTGTGTTCGCGCAGCCATTCCCAGACGAAACCGATCAGCACACCTGCGATAATGCCGCCGAAGATCACCACGAAGAGCGGCAGGGTGATCTCGGCGCTGAAGCCGATCAGCCCTTCTACCGTGTCCGGCAGCAGATGCAGCGTCACCGCCGCGCGGTTCGCGGTCGCGACCACGATCAGCACGATGGCAAGGCTGGCCAGAAAGGCGTAGCGGATATAGCGCATGGGGTCAGGTCACTTTCCGTTCAGGCGGTCGCGCAGCAGTTTGCCTGTCTTGAAGAAGGGCACGAATTTCTCGTCCACGGGGACGGTTTCGCCGGTGCGGGGGTTGCGCCCGATCCGGGCGTCGCGCTTTTTGACCGAGAAGGCGCCGAAGCCGCGCAGTTCCACCCGGTCGCCGCGCGCCATCGCGTTGGTGATTTCCTCGAAGATCGTGTTCACGATCTTTTCGACGTCCCGCTGGAACAGATGCGGATTCTCATCGGCAATCTTCTGAATCAGTTCCGATCTGATCATCGGTCATATCTCCCAAAGTGCTGTCATCTGTCTGTCGCAGCTTGAGGCCGACTATAGAAAGAAAGATCGCATCCCGAAACAGGAACGATGTGCGAAATCAGACATTTGACAGTCTGATGGGCTATGCCACGCGGATTTTCGCCCTGAATTGTGCCCCGCCGCGCCGCGGACAGAGCCCTGCCGCGCCGCAGCAGCGCGGATTGATGCGCTGCGGCATCCGGCGCGCGCGCTTGATTCGCAAAAGTTAACGGCCCCGCCTTTGGGGGGCGGGGCCGTCATTGTCTGTCGGTTCCGAAGGATCAGAACCGGATCACTTGTCGCCTTTCAGCGCGGCGCCCAGGATGTCGCCCAGCGAGGCGCCCGAGTCGGACGAGCCATACTGTTCGACGGCTTCTTTCTCTTCGGCGATCTCGCGCGCCTTGATCGAGAGGCCCAGACGGCGGGTCTTGCTGTCAACGTTGGTCACGCGCACATCGACCTTGTCGCCGATCGAGAAACGCTCGGGGCGCTGTTCGGACCGGTCGCGGCTGAGGTCGGAGCGACGGATGAAGGATTTCATGCCCTCATACTCGACTTCGATGCCGCCATCTTCGATCGCGGTCACGGAGACGGTGATCACCGAGCCACGCTTCACGCCGCCCACGGCATCGGCGAATTTGTCACCGCCCAGGGCTTTGATCGAGAGGCTGATCCGCTCTTTCTCGACGTCGACTTCCGACACGACCGCCTGGACGACATCGCCCTTGCGGTAGTTCTGGATGGCTTCTTCGCCGCGCTCGTCCCATGACAGGTCGGACAGGTGAACCATGCCGTCGATGTCGCCGGGCAGGCCGATGAACAGACCGAATTCGGTGATGTTCTTGACTTCGCCTTCGACTTCGGTGCCCTCGGGATGGGTTTCTGCAAACACTTCCCACGGGTTGCGCATGGTCTGCTTGAGACCCAGCGAGACGCGACGCTTGGCGGCGTCGATTTCCAGCACCATGACTTCCACTTCCTGCGAGGTGGAGACGATCTTGCCGGGATGCACGTTCTTCTTGGTCCAGCTCATTTCCGAGACATGGACCAGACCTTCGACACCGGCTTCCAGTTCGACGAATGCGCCGTAATCGGTGATGTTGGTCACGCGGCCGGTGTGAACCGAACCCAGCGGGTATTTGGCGGCGACCAGATCCCACGGATCTTCCTGAAGCTGCTTCATGCCCAGGCTGATACGGTGGGTGTCCTTGTTGATCTTGATGACCTGGACCTTGATGGTCTCGCCGATCGCCAGAATCTCGGACGGGTGGTTGACGCGGCGCCATGCCATGTCGGTGACGTGCAGAAGGCCGTCAACGCCGCCCAGATCAACAAACGCACCGTATTCGGTGATGTTCTTGACCACACCATCGACGGTCTGACCTTCGGTCAGGTTGCCGATGACTTCGGCGCGCTGTTCGGCGCGGCTTTCTTCGAGGATCGCGCGGCGCGACACGACGATGTTGCCACGGCGACGGTCCATCTTCAGGATCTGGAAGGGCTGCTTGAGGCCCATCAGGGGGCCTGCGTCGCGCACGGGGCGGACATCGACCTGGGAGCCGGGCAGGAAGGCGACGGCGCCGCCCAGATCCACGGTGAAGCCACCTTTGACGCGGCCGAAGATGGCGCCATCGACGCGCTCTTCGCTGGCATAGGCTTTTTCCAGACGATCCCAGGCTTCCTCACGGCGGGCCATTTCACGGGAAATGACGGCTTCGCCACGGGCGTTTTCGACCTGGCGAAGGAAAACTTCGACCTCGTCGCCGACCTTGATGTCGGGCTGTTCACCGGGATTTGCGAATTCTTTCAGATCGATGCGGCCTTCCATCTTGTAGCCGACGTCGATGATGGCTTGTCCCGCTTCGATTGCGATGACCTTGCCTTTGACAACCGAACCCTCTTCGGGGGTGTCCATTTCGAAGCTTTCGTTCAGGAGGGCTTCGAAATCCTCCATAGTTGCGCGCTGAGCCATGTGGTCTCTGAGTTCCTTTTCAACGTTGTTTTCTGGCCGTGCGGTTGTCTCCGCCGGTCTTGGGGTTTCATGGGTCCGAAAAATAGTGACGAGACTGGCTGAAACACGGCGTCCGGGTCATCCCGATCCGCGCTTCCTGCCAGCCCTGTTCAGGGTACTGCCGTTCGGACGGTTGGCCAATAGCCCTGTTATCCCTGTTTTGCAAGAGGCAAAGGCGTGATGCCCCTGCCCCTTGCATCCGTGCCGGGGGCTTTCGCCTAGCGGCGTTCGATCACGAAGTCGGCGCGATCCGGGCGCGCAGATCGGGGTTGGTCACCAGCAGCACCTTGAAGGGCTGCAAGCCCGAGGATGTAGGGGCAAGGCGCGCGGCCTCGATGATACGCTCGATCTTGTCTTCGGGCACCGTCTTGGTCGGGTCCATCGCCTTGGTCGCATAGCGCCAATCCAGTTTCTCGTAAAACATGCCAGTCCTTCTTGCACAGGGGTGTCTTGGGTCAGACTGTGCGAGATAGGCGCGCGGATCGTGACTGCAAGTGTGCATCCGCGCAGGGCAGCCATGCGCGGCGTGAGACATGTCAGGGATTTGGCTTGCGTGCGTCGATGGCGGCGATGGCGGCGGCAACGGCCGCTTCGATATCCATGGCCGACGTGTCGATGAGCACCGCATCCTCGGCTGGCTTGAGCGGGGCCGTGCTGCGGTCGCGGTCGCGGGCGTCGCGGTCATGGACATCCGCCAGCACCTCGGCATAGGTCATGTCGCTGCCCGCCGCGCACAGTTCGGCATGGCGTCGCCGCGCGCGCACCTCGGGGCTGGCGGTGACGAAAAGCTTGGCCTCGGCCTCGGGGCAGATCACGGTGCCGATGTCGCGCCCGTCCAGCACGGCGCCGCCCGCGCGCCGGGCAAAGGCGCGCTGGAAATCCAGAAGGGCCGTGCGGACCTCGGGGATAGTGGCGACCTTGGAGGCGGCCTGCGCCGCCTCGGCCCCGCGCAGACCGTCGCGTTCCAGATCCTGCGGGGTCAGCGCCTCGGCCGCCTGGATCGGATCGACACCGTCCAGCATCCGCATCCCGACGGCGCGATACAGGAGTCCGGTATCCAGATGGGCAAAGCCGAAATGCCCGGCAACGGCCCGGCTTATGGTGCCCTTGCCCGCGGCCGCGGGTCCGTCGATCGCTATCGTGAAGGCCATGGCGTGCTCCTTTGTCTCAGAGCTAAACCATGGCGCGGCGGGTTTCAATAAAGCGGGCCGTTGCGCCGGTAATCGCGCCAGACCATCCAGAGCAGCGCGACGGCCAGCCCCAGCAACGCGAACTTGCCTTGCGTCAGGGCAGAGGCATGGTCGGACAGGCTGACGTCGCCGCTGCGCAGGATGCCGCGCAGCACGGCATTCTCCCACAGGTCGGTGGCCGAATAGAGAAACGGGACCATCGCCAGCCAGCCACGCCCCAACCGCAGGATGATGCTGGCCAGCAGCAGGCCCAGCAGCGGCGGAAAGAGCGTGTCCAGCCAGTGGATCGGCCCGAGATAGAGCGTCAGCGCCCGCTGTTCGAGGGCCATGATCCAGCCCGTCATGCGCGCCGCGTCATAGCCGGTGATCCAAGTGTCGGGGGGCAGATGGCCGCCGCTGGCAGGCACCATCCACAGCAGGCCAATGCCCAGCATCAGCAGATAGACAAGGCCGGTGGCGGCTGCGAGGATCCGGATATAGCGCCGGTAGGTCATGTCGCGCTCCGCGTGATCCGCGCGCCCAGCGCCTGCATCAGCGGCTCGAACACGGGAAAGGATGTGGCGATGGGCGAGGCATCATCCACGGTGACCGCGTCGCGGGTGACCATGCCCAGCACGAGGAAGGACATGGCGATGCGGTGATCGAGATGGCTGGCCACGGTGGCCCCGCCGGGGATGTTGCCATGCCCCAGACCCTGGACGATCCACCAGTCGGGGCCATCCTCGACCGCCACGCCATTGGCGCGCAGGCCGGTGGCCATGGCTTCGATCCGGTCGCTTTCCTTGACGCGCAGTTCCTTGACGCCGCGCATGGTGGTAGAGCCTTGCGCGCAGGCGGCGACGATGGACAGCACGGGGTATTCGTCGATCATGCTTGCCGCGCGGTCGGGCGGCACTTCGATCCCCTGCAAATCGGGCGAGAAGCGCGCGCGCAGGTCGGCGACGGGTTCGCCGCCTTCCTCGCGCAGGTTTTCATATGTCAGGTCCGCGCCCATTTCACGCAGCGTGGTGAAAAGGCCCGCGCGGGTGGGGTTCAGGCCGATATTGGGCACCAGCACATCCGAGCCGGGCACGATCAGCGCGGCGCAAACCGGAAAGGCGGCGCTGGAGGGATCGCGCGGCACCACGATATGCTGTGCCACAAGTTCGGGCTGACCGGTCAGGGTGATCTCGCGCCCCTCGGGGGTGTCGCGGGTGACGATCTGGGCGCCGAAGCCGGCCAGCATGCGTTCGGTATGATCGCGCGTGGCTTCGCGCTCGATCACGACCGTTTGGCCCGGCGCGTTCAGCCCGGCCAGCAGGACGGCGGATTTCACCTGCGCGGAGGGCACGGGCACGACATAGCGCACAGGCACCGGATCGGCGGCCCCCACCACGGTCATGGGCAGACGGCCACCGGAGCGGCCCACGGATTGCGCGCCGAACAGCGCCAGCGGGTCGGTGACCCGCGCCATGGGGCGTTTGTTCAGGCTGGCGTCCCCCGTGAAGGTGGCCGTGATGGGCGATGTGGCCATGGCCCCCATGATCAGCCGCACGCCGGTGCCGGAGTTGCCGCAGTCGATCACCTGATCGGGTTCTGCAAAGCCGCCCACGCCCACGCCATGCACGGACCAATTCCCGCCGCCGTGATCCGTCACTTCGGCACCGAAGGCGCGCATGGCGCGGGCGGTGTCCAGCACGTCTTCACCTTCCAGCAGACCTTCGATCCGGGTCTCGCCCACGCTGAGCGCGCCGAGGATCAGGGACCGGTGGCTGATCGACTTGTCACCGGGCACATTAGCCTCGCCCGTCAGGGGGCCGCAGGCGGTGGATGTCATCGGGACGGGTGTGGCATGACCGGACATCGGGTCGCTCCTCAGTAAATGCTCGCAGCGTGATAGCCCAGCCCGCAGGCACGGTCCATTGCCGCTGTTTCTTCTTGCTGAAAATATCCATGCGCTGCGCGCATGACCCGGCGGGACCTTGCCGGATCAGCGCTTGCGGAAGGTCAGGTAATGGGGTGTGCGGCCTTCGCGCAGGGCCTTTTGCTCGTAGCGGGTCGAGATCCAGTCGGACCAGGGCTTGCGCCAGTCGTCTGGCCCTTCGGCCAGCCATTCGAAACCGGCGCGGGGGACTTCTTCCAGCGTTTGGCGGACATAGTCGGGGATATCGGTCGCGACGCGGAAGATGGCGCCGGGCTTGAGGGTGCGGGCCAGAGGCTCCAGATGCTCAGGCGTCACGAAGCGGCGGCGGTGGTGGCGCTTCTTGGGCCAGGGGTCCGGGTAGAGCAGGAAGGCGCGGGACACGCTGGCGGGCGGCAGCACGTCGAACAGATGGCGCGCGTCGCCGGGATGGATGCGGATGTTGTCCACGCCCGCTTTGCGGATCTTGGCCAGTGCCATGGCCACGCCGTTCAGGAAAGGCTCGCAGCCGATGATGCCGACCTGCGGGTTCGCGGCGGCCTGATGCACCATATGTTCGCCCGCGCCGAAGCCGATTTCCAGCCAGAGATCGAGCCCTCCGAAGAGGGCGGGCAGGTCCAGCGGGATGCGGTCGGGGTTTTCGTCCCAGCCCACCGCGCCGGGGGAGAGCTTGTCGAGGTCCTGATCCAGCAGTTGATACTGGCTGTCGCGCAGGGTCTTGCCCTTGAAGCGGCCATAGAAATTGCGCCAGGGCGCGCCGGAGGGGTGATGGGTGTCGGTCATGGTGCTGCCCCTTAGCCGGATCGGGGCAAGGCTTCAAGGCGGGGTGAGGTCAAGCAAAAGGCGGCGTGGGTGTTGCCGCGCCGCCTTTGGTCGGGTGGCTGACTGGTTCAGACCGCTTTTTTCAGCGCTTCGGCCAGATCGGTGCGTTCCCAGCTGAAACCGCCATCGGCCTCGGGCTGCCGGCCGAAATGGCCATAGGCTGCGGTGCGCGAATAGATCGGGCGGTTCAGCGACAGATGCGTGCGGATGCCGCGCGGGGTGAGGTCCATCACCTTGGGGATGGCCGCTTCGATCGCGGCGGGTTCGATGGCGCCCGTGCCGTGGGTGTCCACATAGATCGAGAGCGGCTGCGCCACGCCGATGGCATAGCTGAGCTGGATCGTGGCGCGGTCGGCCATGCCTGCGGCCACGATGTTCTTGGCCAGGTAGCGCGCGGCATAGGCGGCGGAGCGGTCAACCTTCGTCGGATCCTTGCCCGAGAAGGCACCGCCGCCATGGGGGGCCGCCCCGCCATAGGTGTCGACGATGATCTTGCGGCCTGTCAGGCCTGCATCCCCATCGGGGCCGCCGATGACGAATTTGCCCGTGGGGTTCACGTGCCAGACGGTGTCCTTGGTCACCCAACCTTCGGGCAGCACTTCGAGGATATAGGGTTCGACCACGGCGCGGACATCGGCGCTGGTCATGCTTTCGTCCAGATGCTGGGTGGACAGGACGATCTGGGTCACACCGACGGGCACGCCGTTTTCATAGCGCACGGAAAGCTGCGATTTGGCATCTGGGCCAAGGGTCGGCTCGGCGCCCGATTTGCGCACTTCGGCCAGACGGCGCAGCATGGCATGGGCGAACTGGATCGGCGCGGGCATCAGCGCGTCGGTTTCATTCGTGGCATAGCCGAACATGATGCCCTGATCGCCTGCGCCCTCGTCCTTGTCGGCGCTGGAGTTCACGCCCTGTGCGATATGGGCGGATTGCTCGTGCAGCAGGTTGGTGATTTCGCAGGTGGCGTGGTGGAATTTTTCCTGCTCATAGCCGATGTCCTTGATGCAGGCGCGGGCGATGTCGGGGATGCGTTCCATATATTCGGCCAGCTTGGCCTGGTCCGACAGACCGACCTCACCGCCGATGACGACGCGGTTGGTCGTGGCGAAAGTCTCGCAGGCGACGCGCGCCTCGGGTTCTTCGGCGAGGAAGGCGTCCAGAACCGCGTCGGAAATGCGGTCGCAGACCTTGTCAGGGTGCCCTTCCGAGACGGACTCGGAGGTGAAAACGTAATTCTGTCGTGACATGAAAAGTGCTCCATTGGGTTAAGCCCGTCACGCCAGGAAGCCGTTGTGACAGGAATAGCAGCGTGGTTACGCGCGCTGGTGGCAAGCGTCAATCGCTATCTGGTGCGTCGCGCCCGCAGGTGCCAGCCTGCGGCAAGAATGAACAATCCGGGGATGAGCAGGAGCATCGGTCCCTCGCCCGTGCGGGCATAGAACGTAGGCGGCAGCGGCTCCGGGAGGGGGGCGTCCAGCCAGCCGGCCTGTCCCAAGGGGATCTGGGCGGTGATGCGGCCCAGCGGGTCGATCATGGCAGAGACGCCTGTATTGGCGACGCGGACCATGGGCAGGCCCTGTTCGATGGCGCGCAGACGGGCCTGTGCGAGATGCTGATAAGGCCCCGAGAGCGCCCCGAACCATGCGTCATTGGTGATCTGCATGAGGAAATCGGGCCGGTCCGGTGCCGCGTTGATGAATTGCGGAAAAACCGCCTCGTAACAGATCAGCGGCAGGGCGCGGCCAAGCGCCCCCAGATCCATCAGCCGCGCGCCGGGACCGGGCGAGAAGCCGCCTCCGCGCGAGGCCGCCATGCCATGGATGCCGAATTTCGCCATGGTCTCGCCGAAGGGCATGTATTCGCCGAAGGGGACCAGCTGATGCTTGTCATAGATGGCACGGATCACGCCGCCCTCATCAATGAAAAGGGCGGAATTGTAGGTGCGCTGGCCGATGAAGCGCTGGATGCCCAGCACGACCGGCACGCCATCGGCCGCCGTAGCGATGGCATCGAGTTCCGGTTCGGCATTTTCGAGAAGCACGCTGAGGGCGGTTTCGGACCAGATCACCAGATCGGGGCGCGGGCGGGCGGGGTCTTCGGCGGGGGCGGCGGTGTAATCGACCTGCCGCTGGAAGAAGATCGGGATCATCGTGCGATCCCATTTCAGATGTTGCGGCGCGTTGGGCTGGATCATGCGGATCACCGGACGCTCTGAAAGGGCGGGATCGGCCTGTGCGACGGGTCCAGCCCCCATCGGGACGCTGCTGCCCCAGAGCGCTGCCGCCGCCACGGTGGCGAGGCTGGCCGCTCCCCACCAGCGCCGTGCCGGGATCAGGAGCAGCATCAACCCGGTGCCTGCCGTCAGGGCGAGGAGGGTCAGGCCGTGATGGCCGACCAGTGCGGCCATATGCACCAGCGGCGTGTCGATCCATACATGGCCGATCAGCGCCCAAGGAAAGCCGGTGAGGACATAGGAGCGGGCGACCTCGACCAGAGCGAAGCTGGCGATGAAGGCGAGGGCCGTGCCGCCAAGCCAGCGGGTTGCGGCCCCTGCCCCGGCCCAGAAGAGCGCGAGACCGGCGGACATGCCCACCAGCGCGAAAGGCGCCATCCAGCCGTGACGGGCCGGATTGATCATGAAAGGTTCGATGA
Organism: Paracoccaceae bacterium; assembly: GCA_024304985.1. Classification (GTDB taxonomy): domain Bacteria; phylum Pseudomonadota; class Alphaproteobacteria; order Rhodobacterales; family Rhodobacteraceae; genus Seohaeicola. The sequence continues at coordinate 45,635 of JAMWZC010000007.1, forward strand.
TCCAGAACAGCGCGAGCGCGAAATAGCCGGTTCCTGCGGCCCACCCGATCAGCGCGGCGCGGCGCGGACCATCCGCGCGGCGCAACAGCGCGAAGAGCAGCGCCAGACCGGGGATTGCCAGAAACCACAGATCGAAGGGCGCCTGTCCCAAGGCCCCCAGCCCACCGGCCAAGGCGGCCAGCGCAAGCTGACCGCGCAGCCCCGCAAGGCGGGGCTGCATGTCAGGCGGCAGACGCATGTGGCAGGCGGACCCTCAGTCGCTTGATGCGGCGGGGGTCGGCATCGACCACCTCGAATTCCACCCCCGCGGGATGCTGGACCACCTCGCCGCGCACGGGCACGCGGCCCGCGAGCATGAAGACCAGACCGCCCAGCGTGTCGATCTCTTCCTCGTCCACATCCTCGTGTTCGGTCAGAGAGAGGCCGATCTCGGCCTCGAAATCCTCGAGCGGGGTTTTGGACAGGGCCAGATACTGGCCCGGTTTTTCGGCGGTCCAGAACTGATCCTCGTCGGTGTCGTGTTCGTCCTCGATCTCGCCGATGACCTGTTCGATCAGGTCCTCGATCGTCAGAAGGCCATCGACGCCGCCATATTCGTCGATCACCAGCGCCATGTGCTTGCGTTCGGACTGCATCTTTTGCAGCAGCACGCCGATGGACATGGAAGGCGGCACATAAAGGAGGGGACGCAGCATCTGCTTGAGGGAGAATTCCTCGGAGGTGCCGTTGAACCCGTGCTTGAGCGCGAAATCCTTGAGGTGCAGCATCCCGAGCGGCGTATCCAGCGTGCCGGAATAGACCGGAAGCCGGGTGAGGCCGGTTTCGCGAAACAGCTCGACCAGTTCATCCATCGAGATCGTATCGGGAACGGCGGTGATGTCCGCCTTGGGGATCGCCACATCCTCCACACGCATGCGGCGCAGGTTCAGGATGTTGTGGACCTGCTGACGTTCGGGGGTCGAGGCGTTCGAGGCCGTCTCTTCGCTGTCGTCATCGCTGTCCGAGGGGCTGAGCGCCCCGATGATCCGGCGGAAAAACCCGCCCTGTGACGTCTTGTCGATCTCTGAATACGGCAGCGCGCCCTGCGCTGCCCCAGAAGACCCGTCTATGCTGTCGCCCATCGTACCTTTCCAGAATGTGGAAGCTGCGCTTCCTTGGTCAAAATGCCATCGGCGGGCAACCGGCCCGCCTCGGTGCCCCTAATATGGGTCAGGGACCCCCAGTTTGCCAAGTATCGCCACCTCGATTGTTTCCATCAAAGTGGCATCCTTGTCACGAACATGGTCATAGCCCAGCAAATGCAAGGTTCCGTGAACGACCAGATGGGTCACATGATGCGCCAGCGGCTTGCCCGTCTCGGCGGCTTCCCGCGCACAGGTTTCCCAAGCGATGGCGATGTCGCCCAGCGCGATGCCCTCGTCCTCGTCCTCGTCCTCTTCGTCGAAGGCAAAGGGATCGTCCTGCGGGGTCGCGTCGGGGACATAGGGGGCCTCTCCCTCTTCCTCGGCGGCGAGGTCCTGCGCGGGCCAGCTGAGCACGTTGGTGGGCGCGGGTTTGCCCCGGAACTCGGCGTTCAGCACGCTGATGCGGCGATCATCGCACCCCAGCAGGCTGATGGTGTAGAGATCAGGGTCAAAACCCAGATGGGTGAGCGTCGCGCAGGCGGCGGTCTCGGCCAGAGCCGCGAGCCCGGCCTGCGCCCATCGGTCGTCTTCGATCTGTGTATCGGTCAGCATGTGCGATGTTGCAGCGGGGGCTGTCCGCCCCCGCACCCCCGAGAGTATTTGGCGCAAGATGAAACGGGCGGCGGTGTTCAGACCGTGCCGTCCGCCTCATAGGCTTCGATGATGGCGGCGACAAGGGGATGGCGGACCACATCCTTGGAGGTGAAGTAGTTGAAGCTGATCTTGTCGATGGACTTCAGCAGACGTTCGGCATCGGCCAGACCCGAGGTCACACCGCGCGGCAGGTCGATCTGGGTACGGTCGCCGGTGATGACCATGCGCGAGCCTTCGCCCAGACGGGTGAGGAACATCTTCATCTGCATGGAGGTGGCGTTCTGCGCCTCGTCCAGCACCACGAAGGCGTTGCTGAGGGTGCGGCCACGCATGAAGGCCAAGGGGGCGATCTCGATCCGCTTTTCCTCGATCAGCTTGGCGGTCTGCTTGCCGGGAAGGAAATCGTTGAGCGCGTCATAGAGCGGCTGCATGTAGGGATCGACCTTGTCCTTCATGTCGCCGGGCAGGTAGCCCAGTTTCTCACCCGCCTCGACCGCGGGGCGGGACAGCACGATCCGGTCCACCTGTCCGGTGATGAACATGGACACGCCTGCCGCCACGGCCAGATAGGTCTTGCCGGTGCCCGCAGGGCCGATGCCGAAGCACAGCTCGTTCTTGAAGAGGTTCTGGACATAGGCTTTCTGCGCCTCGGTCCGGGGTTCAACGAGTTTGCGGCGCGTCTTGATCTCGACCCTTCCGGCGCGGAACATTTCGAGCTGGTCGCCGGCCAGAAGGCCGGTGTCCTGCGCGGAGTTGCCCATGCGGATCTGCATGTCGATGTCGCCCTGTTCGAGCGCGCGGCCTGATTCGAGGCGTTCATAGAGCGCATCCAGCACCTCGATCGCGTTGGCTGTGGCATCCGGGTCGCCGAAGACGGCCAGTTGATTGCCACGCCGCAGGATCTGCACCCCCAGTTTCTTCTCCAGATCGGCCAGATTGCGATCATATTCGCCACACAGGTCGATCAGCAGGCGGTTATCGGGGAATTCGGCCAGACGTTCGATCTGGGAGGACGGGTCGAAGGGCGGGGGCAGCACTGTGATAGCCAAGCAGATCTCCTTGCTGAGGCCGGATCAGCGGAGGGCTGACCCTGTCACCTGTGGGAAAGGGTGCCAAGTTGCGCGGCATCGTGCAAGCGGCATGATCATCATGTAGGGTGCCGGGCAACAAAAAACACCACAGGCGGGGCGCCTGTGGTGCATGTTCGGGCGAAATGTCGCCCGGATCAGAGGTTGGGCAGAATCTTGCCGCGCGCCTTGTAGGGGCCGACCGCCGTGCCCGGAGGGGCAGCATTGGAGCAGACAGGCGCGCCATCGGGTTGCAGGCGGGGCGACAGATAGCCCTCCAGCCCGTCGTCGATGATCCAGTGGTCGCAGCCGTTGGGATCGACCCAGACACCCGCCACAAGCTGGCTGAGGTGCTTGCGGTCCAACCCGGTATCCCGCGACTTGTCCGCATCAACCGTGCAACCCGCCAGGGCCGCCACGACCCCCAGCATTGCGATTCCCTTGAAATAGGTCATTTCCGGTCTCCTCAGCGCAGGCAGATGATTTCGACGCGGCGGTTCTGCGCCATGCCGTCTGCGGTGGAATTGCTGGCCCTTGGCATCCGTTCGCCGAAGCCGCGCACGTCGATGATATTGGCACCGACGGATTGCCCGACCCGCGCCACGGCATCGGCGCGCCGCAGGCTGAGGCTCATGTTGTATTCGTCCGAGGCGCGGCTGTCGGTGTGACCGTGGACCAGATAGGCCCGCGCATTCGCCTTGCGGAAGAAGGATTCAAGATTCTGGCGGGTGTTGGCGTGGATCTGGGCGCCGTTGGTGGCGAAGAACTGATCCGTCGGCATCACGCCGCAGACCTGTCCCCGGTGGCAGACGGGATTGCCCCTGCGGTCAAGATGCGGCGACATGAAACCTTCGGCACCATCGTCCATCACCCAATGTTCGCAACCATCCGGGTCGACCCAGATGGTGGGGACATACCGCTCACCCTTGACGGTGTTCTGCTGGGCCGAGGCCGCATCTGCGAGCCCCGCGACGGCCACTGCGGACACAACCGCACAGGCGAGCGCCGCACGTATTGCTGACCATGTCATCTTGGAAAAGTCCCCTTGATTACTGTTTAACCAAATCGCCCGACAGGAGACCCCAGGGGCGCACATACTAGACGGCAGAATACGAAGATTTGTAGCGATTGGGAAGAAAATTCCACAAGATATTGTGGATATTCGCGCAACAATCCCCAGCGAAAGGACGGATTATATCTTTGGGCGAATGACGGCACAGCAACTCGCCCATGACGCAGCCATCAGGGGAGGCATTCGCCCCTCATGCGGATCAGGAGACAGTGCTCTTTTCAGGCGGGGCCGGTTCAGGCCATGACGCCGGACAGGGAGTTCGTGCCGCTGCCGGTGATTCTGACCCGTGCGATCTGCCCGATGGTTGCAGCGGCGTCGGACACATGGACGGCATGCAGATATTCGGATTTGCCGACCATCTGACCCGGCATCCGGCCCGCACGTTCGAAAAGGACCGCGACCTCGCGCCCGACCATGCTGTCCTGCACGCGACGCTGCTGCGCGGCCAGAAGCGCCTGCAACCGGTAGAGGCGGTCGGTCGTGACATCGTCAGGCAGTTGCGCGCGCTCGGCCGCCGGGGTGCCGGGGCGGGTAGAGTATTTGAAGGAATAGGCCTGCCCGAATTCCACCGCGCGGATCAGGTCGAGCGTGGCGGTGAAATCCGCCTCGGTCTCTTCGGGGAAGCCCACGATGAAATCGCTGGAGAGCAGGATATCGGGGCGCGCGGCGCGGATCCGTTCGATCAGGTGCAGGTAAGCGTCGGCCGTGTGGTTGCGGTTCATCCGCTTGAGGATGCGGTCGCTGCCCGATTGCACGGGCAGATGCAGATAGGGCATCAGCTTGGCGCAATCGCCATGGGCGGCGATCAGGTCATCGGACATGTCGTTGGGATGCGAGGTGGTGAAGCGGATGCGCTCCAGCCCGTCGATGCGGTCCAGAGCGCGGATGAGGCGGGCCAGCGACCAGTCGCCACCTTCGCCGGCGCCGTGATAGGCGTTGACGTTCTGGCCCAGCAGCGTGATCTCGCGCACACCGCGCGCGACCAGATCGCGGGCTTCCTCAAGGATGCGGTCGGCGGGGCGGCTGACTTCGGCACCGCGCGTATAGGGCACCACGCAGAAGGCGCAGAACTTGTCGCAGCCTTCCTGCACGGTCAGGAAGGCTGTGGGCCCGCGCGCGGCCTTGGGGCGGTGGCGGAGGGTTTCGAACTTGTCATCCTCGGGGAAATCGGTGTCGAGGGCACGCTTGCCCTGACGCGTGCGGGCCTCGAGCTGCGGCAGGCGGTGATAGCTTTGCGGGCCGACGACCAGATCGACCAGCGGCTGGCGGCGCATGATCTCGGCCCCTTCGGCCTGCGCCACGCAGCCCGCGACGCCGATCTTGAGGTCGGGATTGGCCTCTTTCAGCACGCGGAAGCGGCCCAGTTCGGAATAGACCTTTTCCGCCGCTTTCTCGCGGATATGGCAGGTATTGAGCAGGATCATGTCGGCGTCTTCGGGCGTCGCCGTCTCGACATAGCCCGAGCTGCCCATCGCCTCGGCCATGCGCTCGCTGTCATAGACGTTCATCTGGCAGCCATAGGTCTTGATATAGAGTTTCTTCGGCGTGCTCATGGAGATGTCCTGACGGTCGGGGGTCGGATGCGTGCCTATACCAGAACGGGGGTCCCTTGCAATGCGCGCGGATTTCGCGGACCTTGCGCGGCAACAGGCAGAGACGACAGGTGCGGGGCGATTTCACGGCGATGCGGTATACGAGTCTCAAGGATTTTCTGACCCGGTCGGACAAACTGCTGGCCAAGGGGCCGGTGGCGGTGATCTTTGTCGAGGATGAGGTCGAGGTCGCCTCGACCCTGCGGCATCATCTGGGGTTGGGATTTGCTGCGGTTCTGGCCTTCATGCCGGCCGCCTTCGATCTGGCGGAGGAGTTCGACAGCACGGTGCACCGGATCGACCACGACACGCTGGCGCCGACCATGCTGACCGATACGGTCAATGCGCTGATCAAGGCCGTGCCCGGAACATGGTTCTATTACTGCTACAACGCGGAATACCTGTTCTATCCCTTCTGCGAGAGCCGCTCTGCGGCCGAGATGCTGGCCTTTCACACCGAGGAACGGCGCGATGCGATGCTGTGCTATGTCATTGACCTCTATGCAGGGGATCTGAACGCGCGCCCGTCCGCCGTGAGCCTTGAGGATGCACATCTGGACAAGTCGGGCTATTACGCGCTGGCGCGTGTCGATCCGGACAATCACAACCACCCGCGCGAACGGCAGCTGGATTTCTTCGGCGGTCTGCGCTGGCGCTATGAGGAGCATATCCCCGCGCCGCGGCGCAAGATCGACCGGATCGCGCTGTTCCGGGCCAAGCCGGGGTTGGAGCTGCGCGAGACACACACGTTCAACGACGAGGAATACAACACCTATGCCTGCCCGTGGCATCACAACATCACGGCGGCCATCTGTTCGTTCCGCACGGCCAAGGCGCTGAAGGCCAACCCCGGATCGACCTTCGACATCCATAGTTTCCGCTGGCACAATTCCACCCTGTTCGAGTGGCATTCGCGACAGTTGCTGGATCTGGGGCTGATGGAGCCGGGTCAGTGGTTCTGAGCGGGTTATTCCGCCGCGCGGTCCATCGGCCCCAGAATGGCTGGCTGGGCGTTCAGCACCTCGATGGAAAAGCCTGACAGGCGCTTGTATTTCTCGGCATGGGCGGCGAGGTCGGCGCGGGGGATGACATCCTCGATCTTGTCGAACACACCGCCGCAACGGTCCTCGACCATCTGCATGACCGCATCCGGGCCAGCGCCACGATTGGCGCGCAGGATGCCTTCGGCGCGGGGGCGCATTTCGGCCTCGTAGGCTTCAAGGGCTTGGGGCGTCACGCCATGGGCGCGAAGCGCCGCCCCCAGTTTGCGCGCGTCGATGATGGCCTGGCTCGCGCCGTTGGAGCCCACCGGATAGGTGGCATGGGCGGCGTCCCCCATGAGCGTCACGCGGCCGTCGGTCCAGCGGGCCATGGGTTCGCGGTCAACCATGGGATATTCATAGACCGGGCCGGTCGTAGCGCGGATCATGGCGGGGCAGTCGATCCAGCCGAAATCCCAATCCTCGAACGCGGGCAGGAATTCCGCCGGATCGGCGGGCTTGTTCCAGTCGCCCTTGGCCATGGCGCGGCCGGGATCGACGCGCAGTTCGGCGATCCAGTTCATCTCGGCCAGCCCGGTTGCGGGGTCGGTGGCGGAAATCGGATAGGCCACGAACCGCTGGGTGTCATGGCCTGCAAGGATCATCGCGGCCCCACCCAGAAAGGGCACGCCGGGGCTGGTGCCGCGCCACATGATCGCGCCGTTCCAGATCGGCTCGCCTTCGTCGGGCAGCATCTGGGCGCGGATGGCCGAGCGGATGCCATCGGCGGCAATCGCCAGATCGCCCGTCACGCGTGTCCCATCGCTCAGGATCAGGGTGGCGCCCTGTGCATCCGTCTCATAGCGCATCACGCCCGCGCCGGTGACCACGCAATCGGCCCCTGCCCTTGCTTGCAGTTCCTCCAGCAGCATCATCTGCAACTTGCCGCGATGGATCGAATATTGCGGCCATGTGTATCCGGCATGAAGCCCGCGCGGCTCGGCCCAGATTTCAAGGCCCGTCTTGGTGTAGAACCCGTATTGCCGCGTGCGCACGCCGATGGCGTCCAGATGGGTTTGCAGGCCCAGATCATAGAGTTCGCGCACCGCGTTGGGCTGGATGTTGATCCCCACGCCAAGGGGGCGCAATTCGCCCACGCGCTCGAAAATGCGGAAGGGGATGCCCAGCTGGTGCAGCGTAAGGCCCATGGCCAGCCCGGCAATGCCTGCGCCCGCGATCAGAACCGTCATTCCATGCCCCCAGAACCTGCGCTTCTTTTTGCTTCAAATATCCCCCGCGGAGCGTCCCTGCCCCGCCGCCCGCGCGCCCGTCAGATATTGTCGGGCTGCGGCATGCCAAGCACGTGATAGCCGCCATCGACGCGGATGATCTCGCCCGTCGTGCAAGCCCCTGCGTCCGAGGCAAGATAGACCGCCGTGCCGCCCACCGCCTCGAGCGTGGCGTTCGACCGCAGGGGGGCGTTCATGTCGGTATGCTTGTAGGTCTTGCGCGCGCCGCCGATGGCGGCACCGGCCAGCGTCTTCATCGGGCCGGGGCTGATGGCGTTGACGCGGATGCCTTCGGGGCCAAGGTCATTGGCCAGATAGCGCACGGCGGATTCCAGCGCCGCCTTGGCCACGCCCATGACGTTGTAGAAGGGTGTGACTCGGTTTGACCCCTGATAGGTCAGGGTCAGGATGGTGCCGCCGTTCTCCACCATCAGGGGATGGGCGCGGCGGGCCACTTCGATCAGCGAATAGCACGAGATATCCAGCGAGTTGCGGAAATTGGCCCGGCTGGTGTTCAGGAAACGCCCGGTCAGTTCGTTCTTGTCGGAAAAGGCGATGGCGTGGACCACGAAATCAATCGTGGGCCAGCGGGCGGCCAAACTCTCAAACGCGGCATCAAGGCTGGCGTCATCGGTCACGTCCACGTCGACCATGAAATCGGAACCCACGCTTTCGGCCAGCGGTTTCAGGCGCGAACCGAAGGCTTCACCCTGATAGGTGAAGGCGAGTTCGGCCCCGGCCTCGGCCATCGCCTTGGCGATGCCCCATGCGATCGAGCGTTCGTTGGCGACCCCCATGATCAGGCCGCGTTTACCCTGCAGCTGTCCTGTCATGTCAGATCACCCGTGATATTTCGACAAAAGCATCGAGCCATTGGTGCCGCCAAAGCCGAAGCTGTTGGTCATCACCGTGTCGAGCCCCGCATTGTCGATGCGCTGCGTAGCGATTTCGCCCGCATCAATCGCCGGATCAAGGGTTTTCACGTTGATCGAGGGGGCGATGAAATCATGTTCCAGCATCAAGAGGCAATAGATCGCCTCTTGTGCGCCGGTGGCCCCCTGGCTGTGGCCGGTCATGGATTTGGTCGAGGAGATCAGCGGAGTCGTGCCCCGGCCAAAGACGCGGCGGACGGCTTCGACCTCGCCCACGTCGCCCACGGGGGTGGATGTGCCATGGGCGTTGATATAGCCGACCTTGCGATCCTTGTTCAGGCCCGCCAGCGCCAGTCGCATGGCGCGTTCGCCGCCCTCGCCCGAGGGGGCGACCATGTCATGGCCGTCGGATGTGGCCGCATAGCCGGTGACTTCGGCATAGATCTTGGCACCGCGCGCAAGGGCGTGGTCCAGTTCTTCCAGCACGACGATGCCACCGCCACCCGCGATGACAAAGCCGTCACGGTCCGCATCAAAGGCGCGGGAGGCCAGTTCCGGTGTGTCGTTATACTTGCTGCTCATCGCGCCCATGGCGTCGAAGAGGCAAGACAGCGTCCAATCGAGTTCCTCGCCGCCGCCGGCGAACATCACGTCCTGCTTGCCCATCATGATCTGCTCCGCGGCGTTGCCGATGCAATGCAGCGAGGTCGAGCAGGCCGAGGTGATGGAATAGTTGATGCCCTTGATCTTGTAGGCGGTGCTGAGGTTGGCGGAAATGGTCGAGGACATGCATTTGGGCACGGCGAAGGGCCCGATCCGCTTGGGGCTGCCATTGGCCAGCACCGTCTGATGCGCCACCAGCATCGAGGATGTGGATGGGCCGCCGGAGCCTGCCACCAACCCGGTGCGCTCGTTGGAGATATCGGCCTCGGTCAATCCTGCATCGGCGATGGCCTGCCCCATGGCGATATGGGCGTAAGCGGCCCCCGGCCCCATGAAACGCAGAGTGCGCTTGTCCACATGCTCGGCGATGTCGAGTTTGATGTCGCCTGCGATCTGGCTGCGGAAGCCGTGTTCCTTCATCGCCTCATTGGCGCGGATACCCGAGCGGCCCGCCTTGAGCGCCTCGAGCACTTCCGAGGCATTGTTGCCGATGCTGGACACGATCCCCAGCCCTGTAACGACGACGCGGCGCATGGACGCCCTCCCTTGATCTTGTTCAAGTCTGTGTAGGACAGCAGGGATTGAGGGGCAAGCGGTTAGGCGGAATGGCGTTGCGTCGGGTGGGGCGGGTTCTCAGCTTTCGCTGAGGGCCACTTTCATGTCCTTGACCTGGTAGATCACTTCGCCATCGGCCTCGACGATGCCATCGGCCACGCCCATGGTCAGGCGGCGGGTCTGGATCGCCTTGGTGAAATCCACCTTGTAGGTCAGCATCTTGCGATCGGGGCGGACCATGCCGGTCAGTTTCACCTCGCCCACGCCCAGCGCGTAGCCGCGCCCCTGCCAGCCGCGCCAGCCCAGATTGAAGCCAGTGAGCTGCCACAGCCCGTCAAGACCCAGACAGCCGGGCATGATCGGGTTGCCGGGAAAATGGCAGGAGAAGAACCACAGGTCCGGGGTGATGTCGAATTCGGCCACCACATGGCCCTTGCCGTGCAGGCCGCCATCCTCGGAAATCTCGGTGATGCGGTCCATCATCAGCATCGGCGGTTCGGGAAGCTGGGCGTTGCCGGGGCCGAACAGCTCGCCACGGGCGCATTTCAGCAGGTCTTCCTTGTCGAAACGGGTGGGATACTGGGCCATGCGGGCGCGGTCCTTCTTGTGGTCTGGCGTGGGCTTCAGGGTGGTTTGGAGGCGTGATTTCAGTCTGACCCCTCTAGCATCGGCCCGCAAGCCCTTGCAAGCCTGCGCGACCGGGTCGCCATGGCGGGGGCGTTGCGGCTGATTATGGTTTGCAATTGAAATTTCCCTGTTTCGGGCTTTATAAGGAAGGGAAGAGACGGGAACGGATGACGATGACCAAGCACATGAGCGCACAGACGGACAGCCATCACAGCGCGCGCGCCCAACAGCGCGGCACCGATTGGCTGGCCACCGCAGGGCTGCGCCCGACCCGGCAGCGGGTGGCTTTGGCGGCCCTTCTGGTGGGTGATGGTGAACATCGCCATGTCACGGCAGAAAGCCTTTTTGCGGCCGTGCAGGACACGGGCGAGCGGGTGTCGCTGGCCACGGTCTACAACACGTTGCGGGCTTTTTGCGATGTCGGGCTGATGCACGAGATCACGGTGGATGGCACCAAAAGCTATTTCGACACCAACACGCATGACCATCCGCATTTCTACTGGGAGGATAGCGGCACGCTGACCGATGCGCCCAGCGAGGAGCTGGAGATCACGCGCATCCCGAACGCGCCTGCGGGGGCCGAGATCGCCTCGGTCGATGTGGTGATCCGGTTGCGGCGCAAATAGGCGCCCCAAGAGATTGAACAAGACCGCACGCCCTGCAATTGTTGCGGGGCGTTTTGCATGTCAGCCCTCAAGGAAAGACCCGTCCATGAAAGCGATCACCTATTCCGCCTTTGGCCCAGCCGCCGATGTGCTGCACCTGACCGATCTGCCAACGCCCGACCCCGCCCCCGGCGAGGTTCTGGTGCGGCTGACCCATTCCGGTGTGAACCCCTCGGACGTCAAGGCCCGTGCCGGGTCGCGCCCCGGTGTGGTCAAGCCGCCCTTTGACGTGATCGTGCCCCATTCGGATGGCGCGGGCGTTATCGAAGCGGTGGGCGCGGGTGTCGAGTCGGCGCGGATCGGGCAGCGGGTCTGGATCTGGAACGGGCAATGGCGGCGGCCCTTTGGCACCGCGGCCGAGATGATCGCCCTGCCGTCGGCGCAGGCCGTGGCGCTGCCCGAAGGGATGAGGAATGAGGACGGGGCGACGCTGGGCATTCCGGGGCTGACCGCGGCGCATTGCGTCTTTGGTGGAGGGCGTGTGACGGACAAGACCCTGCTGGTTTCGGGCGGCGCGGGGGCCGTGGGCCATGATGCGGTGCAATTGGCGGCCTGGGGCGGGGCGCGGGTGATCGCCACGGCGTCACCCGGCGATTTCGACAGGGTGCGCGCGGCGGGGGCCGACACGGTGCTGGATTACCGCGACCCCGACCTGGCGGCACAGGTGCTGGACCTGACGGGCGGGCGCGGTGTGGATCGCGCGGTGGAGGTGGAGTTCGGTCTGAATGCCGCCATGCTGGCGCAGGCGGTGGCCGAGAACGGGACGGTGGCGGCCTATGGTTCCGCCTTGCAGATGACTCCGGTGCTGCCTTTCGGTGCGTTCTTGTTCCGCGCGATCACCATCGATGTGGTGTTGATCTATCTGCTGCCCGAGGCCGAACGCGCCACAGCCATCGGCATGCTGCACCGGGCCCATGCGGCGGGAGCGCTGACGCCTGCGATCCATGCGCGTTTCGCGCTTGAGGATTGCGTGGCGGCGCATCAGGCGGTGGAGGCGGGTCGCCGCGCGGGGGCGGTTTTGCTGGAGATGTGAGGACGGGGGGCCTGCCCCCCGCGTCGAACTTCGTTCGACGATCCCCCCGGGATATTTCAGGCAAAAAGAAGCCTATTCTGCCGGGGGTGCAATCCTTGCGCGGTTGGCCTCCAGCCCGTCCTGAAAGCCTGCGGCATCGCCGTAATCCACGAATTGCGCGTAATAGCGATGCTGGGCCCCCACGCGCGCGGCGTGTTTGATCGGGCACCAATAGGCTTCGGTCCGGCCGCCCACTTCCTGCACATAGGCGATGACGCCGTTGGAATAGCCGCAATAGACGCAGTTCAGTTTTTGCAGCGCGTTCAGATATTGCAGGTGGTGGCGGTCGATGCGGATGAAGTCGGCGCGGCGCACGGGTTGAATGCGGTAGATGGGAAAGCAGATGCGCTGGTAGAGCGTGACCATCAAATCGAGGGCCACGAAAGGTATGATCAGGCTGTAGATCAATGGCGAGGTCAGCACGACCATGGGCCGGGTGTTGCGCAGGAAATCCGACAGGCGCACCCGCATCTCGCGCTGACGGCGGCGCGCCTCGGCGTCGAAGATCACACGGCCGTTGTCCAGCCGGTAGAGAAACGCCTCGCGGCGGCGGTCGAATTCGGCGTCGAGCTGTTCCTGCAGGTCGCGGATGCGGGCAAGGATCGTGTCGGTGGCATTGCTCATCACAGGTCTCCGGTGCGGAACGCTGCCCCATCATAGGAAAGGCGCGCGGCGAATGCACCCCGCGCCTTTCCTGCCTTGCGGCCTCCGGTCTCAGGCGATGGCGACCAGTTCGATGGCGAAGGTCAGGTCGCGCCCGGCAAGCGGGTGGTTCGCGTCCAGCGTCACCTCGGTTTCGGTCACATCGACCACCGTGACGGGCATCACCTGCCCCTGCGGCGTCTGGACCTGCAACTGGGTGCCCAGATCCAGCGGGATGTCCGCCGGGATCTCGGCGCGGGGCACGGCCTGACGGGCGTTCGGGTCGGGCTGGCCATAGGCCTCATCGGCGGAAACCTTGACGACCTTCTTTTCGCCCACGGTCATGCCGGGCAGGGCGACATCCAGACCCGAAATGATCTGACCCGAGCCCACCACGAATTCCAGCGGGTCGCGCCCTTCGGAGCTGTCGAAGGTGGCCCCGTCCGAGAGGGTGCCAGTGTAATGAATGCGGACGGTATCGCCCGGTTTGACCTGCGTCATGACTGTTCCAGTTCTGCTTTGGAAAGGTGAATGGTCGAGGCCGCCCTGCCTGTGGCGCGCGCGGGTTCTCGGGTGGACGGGTGCAAGGCTACAGAGACGGGGCCGATTTTGCAAACAAGAGAGCCAGATGCCGCTGATCCGCACTGATTAACTCTTTTCCCCTGCCCGCCGCCGTGCCAGTCTGACGCAAAAGGATAGCGCGCACAGATGATCACGACCTGCATATTCGACGCCTATGGCACCCTGTTCGACGTGGCGGCTGCCGCGCGTCAGGTCGCGGCCGAACCGGGGCGGGAGACCTTTGCCCGCCACTGGCCCGCGCTGTCCGAGAAGTGGCGGCAAAAACAGCTGCAATACAGTTGGTTGCGGGCCATCACGGGCGATCATACAGATTTCTGGACGGTCACCCAGGACGGGCTGGACTGGGCGCTGGAATCCGAGGGGCTGGACGGGGATGTGGCGCTGCGGGACCGGCTGCTGGCGCTTTACTGGCAATTGAGTGCCTTTCCCGAGGTGCCTGGCATGCTGAGCGCGCTCAAGACCGCGGGGATGAACACGGCGATCCTGTCGAACGGCAGCCCCGAGATGCTGTCGGGGGCGGTGCAATCCGCCGGGCTGGGCGAGGTGCTGGACGATGTGCTGTCGGTCGAATCGGTGGGAATCTTCAAACCCGCGCCGCAGGTCTATGACATGGTGATCCAGCGGTTCGGCTGTGCCAAGTCGCATGTGCTGTTCGTCTCGTCGAACGGGTGGGACGCGGGCGCTGCGGCGGCCTACGGATTCCGGACCGTCTGGGTGAACCGCGCTGGCGATCCGGTGGACCGGCTGCCGGGGCGGCCTGACCATATCCTGCGCGACCTGACCGCGATCCCTGATCTGGTGACCCGCTGATGCCGCAATTTCTGACGTCGGACGGGTTGCACCTGCATTACGAGGATGAGGGCGCGGGGCTTGCGGTGCTGTGCCTGTCGGGCCTGACCCGCAACGCGCGGGATTTCGATTTCGTGGCTCCGCATCTGGCGGGTGTGCGATTGATCCGACTGGATTATCGGGGGCGCGGACAGTCGGCGTGGTCGCCCGATCCGCTGACCTATACCGTGCCGCGCGAGGCGCAGGATGTGCTGGAACTGCTGGATCATCTGGGGCTGGAGCGCGTGGCGATCCTTGGCACATCCCGCGGAGGGCTGATCGCGATGGTTCTGGCCGCGATGGCGAAGCATCGGTTGATGGGTGTGGCGCTGAACGATATCGGGCCGGAACTGGATCCGGGCGGTCTGGATGTGATCATGGGGTATCTGGGCCGTCACCCGGAAGCGGCCACGCTGGACGATCTGGCCGTGCAGCGGGCTGCGGCGATGGCGGCGAAGTTTCCCGGTGTGCCACTGGCGCGCTGGCGTCAGGAGGTGACGCATATCCATGTGGAGACCCCCGAGGGTGTGCGGATCAATTACGACTCCGGCCTGCGCGAGGCGGTGATTGCGGCGGGGGCCAAGGGCGCGCCGGATCTGTGGCCGCTGTTCGATGCCATGGCCCCCCTGCCCTGCGCGGTGATCCATGGCGCGAAGTCTGACCTGTTGAGCGATGCGACCGTCGCGCGGATGGCGGAACGGATGCCCGGCCTGATCGTCGCGCATGTGCCGGACCGGGCGCATATCCCCTTTCTTGACGAACCCGAGGCGCTGGATGCGCTGAACCTCTGGCTGGAGCAGATGGCATGAATATCGAGATGATCCGCGCGGCGGCAGAGCGGCTGAAGGGACATGCGCGCGAGACGCCGCTGTTGTCATCGCCCTTCATCGACCATCTGGCGGGGCGGCGTGTGCTGATCAAGGCGGAATGCCTTCAACATACGGGCAGCTTCAAGTATCGCGGCGGGTATTCTGCGGTTTCGGCCTTGGCAGAGGATGTGCGGGCCAACGGGGTGATCGCCTTTTCCTCGGGCAATCACGCGCAGGGCGTGGCGCTGGCGGCGACGCAGCACGGTGTGCCGTCGGTCATCATCATGCCGTCGGATGCGCCGCGCCTGAAGATCGAGAACACGCGTGCGCTGGGGGCGGAGGTGGTGCTGTATGACCGCGCGACCGAGGATCGTGACGCCATCGGTGCGCGCATGGCCGAGGAGCGCGGGCTGACGCTGATCAAACCGTTCGATGAGCCGGAGGTGATCGCCGGGCAAGGCACCACAGGGCTGGAGATCGCGGCGCAGGCGCGTGTCCTTGGCGTGGAGGAGGCGGATGTTCTGGTCTGTTGCGGGGGTGGTGGCCTGACATCGGGCATCGCGCTGGCGCTGGAGGCCGAGGCCCCCGGTCTGCGCGCGCGGCCCGCCGAGCCACAGGGATTCGACGACACGGCCCGGTCGCTGGCCAGTGGGAAGATCGAACGCAATGCCGCCATGACCGGCAGCATCTGCGATGCGATCGTGACGCCCAGCCCTGGCACCCTGACCTTTCCGATCATGCAGCGCCTGTGCGGACCCGGTCTTGTCGTGACCGACAACGAGGCGTTGCGGGCCATGGCGCAGGCGTTTTTGCGGCTGAAGATCGTGCTTGAACCGGGCGGAGCCGTGGCCTTGGCCGCCGCGCTGACCCGGCGTGACCAGATCGAGGGGGATGCGGTGATCGTCGTCGCCTCGGGCGGGAACGTGGATCTTGAGATGTTCGAGCAGGCGCTGAACACGTTGAAGCCCTGACAGGGCCATCTATCAGTCGGAGTTATCCACAACCTTAGGTAAGGTTTTCCCGCCTTTTCGGGTGCGACGTCACATGCAAGGGTTGTGCCTTATTTCACCATCAATGATCGGCCTTATTTCAGGCGTTCGTCACAGAGAGACCGTATCATCATGAAAATCATTCTTGCCTCACACCGGGCCGTCATGGTCCTGACCGCAGCCGGAAGCTATGCTCTGGCCACACTTCTGCTCAGACCCTATTGCGAGGGAATTCACCCCGGATGGCTGGCGGCGCTGGCGGTGATCGTGACGCTGGTGACCGTGCTGGTCATCGGCATCCTGTCAGCCTCGATCGCGCCGCCGACCATGCATCAGGCTTTGGGCGGGTTGCTGATCCTGACAGGGATCGTGCTGATCACGCTGTAGTTTCTGCATGCGCCATTTTAATTGACAGCGTAAACTATTTTTGCTTCTCTTCCCTCGCGAACAGGGGAGAGGTCACATGCGCACACAGGTCTGCATCATAGGCGGGGGTCCGTCGGGCCTGCTGCTGTCACAGCTGCTGCACAATGCCGGAATCGACACGGTGGTTCTGGAACGCCAGACCCGCGATTATGTGCTGAGCCGCATCCGCGCGGGCGTTCTGGAATGGGGCAGCGTCGAGATGCTGCGCAAGGCAGGGGTCGGTGCGCGCATGGATGCCGAGGGATTCGTGCATGGCGGCACCTATCTGGCGGCGCGGAACCGGGGGTTTCGCATCGATTTTGATGCCTTGGTCGGCAAGCAGGTCATGGTTTACGGCCAGACCGAGGTGACGCGCGATCTTTATGCGGCGCGCGACAAGGCGGGTGGTGTGGTGATCCATGAGGCGGCGGCGGTGAAGCCGCATGATCTTGATACTGATGCGCCATACGTCACCTATATGAAAGATGGCAAAGTGCACCGGATCGACTGTGATTTCGTGGCTGGCTGCGACGGGTTCCACGGTCCTTGCCGCAAAGAGATTCCCGCCGATGTGCTGCGCGAATATGAGCGGGTTTATCCGTTCGGCTGGCTGGGTGTGCTGTCCGAGACGCCGCCTGTCAGCCATGAGCTGATCTATGCCAACCATGAGCGCGGCTTTGCGCTGTGTTCGATGCGGAACGCGAATCTGAGCCGCTATTATGTGCAGTGCCCGGTGACGGACAGTCTGGATCAATGGTCGGATCAGGCATTCTGGGATGAATTGCGCCGCCGGATTCCGGCGGATGCCGCAGAGGCGCTGGTGACAGGTCCGTCGATCGAGAAATCCATCGCACCCTTGCGGTCTTTCGTGGCCGAACCGATGCGATGGGGGCGGTTGTTCCTTGTTGGTGATGCGGCCCATATCGTGCCGCCCACGGGGGCCAAGGGTCTGAACCTTGCCATCGGGGATGTGCATTATCTGCATGAGGGGCTGATCCAGTATTATCAGGGCGATGATGAGGGTGTGACGAAATACTCGGAACGCGCCTTGGCCCGCGTCTGGAAATCGGAAAGGTTTTCATGGTCGCTGACGACCATGCTACACCGGTTCCCGGACCAGTCGCCCTTTGAGCAGCGCATGCAGGAGGCGGAGCTGGACTATCTGGAAACCTCTGTCGCGGCGCAGCGCGCCTTGGCGGAAAACTATGTGGGGTTACCATACTGATGCGTATTGCCGATCTGGGGGATATCAAGCTTCACTACCGTATCGACGGCGACCTGTCGGGGCGGCCTGTGGTGTTCGCAAACTCGCTGGGCACCGACCTGCGCCTGTGGGATCAGGTGCTGCCGCTGCTGCCCAAGAGGTTGAAATACATCCGCTATGACAAGCGGGGGCATGGGCTGTCGGAACTGACGCCTGCGCCCTATGCCATGGGCACATTGGTGCGCGATGTGGAACGGTTGATGGATCATCTGGAGGTCAGGGACGCGCTTTTTGTGGGCCTGTCCATCGGCGGGATGATCGCGCAGGGTCTGGCCGTGAAACGGATGGATCTGGTGCGGGCGATGGTTCTGTCGAACACCGGCGCCAAGATCGGTCAGCCGGCGATGTGGGATGACCGGATTGCCGCGGTCCGCGCGGGCGGGATCGAGGCTTTGGCCGATGCGATCATGGAGCGGTGGTTTTCGGCGCCCTTCCGCAAGACGGACGCATTCCACGCCTGGCGCAACATGCTGGTGCGGCAACCGGCAGAGGGCTATATCGGCTGTTCTGCGGCGATTTCGGGGACGGATTTCTACACGCCGACTTCGGGCCTGCGCCTGCCGACGCTGGGGATTGCCGGGTCTGATGATGGTTCGACGCCGCCCGATCTGGTGCGTGAGACGGTGGAGTTGATCCCCGGGTCGCAGTTCCATCTGATCCGCAAGGCGGGGCATCTGCCTTGTGTCGAGCAGCCCGAAGAATACGCCGCTGTATTGACCAGGTTCATGCAGGATGTAGGTCATGTCTGAGCGGTTCGACAAGGGCATGCAGGTGCGCCGCAAGGTTCTGGGCAATACCCATGTGGACCGGGCCGAGGCGGCAAAGACAGCGTTTGACGAACCCTTCCAGACGCTGATCACCGAAGGGGCATGGGGCACCGTCTGGGCCAGTGACGGAATCAGCTTGCGCGAACGGTCGATGCTGACGCTGGCGCTGCTGGCGGCGACGGGGAATTTCGAGGAAATCCCGATGCATATCCGCGCCACGGCCCGGACGGGGGCCAGCAAGCGCGATGTGTTGGAGGCGTTTCAGCATGTCGCGATCTATGCCGGGGTGCCGCGGGCCAATCATGCGCTGAAACTGGCCAAGGCGACCTATGCCGAGATGGAGGCAGAGAATGAGTGAGACGACAGATCAAGGCCCGCTGATCCCGCGCCAGCGGCATCTGCATCCGGTTCCCTACGATCCCGAATACAAGACATCCGTGCCGCGCTCGCCGAAATGGCCGCTCTTGTCGATGGAAAGCACGCCCAGCGAGGAGACGGGGCCACGGTTCGGCCACTCCCTGCTGGGGCCACTGGATAACAACCTGATCCTCAACTTCTCAAAGGATGGCAGCCCTGCGATTGGCGAGCGTATCCTGATGCATGGGCGGGTACTGGATGAGAATGCGCGGCCCGTGCCGCATACTCTGGTGGAAATCTGGCAGGCCAATGCGGGCGGGCGCTATCGGCATGTGAAGGACAATTATCTGGCCCCGCTGGACCCGAATTTCGGCGGTTGCGGGCGCACGATCACCGATGCGGAGGGGCGCTATCAGTTCCTGACGATCCGGCCCGGGGCCTATCCTTGGCCGAACCGGGCGAATGACTGGCGACCGATGCATATCCATATCTCGGTCTTTGGGCACAGTTTCGGGCAACGCCTGATCACGCAGATGTATTTCGAGGGCGACCCCCTGATCGACCGCTGCCCGATTGCCGCGACGATCAAGGCGCGCAGCCAGTTGGACCGTCTGGTGGCGCCTCTGGACATGAGCCGGGCGCGGCCTTTGGATTTTCTGGCCTACAAGTTCGACATCGTACTGCGCGGGCGGCGACAAACCATGTTCGAGAACAAGCTGGAGGGGATGTAAGCCATGGTGCAATCGCTTGAGACGCTGACCGAGACGCCATCCCAGACGGCAGGCCCCTATGTGCATATCGGCTGCATTCCCAGCTTTGCCGGGTTGCCGGGGGTTTACCCTGAGGATCTGGGGCTGTCGCCGATTGCGGAGGGGGCCAAGGGGCAGATCATCACCATCACGGGGGCTGTGATCGACGGCACCGGATGGGCGCTGCGCGATGCAATGATGGAAAGCTGGCAACCGGATGCGGCCGGGCTTTTCGCGGGACAGGCGGGGGCCGATCCGGCGGTCAGCGGATTTTGCCGCTTTGCCGCCGACAAGGACAGCGGGTTATTCACCCTGCGCACGGTGAAACCGGGCGCGGTGCGGCACCGCTCGGGCGCGATGCAGGCCCCGCATATCAGCCTGTGGATCGTGGCGCGCGGGATCAATATCGGCCTGTCTACCCGCATCTATTTCGAGGATGAGGATAACAGTGCCGATCCCTTGCTGGCACGGATCGAACAGCGGCCACGGGTTGAGACGTTGATTGCAAAGCGGACCGGTGAGGGTCAGTATCGTTTCGACATTCGTCTTCAGGGTGAGGGCGAGACGGTATTTCTGGATATCTGAATGGCTGACTTTCTTCTGATCCACGGCTCGTGCCACGGCGCGTGGTGCTGGCGTGACCTGATTCCGGCGCTGGAGGCGCGGGGGCATAGGGCCCGCGCCATTGACCTGCCGGGGCATGGGGCGGATGCCACGCCTTACCAAGAGATCACGCTGGAGGGTTACGCGCAGGCGATCGTCGACGCCATCGACTCGCCCGTGATGCTGGTTGGTCATTCCATGGCGGGTTTTCCGATTTCCCTGGCCGCCGAGATGGCCCCGGACAAGATCGCGCGGCTGATCTATCTGTGCGCCTATGCGGCGCAGGATGGGCGATCTCTGGTCGAGATGCGGGCGGAAGCGCCGCGTCAGCCGATGGCCGATGCCGCGATCCGGACCGAGGATGGGTTGGCTTTCCGCGTCGATCTGGCCAAGGCGCCGGGGCTTTTCTACAACGACTGCCCGGCCGAGGCGGTGGAATACGCCCTGCCCCGCCTGTGCATTCAGGCGATCAAGCCGCAGGCCACGCCGATCCGGCTGGGCGCGGCCCATGCCAGCGTGAAGCGCAGCTACATCCGCTGCGATGATGATCAGACGATCCCGCCCGAGTATCAGCGGACCATGACGGAGGGCTGGCCGGACGCGGATGTTTACGCCATGCCGACGGGGCATTCGCCGTTCTTTGCCGACCCGGAGGGTCTGGCCGATCTGCTGACCCAGATCGCGAAGGGCTGAGCCATGGCCGCATCCGTGTTCGACAGCCCTCTATACAGCCGCCTTTTCCCGGCGGGCGATGTGGGCAAGCTCTTCACCGATACGGCCGAGGTGCGCGCCATGCTGCTGGTCGAAGGCGCACTGGCACGCGTGCAAGGCGCGCTGGGGGTGATCCCGGAAACGGCGGCGGCCTTCATCCACCGCGCCGCGATGGAGGTGCAGATCGACCCTGCCGGGCTGGCGGCACCGACTGGGCAGAATGGTGTCTCGGTCCCCGGTCTGGTGGCCGCTTTCCGTGCCGCGATGGAGGCGCCGGAACATGCGCAATACGCCCATTGGGGCGCGACCTCGCAGGATATCATCGACACGGGGCTGATGCTGCGGTTGCGGCAGATGCTGGTGTTGCAGGAGGAGATGCTGCGGGCCACGGTCAAGGCGCTGGGGCGGCTGGCGGCGGATCATGCCGATCTGCCGATGGCGGCGCGGACCTATGGGCAGCACGCGACACCCACCAGTTTCGGCGCGACGGTGGCGCATTGGGGCGCGCCGCTGCTTGATCTGGTGGGGGAGTTGCCTGCGTTGCGGCAATCATCGCTCTGGGTGTCGCTGTCGGGGGCGGCGGGCACATCGGCGGCTTTGGGGCCAAGGGCGTTTGAGACGCGGGAGGCGTTGGCCAAGGCGCTGAACCTGCATGATCCGGCGCGCAGCTGGCACAGTGACCGCGGGCCGATCCTGCGGATTGCCGATTGGCAGGCCCGGCTGGCCTTGGCCCTTGGCAAGATGGCCGAGGATCTGTTGATCCTGACGCAGACGGGGATTGGCGAGGTCTCGCTTGGTGCCGCTGGCGCCTCCTCGACCATGCCGCAGAAACAGAACCCGGTGTCACCATCGGCCATGGCGGCGACGGCGCGGCATGTGGCGGGGCTGCAGGCCACCTTGCAGGGCGCGGCCTTGCATCGGCTGGACCGGGACGGGGCGGCGTGGTTCACCGAATGGCTGGTGCTGCCGCAGCTTTGCCTTGCCACCACTGCGACACTGATTCACGCACAAAGCCTGTCCCAGACACTGGCCCCCTTGCCCCGCGCGATGCTGGGCGCGATGATCGACGGGCAGAACCTGATCCATGCCGAGGCGTTGAGTTTCGCGCTAGCGGCGCATCTGCCCCGGCCTGACGCGCAGGCGGCGATCAAGGCGCTGTGCAAAAAGGCCGGCGAGACCGGCGCGGATCTGGCCGATCTGGCGCGCGCCTCTTATCCTGATCTGGATCTTTCCCCGGTTTTCGATCCCACGCAGCAGATGGGCCTTGCCCCCGATGAGGCGCGTCGCTTCGCGGCTGCGGCAGGGGCGCTTTAGCTTCTTCTTGCTGAAAATATCCAAAGGGCAACGCGGCCATGGGCGCAGGTTGCGTTACTTGCGGCCCGTGTAAAGCTGCCAGAGCCAGATCAGCAACAGCGAACCGAGGATCGCGCCCACCAGTCCGGCGCCGAAGCCCATCACTGCCAGCAGGGCGCGCAGCACCAGCCCCCCGATCAGCGCGCCGACCATGCCGATCACGATGGTGGTGATGATATCCGCCTCGATCCGCATCAGGCGTGTGGCGATGAAACCCGCCGCAGCCCCTATGATCAGCAACCAGATCACCGCCATCACAGCCTCCTATCGTTTGCGCCAATGGGTCGGGACCAGAATCAACGCTCCGATCGAGGACAGGATCGCGTCCACGCCGGGGGTGCCGATGCTGAGACCGAACATGATCCGCACGAAGTAAAAGAGGAACGCCCCGCCGACGCAAATGATGATCGATTGCAGGTAACCGTTATGGGTGAAACCCGTCTTTTCCGAGGCATAGCCGACGATCCCCGCTATCACCACCGTTCCGATCATCGTGGGAAACATCGTTCAACCCTTATAGTTGCGTGCCTTTGGACAGCGGCATGCCGCGCAGAAACTCTGCCGCATCCTGCGCGCCGCGCCCGGCCCGTTGCAAGCGCAAAAGCTGCACCGCACCCGTGCCGCAGGCGACGGTCAGGGCATCGTCCAGCACCGTACCGGGCGCGCCCGTGCCTTGCGCCAGACGCGAGGCCAGCAGTTTGATCCGCTGGCCGTCATGGAGGGTCCAGGCGCCGGGAAAGGGCGAGAGGCCACGGATCAGCCGGTCCACCTCAAGCGCGGGGCGGGACCAGTCGATGGCGGCTTCGGCCTTGTCGATCTTGCTGGCATAGGTGACGCCGTCGGCGGGCTGTGCTTCGGGCACCAGATCACCCAGCCGGGAAAGGGCCTCGACGATCAGGCGTGCGCCCATCCGGGACAGGCGGTCGTGGAGTTGGCCTGTGGTTTCCGCGGGTCCGATGGGGGTCGCCGCGCGCAGCAGCACGGGGCCGGTGTCCAGACCCGCGTCCATCTGCATGATGCAGATACCCGTTTCGGCATCGCCCGCCATGATGGCGCGGTGGATGGGGGCGGCACCGCGCCAGCGCGGCAGAAGGCTGGCATGGATGTTCAGGCAGCCATGTCTGGGCGCGTCCAGCACCGCTTGCGGCAGGATCAGACCATAGGCCACAACCACGGCCACATCGGCATTGAGGGCGGCGAAATCCGCCTGCGCCTCCGCCCCCTTGAGGCTGGTGGGGTGGCGGACCGGCAGGCCCAGTTCGGCCGCGCGCTGATGCACGGGGGTGGGCGTCTCCTTTTTGCCGCGTCCTGCGGGGCGGGGCGGCTGGCAATAGACGGCGGCAATGTCATGGCCCGCGGCGACCAGCGCATCCAGCACCGGGACCGAAAATTCGGGCGTGCCCATGAACACCAGTCTCATGCCTGTTTCCTTGCGCGGCGGAGCAGCATGTCGCGTTTCACCTTTGACAGGTGATCGAAATACATCCGGCCTGCCAGATGGTCGATCTGATGCTGCACCGATGTGGCCCAGAGGCCGACGAAATCCCGTTCCTCAACCTCGCCCTGTTCGTTGAGGAAGCGCACGAGGACCGCGCGGGGGCGGCTGATCGTGGCGGACACACCGGGGAGGTTGGGGCTGGCTTCTTCGTGGTCGCGCAGCTGGACCGAGGCGTGGACGATCTCGGGGTTGGCCATGCGCACGGCCTGCCCGCGCTTGTCCGAGGCATCGACGACGGCAAGGCGCAGCATCACGCCGATCTGGGGCGCGGCGAGGCCGACGCCGGGCATCGCTTCCATCGTGTCGATCATGTCGGTCCAGATGGCGCGGATCTCATCGGTGATGGCGGGCACATCGGCCGCAGGCGTCCGCAGGCGCTTATCGGGCCATGGGATGCAGCGGCGCGCGGTCACGCGGGGCGCACCGGAAAGCTGACGGAATAGGCTTCTTCCACCACGCGGCGCGCCTCGGGTGAGAGACGGTCGAAGGTGACGATCCCGTCAAGATGATCCAGTTCATGCTGCGCGCAGCGCGCCTCGAACCCGTCCAGCTCCACCTCTTGGACCGCGCCGTCGAGATCGCGGTAGCGCAGCAGGATACGTTCGGGGCGCATCACCTCGGCCAGAACGCCGGGGATCGACAGGCAGCCCTCAGAGCCGGGGGCCATGCCATCGGCACGCAGGATTTCGGGATTGATGCAGACCATCGGTGTCATATCGCCATCCTTCCAGCCGCAATCCATCACGAAAAGCCGCTTCAAGACGCCCACTTGCGGCGCGGCAAGGCCGCGACCGGGGGCATCATACATCGTTTCGAACATGGCGCGGACCAGATCGCCCAGATCGTCATCCGGGCCGACCGGGTCGCAGACCGTGGAGAGCCGTACGTCCGGCCAGCGCAGGATCGGCAGCCCGCTCACACCCGCGCCCTGTCGCGTTTCAGTTTCTGCATCCTGCGGGTGATCAACTGACGGCGCAGCGGGGTGAGGTAGTCGATGAAGAGTTTGCCATCCAGATGGTCCACCTCGTGCTGCACGCAGGTGGCCCAGAGGTCGGCGAAATCCTCTTGCTGTTCGTTGCCGTTGCGGTCGATCCAGCGCACCGTCACTTCGGCGGGGCGGGTCACGTCGCCATATTGTTCGGGGATCGAAAGGCAGCCTTCCTCATAGGTGCTGCTTTCGTCCGAGGATGCCACGATCTCGGGGTTGAACATGATCAGGGGGCGCGGGGTTTCCTTGTCGCCCTTGACGCAATCCAGCACGATCAGCCGTGCATTGATCCCCACCTGCGGGGCGGCCAGACCGATGCCCGGCGCGTCATACATGGTTTCCAGCATGTCATCGGCCAGTCGGCGCAGATCATCGCTGAGGTCCGGCACGGGGGCCGAGACCTTTTTCAGGCGCGGGTCGGGATGGATCAGGATCGTGCGTTTGCTCATATCCCGTCAGATAGGACGAAGGATCGGACGGTGCAATGGGCCAAAAGGGCCGTCTGCGCGCAAAATTGCCCGTTGCAGCCGCCACTCCACTGGGTAGGCTGGCGCGCAAACAGGAGACGCGCATGAGCTTTGATACCAGGATCGACCGTTTCGGCACCCATTCCGTGAAATGGGACATGATGGAGACACTCTATGGCGTGCCGGCCCAGGACGGCATCCCGATGTGGGTGGCCGACATGGATTTCCGCGCGCCGGATTGCATCCAGCGGGCCGTGGCGCAGATGGTGGAGCATGGGGTTTACGGCTATTACGGGGATGACGCGGCCTATCGCGCGGCGATCTGCTGGTGGATGCAGGACCGGCATGGCTGGACAGTGCAGCCGGAGTGGATCTTTTCGCCGCATGGGTTGGTGAACGGGACGGCGCTGTGCGTGGATACCTATACGCAACCGGGCGACGGTGTGGTGCTGTTCACGCCGGTTTACCACGCGTTTGCCAAGGTCATCAAAGCGAATGGGCGCAAGGTCGTTGAATGTCCGTTGGTAAACAATGACGGGCGTTACGAGATGGATTTCGACGCCTATGACGCACAGATGGACGGGACGGCCAAGATGGTGATCCTGTGCTCGCCGCATAATCCGGGCGGGCGCGTCTGGACACGGGCCGAGTTGCAGGGCGTGGCGGATTTCGCCAAGCGGCACGATCTGATCCTTGTGTCGGACGAGATCCATCACGACCTGCTGTTTCCTGGGGTCACGCATACGGTGATGGCCAATGTGGACGCCAGCATCAGCGACCGGCTGATCATGATGACGGCCACGACCAAGACCTTCAACATCGCGGGCAGTCACACGGGGAATGTGATCATTCCCGATGCGGCGCTGCGGGCCAAGTTCGAGCAGCGGATGATGGGTTTGGGTCTGTCGCCCAATTCCTTTGGTCTGTTCATGGCGACGGCGGCTTATTCCCCGGAGGGCGCGGCCTGGGTGGATGATCTGATGGTCTATCTGGATGGCAACCGGCGGGTGTTTGACGCAGGGATCAACGCGATCCCGGGCCTTGCGTCGATGCCGCTGGAGGCGACCTATCTGGCATGGGTGGATTTCGCGGGCACGGGGATGGACCAGGCCGAGTTCACGCGGCGCGTGGAACAGGGCGCGCATATCGCGGCCAATCACGGACCGACCTTCGGCAAGGGGGGCGAGACGTTTCTGCGGTTCAATCTGGCCACGCCGCGCGTGCTGGTCGAGCAGGCGGTGGAGCGGATGCACAAAGCTTTTAGTGATCTGCAATAAGGCGATCGGGGCGGTTGAACCGCCCCGCTGCGGCTGGGCCTAATCGCGGGCGATCAGGGCGACGGGGGCGGATTCGTCGCGGGCGAAGTCAAGTGCTGCGCGGTCAGCGACCGGGGTGCTGCGCTTGAAGTCGAACCACATCTCATCCCCTTGCGCTTCGGATGCGACGATGAGGCATTGCGACAGGTGCCGTCCGCCATCGTAAAGGTCCACCAACCCGCGCAGATGGGGGGCGTCGTCAAGGTCCATGGCGAAGCCGCCATTCCAGACGCGCAATACGGGGTAGGTCCGGCCGTCCACGTCGATGCGCAGCCGGCTTTTCCGCTTTTCCGCGAGCTTGCGGGCCGCAGCCAGACCTTCGCGCAGTTCCTTGGACAAAAACGTTGTCATGGCATCCCCCTTACCAATCCTCAATCACAGGATGAGCTAAGGTTTAAAATCGTCAAGTAAAGCTTTGACGACATTTCATTTCCATCCCGTTACCAAATCACGAAAAAAGGGAATTCAGCGGCTTTTCCACATTTGATTTCGCCTTTGGCCCATCGGCAGGACGCCGTGAGGCAGGTTGTCACGACCGACCGGGAGCGACCCCGAGGATCATCGCCTCGAAGCGGCGCACCGATTCGGGCATCTGGCGGGCGGCGTCCAGCATCGCGGACAGGTGTCCTGCCGCATCCCATCCGGCCATCGTCCGGGCCAGACCGATGACCTGCGCCGCATCGCGGATGCTGTGCAAGCCCGGATCCAGCGGGATCAGCGAGGGGAAAACCTCGGCCAGAACGGCGGGGGCGGTGCGGATGTCCTCGAAGGGCCAGACCGAGACGGGCAATCGGCGGCGCAAGCCTTCCAGCGCGGCCTGTCCGGTCAGGCTTTGCCCCCCCACCGCGCCTGCCCCGCTGAGTTTCCAGACTTCCTGCGCGCCGGGTGCAAGGCTGTCGGTCAGACGGCGGTTGTCGGGCAGCGTGTCGCCCCAGCCCTGAGGCTTGCGGCGCGGCAGGCCGGGGATGTCGCGGGCCAGACCGTTGCCCCAGAAAGGACCATCGCTGGGGAAGAAGGTGTTGAGCCGTGCCGCCAGATCGAAGCGGTTATTGGCATTGTCGGGGCCATCGGTCAGGTGGTCGTGCAGCCAGGCCCAGATATCGCGCCAGTCGGCCCCCTGCCCCATCGCCTGGGCCAGACCGGCGGGATAGCCGAAGGCGAAGTCGAACCCGGCAAGGATGCGGCGGCCGTGGCGGGATTCGTCCTCCAGCGTCGCGGTGATGCGGGCCATGGCGGCGGTGCGCGTGGGCGGATTGTCCAGCCTGACGGGTTGGCCGGGATGCAGATGCGCGATCCAGATACTGTCGCGCCCGGTCTTGGGCGTGCCATTGGCGGACCAGTCCACCACCATGTAGCTGTCGAAGAGGGGCATGTGCGATCCTTTGCCGGGGAACCTAGCAGGGTTCTGCGCCTTGCCAAGCTGTGCGCTGATGCAGGGCGGATGCGCGGACCCTTGGGTTTTCGCACAGCAGCGGGCGCATTAGGTTCCTCGCAACACAAAGGAGACAGACCGATGGGCCAACTGGTTGACGGCGAATGGCACGACACCTGGTATGATACCAGCAAGACGGGCGGCAAATTCGAACGCTCCACCGCGGGATTCCGCAACTGGGTGACGGCGGATGGCAGCGCAGGTCACAGTGGCGAGGGCGGGTTCAAGGCGGAAAGCGGGCGGTATCATCTCTATGTCTCGCTGGCCTGCCCCTGGGCGCATCGGACGCTGATTTTCCGGGCCTTGAAGGGACTGACCGATCATATCGGCATTTCGATCGTGCATCCCGAGATGCTGTCGGATGGCTGGACCTTTGCCACGGATTTTCCGGGTGCAACCGGCGACCGGCTGTTCGGCCTGCCCTTCCTGCGCGACATCTATACCAGAACCGACCCCAAGGTGTCGGGCCGGGTGACGGTGCCGATCCTTTACGACACGCAGCGCGGCACGATCGTGTCGAATGAAAGTTCCGAGATTATCCGCATGTTCAATTCGGCCTTTGACGGCCTGACCGGGAACACGGACGATTACTGGCCCGAGGCCCTGCGCGACAGGATCGAGGATGTCAACGCGCGGATCTATGACACGGTGAACAACGGCGTCTACAAGGCCGGGTTTGCCACCACGCAGGCGGCCTATGAGGCGGGGGTATATCCGTTGTTCGAGACGCTGGACTGGCTGGAAGAGCGGCTTTCGCAGAACCGCTATCTGCTGGGCGACCGGCTGACCGAGGCGGATTGGCGGCTGTTTCCCACGCTAGTGCGGTTCGATTCCGTTTATCATCTGCATTTCAAATGCAACCGGAAGCGGATCGTGGATTACCCGAACCTCTGGGCCTATACGCGGGAGTTGTATCAGGTGCCGGGTGTGGCCGAGACGGTCAATCTGGACCATATCGTGCGGCATTACCATTACAGCCATGACACGATCAATCCGCACCGGATCATCCCCATCAACCCGATCCTTGATTTCGACGCACCGCACGGGCGCGACTGATCGCGGGTCAACTGGCGCGGCTGTAATGCATGACCATGGCCGCCAGATCCTCGGGCGGGGTGGCGCTTTGCAGGAAGGCACAGGCATTGGGGCTGTGCAGGAAGATGGACCCGTCCGAGAAGAAGGTGGTGTTGGTGACGAAGATCACCTGCGCCTTGGGGCGTCGATAGCTGGCATAGTCCGAGATCGCCAGGGCGCTGCCCTGTTTCAGCACAAGGTCCAGCACGATCATGTCGATGGCGAGGGTGCGCAGAAGGTCGAAGGCAGCATCCTGCCCCTGCACCAGATGCACCTCGGCGCCCTGACGTTCCACGTGACGTTTCCAGAGCCGGCCCAGGTCGGGGCAAGGCTCGACGATCAGCACGATCATGCATTCCCCACTGAATCACCAAGGCCATGGATGACCCCGGACCGCCGGTCTTGAGAAGGCGTGCCGGCCTGCCCCAATGTGATGCCCCCGAATAGCTAATAAAGCGTTAATGAAAGCGAATAATCTGTTAACGCGTGGCCGCCTGCTTGCGCTTTTGGCGCAAATCCGCTTGATGGGGCGCAGTCAGGAGCGTGGCATATGTCCTATGAAATGACGGGTGCGGGGCAGCAGGGTGGATTGCCGCAAGGCAAGGGTCCGGTGCGCGATCACGGCGGCGGGTTGGACGGGGCGGTGGCCTGTTTCGGCGGGGCTCGCGCGGCGTGGATCGACCTGTCCACGGGGATCAATCCCTGTCCCTGGCCGGTGGAGCGCGTGGTGCTGCCCGCCATGTCCTGGACCGCCCTGCCCGACCGTGCGGCGATGGCCGCGCTGGAGGCCGCGGCGCGGGATCTTTGGCAGGTGCCTGACGGCATGGGTGTGCTGGCGGCGCCCGGTGCCTCGGCCCTGATCGCGCGGATACCCGGGCTGGCCCGGGCGGGGCGAGTGCATATTCCGCAGCCTACCTACAACGAACATGCCGCCGCTTTTTCCCTGCATGGCTGGGAGGTTTGCGCCGAAGCGGACGGCCCGGTGCAGGCGCGGGTGATCGTGCATCCCAACAACCCGGACGGGCGATGGTTCGGGCCGCGAGATCTGGACGCTGTGCCACTGGTCGTGGTGGATGAAAGTTTCTGCGACGTGGCCCCGGCGCGGTCGCTGCTGCCACATCTGCCGCGTGAGGGCGGGATTGTCCTCAAGAGTTTCGGCAAGTTCTGGGGGCTGGCGGGTCTGCGGCTGGGATTCGCGATCGGTGATCCGGCGCTCTTGGCGCGACTGGCCGAAGGAATGGGGCCATGGGCGGTTTCCGGCCCGGCCTTGGCGATTGGCGCGGCGGCGTTGCGCGATCGGGACTGGGCCGCGGCGACGCGGGCGCGGCTGACGGCGGATTCTGTCCGGCTGGATGGTTTGATGACCACGGCCGGGGCGCGCGTGGCAGGCGGGACCGATCTGTTCCGGCTTTATGCGGTCAATGACGCGGAAGAATGGCAGGCGCGGCTGGCCGAGGCGCGTATCTGGAGTCGGATTTTCCCGTGGTCCAAGACGCTGATCCGGCTGGGCCTGCCTGCGCCGGAGCATTGGGCGCGGGTCGAGGCGGTGTTGTGACGCTGGTTCTGGCGATGTTGCTGGATGCGTGGCTGGGCGAGCCGCGCTGGCTATGGTCACGCGCGCCGCATCCGGCGGTGCTGATGGGGCGGCTGATCGGCTGGGCGGATGCGCGGTTCAATCGCGGTGCCGCACGGCGGCTGAAGGGTGTGGCTGTGATGGTGGTGCTGGGGCTGGGTGCGCTGGGTCTTGGCGCGGCGCTGGCGGCGCTGGGGCCTGTGGTCGAGGTGATCGTGGCGGCGATCCTGATCGCACAGCGCAGTCTAGTGGAACATGTGCTGGCGGTGGCCCACGGCCTGCGGCAAGGCTTGGCCGAGGGACGGGCGGCGGTGGCAATGATCGTGAGCCGGGATACCGGGCAGATGGACAAGAGCGCCGTCGCGCGGGCGGCGATTGAATCGGCGGCCGAGAACATGTCCGACGGGGTGGTGGCGCCCTTGTTCTGGTTCGCGGTGGCGGGGTTGCCGGGTCTGCTGCTCTACAAGATCACCAATACCGCAGACAGCATGATCGGCTATCGCACGCCACGGCATAAAGCCTTTGGCTGGGCGGCGGCGCGGTTTGATGATCTGCTGAACCTGTTGCCCGCGCGCGGCACGGCGGTGCTGATGGCGCTGACGCAGGGCGTGTGGCGTGACTGGCGCGGGATCGTCGCGGATGCGGGCCTGCACCGGTCGCCCAATGCCGGTTGGCCCGAGGCGGCGATGGCCCGCGCCTTGGGCATCGCGCTGTCGGGGCCACGCGCCTATGACGGGCGGATGCAGGACTTTCCCTTTGTTCATGCCAGTGGCCGCAAGCCTCTGATGGCGCAGGATATCGAGGCTGCCGTCCGTGTCCTGTGGGCGGTCTGGGTGGCGGTTCTTTGCCTTGCCCTGGGTCTGGCGCTCTTGTGATCGCACTTGCAGGGGCGGGCTGCTAGGGTCCGGCCAAACGGATCAAATCAAGGTGACCCATGTCCAAGATGACCCTTTCGCTGGTGGCGGCGCTGCTGTCGCTGGCGGCGGCCCCTGCCATGGCCCAATGTGGCGGTAATTTCGGCGATTTCGTGGAGGGGCTGAAGGCCGAGGCGCAGACGCGCGGGCACAGTTCCGACACGGTGGCGCGGTTCTTTGCGCCCGTGCGGCAGGACCCGGCGGTGATCGCGGCGGATCGGCGGCAGGGGGTGTTCACGCTGGATTTCACGACGTTTTCGCGCCGGTTGATCAGCGCGCAGAGGTTGCAGACGGGGCAGGCCAAAGCACGGGAATGGGATGCGGTCTTTGACCGGGCGGAAGCGGAATATGGCGTGCCGCGCGGGGTCTTGCTGGCCTTCTGGGGGTTCGAGACGGATTACGGCAGTTTTCAGGGCGATTTCAACACGGCCAATGCGTTGGTGACGCTGGCCCATGATTGCAGGCGGCCCGATCTGTTCCGGCCGCAGGTGTTTCATGCGCTGACGCTGTTCGCGAATGATGATTTCGATCCTGCCACCACGACAGGCGCATGGGCGGGCGAGATCGGGATGGTGCAGATGCTGCCCGGCGACATCATCGAGAATGGTGTGGATGGTGACGGGGATGGGCATGTGCGGCTGAAAACATCCACGCCGGATGCTTTGCTCTCGGGGGCGAAGATGCTGGCGCATTTCGGCTGGCGCAAGGGCGAGCCGTGGTTGCAGGAAGTGGAGGTGCCCGCCGAGATGGACTGGTCACAGGCGGGGATCGGCACGGCGCTGCCGGTGGCGCAATGGGCGGCGATGGGGGTGCAGCCACGGTCAGGCGGCTGGGCGGCGGACCTGCCGGCAAGCCTGATCCTGCCGCAGGGACACAAGGGACCGGCCTTTGTCGCCTATCCGAATTTCAACGTGTTCTTCGACTGGAACCAGAGCTTCACCTATGTGCTGACCGCCGCCTATTTCGGCACGCGGCTGGAAGGCGCGCCGGTGTTCGATCCGGGCAATCCCGATCCGGGTCTGGATCAGGACGGCATGAAGCGGTTGCAGGAGAGGCTGGTGGCGCGTGGTCATGATGTGGGTGCGGTGGATGGTATCCTGGGTGCGGGCACGCGCGCGGCGGTCAGGGCCGAGCAGATGCGGCTGGGTCTGCCTGCGGATGGATGGCCCACGGCGGCTTTGATGTCGCGGCTGTGATCCGGGGCGCGCGTCTGGGGAGGCGTTGAGTTTTGAGTATTTGGGGAACGATGAAAGGGGGCGCGGCCTTGGCTGACGCGCCACCCGGTTGTGGGATCAGGCGACCAATGCCTCGGCCTTTTTCAGATCGACCGAGACAAGCTGACTGACGCCCTGTTCCTGCATCGTCACACCGAAAAGGCGGTCCATCCGCGCCATGGTCACGGCGTGATGGGTGATGATCAGGAAGCGCGTGTCGGTGCGGCGGCACATTTCATCGAGCAGATCGCAGAAACGGGTGACGTTCGCGTCATCGAGCGGCGCGTCCACCTCGTCCAGCACGCAGATGGGCGCGGGGTTGGCGAGGAAGACGGCGAAGATGAGCGCGAGTGCCGTCAGGGTCTGTTCGCCCCCTGACAAGAGGCTGAGGGTCGAGAGTTTCTTGCCCGGCGGCTGGCACATGATTTCCAGTCCCGCCTCAAGCGGGTCGTCGGATTCGACCAGCACCAGGTCAGCCTCGCCGCCGCCGAAAAGGTGTTTGAACAGAAGCGAGAAATTGCTGTTCACCTGCTCGAAGGCGGTGAGCAGGCGTTCGCGGCCCTCGCGGTTGAGGCTGGCGATGCCGGAGCGCAGGGCCTTGATTGCTTCCTCGAGATCATGCTTTTCGCGGGCGAGGGTGTCGTGTTCGGTCTGCACCTCTGCAGCGTCTTCCTCGGCGCGCAGGTTGACGGCCCCCAGCGCGTCGCGTTGGCGTTTGAGGCGGTTCACGTCAGCCTCGATCATATCGGAGGCAGGCATGGCGTCGGGGTCAGCGCCAAGGGATTCCAGCAATTGGGCGGGGGTCGTCTCCTGATCCTCGGCGATCCGCTCGGCGGCATAGGCAACGGTTTCGCGGGCGGCATCGGCACGGGCCTCGGCGCGGGCGCGGGCTTCGCGGGCCTCGGATGCGGCGCGTTCGGCGTCGCGTTCCGCCTGTTCGGCCGCACGCAGGGCAGTTTCCGCCTCGGCCAAGGCATCGGCGGCGCGGCGGCGGCGCGCCTCGGCGGTGTCGATGGCGTCCGTGAGTTCCTCGCGCTTGGCGGCGATTTCCTCAGGCGCCGCGCTGGCCTCGCGCAGGTCCTCTTCCGAGGCCTGTTTGCGGTCCACCAGTTCGGCGCTGCGGACTTCGGCGGTTTGCAGGCGGTGACGCCAGCCGGAGAGTTCCTTGGTGACTTCCTGCGCGCGTTTGGTGCGCGCCTCGCCTTCGCGGCGGACTTCATCATGGGCGGAGCGGCGGGTCATCATGGTGATGCGCGCAGCCTCGACCGTCATGCGCAGGTCTTCCATGGCGGCGCGGGCCTCGGACAGGTCTTCGAGCCCGGCGACGGCGCGTTCCGCTTCCAGCACCTGGGCGCGGGCGGCCATCGCCTCGTCCTCATGCCGGGTGACGGCGAGGCCAAGGGATTCTAGGCGCGAGGCGGCGAGGTTGCGATCGGCCTCGGCCCGGCTGAGGGCGCGGTTCGCCTCGTTCACGCGGGCATCGGCGGCGCGGCGTGCGCCACGGGCGGCCTGATCGGCGGCGGTCAGATCGGCCAGACGGGCGGACAGGTTGTCATGGGCGGCGCGAGCGGCATCGGCGCGGGCGGTCGCGCGTTCCATCTGCTGTTTCAACTCTTCCAGACGGTTGAGCTGTTGCAGGCGCAGGGCGGCGGCGGAGGGGGCATCCTCGGCCCAGGCGCGGAACCCGTCCCAACGCCAGAGATCGCCCTCGACGCTGACAAGGCGTTGGCCGGGCTTCAGAAGCGGCTGAAAGCGCGGGCCGTCATCTGGATCGACGAGACCGATCTGACCCATGCGGCGCACGAGCACATCGGGAACGGAGACATGGTTGGTCAGCGCCGTGACGCCCTTGGGCAAGGGCTGCGGTGTGTCGTAGGCGGGCAGCGCTGTCCAGCCGGAGGGGCCGTCGGCTTCCACTTCGGGGGCGCGCAGGTCATCGGCCAGCGCCGCCCCCAGCGCTTTTTCGAACCCCTGTTCGACTTGCAGGCGGTCCATGATCTGACCGCCCTCGGCGGTGTCGCGCTGCACGA
Source organism: Paracoccaceae bacterium (assembly GCA_024304985.1). Lineage (GTDB taxonomy): Bacteria > Pseudomonadota > Alphaproteobacteria > Rhodobacterales > Rhodobacteraceae > Seohaeicola. The sequence continues at coordinate 80,432 of JAMWZC010000007.1, forward strand.
GGCGGGCGAGCGCCGTGACCTCGGCGCGCAGGGCGTTCAGCTCTCCTTCGGCGGCGGAGCGTTCGGCACGGACATCGGCCTCACGCTCCTGCGTTTCGGCGCGGGCGGCTTCGGCGGCGAGCAGGGTTTCATCGGCGCGGGCGGCCAGATCGGTGGCGGCCTCTTCCTGGGCCTGCGCTTCTTCCAGGGCGGCGATGGCGGCGTCCAGCGCGCCTTGGGAGGCTTCGACCGCGTCACGGGCGCGGGTTGCCTCGGCCTCGCTGCGGGCACGGGTCTTGAGGCTGTCTTCCAGCAGGCGATGCGCGGATTGGTGGCGCGCGGCCAGACGGGCGACGTCTTCGGTCAACTGGCTGAGGTCGGCTTCGCGCTGTTGCAGCACCTCGGCGGCGTCGCGGGCGGCGGCGGCGGCGGCGTCGAGTTTGTCAGCATGGCCTTCGCCCGCCTTGGCGAGTTCGCGGGCCTCCCATTCCAGACGGGCGATGGTCTCGCCCGCGTCGCGGTTCAGACCGGCCTCGCGTTCGATGTCGCGGGTGAGCTGTTCGATACGGCCTCGCAGCGTGTCGATGGTCTGACGGGCGCGGGTTTCCTGATCGGTCAGGGCGTCGCGCTGCACCTGTAAACGTTGCAACACGGCGCTGGCGATGGCCTCCTCCTCGCGCAGGGGGGGGAGGGCGTCGTCACGGGCTATGCGGTCCTTGCCGGCGGCACGGGCAGTGGTTTCGGCCTGAGCGGCGGCGGTCACGCGGGCGCGCAGATCATCCTCGGCCGCGGCGCGGGCGGTATCCGCCTCTTTCCAACGGCGATAGAGCAGGAGTCCTTCGGCGCGGCGCAGTTCATCGCCGATGGCGCGGTAGCGTTGCGCCTGTCGCGCTTGGCGTTCCAGCTGCGCCAGTTGCGTGGCCAGTTGTTCCAGCACGTCATCGACGCGCAAGAGGTTCGCTTCGGCCGCGTTCAGCTTCAGCTCGGCCTCGTGGCGGCGCTGGTAGAGGCCCGAGATACCCGCGGCTTCCTCGAGGATGCGGCGGCGGTTCTTGGGTTTGGCGTTGATCAGTTCGGAGATCTGGCCCTGCCGGACCAGCGCGGGCGAATGCGCCCCGGTCGAGGCATCGGCGAACAGCATCTGCACGTCGCGGGCGCGCACATCCTTGGTATTGACCTTGTAGGCGCTGCCCGCGTCGCGGGTGATGCGGCGGGTGATTTCCAGCGCGTCATTGTCGTTGAACCCGGCGGGGGCCAGTCGGTCGGCATTGTCGAGCACAAGCGTCACTTCGGCAAAGTTGCGCGCCGGGCGGGTGGCGGCGCCTGCGAAAATAACGTCTTCCATCCCGCCGCCGCGCATGGCCGAGGCGCGATTCTCGCCCATGACCCAACGCAGGGCTTCGAGCAGGTTGGACTTGCCGCAGCCGTTCGGACCGACCACACCTGTCAGACCGTCCCGAATCAGCAGATCGGTCGGATCGACGAAGCTTTTGAAGCCTGTCAGTCTGAGCTTGGTGAAACGCAACGGCGCGGCCTTTCGATTCCCTTGATCCGGGAATCTGCGGGTCTTGGGGGGCGTGAGTCAACGGGGTTGCACCGGATCTGGGGATTTCCGCCGAGTTATCCCCAATATATTGGGCGACTGATGCGTCCAGCACATCTTTCAAAGCCGTTGACAGACCCTGTCCGGCTGCGTCACGCTGCAGTGCAACATCGAAGGACAGATCGCGATCATGCGGCAGATGCACATCCGTTCGGGCGACCCGCGCGAACCCGGCGCCACGGCGTTGTTGCAGGCCAGCCATGCCCTGATGGAGAGCCTTTTTCCGCCCGAGGACAATCATTACCTGTCGATCGACGCGCTGCGCGTGCCCGAGATTTCGTTCTTCGTGGCCGAGGATGCAGGCGGCGTGCTGGGCACCATCGCGCTGGCGCGCAAGGCGGGCTATGGCGAGGTGAAGTCGATGTTCGTCAGCCCTGCGGCGCGCGGGCGGGGCGTGGCGCGGGCGCTGTTGTGTCATCTGGAAGAGGTGGCGCGTGGGATGGGGCTGCCCGTTCTGCGGCTGGAGACAGGGACCTTGCTGGAGGCGGCGATTGCGCTTTACACGGCGCAGGGATACCGGCGCTGCGGCGCGTTTGGCGACTATGCGGTCAATGGCACCAGCGTTTTCATGGAGAAACCGATTGGCTGAAGGGCTGGAGACAGGCGCGCCGCGCCGCATGGCACCGGATGAGGACATGGGGCCGGTGCATGCCCTGTTGACGATGGCCTTTGCCTATATGGAGGGACGGATCGACCCGCCCTCCTCGCTTGGGCGGATGGGGGTCGAGGCGTTGCGGCAGGCGGCGGCGGATGCAGAGCTGTGGGTCATCGAAGGCGAGGCGGGACCGCTGGCCTGCATGATCCTGACTCCGCAGGCGGATACGCTTTATCTGGGCAAGCTGGCCGTGGCCCATGCGGTGCGGGGGCGGGGATTGGCGCGAGCCTTGATCGCCCTGAGCCTTGATCGCGCGCGGGCGCTGGGTCTGGCGACGGTCAGTTTGCAGACGCGGGTGGAATTGCTGGAGAATCACGCAACCTTTGCGGCGCTGGGGTTCGAGATGACGGGAACCACGGCGCATCCGGGCTATGACAGGCCGACATCGGTGAGTTTCCGCCGCGCTGTGTAGCGTCAGCACGTGAGCAGACCAAGGATCAGCGCCTGATCGCCGCGGATCTCGCGCACGGTGCATCCGCTGACCTGTTCCATCGCGCGGGCGGCGCGGCCGCCGATAGGGCCCATGCGCGGGGCGTATTGCGGGTTGGTACGCACGGCTTCGGCCAGATCGCCCTTGACGCGGACGGCAAAGACGCTTCCCTCCACCTCGACCCGCGTGGGAGGGATGCCCATGAAATGAGGGCTGCCGCCATCGCAGGCGGGCAAAAGAAGAAGAAGAGGCATGATCCAGCGTGTCATGCCGTCATGTGACTCGATATTGGTTAATCTTTTCTGAACACCTTTCCTTTTGCGCGACCGCCCTGCCTGTGCGCTTATGAGCGCAAACACGCTGTGGAGTGCTGCGATGATCCTGGCCGTTGCCATCCTTCTGATCTGTCAGTTGCTGGGGGAGACGCTGGCGCGGGGGCTGGGCCTGCCTGTGCCGGGGCCGGTGCTGGGCATGGCGTTGCTGCTGCTGGGGTGTCTGATGCTGCCGGGGATGGCGGCGCGGGTCATGCCCACGGCGCAGGGTCTGTTGTCGCATCTGTCGCTGCTGTTCGTGCCTGCTGGTGTCGGGGTGATCAGCCATCTGGACGTGCTGGGCGGGTCGGGGCCGGCGCTGCTGCTGGTGCTGGTGATCAGCACGGCACTGGCGCTGATCGCGGGCGTTCTGACCTTCGTGGCGGTGGCGCGGCTGACCGGGAATGCGGACGCCACCGAGGAGCCGCGCGGATGACCGCCCTGCCCGAGATCTGGTCCTATCTGAGCCGCGAACCGTTATTGTGGCTGACGGCCACGCTGGTGGCCTATCTGATCGGGGATCAGTTATCGCAGCGCGCCGGGCGCAATCCGTTGGTCAATCCGGTGCTGGTGGCGATGGTCCTGCTGGGCGGGTTGCTGTGGGTCACCAAGACGCCCTATCAGACCTATTTCGCGGGGGCGCAGTTCGTGCATTTCATGCTGGGACCGGCGACTGTCGCGCTGGCCCTTCCTCTGTATGTCAATCGAGCGCAGATCCGGCGGGCGCTTTTGCCGATGGTGGCGGCGCTGCTGGCGGGGTCCGTGACGGCCATCGTCTCGGCCCTGTGGATCGCGCGGGTTCTGGGGATCGAGGGGCCGGTCTGGCTGTCGCTGGCACCGAAATCCACCACGGCGCCGGTGGCCATCGGCATTGCCGAGCAATTGGGCGGGCTGCCCACGCTGACGGCGGCGCTGGTGATCCTGACGGGGATCATCGGGGCGGTGATCGTGACGCCGCTGATGCGGCTGATGCATATCCGCGACTGGCGGGCGCGCGGTTTTGCCGTGGGGGTGGCCGCCCACGGGATCGGCACGGCGCGGGCATTTCAGGTGAATGACACGGCGGGGGCCTTTGCGGGAATCGGGATGGGGTTGAATGCGCTGCTGACCGCGATCCTTGCGCCCTATGTGGTGTCACTGATGCTGTGACCGCGCGGAATTGCGGTTGTCGGGGCGGAATACCGGTCATATGATTTTACCAATTCAAACGAGGTAAGCCATGCCGTTCCGGTCTGTTCAGCCAGAGAAGATTTCGACCAGTGTGACCCATCAGATCGAATTGCTGATCCTGCGCGGCATCCTGCGGCCCGGCGAACGGTTGCCGTCCGAGCGTGAACTGTCCGAGCGGCTGGGCATATCCCGCCCCTCGCTGCGCGAGGCGGTGGCCGAGTTGCAGGACAAGGGGCTGCTGACCAGCAAGGCCGGGGCGGGGATCTATGTGGCCGATGTGCTGGGCGGGGCGTTTTCGCCAGCGCTGATCCGGCTGTTCGCAGCCCATGACGAGGCGGTATTCGATTATATCGCCTTTCGCCGGGACATGGAGGGGTTGGCGGCGGAACGGGCGGCGCGGCTGGCCTCGGACACCGATCTGCGGGTGATCCAGACGATCTTTGACAAGATGCTGGCCGCCCATACCAAACGCGATCCGGCGGATGAAGCGCTGCTGGATGCGGATTTTCACTTGTCGATCATCGAAGCCAGTCACAACGTCATCATGCTGCACATGATGCGGTCGATGTATGAATTGCTGCGCGAGGGCGTGTTCTATAACCGGCAGATCATGTTCCGCAATCGCAGCATCCGCGATCTGCTGCTGGATCAGCACCGCGCGATCAATGAGGCGATTCAGGCGCGCGATCCTGCCGGAGCGCGGGCAGCGGTCGAGGCGCATCTGAATTTCGTCGAGCAGGCATTGACCGATCAGAAGCGGGCCGAGCATCACGAGGCCATTGCGCGGCAACGCTATGAGCACGAGCAGCGCCGCTAGGGTGGCGGCGCGCCTACGGCGTTCCTTGCGGGCATGAAAAAACCCCGCAGTGGGCTGCGGGGTTTTGTTCTTTTCGGGATTTTCCGTGCGGATCAGTGCAGCTTGGCATCCACGATGGCGATACCCTCGTCGATGGTCTTGCCTGCGTCAGCGGCGGTCATCTGCTTGGCGATCACGTCACGGGCCGCACCAATGGCGATGACGACAGCACGGTCGCGCACTTCCTTGATGGCGGCTGCTTCGGCGGACGCGATCTGATCCTCGGCGGCGGCGATGCGGCGCGCGATGGATGCCTTGAGGTCTTCCTTGGCCTGTGCAGCGGAAGCGTTGGCTTCGTCACGGGCCTGGGCGACGATGCGGTCGGCCTGTTCCTGCACTTCTTTCTGCTTACGCTCGTAGGAGGCCAGCAGGGTCTGCGCCTCTTCCCGCAGGGCGCGGGCTTCTTCCAGTTCGGACTTGATGGTGGCGGCGCGCTTGTCCAGCAGGCCGCCGATCATTGCGGGCACCTTGAAATAGAACAGGATGCCGATGAAGATCAGGAAGGAGACCAGAACCACGAAATCGGTGTTCTTCAGCGAGAAGAACGGACCTTCCGCGGCCAGTGCCGGGCTGGAGGTCAGCGCCAGAAGCGCGGGGAGGAGGATCAGCTTGCGCATCGGAGTCACCCTTTCATCCGGGCGTTGACCGCGGCGGTCACGCTGCGGGCATCGGCCTTGCCACCCATGGCGGCGACGATTTCCTTGGCGGTGTCCTTGGCCACTTCGGTGACATTCTCAAGGGCGGTCGCGCGAATCTCGGCGATGGCTTTCTCGCCTTCGGCAGCTTTTGCCGCGATCTGGGCGTCCGCCTTGGCAATCGCCTTGTCGAGATCGGCCTGAATGTCGGCCTTGGCCTCGGCAATGATGCGGTTCGCTTCAAGCCGGGCGTCGGCGAGGGCCTTGTTATAGGCAGCCTCGGCCTCGATGGCCTTGGCACGCAGGTTTTCGGCTGCGGCAATATCGTTGGTGATCGTCCCCTGACGTTCGGCCAGAACAGCACCGATCCGCGGCAGGGCGATACGGGAGAGGATGAAATAGATCACGACCAACGTGATCAGCAGCCAGAAGATCTGGTTGCCGAAGGTCGAGAAATCCAGTTGCGGCATGCCGGGGCCGGATGCTGCGCCCGTTGCTTCGGTTGCCATGTCGTTCTCCCTTGGGAAACGTGCCGTGGTGGATGGATGGGCCCGTCAGGCCCATCCGATCTTGAATCGTCGTCCGTATCAGACGGCGAACATCAGCAGCAGAGCGACCAGGAACGAGAAGATGCCCAGTGCTTCTGCGAATGCGATGCCGATGAACAGCGTGGCGGTCTGGCCAGCTGCGGCAGAGGGGTTGCGCAGTGCGCCTGCCAGGAAGTTGCCGGCAACGTTGCCCACACCGAGGGCGGCAAGACCCATGCCCAGCGCCGAGATGCCTGCGCCGATGAACTTGCCCATTTCTGCGATATCGCCTTCCATTTGAACTCTCTCCTTGGTTGGAATGGCTGGAATGATCCGGACCTTAGTGGTGGGGATGAAGCGCGTCCTTGAGATACACGCAGGTCAGGATGGTGAACACATAGGCCTGAATGAAGCAGACCAGAATTTCGAGGCCATACATGGCGACAACGCCCAGGATGGCCAGCGGCGACAGGGCGACAAGCCCTGCGAAGGCGGCGAACACCTTCACCACGGCGTGGCCTGCGGTCATGTTGCCGGCAAGACGGATGGAGTGGCTGACGGGGCGAACGAAGTAGCTGATCACCTCGATCAGCGCCAGAACCGGACGCAGGGCCAGCGGCGCGCTGGTCACCCAGAACATGCCCAGAAAGGCCGGACCGTTCTTGACGAAACCGAGGATCGTCACGGTCAGGAACACGGCCAGCGCCAGAACGCCTGTCACAGCGATATGGCTGGTGGTGGTGAAGGCCATCGGCACGAGGCCGAGGAAGTTCGAGAACAGAACGAACATGAACAGGGTCATGATATAGGGGAAATACCTGAGACCGTCCTTGCCGGTCACGTCTTCCACCATCTTGTAGACGAAGCCATAGGCCAGTTCGCCGATGGACTGGCTGCGGGTCGGGATCACGGCGCGGCGCGAGGTGCCCAGCACCAGCATCGCGGTGATGCCGAGGATTGCGATGACCATCCACAGGGTCACGTTGGTCGGCGTGTACCAGTTCACCATGTCACCGCCGAACAGCGGCTTGACCAGAAACTGTCCCATCGGATCGAATTTCAGACCCGTGCCTGTCGCTGCATCCGTTGCCATGACCCGTCCTCTTGCCGTCAGCCCCTTGGGGCGCCTGTCTCGTCAGCCTCATCGGCCTGTTTGGTCTTCTGGACCTCCTGTGCGGAGCGGAGCATCGTCTTTACCCCTGCCGCAAGGCCCAGCAATGTGAAGAGCACCAGAAAGATCGGGAGCGTCCCGAACAGGCTGTCCAGCCCGTATCCGATGCCGAAGCCGATCCCCAGACCGGCCACAAGTTCGATCACCATGCGCCATGCCAGATTGGCCTGCGAGTAGTGTTCATCCGCACGGGGCTTGGGCGCGTGAGCCGCTTTCGCCGCCGCGATCCTTGCCTCAAGCTCGGCCAGTTGCCGCTGCTGATCCGGACCCGTCACGCCAGAGACCCCCCTTCGGATGGTTGGCGCATTGCTATGCGCAGGGACGTTGTGAGTCAAGCGCCCTTGCCGCAGCGCCGCATTCACGACAAGCTATTGTTTTAATGAGTATTTATAGCAAGATGAAACCGTGCAGCTGTTCTGTCGCAGGGTGCTTTGCGGCCACGCGGGGCCGGTGGGCATATTCAACCATCCGGTTGACGATTGCGGGCATGCGCGCTTAATGGCGGCATGACCGATCCGCTAGATACCGTCTTTGCCGCCTTGGCCGACCCGACCCGCCGCGCGATCCTGTCGATGCTGCTGGAGGATGACATGGCCGTGACGGATGTGGCGGAACCTTTCCAGATGAGCCTTGCGGGCATTTCCAAGCATCTGGCCATACTGGCGGGGGCGGGGCTGATCACGCAGGAGAAGCGGGGCCGCGTGAAGTGGTGCAAGCTGGAACCAGACGCGCTGCGCGCGGCAAGTGTCTGGATGCAGGGGTTCGGGCAATTCGAACCGGTGAACCTTGACGCCTTCGAGCGGTTTCTGGCGGCGGAATTGCCGGGCGAGGACGAGGGTCTGGCCGTTCAGGGGGATTGAGGTGTGGGTGCCGGGGCGGGCGCGTCGTCGCGCAACAGCAGCAACAGCGCCAGAATGGTCAGCGCGACCCCGCCCAGCACCCATGCCGAGGGCAGGCCATTGCCAAGGGCGAATTCCAGCAGGATCACCCAGCTTGGGGTGAGATAGGTGTAGGCCATCACCTTGGCCGAGGGCAGGTGCATGGTCGCGTATTGCAAGAGCACGAAGGTTGTCGCACTGGCGAAGATCGAGACATAGGCGAGCGTGATCCAGACGATCCCCGGCAGGGCCATCCAGTCGGTGGCGCGGATCGCGGACCAGGCCCATGCCGTCACCAGAAGCCCGCCGCCGATCAGCATGCCGAAGGTAAAGACAACGGGCGGCTCTCCCCTGTTCAGTTTGCGCACCATCGGCGTGTAGACGGCATGGGCGATGCAGCCGACGAAGAAGATCGCCTCGCCCCGGCCAATCTGAAACCGGGCGAGCGCCGCCAGATCGGCGCGGAAGATCACCCAGACCGCGCCCACGGCACCGATGGCCAGCGCCAGCGCCATGCGCGGCGTGGTGATCTGGCGCAGCAGAAACCAGCCCGCGATGCCCGCGATGACTGGCGTGAGGGTGAAGACTGCCGATGCCGAGACGGCCTGCGCCGTTTTCAGGCCCTCGAACATCAGCACGAAGTAGATGCCGAACATGCCGCCCAGCAGCAGGTAGCGCCAAGGGGCTTGCAGCGCGCGGCGCGGCAGGCCGGTGGTCAAGGCGGCGGCGATGCCCACGATGGCGGCGGCCAGCCAGAAGCGCAGCGCGGTCAAAGCAGCGGGGTCGATATGGGGCGCGGCCATGACCCCCAGCGAGAAGCTGCCCGCGACCAGCGCAGAGAAGAGCAGCATCGCCAGATGGCCGCGCGCCTGACCACTCATGTGTCGCGGGTTCCCTGTGCCTCGGCGTCAAGCGGCTGGCGGCGTGCCTGTGCCTTGAGAAAGGAGAGGAAGGTCTGGACCTTGGTGGTGCGGTGCAGATCGACATGGGTGACCAGCCAGAGCGGCGCCTCCCATTCCGGGCGGGCGGGTGCGATCTCCAGAAGCTCAGGGTGGGCGTCGGCCTCCCATTGGCTGAGAAAGCCGATGCCCATGCCGCGCAGCACGGCCATTTCCAGCGCGCCCATATCGGTGCTGCGGAAAACGACGTTCTCTTCGGGGATGGTATTCCAGAGCCATTGGTTGAAGGGGGCGCGGTTGGATTTGTCGTCATTGGCGACGAAGAAATGGTCGGTGAAATCCTCGGGTCCGTCGGGCAGGCCGTGGCGGTCGGCATAGGCAGGGGTCGCGTAAAGCGCGGGAGCCATGCTGATGAAGGGCTGGACCACGTTGTCGGGCTGGTCTGGAACAGATCCGGCGCGGATCGCCACATGCGCCTCGCCATATTCCAGACGGAAGAGACGTTCGCCCGTCAGATATCGCAGGATGATACCGGGATGCGCCACGCGGAAGGCGGCCAGAACCGGCAGGATCAACGCCTCCAGCCCGGCAAGAGAGGTGATCACCAGCTCGCCCGAGACATCCTTGCCGCGCCCCTTGATGCGGCCTGCCAGTTGCGCGAACTGGTCATCGGTGGCGGCGGCGACGCGCAAGAGATCCTCGCCCGCCTCGGTCGCGGTATAGCCGCGTGGGTGACGCTGGAAGAGTTTGACGCCCAGCCGCTGTTCCAGCGCGTCGATATGGCGGATCACGGTGGCATGGTGAACGCCCAGCACCTCGGCGGCGCCGCTGACCGTGCCCATGCGGGCGACGTGATAGGCGGTGCGGATTTCATCCCAGTTGTCCATCGGGGTCTCCTTGGGCGGTGGGCTGCGTTCTGTGCAGGGTTGCACATGTCCCGATAAAAACGCGGGTTGCGCGGCGATGACAAGGGGCAAAGGGCTGAACGGCTTGACTCTGCCAGCGGGCGCGCCTAAAGCCTCCGCCATTCCGGAGGTCTGTCAGAACTTCCGGTCCCTTGGGCTTGGCCCGGGATCGCCCCCCGTCAGCGCGTTGCGCCCACGGGGGCTGTTCCGGTTTTCATGGTCCGGTCCCGGGGATCATTGGCAAGGAGAGCGGCGCTTCTTATCTGAAGCGTCAAACGCAACGGGCAAAGGAGCCGTTTAGATGTTTGAAAATCTGTCCGAACGCCTCTCTGGTGTGTTTGACCGGCTGACCCGTCAGGGGTCCTTGTCCGATGAGGATGTGAAAACCGCCCTGCGCGAAGTGCGCGTGGCCCTGCTCGAGGCGGATGTCTCGCTGCCCGTGGCGCGGGATTTCGTGGCCGCCGTGCAGGCCAAGGCGACCGGGCAGGCCGTGACCAAATCGGTGACGCCGGGCCAGCAGGTCGTCAAGATCGTGCATGACGCGCTGGTCGACGTGCTGACGGGGTCGGAAGATCCCGGTGCCTTGAAGATTGACAACCCGCCTGCCCCGATACTGATGGTCGGTTTGCAAGGCTCGGGCAAGACCACCACCACCGGCAAGCTGGCCAAGCGGCTGAAAGAGCGGGATGGCAAGCGGGTGCTGATGGCCTCGCTCGATATCTACCGCCCCGCCGCCATGCAGCAGTTGCAGATCCTGGGCCAGCAGATCGGGGTGGACACGCTGCCGATCGTGGCGGGTGAAAGCGCCGTGCAGATTGCCAAGCGCGCCAAGACGCAAGCCAGCCTTGGCGGCTATGACGTCTACCTGCTGGACACCGCAGGCCGGTTGCAGATCGACCAGACCCTGATGCAGGAGGTCGAGGATGTCCGCGACGCGGTCAAGCCGCGCGAGACGCTTTTGGTTGTGGATGGTCTGACCGGTCAGGTCGCCGTCGAGGTGGCCGAGGAGTTTGACGCCAAGGTCGGCATTTCCGGCGTGATCCTGACGCGGATGGATGGCGACGGGCGCGGCGGTGCGGCGCTGTCGATGCGGGCTGTCACCGGCAAGCCCATCCGCTTTGTCGGTCTGGGCGAGAAGATGGACGCGCTGGAGACCTTCGAGCCGCAGCGCGTGGCGGGCCGTATCCTTGGCATGGGCGACATCGTCGCGCTGGTCGAGAAGGCGCAGGAGACCATCGAGGCCGAACAGGCCGAGCGGATGATGAAGCGCTTCCAGAAGGGTCAGTTCAACATGAACGACCTGCGGATGCAGCTGGAACAGATGCTGAAGATGGGCGGGATGGAATCCATCATGGGCATGATGCCCGGCATGGGCAAGATGGCCGCACAGGTCAAGGATGCGGGCTTTGACGACCGTATCCTCAAGCGGCAGATCGCGCTGATCCAGTCGATGACCAAGAAGGAACGCGCCAACCCCGATCTGTTGCAGGCCAGCCGCAAGAAGCGGATCGCGGCGGGTGCGGGCATGGAAGTGTCCGAGTTGAACAAGCTTCTGAAGATGCACCGCCAGATGGCGGACATGATGAAGAAGATGGGCAAGATGGGCAAAGGCGGCATGCTGAAACAGGCCATGAAGGGCATGTTCGGCAAAGGGGGCATGCCTGCGGGCGGGATGGACCCGTCGCAGATGGACCCCCAGGCGCTGGAAGCCGCCGCCAAGGCGATGACGGGCGGCAAGCTGCCGTCCAGTCTGACGGGCCCCGGTGGCTTGGGTGGCATGAAGCTGCCGGGCGGTCTGAGCGGTTTCGGAAAGAAGAAGTAAGTGATGCAGGCGCCCTCCTCTTCCCTGCCTGTCGCGCCGTTGACGCAGGCCCCGCGTCTTGAGACGCAGAACCTGATCCTGCGCGGACCGGAGCATGGCGACATCGAGCCGATGATCGCCTTTCTGACGGATCGCGAGCGGTCCTGGGGGTTCGGGTCCTATGACAACCGTCATGACGCGTGGCGCTGGTTCGGGCTGAACGTGGGGCATTGGCATATCCACGGCTACGGCTATTTCACCATCGAGGACCGCGAGAGCGGCGAGGTGGCGGGAATCACCGGCGTCTGGAATCCCGATGGCTGGCCCGAGCCGGAACTGGGCTGGGCGCTGTTCGACGGTTTCGAGGGGCGCGGTATCGCGCATGAAGCGGCGGCACGGGCGCGGGAATGGGCCTATACCGAATTGGGCTTCATGACCCTGACATCGAATATCGTGCCGGGCAATGACCGCTCGGTCGCGCTGGCCGAGCGGTTGGGCGCATGGCTGGAGCGGACCTATCAGAATGTCTATATGGGCAAGGAGATGCTCTATCGGCATCCCGGCCCGGAATCGCTGGACAATGACGGATCGGTGGAGGCCTACGCATGACGCGGTTTGCCTTCGAGATTCCGATGCTGGACGCGGGCGACGTGACTCTGCGCGCCATTCAGGAAAGCGATCTGGAGCCGCTTGCCGCATTCTATGCGACCGAGCGGAGCCAGTTCGTCGGCGGTCCGCTGCCGCGTGTGGATGCGTGGCGGATCATTTCCGGCAACCTTGGCCATTGGGCGCTGCGCGGTTACGGCATGTGGGTGATCGCATCGGATCAGCAGCCGGTTGGCATGTGCGGCTTCATCTTCCGCGAAGGCTGGGACGAGCCGGAACTGGGCTGGCAGGTCTGGGGCGGCCATGAGGGGCGCGGCATTGCCTTTCAAGCGGTCAGTGCGGCGCGGGCGCATGGCGTGCGGGCCTTCGGGCTGAACGGCGTGATTTCCTATATCCGGCCGGACAATGCCCGCTCGATCCGTCTGGCCGAACGGCTGGGTGCGGCGTTCGAGCGCGAGACCGTGTTTTTCGACAAACCCTGCCACGTCTATCGCCACCCCAAGATGGAGGAAGCGGCATGACACAGACCACCGCCGAACGTGCCGCCGAGGTGCTGCGCGATCATCGTGCCAGCATCGACCGGCTGGATGCCATCCTTGTCTATACGCTGGGTGAGCGGTTCAAGCATACGCAGGCCGTGGGGCGCCTGAAGGCGCAGCACGACCTTCCCCCTTCCGATCCCGATCGCGAGGCGCGCCAGATTGCCCGGCTGGAACAGCTGGCGCAGGACGCCGATCTGGACCCGGAATTCGCCAAGGCTTTCCTGCAGTTCATCATTCAGGAAGTCATTCAACACCACAAGAAACACCAACAGTAACAAGACCATTTGGCGGGGAAGCCCGTCAACCCAAGCCATCCAAAGGAGAAACTGACATGGCAATGAAAATCCGTCTGGCCCGTGGCGGCAGCAAGAAACGCCCCTTCTATCGCATCGTGGCCGCCGACAGCCGCATGCCCCGCGATGGTCGTTTCATCGAGAAGCTGGGCACCTATAACCCGCTTCTGCCGAAAGACAGCGAAGACCGCGTCCGTATGGATGTCGAGCGTGTGAAGCATTGGCTGGCCCAGGGCGCGCAGACCACCGACCGTGTGGCCCGCATGCTGGAAGCCGCTGGCGTGACCCCCAAGACCGAGCGCAGCAACCCCAAGAAGGGCGAGCCGGGCAAGAAAGCCAAGGACCGCGCCGCGCAGAAAGCGGCCAAGGAGGCCGAAGCCAACGCACCCGCCGAAGAGGCTGCTGCCGAGGAATAAGTCAGGAGGCCGGGATGCAGGACTTCGACACGGCATTCCAGGACCAACTGACCGCGCTGATGCGCTGGCGTCGCGATGTGCGGCGCTTTCGCACCGACCCGGTGGACGAGGCAATGCTGCGGCATTGCCTCGACGCTTTTCTGCTGGCCCCCTCGGTGGGGCTGTCGCAACCGTGGCGGCTGATCCGGGTTCAAAGCGAGGCCGCGCGCGCCGCGGCCTTGGCCAATTTCGAAACGGCCAATGCGCAGGCGCTGGCCGGGTATGACGGCGAGAAGGCCGCGCTCTATGCGGGGCTGAAACTGTCGGGCATGCGCGAGGCGCCGGTGCATCTGACGGTCTGGTGCGACGAGGCGACCGCGACCGGGCACGGCCTGGGTGCGGCAACCATGCCCGAGATGCGGCGCTATTCCGTCGTGGCCTCGGTCATGCAATTCTGGCTGGTGGCGCGGGCGCATGGGCTGGGCGTGGGCTGGGTGTCGATCCTTGATCCGGCACGGCTGGCGCAGGATCTGGCGGTGCCCGAAGGCTGGCGGCTGGTGGCCTATCTCTGCATCGGCTGGCCCGAGGCCGAGAGCGAGACGCCCGAACTGGAACGGCAGGGCTGGGAGGTGCGGCGCGATCACCTGACGGTCGAGACGCGCTGAAACAAGGAAGGACGAGGTCTCAACATGAGCGATCTGATCTGCGTGGCGGTCATCGCGGGCGCTTTCGGTGTCCGGGGCGAAGTCCGTTTGAAAAGTTTTACGGCCGATCCGGTGGCCATCGGGGAATATGCCCCGCTTGTGACCGAGGATGGCAGCCGCAGCTTTGACGTGGCGCTGGAGGGGCAGTTGACAAACGGGCTGCTGGTGCGCCTGTCGGGGGTGAAGACCAAGGAAGAGGCGGACGCGCTGAAAGGTGTGAAGCTCTTCGTGCCGCGGGGCCGTTTGCCCGGTCTGCCGGACGATGAATATTACCACGCTGACCTGATCGGGCTGGACGTGCTGGACAGTGGCGGCGGGAGCTTGGGGCGGGTCAAGGCCGTTCTGAATCACGGGGCGGGCGATATTCTTGAGGTGCAGGTGCCGGGGTCGTCCGAGACGGTGCTGCTGCCCTTTACAATGGAGGCGGTGCCGACCGTCGATCTGGCCAGCGGGCGCATCATCGCGGACCCGCCGGAGGGGTTGTTCTAGCCCGCATCAGAGGGGTGTCCCACGATGGGACATTTTTCGGATTGTGTGTTTTCAACGCGTTACGCGCCCGCGTTTACCATATTTTAACGGATTGCCGCGCAGGGGGCAGGACAAGACGGCTTGCGCTGATCCCGGCTTCGACCGGTGGATTTCGAGTATTTCTGGCAAGATGAAAGGGGGCGCGGAGAGAGACTGCGTCCCTTTCCGCTTGTCGGGGCGATCTGGCAGATGCGTTGCTGCGCGCCCGGCGCCGCGCGTCAGGCCAGCGGCATGCGGCGTTCGGCCATTGCGGCGAACCAACTGCAGCCCACGGGGATGATTTCGTCATTGAACTCGTAATGCGGGTTGTGCAGATCGGCGCTGTCGCCGTTGCCGATGAAGAGATAGGCGCCGGGACGCTCAAGCAGCATTTCGGAGAAATCCTCGCCGCCCATTGTCGGCTCCAGATCGCGTTGTGCCACGCCTGCGACGGACAGCGCGACCTCGGCGGCGAGATCCGCCTCGCGCGCGTGGTTCACCAGCGCGGGCGGGCCGGAGGTATGCGTCACCTCGGCCACCGCGCCGTAGGCCGCAGCCGTCGCCGTGGCCAGCGCGTCGATGCGGGCGCGCACGAGGCGTTGCACCGCAGGCTCGAATGTCCTGACCGTGCCGCGCATGTGAACGGAGTTCGGGATCACGTTATATGTGTCGGTTTCGGTGCGAAAGCCGCAGACCGACACCACCACATTGGCCATGGGATTGATGTTGCGGGACGCGATGGATTGCAGGGCGACAACAATATGTGACGCCACCAATGTCGTATCCACGCCCTTGTGCGGTATGGCACCATGGCCGCCCGTGCCGCGCACGATGATTTCGAACTTGTCCGGCGAGGCCATCTGCGGCCCGGTGCGGACCGCGAATGCGCCGAGGGGCATGCCGGGCATGTTATGCATGCCGTAGATTTCTGCGATGCCCCACCGTTCCATCAAGCCTGCGTCGATCATCGCGCGGGCGCCACCGCCGCCTTCTTCGGCGGGCTGGAAGGCCAGGACCACCCGACCGTCGAAATTCCGCGTCTCGGCCAGATATTTCGCCGCCCCCAACAGCATCGCGGTATGCCCGTCATGTCCGCAGGCATGCATTTTCCCCGGCACGGTCGAGGCATGGGGCAGATTGGTCGCCTCATGGATCGGCAGGGCGTCCATGTCGGCGCGAAAGCCGATGGTTTTGCCGGACGTGGCTGATCTGCCGTTGATCACGCCGACCACGCCGGTTTCGCCGAAGCCGGTCACGACCTCGTCACAGCCAAATTCCTTGAGTTTGGCTGCCACAAAAGCCGCCGTGCGATGCTCCTGAAAACGCAGTTCGGGATTGGCGTGGATATCACGCCGCCAGGCTGAAATCTCGGGCAGCATTTCGGCAAAGCGGTTGATGACGGGCATCGGTTTCCTCCATCCAGGTACTTGTTCAGCCTGCGCCGCGTTCACAGCAGATGCAAGATACCGCGCACCCCACGCCAATGGGTGTTGCAAGCGCAAGTCTGCAGCCTTGGCACGCGGGCGACATCAGACCGCTGACTTGCCCGATGGTGTCAGAGGCGGCCAGGGCTTAGCTTGCGTCCTTGCTTTCCAGACGGGCAGTCATGGCCTGAAGCCCGGCCCAGAGATGCGCGCGGCGGGGGCTGGCTTGGGTTGGGTGCGCGGGCATGTCGGACCAGAGACGGGCCAGTCGCAGGGCGATGTGGAAGCGCAGCAGCGGATCATGGCGCAGGTCGTTGCCATAGGCCTGCCAGAAGGCCTGAATCGCGGCGGGGTGATGCCCGAACCAGAGTTCGTGGTCGATCAGCAGCATCGCAATATCCCGTGCGCGCGGGGCGGGTGTGTCATTCTCGACGTCGATGCCGGTGATCTGATCCGGGGCGATCAGAAGGTTGCCCAGCGTCATGTCGCCATGGATCACGGCTTGCGGCCATGTCCTGTCAGGCAGTGGCACGGCCAATGTCCGGACACGGGCGATCAGACGGGCCAAGGCCGTTTGGCGGGGTGCCACGGACGTTCGTGCGCGCCGTGCCTGTCCGCGCAAGGCGGGGGCGGGGTCGAAGGCAGCGGGG
This sequence comes from Paracoccaceae bacterium, assembly GCA_024304985.1. Taxonomy (GTDB): domain Bacteria; phylum Pseudomonadota; class Alphaproteobacteria; order Rhodobacterales; family Rhodobacteraceae; genus Seohaeicola. Next base: position 97,373 of record JAMWZC010000007.1, read on the forward strand.
GCGGCGGGCTGTCCCCGGTGCAGCGCGCCCAGCCAGAGGCCAGCGGCGCGCAGGACCGGGATATGATCGTCGGGGTTCGTGCTGTCCGCCAAGAGGCTGCGGGCGTCGGTGCCAGGGCTGTAGGACAGGATCAGCGCGTGATGCGCGGGCAGGGTCATGATGAGGCGCGGCACCGCCAGACCGGGCTGTCCTGCAAGGCTGGTGGCGGCACGGCGATAGGCGCGGGCGGCCTGTTCCAGCGCGGCGGGGTCGCCGCCGAGACGCAGTTTCAGGATGAGGCTGTCGGCACCGTCGCGGGGCATGATGTGCATGACGATGCGCCCGCCCTTTGCTTCGCGCCGCGCGCTGAGGATCTGGGTCGCGCAGGCCCCGGCCTCAAGCTCAAGGCGCGGGGCGGCCTCTTGCCATGCGGCGCGGGCGGCATCGGCCAGCCTTGTGCGGTCATCGGTCATCGGTGCATCTGGTCCTGCAGCAGTCGCAGCGACCCTAGGCCGGTGGTGGAGTGGCCGCAATCGGGCATCTTTTGCCCCGGTGGAAAAGGCGCTATGGGGTTGGCATGACGCAAGAACACGATCCCGAGGGCCCTGCCCCGCTGAAATCCCATGGTCGCAAGTCGATCCGCGCGACGCTGCGTCCGCGGGAGTTGGTGACGGATACGCCTGATCTGGCGGGGGCTTGGGTGGCGCAGGTGATCACGCTGGTGCCGCAGGCTTTTCCGGGTGTTCTGGGCGAGAGCCTGACGGGCAAGGCGCTGGCCGAGGGGCGGTGGGCGTTGCGCACGATTGATCTGCGGGAATTTGGCGAGGGCAAGCATCGCAATGTGGATGACACCCCCGCGGGTGGGGGTGCCGGGATGGTGCTGCGGCCTGATGTTCTGGGTCATGCGCTGGATGCGGCGGCGGAGGGCGCGCGGGGGCGCTGGCCGGTGATCTATCTGTCCCCACGCGGGGCGCCGCTGACGCAAGCCATGGCGCGGCGCTTGGCGGCGGCGGATGGGGTGACGCTGTTGTGTGGGCGGTTCGAGGGTGTGGATGAGCGGGTGTTGGAGGCCTATGCGATCGAGGAGGTCAGTCTGGGCGATTTCGTCCTGACCGGCGGCGAGATCGCGGCGATGGCGCTGATTGACGCCACGGTGCGGCTGTTGCCGGGGGTGCTGGGCAATGCGGCCTCGACCGAGGAGGAAAGTTTCTCGGACGGGTTGCTGGAGCATCCGCAGTATACGCGGCCTGCCGCATGGCGCGGGCGCGTGATCCCCGAGGTGTTGCAGTCGGGCCATCACGGCAAGATCACTGCGTGGCGGCGGGCGCAATCGGAAGCCATCACCAAGGCGCGTCGGCCCGATCTGTGGGCGGCGCATGAGGCGCGGACAGACAAGCCGGACGGCTGATCGCGCGGGATTCGGTTCTTGCCAAAGGGGGCGCGGCCCGGTATGACCCGCGCGTCCGGGACTGTGTTGAGTCTATCGGACCTGATGTCTTTGGTTCAGGTTGCCTTCTTCGGCACCACGGATGAACCGGGACGCAGCACCAAGGAACGACGACCTGACCTCTGGCGGGCGCACCGAATTTCGGCAGGCGGACCCGGTTGAAGACCAAGAGCTCTGAGGACGTGGCAAACTTTGCGGGACAAACCGCAAGCAGATAGGAGACCCGCGATGAACCTGATCGCACAGATCGAGGCGGAACAGATTGCCGCCCTCGGGAAGGAAATTCCCGATTTCAAGGCCGGCGATACGATCCGCGTCGGCTACAAAGTGACCGAAGGCACCCGCAGCCGTGTGCAGGCCTATGAAGGCGTCTGCATCAGCCGCAAGAACGGCAAGGGCATTGCCGGGTCGTTCACGGTCCGCAAGATTTCGTTCGGCGAAGGCGTGGAGCGTGTGTTCCCGCTCTATTCGACCAATATCGACAGCATCACCGTGGTGCGTCGTGGTCGTGTCCGTCGCGCCAAGCTGTACTATCTGCGCGCGCGTCGCGGCAAATCCGCCCGTATCGCAGAAGTCGCCAACTACAAGCCCGGTTCGGGCGCTGAAGCATAAGGATCGGCACGATGAAAAAAGACATCCACCCCGATTATCACATGATCACCGTCAAGATGACCGACGGCTCGACCTTCCAGATGCATTCGACCTGGGGCAAGGAAGGCGACACGCTGTCGCTGGATATCGACCCCACGGTGCACCCGGCCTGGACCGGTGGCTCCTCGCGTCTGATGGATGCGGGCGGCCGTGTGTCGAAGTTCAAGAACAAATACGCCGGTCTGGGTTTCTGATCCACTCCGCGCAGGACTTGGAGAACGCCGCCCCTTTGGGCGGCGTTTTTCGTTGCGGGTCAGGGCCGCGCCCTGTGTGGGACGTCACAGGCGATACCCCGGTGTCAGCAGGGGCAGGATCCGCCGCGCCACAGGTTTAAGATAGGCGCGCGCGCCGGGAAAGCGGCGGATGATGCGGCCATAGATCACGCGAAGCCGCCTGATCAGGCGGATGCCGAAGGTTTCGGCGTTGCGGTCCAGTTGTGCCAGCTGATCCAGAAGGTGATGCGAGGCAAGCCGCGCGGCGAAGAGCTGCATCTTGTATTCCAGCCTTGCATAGTTGCGCGCGGCCAGTTGCGGCGTCATGACCGAGAGGGTGCGATAGCCGCTGGCCTGAACGGCATAGCCGATCAGCCGTTCCTGCGCATGGGCGAGGCCACCGTCGATGTGATGCGGTTCGGGATTGTAATCCTCCCACTGCCAGGGCCAGTCGAACATCACCCGCAGCGCCGGGATGCGGAACCAGAACATCGTGCCATAGGGGGCCACCGGGGTATCCGCGTCGAGCGGCACGTTCAGGCCCATGCGGGCAGACAGATCCCGCACAACCTCGCGGTTGGAATACCAGGCATGGCCCAAAGTGCCGAAACCTGTGTGAATGACAGGGGGAATCACCAGCCCGAGGTCAGGCTCGGCCTCGAACCGGTCGAGCAACTGGCGGATCGTGGCGGGCGAATGAACCAGATTGTCGAAAAGATGTGCCTTGAACCCTTCGGCCACCTGTCGGCTGACCTGCGGCGTGCGTTTGGAATGCAGGCGCAGCGCCACCTGATAATCGCCGGACAGGGCCACGTCACGGAACGTGATGAACAGCGCGGACATGTCGCGCCCGCGGTTCTGCGCCACGACACGCACGGTGCGATGGGCGGCGGGCCATTGCTGTGCGTCCAGAAAGGCTTCGATCATGGCCTTGTCCTGATCGCTGGCGGTAGACAGGAAGAGATGGGCAGGCATGGGAAACTTTGCGATCAGAGCCCAGAATTCGGGCATCATCTCGGCATAGAAGGCATGGATGAAGACCGCGACGGGCCCGAAATCCCATGTGCCGCGGTCCGAGGGGTAATGCGTGCTTAACACCTCGTATTGATCGGCGATGGTGGTGAAGGCGCGCAGCGGCACGCGCGCCGCCGCAAAGGCCATCACGGCATTGTAGAGGGCAGGATTGCGCGCGCGCAGACCATCGAGTGCGGCGCGCAGGTCGATCCCGTTCAGGTCATGGAGGAGCGGGTCCAGCATCAGAACGGAGACCGGCAGGCAGGGTGCGCCTTCGGCGACAAGGCGATGCACCTCATAGTGGCGCGGATCGGCGGTCTGCATCGCGTCCTCCGGCATGGCCCAGGCGATACGGCGGCCGGTATCGCGCAGGAACCGGGCCAGCGGGACCAGACCACGCTCGATCTGATCCCAATAGTCGTTGAAGAGGGGCAGATCGTGGCAGAGTTTCTGGAAGCCGGGATCGTTGACCAGCGCGGGCGAGAGCAGCGCGAAGTCCAGATAGGGCAGTTTGTCGGGCATGTCGGCACGGGACCGCAGGCGCGGGTCGAGAGCGGCGTTGTGCCAATAGGCCGACAGAAGATCGGCATCGCGCGGCAGATCGCGCCAGCCGTCGGGGCGGATCGGGCCGAAAACGTGATAGCCGGTCAGGATCACATGGCCGGTGACAGGCCCGTCGCGCAACAGACGCCCCAGACCCGCGCGATAGGCCGAGAGGATCGCGCCATCCCGGTCATGCGTGATCACGGCGGCGCGTTGCCCCCTGTCGAGACCGGCCAGCGTGGTCTGCACATTGGGCAGGCTGTCGCCGGTGGTCACGACGATCACGCGGGTGGCGATGGCCAGCAAGTCCGTGAGGGCCAGTCTGACATGGGCCGCAGCCTCGGCCTTGTGCTGGATGACGTAGATGGCCGCCGCATATGGCTCTGGCGGGTGCGGTCGCGGTTCGGGTTGTCCTGTCTGGCGAGTTCGGGGCGGCATCAGCGGTGATATCCCAGGGCGTGCATCCGGTCCTGATGGCGCTGCCAGAAGGTGTCGATCTGGCTTTGGTCGAGATAGTCGCGATGGGTGCCGACCTTGCGTTTCCAGAAGAATTTGCCATCCCCGGCGGTCAACTCTTCGGAGATCTGGCGGATACGGTCCAGATCGCCCGTGGTCAGGGGGACGTCGAGAAAGGCGCAGATGGCGCTGACGGCGGTGTCGAAATCGTCGATCAGATCCTCATAGCGCAGGATATGGACCGGCCCTCCCGCGTCGCGCAGGGCGGTGTAGTTGTCGATGCTGTCGAACAGGCTGCCGAAGGGATTGGCCGCGCGCGGATCGAAGGTGCCGTGCGTGGTGAAACGGTCGAGAAGGCGGCTCATCTCGGCCTTGGTCAGATCCTCGACCCGGTCGAAGGTGAAGCCGAAGACCTTTTGCGACAGGGCCGTGACGTTGCCGGAGAGGTAGTTGAGGTAGGAAGTGAAGATATCCAGCGGGTGGCGGTAGATATAGATGATCCGGTCGGGGTGGATCATCCTGTCGCCATCGGGAATCGCAGGGGTCTTGTTGTGCGATTTGTAGAAGCACCAGCTTCTGTCGAACTGGCGCCAGGGCCGTTTGCCGATGGCCTGCCCCATATGGGTGTCGATCACATATTCGGCCATCATCCCCGATGCGACAGGCACCTGGAAGATCGCGGCGATGATGGCCCGCAGCCAGGTATTGCCGCTTTTGGGGAAGGAATAGAGACCAACAAGTGTGTCACATCCGGCAATCCCGGTGTCGGGCGGGGTCGGATGATCCGTCCTGATCATGTGCTTTGTCATGGCCGTATGCCTCTTGTCCTTGCCTATCCCTGTATGGCTGTTCAGCTGATGGCCCTTGCGGGATAGCTGACCTGATCGCGTGACCATGCGGCGAGGCGGGCCAGGCCGTCGGGCAGCGCCACGTCGGGTTGCCAGCCCAGCAGGGTGACGGCGCGGCTGATATCGGCGACCGCATGGCGGATGTCCCCCGGGCGATAGGCGCCCGTCACGACCAGCCGGTCGGGCGGTGCGCCAAGGCAGGCCAGCAGGGTCTGCGCCACCGACAGGATCGTGGCCCCCTGCCCTGCGCCGATATCCAGCACCTCCTGCGGCATGGCGCGGGCCTGTCCCATCATGGCGAAGGCGCGCACGACATCATCGACCTGCACGAAATCGCGGGTGATCTGCCCGTCTTCGAAGATATCGAGCACCTGCCCGTCCAGTATCTGGCGGCAGAAGATCGACAGCACACCGGTATAGGGATTGTTCATCGACTGCCCCGGACCATAGACATTCTGCAGGCGCAGGATACCGACCCGCGTTGGCGTGCCCCAGAATGCCTGCGACAGCAGATATTCCTGCATGAGTTTGGTCGAGGCATAGACCGACGCGGGGGCGACCGGGCAGGTCGCATCGGTGGGCACCGGGGTCAGCAGGGCGCCGGTGCGGCTGCGCGGCTGGAACAGCCCGGCGTCCAGATCAGGCTGTCGCCGGTCCATGGCGCAGGCGGGGCGACCCTGCGCGTCGATGCAGCTTCCTTCCCCATAGACGGAGCGGGAGCCGGCGAGGATGATGCGGGGCAGATCCGGGACGTGGCGGCGGACCGCTTCGATCAGGTGCGCGGTGCCCATCACGTTGACGTCGGTGTAATGGGTGGGCTTGGAATAGGACTGGCCGGTGCCGGTTTCCGCCGCCAGATGATAGATCACACGCGGGCGGGTCCGGGCCACGGCGGCCCCCACCTCACGCGGATCGCGGATATCGCCGGTGATGACATCGACACCGTGACGGGCCAGACGCATCCGCGTTTGCGGCACGGCGTCATGGACCTGCGGGTTGAAATTGTCGAATACCGTCACGCGGTGACGGTCCGAGAGTGTCATCGCCAGACGCGCGCCGATGAAGCCCGCGCCACCCGTGATCAATACCGATTGTCCTGCCAACATACCCGTCCACCATGCGTTGCACATGGCCTGTATCGCTGTCAGCCGATGGCTGCGGGACGTGGTCAACCAGCCCTGTCGCGCGGACAGGACGCAAACCCCGGAATCATGGCGAGAGGATACAAGCTCTGACCTGCATCTTCGCCCAGCGGGATTAAGATCGGGTTAGTCCAGAAGGCGTTTGAGATATTTTCCGTAGTCGTTCTTGGCAAATTTCTCGGCCATGGCGGCCATGGCGGCGCGGTCGATCCAGCCTTGTTCGAAGGCGATTTCCTCGGGGCAGCCGGTCTGCATCCCCTGCCGCTTTTCCAGCGTGCGGACGAAGTTGCCTGCATCCAGCAGGCTGCCATGGGTGCCTGTGTCCAGCCAGGCATAGCCGCGCCCCATGCGTTTGACCGTCAAGGAGCCTTCGGCCAGATACATGTCCAGAAGGGATGTGATCTCAAGCTCGCCACGGGCGGAGGGGGTGACGTTTCGGGCCTTCTGCGGGGCGGTGCCGTCAAGGAAATAAAGCCCGGTCACGGCATAGTTCGAGGCGGGCTTGGCGGGTTTCTCGATGATCGAGACCACTTGCCCGTCGGGCGCGAAGCTGACCACGCCGTAGCGTTCGGGATCGCTGACCTGATAGCCGAACACGGTGCCGCCTGTGGCCTGCGCGTCCGCATCCTTGAGCAATTCGGGAAGCCCGTGGCCGAAAAAGATGTTGTCGCCCAGCACCATGGCCGACGGGGCCCCTGCCAGAAAATCCTCGGCCAGGATATAGGCCTGTGCCAGACCGTCCGGCGAGGGTTGCTGGATATAGGTGAAGTCCAGACCCCATTGGCTGCCATCGCCCATCAGGCGCTGAAACTGATCCTGATCCTCGGGAGTGGTGATGATCGCGATGTCGCGGATACCGGACAGCATCAGGACGCTGAGCGGATAGTAGATCATCGGTTTGTCATAGATCGGCAGAAGCTGCTTGGACAGGCCCATGGTGATGGGATAAAGCCGGGTGCCAGAGCCGCCTGCGAGGATAATGCCCTTGCGCGTCGTCATGTCAAATCTCCTTCAGGTCACTCAATACACGGCGCAGACTGTCGCGCCAATCAGGTCGTTCGATGCCGTAGGCAAGAGTCAGCGCGGTGCCGTCCATGCGGGAATTCGCAGGGCGTCGGGCCGGCGTGGGATAGGCGGAGGTGGGAATATCCTCGACCCGGCAGGAGAGGCCGGACACGACAAAGATCTCGCGCGCGAAATCGGCCCAGCTGACATCGGGGGCGCCACTGAAATGGTAGGTTCCCGTTGTGCCATGACCGGCATGGAAGGCACGGGCCATGGTCAGGAGGGCTGCGGCGATATCGGCGGCGGCGGTGGGGCCGCCCACCTGATCGGCGACGATCGTCAGCTTTTCCCGTTCGGCCCCCAGACGCAGCATGGTTTTGACGAAATTCGCGCCATGGGCCGAGAAAACCCATGAGGTGCGCAGGATGGCATGGGGGCCACCTGCGGCGCGGACGGCCTCTTCCCCGGTCAGTTTGGAGCGGCCATAGGCGCCCAGCGGGCCGGTCGCGTCATCGGGCTGCCATGGGCGGGTTCCACTGCCGTCAAAGACGTAATCGGTCGATATATGTAGGAAGGGGATGCCGCGCGCGGCGCAGGCGCGGGCCATGGCACCGGGGGAGGTGCCGTTGATTGTGGTGGCGAGGGCTTCTTCGGCTTCGGCGCGGTCCACGGCCGTATAGGCGGCTGCGTTGATCACCACATCGGCGTCAGAGGCGGCGATGACGGCGGCGCAGGCGGCGGGATCCGAGAGATCGGCGCGGTCGCGGCCAAGGCAGGTCATGGCCATGTCGGGGGTGGCCTGACGGGCCAGTTCGGTGGCGACCTGTCCGGTCTGGCCGAAAACCAGAACGCGGATCATGCCTTGGTCCCCAGACGCTGGCCGACGCCGTGGCGGGCTTGCAAGGGTTTCCACCACGCCTCGTTATCCAGATACCATTGCACGGTGCGGCGCAGACCCTCTTCGACCGTGACCGAAGGACGCCAGCCCAGTTCGGCGCGGATGCGCGTGGGGTCGATGGCATAGCGCGCGTCATGGCCGGGGCGGTCGGTCACGAAGGTGATCTGATCGGCGTAGCTGCCCGCGGGTTTCGGCCGCAGATCGTCGAGAATACCGCAGAGGGTCCGGACGAGTTCGAGGTTGGTCCGCTCATTCTCGCCGCCGATATTGTAGCTGCGGCCCAGCGCGCCCTTTTCCAGCACCAAGAGGAGGGCGTCGGCGTGATCCTCGACAAAGAGCCAGTCGCGGATGTTGGAGCCGTCGCCATAGATCGGCAGGGGTTTGCCCGCGAGCGCGTTGAGGATGATCACGGGGACCAGCTTTTCGGGGAAGTGATAGGGGCCGTAATTGTTGGAGCAATTGGTCAGCACCACGGGCAGGCCATAGGTTTCGTGCCATGCGCGCACCAGATGGTCGCTGGCGGCTTTCGACGCGGAATAGGGCGAGCGTGGGTCATAGGGCGTGTCTTCGGTGAATTTCACCGATGGATCGGCGGGGAGAGAGCCGAACACCTCATCCGTGGAGATATGGTGTAAGCGGAAGCTGTCGGGCCTGCCCTGCGCTGTCCAATGGCTGCGGGCGGCTTCGAGCATGTTGTAGGTGCCGGTGATGTTCGTCTCGATGAAGTCGCCCGGTCCGTCGATGGAGCGGTCCACGTGGCTTTCGGCAGCAAGGTGCATCACAGCGTCGGGTTTGTGCGCGGCGAAGATGCGGTCCAGCGCGGCGCGGTCGCGGATATCGGCATGTTCGAAGGCGTAGGACGGGCTGTCCGCCACGCTGGCCACGTTGTCGAGGCAGGCGGCATAGGTCAGCGCATCCAGATTGACCACCTGATGCCCCCGTGCCACCGCAAGCCGCACCACGGCGGACCCGATGAAGCCCGCGCCACCCGTTACCAGAAGTTTCATGCCTCAGCCCTCGTAGACGAATGGTGTTTCGAAATCGCGCAGCAGCGGCGCCTTCGCGTCCTTGTCGGACAAGAGCACCTCGACCCCGTCGGGCAGGCCCCAGTCGATGCCGATGTCGGGGTCGTCAAAGCGGATCGCGCCGTCACAGTCCGGCGCGTAATAATCGGTGCATTTGTAGATGATTTCCGTGTCGGGTTCGCGGGTGACGAAACCGTGCAGGAATCCTGCGGGAATCAGCAGCTGGCGGCCGTTCTCGAAGGACAATTCCTCGCCGATCCATTGGCCATAGGTGGGCGAGCCGCGCCGGATATCCACGGCCACGTCGAAAAGCCGCCCCTTGCCGCAGCGCACCAGCTTGGCCTGTGCATGGGGGGGCGACTGGAAATGCAGACCGCGCACGGTGCCGACGCGGGCGGAGAGGGAATGATTGTCCTGCACGAAATCAAAGGTGATGTCATGCGCGGCCAGAGTCTTGCGATTCCAGCTTTCCGAAAAGAAGCCGCGCGTATCGCCGAAGCGGGCCGGCGTCAGGATCAGAACACCCGGCAATCTTGTCTTTTCGATCTTCACATTGACCCCTTTTGATTCATCACCACCCGGACGCGTCCCTAGCAAGCGCATCGCCTGATGTCACGTCAATCCCATTGCCACGGTCTGCCGGGTGACGCAGGCAGAGCGCTTGACCTCGGCTGCGCTTCCCATATGAGAGCATACAACATATAGTGGCCTTGTCCGGGGGGATTGACCGGGGAAGGTCGCGTTTGTCGCAGGGAAGGCGGGGAAACGGTTTGGCGTATATCATCGTTGTGGGAAATGAAAAAGGCGGCGCTGGGAAATCCACCGTCTCGATGCATGTGGCGACCGCCCTTGCACGGCTGGGGCACAGGGTCGGCGCGCTGGATCTGGACCTGCGGCAAAAGACCTTTGGCCGCTATGCCGAGAATCGTGCAGCCTTCATCGCGAAATCCGGTCTGGACCTGCCGGGGCCGGTCTATATCGAATTGCCGGAGGCCGATCCCGCCACGCTGAAGGAGGGGGAAAACCCCTATGACCAACGGCTGTCGGCGGCGATTGCGCGGCTGGATCCGGTCAGCGATTTCATCGTGATCGACTGTCCCGGTTCACATACGCGGCTTTCACAGGTCGCCCATAGCCTTGCCGATACGCTGATCACGCCGCTGAACGACAGTTTCATTGATTTCGATCTGCTGGCCCATGTGGATGGCGACGGCAAGAAGATCCTTGGACCCTCGGTCTATTCCGAGATGGTCTGGAGCGCGCGGCAATTGCGGGCACAGGCGGGGCTGAAGCCGATCGACTGGGTCGTGGTGCGCAACCGTCTGGGGGCGCAGCAGATGGTCAACAAGGAGAAGATGGGCCGTGCGCTGGACAATCTGGCCAAGCGGATCGGGTTCCGCGTGGCACCGGGGTTCAACGAACGCGTGATCTTCCGCGAATTGTTCCCGCGCGGGCTGACGCTGCTGGACCTCAAGGATATCGGCGTCAAGCAGATGAACATTTCCAATGTGGCCGCGCGGCAGGAGTTGCGCGACCTGATCAAGGCGCTGAACCTGCCGGGGGTCGAGGCGAAGTTCTGATCAGGGCGGGCGGGCCTAGCCCATCCGCGCCAGTTTGCGCAGGGCGGCGCGCAGGATGCGCTCTTCTTCGGCGGTCAGTGTATCGGCCAGTGCCGCGTCATAGCCCTGCGCCACGCCGTGCAGATCGCGGTAGGCCGCGCGGCCCTGCACTGTCAGGTCAAGATATTCCTGCCGCCGGTCGGCATCATCGGGGGCGCGGGTCAGGAAACGCCGCTCCTCCAGCCGTTGGACGGCGCGGCTGATCTTGGTCTTGTGCATCTTGGACCGCGCCCCGATCTCTTTCGCGGTCAGTCGGCCATAAAGGCCCAGATGGAACAGCACACGCCATTCCGTGCGCAACATCCCGTAGCGATCCTTGTAGACCTGCTGAAAGGCGAGACTGCTTTCCTCGGCCGCCTGATTGAGCAGGTAGGGCAGGAAATTCTGCAAATCGAAATCGTCTTTTTGTGGCATGGTGGGGACTCCTGTTGTTGTTAGTTACAAAATCAACCGTTAACAACGCAACCATAAAGGAGGACGCCACCATGAATCGCCCCACGCTTCCCCATGCCTTCGTGCAGGCGGCCACGCCGCAGGGCACGACCCCCGGATATATGCCCGGCTTCGGCAATGATTTCGAGACCGAGGCGCTGCCCGGCGCGCTGCCGCAGGGCATGAACAGCCCGCAGAAGTGCAATTATGGCCTTTATGGCGAGCAGTTGTCGGGCACGGCCTTTACCGCGCCCAGCCATCAGAACGAGCGGACCTGGTGCTATCGCATCCGGCCCTCGGTCAAACATTCCAAGCGCTATGTGAAGATCGACGTGCCCTATTGGAAATCGGCGCCGCATATCGACCCGGATGTGATCAGCCTTGGCCAGTATCGCTGGGACCCGGTGGCGCACACCGACGCCGCCCTGACATGGATCACCGGCATGCGGACCATGACCACGGCGGGCGATGTGAACACGCAGGTGGGCATGGCCAGCCATATCTATCTGGTCACGGCGTCGATGCAGGACGAATACTTCTTCTCGGCTGACAGCGAATTGCTGATCGTGCCGCAGGAAGGGCGGCTGCGGTTCTGCACCGAGTTGGGGATCATCGATCTGGAGCCCAAGGAGATTGCGATCATCCCGCGCGGGCTGCTGTATCGGGTCGAGGTTCTGGAAGGCCCCTGCCGAGGTTTCGTCTGCGAAAACTATGGCCAGAAATTCGACCTGCCGGGGCGCGGCCCCATCGGGGCCAATTGCATGGCGAACCGGCGGGATTTCAAGACGCCCGTGGCGGCCTTCGAGGATCGCGAGGTGCCTTCATCCGTGGTCATCAAATGGTGCGGCCAGTTCCACCGGACCGAGATCGGCCATTCGCCCCTGGACGTGGTGGCGTGGCATGGCAATTACGCGCCGGTCAAATATGACCTGCGGACCTATTGCCCGGTCGGCGCGATCCTGTTCGATCACCCGGACCCGTCGATCTTCACCGTGCTGACCGCCCCTTCGGGCGTGGAGGGAACCGCGAATATCGACTTCGTGCTGTTCCGCGAGCGCTGGATGGTGGCCGAGAACACCTTCCGCCCGCCGTGGTATCACAAGAACATCATGTCCGAGCTGATGGGCAACATCTATGGCCAGTATGATGCCAAGCCCAAGGGTTTCGTGCCCGGCGGGATGAGCCTGCATAACATGATGCTGCCGCATGGGCCGGACAAGAACGCCTTCGAGGGCGCGTCCAATGCCGAGCTGAAGGCAGAAAAGCTGGACAATACCATGTCCTTCATGTTTGAGACGCGGTTCCCGCAGCATCTGACGCGCTTCGCCGCCGAGGAGGCGCCCTTGCAGGACGATTATATCGACTGCTGGGAAAGCCTTGAGAAGAAGTTCGACGGCACGCCCGGCAAGAAGTAAGCGGGATATGTCCCGCCCTGGGCAGGGGTCTGCATCCCTGCCCTTCCCTGACATTCCGGCCCCGCTGAGGCAGCGGGGCTGACCCCCGGAAGGACCAAGACATGCCCCTGATGACAAGCTGGGTGGCTTCGGCCAATGCGCCCGGCCACCCGTTTCCGCTGAACAACCTGCCTTGCGGCGTTTTCTCGGTCGGTGATGACGATCCGCGCTGCGGCGTGGCGATCGGCGACATGATCCTTGATTGTCGCGCGGCCGAGGATGAGGGGCTGTTGAACCTTGATGACGCGCCCGTCTTTGACGTGCCTTTCTGGAACGAGGTGATGGAGCTTGGTCCCGAGGCTTGGGCCGCGCTGCGCGCCCGGCTGATCCAGTTGCTGGCGACAGGCGCGCCGGACGAGGCGGCTGTTGCGCCGCTGCTGGTGCCGATGGATCAGGCCGAGATGCACCTGCCTTTTCTGGTCGCCGAATACACCGATTTCTATGCGGGCAAGCATCATGCCACCAATGTGGGCACGATGTTCCGGGGGGCGGAAAATGCCCTGCCACCGAACTGGCTGCATATCCCCATCGGGTATAATGGCCGCGCCTCCTCCGTGGTGGTGTCGGGCACGCCGGTGCGCCGCCCCTGGGGGCAGTTGAAGGGCCCGGATGACGCGGCCCCGCGTTTCGCGCCCTCGGCCCGGTTTGATCTGGAACTGGAGATGGGCGCGGTCGTGGGCATGGCCAGCGAAGGCCCGGTCACGGTGGATGAGGCCGATGCGATGATCTTCGGCTATGTCCTTTTGAACGACTGGTCGGCGCGCGACATTCAGGCGTGGGAATACCAACCGCTCGGGCCGTTTCAGGCCAAGGCGACCGCCACCACGATCAGCCCCTGGATCGTGACGAAAGCGGCCTTGGAGCCGTTCCGTGTGCCGACGCCCGCGCGGGAGGTGCCGCTGCTCGATCACCTGAAGGATACCGGCCCGATGCTCTATGACATCGACCTGACCGTGACGCTGGCGCCCGAAGGCAAGGCTGCCACCGAAATCGCGCGCACCAATTACCGCGAGATGTATTATTCCGCCGCGCAGCAACTGGCACATCACACGACCAGCGGTTGCCCGATGACGCCCGGTGATCTGCTCGGCTCTGGCACCATATCCGGCCCGGAAAAGCATCAGCGCGGCAGCCTTTTGGAACTCAGCTGGGGCGGGAAGGAACCGCTGACGCTGGAGACAGGCGAGACGCGCAGCTTTCTGGCCGATGGCGATACGCTGACGCTGCATGGTGCGGCGCATGGCGATGGTTATACGATCGGGTTCGGCGACTGCTCCGGCACGCTGCTGCCCGCCCTCGAAGACCCCTACGCAAGATAGGCTTTCCGCTTCTTTTTGCCGAAAATATCCCCGCCGGAGGCGTCCCACCCCTGCCCCGGCACCGACCTCAGAAAGGACGACCCATGGCCAAGGCTTTTGCATCGCAAGGCGACATGACCGAAAAGAAGATCACCTTCACCGAAGTGGGCGAGGGTGTATATGCCTTCACCGCCGAGGGTGACCCCAATTCCGGCGTCATCATCGGCGACGAGTCCGTGATGATCGTCGAGGCGCAGGCAACCCCGCGTCTGGCGAACAAGGTGATCGACTGCGTGCGCTCGGTCACCGACAAGCCGATCAGCCATGTGGTGCTGACCCATTACCACGCGGTGCGCGTGCTGGGCGCATCCGCCTTTGGGGCCAGTCAGATCATCATGGGCGACAAGGCCCGCGCCATGGTGGTGGAGCGTGGTCAGCAGGATTGGGACAGCGAGTTCCAGCGTTTCCCGCGCCTGTTCGAGGGGCATGAGAGCATCCCCGGCCTGACTTGGCCCACCACGACCTTCAGCGATGACATGACCGTCTATCTGGGCAACCGCCGGATCGACCTGATGCATCTGGGCCGCGCGCACACGGCGGGCGATATCGTGATCCATGTGCCGGATCAGAACGTGATGTTCACGGGTGATATCGTGGAATACCACTCGGCCTGCTATTGCGGCGACGGGCATTTCAGCGATTGGGGCGATACGTTGGACGCCATCGCCTCGTTCCAGGTGGATGCGATTGCACCGGGGCGCGGCGATGCGCTGATGGGGCAGGACATGGTGACGGCGGCCATCGAGAATACGCGTGATTTCGTGGACAGCACCTATAATGCCGCCGCCCGTGTGGCCGCGCGTGGCGGCAGCCTCAAGGAAGCCTGGGATGCGGTGCGCGCCGCCTGTGATCCCAAGTTCAAGGATTACGCGATCTACGAGCATTGCCTGCCCTTCAACGTGGCCCGCGCCTATGACGAGGCGCGCGGGATCGACACGCCCCGCATCTGGACCGCGCAGCGCGACATCGAGATGTGGGAGGCCCTTCAGGGCTGACAGGACGGGTGCGGCGATGAAATACGGACCCACGCGGGGCGAGTTGAAGCTGCGGTTGGCCGCCTCGGTCATAGGGCTGGGGTTGATGATCGCGGCCCTTGCGATCCGTGGTGTGGGTGGCATCGCCGCCCTTGAGGTGGTGCTGATCGCAGGCACATTCTTTGGCGGCACGGCGGTCTGGTCCGCATGGGCGCTGTTGCGAAAGGACGATTGATGAACAAGATCTTCGAGGTTCCGCTCTATCCCTATACCCGCCACGCGGATCAGGACGCGGCCACGCCCGCCCATCACCGGGTCGTTGTGGTGGGGGCCGGTCCCGTGGGTCTGGCTGCCGCCATTGATCTGGCGCGTCAGGGGGTCGAGGTCGTGGTGCTGGACGAGAATGACAAGGTCAGTTTCGGCAGCCGCGCGATCTGCTTTGCCAAGCGCACGCTGGAGATTGCGGATCGTCTGGGGCTGGGCACGCCGCTGGTGGACAAGGGCGTGCAGTGGAACATCGGCAAGGTCTTTTTCGACGAGCGCAAGGTCTATGACTTCAACCTGCTGCCCGAGGAGGGGCACAAGCGCCCGGCCTTCATCAACCTGCAACAGTATTATTTCGAGGATTATCTGGTGCGCCGCGCGCGCGCGATCCAGTCCGAGGGCGCGCCGCTGGACCTGCGCGGCGGCAACAAGGTGGCGCGCGTCGCAGATCACGGTGATCATGTGGCGCTGACGATCGACACGGTGGATGGTCCCTATAGCATCACCGCCGATTACGTCATCGCCTGCGATGGCGCGGCCAGTCCGATCCGGTCGATGATGGGGCTGGACTTCGTGGGCCGGGTGTTCGAGGACAATTTCCTGATCGCCGATGTGATCATGGAGGCGGATTTCCCGACCGAACGCTGGTTCTGGTTCGATCCCCCCTTCAACCGGGGCCAGTCGGCGCTGCTGCACAAGCAGCCAGATGGTGTCTGGCGGATCGACCTGCAACTGGGCTGGGATATCGACAAGGAGCAGGAGAAGAAGCCGGAAAAGGTGATCCCCCGTCTGAAAGCGATGCTGGGCGATGATGTGGAATTCAGTCTGGAATGGGTGTCGATCTACACCTTCCAGTGCCGCCGGATGGAGAAGTTCCGCCATAACCGCGTGATCTTTGCAGGCGACAGCGCGCATCAGGTCAGCCCCTTCGGGGCGCGCGGGGCGAATTCGGGGTTGCAGGATACCGACAATCTGGCGTGGAAGCTGAAACTGGTGCTGGAGGGCCGCGCGCCCGAGGCGCTTCTGGACAGCTATGACGCGGAGCGCATCTTCGGCGCGGATGAGAATATCCTGAACTCCTCGCGCTCGACCGATTTCATCACGCCCAAGTCCGAGATCAGCCGCATCTTCCGCAATGCCGTGCTGGACCTGAGCGAGCATCACGCCTTTGCGCGGCCTTTGGTGAATTCGGGGCGGTTGTCGATGCCCTGCACCTATGACGGCTCGCCATTGAACACGCCCGACGCCCTGCCCGGTGGCCCCGCGCGCACGCGGCCCGGATCGCCCTGCCCCGATGTGGCCTTGGGCAACGGGTTCCTGCTGGACAGCCTTGGTGATCGGTTCACGCTTTTGGCGATCAACGCCGATGCCCCGGACGGCCTGTCCGAGGACGGGATCGCCGTGACGCGGCTGTCCCTGACGGACAAGGACGATGCCACCGGCGCGCTGGCGGCGCGCTATCTGGGCGATGCCCCTGCCGCTGTTTACCTGATCCGCCCGGATCAGCATGTGGCGGCCCGCTGGCCCGCCTATGACGCCGTCGCCATCCGCGCAGCACTCCGCCGCGCCACCGGACAGGAGATGCAGTGATGCCCACCGATCTGATCCTGACACCCAACATGGACCGGCCCGACGACATCTATGCCGATCTGCTGGCCGCCCATGAGGGGCTGAGCAAGGCCGAGAGCGATGCGCTGAACGCGCGGCTGATCCTGATCCTGATGAACCAAATCGGAGAGCGCCGCGTTCTGGCGCAGGCCTTGGCCGCCGCCCGCGTGCCCGAGGGAAGCTGACGCCCCTCTATTCATCTTGCCAAAAATACTCGAAATCCCCCGCTTGCCATCAAGGGCCGAGCGGGGGATTTTCCTTGCCAGCGGCAGCAGCCCGATATACTTATCATGTTAACTATATAGGGAGGGGCATGATGCGCTGGGACGAGTTTCCGAAATGGGGCCGCTGGGCCGCTGATTGGGCGGGGCGCTACCATGCGGGGCTGCGGGACCGGCCCGTGCGCGCCCGGACCAAGCCCGGTGAGGTTCTGGCCGCCCTGCCCGCGCATCCGCCGGAAACGGCGCAGCCGATGGACCAGATCATCGCGGATTTCGAATCCATCGTGATGCCGGGGATCACCCATTGGCAGCATCCGCGTTTCTTTGCCTATTTCCCGTCCAACGCCTCACCCGCCGCCGTGCTGGCGGATCATCTGGTGACGGTGATGGCGCCGCAATGCATGCTGTGGCAGACATCGCCCGCCGCGACCGAGATGGAGACGCGGATGATGGACTGGCTGCGCCAGTCCATTGGTCTGCCCGACGGGTTCGCAGGGGTCATTCAGGACAGCGCCAGCTCCGCCACGCTGGCCGCCGTGCTGGTGATGCGGGAACGGGCCCTGGGCTGGGACGGGAATGCCAGCGGATTGCCGGGGCAGAAAACCCTGCGGGTCTATTGTTCGGCGGAGGTGCATTCCTCGGTCGACCGTGCGATCTGGATTGCGGGGATCGGACAGGCCAATCTGGTGCGAATCCCGACGCAAGGGCCGTTGCGCGGGATGGATGTGGCCGCCCTTGAGGCGGCGATTGTTGCGGATCAGGCGGCGGGTTACCTGCCGGCAGGCGTCATTGCCTGCACGGGTGGCACGGGCACGGGGGCTTGCGATGATATTGCCGGGGTCTGTGCCGTGGCGCAGCGCCACGGGCTTTACAGCCATGTGGATGCGGCATGGGCGGGGGCGGCGATGATCTGCCCCGAATTCCGTGATCTGTGGGCAGGTGTCGAGATGGCGGATTCGGTGGTGTTCAACCCGCATAAATGGCTGGGCACGCAGTTTGATCTGTCGGCGCATTTCATCCGCTCTCCCGCCGACCTGACGCGGACGCTGGCGATCCAGCCGGAATACCTCAAGACGCAAGGGGCGGATGGGATCATCAACTATTCGGAATGGTCGATCCCGCTGGGGCGGCGGTTCCGGGCGCTCAAGCTGTGGTTCCTGATCCGGGCTTACGGGTTGGAGGGGTTGCGGGGGATGATCCGCAATCATGTGGCGTGGTCGCAGGATCTGGCCGAGCGGTTGCGGGCCACGCCGGGGTTCGAGATCGTGACGGAACCTGTGCTGTCGCTGTTCACCTTTCGCTATGCGCCGCAGGGCGGCGATGCGGAGGCGCTGACGCAGGCCCTGTTGTCCGCGATCAATGATGACGGGCGCATCTACCTGACGCAGACGCGGGTGCAGGGCGATTACGTGATCCGCTTTCAGGCCGGGCAATTCGATGCCACAAAGGCGGATATCGACATGGCCTATGACGTGATCGTCGAAATGGCCGCTGGACTTCAGAAAGGATAACCGATGCCCGCACCCGTCAACCGTTTCAAGGCGGCACTGGCCGCTGGTCAGATGCAATATGGCTGCTGGGCCGGGTTCGGCGATCCTTACGCGACCGAGGTGATGTCGACCGCCGGTTTCGACTGGCTGGTGATCGACGGGGAACATGCGCCCAATGACATTCGCTCGATCATGGCGCAGTTGCAGGTGCTGGAGGGGAAGCCTGACAGTCATCCGGTGGTGCGCCTGCCGATGGGTGAGGCGTGGCTGATCAAGCAGGCGCTGGATATCGGGGCGCAGACCCTGCTGATCCCGATGGTGGAGACTGCGGAGCAGGCGCGTGATCTGGTGCGGGCGATGCGCTATCCGCCCGAAGGCATCCGGGGGTCGGGGGCGGCGCTGGCGCGGGCGTCGCGCTTTGCGGCGATCCCCGATTACATCCGCACGGCCAATGATCAGATGTGCCTGCTGGTGCAGGTGGAAACCGTCAGGGGGATGGAGGCGCTGGACGCCATTCTGGCGGTCGAGGGCGTGGACGGGGTGTTCATCGGGCCGTCCGATCTGGCCGCCGATATGGGGCACCGGGGCGACAGCACGCATCCGGAGGTGCGTGCCGCGATCAAGGACGCGCTGGGGCGCATCAAGGCGTCGGACAAGGCGGCGGGAATTCTGGCGCTGGATCATGACACGGCCCGCGATTACCGCGACTGGGGTGCGCAGTTTCTGGCGGTGGGGATCGATGTTGTCCTGCTGGCCCGGGCCGCGCGCGATCTGGCGGCGCGCTGGACCAAGGGCTGAGGCCGCGCGGTGGCGGGGCAGACCGAAACCATCGTCGCCGCGATCCTGACCGCGATCGAGGGGGGCAGCTTGCGCCCCGGCGGGTTGATCGACGAGCAGGAGTTGATCGAGGCGCATGGCGTGTCGCGCACGCCGGTGCGCGAGGCGATGATCCAGCTTGAGACGGCGGGGCTGATCCGTCGCCTGCCCCGCAAGGGCGCGGTGGTGTTCAAACCCACATTGGCCGAGTTTCTGGCGATCCTTGAAGTGCATGCCAAGCTGGAAGGTCAGGCCGCCGGGCTGGCCGCGCGGCGGCTGTCGGCCGCCCATGCGGCGGCACTGGAGGCGGCGGTGGCGGCTTGCGAGGAACATGCGGCGCGGCTGGGGGATGGGGAACCTGACCGCTATTACCAGTTGAACATGGATTTTCACCGCGTCGTGGCGGAAGCGGCGGGCAATCCTTTCCTGCTGGAGATGATCAAGACCAATGCGCGCAAGCTGATGGCCTATTACCGGGCGCGCTATCACTATGCGGGCGCGATCGGGGCGTCGGCGCGGGATCACCGGGCGATTGCGGCGCTGATCGTGGCGCGGCGGTCCGAGGAGGCCGAGGCGGCGATGGCGCGGCATGTGCAGTTCGATCAGGTGACGGCGATGGACCTGCTGGCGGTGTTGGGGTGATCTTTGAGCGCGGTGCCTGTGGTGGGCGTGGGCGTTTGAGTATTTTTGGCAAGATGAAGCTGGGTTCAGGCTTTGGCTTTGGCCTGTTCGAAGAAGCGGGCGATGGATTCCGCGAAGGGCTGGGTATCGGCGGGTTTGGCCAGTGAGGCGCGGGCGCGGGTAATCACCTCGACGGGTTTGTCGTCTTTCAGGTGCTCGATCAAGGCGGCGATGAAGCCGGGCGACATCTCGGGGTGGTATTGGGTTGTGTAGACATGGCTGCCAATCGCGAAGCCGCCGATGGGGCATTCGCGCGAGGCCGTGAGGGTGCGCGCCTGCGGCGGCACGGCGGTGACCTGTTCGACATGGGCGGCGTAGAGCGCGGTTGTGTCCGGCAAAGGGTTCATCCACGGGGCGGGGGTGGCGAGGTGCGTCTCGGTGCGCCCAAACACCCAGCCGCCCGGATTGGGGCCGACCTGCCCGCCCAGTGCGAGGGCAATGGCCTGATGGCCGAAGCAGGCCCCGAAAAGCGGCAGGCGCGCGGCGGTCACTTGGCGGATGAGCGCCAGAAGGTCGGCGATCCAGGGATCGGGGTCATGGACCGAGGCGGGGCTGCCGGTGATCATGACCCCGTCGAAGGCGGTAAGGTCAGTGGGAAATTCCCCGTCCTTGACCGCGAAAACCTGTGTTGTCCAATCAGGGCGGACGGATTGGATCAGGGCCGTGAATTTCGCACCGTCCCTGGGGTGGGCGTCGGCGAAAGCGGACGTGTCCGTATTGGCCATGAGGATTGCCAGATGCATCTGCGCCGCCCTTTCCGATTTTGCTTTACATATTTTAGAGCGCTTTTAATATACATAACAGGTTAACGACAAGTCCCAATCGGGGCGGCTGATGGAAAGGTGGCGCGATGACGGTCTGGACCCCTGAGGATGACGGTTTCGCCGATCTGACCAGCCATGACACCTTTGCCCGTGGCGCGCCGCATAACACCTTTGCCCGTTTGCGGCGGGATGATCCGGTGCATTGGACTGAGTGGGATCAGGGGCTGGGGTTCTGGTCGATCACGCGGCATGCGGACATTACGGAAATGAACCGGCAGCATGAGATCTTTTCCTCGGCGCGGGGGATCCGGATGGAGGATCAGACCTATGAGGAATATCTGGCGCGGCGCACCTTTCAGGAGACGGACCCGCCCGAGCATATGCAGACGCGGGTCAAGGTGGCGCGGGCGTTTTCCAAACCCGTGATCGCGGAATATGAGCAGGATATCCGCGATCTGTGCGACGAGATACTGGATCAGGCGCTGGAGGCGCGGGAATTCGATGCCACCAAGGCGATTGCGCGGCAATTGCCGATGCGGATGCTGGGGCGGATTCTGGGCACGCCGGAGGCTGATCTGCCCTGGCTGGTGGAAAAGGGCGATGCGCTGATTGCCAATACCGACCCGGATTTCACCGACCATGTGCTGGACAAGATGGATACGGATGAATTCCGGATGATGCCCTTCAACTCGCCCGCCGGGGCGGAGTTGTATCAATACGCCAAGGAGTTGATGGCGCATAAGGCGCGTTCTGGGGATACGAACGGGATTTTGAACATGATCCTCAACCCCGGGCGCGATGGCGGGGTGATCAGCGAGACGGAGTTTCGCAATTTCTTTTGTCTGCTGGTGGCGGCGGGGAATGACACCACGCGCTATTCCATCGCTGCCGGTATTCAGGCGATGTGCCATCAACCCGAATTGCTGGGCCAGATGCAGAGTGGTGCTGTCTGGGAGACGGCGGCGGATGAGATCATCCGTTGGGCGACGCCTGCCATCTATTTCCGCCGCACCGCCACGCGCGATGTCGAGGTGCATGGCAAGATGATCCGCGAAGGCGACAAGGTGCTCTACTGGTTCGCCTCGGCCAATCGGGATGAGGCGGCGTTTGAGGATCCGTTCCGGGTCGATCTGGCGCGCACGCCCAACAAACATTTGAGCTTTGGACAGGGCGGGCCGCATATCTGCCTTGGCATGTGGCTGGCGCGGTTGGAGGTGCGGGTGCTGTTCGAGGAACTGTCCAAGCGGCTGCGGTCGATCGAGGCGGCGGGGCCGCATCAATTTCTGCGCTCAAACTTTGTGGGCGGGATCAAGACATTGCCGGTGCGGGTCGTGCCGGCTTAAACATATGCGCGGGGCAACCGCGCTTCAGGGAGAGATATGGAATGAACACCCGCCTGCGCGCGCTTTTTTGTGACCATCTGTCGATCATGCGGGGCAAATACCTGCCCGGATCGAAGATCGGGGATGGCTATACCCGGTTTTGTCGGTCGAACTTTGGCGTGCATTACGACAAGGATCTGTTGAATTCCCCCGGTTCGATGATGATGGAGGGCCTGCCCGACATGGAGTTGCATTGGCGCGGGGACGAGATCCGCGACAGTTGGGACCAGGCGACCAAGATCGTGGTGGGGGACCTCTATGACACCGACGGCGTGCCGCTGCCGATGTGCGGGCGCGGGGCGCTGAAACGGGCGGTGGCGGATTGGGGCAAGCTGGGGCTGACACCCAAGGTGGGGATTGAGCTGGAGGCCTTTGCGATGGTCGCCGATGATCAGGGCCGCTTGCGCCCCTATGATACGCCCGGCGCGCATGTCTATGGCACCGGGCCGTTCACCGATCCGCTGCGCTTCAACGATGCGATCTGGGAGAAGGCGGATGAGCTGGGCTTCCGGCTGGACCTGATCACATCCGAATATGACAGCCCGCAGTTCGAATATACGCTGACCTTTGACGATGCGGTCAAGGCGGTGGATGATATCGTGCTGTTCCGCCTGATGGCGCGCGAGATTGCGCTGGAGCATGGCGTGGTGCTGACCTTCATGCCCAAGCCCATTGCCACGGCGGGCGGGTCGGGGATGCATATCAACTTTTCATTTCTGGACGAGGCCGGAGGCAATGCGTTGTCGGACGGCCCCAAGGGCGGACCGGAGCATATGAACGCTTTGGCACGCGGTTGCGTGGCGGGGCTGATGCGGCATCACAAGGGGCTGGCGGGGCTGATCGCGCCCACGGCCAATTCCTATCAGCGGCTGCAACCCGGCAGCCTGTCGGGGCATCTGTGCAACTGGGGCGGGGATCATCGCAACGTGACGACGCGGATTTCAAGCGAGGGCGGGGCCAAGGCGCGGTTGGAGCATCGGATGGCGGATGCGTCATCCAATCCTTACGTGGCGGTGGCGGCCGTGTTGCAGGCCGCGCGGCTGGGGTTCGAGGGCGGCTATGACCTGCCCGCGATGGAGACCGGCGACGGGTTCGAGAGGTGGGATGCCAAGGAGACGACGGCGCTGAACCTGAAAGGGGCTGTGGCCGATCTGAAGGCGGACACTGCGCTGTCTGCGGCGGTGGGTGATCTGCTGGTCGAGAACCACATCTTCATGAAGGAGCAGGAGGTGAAGAAGACCCGCGATCTGGAAGGCGATGCGCTGCGCGACTTCTATATCTGGTTCGTCTGAGGAGGCTGCCCATGCAGGTGACATGGATCTTGCCGGATGGCGCGCGGGTCACGGCGGAGGTGGCCGAGGGGCTGTCGCTGATGGAGGCGGCGGTGGCGCAGAACGTGCCGGGTGTCGTGGGCGAATGCGGCGGCAACCTGAGTTGCGCGACCTGCCATGTGCAGGTGACCGACGATTGGGCTGCCCGTGTGGGCGGGCCGGAGGAGTTCGAGGATGCGATGCTGGACACGGTCGACGCGGCGCGGGGGCCGACATCCCGGCTGTCCTGCCAGATCACGGCGCGGGACGAGCTGGATGGGCTGGTGCTGATCGTGCCGGGTGCCTGAGCCGTTTGGACTGCGGCAGGGTCGCGATATGAGTATTTGAGGCAAGATGAAGCCGGGGGCTGTGAATGGCCCCCGGCTTTTTGCGTTATAGCGCGGCGAAGCCCTGATCCAGCGCGGAGAGGATAATCTGCACGTCTTCCGCTGTCAGGATCAGGGGCGGGGACATGATGACGTTGGGGCCGGAGACGCGGACCATGGCTCCGGCGCGATAGGCGACCTCTTGCACGGTGCCGATGGTTTTCTTGTCGATGGGGGTTTTCTTCGCGCGGTCGCTGACCAGTTCCAGCGCGCACATGAGGCCATGGCCGCCGCGCACATCGCCGATGATGTCATATTTGTCGGCCAGTGCCTGCAAGCCCTGGAAAAGCTGCGTGCCGCGGGCGGCGGCGTTTTCGGGGACGTTCAGACGTTCGGTTTCGGCAAGGCAGGCCAGCGCGGCGGCAGCGCCGACCGGGTGGCCGGAATAGGTGTAGCCATGGCCGATGGCGGCGGCGCCTGTCTTGTCGGATTCGAACGCCTGCGCCACCTCTTCGGCGATCATGACGGCGCCAAAGGGGAAATAACCGTTGGTGATGGCCTTTGCGGTGCACATGAAATCGGGTTGCACGCCCCAATGGCGGCTGCCGGACCAGCTTCCGGTGCGGCCGAAGGCGGTAATCACCTCATCCGCGATCAGAAGGATGCCGTGGCGGGTGCAGATCTCGCGCACGCCGGGCATGAAAGTCTCGTGCGGGGGGATGACACCGCCGGCACCCAGAACCGGCTCCATGATGAAGGCGGCGATGGTGTTTGCGCCCTGAAAGGCGATCTCGTCTTCCAGTGCCGCGAGGCAGAGTTGCGCGAGTTTCGCGGGATCAGATTCGTTGAAGGGGTTGCGATAGGTGTAGGGGGCGGGGATGTGGTGGCATCCGGCCAGAAGCGGCTCATAGGCGGTGCGGAAATTGGCGTTGCCGTTGACGGAGGCCCCGCCGAAATGGGTGCCGTGATAGCCTTTCTTGAGGCTGAGGAATTTGGTCCGCTGCCCCTGTCCCTTGATCTTGTGATATTGCCGCGCCAGCCGCAGGGCGGTTTCCACCGAGTCCGAGCCACCCGAGGTATAGAAGGCACGGGTCAGGCCGTCGGGGGCGAAGAAGCGGCGCAGTTCTTCGGACAGCTCAATGACCGCATCGTTCGAGGTGCCCCGGAAGGTCGAGTAGTAGGGCAGACGGTCGAGTTGAGCGGCGATGGCGGCCTTGATCGGTGCGCAGGAGAAGCCGAGGTTCACGTTCCACAGCCCCCCCACGGCATCCACCACCTCATGCCCGTCGATATCGGTGATCCGCACGCCTTGGGCGCCGGTCACGATGGTGGGCGGATTGGCGAGGCTGTCGGCAGGATGGGCCATCGGGTGCCACATGGAGCGGGCGTTATGCTCTTTCAGGAAGTTGCTGTCTTTCATCGGGGTATCCTTTCTGACGGCCCGGGCTTTCCGGGGCGCGGGCGTGTGGCAGAGGGGTCAATCAGCGGCGGTCGGGACGGCGAAGCCATCGGGCAGGAAGCCGCCCAGCGCGCGGGTCAGGCCGGTGGCGTGGTGGCGGAGTTCGCGGCGGATCAGGGACTTGAGGTCGGGGGTCATGCGCGCCACGGGGGCGGCCACGGCCATTGCGCCGATCACGCGGGTTTGCGCGTCGAAGAGCGGCATGGCGTGGGAATGGACATCCTTTTCGAAGCCACCCACGGATTCCGCGATGCCGGTGCGGCGCACCTCATCCAGTGCGGCGCGGATGGCGGCGGGGTCGGTCAGCGTGTCTTCGGTGCGTTTTTCGAGCGGGCCTTGCAGGACGCGGTCGATCATGTCGGGCGGGCAGAAGGCCAGAACGGCGAGGCCGGAACTGGTGGCGTGGAAGGTCAGGACCTGCGCATCCTCCATCGTGACGCGGGTGCCGTGGCGAGGGCTGTAGGCATAGGTCAGCATGCTGAGCCGGTCGCCCTGCAACAGCGACAGATGCGCGGTTTCCTGCGTGGCATCGGACAGGGATTGCAGCGATTGCGCCGCCATGTCGCGTAGGGGCACAGAAGCTTCGCGCAGGGCGGCAAGGCGCAGGACGGCGGGGCCGAGGCGGTATTCGCGGCCCGATCCTGTCTGTTCGACGAATCCCCCTTGCTGCAATTCGGACAGCAGGCGATAGGTCGTGGCCTTGTTCAGACCGGACAGGCGCGCGAGATCGCTGAGCCCGATCTCGGACCGGGCGCGGCTGAAATGATCCAGCAATGACAAAGCCTTGGCGACGGTTCCCATCCGGGGGTCTTCTCCAGTCTGCGTCCTGTTCTGCAGGCATCGGCGCATGCGGATGCCTTGGGGTGCTTAAAATCGTTGACAGAAACGCGGACCGTCTGTCAATCTATTTTAGAACCAATGGTTCAAATAATGAACCGACAAAATGAAACAGGGAGACAGACATGAAGACCACATCCATTCTGGGCGGGGCGTTGACCCTGTGCATGGCTGCCGTGGGCGGCGCCGCACTGGCCGACTATCCCGAGAAGCCCGTCACCTTCATCGTACCTTTCCCGCCCGGTGACCTTGAAGATGTGCTGACGCGGATGATCGCGGATGACTTTCAGGCCGAATATGGCGTGGCGGCGGCCGTCGTGAACAAGCCTGGCGGCGGCGGTGGCCCCTTCCCCGGTGCCATTGACGTGGCGACGGCCCCGGCCGATGGCTATACGATCGGGTCATTCGTGATCGGGGTGCCCGTGGTGGGCCACCAGATCGGTATTCCCGAACTGACGCCCGAGAAGTTCGACCCGCTGGGGATTTTCCTGACCTATCCTTTCGTGATCGCGGTCGCCGGGGATGCGCCCTATGACGACATGGCGGGGCTGGCGGAATACGCCAAGTCCAACGCGTTGGCGCTGGGACATTTCGGCAATGTGCTGACACCCACGCAGGTGACCATGGCGCTAGCCAAGACGATGGATTTCGAATGGGGATCGGACGCGGCCTTTGACGCGCTGGATTGCAATACGCTGGCCAGTGGCGATGCGGATGTGATCAACACCACCTTGCAACTGATCCTGCCCTGTCTGGACAGTGTGAAGGTTCTGGCCGCGATCACCGACGAGCGCATTCCGCTGGTGCCCGATGCGCCCACTGTGGGAGAGATCGAGCCGTCATTGGATATCGCGCTGTGGAACGGGTTGTTCGTGCATAAGGACACGCCGCAGGATGTGCGTGACAAGATCATCGCCGTGGCGGAAAAGACCGTGATGGGCGAGCGGGCGCAGCAGGTGGCCAAGGATACCGGCGGGCTGGTCTATTGGCAGAATGCCGAGGAGAGCGCTGCGCGGATCAAGGCCGATATCGAGAAGGTCGCAGCCATCGGGGCGATGCTGGAGTGATCCGGTCGGGGGCGGTGCGGAACATGGATGCCGCCCGCCCCCCGTTTCCTGTCTCCCTCGGCCAGAACGGGTGATTGATGTCTGACGATCCCTTCCTTGCCAGCAAGGGGCCACGGCGCGGGCAGATCCTGTTCGCGCTGGCCTTTGCGGGTTTTGCCATCTTCATCCTGTCCAATCTGGGCAACCAGACCACATGGGCGCCGCGCACCAAGCTGTTCGCGCAGCCCGGCTTCTGGCCGGGGGTCGCGGGTGCGGGGATGGTGCTGTTCGGGTTGTTGCATCTGCGCGGGGTGCGGCGGGGCATGGGGTTGCGTCGTCCGTGGATCAGCCGCGAGGATCGGGCCGAGGCCCGCGTCTGGGTGCAGCCCTTGGAATATACCGCGTGGTTCATGGTCTATGTCTTTGCCGTGCCGCGGATCGGGCATCTGCCTGCGACGATGATCTTTGCGCCCGCGCTGACATGGCGGCTGGGCTATCGCAGCCCGCGTCTGTTGTGGGCGTCACTGGCCTTTGGCGTTGCCGTCGTGCTGATCTTCAAGGGCGTTCTGGGGGTGAAAATTCCAGGCGGTGCCGTCTACGAATACCTGCCCGACAGCATCCGCGCCTTTGCGCTGCGTTACCTGTGAGGCGGGCATGGATCTGATTTTTGCAGGGCTTGAGGTTCTTTACCGCTGGGACGTGATGCTGGCGCTGCTGGTGGGGTCCATCGGCGGGGTGATGATCGGGGCGGTGCCCGGTGTCGGACCTGCGGTCGCCATTGCGATCCTGTTGCCCGCGACATTCTGGATGGACCCGATCGTGGGGTTGACCCTTCTGCTGGGGATCTACGGCAGTTCGATGTATGGCGGCGCGATCCCCGCGATCCTGATCAATACGCCGGGCACGGCGGTGAATGCGCTGACCACCTATGACGGCTATCCCATGACCCTGCGGGGCGAGGGGCGCAAGGCGATTTCCATTGCTTATACGGCGAGTTTCGTGGGGGCCATCATCTCGATCATCTGTCTGATCAGTCTGGCCCCGGTGCTGGCAAAGGTCGCGCCGATGTTTGGCGCGCGCGAGATTTTTCTGGCGGCCTTGCTGGGACTGGTGTTGGTCGTCGTGTCGCATCGTGGGCAGGCGGCGATTGCGGCGGCGCTGGCTTGTTTGGGGATTTTCATCGGCACTATCGGGCTGGAGCCTGTGAAATACACCAAGCGCTATACCTTCGATCAAAGCTGGCTGGCGTCAGGCGTTGATCTGATCGTGGTGGTGCTGGGGCTTTATGCCATTTCACAAGCGTTCATGCTGATGCAGGGGGATGATGTGAAAACGCGCCGCGTGCCCTTGGGTGGGGGCATGTTCCAAGGTCTGCGCGAGGTGGCGCGGCATCCGCGTGTGGCGGGGGTGTCGTCAGGTTTCGGCGTGCTGATGGGGATCATTCCGGGGGTGGGGGAATTCACCTCGCAATTTCTGGCTTATACCTATGCGCAGAAAACCTCGAAACGGCCCGAGGATTTCGGACAGGGATCGGTTGAGGGGCTGATTGCCTCGGAGAGCGCCAACAACTCGGTGCCTGCCGCCGCGATGGTGCCGCTGCTGGCGCTGGGGATTCCCGGCGAGGAGCTGACGGCGATGATGCTGGCGGTGTTCTATGTGCATAACGTGGTGCCCGGTCCGGGATTGTTCCAGAACCAGATGGATTTCGTCATGGCGATCTATCTGGCGCTGTTGTTCCTGAATATCCTTGTGATGGTGTTTTTGCTGTTTTCCACCAATGCGCTGATGATGGTGGCGCGGTTGCCGAACCGGTTTCTGGGGGTTGGCATCCTGACTCTGTCTTTCGTGGGCATCTATTCGCTGCGCAACTCGGCCACCGATTGCCTGATGGCGGCGGCGTTCGGGCTGTTCGGGTTCATCCTCAAGCGGCTGAGCCTGCCGATTGTGCCGATCATCATGGGGATCGTGCTGGGCGGCATCATGGAGGCCAAGCTGCGCATTGCCATGGCGCGGGTGAAAACGCCTTACGATTTCATCGACCGGCCCATCGCGATGGCGCTGTTCGTATTCATCATCCTGATCATCGCCTTCCAGATCCGGGGCGCGGTGATCCAATCCAGACGTCTTAAGGAGGCCCAATGGTCGACCAGACCCGCATCGACGCGCTTCGGCACGTTCCTGTCCCGCCGCAGGGACTTTGTATTGACGGAACGTGGCAAGAGGCTGAGGGAGGCACGCTCGACGTTACCTCGCCCATCGACGGATCGCGACTGACCACCATCGGGGCGGCCAATGCCGCTGATGTGGGGCGCGCGGTGGCGGCGGCGCGGCGTGCGTTCGAGGATGGGCGCTGGTCGCGGCTGTCGCCCGCGGCGCGCAAGGCGGTGCTACACCGGATCGCGGACAGGATCGAGGCCGAGGCCTTGGCGTTGACCGTGCTGGGTGTGCGCGACAACGGGACCGAGATCGGCATGGCGCTGAAGGCCGAGGCCGGATCGGCGGCGGGGACTTTTCGGTATTACGCCGAGGCGATTGACAAGGTTTACGGGCAGATCGCGCCCACGGCCCCGGATGTGCTGGGGCTGGTGCATCATGTGCCGGTGGGTGTGGTGGCAGCGATTGTGCCGTGGAACTTTCCGCTGATGATCGGGGCGTGGAAGCTGGCCCCGGCGCTGGCGGCGGGTAATTCGGTTGTGTTGAAGCCTGCGGAGACCGCGTCACTGTCGCTGCTGCGGCTGGCGCAGATCTGTCTGGAATGCGGGTTGCCGGATGGCGTTTTGAACGTCGTCACCGGGCATGGCCATGTCACGGGCGAGGCGCTGGCCCTGTCTATGGATGTGGATGTGATGGTCTTTACCGGATCAGGGGCCACGGGGAGGCGGTTGTTGGAATATTCCGCGCGGTCGAACCTGAAGCGCTGTTATCTGGAGCTGGGGGGCAAATCGCCCAATATCGTGTTTGCCGATGCGCCGGATCTGGAACAGGCGGCGAAAGTGTCGGCCATGGGGATTTTCCGCAATGCGGGGCAGGTCTGCGTCGCAGGCTCGCGCCTGTTGGTGGAACGGTCGGTGCATGATGATTTTGTCAGCATGCTGGCGCGGCATGCGGGGGCGTTGAAGGTGGGTGATCCGCTGAACCTGTCCAGCCAGATCGGGGCGGTGAATTCCGAGCGGCAATTGGCAGGGAACCTTGGCTTTGTAGCGGATGCAGTCGATGAGGGCGGCGAGGTTGTGCTGGGCGGCAGGCGTATTCTGGAGGCGACGGGCGGCACCTATATGGAGCCGACGATTGTGACGGGTGTGCACCCCCATCACCGATTGGCCCGGCAGGAGGTGTTCGGCCCGGTTCTGGCCGTGATCCCGTTTGACAGTGAGGCGGATGCGCTGCGGATTGCCAATGACAGCGATTACGGTCTGGCCTCGGCCGTGTGGACATCGAACCTGAGCCGCGCGCATCGGATGGTGGCCGGGCTGCGTGCGGGCGTGGTGCATGTGAACACCTATGGCGGGGCCGACAATACGGTGCCGCTGGGGGGCGTGAAACAATCCGGCAATGGGCATGACAAATCGCTGCATGCTCTGGATAAGTATCACGACCTCAAGACTGCGTGGATCCAGCTATGACCGAGAGCCTCATCGACCGCCGTGCCCGCCTGTTGGGGCCGAACATGTCCACCTTTTATGAGGAGCCTGTGCATCTGGTGCGTGGTCTGGGCACCAAGCTGTGGGATGCGGAGGGGCGGGAATACCTGGATTGCTACAACAATGTGCCGCATGTGGGCCATTGCCACCCGAAGGTGGTGGAGGCGATCTGCGCGCAAGCGGGGATGCTCAACACCCATACGCGCTATCTGCACGAGGGGATTCTGGATTATGTCGAGGCGCTGACCGGGATGGTGGGGGCGCCGTTTGACACGGCGCTGCTGACCTGCACGGGGTCGGAAGCGAATGACGTGGCGCTGCGGATGGCGCAGGCCTTGACAGGCAAGACAGGCGTGATCGCCACGGATCACACCTATCATGGCAATACGACCGCCGTGCATCAGCTGAGCCGGACGAACCCGCCGCCGGGGGGCTATGCCACGAATGTGGGTTTCGTGCCTGCGCCAGACAGCTATCGCCCCTTGGGCGGGGTGGCGGGGATGGCGCATGCCCATGCCTTTGCCGCCGCCGTGCAGGCGCAGATCGACGCCTTGGAGGCGACGGAGCATGGGTTTTCCACCCTGATCCTCTGTCCCTTCTTCGCCAATGAGGGGTTTCCCGACCTGCCCCATGGCTGGCTTGATCCCACGGTCGAGGTGGTGCGGCGTGCAGGCGGCGTGATCATCGCGGATGAGGTGCAGCCGGGTTTCGGGCGGTTGGGCACGCATTTCTGGGGGTTTCAGAAGATCGGTTTCACGCCCGACATCATCACCATCGGGAAGCCGATGGCGAACGGACACCCGGTGGCGGCGGTGATTGCGCCGCATGAGACGATGTATGCGTTCCGCAGCGCGTTTCGCTATTTCAACACCTTCGCGGGCAATCCGGTGTCCTGCGCGGCGGCGATGGCGACATTGAAGGTCGTGCAGGAGGAAGGGTTGATGGAGAATGCGCGGGTCGTGGGAGACTATGCCCGCGATGGCCTGCGCGATCTGGCGGGGCGGCATGACTGCATCGGAGATGTGCGCGGGTCGGGGCTGTTCTTCGGGGCGGAAATGGTGCTGGACCGGGTGACCAAGGCACCCGCCACTGCCTTTACCAAGCGGGTCGCCAATGGGATGCGGCAGCGCGGGGTGCTGCTGAATTTCCTGGGCATCCATTACAACGTGCTGAAGATGCGCCCGCCGATGGTGTTCTCGAAGGGGGATGCCGACCGGATGCTGAAGGCGCTGGACGCGGTATTGCGCGACACGCCGCTGGAGCCGTGATGGAGGCGCTGGCGCATCAGGCGGCGCGGTTGTGGGGTTTTGCGCCGGGGCAGATCACCTTGGCCGCGCGGCGCGAGAATGTCGTCTGGCGGGCCGAGGATGCGCGCGGGGCCTTTGCCCTGCGTCTGCACCGTTTTGGATATCGGAGTGATACCGAGCTGATATCGGAATTGCAGTGGATGGAATCGCTTGTGCAAGGCGGGTTGAATGTGCCGCGGCCCCTACCCTCCCATTCAGGTCGCTTGGTGGAAGAGGTAGACGGCACGCTGGTCGATCTGCTGACATGGTTGCCGGGCACGCCTATCGGGCGGCAGGGTGAGTTGGATGTGGCGGATCGGACGGGCCTGTGCCGCGATCTGGGCGCGCTGCTGGCGCGGCTGCATGGTATCAGCGATGATTGGGCACCGCGGCCCGGTTTCACCCGGCCTGCCTGGGATCGTGCGGGGCTTTTGGGGGATGCGCCGCTTTGGGGGCCGTTCTGGGACAATCCGGGCCTGACGGCGCCGCAGCGCGCCACGCTTCTGGCGGCGCGGGTCAAGGCGGATGCGCATCTGGCGGGGATCGAGGGCGCGCTGGATTACGGCCTGATCCATGCCGATGCGCTGTCCGAGAATATCCTGATCCACGAGGGCGCCCTGTCGCTGATCGATTTCGACGATGGCGGGTGGGGGGTTCGGGATTTCGACCTTGCGACCTTCCTGATGCGGTTCCTGACGGCACCCGACTACCCCCAGATGCGCGCGGCCCTGCTGGAGGGTTACGCCCGCCGCCGCGCGGTCGATCCGGCCACGCTTGATCTGTTCATCCTGCTGCGCGCCCTGACTTATCCCGGCTGGATCATCCCGCGGCTGTCCGAGCCGGGGGGCGAAGAGCGATCCGCCCGCGCCATCCGCACCGCCCTGCCGCTGGCAGAGGCCTATCTTGCCAACCGTTGACCGGAGCCACACATGACCACGCCTGACAAGACCATCCTCGTCGTCGGCACCTATGACACCAAGGATGACGAGTTGACCTATCTGGCCGAGCGCATCCGCGCGCAGGGGGGTGGGGTGATGTCCATGGATGTGTCGGTTCTGGGGGAGCCGAAGCGGGGCACCGATCTTTCCAAGCATGAGGTGGCCGTGGCGGGCGGCAGTTCCATTCAGGCCGCGATCGACAGCGGGGATGAGAATACCGCGATGCAGATCATGGCGCAGGGGGCGGCGGCGCTGGCGCGGCAGTTGCACGCGGCGGGCCGGATCGACGGGGTGATCGTGCTGGGGGGCACGATGGGCACGGATCTGGCGCTGGACCTGTGCGCCGCACTGCCCTTGGGGGTGCCAAAATATGTCGTCTCGACCGTCAGTTTCTCGGCCATGCTGCCGCCCGAACGGATTGCTGCCGATATCCAGATGATCCTGTGGGCGGGGGGGCTGTATGGGTTGAATTCGGTGTGCAAATCCTCGCTCAGTCAGGCGGCGGGGGCGGTTCTGGGGGCCGCGCGGGCGGTGGAGCCGCCTCGCCGTGACCGGCCGCTGATCGGGATGACCAGTTTCGGCAAGACGATCCTGCAGTACATGGTGCATCTGAAACCGGCGCTGGAGGCGCGGGGGTTCGAGGTTGCGGTGTTTCACGCCACCGGCATGGGCGGGCGGGCGTTTGAATCGCTGGCCGCCGAGGGGGCCTTTGCCTGCGTGATGGATTTCGCCACGCAGGAGATCGTGAACCATCACATGGGATCAGGCATTTCAGCGGGGGCTGACCGCATGACCAATGCAGGATTGCGCGGTATCCCGCAGATTGTGGCCCCGGCCTGCTATGATCTGGTGGACCTGATCGGTTGGCAGCCGATCCCGCCGCGTCTGGCGGGACGGCCCACGCATGACCACAACCGGCTTCTGACCTCGACCGTGCTCACGGCTGAGGAGCGGCGCGAGATTGCGGGGCTTTACGCGCAGAAACTGGCCATGGCGACAGGGCCATCTGCCTTCATCCTGCCGCGCGGCGGGTGCAATGAATGGGACCGGCCCGAAGGCCCGCTGCATGATGCAGAGGGGGTGGCGGCGTTTTGCGCGGCGATGGAGGGGGCGATGCCCGCCACGACCACGCTGCATGCGCTGGACTGCCATATCAACGATGCCGGCTTTGCCGAAAAGGTGCTGGAGATCTTCGACGACTGGGTCGCGCGCGGGATCGTCCAAGCCTAGTCCCTGTTTCTTCTTGCCTGAAATATCCCGGGGGAGGCGTTCAACAAGGTTGAACGTCGGGGGCAGCGCCCCCTGCCCCGCCTGTTTCAGCCGCGCGTGTCGCGGTCCAGCGCGTCCAGTTCGTTCAGCAGGTCCAAAAGCGCGTCGAGTTTGTCCGCGCCGAAGCTTTCGCGCAGCCATGCGTTCAGGCGCTGGCTTTCCTTGAGGTTGTCGGCGATCAGCTGCCGCCCATCCGGCGTGATGCTGACCAGTTGGCGGCGTTTGTCGGTGGGATGGGCTTCGCGGGTGATGAGGCCCTTGGCGGTCAGGGTTTGCAGGATCCGCGTCAGGCTGGGCATCAGCAGGCAGGAGCGGTCGGCGATTTCGGTCGGATCAAGCGTGCCGCGTTCGGCCAGCACGCGCAGGACGCGCCATTGCTGTTCAGTGACACCCACATCGGCCAGCATGGCGCGGATCGGCCCCATGACCTTTTCCCGCGCGCGCAGCAGCGCGATGGGCAGGGAACGGTTCGTTTCGGGGGCGGTGTCGCGGGTGATGTCCATGCCCCCTATCTGCCCCGGTTTCGCGGCACAGGCAATATGGGGGCTTGACGCAGTTTGCATTTTACTTAACATGTTAATGGCAAGGTCAGGGGAGGGGTCATGCCGCATATCACCATCGACTATTCGGCCAATCTGGAGCCAGAGGTGGATATCGCCGCCCTCTGTGATCTATTGCGGCGTGCCGCCATTGAGACAGGTGAGTTTCCGGTGGCGGGTGTGCGGGTGCGCGCCTTTGCCGCCAGCCATGTCAGCATCGCTGATGGCAACCCGGATCATGGGTATATCGACATTGGCGTGCGGCTGCGCGGCGGGCGTGATTTGGCCACGCGGGAGCGGGCGACGGCGCATATTTTCGCTGCGGCTGAGGAGTTTTTGGCCCCGGTGATGGCGCGACGGTCTTTGGCGCTGTCGCTGGAGATGCGGGATATTGATCCGGCGCTGTCGCCCAAGACTGGCTCGATCCGCGACCATTTGAAGGACTGATCTGATGAGTGAGACCTCTGCGCTGGATGCGAATATGGCCAAGCTGCGCCCCATATTGGCGCGTATTGCCGCGACAGGTGTGATGAACCGGATCGGCGGGGTGGATTGTCCGGCATCAGATGGCGCGACCTTTGCCAATCATTCACCCGTCGATGAAAGCCTGATCTGTCAGGTGGCGCGGGGGACGGTTGCGGATATTGATGCAGCGGCGGCAGCGGCCAAGGCGGCGTTCCCGGCGTGGCGGGATATGGAGGCGGCGGCGCGGAAGAAAATCCTGCACAAGATCGCGGATGGGATCGTGGCGCGGGCCGAGGAGATTGCGCTGGCCGAGTGCTGGGATACCGGCCAGGCGTTGCGCTTCATGTCGAAGGCGGCATTGCGCGGGGCCGAGAATTTCCGGTTCTTCGCCGACAAGGCTCTGTCGGCGCGGGATGGGCAGCACCTGCCCTCGCCCACGCTCATGAACATCACCACCCGCGTGCCGATTGGCCCGGTGGGGGTGATCACGCCGTGGAACACGCCGTTCATGCTGTCCACATGGAAGATCGCGCCTGCGCTGGCGGCTGGCTGCACGGTGGTGCACAAACCCGCCGAGTTCAGCCCGGTGACAGCGCGTATCCTGCTGGAGATCGCCGAGGAGGCCGGTCTTCCGCCGGGGGTGTGGAACCTTGTCAACGGGTTGGGAGAGGAGGCAGGGCGCGCCCTGACCGAGCATCCCGATATCAAGGCGATAGCGTTTGTGGGAGAATCCAAGACCGGTTCGATGATCATGAAGCAGGGGGCGGATACGCTCAAGCGGGTGCATTTCGAGTTGGGCGGGAAGAACCCGGTGATCGTGTTTGACGATGTCGATCTGGACCGCGCGCTGGATGCGGCGATTTTCATGATCTATTCGCTGAATGGGGAGCGGTGCACATCGTCATCGCGGCTGCTGGTGCAATCCTCGATCGCGGAAGCGTTTACCGCCAAGCTGATCGAGCGGGTCAACCAGATCAAGGTCGGGCATCCGCTGGACCCCGCGACCGAAGTGGGGCCGCTGATCCACAAGGTGCATTTCGACAAGGTATGCAGCTATTTCGACGTGGCGCGCAGCGAAGGGGCGATGATTGCCGCGGGGGGCGCGGCGCTGGATCAGCCGGGGCATTATGTGCGTCCGACTCTGTTCACGGGCGCGCGGGCCGATATGCGGATCGCGCAGGAGGAGATTTTCGGGCCTGTGTTGACCGTGATCCCGTTTGAGACGGAGGCTGAGGCGTTGGAGATTGCCAATGGCGTGGCTTATGGGCTGACCGCCTATGTCTGGACCAATGACCTGACCCGCGCGCTGCGGGTGACACATGCGCTGGAAGCCGGGATGATCTGGGTGAATTCGGAGAATGTGCGTCACCTGCCCACGCCTTTCGGCGGGGTCAAGGCAAGCGGCATCGGGCGCGATGGCGGCGATTGGTCGTTTGATTTCTACATGGAGCAGAAACATATCGGTCTGGCCTTGGGCCAGCACCCCATCCCCCGGCTTGGCGCCTGAGAAGGAGGATCACAGATGCCCGTCCCCGCCCCGGTTCTTTACCCGCCTTTCAACATCGTCCGTCTGTCCCATGTGGAATACCGCGTGACCGATCTGGCAGCCTCGCGCGCGTTTTATGTGGACACGCTTGGTTTGCAGGTCACGCATGAGGATGCGGAGACCATTTATTTAAGGGCGATGGAGGAGCGCGGGCACCATTGCATCGTGCTGCGCCGCGCGGATGCGGCGAGCGTCGGTGTGCTGGGGTTCAAGCTGTTCGATCATCCCGATCTGGACAAGGCCGAGGCGTTCTTTCGGGGCAAGGGCTTGCCGGTGGAGTGGGTCGAGCGGCCCTTTGTCGGACGCGTGCTGCGGACCTGCGATCCGTTTGGCATTCCGCTGGAATTCTATGCGCGGATGGACCGCCTGCCGCCGATCCATCAGAAATACGCGCTGTATAAGGGTGTGAAGCCGCTACGGATCGACCATTTCAACATGTTTTCCAGCGATGTGGATGCCAGTGTCGCGTTCTATAACGAGATCGGGTTCCGCGTGACCGAGTATACCGAGGATGACGCGAGCGGGAAGCTGTGGGCGGCGTGGATGCATCGCAAGGGCGGGGTGCATGATGTTGCGTTCACCAACGGGACCGGGCCACGCTTGCATCATACGGCGTTCTGGGTGCCCAATCCGCTGGCGATCATTGATCTGCTCGATCTGATGGCGACCACGGGATATGTCGCCAATATCGAGCGCGGGCCGGGGCGGCATGGAATTTCGAATGCGTTTTTCCTGTATATCCGCGACCCGGACGGGCACCGTATCGAGATTTATTGCTCGGATTACCAAACGGTTGATCCCGATCTGGAGCCGATCCGCTGGAGCCTGACCGACCCGCAGCGCCAGACGCTGTGGGGGGCACCCGCGCCGCGTAGCTGGTTCGAGGAAGGCAGCTTGTTCGACGGCGTCGCGGTAGCGGAATCCGCGTTGAAGGCGCAGCCCATCATCGCGCCGTGAACCTGCGGTGACGGCGGGTTTGAGTATTTTTGGCAAGATGAAGCAGGGGGCAGCGCGATGCGGTTTGCGACGGTAAGGGCCGAGGGGCGGCAGCTTTATGGGGCTGTGGTTGAGGGTGGCTTTGTGGCGTTGTCGGGCGACTTTCCGCAGTGGCCCAGCTTGCGTGAGGTGATCGCGGCGGATGGGTTGGGCGCGCTGGAGGCGGCGGCTAAGGGGCGCACGGTGACGCATCCTGAGGGTGGTTTTGATTGGGACCTGCCGATCCCTGCACCTGAGAAGATCATCTGCGTGGGGGTGAATTTCCCCGACCGCAATGCCGAGTATAAGGACGGGCAAGAGGCGCCGCCCAACATGTCGTTGTTCATCCGCTTTGCGCGGTCCTTTACCGGGCATGGGCAGGCATTGATCAGGCCGCCCGAGACGCCGCAGCTGGATTATGAGGGCGAGATTGCCGTGGTGATCGGCAAGGGCGGGCGGCGGATCGCGGAAGATCAGGCGCTGGATCATGTTGCGGCGCTGAGCCTGTGCAACGAGGGCACGTTGCGCGATTGGGTGCGCCATGCGAAATTCAACGTGACGCAGGGCAAGAATTGGGACCGCTCCGGCGCGATGGGGCCTTGGCTGGTGCCATTTACGGACCCCGCGCAGATTCTCGACGTGCATTTGCAGACGCGGGTGAATGGCGAGGTCCGGCAGGATGATCGCACGGGGCGGATGCTGTTCCCGGTGGCGCGGCAGATCGCCTATATCTCGACCTTCACGACACTTGTGCCGGGCGACATCATCGTGACGGGGACGCCCACGGGGGCGGGGGCGCGGTTTGATCCGCCGCGCTATCTGGTGCCCGGCGATGTGATCGAGGTGGAGGCCGAGGGGATCGGAGTGCTGCGCAATACCGTGGAGGATGAGGCATGACTGAGGCAGAGATCGCGGCGGCGGGTGAGGCGCTGTTTCAGGCGGAAGTGACAGGGCGGCAGATCGGTTTGTTGTCGATCGCGCATCCCGGCATGACGATGGATGATGCCTATGGCGTGCAGAAGGCGCTGGTGGCGCGGCGGCTGGCGGCGGGGCGACGGGTGATCGGGTGGAAGATTGGCCTCACGTCACGCGCGATGCAGGCGGCGCTGAACATCGATATCCCCGACAGCGGGGTGTTGATGGATGACATGGGTTTTGACAGCGGGGCCGTGATCCCGCGCGAGCGGTTCATCCAGCCGCGGGTCGAGGCGGAAATTGCGTTCGTGATGAAAGCGCCTTTGGCGGGCGGATCGGTGACGCGCGCCGATGTGGTGGCGGCGACAGATTATGTGACGCCTGCGCTGGAGATATTGGACACGCGCATCCTGCGGGCTGATCCTGCCACGGGGCAGACGCGGCGGATCTTTGATACCATTGCCGACAATGCCGCCAATGCGGGGATCGTGACGGGATCGCAGCGCCATGCGGTGGACGCGGTCGATCTGCGCTGGGTGGGCGCGATCCTGACGCGGGATGGAGAGGTCGAGGAGACGGGGCTGGGCGCCGGGGTCCTGAACGATCCGGTCGAGGCGGTGGTCTGGCTGGCGCGGCGGATGGCGCTGTATGGGCAGCGAATCGAGGCGGGACAGGTGATCCTGTCGGGCAGCTTCATCCGGCCTGTGGAATGTCCGCGCGGTTGCCGGATCGCGGCGGATTTCGGCGATTTCGGGCAGGTCGCGGTGGCGTTTGCGGCGACCTGACGGGGCTGTGCGCGGGGCGCAATCGTGGCCCGCGCAACCGGCCTTTGTCCGCAATGCAGAATTTTATCCCGAAAATGCGTATTCCGCTGCGTCAGGCAGGGGCAAATCTGTTGACGGATTTGGGTAAACATGGAGAGGTAGGGCCAGTTTGAGGTCGCTGCCTGTTCCACCATTGGATGCAGGATCACATCACCTCGGACCCCGCACCGGACCTTTTGGAGGAGGGCCGTTCGCAGGGCAAAAGAATAACGGCGCAAAGCCGGGGCACTCTGCACCACAAGCGGGGGCCGCAAAACAGGGAGGATCGCGTGGAGGTTTTGCAACTTCTGATCAGCGGGCTTGCGAATGGCTGTGTCTACGGCCTGATCGCGCTGGGCTTTGTGCTGATCTACAAGGCCACGGAGGCCGTGAATTTCGCGCAAGGCGATTTCATGATGCTGGGGGCTTTCGTGACCCTTGGGCTGGTCAATCCCGAATATGCGGGCATTCCGTTCTGGCTGGCGCTGCCTTTGGTGTTCATCATCATGGGTCTGCTGGGCTATCTGCTGGATATCGTGGTGCTGCGGGCGGTCTTTGGCCAAAGCCAGGTGGCGGTGATCATCGTGACCATCGCCTTGGGTTTCGTGATCCGGTTTGCGGTGGGCGAGATCTGGGGGCATGAGCCGCAATCGCTACGCTCGCCACTGGCCTTGGGCGATGTGCGGATCGGGGATCTGGTGCTGGGTCTGGCGGATATTGCCGTGATCATCGTCACATTGATCATGACCTTGCTGCTGTGGCAGTTCTTTCAGCATACCAAGATGGGGCTTGCGATGCAGGCGGCCAGCCAGAACCAGATGGCGGCCTATTACATGGGGATTCCTGTCAAGCGGATACAGGGCATGGTCTGGGCCTTGGCGGGGATCGTGGCGGCGGTTGCGGGTATCCTCTACGCCTCAAAGGGGGCGCTTGATCCGACCGCGGGCTTCATCGGGATCAAGGCCTTTGCCGCAGCGGTGATCGGCGGGTTCGGGAGTTTGCCGGGCGCGTTGCTGGGTGGGCTGATCGTTGGTGTGATCGAGCCTTTCGCCGCGCGCTACCTGCCACCGGGCTGGAGCCAGATCGCGCCCTATGCGCTGCTGATCGCGGTCCTGCTGTTCCGCCCCCACGGCCTGTTCGCGCAGGTCCGAGCGAAGAAGGTGTGATGCGATGAAGTTTCATTTCAAGACAGATTACGATCAGGACATCCGCCTGTTCCCGGACTGGTGGAATTTCACCCTTTATGCCGCTTTGCTGGTGCTGGCGCTGGCCTTGCCGCTGCTGATTGATCCGTTCTTTCTGGGTGAGGCGACGAACGTGCTGATCTGGGCGATTGCCGGGTTGGGGCTGATGCTGCTGACCGGGCAGACCGGACAGGTGAGCCTTGGCCATTCGGCTTTTATGGCCTTGGGATGTTATTCCTGCGTGCTGATGATGGAAGCGAATGTGCCCTTCGTGCTGGCCTTCCTGCTGGCGGGGGTCATTACCGGCGTCGTGGGTGCGCTGATCGCCATTCCGGCGCTGAAACTGCATGGGGTGTATCTGGCGATTGCGACGCTGGCACTGGCGATTCTGGCCGATGACATCATCGTTCTGTTGAAGGAATGGACCGACGGGGTGAATGGCAAGATGTCGCCGCCGATTGATCTGTTCGGCTATGAGATCAACCGCTGGAACAACCCGGTCGAATGGTACTATCTGGTGCTGGTCGTCGTGCTGATGGTCACGCTGTTTTATCGCAACCTGCTGCGGGCGCCGCTGGGCCGGGCCTTTGCCGCCGTGCGCGACAGCGAGATTTCGGCGCAGGCCATGGGCGTGAACGTGGCGCAGACCAAGACCATCGCTTTCGGGATTTCCTGTGCGATCACTGGCTTGGGTGGCGCGCTGATGGGGCTGTTCGCAGGGGCGTTCAACAACGAGACCTTCAATTTCCTGCTGTCGATCCAATTGCTGATGATGATCGTGGTGGGGGGGCTTGGCTTTATCCACGGGGCATTTCTGGGCGCGGTGGTGATCGCCTTCCTGCCGCAGGTGTTGTCGATGACCACCGATCTGTTCGGGCGTGGCGTGGCCATTCCGGGGCTGGAGTCGGGGGTCTTCGGCGTGATCCTGATCCTGTTCATCCTGTTCGAACCCATGGGGCTTTATGGGCGCTGGCTGAAGATCAGGGTGTTTCTTGAGCTGTTCCCCTTTGCGCGCAAGGACATGTTCAAGCGGCAGAAAAGCTACCTCAAGACGGAGCGGCTGAGATGAGTTTGCTGGAGATTGACAGCGTCACGCTGAAATTCGGCGGCGTCACGGCGGTGAACAACCTGTCGATGCGGGTCGAGGAAGGGCAGGTTTTCGCGCTGGTCGGGCCGAACGGGGCGGGCAAGTCGACCGTGTTCAACCTGATCTCGCGGTTCTATACGCCGGTGAACGGGTCCATCACCTTTGACGGCAAGGACGTGCTGAAGATGGCGCCGCATGAGGTGCCCAATCTGGGCATCGCGCGGACCTTCCAGAATATCGAGCTTTTTCATCAGGCGACGGTGTTGCAGAACCTGCTGGTCGGGCGGCACAGGCATCGGCAGACGAACATGATCGCGCAGATGCTGCATCTGCCGTCGGTGCGGGCCGAGGAGCGGGCGCATCGCCATGCGGTCGAGGAGGTGATCGACTTTCTGGACCTGCAACCCTATC
Source organism: Paracoccaceae bacterium (assembly GCA_024304985.1). Taxonomy (GTDB): domain Bacteria; phylum Pseudomonadota; class Alphaproteobacteria; order Rhodobacterales; family Rhodobacteraceae; genus Seohaeicola. Next base: position 139,693 of record JAMWZC010000007.1, read on the forward strand.
GCAACAGCCGCATCGCGGGCCTGCCTTACGGCGTGCGCAAGGTGGTGGAACTGGGGCGGGCGCTGGCGTCAAAGCCGCGGCTTCTGTTGCTGGATGAGCCCGCCTCGGGCCTGTCGGTCGAGGAGACGCAGAACATGCGCTGGTGGATCGACGATATCCGTCGCCAGATGGGGATCACCGTGCTGATGGTCGAACATGATATGGGGCTGGTCAGCAAGGTCTGTGACCGCGTGCTGGCGCTGGCCGATGGCGCGAAACTGGCGGAAGGCACGCCCGCCGAGGTGCAGTCGCATCCGAAGGTGATCGAAGCCTATCTGGGCACGAATGCCGTCAGCAAGGGAGGTAAGGTGGCATGAGTGACCTGCTGCTGGAAGTGCGCAACCTTGAGACTTTCTATGGCCCGATCATGGCGATCCGGGGCGTCAGTCTTGAGGTGCACAAGGGCCGCGTGGTGACCGTGCTGGGGGCCAATGGTGCGGGCAAGACGACGCTGCTCAAAACGATTTCCGGGATCATGGACCCGGAAAAGGGCAAGATCATCTTCGAGGGGCAGGAGATTCAGGGCTGGGAGCCGCACCGGGTGGTGCGCGCCGGGATCGTGCATGTGCCCGAGGGGCGCGAGGTGTTTCCCCTGCTGACGGTCGAGGAAAATCTGGCGCTGGGGGCCTATACCCGCAGCGACAAGGCCGAAATCGCGCGGGACCGGGATCTGGTGTTCAACTATTTCCCGATATTGGCCGAACGGCGCAAGCAGGAGGCGGGCACCCTGTCGGGCGGGCAGCAGCAGATGCTGGCCATCGGGCGCGGGTTGATGCTGCGGCCCAAGATCATGTTGCTGGATGAGCCCAGCCTTGGACTGTCGCCCCTGCTGACGCAGGAGATTTTCGCCATCCTCAAGCGGCTGAACAAGGACGAGGGCGTGACGATGATGCTGGTGGAACAGAACGCCGCCGTCGCGCTGGATCTGGCGGATGATGGCTATGTCATGGAGTTGGGACGGATCGTGATGTCGGGCACGGCTGATCGTCTGGCCGCGTCCGAGGATATCCAGAGCTTCTATCTGGGCCATGACACCGAAGGGGCGCGCGGTGAGCGCCGCTGGAAGCGCAAGAAGACATGGAGGTAAGGGCATGACAAAGCACGAAACCATCCAGCCGCAGGAAGTGGTCAATGGCGTATCGCTGAATGCGACACCGGGGCAGCGTCCGCTGGTGATCGACGGCTGCACCACCATGCCTGCCCTGTTTCAGGCGCGCTGCACTACTTTGGGCAGTCGCACGGCGCATCGCGAGAAAGACCTTGGCATCTGGAAAGCCTATACTTGGTCCGACTATTGGGAACGCGCGCGGCTGATCGGTCTGGGCCTGCGGCGGCTGGGGCTGGAGCGGGGTCGCGTCGTGTCGATCCTGTCGGAGGATCGCAAGGAATGGCTGTATGCCGATATGGGCATCCAATGCGTCGGCGGCATTTCGTCCGGCGTCTATACGACCGACAGTTCCAGCCAGCTGGCCTATATCCTGAAAGACAGCGACACCCAGTTCCTGATCGTCGAGAACGAGGAGCAACTGGACAAGTTTCTGGAAATCCCCGACGGCGCGCCCGGCGTGGAAAAGGTCATCATCCTTGAGGATGAGGGGCTGCACGACCTGGAAGGCGACCGCTTTCTGTTTCTGGAGGAGCTTTACGATCTGGGCCGGCAGCATCTGGCCGAGAACCCCAAGATGTTCGAGGCCGAGATCGAGAAGGCGCAAGCCGGCGACATTGCTTTGCTGATCTATACATCGGGCACGACGGGCGCCCCCAAGGGTGCGATGCTGAGTCACGAGAATATCATGGCCGCGATAGAAGGCGGCATCCGCGCCCTGCCCACGGATGGCACGGCTGAACAGCTGTGTTTCCTGCCGCTGTGCCATATCCTTGAGCGGGACAGTTCGATCTATTTCCCGCTGGCGGTGCGTTCGACGGTGAATTTTGCCGAAAGCCCCGAGACGGTGTTCGACAACCTGCGAGAGGTCAGCCCACATGTCTTTACCGCCGTGCCGCGCGTCTGGGAAAAGGTCTATTCCCGCGTGACCGTGCTGGCGATGGAGGCGACGACACTGGGCAAGTTCGCCTTCAAGGCGGCGCTGTCTGTGGGGATGAAGCGGGCCACGCTGATGCAGGAGGGCAAGCCGGTGCCCGCCACCACCGCCATGGGCTATTGGCTGGCGGATGTTCTGGTGTTCCGCAATCTGCGGCAGATGCTGGGGCTGGACCGTCTGCGTCAGGGCACATCCGGGGCGGCACCGATCAGCCCTGCCCTTCTGATGTGGTATCGTGCCATAGGCGTGCCGCTTCTGGAGGGGTATGGCATGACCGAGAATGCGGGCCTTGCCACTGTGAATTCCGAGGCGGCCAACCGTCCCGGCTCTGTGGGGCGTGCCGTGCCGGGGGTCAAGCTGCGGATCGCCGAGGATGGCGAGATCCAGACGCTGGGTCTGAACAACTTCATGGGCTATTGGCGCAACAACGAAAAAACCGCCGAGACCTATACCGATGACGGGTGGCTGCGCACGGGCGATATTGGCCGGATCGACGCGGAAGGGTTCCTGACCATCACGGGGCGTCTGAAGGACATCATCATCACGGCGGGCGGCAAGAACATCACCCCGGCCGAGATCGAAAGCCGGTTGAAATTCAGCCACTATATCTCGGATGCGGTGGTGATCGGGGACAAGCGCAAGTTCCTGACCTGTCTGATCATGATCGATCAGGAGAATGTCGAGAAATACGCGCAGGACAACAAGGTGCCGTTTTCGGATTTCGCCTCGCTTTGCCGGGCGGAACCGGTGGTGGATCTGATCCGCGCCGAGGTGGATCAGGTGAACAGGGAATTCGCCCGAGTCGAACAGATCAAGGATTTCCGCCTGATCGACGTTCTGCTGACGGCGGAGGACGAGGAGCTGACGGCGACGATGAAACTGCGCCGCAGCTTTGTGGAAAAGCGCCACAAGGCGTTGATTGATGATATGTACAAATGAATCCCGCAATCGGGGTGTTTCTGGGAGGAGACCAAACATGAAGAAAATGATGACATCGCTGTTTGCCGGTGCGGTCGCGCTGGGCATGGCCCAGGCCGCCGTGGCGCAGACGCAGGGCGTGAGCGACACCGAGGTGGTGATCGGATCGGTCAACGACCTGTCCGGTATCTTTGCCGCTGTCGGTGTGCCCGCGATCAACGGCGCGAACCTGAAGTTCGATCAGGTCAATGCAGCCGGTGGCGTGCATGGCCGTCAGATCCGTTTCGTGGTCGAGGATCACGCTTATCAGCTGCCGAAATCGACGCAGGCCTATAACAAGCTGATCAACCGCGATCAGGTCTTTGCAAACCTGTTGAGCCTTGGCACGCCGCATAACCTTGCCGGGTTCCAGTTGATGGACCCCAAGGGGATCTTCAACATCAACCCGCTGACCGCCGCGCGCGAGATGTTGCAGGAGCCCGTGGACAACAAGTTCACCGGCTTTTCCAGCTATTATGACCAGACCACGGCGGGGATGCGCTATCTGGCGAATGAATACGGGCTGACCAAGGTCTGCACCATGTATCTGCCGACCGATTTCGGTCTTGAGATCTCGGAAGCGACCAAGGAGCAGGCCGAAGCCGTGGGCATGACCTTTGTGTCTGAAACCACGCACAAGCCGGATGAGCAGGAATTCGTGGGTGCGGTGCAGAAGCTGCGTGCCGATGGCTGCGAAGTCGTGACGATGGCGCTGGGTGTGCGCGCCGGCATCACCGTCGTGGGCACTGCCAAGCAGCTGGGTTGGACCGACGTCAAGTTTCTGGCCACCTCGGCAGGTTTTCTTGAAGCCGTGGCCGCTGTGCCGGGTGGCGTGACCGATGGTCTTTATGCGGCGTCGGGCTGGGTGGACCTTCAGGCCCGCCGCGAAGATCCTGCTCCGGCCAAGTTCATTGCCGAATATGAGGCGGCCTTTGGCCAGCCTGCCACCGGCTTTGCCATGTTGGGTTATAACGCCGCCGAAACCGTGGTGCGTGCGCTGGAAGCGGCAGGTCCCGACCTGACGCAGGAAAGCTTCAAGGCGGCGATGGAAGGGCTGGAATATTACAGCGACCTGCTGGATACCCAGATCAAATACAGCCCCGACAACCATCAGGGTGCCAATGACATCACCATCTCGGTGGTAGAGAATGGCCTCTGGAAGCTGGTTGGCCGCGAGTGATCTGATATCACTGCGATATCGGGAAAGGGGCGCTTCGGCGCCCCTTTCTTTTATGTGCGGTCAGGTGAACAGATCGTCCAGTTCCGCGTAATCGGGCAGTGTCCGGTCGATGACGCGGCCCGCGCGCAGCACGATGCGGTCGGATTGCGGGCGCGAGAACAGTTCCGACCAGTCGCGGGCGCGGGTGATGACCAGATCGGCGGGCGCGCCGGGGGCCAGCGAGGGTGCGGCAAAGCCACAGGCGCGGGCGGGGTTGGCAAGGAAGGCTTGCACCCAGTCAGGGTCCGCGTGATCCAGATGGCCGATCCGCGTTGCCTCGCGCATCACTTCCAGCATGTCGAGATCGCCGTAAGCATAGAAGGGGTCGCGGGTGTTGTCCGAGGCGAAACTGACATTGATGCCGCGGGCCTTCATCTCGTGCACCACGGTGAGGCCACGCCAGCGGGGGGTGCGGCCTGTTTGCCGCGCTTGCAGGTAAAGGTTGCACATGGGCAGGGAGACGATGTTCAGCCCGGCCTTGGCAACCAGATCAAGGGTGCGGTCGCATTCGGCGGCGTCCTGCACGGCCAGCGAACAGCAATGGCCCACAGTCACAGGCGCGTCAAAGCCGGTTTCGAGGACGGTTTCGGCAATCAGGCGCAGGGTGGCCACATCGGGGTCACCGGTTTCATCAGCGTGAAAATCGACCTCCAGCCCGCGCTCGGACGCCAGACGGAAGAAGCCGCGCAGGCGTTCGCGGATGTCCGGCACGGGATAGGTTACCATGCCCAGCACACCGCCGCTGGCGGCCACGATATCGGCGGTCTTGACGAAATCGCCGTCCATGTCCGCGCGGTCCACCCCTACGAGGCAGGAGGCTTGCAACGCAATGCGCCCGGCCCATTCGGCGCGCATCTCGCGGAAGATGGGCCAGCTGATGCTGTCCTGCGGTGCGATGCTGTCCAGATGGGTGCGGATCGCGGTGGTGCCATGGCCATAGGCGCAGCGCAGGGCGAAATCCATGCGGCGGCGGACATCTTCGGCGGTCCAGTGCGCCTCGCGATCCGCGCTGACGGTGGTGAGCGCGCCCATGAAGCTGCCATCGGGGTTGGCGGCGCGGGGCCAGATATGGCCCTTGTCCAGATGGGTGTGCATGTCGGTAAAGCCGGGAAAGACCATGGCGCCGCCCATGTCCACGGTCACGTCACCGGGGCCGTCCACGATCCGGCCATCCGCGATGGTCAGGCCGATCCGGGTGAGGCCCCCGCCCTGCCCCATCAGGCAGGCAGGCACGGTCAGGTTGTCGAGGCGCAGGCGGGGGGCCTGCGGCAGGGTTTTGAAATCCATCATCTTCCCCGTTCAGGTTTCGCGCTTGATGGCGCTTTCGTGCCATTTGCGCAGGAGCATATGGCTGAGAAACGACAGGCCGGCAAAGATGACAACCCCTGTCACCGCGATCAGCAGCAGGGCCGCGAACATGCGCGGGATGTTCAGCCGGTAGCCTGCTTCGAGGATGCGGAAGGCAAGGCCCGATCCGATCCCGCCGGTGCCGGCCACATATTCTGCGACCACCGCCCCGATCAGGGCAAGGCCACCCGCGATGCGCAGGCCGCCCAGAAAATAGGGCAGCGCCGAGGGCAAGCGCAGGTAGCGCAGGGTTTGCCAGCGGGTTGCGCCATAGATGCGGAAGAGGTCGCGCAGGTTGTGGTCGGCCGAGTTCAGGCCCAGCGTGGTGTTGGACAGGACCGGAAAGAACGCCACCAGCCATGCACACATCAGAAGGCCCGCCGTGCGGCTGTCCACATAGATGAAGATCAGCGGCGCGATGGCCACGATGGGTGTGACTTGCAGGATCACGGCATAGGGATAGAAGGACATCTCGACCAGCCGCGACTGGGTGAAGAGCACCGCCAGCCCCACCCCGCCGATCACCGCCACGGCCAGCGCCATCATGGTGATCTGGAGCGTGACCAGAAGCGCCTCGAACAGCATGGCCCAGTCGGTGACGAGCGTGGTCCAGACAAGGCCGGGACCGGGCAGGATGTAATGGGGGATGTCGTTCCAGACGACCAGACGATCCCAGCCGATGATGGTCAGGATCAGCACGGCCAGCGGCAAAAGCCACTTACCGATCTTGTCGAAGCGTTGCAGGCGCAGGCGGCGCAGATCCTCGGCGTCGAGGGCGACGGGTTCAGCGGCCGTGGCGCGGGTATCGGTCAGGCTCATGCGTGCTCTCCCATGGCTTCGTGCAGCGCGGCGGATGCTTCGCGGCAGAGGGCGGCATAGTCGGCGGAGGTGCGGAACTCCTCGTCCCGCGGATAGGGGGCGGGGACGATGACTTCGCGGATGACGCGACCGGGGCGTGCGGCCATCACCACGATGCGGTCGGAGAGGAAGACGGATTCAAAGACGGAATGGGTGACGAAGATCACTGTGCAGCCGATCGCTTCTTTCAATTTCAGAAGGTCGTTGTTCAGGCGGAAGCGCGTGATCTCGTCCAGCGCGGCGAAGGGTTCATCCATCAGGATCAGGCGCGGCTTGGTCACCATGGCGCGGGCGATGGAGACGCGCATCTTCATGCCGCCCGACAATTCGCGGGGATAGGCGTTCTGGAATTTCTCGAGCCCCACGAGCTTGAGGGCCTCGAGCACGTCATCCTTGACGGCGGCATAGGGTTGGCCGCGCAGGCGGAAGGGGAGCCAGACGTTTTCCGACACCGTGGCCCAAGGCATCAGGGTGGGTTCCTGAAAGACCACGCCAAGGTCATTCTCGCCCTGCCCGCCCGCCCATGCGATTTTGCCCCGGCTGGGCAGCGAAAGGCCCGCGATCAGGCGCAGCGCCGTGGATTTCCCGCAGCCTGACGGCCCCAGAAGCGAGATGAAATCGCCTTGGTTCACCGTCAGGCTCATCGCGTTCAGCGCCACGACATCGCCGTTGAAGGTCTTGTCGACGCCGATCATCTCGAGCACGGGAGGGCGTTGGCCCAAGGGGGGGCGTTCAGGTCTGCTCATGTCTTGGGGTCCTTGCTGGAGTGGAATGGGGCCGAGGGTCGCCCGGCCCCTGCCCTGCCTCAGTTCTTGGGGCGCAGGTCCATGCCCAAGCCCTGCCCCACGAATTCGGTCGTGAAGCTGGCTTTCCAGTCGATCGTATCCGGCACGACCCCGGCGGTGACCATCTTGGTGAAGAAGTCCTCGACCTTTTCTTCGGTCATCACGCCGATGCCTTTTTCCAGCGAGTCGCCGGAGTCGACGATGCCCTGCTCGATCATCTTGGCGATGGCGAAGTCGATCTTGTCTTGCGTCATTTCAGGGTTGGCCTGCTTGATGAGTTCGTTGGCCGCGGCGTTGTCGCCGTAGAGGTAATTATACCAGCCCAGAATCGAGCCTTCGACGAAGCATTTGACGGCTTCGGGGTTGGATTCGAGGAAGGGCTTCATCACCTCGACCGTGGTGGCATAGGTGGAATAGCCCGCATCCGCGATGAGAAAGACATTGGGGACGAAACCGGCCTGCTTTTCGATGGCATAGGGTTCAGAGGACAAAAAGCCCTGCATGCCCATCCGCTTGTCCGCCAGGAAAGGTGCCGGGTTGAACGTATAGGGCTGCCGCTGTTCGGCGGTGAAGCCGTATTCCGCGATCATCCACTGGTAATAGGAGGCATAGCCCTGATCACCGATCAGCAGGGTCAGGTCTTTCAGCTCTTCCCATGTGTCAGCCTCGCCGGGATGGGCGATGATGACCTGCGGGTGTTTCTGGAAGGTCGCCATGACGGAAACGATGGGAATGTTCTCGGCCACGGCGGTGAAGGCTTGCAGCATGTCGCCGCCCATGTGGAACTGCATCCGGTCGGCCATCAGCAGGGCGCGGTTGTTCACCTGCGGGCCACCAGGCACGATCTCGACCTCCAGACCACAGGCGGCATAGGTGCCATCGGCCACGGATTGGTAGAAGCCGCCATGTTCCGCCTGGGCCAGCCAGTTGGTGCCGAACACCACCTTCTGCTGCGCGGCGGCGGGCATGGCGACGGCGGTCAGCGCCACCGCAGTGACGGTTGCAGCAATTCGATTCCCTGTCAGTTTCATTGAGCGACTCCCCGTTGGGTCTGGTTTCTGCCCCATTCCTAGGGCTGCGCTTTGCAAGGCAGGAAGCAACACCGGCGGGAATCGCTTCGGCCCGCGCGCACATGGGGAATTATTGTGCAGACGCAGCATTCCCTGCCGCTAAATTGAGCGAAGCGGCAGGACAACCGCGGAAATCACGCGGCTGCATGTCCCTGCCATATGCCACGTCCGCAGGCAGGGTGGCAGAACCTGTGGGATCGACATGCAGACCCAGCCCTTTGAAAGGCCATCCCATGACACCCAATGTGCAAGCCGCGCGCGATGCGCTGGCCCATCTTGAAATCGACGAGAATCCCGCAGCGTTGAAATCCAAAAGCCGGGATTTCTTTTGGTATTCGCCGGTTCTCAAGACCCGGCTGGATCATCTGGTGGGTGATTTTGTCGTGGCCCCCCGGAACGAGGCCGAGGTGATCGAGGTTCTCAAGACATGCTACGCCCATGACGTGCCGGTAACGACGCGGGGGGCGGGGACGGGCAATTACGGGCAGGCGATGCCGCTGGCGGGGGGGGGTATCCTGCATATGAAGAACATGACCGCCGTGAAAGAGGTGCATCCCGGCCGCGTCATCGTGGAGCCGGGTTGCCTGTTGAAGGATGTGGATGCGGCGACTCAGGCCCATTCCGGGCAGGAGTTGCGGATGTTCTCAAGCACATGGGCGACGGCGACGATCGGCGGGTTTGTTGCGGGCGGATCGGGTGGCGTTGGGTCTGTGACATGGGGCAGTTTGCGTGATCTGGGCAATATCATCCGCCTGCGTGTGGTGACGATGGAGGCAGAGCCCCGCGTGCTGGAGTTCCGGGGCGAGGAATTGGCGCGCGTCAGCCATGCTTACGGCACCAACGGGATCATCACCGAGTTGGAGATGCCGCTTGCCCCCGCCTATGACTGGACCGGGCTGTTCGTGGCCTTTGATACGTTCGAGGATGCGGCGGTCTATGCCGAGGAGATCGCCAATCAGGACGGGATTCTGCTGAAGCTGGTGACGGTGTTCGAGGCCCCGATCCCGCAAGCGTATTTCCAGCGGGTGAAGCCCCATATCGGCGAAGGGCAGCATATGGTGGGGCTGATGGTGGCGCCGCATGCGATGGACGGGTTCAACACCTTCACCGCGCGGCGGCCCAAGGCGCAGGTGATCTACCGGTCGGACGCTGACAAATGGGAGCGCGGGCCAGGCGCTGTGTTCGAATATGGCTGGAACCATACCACGCTGCGCGCGCTGAAGGTGGATCCGTCGATTACTTACTTGCAGGTGCGCTATGGATACCCGGACCATCAGGCCAAGGTGGCGGCGATCCGCAAGGCCTTGGGCAAGGATGGCGAGGTGATGCAGCATCTGGAAGTGCTGCGCGAGAATGGCAAGGTGATGTTCGCGGGGCTGAGTCTGGTGAAGTTCACCACAGAGGCACGGCTGGACGAGATCGTGAAGATTCACGAGGATCTGGGCTGCATGATCTTTAACCCGCATCGCTATACGCTGGAGGAAGGTGGGCGGCAGACCGTGGATGACCGGCAACTGACCTTCAAGCGCGAGGCCGATCCCAAGGGGCTGCTCAATCCTGGCAAGATGATCGCCTGGGATGATCCTGACTGGAAATTCGAGGGCGTCTATCACTATCCCCGGATGCGGGCGGCGGAATGACCCGCGCGCTGGTCGTCTTTGCCCATCCCTGCGCTGAAAGTTTTTCGGCCAGTCTGCATGGCACGGTCGTGCAAACCCTGACCGCGCGGGGGTGGGAGGTCGATGATTGCGACCTTTACGCCGAGGGGTTCAACCCGGTTCTGTCAGAGGAGGAACGGCGCGGCTATCACGAGGTGGGACCCAATATCGCGCCGGTGGCGGATTATGTTCAACGCGTGCGGGCGGCTGAGGCTTTGGTGCTGGTCTTTCCGGTCTGGAATTTCGGATATCCGGCGATCCTGAAGGGGTTCTTTGACCGGGTGTTCCTGCCCGGCGTGTCCTTTCGGCTGGAGGATGGCAAGGTGCGTCCGAACCTGACGCATATCCGCAAACTGGCAGCGGTGACCACCTATGGCGGGACGCGGATGCGGGCGCTGCTGGCGGGTGATCCGCCGCGCCATGTGGTCAAGCGGGCGGTCTGGCATGGGACGCGGGCCGATACCCTGCGATATCTGGCGCTATACGACATGAACCGGGCCACGGACGCGCAGCGCCGCGCGTTTCAGGGCCGGGTCGAACAGGAAATGAAGGTGTTCTGAATGCGTGCGCTGGTTGTCTATTGCCATCCTGATCCCGGTAGTTTTACCGCCGCCGTCCGCGATCTGATCTGCGCGCGGCTGACGGAGGCCGGGGCGGATCTGCGGGTGCTGGACCTTTATGCGTGCGGGTTTGACGGCGCGCTGAGCCGGGATGAATGGCGCGGCTATCTGGACAGCCCCGCCAACCGCTTGCCAGTGGCCGAGGATGTCGCTGCGCTGGAATGGTGCGATACGCTGATCTTTGTCTATCCCACATGGTGGTATGGCCTGCCGGCTGTCCTCAAAGGGTGGCTTGACCGGGTGATGCTGCCGGATGTGGCGTTTCTGATGCCCGACGGTGTGAACAAGACGATCCGCCCCGGTCTGACCCATGTCACGCGGTTGGGCGTGTTCACCACCTGCGGGGCCAGTCGCTGGCTGACCTTTCTGGTGGGGGCACCCGGCAAGCGGACGTTGCTGCGCGGGGTGCGCCTGCTGTGTGCGCGGGGGTGCCGGACGGCCTTTGCGGCGCATTACCTGATGGACAGTTCGACGCCTGAAAGCCGGGCGGCGCATCTGGCACGCGTCGGGCGCGCGATTGATCGGCTGGTCGGCAACAGATCCAGCCAGAGACAGGAAAGCCGGGCATGAGCGGGATTCCCATCCTTGATTGGCGGCAGTACCGGCAGGACAGCACGCGGCCGGGCTTTGTCGCAGAGCTTGGGCTGGCCTGCCGCGAGACGGGATTCTTCCTGTTGATCGGGCATGGATTGGCGGAATCATTGTTGGAGGAGGTGTTCCGCCTGTCGGCGGCCTTCTTCGCGCTGCCCGATGGCGAGAAGGCGGCTTTGTCCATCCGGACCAATCCGCACAACCGGGGTTGGGTGATGATGGGTGCGGAGCGGCTGGACGAGGATTCGGGCCAGATCGACCGGAAAGAGGCGTTCAATATCGGACTCGAGATGACGGCGGACGATCCCCGCCTGTTGCGCGGCGAGGCGTTTCGCGGCGTGAACCTCTGGCCTGATCTGCCGGGGTTCCGCGGCACGATGCTGACCTATTTCGACGCGGTCTGGTCGCTGGGGGTCGGGTTGATGCGGGCTGTCGCCAGTGATCTGAAACTGCATCCGCAGTTCTTTGATCTGGATTTCGACTCGCCGATGGCGACGCTGCGTTTGCTGCACTACCCCGCTGCGCGTGGAGACAGTGCCGAGATCGGCGCGGGCGCGTATACAGATTACGGCGCGCTGACATTGCTGGCCACGGATGGCACAGCCGGGTTGCAGGTGCAGGGCAAGGATGGCGGCTGGCGGGACGTGCCGCATGTGCCCGGGGCCTTGATCGTGAATATCGGCGACTGCCTGATGCGCTGGAGCAATGACCTTTATGCCTCGACCCCGCATCGGGTGTTGCCACCGCCGCGGGCGCGGCGGTCGGTTGCCTTCTTTCTGGACCCGAACCCCGACAGCATGATCGCCGCCTTGCCCGGAACCGGCATCCCGCGCCATGCCCCGATCCTTGCCGCCGACTATCTGCGCGCGCGGTTGGATGCCACCCACAAACCCGAAGGCCAAACATGAGACGACTGGACTGGGCGCAATACCGCGCCCCCGAATTCGCTTTGATCGATCCGATGGAGACGATCGCCATTCTGCCCACGGCCGCCGTGGAACAGCATGGGCCGCATCTGCCCGTGGGTGTGGACATGATGATCGCCGAGGGGATGCTGGCCGAATTACGGCGGCAATGCCCGGATGATCTGGATATCCGGATCCTGCCTGTGCAGGCGGTGGGCAAGTCGAACGAGCATCTGCACGCGGCAGGCACCCTGACCTTGTCGGCACAGACGGCGTTGGCGGCATGGGTCGAGGTCGGCCTGTCGGTCGCCCGCGCCGGAGTGCGCAAGATCGTGATCGTCAACAGCCATGGCGGCAATCTGGATCTGGTGTCGATCCTGTCGCGCGAATTGCGGGTGCGCGCCGGGATGATGGCGGTCAAATGCCAGTGGAGTTCCTTTGGACAACCGGAGGGGATGTATCCACCGCGTGAATTGAGCTTTGGCATCCACGGCGGCGATGTTGAAACGTCGATCATGCTGGCGCTCCATCCCGAACTGGTGGACATGGGTGCGGCGCGGGATTTCACCTCGACAGCAGAGGGGGCCGACATTCCGCCGGTCGGGCCAATCTCGCTGGCCTGGATTTCCGCCGATCTGAACCTGGCGGGCACTGTAGGCAATGCCGCAATCGCCACCGCCGCGAAAGGCCAGGCAACGATCCAGCATCAGGTCACGGGTCTGATCGGGTTGCTGCGGTCGCTGAAATCGCTGCCGCTGGAAGGCTACGCTCCCGTACCGGAATCGGGACAGTTTCCCTAATTCGCCTCATGAGTGTATTGCTTTTGCGCTGCTCTCTTGTAGTCCCCCTCACGGTCAGCCACTATGTCAAAATTGTGGTGCCCGGAGGGGACGATGAATTTAAGTCGGCAATTTCCGCAACTTGCGAAAGCAGATTTCTTCGAGGACATGTCCTCAGCAGATATTTCGCAGTTTATTGACGCCTGTGACTTGCGCACCGTACCCAGCGGTACGGTTGTGCTGGAACAGGGAAAGCTTGTCACGGGCATGATCCTGATTGCCCATGGTTGTATCGAGGTTTCGCTGATGAATTGCGAGGGTCATGTCGCGATCATCCATCATGCCCGCGAGGGCGAAACCCTGGGTGAGATCGAAGCCATCTCCTGCGAACCGTGTCTGGCCAGCTGCACATCCGTGGGTCCGGCCACGGTGCTGCATTGTCCGGTGTCACTACTGGCAGAGTCTCTGACCAATCCTCTGGTGCGGCGGAATGTGATGCGAATCACGCAAAGCCGACTGCTGCGGGATAATCATCGGAAATACATGGATCAGAATTACCCGCTTGACCGGCGGGTCTGTGCTTATCTGCTGCGGCTTGCGGATCGGAACAATCGCGTGCCGCAAAGTCAGGGCTATATTGCCAATCTGGCGAATTGCTCGCGGCAGTCGATCAATCGCGCGCTTGCCGTTCTGCGCGAAGATGGGCTGATCTCGGTCGAGAAGGGGAAGATCCGGTTGCAGGATCGGGACGGGCTGGAGCGCCGGCTGGCCGGTCAATAGAGCGGCGTCAGCTCAGCAGTGGGATCACATCCACGGCCTGGCGGCTGCTTTGCCCACCGGCCACGCGCAGCATCCCCTTGACCGGAGAGACATCGGCATAGTCGCGACCATGGGCCACCTCGATATGATCAGCGCCGGCGCGGCAATCATTGGTCGGATCGAACTCGATCCAGCCGGCTTGCGGGCCGCACCAGGCCCTGACCCAGGCATGCATCGCGTCGGCCCCTTCCAGACGGGGACGACCGGGTGGCGGTCGGGTTCTGAGGAAACCGCTGACATAGCCTGCGGGAATTCCCAGACTGCGCAGCGCGCCGATCATGATGTGGGACATGTCCTGACAGACACCGCGGCGCTTTGCAAAAGCTTCGGCCATGGGCGTGTCCACCGTGGTGGCCTTGGAATCAAATCGGATATGACCGTGAAGGGCAGAGCCTATCGCCGTAATCGCGTCGCATGTGTCGGGGGATGGGGGCAGGCTTGCGACGATGTCACGTGCAAAGCTGGCGATCTGCGGCAGATGCGGCACCCGCGCTGAGGGCGCGATGAAGTGCAGTGGCGAGTCCGCGCCAAGATCGCGGCATTGGGCCAGCAGCGTTGGCATGTCGGCCAAATCGGCGGAGGCGCCGGTCTGCGGCGCAGGCTCAAACCGTTCGATCCGGGCCTTGAGTGTCAGATCGACATGGTCATGGGCGCCGCGCAGGGCGAATTCGACGGTAGGGTTGCCGAAGAAGTCCGTCCATGTTCGCCGCTCTGCCGGGCGGGGCGCGATGTCCACAAGGGACGCGATCACGCGCTGACGGCCCGGCACTTCCAGCGGCATGATCCGCAGCAATTGCCGCCCGCCTGCTGCGGCACCGGTATAGTCGTAGTGAATGTTCAGGGTGATGTCATAGATCACGGATCATCCCCCAGACTATAGCAGAAAGGCGTCATGCAGCGCCGTGGACAACGCCAGAATGTCGCCATGCAGCGTCTTCAAGGCTTCGCTGTCGAGTGTCTCGACGGTGTGGAGCGCCACCCGCGTGTCCAGTTCCAGAACGCGACGTTCGAATTCGGTGATCTGCGCTTCGGGGCGGTGGGCGGCGAGATCGTCGACACGGTTGCGTATGGCCATCAGGTGAAACCGGATCGAGCGCGGGTTCTGCGGGTCCAGGGCGAGCATGTCGATGACGCTGCTGCGGGTGGTCGTGACGGCATAGCGCTGGCGGTGGATCATGATGCTGTCGCCGAATTCGATGGCCAGATCCAGCGCGCCATCCGGGGCCTTGGGCGCGGTGGTCACGGCCAGAAGGTCCGCCATCATCGCCGCGCGTTCCAGCGAACGACCGATGGTCAGGAATTGCCAGCCCGCCGCGCGATACATGTTCTCGTGCACCAAGCCCGAGAAGCCTGCGATCTTGCGCAGAAGCACGCTCATCACAAGCGCGGCGTCCGTCCCCAGCTCGGCGGTCTGGGCGATGCGGCCCATGGATTTTTCAAGATCCTTGAGCGCGGCCCAGCCATCGACCGAGAAACGGTCGCGGATCTGGCTGGCGCTGTTGACGGCAGAGGCCAGCGTTCCACGCAGCCCGTCGGGAAGTGGTTGCCCCGGGTCGATCCCCAAGGCGCGCAGACGGTCGCGGATCAGCGCCAGCAGCGGTTCGGTCGCGGCCTCGTCCAGTCGGCTGTGATAGGCGCGGGTCAGGCGCAGGATACCCTCTGTGCGTTCCACATAGCGGCCAAGCCAGAACAGGTTGTCTGCCGCGCGTGACGGAAGCGGACCAAGCTGTGCGCGTTGAAAGGGCGTGTCGGGCGGGGTCAGCATCGAGACGGGTTCGACCGCTGTATCGCTGACGACCCAGACATCGGCCACGGCCCCGCCCTGCCCCATGGCGATGGCGGTCGCGTCCGAACCGGTCCCGATGCGGCCAAAGCCGCCGGGCATGACCTGCCAGCCCTGCGGTGTGCGGGCGAGAAAGACACGGATCGTCATCGGACGGGGCACAAGGGTGCCATTTTCGAACACGGGGGTGGTGGACAGGGTCACCATCTCCTGCCCGACAAGCTGCGCGGCGTGGGCCGTCAGCCATGCGTCCAGATCGCCCCCCTCGCCCCCGCGCAATTGCCCGCCGATGGCATGGGTGGCCTTGGTTTCGAACGGCATCCGGGTGGACAGGGCCGGTCCGATCATCATCCGCGCGGCATTGGCGCGGACATGGGCCAGTTCCGCAGGCTGACCGCACCACCAGGTGGCCACGTTGGGCAGGGCCAGCGGCTGCCCGGTCAGATGGCGGCTGATGCGGGGCAGGAAGGCCATCAGCGCCTGAGTTTCCAGCACACCTGCGCCCAGCGCGTTGACCATCGTCACCTGCCCCTGACGGATCGCCGAGACAAGACCGGGGGTGCCGATCTGTGACTGCGCGGCCAGTTCCAGCGGATCGGTCCAGATCGAGTCCATCCGCCGCCACAGCACCTCGACCGGGACAAGCCCTTGCACGGTACGGACCTGAAGGCGGCCTTGATCCACCGTCAGATCCTCGCCCGCAAGGAGGCTGAGGCCGAGGTAGCGCGCGATATAGGCCTGTTCGTAATAGGTGTCGGTCAGCGGACCCGGTGTCAGGATGCCGATGCGTGCGGCGGGATCGCTGCACAGGTGATCCAGACCTTCGCGGAAGGCGCGGAAGAACCCGGCAAGGCGGTGCACATTGGTCTGGCGGAACAGATCCGGAAAGACGCGGGAGGTAGCGACACGGTTCTCCAGCGCAAAGCCGGCACCAGAGGGGGCGTCGGTGCGGTCCGACAGCACCCACCAGCGCCCGTCGGGACCGCGTCCGATCTCGAACCCCACGAAATGCAGGAAGTGGCCGGAGCGGGGTTTGACCCCCACCATCGGGCGCAGCCATTCAGGGCTTTGCGCGATCAGGCTGGCGGGAAGATGCCCCTTGGCCACCAGATGGTTGTCACCATAGAGATCGGCGACCACCTGCTCCAGCAGATCAGCGCGCTGGATGAGGCCCGCGCTGATCTTGGTCCATTCCGCCTCGGGCAGGATGATCGGCACGGGGCTGAAGGGCCAGTCGCGCCCTGAGAGGGTGGTGTCGCCGTAGCTGCGGAAAAAGACGCCTGCATCGGCCAGATACTGATCGCCGCGCGCGAAATCATGGGCGATCTCGTCCGGTTTCAGGCGCGATAGATGGGCCAGCAGACCGGCCCAGCCGGGCCGCATGCGTCCGTTTTCGTCGCAAAGCTCGTCCGGCACGCCCGGCAGGGGGCGATATCGCTGGAACAGGGGAACGCCTCCGTCCGTTGGATGCGCCAGAGAGGCCATCAGATCCCCGCCGCCCGCCGCAGGTCGAGGGTCATCGGTGCCTCGGGATGCGGTGTTTCCGGCACCGGCTCATAAAAGCCCCCCGTATGGCCATGCGGCTCGAACCGGGCCAGCCGCCGCGCCTCTGCCTCGTTGCCGTTCACGGGGAAGGTGTCGTAGTTGCGCCCGCCGGGGTGGGCTACGTGATAGGTGCAGCCACCGAGCGCGCGGCCTGTCCAATTGTCGTAGATGTCGAAGGTCAGCGGTGCATTGACCGGCAGGGCGGGATGCAGCGCCAAAGGTGGCTGCCATGCCTTGAAGCGGACGCCCGCGACGCTGACGCCATTCGTGCCCGTCTTTTGCAGCGGAAGGCGGCGGCGGTTGCAGGTGACGGTGTAGCGATCAGGATCGGATGTGGTCAGTTTGGCTTGCAGACGCTCGACCGAGCTGTCGGTGTAGCGCACGGTGCCGCCGATGGCCCCGGTTTCGCCCATGACATGCCACGGCTCCAGCGCTTGGCGCAGTTCCAGGGTCACGCCCTCGACCGTGACTTCGCCGCAGAAGGGGAAGCGGAATTCGGCCTGCGCGGTGAACCAGTCGGGGTTCAGGTCGAAGCCATGCTGGCGCAGGTCGGACAGCACTTCGAGGAAATCGGCCCAGACGAAATGCGGCAGCATGAAGCGATCCGACAGGGTGGTGCCCCAGCGGGTAAGGTTGCCTTTGATGGGGCTGGCCCACATCCGCGCGATCAGGGCGCGGATCAGGAGTTGTTGGGCGAGGCTCATGCGCGGGTTGGGCGGCATCTCGAAGCCGCGGAATTCGACCAGACCCAGCCGACCGGTGGGGCCATCGGGGGAGTAGAGCTTGTCAATGCAGATCTCGGCCCGGTGGGTGTTGCCGGTGACGTCCACCAACAGGTTACGGAAGAGGCGGTCCACCAGCCAAGGCGCGGGTGGGGGGCCCTGCCCCGGCAACGGCACTTGGGCCAGCGCGATTTCCAGTTCGTAAAGCGCGTCCATCCGCGCCTCGTCAATCCGGGGGGCTTGGCTTGTGGGGCCGATGAAGAGGCCAGAGAAGAGGTAGGACAGTGAGGGGTGCCGCTGCCAATGGAGGATGAGGCTGGCCAGCAGATCGGGGCGGCGCAGGAAGGGGCTGTCGCCGGGGGTGGACCCACCGACCACAACGTGGTTGCCACCGCCGGTGCCGGTGTGGCGACCGTCGATCATGAACTTGTCGGCGCCGAGTTTGAGTTGGCGGGCTTCTTCATAGACCGCCTCGGTCGTGGCGACGCAGTCCTGCCATGTGTGGGCGGGGTGGATGTTCACCTCGATCACGCCGGGATCGGGGGCGACGCGGATCACGTTCAGGCGCGGGTCATGCGGCGGGCCATAGCCTTCGATATGGACGGGCAGGCCCAGTTTCTTGGCGGCAGCTTCAGCGGCGGCAACCAGATCAAGGTAGTCCTCAACCTGTTCGACCGGGGGCATGAAGACGCAGAGCCGCCCGTCGCGGGGTTCAACCGATACTGCGGTGCGGACCGCGCCGCCCAGTTCGCCGATGACCTGCTCGTTCCGGGTCTGGCCGGGTTCGGAGGCGCTGAAGCGTGTCGCTTGCGCGGGATGCTGCGCCGGTTCCGAGGCAGGACCATCCGCAGGCGTATGTGATGTGGCTGATCGTGCGTCGTCCGGCAGCGGGCCGCGATTGTCAAAAGGATCGGCGGGGATCACATGGGGATATTGCGCCTCGGGGATATGCGGCAGGGCCGAGAGCGGCAGGCGATAGCCGACCGGGCTGTCGCCGGGGACAAGGAAGAGATGGCCGCGGCGCAGGGTCCATTTCTCAGACCGCCAGACACGGCCTGTGGCGCGGGCCTGCCAGCGTTGCACCGGCAGCACGAAACCGGATGGTTCGGTCAGGCCGCGTGCAAAGACGCGGGCGATGCGGTTGCGTTCTTCGGGGTCTTTCAGTTCGGAATTCTGCGGTGTCACGTTTTCGGGCAGATTGCCTTCCTTGATGATCCATTCGGCGGGGTCTTCGAAAGCGGGCGTGACGTTTTCGGGCGGCACACCCAATGCCTCGGCCATGGTTGACAGCAGCGCCGACGCCTGATCCGGGGTCACGGTCGCGTCGGTCTTTTCCGGGGCGATCAGGGCGGGGTCGCTCCAGATCGGTGCGCCATCGGTGCGCCAGTAGAGCGAGAAGGTCCAGCGCGGCAGGCTTTCACCGGGATACCATTTGCCCTGTCCGTAATGCAGGAACCCACCCGGTGCGAAGCGGTCGCGCAGGCGGCGGATGAGGGCATCCGCAAAGATGCGTTTGGTGGGGCCGACGGCTTCGGTGTTCCATTCGGGCGCTTCGAAATCGAGGGTCGAGACGAAGGTCGGCTCGCCTCCCATGGTCAGGCGCACGTCGCCTTGGCGCAGGGCTGCGTCCACTTTTTCGCCCAAGCTGTTCAGTTCAGACCATGCCGCATCCGAGAAGGGTTTGGTGATGCGCGGATGTTCGGCCACGCGGGTCACGGTCATGTCGAAATCGAAGGTCACATTGGCCGCGCTGGCGAGGCCAGAGATGGGGGCTGCGTTGCTGTAATGCGGCGTGGCGGCCAGCGGCACATGGGATTCCCCGGCCAGAAGGCCCGATGTGGGGTCAAGCCCGATCCAGCCGGCGCCGGGCAGATAGACCTCGGCCCAGGCGTGCAGATCAGTGAAGTCATGGGTGGCCCCCACGGGACCATCGACGGCGATCAGATCGGGCTTCAACTGGATGAGGTAGCCCGAGACGAAGCGCGCGGCAAAGCCCAGATGGCGCAGCGCCTGCACCAGAAGCCAGCTTGTGTCGCGGCAGGAGCCCTTGGCCAGTTCCAGTGTCTGTTCCGGGGTCTGCACGCCCGGTTCCAGCCGGATGACATAGCCGATCTCCTGCGCAAGCCGGGCGTTCAGGCCGACGATCATATCGACGGTGCGCATGGGATCGCGCGGGACAGTGGCCAGCCATGCCTGCAACAGCGGCCCGGCGGGTTCGGTGGTGCGGTAGATCACCAGATCCTCGGCCACATCCTCGGGGTAGGTGAAGGGCCAGGTATCGGCCGATTCCTCGACAAAGAAATCGAACGGGTTGTAGACGGTCATGTCAGCGGTCAGATCGACCTCGATCTTCAGCTCGCGCACGGGCTCGGGAAAGACATAGCGGGCCAGCCAGTTGCCGTAAGGGTCCTGCTGGTAGTTCACGAAGTGATTGGCCGGGCTGACCTTCAGCGCGTGCGACACGACCCTTGTCCGACTATGCGGCGCCGGGCGCAGGCGGATGATCTGCGGTCCAAGGCTGACCGGGCGGTCATATTGGTAATGGGTCAGGTGATGAATGCTGGCAAGGATGGACATGGGCACCTTTGGGGTCAGGGCTGCCCCCTCGTTTTTTCACAGCCCCCCCTGTCATACCATCACAAACTGCGCGGAGGCCCGGATTAACCCTTATCCGCCTGAATTTCCGGCATTCGGCCTGTCAGCCCTGGTGCAACCTGTGGCGCTGTTGGCCGTCCGCATCAAAGTTTGCCGGATCGAGCCAAGCCGCGAATCCCGCGCGCAGGCGGGACCATTCGCTGTCGATGATGGAAAACCACGCCGTGTCCCGGTTGCGTCCCTTGTAGGTGATGGCTTGCCGGAAGGTGCCTTCATAGGTGAAACCCAGCCGCAGCGCCGCGCGACGAGACGGTTCGTTCAGCGCGTCACATTTCCATTCATAGCGGCGATAGCCCAGTTCGTCGAAGGCGCGGGACATGAGCAGAAACATCGCTTCGGTCGCGGCGCGGGTCTGGGACAGGGCGGGGGAGAAGTTGATATTGCCCACCTCGATCACGCCATGGGCCGGGTCGATCCGCATCAGGCTGGCGACCCCCAAGGGTGTGCCGTTCACAAGGATCGTGTGGAAGAGCGGATCATCGGTCAGGCAGGTCGCGTCCATCCATGCGCGGTAAGCGGCCAGATCGGCAAAGGGGCCGGCGGGCAGATAGGTCCAGATGCGGCCTTCGGAATCGGCGGAATAGGCGTGGAAAAGGGCGCTGGCATGAGCCTCGGGATCGAGTGGCAGCACGTCGCACCATTGCCCCTGCATCGCGGTGCGTGGCGGGCGCGGGCGTGGCAGGATGATCGTCAGGGGTGCGCCAATCGGCTGGCCCAGAGCGTTGAAATGATCGGTCATGCTTTGGCCCTTTGCGCTGATGCTTTGGAACAGGCTAGCCTTTGCGCGCCCCGGAAGGACAGTGCCAGTTTTCCCGGTCAGCTACGTCCAACGAACTCGAACGAGAATTGGCGGCGCGCGCCGGACGGTGGCTTGGGAAAGGGTGCTGCGCGGCGGATATGGTCCAGCGCCACCTGATCCAGATCGGTCGAGCCGGAGCTTTGCAGCACCTTGACCGACGCCAGCGCGCCGGCGTCCGAGATCGAGAAGGCCACGACGGTGCGTCCCCGTGCCGGGGCGCGGGCCTTGCGAGTGCGGCTGATCTGGGTCAGCACGGCGCGACCGTAGCTGGCGCTGGCAGCGGCCCCGCCATCGCCCTGTGCGGTCGCTTGGCGGGATGGGGCGGTTGCGGCTTTGGCGGTTTCCTGTCCGGTGGCAGTGCCGCGGGTGGCGTTGCGGTCGGCATTGCCCTGCGGCTGCGGCGTGGCGCGGGTTTGCCGGCGCGGTGCCGGTTCGGCTGTGGCGCGGTGCGCGGCCACCTGCGTTGCGGGCCGATCCGGGCGGGATTGCGGGCGCAGGGATTGATCGGGGGCGGCGGTGTCGCTTTCCGGTGCGGCGGCTATGGTCCCGTTCGGGGTGACGGGCGTTGCGGCGTGGGGCGTTGCAACTGGCGTTAGCGCCGCCATCTGCGGGTCCTTCACGGAAGGAATTGTTTCGGCCACTGGCACGGGGGATGCCTGAACCGGAGGGACAGGCGCGGTTTGCCTGACTGCGGGGATCGTTCTGGCCGTGGGTTCGGGCCTTGCCGTGTCGGGCGGCGGGGCGGCAAAGGCGGCACCCTGCGCCATATCGGCGAAACTGTCGCCCAATGTTGGCAGGGAGTCTGCGGCGCCGCCTTGCAGGGCGACATCGGTCTGAGGGGTCAATCCGATGAAACCGGCGGCATGCAGCCCACCGGAGAGGGTCAGGGCAAGGGTTGCAACGGTGAACTGGCGCAAACGGGTCATGGTATGCTCCTCTCTGCAACGATGCGCAACTCGGTCGCGCCGGCGGCGCGCAGGGTGCTGGCCAGCGTGATCAGGGCGGCGGCGGGGGCATCACGGTCAGGCATGATGCGGGCGACGCCCTGCGCCTCGGGCGGCAGCGACGCGACATAGGCGGCGGGATCGGCGGGCGCGCCTTGCCAGATCACGGTGCCTGCGGCGGTCATCGTCAGGACGTCGGGCGGGACCACTGGGTCGGCCTGTGCCAGTTGCACCAGCCGCAGATCTGCGGGCGGGGGGGCGGCGATGGTGCCTGCAACCAGAAAGAACATCAGCATCAGGAAGACCACGTTGATCAAGGTGATCGTCGGATCGGCGCGGCGGCGCTGATATGGGTGGCGGCGCGGCATCAACCCAGCACCTGCACGCGCAGCCCCGGTTGGCGGCGCAGTTGGGCCAGAAGATCGGCCAGACGCTGTGCCGTCACGCCGGGAGCAAGGCTGATCAGGACCTGCGGGTCCTTTTGTCCCAATCCGGTGATGCGATCCGTCACTCTGTCCAGCGGTGCGCCTTGACCGTTCACCGTCACCTCCTCCGGGGCGAGACGCAGGAAGATGGGCGCGGTTTGCGCCGTGCCTGTGCCGCTGCCGCCTGCCATGAGCGGCAGTTCGGCGGTGCGGGTGAAGGTTGTGGTCAGCATGAAGAACAACAGCAGCAGAAAGATCACGTCGATGAGCGAGGTCAGCGACAATGTGCGGCGGCGGAATGGGGCGCGCGCGGCCATGGTCAGACTGGCGCTGCGCGACGGTCCGCGCGCGCAACCGGATCGGGCAGCGCGGGTTGCGGCAGCGCGGGACCACGGAGGGTTTCGACCATGGTGTCGGCCAGACGGCGGTGAGCGGCAATCCGCGCCTCGAAGGCGGTGAGGATCAGCGACACCGGCATGGCGATGGCCAGTCCCACAGCGGTGGTCATCAGCGCGACCCAGATGCCGCCTGCCAGCAGCGAGGGATCGACCGAGGCCCCCGCCCCTTGCAGTGCCTGAAACGCCTCGATCATCCCCAGCACCGTGCCGAACAGACCCAGCAGCGGCGCGACCTGGGCCACCGCATCCAGAAAGCGCAGGCCGCTTTCGGCGCGGGCCAATTCGGCCTCGGCCTCAGCATGCAGGCGGTCGCGCAGGGTGGCGGGCGGGGCGGATGACGCCAGTGCCCGCAGCGCCAGACGGGACAGCGGATCATCCGTTTGCACCAATGCGTCCCGGGCGGCAGCGCTCTGCCCTTGGGACAGTGGCACAAGCGCCGCCTGAAGCCGCGATGCGCGCCCAAGGCCCAGCATCCGCAGATGCGCGACTTTCCACAGGATCACGGCCCCGGCCAGAACCGACAGACCCAGCAGCACGGCCACGACCCAGCCGCCCAGTTCGATGAAGTCATTCAGCCTGACGGCCAGATCATGCATCAGATCACCCCGAGATTGTGATGGTTTCGATACGGCTTGATACCGTCATGGCATCGGCGCAGGCCGCAGGCGCCAGCCCCGCGCCCGTGCAGGTGCCGACCGCGTTGATCAGGACCTGCCCGATCCGGTCACAGGCCAGACCGGGCAGATCGAACTGCCGCACCCGGGGGCGCGTCTGCGGCAGGGTCTGGAAATCCAGCAGTGCGAGGCGATCCACCAGCCCCTCGGGCGTGAAGATCACCGCTTCGACCACGAGGGCCGAGATATCCGCCGCCAGCTCATTCGTGGCGACGAAGGTGACGCGGCATCCGCTGTCCTGTTCCGCCACCGCGTTCAGTTCCAGCATAAGGGATGGCGCTTCCGCGTGGAGCGGTGCCCCTGCCAGACTGGCAGCCATCATGAGGGGAAATGCGGATGCGCGCATCGGTTTCTCCCTAGAAGGTTTTGGCGAGAGTGAGGCTGATCGTGCGGCCGGGCGCGTTATCCAGCGCAAGATTATTGCGGTAGGTAGCATCAAACACGTTGTCTATTGCAAGATTGACCTCCAGCCCCTGCAATGCGCCGCGATCCGGTGACCATGTGGCGAAGATGTCATGGGTGTCATAGGCGGGTGCAGAGGTCGTGGCGGATGACGTGGTGATCTCGTCGAAGTACGAGGCGCGCCAGCCGATCGTCAGGTTCTGCTCGGGCAGTTTCGCACCCAACGTCAGCACGGCATTTTCGGCTGGCGTATCGGCCAGCGTCAGTCCGGTGCTGCGATCCTCGCTGCGGACCTGCGAATAGGCAAGCTGCGCAAACCAGCGCTCGGCATCATAGCTGGCTTCCAGTTCAGCGCCCCAGATTTCCGCTGCGTTGATATTCGAGAAATAGGGCACAGCCGGACCACCCGTCACGCGCGGTGTGACTGCGATCAGGTTGGAGATGTCGTTATGGAATGCCGTGGCCTTGAGCTGGAAACTATCGCCTTCGGACAGCAGGTCAAAGCGCTGGAAGGTGAAGCCCAGTTCGATCGTGTCAGCACTTTCCTTGTCCAGATTCAGGCTGGGCAGACGCTGTGGCAAGCGGCCTGCGGCCTCGGTCGAGAAAAGCTCATCCAGTGTGGGCATCCGTTCGGTCCGGGCCAGAGAGCCGAAAGCCGCCCAAGTGTCGTTGAACTTGTACATGGCCGCCAGCTTGGGCGAGACCGTGGTTTCAGACTGCTTGCGCGCGCCTGCGGCGCTTGCCGCATCGCTGGGGGTCAGTTCCCCGAAATCGACGCGAATTCCGGGGATCAGGGTCAGGCGGTCATTCCAGACCAGTTCGCCCTGCGCGTAGAGGCCCAGTTTCTGATCGGTGCCTTCGGGATGGAAGCCAAGCGGACCAAGGATCGACGTCGCGGAGCGTTTCTGCTCGGAGAGTTGCAGACCAAGCGTCAGGACGTTCTGCCACGCGCCGCTGGAGAGGTCGGCGGTGTTCTCGATCTTCAGGCTGGTGGTGCGATAGCCGAATTCGCTGTCGCAGAGCACCTGGAATGTTCCGGGTGCGCACATCATGCCCAGCGAAAAATCGTCCTTCCGGACCTGCGTATCCGTGACGGACAGGCCGATGGTCAGGTCTACCAGCGGGTTGGCCGAGGCTTCGTGACGCCATGTCAGGGTTGCAGTATCGTCGATGGCGCGGGTGTCGTTTGTGCCGAAGCCTGCCACCGCCGCGCCGCCGGTCTGGGCCACGACAGTGTCATCCAGACGCGTGTCGGTGCGCGACAGCATCAGGGTCATCGACTGATCGCTGTCATTGCCGAAGCGGTAGGTGCCCTTGACCAGACCTGACCAGCGTTCATAGGCGGTGCCGGGCAGCGTAGCGCCGGACCCGTCCTCGACATCGTCGCTTGTGGCGGTGTTGATGGCCCCAAGGAGTTCGACATTTTCCGACGGACGGCTGGCAAAGATCACACCCGCGCGAAGACCTTCGCCGTTGCTGTCATAGCCGGTCTTGAAACGGAGGGCCTGCGTGTCGCCGGGTTCCAGAAAGTCGCTGGCATCCTTGGTGGTGAAGTTGATCACACCGCCGATGGCCCCGGTGCCATAGAGGGTGGAGGAGGCCGGACCGCGCAGCACCTCGACACGCTTGTAAAGTTCCAGATCACCGAAGAACGAGCCCATCCGGTATTGTTCAAAGAACTTGGGGGCACCATCCACGTTGACGATGATCCGCGCCTCTGAGGCGGTCTGTTCGCTGTTACCGATACCACGGATGTTGAAGGCCTGTCCTGCCGGACGTGCCGAGGCACCCGCGCCCTGCACACCGGGAACAGATTTGAACAGCTCGGTCACAGTGGCGGGCTGGTCGCGGTCCAGATCCTCCTGTTCGACGGAAGTCACGGCTTGTGGCGTGTCGATGGCGACTTTTTCGGCACCCGCGCCCAGAATCAGGCGGCCCAGCGGGGTGAAGCCACCCGTTGCGGCCTCTTGCGCCACGGCGGGTGTGGTGGCCAGCGCGGCAAGGGTGACGGAAAGCAGAAGGCGCCCCTTGGGGGCGAGGATGTAAGCAGGCATGAGCGTCCCTTGGTGTTGTTGTCTGCGGGGAAGCTGGCCTGCGGTCACGCTTTGGCTGGCGGCAGAAATATCTGACTTGAACTGTCAGGAAAAGGCTTCTAGATATTCCGACTGTAACTGTCAAGTATATCCCGGAGATATGTTTGACGCCTCCTGCGCTCCAGCCAAGCCCTTCGGCCCGCCAGATCCGCGCCCTTCCGCAATATGAAAGGATCGCCGTCATGGCCGACCACGCTTTGCTTCATCCAGACCAGATTCGCGCCCTGCGCGCCGAAAACCCCACAGCCCGCGCCCGCGATTTCGCGCAGATGCACGGGCTTGCCGAAGCCGATCTGGTCGCCGCCCATGTGGGTCACTGGGCGACCGCAATCGACGCCACGCCAGACGGGTTGATGCCGTGGATCGCCCAGATGGGCGATGTGATGGCGCTGACGCGCAACGCGTCTTGCGTGCATGAACGCATCGGCACCTATGAGGATTATCACGCAGGCCCCCACGCGCAGATGGTGCTGGGGTCCGAGATCGATCTGCGGATCTTTCCGTCACACTGGGTACATGCGTTTGCCGTGCAGAAGGCGGGTGAGGATGGCATCAAGCGCAGCATTCAGGTGTTCGATGCGGCGGGGGATGCGGTGCACAAGGTGCATCTGAAACCGGCCTCGGATGTGGCTGTGTTCGACCGGATGGTGGCCGATCTGCGGCTGGAGGCGCAGGCGGACAGCCTGTCATTGGGGCCGCGCGCTTTGGTCGAGGGGGCACGTGGCGATGCGTCCCGCGCCGATGTGCTGCGTGCTGAATGGGACAGGATGACCGACACGCATCAATTCCTGAAACTGGTGCGGAAACTGAAGATGAACCGGTTGGGCGCCTATCGCGTGGCCGGTGCCCCGCATGTTCGCGCGCTGACGGCTGAGGCGGTGACGCTGGCCCTGCGCGGGGCGGCGGATCAGGCGATTCCGGTGATGATCTTTGTGGGCAATGCGGGCTGTATCCAGATCCATGGTGGCCGGATCGAAAAGATCGTGCCGATGGGTCCGTGGATCAACGTGATGGACCCGCGCTTCAACCTGCATCTGCGGGCCGACCATATCGCCGAGGTGTGGTGCGTGACCAAACCGACCAAGACAGGGGATGCTGTCAGCATCGAGGCGTTTGATGCGGAGGGCGCGTTGATCTTGCAGATCTTCGGCTATCGCAAGGATGTGGACCCGGCGGCTTGGGACGCGTTGTGCGCCAGCCTGCCCGAACGCGAAGAGGTGATGGCATGAGGTTGACCGTGACAACGCTGCATCTGGGGCTGGGGGCCGGATTGCTGGCGGTGGGGCTGATGGCGCTGCCGCTGGCACCGCGTGCGCAGGCCGTGGATGCGCCGCGCGTCGTGACGCTGGGCGGCGCGGTGACCGAGATCGCCGTGGCGCTGGGGGCCGAGGATCAGTTGATCGCGCGGGATTCGACCTCGACCTATCCGGCGTCGGTGATGGACCTGCCCGATGTGGGCTATGTCCGCGCGCTGTCGCCCGAGGGGGTGCTGTCGGTAGCCCCCGATCTGATCCTGTCCGAGCAAGGGGCCGGGCCTGCGGAAGCCATCGCCGTGCTGGAAGCGGCGGGGGTGGAATTCGTGACCATGCCCGATGATCCGACCCCGCAGGGGGTGCTGGACAAGATCGATGCCGTGGCCATGGCGCTGCGCCTGCCTGCCGAGGGGGCCGCGCTGAAAGCAGAGGTAGCCGCCGGGCTGGATGCGGCACAGGCGCGGGCCGATACTGTGACGGACCGGCAACGGGTGCTGTTCGTCTTGTCGCTGCAAGGCGGGCGCGTGATGGCGGGGGGCGAGGGATCGTCGGCCGAAGGGATCATCACGCTTGCCGGGGGCGTCAATGCCGCGACCGGGTTTCAGGGATACAAGCAGATGACGGATGAGGCGGTGATCGCCGCCGCCCCTGACCTGATCCTGATGATGGACCGCGAAGGTGATCTGTCGATCACGGCCGAGGATGTGCAGGCGCATCCTGCGCTGGGTCTGACGCCTGCCGCCGAAAAGGGGCGGATCGTGCGGATGAACGGGATGCTGCTGCTGGGTTTTGGTCCGCGCACGCCTGAAGCGGCCACGGCGCTTTACGACGCGCTTTATCAGGCGGAAGGTTGAGGCATGGTTGCCCTGTCGTTGGAAAGGGAAGCCCCTGCCCCGCGTGACCGCGCGGCGCGGGCGGCACTAACCTCGCGCGCGCTGGTGGTGCTGCTGATCGTCGTGTCGGTTCTGTCACTGGGCACCGGGGCGGCGGGGCTGTCCCTGTTCGGCATGGCACGCGACCTGATCAGCGGCGAGGGGCTGTCGCAGCGTGACCAAGTGATCCTGATGGATATCCGCTTGCCACGTCTGGCGATGGGTCTGTTGATCGGCGCGGCGCTGGCGATGTCGGGCGCGCTGATGCAGGGGCTGTTCCGCAATCCGCTGGCCGATCCGGGGATCGTCGGCGTGGGCGCGGGCGCGGGTCTGGGGGCGGTGCTGGCCATCGTTCTGGGCGGGCTGCTGCCCGTGGGATTGGCCGCGCTAGTGGGGACGCATCTGGTGCCGGTGGCAGCGTTTCTGGGTGGCTGGGCCTCGACCCTGTTACTCTACCGGGTTGCGACCAAGGGCGGGCAAACCTCTGTCGCGACGATGCTTCTGGCCGGGATCGCGTTGGGGGCGCTGGCCGGGGCGTTGACGGGTATTCTGGTCTATCTGGCCGATGACACGCAGTTGCGCGACCTGACCTTCTGGAACATGGGATCGCTGGCGGGGGCAAGCTGGGCCAAGCTGGGGGCAAGCCTGCCGCTGATCCTGCCGGTGCTGCTGCTGTCGCCCTTGCTGGCGCGGGGGCTGAACGCGCTGGCCCTGGGTGAGGCGCAGGCGACGCATCTGGGTATTCACGTCGAGACGGTGAAACGTCTGGCGATCCTGGGGGTCGCGGCGGCGGCCGGGGCGGCCGTGGCTGTGGCGGGGGGCATCGGGTTCATCGGGATCGTGGTGCCGCATCTGCTGCGTCTGGCGACGGGGCCGGATCACCGCTACCTCTTGCCCAATGCGGCGCTGCTGGGGGCAAGCCTGCTGGTGGGCGCCGACATGATCGCGCGGGTGATCGTCAGCCCAGCGGAGCTGCCCATCGGGATCATCACTGCCACCATCGGCGCGCCGGTGTTCCTGTGGATCCTGTTGAAGCGGCGCGGATTGGGGGGGCTGTGATGCTGGAGGTATCGTCGCTGTCGGCTTGCCTGTCGGGTCGTCCGATCCTGCACGGGATCAACCTGACAGCCGCCCCCGGCACTGTCACCGCCATCGTGGGGCCGAACGGGTCGGGCAAGACTACGCTGCTGCGCGCGTTGACGGGCGACCTGAGCTATGCGGGGACAGCACGGCTGAACGGTCATGAGGTGAGCGAGACGCCGGCGCGTCGCATGGCAGCGATCCGGGCCGTTCTGGCACAATCGACGCAACTGGCCTTTCCCTTCACGGTGGATGAGGTGGTGCGCCTTGGCCTGACCTCAGGCGTGCAGACGGAAGGTGACAACTTGCCAGGCCGCGCGCTGGAGAAGGTGGGGCTGTCGGGATATGGCCCGCGCGATGTGCAGACCCTGTCGGGGGGCGAACAGGCGCGGGTGCATCTGGCCCGCGTGCTGGTGCAGGTCTGGGAGCCCGTGACCCATCAGGGGCCACGCTGGCTGTTTCTGGATGAGCCGGTGGCCGCACTTGATATCGGGCATCAGTTGACCGTCATGACCCTGGCCCGCGCCTATGCCGATGCGGGCGGCGGGGTGGTGGCCGTGATGCACGACCTGAACCTGTCGGCCATGTTTGCCGATCACATCGCCTTGCTGCTGGACGGGCGGATGCTGGCCCAGGGAGCAGCGGACACGGTTCTGACCGATGCGCATCTGAGCCGCGCCTATGGCTGCGCGGTCCGGGTCAATGCCGTGCCTGCGCGCGGGCCGTGGCTGGTGCCGCAGGCGATGGCCGGCTGACCCCGGATCAGGGGCGCAGGATCATCTGGGTCTGGGTCACGATGGCGGCCAACTTCCCCTCGCCCGTGGTGATCGTGGTTTGCCAGACCATCGTCGAGCGGCCCTTGTGCAGTGGCACTGTCACCGCGCGGGCCGTATCGCCGATGGCGACGGGCCGGAAGAAGTTGGTCTTGCTTTCAATGGTGCTGGTCCCCTCGCCCTCTTTCAGGTTCAGGAAAGTGGCCGTGCCGCCCAGATTGTCGGCCAGCGCCATGAAGGCCCCGCCATGCAGCGTGTTGTTGCGGTTGGCCAGCGCCCCGGTCACAGGCAGTTCCGCCTCCACCCGGTCCGGCGTGGCGTGGGTCACGCGCAGGCCCAGTGTCACGGCAAAGGGCGGCTGCGCCTGTGCGACGGCGGTGATACGGTCCTGATCGGGTGTCATGGGCTGTCCTGCTTTTTCAATTCTGTGGCAGGGGCGCATCTTCCGCCGCGTGCCGGTCGTGTCAATGGCGCAAAGACAAACTGTCGCTGCTGGTTTCGCTTGCCAAATGTCGCGCGGCGCAGAGGATGGCGCAAACAGGAGATAGTGATGCGCCTGACGAAGTTCACCGATTATTCCTTGCGGGTTCTGCTTTATGCAGCCAGCCTTGAGGGAGACAAGCTGGCGACGATCGAGGAGACCGCCAAGGTCTTTGATATATCGCGGGCCCACCTGAAGAAGGTCGTGCTTTTGCTGACGCAGACCGGCTATCTGGAAGGGGTGCGCGGGCGCACCGGCGGTTACAGGCTGGCGCGTCGCGCAGAGGACATCAATCTTGGGGAACTGATCCGGGTGACCGAGCCGGATTTCGGCATGGTCGAGTGCTTTCTGCCGGGCAATGCCTGCCGGATCACACAGGCTTGTCGTTTGCCGATGGTGCTGAACAAGGCGCTGGACAATTTCCTGACAACCTTTGACGATTATACTCTGGCCGACATGAAGATCGAGGCGCGCCATTTCGACCTGCCTGTTCAGCCCGCCTATCCGCCACGTGGCCCGAAACTGTCCGGCGCGGCCTGAGCGCAGAGGACGACTTGCCCAGACGACCGCGCGGCTGTAGCCCTGCGTCATGCTTGTGCTTGAGAACATCATCAGTGATCGCGGGTCGCGCTATGCTGTCTCGGGTGCGCCCTGCACGTCGGAGGCCGAGGCCAAGGCGTTGATCAAGGCGTTGCGGGCGCGCAAGAAATTCGCCCGCGCGACGCATCACAGCTGGGCACTGCTGACAGCGGAACAGGCGATCAAGACCGACGATGGAGAAGCCGGTGCCGGGCTGGTGATCCTGCGGATGCTGGAACGCGAGGGCGTCCATGACCATCTGGTCGTCGTGACGCGCTGGTATGGCGGTAAGCACCTGGGCGGCGACCGTTTCCGTCACGTCCAGGAGGCCGTGCGGATCTATCTGGAGCGGTTGAGCGCGGGCTGAACAGGTGGTGACACCCGGCCCGCCTGCCGGCGCGGGAACTTCCAGCGGCGGGTAAAGGCCGAAGCCACGAGCAGCACCGGCGTAGCCAGAAGTGCCCCGGCCGGCCCCCAAAGCCAAGCCCCGAAGGTGATCGCCATGAAGATCGTCATGGCCGACTGGCGCATCTGGCGGCCCACCAGCATCGGCGTCACGAACTGGCCCTCGACCGTATTCAGGACAAGCAGGGAGAGGACGGGCAGAAAGGCCATCTCGGGCCGCGGAAAGCTGACGATGCCGACACCGAAAATGATAACGGCCATGATGGCCGGACCGATATAGGGCATGAAGTTCAGCACCCCCATCAGCAGCCCCCAGAGGAACGGGTTCGGCAGGCCGAAGAGCCAGAACATGAAGGTGGCGACCAGACCAAGACCGGTATTGATGATCGTGATCGCCAGCAGATAGGACGAGACATTGCTCTGGATATCGCGGATCGCCCTGCCCAGCGCGCGGCGGCGGCGCTGCGATGCTCCCAGCAGCATGATCCATCTGGCCAGAAGCGCCCTCTCGCGCAGCATGAAGAATGTGAGGATCGCGGCATAGATCGCGCCGCCGATGACCATCGGGACAGTCAGGGCAAGACCGGCCAGCAGGGAGCCGCTGGAACTGGTCAGTTGCTCGATCGGGTCGACTTCCTCGCCGTCGCTGTCGAAGCGGGGGCCTTGAATGGCGTCGGTCAATCCGCTGATGGCGTTTCGCATCAGATCATCCAGCTTGCGCAGAACGTCCGGGGCGCGGCGGTTCCATTCTTCAGCGGTGGGCAGGACATAATAGACCAACGCACTGATCGCCGCGATGGAGGTGATGACGATCACCGCGGCGGACAGGCTGCGGGGAATATGCATCCTGTCGGCGTGGCGGGCGATGGGTTCCAGAGCGATGGCCGCCAGCAGCGCGAGAACCGTGGGAATGGCGAAGCTGCGCACCTCTTGCAGGGTGCTGAGGATCATCAGGCTGGCCATGATGACCAAAGCCGAGGTGGCTGCGCGGGGGAAGACCGGCAGATCGGTGGATCTGTTCATCGGCGGACCGGATCAGCGGTCCCGCCCGCGACGCAGGCGCAAGGCAGTGTCCAGACCGAAAACGAAGGCTTCGGCCAGTGGAGGATAAGGATTTGCTGTCCCGGATTTGACGCCATGGGCCGCAGTTTGATCGGTCACGTGGCTTTGATCCCGTTGCGGTGTGGAGGCGATCGCGATGACAATTCCGCCGAGGCCCAGATAGATGACACCCAGCATGAGCGCGGCGGCCTCGGGCGACCATGCGGTCGAGGCCACGATCCAGATCGCCACCGTCAGAAATCCTGCGCCGGTGGCCAGCAGCAATCCGCTGAGGATCAGCAAACCGGCGCGGCGCGCGCCCTTTCGGGCACGCGCCGTCACGGCCGCTTCAAGCTGTGCAGCCGGATCGAACATCACGATCTCCGCGACATCATCAGACCGACCAGCAATCCGACGCCTGCGGCGATACCCATCGCCATGGCGGGCTTTTCGCGGATCAGCGCATCGGCGTGATCGACGGCTTCGACGGCCTGATGTTGCAGTTTTTCATACTCGTGCTCGACCCCGTCACGGGCTTTGCGCACTACACGCCTTGCGCCGTCGGCCGCTTCGCGGGCCTCGGCGCGGGTCAGATTGCCGATCGCCTCGGTCAGGCTGGCGACGTCAGCGCGCAGGGTTTCCAGTTGTTTCGACAGATCGTCAGCAGCAGCTTTGGTTTCGGGTTGTGCCATATCGGCCTCCATTCAGGGTAATACGGCACCCTCAAAACGGTGCCGTGACGTGATCAAAAAGTTTCGCATTTGCGGAACGGGATGCCGGACGCAACCGAGGGACGGTGACGCACCCGACATCCCGACGCGCCGTTACATCGGCGGTCTGCCGCGCAGGGCACGCGCCAGCATCGCGATCACAAAGAGCACGATGAAGACGAAGAACAGGATCTGAGCGATCCCGGCAGAGGCTGAGGCGACGCCGCCAAAGCCAAAGAGGGCGGCAATCAATGCGATCACCAGAAACGTAAGGGCCCATCCCAGCATGTCGGTCTCCTTTTCACTTCGATCTCGGCACCCTCTGTGCCGTCATCTACACAACACCTGACCCCTGAAAGGGTTCCCCCTGAAACATCGGAAAATTGCGACAAGCGCCAAAAAAATTATGCCCGAGCGGTAAAAGGAAGGGCCCGCCCGTGAAAGGGCGGACCTCAGGTCGCGGTGTTGCGCATATCGTGTTGCGATGCGCGATCAGGGAAGTCGCGGCGGCATCGGCAATTCGTCGATGGTCTGGGTCACGCCCAGGGCAAAGGCCTCGACCATCGCGTCGTAAAACTGCGAGCTGCTGGCGGGCAGCACCGTCAAGTCAGGGTCCATGGAGGGCGCATTGACCTGCGCAGCCGTCGCCGTCACGTCGAAGCTTTTGTGCACGGGCACTTCACGCACGTCACGCAGATCAACCCGGCCCGCGATGACCGACTGGTCGGTCCCCATCAGGGCATCGTAGCCGGTGGCCACTTCGATGCGCTCCAGATCGACGGACACGTTGATGCCGGCAGCGGCCAGACGTTCTTCGATCCGACGGGTGATCGCAGCTTCGATATCCTCATCCACGATCGTGATCCGGTTGGCCGCAGCCGCGCCTTGGGCAGATTCCGGCTCGACATCGACGCTCAGATTGGCAACGCCACGGTCATCTGCGGCCAGGACAGGCCCACTCAGGGCCAAACCAAGCGTCAGAGAGGCAAGGGTTGGAACAAGAACTCCAGATTTCAGAAACATTGTCGTCTCCTTCATTTTGGGGCATCACGGTATGTCCGCGACGCTATGAAAGAACAACATCCCATCCGCCCAGACAGTTCCCTTTTCTGGCGGAACGCATCGCTCACATAGGCGTGATGGGCGGGAAATTTGTCTTTTTCGGTCGATGGGCCGGAAATGAGAACGAGCGCCTGCGACCGGACAGAAACGAAAAGCAGCGCCCGACCGTCACGGGGCGCTGCTTTGGCAATTTCAGGGTCGTCTGGAAAGGTCACATGGTTGTGGCCCTGTCACGCCGTCACGCGGTCAGCGTGGCTGTCGAGGCGAAGAACATGGCCTGACTGACTGCCGAGCGAACCTGATCCTCGTCATAGGGTTTGGTGATCAGGAAGGCTGGTTCCGGGCGCGCGCCCGTCAGGAGACGTTCGGGGAAGGCCGTGATGAAAATCACCGGGCGGTCGCCCAGCGCGGTCAGGATATCATGCACCGCATCAATCCCCGAGGATTTGTCGGCCAACTGAATATCCGCCAGCACCAGATCGGGCGGCGTTTGCTTGGCCAGGGCAACGGCCTCGGTCCGGGTGCGGGCGATTCCAGTAACCTCGTGCCCCATGTCGGTGACGATGGCCCGCAGATCGACTGCGATGATCGGCTCATCCTCGATGATCATGACGCGGCCGGCGATCGAGGACCGCATCTCGGCATGGGCGATGTCGATCAGGTCATGCGCCTCTTCCGTGGTGATCTTCATGATGGCGGCAACCTCGGCTGTCGTGAAACCTTCGATGGAGTGCAGCAACAGCGCCTCGCGGGTGTTGGCGGTCAGATGCGCCATATGATGCTGCGCGCGGGCCGACAGATTGTCATCCGCCTCGCCCAACGGGGCACCGGCGCTGGACCAGACCACGTGAAAGGCCCGGAACAAGGCCACTTTGGGAGAGGACATCTCGCCAATGAAACTGCGCTCTGCAAGGATTGCCTCAAGCGTGGCCGCAGCATAACGGTCGCCGGTTTCCTGGCTTCCGGTCAGGGCGCGGGCATAGCGGCGCAGGTAGGGCAGGCTTGCCGCGACAAGATCGGCAAGATCGGACATGGTGTCTGATGACATGTTTTTCCCTCGGTCTACAGTTTTGTCGGGAACCAAACGCCTGTTGACGCGTTCGGTTCCCTGTAGGATGCAAAAAACAGGCGGTGCAAGGCATGGGGGCGCGGATGACGCAGGACGAGCAGACCGGGAAACGCAGGAAGCAGGGTCTGAACCATCAGATCGACGAAAACCTGAAGCGGGTCTACGAGTCCGTGCTTGAAGAGGATGTGCCTGATCGGTTCAAGGATCTTCTTAATCGCCTGCGTCAACAGGAGGGCAGTCAATGACAGCCACCACGCCGCAAGATGTGATCGCTGACACCACTGACCCACGTGATGCGCTGCCCACACATCTGCCTGCGCTGCGCGCCTTTGCGATCAGCCTGACAGGCAATGTGGCGCTGGCCGATGACATGGTGCAGGACACGATCGTCAAGGCCTGGACCAATATCGAAAGCTTCAAGCCCGGCACCAATATGCGCGCCTGGCTGTTCACGATCCTGCGCAACACCTTTTATTCCTATCGGCGCAAGCACAAGCGCGAGCAGCCGGACCCCGAGGGGATTCACGCGGCGGGGCTGTATGAAAAGCCCGCCCATGACAGCAAACTGGCGATGACAGATTTCCGCGTCGCCTTTGCCAAACTGTCGGACGAGCATCGCGAGGTTCTGCTGCTTGTCGGTGCCTCGGGCTTCTCGACCCACGAGGCGGCAGAGATGATCGGTATTGCCGAGGGCACCGTGAAAAGCCGCGCCAGCCGCGCGAGGGCGCGGCTTTGCGCGCTGCTTGGCATGGAGGTGGGAGAGCATATGCTGGACGGAATCGACGGTTCGACGGCGGCGGTCATGTCCAAATCGGGCACGCAGGCCGCATGAGCACTGCGCTTGTTCGGCTGAAACGCCTGCCGGCGCGGCTTGGCGTGCGACTGGCGCTGCTGTTGTCGATGGCGCTTCTGCCGGTGGGTTTGATCGCGGTCCTGCAATCCATCACCCTGCTGAAGGAGGCGCGGGCCAGATCCGAAGC
This sequence comes from Paracoccaceae bacterium, assembly GCA_024304985.1. Classification (GTDB taxonomy): domain Bacteria; phylum Pseudomonadota; class Alphaproteobacteria; order Rhodobacterales; family Rhodobacteraceae; genus Seohaeicola. The sequence goes on from JAMWZC010000007.1 coordinate 176,127, forward strand.
CGCTCTGATGGGCGATACCTTGATGATCGTGCAGTCCGAACTGCGCCTGATCCAGCGGGCACAGGGCATGGCCGCAGCCATCGCGGGCGAGGTCTGGGATATCCCCGACACGCTGCCGGATCTGGCCAACGGCGAGAACCCTCTGGACAGGTGTACCCGGATCCTGCCGCTGGTGCAGGCGCAACTGGCGCAAGAGGCCGATGCTGTGATCATCGGGGCGGACGGGCGTGTGATCTGCCCGCCCAGCGTCACGGTCGACAATCTGGACGGCACCGCCCTGTTTGAAAAGCTGATGCAAAACGGCGAGCCGGATGTGGTTCTGGACAGCGAGGGGTTGCTTGGCACGGGATCGGCCATCGTCATCAGCCATCCGATTACCCGCCCCGCCACGCGGATCGATGCGGCCGATACCGTCTTGGCTGTCGTGTCGATCGTGCTGCCGCATATGTCGCTGAACGAGAATTCCAGCTTCCCCCCCGACAACCTGCCGCTTCCCATGCCCGAAGGACAAGGCGCGGCGATCCTGACTTTCAATGCCAAAGGCGAGGTGTTGACTTCGTCGCAAGGCATGGACGGTGTGAACCAGTTGCTGCCGCGCAACCGCGCCCTCAAGGCTTTGGTCGGGGCACGGCCGCTGGCCTTTACCGGGCGGTCGAATTACGGGCTGGAAAGGACCTATTCCGTCGTGCCGCTGATCGAAGAGAACCTTTACGCGCTTGGCACATGGCCCAGCGAGGGGAACCGGATACAGGCGCTGGACGCCCTGCCCGCGGCGATGTTTCCTGCGCTGATGTGGACGGCCAGCCTGATCGTGGGCTGGCTGGCGGCAGGTCAGCTGGTGACGCGCCATGTCTACCGGTTGCGCGGCGCCATCGGGGCCTTTGCGGGCGGCGACAGGGCGGTGCGGCCCATCGACGTTTCGGGGGCGCCACTGGAACTGCGACAGCTGTCGGATGCGTTCATGCAGATGACCCATACGGTGCTGCATGACGAGGCTGAACTTGAGGATGCCGTTCACCAGAAAGAGGTTCTGCTGCGCGAGGTGCATCACCGGGTGAAGAACAACCTTCAATTGATCGCCTCGATCCTGAACATGCAGATACGGCAAGCCCGGTCGCCTGAGGCCAAATGGCTGATGAAGGGGGTCCGTGACCGGGTGATGAGTCTGGCCACGATTCACCGAGGATTGTATCAGACCAGTGGATTGACCGATATCCGGGCGGATGAGCTTTTGTCGGATATCCTGCGGCAGTTGGTCAACATGGCCACGGGACCGGGTCGCCGCATGACCATCGAGCAAGATTTCGAACCTGTTCGCCTGACCCCGGATCAGGCGGTGCCGCTTTCCCTGTTTCTGACCGAAGCGCTGACAAATGCGATGAAGTATGCCGGACAGGACGGAGATACCCTGCCCTATCTGGACGTGCGCCTGAAAAGCATATCGGACACGCGCGCCATTCTGAGCATCGTCAACAGCATGGGCAAGACGCCCTCACCCGAAGCCGAACTGGCCGGAGATCTGGACGAGCCGACAGGGCTTGGATCGCAACTGCTGGAAGCTTTCGCCCAGCAGATCGGGGGCGAGTTGCGGCGTGAGGAAAGCGCGGGGCGCTATTCCCTTGAGATGGAGTTCACCCTTGCGGCGCTGAGTGATGCCGAGGCGCGCAACGCGCCGGATGAAGCAAGGGACGCCGACGGGGAAGCCCCGCAGGGTGAGGACAGCTGAGCCATCACAGGCAAGGGCGCGTAGCAGGTGTCCTTGCCTTGTTTTGCATCATCCGGTGCAGAAATGCGGGTATGCCGCGCAATCTTCTATCGCTTTCCTGACCTGTGGCCATTAGCATCGGCTGCATGTATTTCGCGTGCTTCCCATCGGTTCCGTTTTGACCCCTCAACCGCCGCGCCTCTAGGAAGAACGTATGACCGAACGGCCCGACACGGACCGGCAGCCTGCTCCGGACAGATGGCGTGCCCTGATGCGTCCCACGAATCTTGCAGTCATTCTGGCGTTGCTGGTGATCACCGGCCTGTGGGTCGCTGCTGAAATCCGCAACAGGATGTTTCATGCACAGGAGTTGCGGATCGACCTGCTTCAGGATCTGACCGTTCTGCGCACGCAGCTTGAAGGCACAGTCAATGCCGATGTGCAGCTGGTGCGTGGCCTGATTGCGACCTTGATCACTGAGCCCGATATGCAGCAGGACCGTTTTGCCAGCATCGCCGCCGGCCTGATCGGCAGCGATACGGTGGTGCGGAATGTGGCTGCGGCACCCGATATGGTGATCCGGATGGTCTATCCGGTCGCGGGGAACGAGGCTGCCATCGGACTGGATTACCTTGCCAACGACGTGCAGCGGGATGCTGCGATCCGTGCGCGGGACACTGGCGAGCTGGTGCTGGCCGGGCCTGTCGATCTGGTGCAGGGCGGCACGGGATTTGTCGGGCGTTTCCCGGTTTTCGTCCCCAGCCCGGGGGAAGAGCCACGTTTCTGGGGTATCGTCTCGGCGGTGCTGGACGAACAGTCGCTGTATCGCGAGGCGGGTTTGCTGAACCCGGATCTGACGATGCGGATCGCCCTGTCGGGGCGTGACGGTCTTGTCGGGCGAGGAGATGTCTTCTTTGGCGATCCATCCATCATGGACGAAGACCCGGTGACATTGTCGGTGCTGCTGCCCAGCGGCAGTTGGCGGATTTCAGCGGTGCCGGTTGAAGGCTGGAACACTGTCCCGCCCAGCACGCCCATCCTGCGCGGGGTCATGCTGGCGGCCGGATTGCTGCTGTTGCTGCCAAGCGTTCTGATGGGGCGCCTGATCGAGGAGCGGCAGCGCAACATCGCCGATCTGCAATCGTCCAACGCAGCGCTGAGCGATCAGATGACCGCGCTGGAAGAGGCGCGCGCCAGACAGCAGACGACCGAGCACCAGTTGCGGGAGGCGCTGGAGAGGCAGGAACAGATCAACGCCCATTTCTTGGAAGTGACCGAGATCAGCCGGTCATGGGTCTGGGAGCAGGATGCCGATCTGCGCTTCACGCATCTGTCGAGCGGCTTTGCCTCGGTTACGGGGTTCAGTCCGGATGACCTTCTGGGCAAGACCCGCGCCGAATTCCGCGCGACATGGTCCAATGTTCTGAGTGGCACCGATTGGGCGTGGCTGGAGGAGCGGATCAGAAACCACGAACCGTTCAGCGAATTCAGCTACGGCTTCCGTGCCAAGGACGGGCGTGATCTGTGGCTGATGATCAGCGGCACGCCGATCCTGGACGCCGAGGGGCAGTTCGCGGGGTATCGCGGGGCGGGAGCGGATGTCACCAGTATCCATGCCGCCGTGGTTGAGGCCGAACAGGCCAATCGCGTCAAGTCGATGTTCCTTGCCAATATGAGCCATGAGATCCGCACGCCGATGAACGGCATTCTGGGGATGGCCGAGATCCTTGAGCGGTCGCTTGAGGAACCGGCGCAGAAGCAGATGATCGGTGTGATCCGCAGCAGCGGCGAGTCCCTGATGGCGATCCTGAACGATATTCTGGATCTGTCCAAGATCGAGGCTGACAAGCTGGAACTGGAGGTCATCCCGTTCCGGCTGGACGAGGTGGCATTGCGGATCGAGGCGCTGCATCGCCTCAAGGCGCAGGACAAGGGTTTGAGGCTTGAGGTCTTTACCGACAGCCGCGCCAGCCTGCCCCGCATGGGTGATCCGCATCGGGTGACGCAGATCCTGCACAACCTTGTCAGCAATGCGATCAAGTTCACCGACAAGGGCAAGGTCACGGTCTGGATCAGCGTGCTGCGCGGCGATGATGTGCAGATCGAGGTGGTCGATACAGGTATCGGCATGACTCAGGCGCAGCAGGAAAGAGTTTTTGATGAATTCGTGCAAGCCGATGGGTCGATGACCCGGCGGTTCGGCGGCACCGGTCTGGGCATGTCCATCGTGCGAAGCCTGACGGGCATGATGGGCGGGACATTGAGCCTTCAGTCCGAAATGGGGAGCGGCACCCGTATCAAGGTGACGTTGTCGCTGCCCGAAGCGCGGAGCGAAAGCGCCGTCACCACCCTCGCACCACGGGCCGCATCCACGCTTGACCTGAGCGGACGGCGCATCCTTGCCGCGGATGACAACGAAGTGAACCTTGATGTGCTGGCGGCCATGCTGGAGGATACGGGGGTCTCTCTGGTGCTGGCCCGCAACGGGAAGCAGGCAGTCGAGACCTTCAAGGACGGGTCCTTCGACATGCTTTTGCTGGATATTTCTATGCCGGTGATCGACGGCCCCGCAGCCTTGCGGCAAATGGCGGAGATCGCTGCGCGCGAGGGGCGCTATCTGCCACCTGCCATTGCCTTCACTGCCAATCTGATGCCGCATCAGATCGCCGAACATCTGGCCGCCGGGTTTGTCGATGTGATTGCCAAGCCGGTGAAGCGGCAATTGCTTTTCGAGCAGATCGAGCGCCATCTGACTGCTGCTGACGTACAGCAGGTCAAGGCATGAGGGTTGCCCAGCGGTAAAGTCAGAAAAGGCCATCCAACGGGCGAAGGACAGACGCCGGACGGTCTGTTTGGGAACCGTGGCAGATTATCCTCATGATTGAGCGGAAAATGGCGTGTTCGACCGATGATTGGACGTTCGGCCCTAGTATCCGCCATTAGCGATATTGTAGATACTCCTTTAGCCCGACACAGGTCACCATGGGGCCAGGCGACTTCCGTCTGCGACAAAGGCCAAGTATGCGGAATGGTGAGGTTTTAGCTGGAAGCCAGAATCTTGGGAAAAATCAACACGTACGAATCGTTGGGACTTGTCGCGGAACACAGGCATCTGCGACTGGATGCCATCACGCGGTTGGCCACGACGGTGATCGGTGCCCCGGTTGCCATGGTGTCCGTGATGCAGCCACATCTTGGACGTCAGTTCATTTCCTCGTGGGAGGGGTTGCCCGATGATCTGGCCGAGGCGCGGCAAGTGCCGTTGGACCTGTCGATCTGTCGCCATGTGCAGGAAAGTGGCAAGACGGTCGTGATTCAGGACCTGCTGGACGATCCGCGCACCGCAGCGAATGCTTTGGTGCAGGCACATGGCCTGCGCTCCTATATCGGTGTGCCGATCCATACCACGGCAGGTCAAACCATCGGCGCGCTCTGCTGTATCAAGACAGAGGTCTGCGACTGGACCGACAGCCAGATCGAGACGATGGAGCAACTGGCCGCTTGCGTGGACGACCTGATCGCGCTGAAGACCCTTCAGATCGAAGAGCAGAAGGCCAATCGCAAGCTCAGGGCGATTGCGGGGGCAAGGTCCAGTTTCGTCACCCATATCAGCCACGAGATCCGGACGCCTCTGACGGGGATGGTCGGTTCGATCCGTCTGCTGGACAAGTTGCACCTGACCGGCATGGCGGGGGATCTGGTTGCCCTCTTGAACCGCTCATCGCTGCGATTGCTGGATATCGTGAATGACACGATGGATCTGTCGCGGATGGATGCGGGCACGTTCCGGATTGCGCAGGACGACTGTGATCTGCACGGGATCGCGCAGGATATTGTTGACAGCCATCGCCCGGCTGCGGCGCTCAAGTCGGTCGATGTATGGGTCAGCGGAGATCTGTCGGGACTGACCTATCTGGTCGACCGGATGGCGCTGGCGTCGGTTCTGGACAACCTTTTTGCCAATGCGGTCAAGTTCACCGAGAAGGGTCATGCCGGGATCAGGCTGTCGCATGACAGCTATGGCAATGTGAAGATCGAGGTTGCGGATACCGGGATCGGGATCCCTGCGGCCTTGCAGGGTGCCATATTTGACGAATTCGAACAGGCTGGTCCACGCATTGCACGCAAATACGGTGGCACGGGTCTTGGCATGGCGATGGTCAAGCGGTTGGTCGAGTTGATGGATGGCGAGATTGATCTGGTCAGCCAGCCCGGTCACGGCACGACGATCACGATTGTATTGCCACTTGAATCGTCGAACACGGGTGCTGTTGAACGGATCGCCTGAGAAGAGGCCCGCCCGTTGTCACACCACGCCAGAGGCGGCCAGATGGATCTGGCGCACCAGCGCTTCGATCGCGGGATCGGGTTCGTCCTTATTGGGCAACAAAAGCCCGTAGCGACCGATGAAGCCTTCCAGCGGAACGTCTATCTCGGCGATCATGCCGGTTTCGATATAGAACTGCGCGACAGACCGCGGCAACACCGCCAGAAAGGCACTGCGGCTGATCATGACTGTCGTCATCAGCATGGACGCCGTTTCCAGCCTGTTCACCGGCAGCGGCAGACCCGCCCGGGCAAAGGCCAGCTCGATAGACGTTCTCATGGGGCTGGGCCTTGGTTGTAGGATCCACTCGAAACCTTGCAGGGTTTGCAAAGACAGATCGGCCTGTCCTATCAACGGATGGTGCGCGGCGGCGACGATGGACAGTTCCTCAAGCCAGAGGGGTTCAAACCGGATATTGCCCATATCCAGATGTTCGACCGGCCGCCCGAGGGCCAGATCGAGTTGACCTTCGTTCATGGCGGCAATCAGGTGGTCCGAGGTCGAAACGGTCAGGTTTACCAAAGGTCCCGCGCCATCGGTCATGACCGTTGAAAAGATACGGGTCAGCACATCGGGCACGGCTTCCATGATCGCGCCCAGACGGACGGTGCCCAATTCACCGCGCGCCATGGCATCGACCTGCGATTTCAATCGGGCGGTTTCCGACAGGATCGTGCGAGCGTGACGGGCCACGGCCAGACCGAAAGACGTGGGCTCCATTCCCTTGACGCCGCGATGGAACAGTTCGACCCCCAGCGTGCGCTCCACCTCTTTCAGAAGTTTGGTGGCGCCGGGCTGAGAAAGGTTCAGATCTCGGGCCGATGCATGCAGGTTGCGTGTCTCGGTCAGGCTGGCCACCAGCGCAAGCTGCTTGAAGCGCAGGCGCGACAGGGTCGCCATGTCAAAACCGCTATGCACGCTGAATGTCCTTCGCGACGCGGGGCGCTGCACCTCGGGCCGGTCCGGGTCGGTCGCCACTGAAGAACAGTCTAGCATTCGCATCTGTCGGTTTTCGAGCCTTAACTTCATGTGAAAGGGAAAGGCCCGGCCCCATACGGGGCCGGACGGTTCAATGCCCCCAGCGCAAGACCAGAGGATCCAGAGGGCGCAGCAGGCTGATCAGCCGACTGCGGATCTCGGGGTGCAGCGGGTCGATCGGATGGCGACAGTATTCCGAGCGGATCACGCCGCCTTCCACCATGGCGGCCTTGCAGGACCGCCAACCGCATTGGCGGTTTTCATGGTTCACCGCAGGCAGGATGCGGGCATAGCCAGCGACCGCCGCGTCGATCCGGCCTGCATGGTAGTCGGTGATCACGGGCTTGATCTGATCGACGATCATGCCCGAAGTCATCGATCCGGTGGCACCTGCGTCCAGATCGGCCAGCAGAGTGATCGCTTCCTCGCCGTCAAACGGGCCTTCGATGGCGTCACCACCTTCGGCAATCAGCGCGCGCAGCTTGTTTGCGGCCTGCGGCACCTCGATCTTGAAGAGTTTCACCATCTCGATCTCGCGCGCCATCTTGACCAGCAAGGGCACGGGCAGATCGACGCCGGACATGGGGGCATCCTGTATCATGATGGGGATGCCCACCTCGCCCACGGCCTGAAACTGCTCGAAGGTCTGCTTGGGATTCCCCTTCAAAACCGCGCCGTGATAGGGCGGCATCATCATCACCATCGCCGCGCCCAGATCCTTGGCATAGCGCGCGCGTTCGACCGCGATCTGTGTGGCGAAATGGCTGATCGTGACGATCACGGGCACGCGGCCCGCTACATGATCAAGGCAAAGGCGTGTCAGCATCGCGCGTTCGTCATCGGCGATCAGGAACTGCTCCGAGAAATTGGCAAGGATGCAGATTCCATCCGCGCCCTGGTCAATCAGGCAGTCAAGGACGCGGCGCATCCCTTCGGTGTCGATGCTGCCATCGTCGAGAAAGGGTGTTGGCGCGACGGGCCATATTCCAGTGTATTTGCTCATGGGGCGACATAGCTCGTTTTGACATGGGTGTAGAATTCACGGGCATAGCTGCCCTGTTCGCGCGCGCCGTAGCTTGATCCTTTGCGCCCGCCGAAGGGCACGTGGTAATCCACGCCGGCCGTGGGCAGATTGACCATGACCATCCCCGCCTGCGCATGGCGACGGAAGTGGCTGGCGTGTTTCAGCGAGGTCGTGCAGATGCCAGCCGACAGGCCGAAGTCCGTGTCATTGGCGGTGGCCAGCGCCGCGTCATAATCCGCGACGCGTATCACGCTCGCGCAGGGGCCAAAGATTTCCTCGCGGCTGGAGCGCAGCGCATTGGTGGCCCCGGCAAAGATCGCGGGGCGCTGGAAGTAGCCCTGCCCGTCCAACGACTCGCCCCCGATCACGTCGCAGCCTTCTTCGCGCGCAAGTTCGACGTAGCGCAGGTTCTGCTCAAGCTGGCTTTGGTCCACCACGGGGCCGATCTGGGTGGCCGGGTCCAGCGCATCGCCCACGCGCAGGGCGGTGGTCGCGGCGGTCAGCTTGTCCAGAAAGGCATCGTGGATGCGGTCGGTCACGATCAGGCGGGACGAGGCCGTGCAGCGTTGCCCGGTGGAATAGAAAGCACCATTCACACAGGCCCCCACCGCAACATCCAGATCGGCGTCGTCCAGCACGACCATCGGATTCTTGCCGCCCATTTCCATCTGGACCTTTTTCCCTGCCTCCATGCATTGCAGCCCGATCCGGCGGCCCGTGGCGACCGATCCGGTAAAGCTGATCGCGTCGATACCGGGATGTTCGACCATGCGCGCACCCACGTTGCTGCCGCGCCCCATGACAAGGTTGAACACCCCGTCCGGGCAGCCGGCCTCCTTGAGGATGCTGGCGATTTCCCACGCGCAGCCGGGTGTCAGATCCGCTGGTTTCAGGATCACGCAGTTACCGTAGGCCAGCGCGGGTGCCGCCTTCCAGACCGGGATCGCGATGGGGAAGTTCCACGGTGTGATAAGGCCGACAACACCCAAGGGTTCGCGTTCGACAAAGGCTTCGACGCCCGGACGGACGGATTGCACCACATCCCCGGTCAGGCGGAGTGCCTCGCCTGCGAAGAAGCGGAAGATCTGTGCGGCACGGGTGACCTCGCCGATGCCTTCGGCAAGGGTCTTGCCTTCCTCGCGTGACAACAGGCGGCCCAGTTCGTCCTTGCGGGCAAGGATGCGGGCCGCCGCCCCTTCCAGCACGTCATGGCGCAGTTGCGGGCTTGCCCAGGCCCAGCCCGGAAAGGCGGCGCGAGCAGCCTCGACCGCCGCATCGACGCTGGATGCATCGCCGCGCGCGTAATGGCCGATAATGTCGCCAGTATCGGACGGGTTGATGTTCGGGGCGGTATCGACACCGGCAACCCATTGGCCGCCGATCAGGTTCTGAAACGGGGCCATGGTCATTCCGTGATCTGAAAATGGTGCAGGTGCTTGTCGGTGATCGTGATGCCAAGGCCGGGCTTGGTGTCGTCCAGATCAATGAAACCATCCACCGCATCGGGATCGCCTTCGAAGATGTAGTAGAACAGCTCATTGCCGACTTCGACATCGAAGACCGGGAAGTATTCGCTGATCGGGCAGTTCACGTTTGCCATGGTCAGGTGATAATTGTGCATCTGCCCGGCATGCGGGATGACGGGGACCTGAAACGCCTCGGCAATCGCGTTGATCTTCTGCGCGGCGGTGATGCCACCCACGCGGTTGGTATCATACTGCATCACGCTGACGGCGCCCGAGCGGATCAGATCGGCGCAACCGATGACGGAAAACTCATGCTCGCCGCCCGAGATGGGCACGATGTTCATGGCGTTCAACTCGCGGTAGCCGTTCACGTCATCCGCGATGACGGGCTCCTCCAGCCAGCGGGGTTCATATTTGGCCAGCTTGGGCAGCATCCGCTTGGCATAGTCAAGGTTCCAGCCCATGTAGCATTCCAGCATGATGTCGCGGTCCCAGCCGATCACCTCGCGCACGGCCTCGACCCGCTTGAGGTTCTCTCGCATGCCTTTCATGCCGTCCTTGGGGCCATATCCGAAGCGCGTTTTGAAGCCTTGATAGCCGGCATCCACGGCCTCCTGTGCCTCGCGCTGCATCTCTTCGATCGAGGCGGCGTAGAGTTTGGAATAATAAACCGGGATCTTTTCCTTGGTGCGCCCACCGAGCAGCTTGAACACCGGCTTGCCCGTCAGCTTGCCCATCAGATCCCAGATCGCGATGTCGATGGCGGAAATCGCGGTCATGCCGATACCCTTGCGGCCCCAAGCATGGCTGCGGCGATACATTTTTTCCCAGATATAGGCGTAGTCGAAGGGGTCTTCGCCGATCACCAGCGGGGCGAACCAGTCGTCGATGGCCTTTTTCACCACCGTGGGAGCCAGCGCCGCGTTGCCGATGCCGATGGTGCCGTCTTCGGTTTCCACCTCGCAGGTCAACCACTGGTGGAACCGGAAGGATGACATGGCATCCCCCTTGATCCAGAGTGCGTCCGACGCGTTGGTGCAGAAATTGCCCTGCGGCGGGACAGTCGGGCCGGTCCAGTTCCAGACGCGGGTGCGAACAGATTTTATCTTCATGGGTCAGTCCACTTGTTATGATGATGTGAAGGAACGGGCGCGACGGCCCATGGTGCTGGCGATGGTCCATGCGGCGCGCATCGGGCCGACATGGGCCTTGCCTTGGCCGCGGATATCGAAGGCGGTGCCATGCGCCGGAGTTGTAATGGGCACGGGCAGACCGCCCTGCACTGTGACGCCCTGCCAGAAGCCCAGAAGCTTGATCGCGATCTGGCCTTGATCATGGTAAAGGGTCACGATGGCATCGAGTTCCTTGGCCACCGCCTTGAGGAAGATCGTGTCCGAGGGATAGGGCCCCTCGACCGGCAGACCCATGGCCTTTGCCTTTTCGACGGCGGGGCCGATGATGGTGATTTCCTCGGTCCCGAAATTGCCGTTGTCGCCGTTATGCGGGTTTAGCCCGCAGACGCCGATGCGGGGGTTTTCATGCCCGGCCTCGCGCAGCGCAGCATGGATCAGGCGGGCGGCCTCGATGATCTTGTCCCCGGTGATCAGGTCGGCCACGTCACGCAGGGCGACATGACTGGTGACGCGGCTGGTCCAGAGACCCTCCATCACGTTGATCTCGGACACAGTGCCTTTATGGCCGAGGCGGTCTGCAAACCAGTGCAGTTCGTCCGATTGGGTCATGCCTGCCGCGTGCAGAGACGCCTTGTTGAGCGGCGCAAAGACCAATGCATCAGCCTGCCCGCACGCGACCAGATCCAGACCATAGCCCAGCGTATCGAGGCAATGCTGCCCCCCTTCGGCCGTGGCTTCGCCCCGCGCCCATCCCCCCTTGGGCGCCGTGCGCCCCTTGGGCAGGAACAGCGGCAGGTCGGGGTCTTGGCCCAGTGCCGATGGATCGCTGACACGGCGATAGGGGAAGTCTGCCCCGGCAATCGCCATGCCGTCCTGCAACTCGTCCTCATCCCCAAGGATCAGGACATGGGCCATGCCGCGTGCCTCGGCGTCGGCCAGAAGTTTCGCCACCAGTTCGGACCCGATCCCGGCAGGATCGCCAAGGGTCAGGATCAGGCGGGGTTTGGGGTCGGTCATTGCAGATACTCCGTCAGGCCCAGCGACACGAAGGGCACGTAGGTGACCAGCAGCAGGATGAAGGCCAGCACGCCGATGAAGGGCAGGTTGGTGCGGGTGGTTTCCCAGATACCCGCCTTGGCGATGGAACAGGCCGTGATCAGCACTGATGCGACCGGCGGGGTCTGTTGCCCGATGGCAAGGTTCAGCGTCACGATGATGCCGAAGTGGATCGGGTCGATCCCCACCTCTCGCACCAGTGGCAGCACGATGGGCACCACAAGGATGATGGCCGCCGCACCATGCAGGAACATGCCCAGCACGAAGAGAAGCAGGTTCAGCAAGGCCAGAACCACCAACGGATTGGTCGTGAACTCGGTGATCTGCGCCGCGAGTTGCTGCGGCACCTGGGCCTGGGTCAGGAACAGACCCAGCGCGGCGGATGTGGCGACAAGGAACATGACCACGCCGGTCTGGCTGATCCCGTCCAGCATCACCCGGCGCAGACGGCGCACGTCCAGATCGCGGTAGATGAAAAGGCCGATCACAAGGGCCGCCAGAACCGCCAGCCCTGCCCCTTCGGTCGCGGTGACGACGCCCGAGAAGATGCCGCCCAGGATGATGACCGGCATGGTCAGCGCCCAGAATGCCTCGCGGAAGCTGCGCCAGACGTTGCACAGATCGAACCGCTCGTCGCGCGGCAGGTCATAGCGCACGGCAAGGGCGTAGGTCACGACCATCAGCAGAAACCCACCCAGAACACCCGGAATGATCCCGGCCACGAAGAGTTTGAGCACCGACACTTCGGCAATCGCGCCATAGAGGATCATCGGGATCGAGGGGGGGATGATAATCGCCAGCGAGGCCGAGGAGGAGGTGATCGCCGCGGCCATGGTGCGGGAATAGCCACGCTTTTTCATCTCGGGGATGAGCACGGTGCCGGTGGCGGCGACATCGGCCACGGCCGAGCCGGAGATTTCCGCAAAGACCATCGAGACGCCGATATTGACCATGCCCAGACCGCCCCGCACGAAGCCGATGAGGGAGGTGACGAAGTTGATCAGCCGGACGGAAATGCCGGAGGTGTTCATCAGGTTGCCCGCAAGAATGAAAAGCGGAATCGCGATCAAGGGAAAGGACGTGGCGCCGGTATAGAGCGCGATGGCCACGTCATAGAGGCTGGAGGTGCCCGAGGTCATGAGGAAGCCGCCGACGGCGACCATCCCGATGGCAACGGCAATGGGCACGTTGATCATGATCAGCGTGATCAGGGCCAGGGTTGTCAGAAGAAGGATCATTTCGATTTGTCCTTGTCTTGCCGGATCTCGGCCTCGGCCTCGGCGATGGCATGGGCGATTTCGGCGTGATCGGCGTCGATCCCGGCGGCAGCATCCCGCAGGGCGCGCGGCAGGGTCAGCAGGGTGCCGATGATCATCAGAACGGCCGTCAGCGGGATCACCGCCTGCACGATGTCCAAGGTCAGCCATGGCAGGCTGAGCAGGGAGTCATAGGCGGCGACGGCCAGAACGTGATAGCCGAACCAGGCGATCAGGGCGAAGAAGGTCAGCACCAGCACCTCGGACACGAGGGTGAGCGCGACGGCAACCCCGCGGGGCAGCGCCGTGACAAGCCCGCCGAACCCCATATGGGCGCGCATGAAGACGGCATAGGTGGCGCCAAAGTAGGTCAGCCATGCCAGAAGAACGCTGGCCAGTTCGTCATACCAGCTGGGCGAAGCGCCGAAATAGCGCATGGTCGTGGAATAGATGATCGCGAAGGTCAGCGCCAGCAGCAGGGCCAGACCGATGGTCTCGACCACACGCAGAAGCGTCTTTTCGATGAGTGTGAGCATGTGTTTGCGGCCATGTTCGGGCCGACCGGATCATGATCCGGCCGGCGCTTGGTCATGAGGACAGGCGACGGATCAGTTGGCCAGAGCCTGCGCGCGACTGATCAGTTCGGCCCCACCCGGCACCTGTGCGGCAAAGGCCGCATAGACGGGGGCAGAGGCGGCGATGAAGGCCGCCTTGTCCGCCTGGTTCACGGCGGCACCGGCGGCTTCGACCTTGGCGACAAGTTCGTTGTCCGCGGTTTCGCCCTGCTCCAGCGACCAATCCTGCACCTCGGCTGCCACGTCATTGACCGCGGTCCGCACGTCCTCGGGCAGGTCTTCCCAGACCTTGAGACCGGTCGTCAGATAGGTCGGCGAATAGACATGGCCGGTCATGCTGAGGAACTTCTGAACTTCCTGAAAATTGGCGCCGACGATATTGGTCAGGGGGTTTTCCTGACCGTCCATGGTGCCGGTCTGCAACGCCACGAAGACCTCGGAAAAGGACATTGCAGTGGGGTTCGCGCCCCATTCCTGGAACATCGCCACGCGCCATTCGGACGAGGGCGTGCGGATCTTCAACCCGGCCAGATCGGCCGGCGTGTTGATGGGGCGCGCATTGTTGGTGATATGGCGAAAGCCGTTTTCCCATGTCGAGATGACATGCAGGCCCTGCTCCTCGGCCTTGGGAGCCAGTTCGTTGCGCACGATCTCGGCGTCGATCGCTTTCAGATGGGCGCGGTCCTTGACCAGAAACGGCATCTCGAACAGGCCGAATTCGGGTGCCACGTTGGTCATGATCGACGAGATCAGCGTGAACTGGACAGTGCCAAGGCGCAGCTTCTGCATCAGCTCCTTTTCATCGCCAAGCTGGGCGTCGGCGTAGAACTCGACCTTGTGCGCATCGCCCAGCTTGGTTTGCAATTCTTCGGCAAACCGCGCGGCGCTGCGGCCTTGCAGGCTGTTGGATGCCGCGCCGACAGCGACAATATAGGTATCGGCCATGACGGGTGCCGCGCCAAAGGACGCGACGGCGAAGATCAGGCCTGCGGACAGGCCTTTGGTGACGTGAAACATGGGTTTTCCTCCTCCTGGCAGAGCCGCCGCACCTGTGGCTTGGGGGTCTCCTGCACACTGGGGTAAAGCAGGGGAAAGGTCCGGTATAATGGAAAGGGCTGATCCATTGATAACCAAATGGCATCACTAGCGTGGCTACACCCCCGGTTTGTCATTGAGTCTCGATTTAATCCTGGCGGGAAGATACATCCCTAGGCTGTGCGAGATTGCTTTATTCCCCAGCATTGTGTAGCGTTATCACGATTTTGATAACGTGCCGGTATGCCATGTTGGGTTGTGTTTTGTCAGTTCTGCCCTTTTCCGTCCTGTGCAACGGCCACAAGGATCGGGCGAGGGTTTTGCCTGTGCTGCGGGGTTGGCAGCCATGAACGATTTCACTGCATATGAGCGCAGACTGGCCCGCGCGCTTGAAGAAATGAAGGTCGCCTCTCTTCAGCAAGATTACCGTGACTCCTGGTTCGATCGCTTGATGCGCCGCTGCGGGTTGCGCCTGCGCCCGCTGAACTATTACAGCCCGTGGCAGGTCGCGCTGTTCGGCGGTCTTTATTTCAGCCTCTCCTATGGCGGTGGCATGTATCTGCTGTCATGGCGGCACAGCGATGACCTTGTCGGCCCGCTGATCGGCGTCCTTGTGTCAGGATCGGTGTTCGGCGCGGCCTTCGGAACCTTCGTCGCGATCCAGCGTCGCCGCTATCGCCTGTCCAGATGGAAGGATCTTTGATCCGCTGCGGGATGGTATCGGTGACAGACCGTAATGCAGATGTTGCGTCAACGTCCTACCAACGCAGCAACCGCGTGCCGGCAACTGCGCCCAGAATGGTCACGATCAGGATTGCGAGACCATACCAGGTGACGAAGAAAATCGGGTTGTCCTGCGTGCAATAGAGCGAATAGCCCGCCGTGGCCCCGGCTGATACGGCAAGGCCCAGCATCGCGCCGCTACGCGCCGGGGCGGTGGTCGCCCCCTGACGCACCAGTGCAAAGCACAGGCCGAGTGCCGGCAATGAGATAAGCAGAATGAATCCAAGGCATTGCAGGACAGAGGCCGGGCTGACATCGGCAAACCACTGCGCGCGGCTCTGCGTGGCAAACCCCACCGCGTAGAGAAGAGCCGCCACGGCAAGGGCCGTCCACAGTACGGCGCGGCCGAGGACTGGCCCGGTTTCCTCGGGTCGCATCAGGCGCAACACGACGGGAAGTGCTGCGAGGGACAGAACGGCGGGCAAAAGGGTCTTGGATGCCAGCATCGGTGTGGTCAGAACTGCCGCCAGGTCGGCACGCAGACCGATCACGGTCAGAAAAACCCCAACGCATAGCGCGATGATGCCAATGACCGCCGCGCCGATGCGTCCTGATCTGAGCGGTGTGGCAGCCGGATCCTGCGCCAATGCGGCAATAAGGTCTTCGGTTCTCATGTATTGTCCTTCCGGGCGATGGCGCCCAACCTCTTGATCGCGCGGTGCAAGGCGACGCGCACGGCGCCTTCGGTCATCGACAGACGCTGGCCGACCTCTGCTGTTGTATCGCCCTCAAGGCTGACGGCGCGCACGATCCGGGCCGACCGTGTATCCAAATGGTCGATCAGCGCGGCGCTGTCGCGGGCGGCCATGGCGGCGGTGACGTCATCGGCATGGGGTTCGGCCTCGATCTGGTTGATCATGGGGTCGATCGGTTCGTGGTCGCGATGACGCTTTCGCCGTTGCGCGTCGATCACCTTGTAGCGGGTGATCGCATAGAGCCACGGAAGGACGGGGGCTGTCGCTGTCCATGTATGGCGCTTGGCATGGACCGAGAGCAGGATATCCTGCACGATATCCTCCTGCGCCTCGGGTCCGAACTGGCCGCCGCGCGCCCGCACGATACCACGCAGGATCGGGGTGATCGTCTGCAAGAAACGGGCATAGGCGCGTTGATCCCCGGACAGGGCCGCGCGCAGCAGGTCAGCCAGTTCCGTTTCGCGATCCGTCATGCCCGATGTCCGTGACTGTCCGGCAGAGTTTGCCGCAAAACCCTTGTCCATGTCGCCTGATATCTTGGTGATGAGGATATGGCTGCACGCATTGGTGCCGCCGGAGGGAGACGACAGCAGTTCATGGACAGTGTCGCCTTGGGCGATCTCCAACATGGCCTTGGTCCTGTCCTGTTGCGCATGGGGGCGAACCCGGTTTCTTGTCTGGCACTACGTCTGGACAGCGGTTCTGTTACCGGATCGCGCCAGTCTCGCGGTGACGTGATCTTGGCGCGGACCGTATCGGAGAGCGTTGGAACCTTTGCACGCCGCATCATCGCCAGCTAGAAAAGATCAGGCATGGTCCAGCAGGAGCACGACAATGGACGAGTTGAGCCTTCTTGCAGATCTGCACCGCGAGGGTCAGCGTCAGGGTCCGGGCGGGGTGGAGGAAACACGTCTGGCCATCAGGCTGTCCGGCCTGCGTGCCTGGACGGGGCTGAAGATCGCAGATATCGGCTGCGGCACCGGCGCGTCTTCCCTTGTTCTGGCGCAGGATCTGAAGGCCGACGTGACGGCGGTGGATTTCCTGCCGGATTTTCTGGAAAAGCTGGATCGCACCGCGCAGGCGGCGGGTCTGGATCACAGGATCACAACGCATGCCGCCTCGATGGAGGCGCTGTCCTTTGCCGATGCATCTCTTGATGCGATATGGTCGGAAGGGGCGATCTACAACATGGGTTTTGCCCAGGGTATCCAGAGCTGGCGCCGGTTTCTCAAGCCGGGCGGGATACTGGCGGTGTCGGAACTGACGTGGCTGACACGGGAGCGCCCCGCCGAACTGACCGATCACTGGATGCGCGCATACCCCGAGGTTGACACCGCATCGGCCAAGATGGCGGTGCTCGAAGACAACGGTTTTGCCCCGACAGGCTATTTCGCCCTGCCCCGGCACTGCTGGCTGGACAACTACTACCGCCCCTTGCAGGCGCGATTTGCGAATTTCCTGTCACGTCATGCGGCGGACCCGATGGCCGCAGAGCTTGTGGCCGCAGAGGAGGCCGAGATCGCGCTTTATGAACGCAATGCCGACTATGTCAGCTACGGGTTCTATATTGCCCGCAAGACGACAGATTGATCTTTTCCAATATCGTCGCGTCCTCAGAGCGATATCAGATCACATGACAGGGTATTCATGGATTTGGGTCCATCCGGTGTGATCTCGACCTGATCCTCGATGATGAAGCCGCCAAGACCGGTGACATACCACGGGCATTCGAAGGCCAGAACCATGCCGGGCGTGACCACTTCGGTGGAATCCGACGCGATGAAAGGCCATTCCTCGCTGCCCGGTCCGGTGCCAAGCCCGTGACCAAAATGACCGCGCGCATAGCTGTCAAAGCCGTGGGCGCGGATGGCTTGGGTGGTGATGCGGTGCACCTCGGACAGTGGCGTGCCCGGTGTGAGTTGGGCGAAGCCGGCATGGAAACCGGCCAAGAGGGCCGCGTGGATCTCGGTCGCGGCACGGGGCGGCTGGCCCAGCACGAAGGTGCGGCCCGTGTCCGAGGTATAGCCGTCCATCAGACAGCCAACATCCACCTTGATCAGATCCCCCGGTTCCGCCACCGCGTTGCCACCCCACGGGTTGTGCCCGACCGCGATGTATTCCCATGCGCTTGTCAGGGGCAGACCGGTCGCATTGGCGCGGATCGTGTCGGACCAGACACCGGCCAGCGCGTCGCGACTCATGCCGGGGCGGATGGCGGCCTGCACCGCGCGGATGCCCGTTTCGGCCAGTGTCACGGCCTGACGCAGCCGCGCCACCTCGCCCGGTGTCTTGATCGCACGGAGCCGCTGAATGACTCGGGTCGCATCAATCAGCGTCACATCCGCAAGGGAGTGCTGCAAGAGCGGCAGATCCTCGGCCGATATTGCTGACATCTCGACCCCGATCCGGGCATGCCCCAGACCGCGCTCGGCCAGCGCATCGCGCAGATGGGCATAGGTCTGGCCTGCGTCAAAGGTCGAGGGACGCGCCGCCGGCCCCGGACGCGCGGTGCGGCGCGCGGCAATCTGAGGGGCGGCTGGAGCGTTCGGATCGAAGCCTTCGGCCTCCAGCGCCTCGACCCAGATGGGGCTTTCGCGCAGGTCGGTGATATGGCTGACGGCACGGAAGGTTGGCGCGAACAGGTCACTGGCCACAGCCATTTCAGGAAGGCCCACATCCGCAGGGACCAGCACAGCCACGGCCCCTGCCCTGCGCCACATGGTCGCCACGCCCGCGGGGGCACCAGTCGCATAACGGAATGCCTCGGGCGAGAGAAGGATCAGCGCGTCGATCCCGGCCTCTGCCATGAGGTTTTGCGCACGGGTCCTGTCCAGAAATGCGGGCATGGTCAGATCCTTCAGAGTGAAACGAGGCTTGGCAGCCATGTGACAAGCCAGGGAAAGGCCACGATCAGCCCGATCAGCAAGAGCAAAGCCAGCCAATAGGGCAAGGCCGCAACTGCCGCCTGCCCCAGTTTGACCTGCCCGCCGGTCATGCCTGTCAGGACAAAGATGTTCATGCCGACGGGCGGTGTCAGCATCCCGATTTCGATCAGCAGGGTGATCAGCACGCCCAGCCAGACCGGATCATAGCCCAACCCCACCAGCAGCGGGAACACGATGGGCAGGGTCATGATCATCATCGACAGGCCGTCGAAGATCGTGCCCATCACGATGTAGAGCAGCACGACAAGCCCAAGGATGCCCAAGGGCCCGATCCCCAGCCCCTCGACGCCGCGCAGCAATTCTTGCGGCAGTCCCAGCACGCTGATGGATTGGGCCAGGATCACTGCTCCCATGAAGACCATGCCGATCACGCAGAAGGTGACCAATGTGTTCATCAAGGCTTGCAGGATTCCACGCAGATTCAGGTCGCCTGCCAGATAGCCGATGACGATGGCCCCCAGCACGCCGACACCGGCGGATTCCGTCGGCGTGGCCAGACCGGCGAAAAGGCTGCCGAGCACCGCACCGATCAATGCCAGCAGAGGCCAGATATGCACCAGACCCAGCAGCGCGCGGCCTAGGCTTTGGTCCGGTGTGGGTTCCGGGGCCAAATGCGGGTTGCGCATGGACGAAACCACAATCCAGAGCATGAACAGCAGGGCCGCCAGCATGCCGGGGATGATCCCCGCCAGAAACAGCTTGCCGATGGAGGTTTCAGTGAAGGCGCCATAGATCAGCAGGCTGAGGCTGGGCGGGATCAGAAGGCCCAAGGTGCCGCCGCCCGCCAGACTGCCCACCACGGTCGCCTTGTCATAGCCGCGCCGGGTCAGTTCGGGATAGGCGACCGAACCCACCGCCGCCGCCACAGCCATGGACGATCCGCTGACGGCCCCGAACAGGCCGCAGACCGCGATATTCGTATGCAGCAATCCTCCCGGCAGGCGGGCGAAAACCGGCGACATTGCGCGGTAGACACCGCGCGCAAGGCCCGATGCGACAAGGAGTTCCCCCAGCAGGATGAAGAGCGGGATCGCCGTCAGGGTGAAGCTGTTGAAGGTGTTCCAGACGGCCTGAACACCCAGGCTTGTGGCACCACCCGACCAGACATGGAGGATCACGAACCCTGTCAGGCCAAGAGACGCCCCAAGGATCGCCCCGGTCAACACCGTGCCGAGAAGCGTTCCCCCCATCGCCAGCCAGATCATGGCTCGAAGCCTTTCTCAGGCAGATCAGGGCCAGCCATGCCTTCTGGCGGTGGGCGAAGCATCTGCCATGCTGCGACCAGTGCCGCCAGCGCCACACCGATCGACATCATCGCCACGAATGGCGCAAGCGGTATGCGCGCCACCTCGGACTTGAGGTTCAGCATCATGGTCAGGTTCAGGTCAGCCCGCGCATCGCGGAAAAATACGGCTGCAAAGGCCAGAAAGACCAGTTGCCCAAGCACGAACAGACATCGCCGCAGCCGGCCACGGGTGCGGTCATAGGCAATGTTCACCCGGATATGGGCATGGGTCGCCAGCGCATAGGGCATCCCCAGAAAGACGGCGCTGACCAGCATCAGACCTGCCAGATCCTCGGTAAAGGCGAAGGGCGCGCCGACGGCATAGCGCATCACCACGGCCAGCACCGTCAGCACAGCCATGGCCGCGATGCAGGCTGCACCCAGCGCCCCCAAGGCGCGGGTGATCCACAGGATCACCCGGTCCGTCTGTTCGGGCAAGGATGCCACCGATACGGCCTTACTGGCCGATCAGGTCAAGGATCTTGGCGCGGTAAGCAACAGCCGCCTCGCCGCCTTCTTCGGACAGTTTCAGCCATGTGGCCGCTGCGGCTTCACGGATGGCGGCCACATCGGCCTCGCTGAAATCGTCATACCATGTCACACCCGCCGCCGTCAGATCGGCGCGCGCGGCCGCTTCGGCTTCGGCGTCGCCGTCGAACTGGAAGGAGTCTTCCTTCAAGGTGACCAGTGCCTTGTCCAAAGCCGCGCGATTCTCGGCGCTCAGGCCCTCGAGCGTGGCTTTGTGGGCGACGATGGCATAAGGCGCGGGCGGGAAGGGGAAACCGGTATAGACCGCGTGTTTCGCCACTTCCTGCAAGGAGATCGACTTGGCGAAGCGCGCGGCATAAAGCGCGCAATCCACCACGCCGGTTTGCAGGGCGGCATAAAGCTCGTTCTGGGGCACGATCTGCGCGGCGACGCCAAGGGCTGTGAATGTCTCTACCTGCTCGCGCGAGCCGACGCGCAGCTTGCGGGTCTTCAGCTCGTCCAGCGTCTGCACGGGTTCGCGGCAGAAGAGCGAGGCGTCGATCATCGGCAGCGCCATGAAGCCGACAGCGGGGATGTTGCGTTCGGCAAAACCGGTGGTCAGCGCCTCTTCCACGGCGGGTAGGGCGCGGAGATGTTCCTCGGCGGTCGAAACCGACCCATAGACATAGAGGCTGGCCAGATCCGGCGCATCGCGGCCTATGAAGGTGGGCCAGATGAAGGCGATCTCGGGTGTGCCCGTCTGCATCCAGCGCAGCGCATCCGCGTCCTTGAGATTCATCCCGCCGCCTTCGATCACGTTGATCGTGAAATCTCCTCCGGAATTCGCCGCGACATTCTCGGCGAAGTTGCGGATATGGGCAGATTCGGGGCGGGTCGGTGCATAGTTGTTGTTGAAGCGCCATGTCACGGCTTCAGCAGCGGCAATGGTCGCTGTCAGGCCAAGGGTCAGGGCGGATACAGCGGTCAGAATGCGGGCAGTCATGGGAACCTCCTGTTGTTGTTTTCGCGGATGAGTTGTTTGTGTTCAAACGGCTTGATCCCGTCTTTTGTGATCCTTGTCCCCGCCGCGATCAAGGGGCCCAACGCAGTCGGGCCAAAAAAGGAGTGACCATCCCATCCAGACGATCAGGCGGCTGGTTTCTGTCCTTTGGTCGTGTGGTGACGCGGAACGAAGATCGCACGGGATGTGTCGCAGGCATAGTCGCTGCCCAGTTCCGCCGCGCGGTCCGCCAGTGCGGCGACACTGTCCAGAATGAAGTCCACCTTGGCCTCGGTCATCAGCACACTCAGGTTCAGCCGGGTGAAGCCAGGTTTCGCCACCTCCTGCCCCGACATGATCGCCGCGCGCAGCCCGCTTGACGCGGCGGCGTCGATTCCCAAGAGGTCATGCACATAAGGCCCGGCACAGGCGCAGCCACCGCGCGCCTGTATGCCGTAGTGATCGCTCAGCATCCGTGTGACCAGTTGCTGATGGACATAGCCGCCCTGTCCGTCGCGGATGCGGAAAGACAGTATCGGCAGTCGGTCTGGCAAGGCCGGTCCCAACACGTCGATGCGTGGATGGTGTCGCCACCGCGCCTCGGCCCGCGCGATCAGGGCGCGGTTGCGGGCGGTAATCAGATCGGTGCCAATCACCTCCTTCACGACAAAGGCGAGCGCGGCGCGGATGTCACCGATCACGTCAGGGGTGCCCGCTTCCTCGCGCGCTTCAAGGCTGCTGCTGTAATCGTGACTGTCGGGCGAGACGAAACGCACCGTGCCGCCACCCGGCCATGTGGGAGAGTGGGTTCGCACCGCATCGCGGCGCAGGATCATGACGCCGGATGCGGCAGGCCCGCCGGTGAATTTGTGTGGCGAGGTCACGATGGCGTCGATGGGCGCATCCGGCGCAGGTGTCATTTGGATCGGCAGATAGGGGCCGCCGCCCGCGTAATCCCAGACCATCAGCGCACCTGCCGCCTTGACCTCACGGGTGATGGCTTCGACATCGGCCACGATCCCGGTGATGTTGGACGCGGCGGAGAAGGCACAGATCACGCGACCGGGGGCATCACGCATGGCTTGCGCAAGGGCGTCGCGGTCCGGGCCGCCTGTGGATGCTTCGGGCAGGGTCACGATCTCGGCCCCGCTTTCGCGCCACGGCAAGATGTTGGAGTGATGCTCATAGGGGCCGAGGATCACGCGGACAGGCGTTCTGCGATCATCCGCGCCCAGCAGCGCCACCAGACGATTGATCCCTGCCGTGGCCCCTGCCCCGCAGAAGATCACCGCATGTTCGGACCCTGCCCCGCAGGCCTGCGAAATGGTGGTCCGCGCCTCGGCCCGCAGGCGGGTCATGGCACTGCCGCAGAAGGACGCCTCGGTATGGCTATTGGCGTAGAAGGGCAGCACATGCTCCATCACGAAGCACTCCACCTGCATCAGCGCGCGGCCTGAAGCAGTGTAGTCGGCATAGACCAGCGGTTTCGGGCCGCAGGGGCCGTCAATCATGACGCCTTCACCGACCAGACCGGCACGCAGGTCGGCCAACCGGTCATCAGTCATCAGCGCGGCGCGAAACGCCTCGATCGGGGATGTGGTGATGCCTGTCAGGTCGCGCATGGGTCCTCCTGTTCGCTGGGGCGAGGGTAACGCACGGAAGGACGGGATTTATCCCAAATTTTTGGTTGTTGACCTGAGATTATGTGTCATATGATCGAATTTATGGACCAAATTGATGATCTTGATCTGAAAATTCTGACCTGCCTGCAAAAGGACGCCTCGCTGTCGCAGCGCGAACTGGCGGATCGTGTCGGGCTTTCGCAGAATGCCTGCTGGCGGAGGTTGCAACGGCTTCAGTCGTCAGGGCTCATCAGCAATGCGCGGGTGACGGTGGATCTGTCGCGGCTGGGGATGGATTTGACCGTGTTTGTCATGATCCGCACCAGCCACCATTCGAAAGACTGGGCCGAGATCTTTGCCCGCCACGTCAAGAGCCTGCCCGAGGTGGTGGATTTCTACCGGATCGGGGGGGATTGGGACTATATGCTCAAGGTCGTCTGCCGGGGGATGCGCGGCTATGACCAGTTCTATCAGCGGCTCATCACCGGGTTCGATTTCACGACGGTGACGGGGTTGTTCTCTATGGAAGGAATCCTCGAGAACCGTCCACGCGATCTGTATCTTTAGGGGCGATCGTCCAGCGGCTTCTGCATCAGCGCCGCGAACGCGCCCAGCATCAGAAGTCCCGATGCAGCCAGCAGGCTGATGCCGATATTGCCGAAGAGGTCACCCACCAGCCCTGCGCCATAAGGACCCGCTGTCTGGGCCACGGCAAACACGACCGTAAACAGGCTGATCGCGCGGCCCCAGCTTTCTGCCGGCAGATTCTGGCGGGCGAAGTTCGTGACAGCCCCCGGCGCCATGAAGACCGACAGACCGAACACCACCGCCGAGATCAGCAGCACCGGCCCTTTGGGCAGCAGGACCGGCAGGGCTGAACCGATGGCGATCCCCGTGAGGATCATGGCCAGCGGCACGCCCGAGGCAAAACGTGCCAGTATGGGCCGCCAAACGAGGGGCGACAGGCAGATGCTGACGCCCAGGACCACCCAGACCAGCGCGATGAAGGGGGCGCTGGCCTGCTGTTCCGTCATCCATGCCGACAGGAAGGTGAGGTAGACGATATAGCCCAGCCCGAAGCCCGCATAGCCCAGCAGTTCCGGCAGCATCCGCCGGATCGGGAGCGGCACAGGCTTGCCTTGTTTCTGGACCGGCGCGCGCAGTTGGAACGCGGCCCAGAGGCCCAAGGGCACGAAAGACAGGCTCATGGCACCGATCACGATCCAGCCAAGCGGCCACGAGGCTGCCCCCCAAGCATCCAGCATCAGGGGCAGCGCCGCACCCGCGAGCACGATCCCCAAGCCTCCGCCCGATCCGAACAGGATCGCGATAGCCAATGCGTTGCGGCGTGGATCGCCTTGAAACAAGCCTGCCGCCAGCGCGCCCGCCGTGGAAAAGGACATGGCCCCCACAACGCCCGCCGTGATGCGCCAGACCGTCTGCCACCACAGAGCGGCATGAAGCCCCGTCGCCAGCAAGGCCAGCGTGGTTGTGACAAGGCCGATGGCAAAGAGGCGCGTAGGCGGGATATGGCGGATCAGCGCCATGGTCAGCAGCGCCCCTGCGATATAGCCCAAGGCATTGGCGGTGTTCAGCCAACCCGCCTGCGCATAGGTCCAGCCCATCTCGGATTTCATGGCGGGCAGGATCAGACCATAGGCGAAACGGGCGAAACCATTGGTCACGGTGACGCCCAGCGCCAGACCTGTCAGCACCAGCCATGGGCGGGCAAGCGGCGCGTTCATGCCCGCTGGCCCTGTGGGCAGGTTGATATGAGGGGACGGGTCTGCATCATCGGGCCAATGTCCTCTGGCCCTCCCCCATCGGGATGCCGTCGCCTGCAAGCTGCCAAGCCCTGCGCCAAGGTGCAAGCCCCTGCTTGGTCTGCCTTATCGCATCAGAACGACAGGCACCTTGCAGGAGCGGATCATCGCGGTGGTGGTGGAGCCGATGATCAGGCTGCGGATGCGGGAATGGCCGTAAGCGCCCATCACCAGCATGTCGAACCCTGCTTCATCCACCAGCTTGCCCAGTGCTGTTTCGGGCTGGCCCGGCAGGATGGATGTGTCTGCCGTCAGATCTGCGGCCTTAAGCAGGGCTTTGGCATCCTCAAGCCCCTTCGTGACCTCGGGCGAGGCGGTGCCGACCGTGGCGACATGAACCTCCAACCCTTGAAACAGCGGGCTGTTGGCAATGTGACCCACCGCCTTCATCGCCGATACGCCGCCGTCATAGGCGACCAGCACCTTTGAGATCGGCCGGAAGGCGCGAGAGGCCACGAAAACCGGCTTGTGGCTGGCGCGGACGATCCGTTCAAGGTTTGACCCCAGATGGCCCTTGGCGAAATCCGCCGCCTCGCCACGCTTGCCGATGATGATGACGCGGGCATCGGTTTCAACCTCGGCCACGGCCTCGACGATATCGCCGTGACGCAGGCGGGTGGTGACATCGCTCACACCGTGCTTTTCCAGAATGGCGCGGGCATCGTCCAGTATCGCGCGGCCTCGATGGCTGATGAGCTTGGCGCGCTGCGCGTCGAGTGCGGCCAATTCCTCCAGCAGCGCCGTGCGCGCACCCAGCTTGATCGTGCCGGAGTGATCCTGAGTCTGGGGCGCCTCGCGGCGGCCAAGGACGTGGATCAATTCCACCGGCGCACCCGTGCGTTGCGCGATCCACGCCGCGTGGTCGCAGACCGAGGCCGAATAGACCGAGCCATCCACCATTGCGATGATCTTCTGTGTCATGGTGCGTGCTCCCTCAATGCGCCATCAGCTTGTCCATCGCACCCGGCTTGTCGTGAATGGCAAGCTTGTCGACGATGGTTTCTGAAGCTTCGTTCATACCCACGATCTCGACCTCGGCCCCGTCGCGGCGGAACTTGAGCACAGCCATATCAAGCGCCTGCACGCTTGAGATATCCCAGATATGTGCGCGGCTGACGTCGATGGTCACCTTGTCCAACGCCTCCTTGAAGTCGAACGCGTTCATGAAATCCTCGACCGAGCCGTAGAACATCTGCCCTTCGATAACATAGGTGCGCTGCCGCCCATCCTTGGACATGGTCGAGGTGACCTTGAACAGTTGCGCGATTTTGCCGGCAAAGAAGATACCTGACAGCAGCACGCCGACCAGCACGCCGATGGCAAGGTTGTGGGTATAGACCACGGTCGCCACCGTCGCGATCATCACGATCGAGGACGAGCGCGGATGTGTCCGAAGCGCCTTGATCGAGGACCATGAGAAGGTGCCGATCGACACCATGATCATGATCGCCACAAGTGCGGGCATCGGGATCTGACTGACCAGATCGCCCAGAAACACGACAAGGATCAACAGAACCACTCCTGCGGTGAAGCAGGACAAGCGCCCGCGCCCGCCGGATTTGACGTTGATGATCGACTGGCCGATCATGGCGCAACCAGCCATGCCGCCGATGAAGCCCGTGGCGGTATTGGCAATGCCTTGGCCGATGCATTCCTGATTGCGGTTTGACTTGGTGTCGGTCAGGTCATCGACGATGTTCTGTGTCATCAGGCTTTCCAGCAGACCGACCACAGCCACCGCCACGGAATAGGGCAGGATGATCATCAGCGTCTCAAGCGTCAGCGGAATGTCGGGGATCAGGAACACTGGCAGCGTGTCCGGCAGCGCGCCCATGTCGCCCACGGTGCGCACATCCCAGCCGAACAGCAGGGTCAACGCGGTCAGGACGACAATGGTGACAAGCGGTGATGGCACGGCCTTGGTCAGCAGCGGAAAAAGGTAGATGATCGCCAGACCAGCCGCCACCAGCGCATAGGTCAGCCATGTGACGTTGCGGGGGTCCAGTTCTGGCAGTTGCGCCATGAAGATCAGGATGGCCAGTGCATTCACGAAACCCGTCATCACCGATTTCGACACATAGCGCATCACGAAACCCAGTCGCAGCAGACCCATCGCGATCTGGATCAGCCCCGCCAGCACCGTGGCCGCCAGCAGGTATTGCAGGCCGTGATCCTTGACCAATGTCACCATCAGCACCGCTGTGGCCGCCGTCGCGGCCGAGATCATGCCGGGCCGCCCACCCGTGATCGCCACCAGCACCGCGATGGAAAAACTGGCATAGAGCCCCACCTTTGGGTCGACGCCTGCGATGATGGAAAAGGCAATCGCTTCGGGGATCAGGGCCAGCGCCACGACAAGGCCCGCGATCAGGTCAGCGCGGACGTTGTCCGTCCATTGCGCGCGGTAGGCATCAAGTGAAATCATCTGCAATCCGTTCATCGTCGACCTGCACCGTTGCCCGATGCTGTCGATGGCCTTGGTCAGGGCGTGTTCGGTTTGTCCGGCGGATCGGCGGCCGGAAGAGCCACTCGGGGATTGCACCCAAGTCCATGTTCGCTGCGACGCGGCATATAGGGCCCGCGTGCGATTGCCAAGCCGAAAGGCGCGAACGACCCCGTCACAAGGACAGGGTCAGCTCGCGACCCTCGCGAAGATCACTGAACGAGACGGAAATACTCGGCCCGGAAACTGTCTTCCATGCCATCGCCGCAAAAGCCCATGGTCATGTTCGAGGTGC
>JAMWZC010000008.1 GCA_024304985.1 Paracoccaceae bacterium
AAGAACTGATGAAACTGAGATAGCGGAACCTGTCGCAACGTACCTTGAGATTTCAGCCGGGATCACCCCAATCGCGCGGCCCCTGCATGGACCAGGCGCGCAGCCAGTTCATAGAACTGTCCTTTGGCCCCCGTGAAGGCTTCGGCATAGCCGTCCACAGCGTCCAGCGGCAGATGCGCCTCTTCCCCTGTCAGCAATGCCTGTGCCGTGGCAGCCCCAATCACCGTGCCCGGACCGATACCACGACCCGAATAGCCAAAGACCGCATAACCCGCATCGCCCAGACGCATCACCTTGGGTATATGGTCCGACGTCATCGAGATGCGCCCTGACCAGAAATGCTCGAACGGCGCATCGCCGACTTGCGGGAAAAGCCGATTCAATGCGCGCCGCGCCCAGCCTTCATGGAGCCCCAGCGCATCCGGGTTGCCCATCGCGCCAAGGATCACACGGCCAGCCTGATCCTTGCGGAAGGACGTCATCACTGTGCCGGTATCCCAGCAGCCCTCACCCCCCGGAAGAACCTGTGCGGCGACGTTATGGCCCAGCGGCGCTGTGGCAAGTTGGAAGTAATGCACGGGCGTTGTGGAAGGCACATCCGCGCCTTTGATCGGCTGATGGTAGGCATTGGTCGCCACCAGTATTTTACTTGCCTTTACAGATCCTTGCGATGTGTTAACGATCCAGCCGGTGCCATGTCGCGCCATGGCGATGACCGGGCTATGTTCATGGATCCGCGCCCCATGCTGCACCGCAGCACGCGCCAAGCCGCGCGCATAGGCCAAGGGTTGGATGGTGCCAGCGCGTGCATCGTGCAGCGCCCCATGCACCTTGTCGCTGCCCGTCCGCTGCCGCGCCTGATCGGCATCCAGCAGCGAGACTGGCGCACCCAGTGCCTTCTGTTGTTCAAATCTGTTCCGCAAGTCTTTGAAACCATGCGCAGAATGCGCACAATGAAGAGTGCCCGCACGCACGGGTTCGCAGGCGATGTCATGGGTCTGGATCAGGTCGAACACTTGTCCCGGAGCCGCGGCCAGTGCCGCGTTCAGGCGGTTGCCCTGCGCCTGCCCCAAGGCATCACATACCGACTGCGGCGGCAACCAAAGCCCGGCATTGACCAGCCCGACGTTGCGGCCAGAGCCACCGTGCCCGACTGTTTCAGCCTCAAGCAGCAGAACCGTGGCCCCGGCTTTCGCGGCGGACAGGGCCGCGGAGCACCCGGTGAAACCCCCACCGAGAATGCACAGATCAACGTCAGTTTCCCCTGTAAAAACATCTGCTTCGAAGGCTTCTTTCGCGCTGTCTCGCCACAGGTTCCGATCGGCGTTCATGATCCCTCCGTTGGTTCTGCGATCTGCAACAGGCAACGGCGCGCCTGCCCCAAGGCAAAGCGCGCCGTTCCCGGTATTGTCAGCCCATCAGACCCGATCAGAAGAACGCCTGCAACCCCGTCTGTGCACGCCCGAGGATGAGTGCATGCACATCATGCGCGCCCTCATAGGTATTCACGGTCTCAAGATTGACCATGTGACGGATCACGCCGAATTCCAGACTGATGCCGTTGCCACCGTGCATGTCACGGGACATGCGTGCAATATCAAGGGCTTTGCCGCAGTTGTTGCGCTTGACGATCGAGATCATCTCGGGCGCGGCCTTGGCGGCGTCCATCAGGCGGCCGACCTGCAGGCTGGCCTGCAAACCCAAGGCGATCTCAGTCTGCATATCGGCCAGTTTCTTCTGGAAGAGCTGCGTCTGCGCCAAAGGGCGCTTGAACTGATGACGGTCCAGACCATACTGACGCGCCGCGTGCCAGCAGAACTCGGCTGCCCCCAGCACGCCCCAGCTGATGCCATAGCGGGCGCGGTTCAGACAGCCGAAGGGGCCTTTCAGACCCTCGACATGGGGCAGCAGCGCATCCTCGCCGACCTCCACATTGTCCATCACGATCTCGCCGGTGATCGAGGCGCGCAGGGACATCTTGTTGCCGATCTTGGGCGCGCTCAGGCCCTTCATGCCCTTTTCCAGCACGAAGCCACGGATCTTGCCGCCATGCGCCTCGGATTTGGCCCAGACCACGAACACATCGGCGATGGGCGCGTTGGAGATCCACATCTTGGAGCCGGTCAGCACATAGCCACCATCGGTCTTGACCGCGCGGGTTTTCATCCCTGCGGGGTCCGAGCCGGCATCGGGTTCGGTCAGGCCGAAGCAGCCGATCCATTCGCCGCTGGCCAGTTTCGGCAGGTATTTCTGGCGCTGTTCTTCCGATCCATAGGCGTAGATCGGATACATCACGAGGCTGGATTGCACCGACATCATCGACCGATAGCCCGAATCGACGCGTTCGACCTCGCGCGCGACCAGGCCGTAGGACACGTAACCTGCGCCCAGACCGCCGTATTCCTCAGGCGTGGTGACACCCAGAAGGCCCATCTCGCCCATCTCGCGAAAGATCTCGGGGTCGGTGTGTTCGTCGGCAAACGCCTTGAGCACGCGGGGTTGCAGTTTTTCCTGAGCATAGGCATGCGCGCTGTCGCGCATCATACGCTCTTCTTCGGTCAGCTGTTCGTCCAGACGGAAAGGGTCGGCCCAGTCGAACTGGCCCAGATCAGGCGCATCCTTGGCGCGCAGTTTCGGGGCTTGGCGGCTCATCTCGTTCATGGGGTCCTCCTTCAGGGGTCGATGCGCGGCTGTCAAAGGCAGCATCATGAGTTTTTCGCGCGGGACTGACTTGTCTGACTGCAAGTTACACCATACTCATGAGGGGATGAAACGATAGTTTCGCATCCATTCATGAGTATTCCGCATAGATGATCGCCCCACGCCGCTTTCTGCCATCAATCGCCTCGCTCCGCGCGCTCGAGGCGCTGGACAGATTGGGCAGCGCCACGGCGGTGGCGGATGAGCTATCCCTGACCCAAAGCGCGGTCAGCCGGCAGATCCAGACGCTTGAGACCCAGATGGGTGTGCCGCTGGTCCAGCGCGAAGGGCGACGGATGGACCTGACACCCCCTGCCCGCGCCTATGTGGCCGAAGTGCGCGAGGCGTTGCATCAGATCGCCCAGGCCTCGCTGCGGTTGCGGGTCCAGCCGCGTGGCGGGACCCTGGATCTGGCGATTCTGCCCACCTTCGGGATGCGCTGGCTGGTGCCGCGTCTGGCCGATTTCGCACGGCTGCACCCCGAGGTGACGATCAACATGGCCACGCGCCTGGCGCCATTCAACTTCGCCTCGCAACCCTTTGATGCTGCGATCCACTTTGGCGATGCCGACTGGGCCGGGACTGACAACATGCTGCTGCGCACGGAAACCGTCGTGGCGGTCTGCTCGCCCGATCTGGCAATGCGCCGTCCGCTGCGCCGGGCCGCCGATCTGATATCCCTGCCCCTGCTGCATATCGAGACGCGGCCCCGCGCCTGGGCGGATTGGTTCGCAAGTCATGGCGTCACGACAGAGCCGCCTCAGGGCACGCTCTATGACCAGTTCTCGACCATCACGCAGGCGGCGCTGCACGGTCTGGGTGTAGCGCTTTTGCCTGATTATCTGGCCGAGCAGGATCTGGCCGCCGGTCGTCTGGTCATGGCGTTCGGGGGGCCGACCCGCACGAGAGGCAGCTATTACCTTGTCTGGCCGCGCGTCAAATCGCAGGATCCGGCGCTGACGCTGTTCCGCGACTGGCTGGCCACCCAGACAGGAGACGAGGATACGCTGCCGCGCTGATCATGTCGCGCGGGGAAGAATCACGGTAAAGCGACTGCCCTGCCCCAGCGCGCTGTCGATCCGCAACCGCCCGCGATGGCGGTTGACGATGTGCTTGACGATGGCCAGCCCGAGCCCGGTGCCGCCCATCTCGCGCGAGCGGTGGCCGTCCACGCGGTAGAACCGCTCGGTCAGGCGCGGGATATGCACGGGGTCGATGCCGGGGCCGTTGTCGATCACGGCTATGCTGAGGGCCGGCTCACGCAGCGAAGGGTCGCGGTCCAGCGCCGTCACCTGCACCTGCACCTCTGGCGGACGACCGCCGTATTTGATGGCATTCTCGATCAGGTTGCCAAAGACCTGCCGCAACTGATCGGCATCACCCGCCACGTAAAGCGGAGCCTCGCCCAACCGGGACTGCAACGCGCCTCCCGCCTTTTCTGCAAGAGGCTCCAGATTGCGCAGGACCGATCCCAGCAGGTCTGTCAGATCAAGCCGGGTATCGGGGCGCACGCGCTCCATTTCCTCGACCTGGCTCAGGGACAGAAGGTCGCGCACCAGGCGGTTCATCCGCTGCGCCTCATTCGCCATGATGCCCAGAAAGCGGTCCCTGGCCTGGGAATCATCCTTGGCCGGGCCTTGCAACGTCTCGATGAAGCCGATTAGCGCAGTCAGGGGCGTGCGCAATTCATGGCTGACATTGGCCACGAAATCGCGCCGCATCTGGCCGATCTGCTGCTGGTTGGTGACATCCTCGAAACTGATCAGCACACCCGTCGCGGGGCCTGCATCCACATGGGCGCAATGCACCGCATAGATCACGTCCTGCGTCCCGTCCTTGGCCAAGTAGCGCGCCGTTTGCGGCAGGCGCTGCGCCCTTGCGCCGCCCACGGCGTCCAGCACCGTTGGTTGCCGGATCATGGTGATGAAGGGACGCCCCTCGACAGCGCCGAAAAGGGCCTCCCCCCGTGCGTTCACGCCCAGGATCCGGTCGCCCTCGCCCAGAAAGACTGCGGGCAAGGGCACAGCGTCAAGGATGCTGCGGATCGTGGCGTCGGGCATCTGTCAGCCCGCGCCGCGCGTGGCGGCTACGGCGCGCGCAAAGACCGCCAAAAGCGCCTCCGGCTCTTCCAGACCGACCGAGACGCGGAAGAACCCCTCGCTCATGCCAAGCGCCTCACGTTCCGCCGCAGGCAGGGCGCGGTGCGAGGAACTGGCCGGATGCGACAGCGTGGTGCCCACATCGCCAAGCGTCGGCGCAAAGGCCAGACCATCGGCGGCACGGGTAAAGGCATTGGCGGCCGCGCGTCCGCCCTCCAGCTCGAAGCTGACCATGTTACAGCCGCGCGTGCCCAGCAATTCGCCCGCCCGCGCCCGGTCAGGGTGATCTGCGCGCATCGGATAGAGCACACGTTTGACGCCCGGCAAGCCCGCCAGATGATCGGCCAGCGCCGCGGCATTCGCCTCGGCCCGGTCGAAACGCAGGTTGAAGGTCGCCAGTCCCCGCTCGGCGAGCCAGCAATCAAACGGGCTGGCGGTCAGGCCGGTGGTGACGGCGAAATCATAGATCGCTTTTTGCAGCACCGGATCGGCGGCGCAGGCATAGCCCAGCGTCACATCGGAATGGCCGGCCAGCAGCTTGGTTACGGAATGGATGACGATATCGGCGCCCGCCTCAAAGGGGCGATAGGCGCGGGGTGTGGTAAAGGTATTGTCCACCGCCAGCAGGATGCCGCGCGTCTTGCAAAGCTTGGCCAGACCTTCGATATCGGCCACGCGCAGCGTCGGGTTCGACACGACCTCGACCAGAATCATGCGGGTTTCAGGGCGAAGCGCCGCCTCCATCGCGGCTACATCGGTGGGATCGGCCAGACTGGTGACAATGCCCAGACGCGGCAGGTCCTGCTTCATCAGGCGCAAGGACCGGCCGTAAAGCTGATCGCCCCCCAGAACGTGATCGCCCGCCTTGAGCAGACCCATCATCACCGCTGTGACGGCCGACATCCCCGAAGAGGTGACGATCCCGCCCTGCCCGCCTTCCAGCAGGTCGATCCGCTGCGCCAGCACATCGGCATTGGGATGACCCTCACGCGCATAGGTATAGCCCTGCGTGCGCCCCTCATATTGGGCGTCCAGATCGTCCGGCGTGTCCGAGGCATACACGACCGACGGGCTGAGCGGCGTCACCACCGGGCGGCTGATGCTGTCAGGCAGGGGAACGGGGCGGATCAGCGATCCTTTGGAGTTCTTCATGGCTTGTCTTTCCTGTTGCTGCGCAACAACTGGCACAGGCCGCAGGCGACAGCAAGCGGTGGCCATGGCCCCTGCCCCCAGTTTCGCCCTGTGTTTCTTCTTGCCTTAAATATCCCTGCGCAGCCTCACCGCTCAGAGCGCGGTCAGACCTTTGGCGAAACGGCGCATGTTCATCTGGTATCCCAGCGCCGAGCGGCGCAGGCCCTCGATCGCGGCCTCGTCCAGTTGCCGCACCACCTTGCCGGGCGCCCCCATGACCAGCGATCCGTCGGGGATCTCCTTGCCTTCAGTCACCAGTGCCCCTGCCCCGATCAGGCAGTTCCGGCCGATCTTTGCCCCGTTCAGGATCGTGGCCCCCATGCCGATCAGGGTATTGTCGCCTATGGTGCAGCCATGCAGCATCGCCTTGTGCCCGATGGTGCAATTTGCACCCACCGTCAGCGGATAGCCGATATCGGTGTGCATGACGGTGTTTTCCTGCACATTGCTGCCCGCGCCGATATGGATCACCTCGTTGTCGCCGCGCAGCGTCGCGCCGAACCAGACCGAGGCCCCGCTCTCCAGCACCACATGGCCGATGACATTGGCATCAGGGGCGATCCAGCAATCCCCGTCGGCGGGCAGGTGCGGGGATTTTCCATCCAAAGCGTAAAGTGTCATGTGCGATCCTCGAATTCGGAGTTCAATGTGCGGACAAAGCCGTTCAGCCCGGTCTGCCGGTCGCGGCGCAGCCGTTCGGCGGTGATGATGGCCAGAAGATTGGCCGTACTGCGGTCCAGATCGTCATTGACCAGCACATAGTCATATTCGGCCCAATGGCTGATCTCGTCGCGCGATTTCTGCATCCGTCCCGCGATCACCTCGTCGCTGTCCTGCCCACGCGTGCGCAGACGGCGATCCAATTCGCGGATCGAAGGCGGCAGGATGAAAATCGACACCACATCCTTGCCAAGGCTGGAATTGCGGATCTGCTGTCCGCCTTGCCAGTCGATGTCGAACAGGACGTCCTTGCCGGCGGTGATCGCCGCCTCGACCGGGGCCTTGGGGCTGCCGTAAAGGTTGCCGAACACCTCGGCATGTTCCAGCATCGCGTCGCCGGCCACCATCGCCTCGAATTCGGCCCGGCTGTGGAAATAGTATTCGCGGCCATGTTCCTCGCCCGGGCGCGGCGACCGGGTGGTAGCCGAAACCGAGAAGCGGATCGTCGGGTCCCAGTCGCGCAACCTTTTGGCCAGCGTGGATTTTCCAGCGCCCGAGGGTGAGGACAGGATGATCAGAAGCCCGCGCCGTTGTTCCATGGTCTTGCTTTCCATCATCTTGCCCTTACTGGATGTTCTGGACCTGCTCGCGCATCTGGTCGATCACGGTTTTCAGGTCCAGCCCGATCCGGGTCAAGGCTTTATGCTGCGATTTGGAACACAGGGTATTGGCCTCGCGGTTGAACTCCTGCATCAGGAAATCCAGCTTGCGGCCCACGGGTTCGGGACTGCTCAGAAGCGCGCGGGACGCGTCGATATGGGCGCGCAGACGGTCCACCTCCTCGGTCACATCGGCCTTGACCGCGATCAGCGCCAATTCCTGCGCCACGCGCTGCGGATCGGCCCCGTCGGCATTGTCCAGCACGCGGGCCAGATTGGCACGCAGCGTCGCGGCCATCTCGGCGGCGCGGGCTTCGGTTGCGGCGGCGATCTGGTCGACCAGCGTGGCGATCTGCGTGATCTGCCCGTCGATCACGCCCTGCAGCGCGCGCCCCTCGGCACGGCGCATCGCGCGGAAGTCGGCCAGCACGGTTTCGAAATCCGCCATGAGAGCGGCCAGCAGCGGGCCGCTTTCCTGATCCAGCCCGCGACTTTCCAGAACGCCGCGCACCCCGAGGATATCGGCGGCCGTGGCCGGGGCCAGCGACAGGCCGGTCTGCATCGCCTCGGCCTCGACCTGGGCCATGGCGCGCAGCGCTGCGTTCAGCCCGGCCGGATTGACCGAAAGTTCCACTGCACCTTCGTCACGCGAGAGCCGCAGGTTCAGCGTGACATTGCCGCGTCCGACCTCGGTCGTCAGACGCGTGCGCAGCCGCGCCTCAAGCCCCTCGATCCAGTCGGGCACGCGCAACCGCAGATCCAGCCCCTTGCCGTTGACGCTGCGCAGGTCCCAGCTCCAGCTGGCCCCCAGCGCGGCCCCCTTGGCGGTTGCAAATCCGGTCATTGATTCTATCACCTGCGGCACTCCTCCGTTGGCAATCATGGCGCTTGGAGCGATGCCCTAATGCTTACCGCCCTAAACGGCAAGAACCCGCCCTCTGCCCGAAGGTTAACCACGCCTTGCGATTTCACGACAAATTTTCGACGACTCGTGGCACATTAAGGAAAGAGTAACAGTCCCTGGCCTAGGATCGGCTACAGGACCGGTCGTCGGTTCCTATCCCCTCACTGTGTCAGGCCCGGCGCGACAAGGACCAGCCGTGATGCGTAAAGACCAGGATACGCCCCATCAGGGCGCCGCCAGCAATGTGATCGTGATGAACCGACACCGGACCGACGCGCGCTTTCCCCATATTTCCATGGTTGAGGCTTATTGGCACGCGCTGCACGGGCGGCGTGCGGTGCCGGGGCGGGCCGAGGTCGATCCGCGCGGCATCGAAGCCTCGCTGGAATATGCCTTCATCCTTGAACAGATCGCACCCGGCGTGGGCCGCCTGCGGATCGCGGGCACGCATCTGGCCGACCTGCTGGGGATGGAGGTCCGGGGGATGCCGCTGAGTGCCTTTTTCGAGACCGAGGCGCGGGACGCGTTGGCAGCCTGTCTTGAAACCGTCTGTGGCACGCCGACCATCGCCACCCTGTCGCTTCAGGCGGATCCGGGGATCGGCAAACCCGTGCTGGAGGCACGTCTGCTGTTGCTGCCGCTGCGTGGCGAGGATGGTGGGATCAACCGCATTCTTGGCTGTCTGGACAGTTCCGGCAGTATTGGCCGCACGCCGCGCCGTTTTGTGATCCGGGATCGCCGCCTGAGGCAGATTGGGGGCTATGACGAAACCGCAGGCGGCACCGCACCACGCGAGGAAGCGCCATCACTGCGTTCCACACATGGGTTTGCGGATCGCGTGACACCGTTTCGCCCATATGGGCAAACGCCTGCAAAGGCAACGCCAAGCCACCATCTGCGGCTGGTCACACCTGATCTCTGACCCCTCAAACAAAAACGGCAGGCCAATGGCCTGCCGTTTATGGTTTGATACATCCTTGCGGGATCAAACGGCGGCCGCCGCCTGACGCTCGGCCCGCAGGCTGGACAATTCTTCAGCCACGAGGAAGGCCAGTTCCAACGACTGGCTGGCGTTCAGGCGTGGGTCGCAAGCGGTGTGATACCGATCCGACAGATCCTCATCGCTGACCGCGCGCAGTCCGCCGGTGCATTCGGTCACGTCCTGCCCCGTCATTTCGAAATGCACGCCGCCGGGGATGGTGCCCTCGGCCTTGTGAACGGCAAAGAATTCCCGCACTTCGCGCAGCACAGCGTCAAACGGCCGGGTCTTGTAGCCGGTCGAGGATTTGATCGTGTTGCCATGCATGGGATCACAGACCCACAAGACATTCGCGCCCTCGTCGCGCACTGTCTTGATCAGACGCGGCAGATGTTCGGCGACCTTGCCCGCGCCGAAACGCGCGATCAGGGTCAGGCGGCCCGCCTCGTTCTTGGGGTTCAGCTTGGCCATCAGCACCTTGAGGTCATCCGAAGTCATGGAAGGCCCGCATTTCAAACCGATCGGGTTCAGCACGCCCCGGCAATATTCCACATGCGCGCCATCGGGCTGGCGCGTGCGGTCCCCGATCCAGACCATATGGCCCGACCCTGCAAGCCACTTGCCCGAGGTGGTATCAAGACGCGTCAACGCCTCTTCATATTCCAGCAACAACGCTTCATGGCTGGTGTAGAAATCCACCGTTTGCAGCGTATGGGCCATCTTGCTGTCGATACCGGCCGCCTTGATGAAATCCAGCGTGTCGCTGATCCTGTTGGCCATATCGCGGTATTTGGCGGCCTTCTCGCCCTCGGTGAAGCCGAGCGTCCAGCTATGGACCTGATGCACATCGGCATAACCACCCGTCGAAAAGGCGCGCAGAAGGTTCAGAGTTGCGGCCGCTTGCAGATAGGCCTGCAACATCCGCGCGGGATCGGGCTGGCGCGCCTCGGGTGTGGCAGCCAGATCGTTGATGATATCGCCGCGATAGGAGGGAAGCTCCATCCCGTCGATCACCTCGGTCGGGGCCGAGCGCGGTTTGGCGAATTGCCCCGCCATCCGGCCCACTTTCACAACGGGCACCTTGGCACCATAGGTCAGCACCATCGCCATCTGCAGCATGACCTTGAAGGTGTCGCGGATCGCATTGGCGCTGAACTGGTCGAAGCTTTCGGCGCAATCGCCACCCTGCAACAAGAACGCCTCACCGCGTGCGGCCTCGCCCAGAGCGGCCTTGAGTTTGCGCGCCTCGCCTGCAAAGACCAGCGGCGGATATTTCGACAGTTGCGCCTCGACCGCCGACAACGCGGCCGCGTCGGTATAGTCGGGCATCTGAACCCGGGGGCGTTTGCGCCAATCGGTTTTCTGCCACTCGGTCATGTCTCTATCTCCGCCAGAGTCCTGAAGTCCGGCCTTCTATACAAAAGCCGCGCCCCTCATGCCACAAGCGATTTTCAACACGACAGTGAAAGGCGACGCGAACAGGTCGCGTTTTGGCGCAATTGCACCTCAGAACGCCGTTGCGGCCCTTGATGCGGATAAGCAAACCTGTTCAATTGCCGCACAACACCGATGGAGCGCCCGTCACATGCCTTCGCCCCGACCTATGGTCAAGGATCCAGCCCCGGCTGCGGCACCGCGGCGCTTTGTCTTTGTCCTGCTTGATAATTTCACCCTGCTCAGTTTCGCTTCGGCACTGGAAAGCCTGCGGATTGCCAACCGCATGCTGGGGCGCACGGCCTATACGTGGATGCTGATCGGCGAAGGCGGGACCAGGATTCGCTGTTCTGCAGGCACCGAGTTTCAACTGGATTCCGATCTGACAGACCTGACCCGAGACGACGTGGTTGTGGTCTGCGGTGGCGTCGACGTGCAGAAATCGACCACCAAGAAGGTGATCTCGTGGCTGCGCCGCGAAGCGCGCAAAGGCATGTTGCTGGGCGGGCTGTGCACCGCGAGCTATGCCTTGGCCAAGGCGGGTTTGCTGGACGGAAAGCGCGCTACGATCCATTGGGAAAACCAGGACAGTTTCGCCGAGGAGTTCGAAGAGGTTGATCTGACCAAATCGGTCTTTGTGGTGGATGGCAACCGGTTCAGCACGGCGGGCGGGATCGCCTCGATCGACCTGATGCTGAAGCTGATCGCGACCGACCATGGCGAGGAATTGGCCAATCTGGTGGCGGACCAGTTCATCTATTCCTCGATCCGCACGGATCAGGATACGCAGCGCCTGTCTGTGCCGACCCGAATCGGTGTGCGCCATCCCAAGCTCAGCAGGGTCATCCAGATGATGGAGAGCCATATCGAAGAACCGATCAGCCCGTCGGTGCTGGCGCGCGATGTGGGGATGTCGACGCGGCAGCTGGAACGGTTGTTCCGCCGCTATCTGACCCGCAGCCCCAAGCGCTATTACATGGAGCTGCGCCTTCAGAAAGCGCGCAACCTGCTGATGCAGACGGATATGAGCGTGATCAACGTGGCTCTGGCCTGCGGCTTTGCCTCACCCTCTCATTTCTCGAAATGCTACCGCGCGCATTACGACACAACGCCCTACCGCGAACGGGGCAGCCATGCGACGCGACTGTCGATCTGAAAACCGTGTCAGGGCGCGATGCGATAGATCGTGCCCCGGCCTTCGCTGATGAACCAGATGGACCCGTCAGGCGCTTGCCGGATATCCCGGACGCGGTCAGTCTCGCGGCCCTTGATCTGTTCCGCTTCCCGCAAGGGCGTGCCGCCAATGCGGGCCACATAGTCGAACTTGAGAGATCCGACGAACATCTGACCGCGCCAGTCGGGCCATAGATCGCCCGTATAGACCGCCATGCCCGAGGGCGCCATCGACGGGTCCCAATACATCTGCGGTTGCTCCATCCCCGGTTTCGCGGTGCCTTCGCCAATCGGGTGGCCCGAATAATGCCGCCCGTAGGATATGACCGGCCAGCCGTAGTTTGCCCCGCGTTGCACCAGATTGACCTCATCCCCGCCGCGTGCGCCATGTTCAGCCAGCCACAGCCGCCCCTCGGCATCCAGCGCGGCCCCTTGGGGATTCCGATGCCCCCAGGACCAGATTTCGGGCAGCGCATCATCGCGACCGACAAAAGGGTTGTCCGCGGGCACCGAGCCATCGCGATTGAGGCGGATCACCTTGCCGTTGTGGCGTAGCAAATCCTGCGCGCTGTCATCGTCGCCCCGGTCGCCCGTGGTCAGAAAGATCGTGCCATCCGCCGCCTCGACAAGACGGCCACCGAAATGCCTCCCGCCTGACGAGCCGGGCTTCATCTCGAACAACAGGCGCATGTCTTCCAGCCGTCTGCGATCCTCCGACAGGCGGGCGATGGCCATCGCAGTTCCCTCGGACCGGCCCTGCGGCCTGGCATAGCTGAAAAGGATCTCACGACTTTGGGCAAAGTCCCGTGGGACCAACACATCCAGAAGGCCACCCTGCCCCGCCACCCGGATCTCGGGGAGACCGGACACTTGATTGCGTTGGCCATTTGCTCCGACATGCCACAGGCGTCCTTCCCGTTCGGTGACCAGAAAACTTCCATCCGGCAGGAACCCGACGGACCAAGGCGTTTCGAAGCCATCGGCCATGGACGTGACCTCCACCGCCTGACCACTTGCATCCAGCGCCTGTGACGGGCCTGTCGTGGCCAGCATGGTGCAGATCGTCACCGTGAGGGCTGTCGTCAGAAGAGCCTTGCGCATCCTCATGTGCTCCTTGGATTGACCTTGGGTCAGGTGTGTTCTGACCCTTCATATAGGGGCCTTCCCCCTCACAAAAAGTCGCAATCGGGTGATTGCACGGCTCGCATTGCGCTTTTCTTTTGATCAAAGTGGCAATAACCTGCCCACTGGACTTAATGTTCCAATATGGGAGAACAACATGAAAAAACTGCTTTTGGCCACGGCCGCGACCGCTCTGCTGTCGGGTGCTGCCTCGGCACAGGAGATCAAGATCGGCATCATTCTGGGCTTCACCGGCCCTCTGGAATCGATCACCCCGAACATGGCGGCCGGCGCTGAACTGGCGATTGCCGAAGTCAACGCCGCAGGCACCCTGCTGGATGGCGCGACCGTCACCTCCGTGCGCGGCGACTCCACCTGCATCGACGCTGGCGCGGCCACGGCTGCGGCAGAGCGTCTGATCACCTCGGAGAACGTGAACGCCATCATGGGCGCGGATTGCTCGGGTGTGACCGGTGCGATCCTGCAGAACGTGGCGCGTCCCAACGGTGTCGTGATGATCTCGCCCTCGGCCACCTCGCCGGGCCTGTCCACCGCCGAAGATGACGGCCTGTTCTTCCGCACCGCACCGTCGGATGCGCGTCAGGGCGTCGTGATGACCGAAGTGATCATGGACCGTGGCATCAAATCGGTGGCCGTGACCTATACCAACAATGACTATGGCAAGGGTCTGGCGGATGCTTTCGCAGCCGCCTTCACCGAAGCCGGTGGCACCGTGACGATCAACGCCAGCCATGAAGACGGCAAGGCCGACTATTCCGCCGAAGTCGCGGCGCTTGCCTCGGCCGGTGGCGAGGTTCTGGTGGTTGCAGGCTATACCGACCAGGGCGGCAAGGGCATCATCCAGGCCAGCCTCGACTCGGGCGCGTTCGATACCTTCGTTCTGCCCGACGGCATGGTTGGTCAGCAGCTGGTCGATGATATCGGCGACGGTCTGACCGGGTCGTTCGGCCAGTATCCCGGCACCGACAGCGCAGGCGCGGAAATGTTCCAGGCCAAGGCAACCGAGGCCGGCTTCGACGGCACCTCGGCTTTCGCTCCGGAAAGCTATGACGCGGCGGCGCTGATCCTGCTGGCGATGGAGAAGGCTGGTTCCACCGCTTCTGCTGATTTCAAGGATCACATCATGGATCTGGCCAACGCCCCCGGTGAGGAGATCTTCCCCGGCGAGCTGGCCAAAGCCATCGAGATCATCAAGGCTGGCGGCGATATCGACTATGTCGGTGCCACCGCGGTCGAGCTGATCGGACCGGGTGAATCCGCGGGCAACTACCGCGAGATCGAGATCAAGGACGGCAAGATCGAGACCGTGAACTTCCGGTGATCTGACGCTACGGAAACGAACGGCGCGGGGGCTTCCCCCGCGCCGTTTGCTTAAGATAAAGGCACGCGACAACAACAGTGCCGGGGGAAAAGGTATGATCAAAGTCGACAACGTCGTGAAGGCGTTTGGCGGGTTCCGTGCCGTTGACGGAGCCTCGCTCGAGATCAGGCAGGGGGCCATCACCGGGCTGATCGGCCCGAATGGCGCGGGCAAGACCACGCTGTTCAACGTGATCGCCGGTGTGCTGAAACCCACATCTGGCAAGGTCACGATGATGGGCGAGGATATCACCGGCCTGCCGCCGCACGACCTGTTTCACAAAGGCTTGCTGCGCACCTTCCAGATCGCGCACGAATTCGGCTCGATGACCTGCCGCGAGAACCTGATGATGGTTCCGGGCAACCAGTCCGGCGAAAGCCTGTGGAACACGTGGTTCGGACGCAAACGCATCGCGGACGAGGAGCGCGCCCTGCGCGCCAAGGCCGATGAGGTGCTGGAATTCCTGACGATCAGCCATCTGGCCGAACAGAAGGCCAGCCAGATTTCGGGCGGGCAGAAAAAGCTGCTGGAACTGGGGCGCACCATGATGGTGGATGCGAAAATCGTCTTTCTGGACGAGGTGGGCGCCGGCGTGAACCGGACCCTGCTGAACACCATCGGTGATGCCATCGTGCAGCTGAACAAGGAACGCGGCTATACCTTTGTCGTGATCGAACATGACATGGATTTCATCGGGCGTCTGTGTGACCCCGTGATCTGCATGGCCGAGGGCAAGGTTCTGGCCGAGGGCACGCTGGCCGAGATCAAGGCCAATGAGCAGGTGATCGAGGCCTATCTGGGCACCGGCCTGAAGAACAAGGACATGGTGGGCGCATGAGCAGCAGCAACCCCTATCAGGATGATCGCGGCAACAAGGACCGCTCGATCACCAACCCCACGGGACAGGGCACGGCCATGCCCCGCAGCAAAAGCGGTGCGGTCACCTCCGCGCCGGGCGGCCCTTTCCTGATCGGCGAGGCGATGACCGGCGGCTATGGCAAGGGCCCGGACATCCTGCATGAATGCACCATCGCCGTGGACCGCGGCGAGATCGCCGTGATCGTCGGTCCCAATGGCGCGGGCAAGTCCACCGCCATGAAGGCCGTTTTCGGAATGCTGGACGTGCGCTCGGGCCGCGTTCTGCTGGACGGCGAGGATATCACTGCGCTGACGCCGCAGGACCGCGTGGTCAAGGGCATGGGGTTCGTGCCGCAGACCAGCAATATCTTTACCTCGATGACGGTCGAGGAGAATCTTGAAATGGGGGCCTTCATCCGCAAGGACGATTTCCGCGATACCATGGCGCAAGTCTATGACTTGTTCCCGATCCTCAAGGAAAAGCGCCATCAGGCAGCGGGTGAATTGTCCGGCGGGCAGCGCCAGCAGGTGGCTGTCGGCCGCGCTTTGATGACCAAACCAAAGGTCCTGATGCTGGATGAACCCACCGCAGGGGTCAGTCCCATCGTGATGGATGAATTGTTCGACCGCATCATCGAAGTGGCGCGCACGGGTATTCCGATCCTGATGGTCGAGCAGAACGCCCGTCAGGCGCTGGAGATCGCCGACAAGGGCTATGTGCTTGTTCAGGGGCGCAATGCCTTTACCGACACCGGCAAGGCCCTGATGGCCGACCCCGAGGTCCGCAGATCGTTCCTGGGGGGCTGAGGCATGGATCTTCTCAACGCATTCATCACGCTGTCGAATTTCGTCATCATTCCCGCAATCGCCTATGGCAGCCAGTTGGCGCTGGGCGCGCTGGGCGTGACGCTGATCTATGGCATCCTGCGGTTTTCCAACTTCGCCCATGGCGATACAATGGCCTTCGGGACCATGATCACCATTCTGTTCACATGGTGGTTCCAGCATATGGGGCTGAGCCTTGGGCCCTTGCCCACAGCCATCCTCGCCCTGCCCTTCGGTATTGCGGGCTGCGCCTTGTTCGTGCTGTTGACGGACCGCGCCGTCTATCGCTTCTACCGCATGCAAAAGGCCAAGCCGGTGATCCTTGTGATCGTGTCCATGGGCGTGATGTTCATCATGAACGGTGTCGTCCGCTTCATCATCGGGCCGGATGATCACAATTTCTCGGATGGCGAGCGGTTCATCATCTCGGCCCGCACCTTCCGCGACATGACGGGGCTTGAGGAAGGTCTTGCGATCCG
Source organism: Paracoccaceae bacterium (assembly GCA_024304985.1). GTDB lineage: Bacteria > Pseudomonadota > Alphaproteobacteria > Rhodobacterales > Rhodobacteraceae > Seohaeicola. The sequence continues at coordinate 16,465 of JAMWZC010000008.1, forward strand.
CACCTCGACCGGCATCACGGTCGTGACGGCGGTGGTCGTGGTGGCGCTGCTGTTCTGGTTCCTGAACAAGACGCGCACGGGCAAATCCATGCGCGCCTATTCCGATAACGAGGATCTGGCGCTGCTGTCGGGCATCAACCCCGAAAAGGTCGTGGTGGTGACTTGGGTTATCGTGGCGGCCTTGGCCACCGTGGCGGGCACGCTTTACGGTCTGGACAAAAGCTTCAAGGCCTTCACCTATTTCCAACTGCTTCTGCCTATCTTCGCTAGCGCCATCGTGGGTGGTCTGGGCAGTCCGGTGGGCGCCATCGCGGGCGGTTTCGTCATCGCCTTTTCCGAGGTGACGATTACCTATGCGTGGAAGAAAGTGTTGGTCTACGCCCTGCCTGACGGGATGGGCCCTGACGGATTGGTGCAGCTTCTGTCCACCGATTACAAATTCGCCGTCAGCTTCATCATCCTGCTGGTCGTGCTGTTGTTCCGCCCGACGGGCCTGTTCAAGGGAAAATCGGTATGAACGAAATGGTCAAGAATACCGGGCTCTTCGCCATTGTCGCCCTGTTGATCGTGATCACCGGTGTGATGCAAAGCTGGAACACCGCGCTGCTGATCCTGAACATGGGCCTGATCAGCGCGATCATGGCGCTGGGGGTGAACCTGCAATGGGGTTTCGCAGGTCTGTTCAACGTGGGTATCATGGGCTTCGTCGCCCTCGGCGGTCTGGCCTCGGTGCTGATCGCCATGCCGCCCACCGAAGGGGCATGGGCCGCAGGCGGCTATGGCATCGTGCTGGGTCTGCTCATGGGGGCGGCCACCATCGTGGCGGCCGTGCTGACCTATCAGCGCATGCCGAACAGTCGGGCGCGCACTCTGGCAATGCTTGCGATCCTGACGATTGGCTTCTTCCTCTATCGCGCGGTCTATGATCCCGGTGTCGATGCTGTCGAGTCGATCAACCCCGCATCCACCGGCAATATCGGCGGTCTGGGTCTGCCGATCCTGCTGTCCTGGCCCGTGGGCGGGTTGCTGGCCGCAGGAGTCGCGTGGATCATCGGCAAGACGGCACTGGGTCTGCGGTCCGACTATCTGGCCATTGCCACGCTGGGCATCGCCGAGATCATCATCGCCGTGATGAAGAACGAGGATTGGCTGGCGCGCGGTGTCAAGAACGTGATCGGCCTTCCCCGCCCTGTGCCGCTGGAAGTGGACCTGCAACGCGACCCGGAATTCGTGGAACGCGCGGCGGGCTTTGGGCTGGATGCGGTCACCGCCTCGACCATCTATGTCAAACTGGAATACGCCGCGTTGTTCGCCGTGGTGCTGGTGATCCTGCTGTGGATGGCGCAGAAGGCGCTGAATTCGCCGTGGGGCCGGATGATGCGCGCGATCCGCGACAACGAGGTCGCAGCCGAGGCGATGGGCAAGGACGTGACCCGCCGCCATCTGCAAATCTTCATTCTCGGATCGGCCATCTGCGGTATCGCGGGGGCCATGATGACCACGCTGGACGGGCAGTTGACGCCCGGCACCTATCAGCCGCTGCGGTTTACCTTCCTTGTCTGGGTGATGGTGATCGTGGGCGGATCGGGCAACAACTTCGGCGCTGTGCTGGGTGGTTTCCTGATCTGGTTCCTTTGGGTGCAGGTGGAACCTATCGGTCTATGGCTGATGAGCACGCTGACCTCGGGAATGACGGATGGTGCGCTGAAAACGCATCTGATGGACAGCGCCGCGCATATGCGTCTGTTCACCATGGGTCTGATCCTGCTCTTGGTGCTGCGTTTCAGCCCGCGCGGATTGATCCCCGAGAAGTGAGTGATCTTGACCTGTAGGAAAGGCCCGCCCGGATTGCTCCGCGCGGGCCTTTTCCATTGAACCGGTCGGTCAGCGGCCCCGGAACAGGCTGCCCAGAATACCGCGCACGATCCGTTTGCCGGTCGTGCCTTTCAACTCCTTGATAACAGCCTGACCAAAGGCCTCGCCCAGACTGTCAGGTTCGCGGCTGCGACTTGTGCCGCTGCGCTTGGGCGCGCTGGTCGGCTGATAGCGGCGGGCGGATTTGAACTCACGCTCCTCCTCCGCGGCGCGCGCTTCGGCAGCCGCGGCCTCTTCCGCCTCGCGCGCCGCCTCTGCCGCGATGCGCTGCAACGCTTCATAGGCCGAATCCCGGTCCAGCGGCGTCTCGTATTTGCCGAACAGATCCGACGTGCGGATCAGGGCGCTGCGTTGCGCTTCGGTGATCGGTCCCAGTTGCGAGGATGGCGGTCGGATCAACGTCCGTTCGACCATGCCGGGAATACCCTTGCGTTCCAGAAACGAGGTCAGCGCCTCGCCCACACCGACCTCGCGGATCGCATCTTCGGTGTCGAAGCGCGGATTGGTCCGATAGGTCTGCGCGGCGCGGCGCAACTCCTGCTGGTCCTTGCCGGTGAAGGCGCGCAAGGCATGCTGCACCCGGTTGCCCAACTGACCAAGGATCGTCTCGGGCACGTCACCCGGACTTTGCGTGATGAAATAGACGCCGACGCCCTTGGACCGGATTAGGCGCGCCACCTGTTCGACCTTTTCGATCAGGGCCTTGGGCGCATCATTGAACAGCAGATGTGCCTCGTCGAAGAAGAACACCAGCTTGGGTTTCTCGGGATCGCCAACCTCGGGCAGGGTCTCGAAGAGTTCGGAGAGCAACCATAGCAGGAAGGTCGCGTAAAGGCGCGGGCTGTGCATCAGACGGTCTGCGGCCAGGATATTGACCATCCCGCGCCCATCCGTGTCGCAGCGCATAAGATCCGCCAGTTCCAGCGCCGGTTCGCCAAAGAAATGCGCGCCCCCTTGGTTTTCCAGCACCATCAACCGCCGCTGGATCGCGCCGACCGAGGCGACGGCGATGTTGCCATAGCGCAGCGACACCTCACCCCGGTTTTCGCCCAGCCAGACCAGAAAGGCTTGCAGGTCCTTGAGATCCAGAAGCGCCATGCCCTGCTCGTCGGCCATGCGGAAGGCGATGTTCAGAATGCCTTCCTGCGCCTCGGTCAGTTCCAGAAGTCGGCTCAGGAGGAGCGGTCCCATTTCAGCCACAGTCGTGCGGACCGGATGCCCTTGGGTGCCGAACATGTCCCAGTAGGTCACCGGAAAAGCCGTGTACGCGAAATCATCGAACCCGATCTTGGCCGCGCGCTCTGTGAAAGGTGTGTGCAGCTTTCCGGCAGGATCACCCGGAAGGGCCAAGCCCGACAGGTCCCCCTTCACGTCGGACATGAAAACCGGCACGCCGGCCGCAGAAAACCCCTCGGCCAGAATCTGCAGCGTCACTGTCTTGCCAGTGCCGGTTGCCCCGGCGATCAAGCCGTGCCGGTTGGCATAGTTCAGCAGCAAGCCCTGCTTGGTGCCATAGCCCTCGCCACCACCGCCCACAAAAATCGCATTCTCCACGGTCACCCCTTTCGCCTAGCCCGGCCCAGTTCAAGATTGCCCCTGCGGGCGTGACGTCAAAAATACAAGCTTAACCTTTATCTGCCAGTGTGAATCCTGTCCGATGCCGCGCAACCGTGCGGTTTCGGGCGTTTTTCCTCCCTGTCAGACTGGCCGCATCCCTGGATGCGGCCTTTTTTCGATCTGCGGCGAAATTGTGATCCCTTGCCTGTTGACCGATGGCGGGATTCAAATTAGCGTGACCCCAATGACTAAGTCGGCCAGTCCGACGGGGAGCAAAAAAATACAAGAAAGGGGCCGCAAGGCCCCTTTTATTGTTCCTGATCCGTCAGTTGAGATGCGTTCCTGATGTTTCGCACCCCGGCAGTTTTCCGCCCCTGTCGGTGAAGGATCCGTAAATGCGCCCTGACATTGGCGAACCGACATGATAGAGCGCCCGCAACAGTGTTTTTCAGGAACAGGACCGGAAAGAATGAACCATTTTCTGACACGGATTTCGATCGTCGCGGCACTGGCCGTGGCAGGCCCGGCCTTTGCGCAGGACACCACGACGACACCGCAGACGGAAACCCCGGCCCCCGCGCCCGCCGACCCCGGCCTTGCCATGGGCGAGACGGTTGCCGACGGACCGCAGGCGGGTCAGACCTATGTGCGTGAAGTCTCGGGCGATTGGTCCGTGGAATGCCTCAAGGTCGAGGAAGGCGAAGAGCCCTGCCAGATCTTTCAGACCCTGACGGATGGCGAAGGCAATCAGGTTGCCAATATGCGGATCTTCAAACTGCCCGCAGGCGGACAAGCCGAAGCCGGTGCCTTGGTCGCCGTGCCGCTGGAGACGCTGCTGACCGCGCAGCTGACCATCACGGTTGATGGTGCGCAGCCCAAACGTTACCCCTTCTCGGTCTGCGACCGTCAGGGATGCTATGCCCGTATCGGCCTGACCGCCGAGGATATCGCCTCGTACAAGCGAGGCGCATCGGCCACCGTGACGCTGGTGCCCTTCGTTGCGCCGGACGAGCGGGTCGAGGTCAAGCTGTCGCTGTCGGGTTTCACAGCCGGATATGACAAGGTGACCGTGCCGACCGAGTGATCGGGATTACCGCCGAGAGGTAGGGAAAGCCGTCCCTTGGGGCGGCTTTTTCATGAGCGGCGCTCAGACACGGCGCAGCGCCAGAACCGCGTTGAGCCCGCCAAAGGCAAAGGCGTTCGACAGCGCCACATCGACCTGCGCCTCGCGCGCTTCGTTCGGCACCACGTCCAGCGCACATTCGGGGTCGAATTCCTCATAGCCGATGGTGGGCGCGATGATCCCGTCCCGCAGCGCCATGATACAGGCCAGAAGTTCCACCGCCCCTGTTGCCCCGATCAGATGCCCATGCATCGACTTGGTCGAGGAGATCATCAGCTGGTCTGCATGCGGGCCGAACACATCCGCGACGGCGGCACATTCGGTCTTGTCATTGGCGGCAGTGCCGGTGCCATGGGCGTTGATATAGCCCACCTTGTCCGCCGCGATCCCGGCATCGCGCAGTGCACCGGCAATCGCCCGCGCCGCCCCCTGCTTGGACGGCATGACGATATCGGCCGCGTCCGAGGACATGGCATAGCCCGCCACTTCGGCCAGAATCTCGGCCCCGCGGGCGCGGGCATGTTCGAATTCCTCGAACACGAAAACCCCCGCCCCCTCGCCCTGTACCATGCCGTTGCGATTGGCCGAAAACGGACGGCAGGCGTCCTTGGACATCACGCGCAGCCCTTCCCAGGCCTTGATCCCGCCGAAGCACAGCATGGATTCAGATCCGCCCGTGATCATCACCGGGCTCATGCCCGAGCGGACCATCTGAAAGGCCTGCGCCATCGCGTGGTTGGAGGAGGCGCAGGCAGTGGACACCGTGAAGCTGGGGCCGCGCAGGTTGTATTCCATCGACACATGCGAGGCGGCCGCGTTCATCATCAGCTTGGGCACGACGAAAGGATGGACGCGGTTCTTGCCCTCTTCATAGACAGCCCGGTAATTGTCGTCCCATGTGCTGACACCGCCGCCAGCGGTGCCCAGAACAACGCCCGCGCGGTTGGCCAGATCGCCACTGAACTCCAGCCCCGCCTGCCGGATCGCCTCGCGCGCGGCCATCAGGGTGAACTGCGTGAAACGATCATAGAGCGTCATCTGCTGGCGGTTGAAATGGCCTTCGGCCTCGAACCCCTTGATCTGGCCGCCAATCTGGATCGACAACCGCTCCACGTCACGAAACTCCAGCGGGCCGATGCCGCAGCGCCCCTCGCGCATGGCGGCAAGGGTCTGGGGCACGTCATGGCCAAGCGCGTTGATCGTCCCCGCGCCTGTAATGACAACACGTTTCACGACCCGGCCTGTTCTGCCATCAGCTTCTCGATCCCCGCGATGATGCTGGCGACAGATGAGATGTCGAAATCGGATTTCTCGGGCTCGTTGGCGTTGAAGGGGATCGAGATGTCGAAGGCTTCCTCGATGGCGAAGATGCTTTCGACCAGTCCCAGACTGTCGATGCCCAGATCCTCAAGCGTGCTGTCCGGGGTCACGTCGGCAGGGTCCAGCACGGCCTGTTCGGCGATGATGGCGATGACACGGTCCGAGATGCTCATGGATACGCCCTTCCATTGTGGTCTTGCTCATACCCCGCCTGATGGCGGGCCAAGCGGATATTGCGGTGCCGATTTAGTCACTCTTGTCCGACTTGAAAACTGCTTTCTGGATCGCTGCGACATCGCGGAACAGGCGCGGCAACCGGCGCAGCGCCTTGTAGCTTTCGATATGGCTATCCATCTTCACAGCCGGATAACCCAGCATCACACGGCCCGCAGGCACGTTCGACATGATCTTGGTGGCGCCGCCCGTGATGACATTGTCCCCGATGAAGAGATTGTCCCCTACGCCGGTCTGCCCGGCCAGAACCACGTTATTGCCCACCTGGGTCGAACCTGCGATCCCCACCTGACCGCAGATCAGGCAATCATTCCCGATCACCACATTATGCCCGATATGCACCAGATTGTCGAATTTCACACGGTGGCCGATCCGCGTGTCGCGCACCGTGCCGCGATCAATGCAACTGTTGGCGCCCAGTTCCACGTCATCGCCGATGGTGACGCTGCCCAGCGAATGGATGCGGGCCCAGGATTGGGCCGCGACCTCGCCCTGATCGCCCAGCGTGGCGCGGGCCTTCTCGACCCCCGAAGGTTCAGGCGTGACAAAGGAGAACCCGTCCGCCCCTACCACTGCGCCGGGATGGCCGAAGAACCGCGCGCCGATGGACACGCGCGCAGCAAGACGCACGCCTTCGCGCAGAAAAGCCCCCTCACCCAGAACCGCATCCGCGCCGACATAGCATTGTGGTCCGATCACCGATCCCGCGCCGATCCGCGCCCGCGCGCCGATCACGGCCAAGGGGCCGATGGAGACGTCCGCACCGATCTGCGCCGAGGGATCGATCACGGCAGAGGGGTGGATGCCCGCCGCATAGCCTTCGCCCTTGTCCATCATGGCGGACAGTCCCGACATGGCATAGCGGGGGCGTGGAGCCACGATCGCCGCCTCAAGCCCCAGGGCCTCCCAGTCCGCGCCGGACCAAAGCATGGCCGCGCGCGCCTGCCCGCGGGGCAGACCTTCCGCATATTTGGGCGACATCGCCAATGCCAGATCTTGGGGTCCCGCCATGGCAGGTTCGGCGACACCCGCCACCGACAGGTCAACAGCGCCGAAAGCCTCTGCTCCCAGCGCCGCCGCGATTTGCTTTACCGTATAGGCCATGCTGCCCCCCGTTCCTGACGGGGCAGATCTACCCCTGAACCGCGCGCAGTTCCACCCCTGCCCGTTCCAGCGCTTCCCATATCTTTGTGTCACGCCCGTAAACGTCGCGGCGGAAATTGGTCTTGCCCTTCGCGCTGGTAAAGGCGGTGCGATAGATGAGGTGTACGGGCACAGGTTCCGTCAGGTTCACGCGAGTCTGCCGACCCGAGTCGAGGATCGTGTGGAAGAAGGTCTTGGGATCAGCCTCCTGCCGGGCCAGCAGCGCATAGGCAAAGTCATGCGGATCGTTCAGACGCACACAGCCGTTGGAATAGGCCCGACTTTCACGGGAAAACAGGCTCTTGTCGGGTGTGTCATGCAGATAGATCGCATAGGGGTTCGGAAACATGAACTTTACCGTCCCAAGCGCGTTCGACCGGCTGGGCGGTTGCCGCAGATTGTAGGGGAAGGTGCGGGCGGTATAGCGCGAGAAGTCGATATTGCCGCGTGGGATCACCCGGCCCCGCGCATCGGTCACTTGCAGGTGCCCGAGCGCATTGGGGTTGCGCTGAAGCGCTGGCAGGTAATCGCGCTGGATAATGCCTGTGGGCACGGTCCAGTCAGGGTTGATTTCAAGATACTGCATCATGTCCGAGAATTCGGGCGTGCGCTTGGCCGGATCGACCGCCCCGATGACCGAGCGGGTCTGGAATGTCACCTTGTCATCGTCGATGATCTTGGACTGGAAATCGGTCAGGTTGACAAGAATATGGCGCTTGCCGCGTTCCTCGCCCAGCCAGCGCTCCCTCTCCATCGCGACGATCACCGATTTCAGGCGATCCGCCACTGGCGTGTTGATCTCGGTCATGGTCGTGGCTCCGGCCACGCCATCGGCATTCAGCCCGTGATCGGTCTGGAATCTTTGCACCGCCGCCTGGATGGCTGCGTCATAGGTCTGGCTGGCGCTGCGCTCGAGATAGCCCATCGCGATCAGCCGGTTGCGCAGGGCCACGACGGCGGCACCGCTGTCGCCCGGCTCCAGCGCCTTGACGGGCACGGTTTCGCCCCAACCGCCCTGACCAAGAATACGCTCAAGGCGCATCTTCTCTTTCATCAGGCGGTTATATTCGGCCGTCGACGGGGCCAAGGTGCGGAAGAAGGCGGCAGGTGTGCTGCCGGCAAAGCTGTTGAGCAACGACAGGCGGTCACGATAGGCCACCTTGCGCACGATCCCGCGGTCAATCTCGGACGGCACGAGAATACCGGACTGCAGGTCGCGGGCAAAGCGCAGGAAGATGCGCGACATCTGAACCTCGAGCTGGCCCAGATCACGCGGGCTTTGCGCGGCGCGCATCGCGGCCATCAGCGTGTCAGCCTCATAGCGGGCAACCGGCAGACCATGTTCGGGGGCATCGGCGATCGCCTGCATCAGGGCGCGGCGGCGATCGGTATCCTGTGCACCTTCTCCGGTCCACAGAGGGCGATACCCGGTATCACGATAGAAGGCGGCGATGTCCTTGTCCGATGACGCAGCTTCGGCTACGGCCTGCTTGAACGCAGTGACGCGCATCTGCACGCCCGCCTGCGCGAGGGACTGCGCCTGTTCGGGCGTCAGAGTCTGGGCCACGGTCTGCACCTGCGGCGCAATCTGAGTCTGCGCCAGAACAACCTCGGTCATGCCCAGCGACACCGCCGGTATCAGGGCCAGAGACTGTATCATGCGGGACAAACCAGCCATACGGGGCTGGACGGGTGTCAAAAGCTGGCCAACGCCAAACATCGCGTTCCTTACTCCAATACGGGCTAACTGTAGTGTCCAGCAGTGAAAACTTGGACCGCGAAAGTCCATTCACATTTTGTCATCTTGTCGTGGCATCCGCCGAGGTGGTGCAGGCTTGCATCGGTTTACCAAAGAAATAAGGCCCAACACCGCGATTGGCGAGATTTCGCCGAAAAGTCCTTGCGCGGCAAAAAAGACGGGAACCGTGACTTGGTTCACGATTCCTTATGTGTAATACATTACGCAGCATCTGGGGATGGATGGCAGAAAGCCGCGTAACATCGCGGGGAAACAGGCAAGCGACGGGACTGACGCTCACCATGACCGAAGACAACTCCTCGAGCATTTCGCGCCGGGCCCTTCTGGGTGCGTTCGCGGCAACCGCTCTGATAGCAGCGCCCACCTACTCCAAAGCCGCAGGTTTCCTGCGCCGCAGCGGGGATATCCGGCGCATCAAGATGTACTCGGGTCGGACTGGCGAACGCCTTGACACGATCTATTGGGTCGAAGGCGACTACATCAAGGACGCCGTGGCCGAGATCAACCATTTCATGCGTGACTGGCGGACCAATGACATCAAGCAGATGGACCTGCGCACCATCGACATCATGGCCGCAGCCCACAACCTGCTGGATGTGAACGAGCCTTATATGCTGCTGTCTGGGTATCGCAGCCCCAAGACCAATGCCATGCTGCGCTCGAACTCGTCCGGCGTAGCCCGCAACTCGCTTCACCTTCAGGGCCAGGCCGCCGATCTGCGTCTGGCCTCGCGCTCGGTCGGTCAGATGGCCCGCGCTGCGGCCGCCTGCCGTGCCGGTGGCGTCGGAAGCTATTCCGGCTCGAATTTCGTGCATATGGATTGCGGTCCGGTCCGCAAATGGGGCCGCTGAGCCACCGTTTCCAAGGACCCTTTGGCTGACCCGCAAGTGCACACTTGCGGGTTTTTGCATTCGAATGTGCCGTTTCACTCTTGCAGCCCAAGGCCGTTTTGTCCCAACTGCCCCCGCAGATGATCCGGTCGGGGAGGACAGGCGATGAACAGCATCGTATCAGGTGACGTGAATAACAGACTGCCCAGCGTCGCCGTGCTGGTAATCTTGCAAGCCGCCGTGTCTGCCGCCTCGCTGGTGGTCGAGATCGTGGCGGGACGGATGCTGGCGCCTTATGTGGGCATGTCGCTGTATACCTGGACATCGATCATTGCCGTGGTGCTGGCGGGGTTCTCTGCCGGTCACTGGGCCGGTGGCCGCATCGCCGAGATGCAGGCGCCGCGCGCGTTGCTCTGGACCGGTTGGTCGATGCTGGGCGCGGGCCTGACCACGGCGCTGGCGGTATTCGTCCTGCGCAGCGGGGCCGATGTCCTGCTGCCGCATATCGCGAACCCGATCGGCGCGATTGTGGCGCTGTGCATGATCGCATTCTTCCTGCCGTCGTTCTTTGCCGGCATCCCCGCGCCAGTGCTGGCGCAGATTTCGGTGGCGGCGGCGCCCGATCAATCGGGACGCGCGCTGGGTGCGATGTTCGCCTCAGGGGCCATCGGCGCCATCGCAGGCACACTTCTGGCCGGATTCGTCTTTGTTGCTTGGCTGGGCTCTGTAGGCACTTTGGCGCTGGTGACCCTGTGCTACCTTGTCGCCGCGCTGCTGATCCTGTGGCTGGCACGGCGCGCGGGCGATCCGTCCGGCATGCTGGTCGCGGGGCTGGCAACGCTGGTCGGTTTGCTGCTGGCCGGGGCCACCATCGCGCAACCATCCCCCTGCACCGAGGAAAGCGACTATTTCTGCATCCGGGTCGAGGATGTCTCGGCCGATCCGAACAGCCCGGTCCGGCTGATGGTGCTGGATCATCTGGTCCACGGTGTGTCAGCCCGTGACCTGCCCGAGGTGATCTTCTACGATCACGCCGCATTGCTGGACCTGCTGGCGCGCGAGCGGATGGGTGGCACGGATTTTTCCGCCTTCTTCATCGGCGGCGGCACCTTCACCGTGCCGCGCAAATGGTCAACAATGGCGCCGCGCCCCGATGTGACGGTCGCCGAGATCGACCCGACGGTGACGGAGGTGGCGATCCGCGATTTCTGGTTCGACCCCGAGGGCACCCGTATCCTCAATCAGGACGCACGCACCGCCTTGCGCACCGATGGCAGCCGCTATGACGTGATCATCGGCGACGCCTTCACCGACATTGCGGTGCCCGCGCATCTGGTGACGGAAGAGTTCTTCACGCTGGTGCGCGACCATCTGACCGAGGATGGTGTGTTTCTGATGAACGTGATCGACCACGCCGACCGGATGATCGCGCTCATGTCGCTGGTCCATACGCTGGAACAGGTCTTTCCCCATGTGGAAATCTGGACAGAAGCCCGTCGCCCCGAACCCGGCGAGCGGATGATCAACATCATCGCCGCAGGATTCAGCCCCACCGCCGTGGACATGTTGCAAGGCATGTCACCCGCTCCCATCACCTTTGCCCGCATCCCGGCGGAGGCGCAGGCGCAATTGAAAGCCGCGCGCAATCCCATCGTGCTGACCGACAACTACGCCCCCATCGACCGTCTGATCGGGGCGGAAAGCTATTGAGGCGAACCGATCAGAAAATCGCCTCGATCAGGTAGGGGCCGGAGCTGGCCAGACCGGCTTCCAGGGCGGCTTCGAGACCCGCGCAATCGGTGACGGCTTCGGCCTCGACCCCCATGCCGCGTGACATCTGCACCCAGTCCAGATTGGGCCGGTCCAGCGACAGCATGTCGATGGCGCGCGGGCCGGGATTGCCGACGCCCACATTGGTCAGCTCGCCCCGCAGGATGTGGTAGCTGCGGTTGGCGAAGATCACCACCGTGATGTCGAGGTTCTCGCGCGCCATGGTCCAGAGGGCTTGCAGCGTATACATGGCCGACCCGTCCCCGGTCAGAGCCATGATCTTTCGGTCCGGCGCGGCAATCGCCGCCCCGATAGCGACGGGCAAGCCATAACCGATGGACCCGCCGCAATTGTTCAGCCAGACATGCCGCGGCGCCCCCTGCGTGGCTTTGAAGAAGCCGCGCCCCGTCGTCACGGATTCATCCACGATCACCGCATCCTGCGGGATCGCACGGCCAAGGATCAGCGCTATATTGTCGGGATCAAGCGGTCCGTTGGGGCGGTCGGGCACACTTGCTTGGGCCACATGGGCGGGTGCGGTCTCCGCAGCGCCAGCCCCGTCGCAAAGCGCGGTCAGGGCGGCTGCAAGATCGGCCCCGGTGTCGGCCAATGTGATGATCTGCGCGCCCTCGGCGGTCAGGATGGCGGGCTTGCCCGGATAGGCGAAGAATCCGATGGGCGCGCGCGCCCCGACCAGCACGATCCGCTTGTAAGGGGCCAGCACCTTGAGCGCGATATCAATGGGATAGGGCACGCGCGCGACACTGACCCGCCCTGCCCCGCGATCCATCCGCGCATTGGCCCATTCCGACAAAAGCGCGCAGCCCGTAGCGGCGCTGATGCGTCCGGCAAGGTCAAGATTGGCCTCGGTCAAAGCGGCCCCTCCCAGCAGCAGCAGGCTGTCCGGACCAGACAGTGCTGCAATCGCTGCCTCAAGCTGATCCCGGTCGAAATCTGGGCGCGGTGTCGCGGGCAAGGGATCGGCCACAACTCCACCTTCGGTCCATGCCGTGTCGGAGGGCAGGATCAAGGCCGCCACCTGCCCCGGCGCGGTATTGGCGGCCTGCACCGCCTGTGCCGCATCATGGCCAAGGCTGGCGGCATCTTTGGACGTGTGCACCCAATGCGAGACAGGCCGGGCGATCCCCTGAATATCGGAGGTCAGTGGCGCATCCAGCGCGATATGGCTTTCAGCATGTTCGCCGATGATGTTCAGCACGCCTGACCCTGCCTTCTTTGCGTTGTGAAGGTTCGACAGACCATTGGCCAGCCCCGGCCCCAGATGCAGCAGCGTGCAGGCGGTCTTGCCCGCCATTCGGTAATAGCCATCCGCCGCCCCGGTAGCGACCCCTTCTTGCAAGGTCAGAACAGAGCGCATGCCGGGGATATGGTCGAGCGCGGCCACGAAATGCATCTCGGATGTGCCGGGGTTGGAAAAGCAGGTATCCACCCCAGAGGCCAGCAGCGTATGAACAAGGCTCTCGGCACCGTTCATGGCGGGATTGGTCTTGTCGGTCATGTCTTGCCTTTCCGTTCAGGTCCGCGCGTTCGCCCAGAAGGGCGCGCGCAATTCGCGTTTCAGGATCTTGCCGATGGTTGAACGCGGCAGCGACTCCCGCGCCTCAAGCCCCGACAGGCGCTGGCTTTTGCCCAAGCGGTCATTGGCGGCGGCGCGGATATCTTCAAGGGTCCGTGTCGCACCCTTGCGCAGCACGATCAACCCATAGGGAGTCTCGCCCCATGCATCCGAAGGCACGCCGATCACGGCGGCATCGGTCACATCAGGGTCGGCCAGCAGCACCAGCTCCAGATCATTGGCATAGATGTTCATTCCGCCCGAGATGATCATGTCCTTCTTCCGGTCGGACAGGATCAGGAACCCATCGGCATCGAAATGGCCCATATCGCCCGAGCGAAAATAGACTTCGCCCGCCTCATTGCGCCAAATGAAGTCGCTTGTCAGGTCGTCGCGTCCGAAATAGCCCGCCATCATCGTAGGGCCGCGCCCGCAGATCTCGCCTACCTGCCCCTGCGGCACCTCGTGCCCGTCCGCGTCGATCAGGCGGATGTCATTGCCGGCGGCCAGCTTACCCACGGTGTGCAGCTTGTCGGGGTGTTCATCCGCGACCAGCACGGTCACCCCGCCGCCTTCGGTCGAGCCGTAATACTCGATCAGCTTGCCGGGAAAGCGCGCCAGAACATCGGCCTTCACATCCGCGCGCAGCGGCGCTGAGGTCGAGAATTTCACACGCATGGAAGACAGATCGAAGCGGTCGAAATCCGGCACTTCCATGATGCGCTTGTATTGCACGGGCACCAGCATCGTATGGGTGATCCGTTCCGCCTGAACGATGCCCAGATAGTCGCGCGCATCGAACTTTGGCATCAAGTGCACGGTCGATCCGCCGAAGAGCGTCGGGATGAACGACACGATGGTGGTGTTGGAATAGAGCGGCGTCGAAATCAGCGTGCGGGCGTTGTCGTCATAGCCATTCGGCGTGACGCGGTCCATCTGCGCCGCGCGCATCCAGTGATTATGCAATATCCCCTTGGGCGTGCCCGTTGTGCCCGAGGAATAGATCAGGTTGAACGCATCCATCAGGTCAATCGGCACCATCGGGTCATCGGTGGATGCCTGGGACAGCGCATCATCCATGGGCAGATAGGCCGGATCGGTGAAGTCCATCGCGTACCGGGTGATCGGCATGTCGGGCAGGAACCCGGCCACCAGATCATCATAGGGCCTTGCTACGAAGATCGCACGGGCCGCGCAATCCACCAGCATCTTATGCAACGCCTCGGACGAGGCCATGGAGGACAGCGGTGTCACGCAGCCGCCCGCCCGCAGGATACCCATGAATAGCACCGCGTAATCGGCCGAGTTGGGCGACAGGATCGCGATGCGGTCCCCTTTCTGCATCCCCTGCCCCAGCAGAAGGTTTGCGACACGATTGACCCTTGCGTCAAACGCCGCCCATGTCAGGCGCGTCGTCCCGCAGACCAAAGCCAGCTTGTCGGGATGTGCGCGGGCATTGTCGCGGATCTGCTCCACAATGCTGCGCACCGGGGGCGTGCCGGATGAGGGCGGGTTGATCGGGATCATCGGGGTCTTCCGGTTCTGCGGTCGGTGTTCTGCCGGGATCGTGTCAGGCTACGCGCGGCTCTGCAAGCCGTGCCCGCCACGCCACCCACAAGGGCAGCGCACAAATCGCCAGCCCCAGCAGGAAGGATGCGCCATAGGACAGGGCCAGCAGTTCCGTTTTGGGCTTGGCGATCAGCACACCGCCGAAGAACAGCATCACTCGCAGCGGCAGCGCCATAGCCCCCCGGATCGGCCCGACAAGGCTGACATAGCCTTGCAGTGAGGCTGAGATCATCAGAACGCCCACCATCGCGCAAGACAGCGCCACCGCAACCTCCCAAGCCGGGGCTTGGCCCACGAGTGCGGGGTTCAGCACGAAGAAGAAGGGCATGATATAGATGACACCGCCCAGCCGCATCGCCTCGAATCCCGTGGCGATCGGGTTCGATCCCGCCATGGTCGAGGCGGCGAAGGCCCCCAGCGCCACGGGCGGCGTGATGAAGCTGACCATCCCCCAGTAAAGGATGAAAAGATGCACGGCGAGCTGGTTCAAGCCGCCCGCCTCAAGCGCCGGGGCCAGAACGACGGCAAGGAAGATATAGCAGGCCGTCACTGTCATCCCCATCCCGAAGATGAAGGCCGTCACCGCGCCCATCAGCACCAGCACCAGCGTGTTGTCGCCTGCGATGAAGACCAGTTCGTTCACCAGTGTGCCCGCCAGCCCCGTGGCCGAGAAGGACCCCACGATCAGGCCGACACCCAGCAGGATTGCGGTCAGTTCCGCCAGCCCCATGCCGACGCCGACGATCATGTTGGACAGGCGTTGCAAATCAAGCCGGTGGCTGGCGCGGAACTGATTGACCACCAGAAGCAGCGCCGTGGCATAGAACGGGGCCGATGTTTCGCGCCGCAGGCCGATCATCATGAAAAGCAGAAGCGCGAAGACGAAGATATAGGGCCAGCCCTCCTTCATCACATCGCGCAGAACGGGCAACTCAACCTTGGGCAATCCCCGCAGGCCGCGCCGGGCGGAATAGGCGTCGATCTGGGTGAACAAGCCCCAGTAGAACAGCAGGCTGGGAATGGCCGCCGCCAGCGCGATATCGACATAAGGGCGCGACAGGAAAGACGCCATCACAAAGGCCGTGGCCCCCATGATCGGCGGCATCAGCACCCCGCCGGTCGAGGCGCAAGCCTCGGTCGCGGCGGCGGTCTTGGCGGAAAATCCGGTCTTGCGCATGGCCGGGATGGACACCGCGCCCGTGGTGAGGACGTTCGAGATGACCGAGCCCGACATGGACCCCATGAAACCGCTGGCGAAGATCGAGACTTTCGCCGCCCCGCCGCGATAACCGCCCACCAGTCCCAATGCCAGATCGTTGAAAAACTGCCCGCCGCCCGTGCGTTGCAGCACCGCGCCGAACAGGATGAAGCCGATCACCACCCCACCGAAGGCCTTCATCGGGATGCCGAAACTGCTTTCGGATGAATAGATGTGATAGGGCACGGTTTGCAGAAAGCTGCTCTGGAAGCCGGTGAACGGGTCAGGCATGTGGCCTGCAAACGTCGGATAGAAGGCGAAAAGGGTCACGATCACGAACAGGACCAACCCGCCTGCCCGCCGCGTCGCCTCGAGCGTCAGAAAGAAGAACGCGACCGCCACATATTGCGCCGTCGTGGGTGCCGCATATTCCCAGCCCTGTGACAGGTTCTGTTGTGCTGTCTGCCCCAGATAGGCGGTGCAGCCAAGCGTCACCGCAAAAAGTGTCCAGTCCAGCAGCGACGGCACCCCGCCCTTGCCCCCGCGCATCTGGAAAATCAGGAAACTCAGCGCCAGAAACAGCCCGCCCAGCAGATAGAGATAGCGCCCGTCGATCAGCACGATCCCAAGCGCCTGCAGGTTAAAAAGTTGATTCACCACCAGAACCAAACCCGCCAATGTGCCGCCGATCACCACCCAGCGCGCCAGCCCGCCAATCCGTTCAGCCGGGGTGGACCCGTCGATCTCGACCTGCTCGAAGGTGGTTTTTTCACCATCGGTGACGGAAGGTTTCTCGGCGCTCATGGGATGTCCTTGGTCTGGTGCAAGCGACAGGTCCGGCACGGCTCAGGCACTGGCCTGATGGCGCGGATGGTCTGAAGGAAATGGAAACGGCGTCGCAGGAACGACCCGGCCATGCGAGATGCCAGCCGGGTCGCCCTTGTGCGAGGATCTTAGAACACGACTTCGAAGCCGTTATCCGCCAACGCCTTGCGGCGCGCTTCACCCCATGCGGCCTCCCAATCGGCGGGGGCCTCGGCCTTGAGCGCATCCCAGGCGGCCTTGAGCACGGCCTGACGTTCGATCAGCCGGTCGTTATTGGCCTGCGCCTCATCCGTCCAGACGCCCACTTCCTTGAAATACTGGATCGTTCCCTCATGGTAGGGCACCACCCATTCCATTTCCTGCTTGTCCAGCGCCCAGCCACCGATGCCGGGGGCCTTGCCGTCATAGGCGGGGAACAGTTCCACCATCGCCTTGGTCATGTTGTAGACCAGATCGGTGTCGGTTTCGTCCGTGGCGACAAGCACAGGGTAAGGATAGCCGGCGCCCTGATACCCATCGGTGCCGTCGATATTGGCACCCACACGGGCCTTATTGGGCAGGAAGAACGGCGCGATCTCTTGCATCGCGGCCAGACCTTCCTTGTTGTCGGGATCGATCGGTGGCCAGAACAGACCGCGCGGGCCAGCGGCGGCTTCATAGGCATTGCCCGAGTTGGTTGCCGCGAAGGCGGCATCAACCTGCCCTTCGATCAGCCCGGTCCAACTGGCACCGAAGCCGCCGAAATCGACGCGCGTCACATCATCCCACGTCAGGCCACCATAGGCCAGATAGGCCTCGGTATTCACGTTCAGCGCAGGCGCACCCACGATATAGGCCACGCGCTTGCCCTTCAGATCGGCATAGGTCTCGATCCCCAGATCACCGGCGACGCCAACGGCCAGATTGATCGCGCCTCCGTTATTGGCCAAAAGGACACGGACCGGCTGCGGCCCCCAGTTCTCGGCCCCGAAGTCAAAGGCGCCCTCTTGGGCCATGAAGCTGCCGCCGACACCGGTTGCCGAAAACTGCACGCGCCCTTGACGCAGCGGTTCGGTGCGCGAGACATCGTTCTTGCCCGGCAGGACGCGCAGGTTTATGCCCGCAGCGTCCTGAAGCGCGGCCCCGACGGCCACCGCCTGGTTATAGCCAGCAGAGCCCGTATCGTAGGCCGTCCACGACAATTGACTTGGCAATTCAAAGCTCTGAGCCCCGGCCAGACCGGCAGACAGAGAAAAAGCCGCGACGGCGGCGAGAATCGGTTTCATGAAGTCCTCCCTTTTTTTACGGCGAAATCCCTTCCCTCCCTGCGACTTCGGCGCTGGGCATCCCCAGTCTTGGCCCAAAGTTGCGGAATTTCATTTCGCTATGCGGTTACGTTAGGGAGGCTGCACCGACCCTGTCAACCCAAGGAAGCCCCCCACACACAGCAATTCATCCCGCGCGTGCAAGAGTCCGCCGGGATCGTGCCCGACCTGAACTCCGATAGGGTCGGACAGGCCCTTCAAATGGCCTTGAGGAGAAGTGTGGGCTTGGGGGAAACTGGTGCGCTGTCACGGCAGAAGACGAGAACTGGCAAGTTGTCTTGAAACGGTAGGTTACTGTGGCAGGAATTTGGTTGAGTACCTGGGGCTGCGAAATCATCGCCGGGAACGGCCCTGCCGCTTCTGTAGTCGGCTAAGTTATTGTTTCAGCTGGAGGGAGATCAACACATCTCCGTCCAGAAGCAGCTTTCGTCCTTCCATAGCCGCCCGCAACGGACGCAAACGTTGCGGGCGGGTCTGGTATTCTTCGAAGATGGCCGTCAGGCGAGCATCCCAACGCCGCAGCACCTCCTCCTTCGCATCCGAAACGTCGCGCAAGTCGGCTTCGGTCACCCGTGGCACAGCGTCCAGTTGCGTCAGCGCATTCAGAAGCATCGGGGAGTTGCCGGTGATCGCGCGGTCCAGTTGGTCAGTGAAATCTGCCCGCAGGCCGGCACAACCGGGGAAAAGCGACTTGATGGAAAAGCCCGCGCGATAGCCGTAAAACAGCCCGGTTCTGTCGTGCGACGACGTACTGCCCGTTACCGCCGTGGCGAAGATATTCCCGTAGATCGTGCTGCATGGAACCTCCCGCCGACCCGCGGGATGGTTCGTATTGCCAATGAGTTAATAGGCGATCAACCGACCGTCTTTAGCCTCGATCAGGAGTAGTGCTCGCTGCTGGCAGCATCAGAGTGAGAGGAGTGCTGGTCTCCCAGTGACGGGTTGAGGGCTGGGAGAGTGGCTCCCGCCGCCTGTCACGGGAGATAGCCGATGGGCGTTGTGGAAGTTCTGGATCCGGTCGCACCGGCACGGGCTGGTGGCGGATCGGTGGATGTGAGCCGGGGTGAGCAGAACGGGCGGTGTCGTCCGAATGGTGGGGCCGCGAGGATGACGGCCGTTATCTGGCGCTCGACGATCTCTGGCCCGATGTGAAGGCTCGGTCCGAGCGCCGCCCCATAGAGCTTCGCGGAATTACCCCTGCAAACGCGCACCACAAACCCACTGGTCACGCGCAGCAGACATGTGGAAAAATATGCGAAATAAAAATGGTGCACCCGACAGGATTCGAACCTGTGGCCTCTGCCTTCGGAGGGCAGCGCTCTATCCAGCTGAGCTACGGGTGCATCTGCGGGTGGAATAGGACAAAGCACGCGTCCCCGCAACCGCTATTTGGCGTGGGCCCTGGCCCGTGTCAGGCGAAAAGCTCATGCGCCAGTTCCAGCGCGTCGATCAGCACATCGACTTCGGCTTCGGTGTTGTACAGCCCGAAAGATGCGCGGCAGGTGGCGTTGACGCCCAGATGCTCCATCAAAGGCCCCGCGCAATGCTGGCCTGCACGCACCGCGACCCCCTTCTTGTCAAGGATGGTCGAAATATCATGGGCATGCGCTGCCCCATCCATCGTGAACGAAAAGATCGCTGCCTTGTCCGCCGTGGTGCCCTGCACCGAAATCCAGTTCAGACCGTCAAGGCGCGTGCGCGCATAGTCGCGCAAGGCGCGTTCATGGGCGGCGATATTTCCCATCCCCAGGCCCATCATGTATTCCAGAGCAACCCCCAGTCCGATGGTCTGCACGATGCCGGGCGTCCCCGCCTCGAACTTCATGGGCGGGTCGTTATAGGTGACTGTCTCGCGCGTGACCTCGCGGATCATGTCACCGCCACCGATGAAAGGGCGCATCTCGGCCATGCGGTCGTGGCGGACATAGATCGCACCCGATCCGGACGGACCATAGAGTTTGTGACCTGTGATGGCGTAGAAATCACAGCCGATATCCTGCACGTTGACGGGCATGTGCACAGCCGCCTGTGACCCATCCACCAGCACGGGCACACCCTCCGCGCGCGCGCCATCGCAGATCGCCTTCACATCCACCACCGTACCCAGCACGTTGGACACATGCGTCACCGCAATCAGCTTGGTGCGCGGGGTGATGGCGTCCAGCACGGCCTGCGGGTCCAGCGCACCAGTCGCATCCACATCGACCCATTTGATGACCACGCCTTGCCTTTCGCGCAGGAAATGCCATGGCACGATATTGGCGTGATGTTCCATGATGGACAGGATGATCTCATCCCCTGCCTGCATCCGGGGCATGGCCCAACCATAAGCGACCATGTTGATCCCCTCGGTCGTGCCCGAGTTGAAAATGATCTCGTCCTCGGAACCGGCCCCCAGAAAGCGGGCGATGATTCCGCGCACGCGTTCGTAATTGTCGGTGGCCAGATTGGACAGATAGTGCAAGCCCCTGTGAACATTCGCATATTCATGGGAATAGGCATGGGTGATCGCGTCGATCACAACCTGCGGCTTCTGCGCCGAGGCCCCATTGTCCAGATAGACCAGGGGCTTGCCGTTCACCTGCCGGGACAGGATCGGGAAATCGGCGCGGATCTTTTCGACATCATACATGGGTTCAACTCGCTTCGGTTGCGGGGACGCCGATCAGCATCATCAGGAAAGACAGGCCGATGGTGACGCCCACGACCGAGAAGACAAGCACCAGAACGCTTTTTCCCAGCGATCCGAGACGATGCGCCACATCCAGAAAATTCACCAGCAGCCAAAGGCTGTACGCGGCCACGACCAAAGTCGCCATCAGGGCCAACGCCGGCATCAGCATGGTCAGCACCAGAAGCACGGCCTGCGCTGCCAGCCGCAGATATTGCAGCCAGACCATCACGACCGTCACATCCGCCAGCCGACCCTGCCCGCCCATCATGCCCCCCACCCAAGTCAGCAGATGCATGGTGATCACCATGCCCCCTGCCATGGCCACGGCATAGAGCACCGGGTTGGAAAACAGACCGGGCAGCGGGAAAGTCGTGGGAAAGAGCATCAAATTCACGCTGAACATCAGCGCATTCAGCACCGCCCCCAGTGCAAGCGCCGTCCAGAGTGTCGGCAGGCCGAGATCCATCGCAATCAGCCGCTCGGCCGTCGCGCGCGGGTCACGCAGCGTGTCCATGGCAAGAGTTGGAAGGTCATTCACTTGCATCGGGTCTCTCTCCCCAGCCGGCCTGTCGCAGACCCGCCATCCAGAACCACAGGAACGTGGCAAACCACAGCACCCCGGTCAAATTCAACTCAAGCCCTTCACCGATGAAACCTGCCACCAACCCCCAGAGCAACATCACGGGACTTGCTGCCAACAAGGCCCAGAACAAGGCCAGTCGTGCACCAAATCCAGTGCTCCGGCCCCCAAACAGCCGGATCAGACCATGGCTGAGCAGCGCCACCGTATAAAGAACAAGCGGAAGAATGAAGACCACGCCGAACAGTGACCCCGCCATCAGCAATTGAAGATCCTCACCCGCCAGATAGGACTGTCGCGCCAGTCGCGGCCACTGGGCCACGAACATGACAAGACAGCCACCGAGCAGCATGACCAGCGCGCGATCCTCGCGCTGGCCAGCCGACAGAAGCCGGGCCACGACGCGGCCGGGTCCCCGGTATGTCGCGGCAATATCGGTCGTGACCGGCATCAGCCGCCCCTGCGGGCGAGCCAGCCGGTCAAGCGGCTGACGATCTCGTCACGCAGACCTTCGTCCTCGATCTCTTCGACCGCTTCGGCCAGGAAGGACAACACAAGAAGATCGGTCGCCTCCTTCTTGGGCACCCCGCGCGAGCGCAGGTAATACAGCGCGTCCATATCGATCGCCCCCGAGGTCGAGCCATGCGAGCAGGCCACGTCATCGGCATAGATCTCAAGTTCGGGCTTGGCGAGGAACTGGCTGTCACCGTCCAGAAGAAGCGACTGGCTGATCTGATAGCCATCGGTCTTCTGCGCGCCCTCCTTGACCAGAATCTTGCCTTGGAACACGCCGACAGCCCCGTTGCGCAGCACTTTCTTGAAAACCTGACGGCTTTCGCAGCGCAGCGCATCATGGGTCACGAAGACGGTATCGTCATGATGGAAGGCCCCGTCGCCCATCGCGGCACCCGCGATATGGGCCACCGCGTCGTCGCCTGTCATCTCGATCACCGCTTCGTTGCGGGTCAACACGCCATTCACCGTAAGTGTAAAGGACTTGAACTGGCTTTCAGCCCCCAGACGCGCGAAAATATGCGTCGCGGCCCGCCGTTCGTGATCCCGCCCCTGCGCGCGGATATGGTGGAAGCGGGCACCGTCTGCCACCTCGACCTCCAATACCTTATTGAAGCGTGCCGCCGCCGGTCCATTCTCCAGAAGGGTCAACTCGGCCCCCTTCTCAAGTTTCACGACATGATGCAGAATCGCATCCGATGTTTCGGATTTATGGGTATAAATCAGGCTGATCGGCTTGGACGCCGCACCAGTGACGCGGATCAGGACACCATCGGTCGCATAGGCGCTGTTGAAGGCCGCCAACGGACGGTCCACCGGCTTTTGCCCGCGCGCCTCAAGCACACCGTAAAGGTCCTTGGCCCAATGGATATCGGCCTTGGCCGCGGTTTCAAGCCGCTCGATCTCGACCCCCGCGAGGGTGAGGTCATCGCTTGCGGCCGGATCGAAAACGCCATCGACAAAGACGACGCGCAGACGATCGACGCTTTCGAAAACCTGCGGTTCCTTGCTGTCGAACAGGGCTGCGGCCGGGGCCTCGGCCTGGGTCAGCGTTTCGGGTCGGGTATAGCGCCAGTATTCGTCACGCCGCGCGGGCAAGCCCATCGCGCGCAACCGGGCGAGCGCGTCCGTGCGCACCGATGTCGCCCACTTTCCACCAGCCGGCAGATCGAGTGTCGCGATCCGTGCCTCTGTCGCCTCCTGCTTCAGTTCCGCCCGTGCCATCACACCGCCTCCGCTTCGGCCAGCAGATCTGCATAACCGTTCTGCTCTACTTCAAGCGCCAGTTCGGGACCGCCCGACTTGATGATGCGGCCATCGGCCATGATATGCACCACATCTGGTTTGATATGGTCCAGAAGCCGTTGATAATGCGTGATGACAAGGAATGACCGCCCAGCATCGCGCAGCGCGTTCACACCATCGGACACCAGTTTCATCGCATCCACGTCAAGACCTGAATCCGTCTCGTCCAGAATGCACATCTTGGGTTCCAGCATGGCCATCTGCAGGATCTCGTTCCGCTTCTTCTCACCGCCCGAGAAACCCACGTTAACGGGGCGCTTCAACATATCCGCGTCAATCTGCAGGGTCTTGGCCTTCTCGCGGATCACCTTGAGGAAATCGGCAGCGCTCATCTCCTCTTGCCCGCGGGCCTTGCGTTGCGCGTTCACGGCGGTGCGCAGGAAGGTCATGTTGCCCACACCGGGAATTTCGACCGGATACTGAAAGGCCAGGAACAGACCCGCTGCCGCGCGCTCTTCGGGCTCCATGTCAAGAATTTCCTCGCCTTCCAGCGTGGCGCTGCCATCCGTCACCGCATAGCCGTCACGCCCCGACAGGACATAGGACAGGGTGGATTTGCCCGATCCGTTAGGACCCATGATCGCATGCACGGTGCCCGGTTCGATCACAAGGTCCACGCCCTTGAGGATCGCCTTGTCCTCGGCTTCAAGTTTGACGTGCAGATTCTTGATTTCCAGCATCTTTATTCCTTTCCGTATTGTCCTGATCCAGACGGCCCTCAGGGCCGTGTCATCAGATTGAACACCTGCAGCAGCCGGTTGGCCGGCACAGGCATCGGGTTGATCTCAAAGCGGGCCATGCGGCCCATGATCGCGGCCGGCGCGCCCAGAAACGTCTCGATCTGGTGATGGCGCGGGCGATTGGCATAGTCGTCGTAATACAGCGTGACAGGCCGGACGATCCGGAACGCCGTGGCCAGCGCGCAGCCCATCCGGAACCGGCCATCCACCAGAACCACATCGGGATGGGTAAAACCCGGCAGGTCCCAGACTGCAAGCGGATAGCGGGCAAACCCCTTCCAGCCGCTGTCATCAATCGGGTGTCCCCATTCCTTGGTTGGCCCGATATCGGACCAGACGATGTCCACCTGACCCGCAGGCGGATGGGCCGCGAACCAGTCGCGCATCATCTGTGCCCAGGCCTTGTCGCTCTCGACCGATGTCACACGCTTCCCCAGTTCCGCCGCCATCACCGTGGACCCGCCCGACCCATACTCAAGGATCGTGCTTGCCGCGGCATAGGCCGCGCCAAGTGCCGCGGCCTCGGCCTCGGGCAGGGTCAGTTCCGGACGGATCAGAGCGGCGGTCGAGTTCATAAGCGCTGCACCACCACCGCCGTTCCCGAGGCGCTGACCATCAGCATCGACTGTCCAACCACTTCATAGTCCAGATCGACACCGACCACGGCATTGGCCCCGGCTAACGCGGCCTTCTGCTGCAACTCCCGCAGGGCCGTATCGCGGGCGTCCTGAAGCTTCGACTCGTAAGCCCCTGAACGGCCGCCAATAATATCGGTGATCCCGGCAAAGATGTCGCGCACCACATTGGCGCCCATGATCGCCTCGCCCACCACGATGCCGCGATAGTCGGTGATGCGATGACCTTCGATGCTATTGGTTGTCGTGACGATCATTTCCTATCCTCTGAAAACAAGCGCCGCACCCAGCGCGATGAAGCCGAAACCTGCCGCCGTGGTCCAGCTGATCGTTTCCTTCAACCAGAACACGGAGAATCCGACGAAGACGATCAGGGTGATCACCTCCTGTATGGTTTTCAGCTGGGCCGCTGAATACACCTGATGCCCCATCCGGTTGGCGGGCACTGCCAGGGTGTATTCGAACAACGCGATCCCCCAGCTGATCAGGATCACCGCGAAAAGCGGCGCGGTCGGGAATTTCAGATGACCATACCAGGCGAAGGTCATGAAAACATTCGAGACCGCCAGCATCAGAATCGGTGCGACATGGGCCACGGTCATGCGCGCAACTCCTGCGGCAGGTGATCGACATAGGCCCCCGGCAGCGTCTTGCGCGTCAGGCCGCGCGCGACCAGCGTGTCAATCGCCAGCAAGGCCAGGTCATGACTGCCGATGGTCGCCGCCAACAGTGCAAGGGCGCGCAATTGTGCATCCGACCAAGTTTCGCGATCCTCGAGGCTGCGGATATAGACCGCATCCCCGTCGATCAGCTGGCTGGACAGGGCCTTTGCATTGACACGCGCCTTCTGGCTGTGGTGCAGCATGCGGGACTTCTGATGCAGAAACCGGTGCAGCACGAACCCCTGCGCGCGCAAGGTGCGGTCCAGATCATGCAGCATCGGCTCGCCATCATAGAGGCGATGGAACCGCATTTCGGCAATCACCATGACCGCCTGCGCCAGCTTGGTCCGACCGCCGTCGATCACATCACATTCCGCGCCTTGCGCATCAACCTTCAGCAAGTCGATCCGTGCAATATCCGCAATATCATCAAGACGATGCGTCACGATGCTGACCTTTTGATCCTGTCCCAGATGGCGGCGGAAATGCCCAAGATAGCCAATCGCCGCCTCACTCAGCGGATAGAGAGAGGACATCTCGGACGAAGGATAGACATGCAGCGTGGCAGGCCCGCCCGCGCCCAGGGCCAATGGCAGCCAGGTCGCATGTTCCGAGCCTGCCAGTTGTGCAAAAGCATCGGGATTGGGCTCGAACCCCCAAACATGACACAGACCCTTGCTCAACAAAGGCTTGTAGATCGGCCTTCCCAGTGGGTTGGCCCCGACATCGACAATGGCCAGAGGGGCGGCCAGATCAAGCCGCGCCCCCAGCATCGCGATCAGGGATTTTCCCGCCACAGCCATAGCCTTGTCCCACGCGCAGGGCCGCAGCCCCCGGCCTCAGCCGACGCTGCCTTCCAGAGAGATGGCAACCAGTTGCTGCGCTTCCATGGCGAATTCCATCGGCAGCGCCTGCAACACTTCGCGGCAGAAACCGTTGACGACCAGCGCCACCGCCTCTTCCTCGTCCATCCCGCGCGACCGGCAATAGAACAGCTGATCGTCATCCACCTTGGACGTGGTCGCCTCATGCTCGACCCGCGCGGTATTGTTGCGCACCTCGATATAAGGCACGGTATGCGCGCCGCATTTGTCGCCGATCAGCAGGCTGTCACACTGGGTGTAGTTCCGCCCGTTCTGTGCCTTGGGGTGCATGGACACAAGGCCACGATACGTATTCTGCGCCCGTCCCGCGCTGATCCCTTTCGAGACGATGCGCGACTTCGTGTTCTTGCCCAGATGCACCATCTTGGTGCCGGTATCGGCCTGCTGCATGTTGTTGGCGATGGCGATGGAATAGAACTCGCCTTGGCTGTCATCGCCGCGCAGGATGCAGGAGGGATATTTCCACGTCACAGCCGATCCGGTTTCCACCTGCGTCCACATCACCTTGGCCCGGTCGCCCCGGCAATCGGCGCGCTTGGTGACAAAGTTGTAGATGCCGCCACGGCCTTCTTCATCGCCCGGATACCAGTTCTGGACGGTGGAATACTTCACCTCGGCATCTTCCTCGATGATGATCTCGACCACCGCCGCATGGAGCTGCGCCGTGTCGCGCTTGGGCGCGGTGCAACCTTCCAGGTAGGACACGTAGCTACCCTTGTCGGCAATGATCAGGGTCCGCTCGAACTGGCCGGTATTCTCCGCATTGATGCGGAAATAGGTGCTCAACTCCATCGGGCAGCGCACGCCCGGCGGCACATAGACGAAGGAGCCATCGGAAAACACGGCCGAATTCAGCGTGGCATAGAAATTGTCCGAGGGCGGGACGACCGACCCCAGATACTTCTTCACCAGTTCCGGATGATTGCGGATCGCCTCGGAGATCGAGCAGAAGATGACCCCTGCCTTTTCCAGATCCTTCTGGAAAGTGGTCCCCAGCGACACGGAATCGAACACCGCATCCACGGCAACCTTGCGTCCCTCGGGCTTGTAATCCTCGGCCCCTTCGACGCCCGCAAGGATCATCTGCTCTTGCAGCGGAATCCCCAACTTCTTGTATGTTTCCAGCAGCTTGGGATCGACATCATCCAGCGACTTGGGCTTGTCGATCATGCTGGTCGGGCGGGCATAGTAATAGATGTCCTGAAAGTCGATCTTGGGATAGCTGACCATGGCCCATGTCGGCTCCTCCATCTGTTCCCAGCGCTGGAAGGCCGACAGACGCCATTCGGTCATCCATTCGGGTTCCTCGTTCTTGGTGCTGATCAGGCGCACGATATCGGGGTTCACGCCCTTGGGGGCGAATTCCATCTCGATCTCGGTATTCCAGCCATGCTTGTAGGTGCTGCCCACCTCGCGCACGGCCTCGACCGTCTCGCGGTCGACGCCTTCGCGGATCTCTTCTTTCAACGTGGTCATGGCCTTACTCCTGTTCGCGTCTCGTCATTCGGTCGGTCACGCCGCACGGGCGCTGAATTTGTGGCGCTTCGCCAGCCAGGTCTCGGCAAAGCGCAGCACCTCGTCTTCGGTCGTCTGTGGCGACAGCGAGACGCGGATCGCGCCCCCGGCCACATCGTCGTCATATCCCATCGCGCGCAACACGCGGCTGGCGCGGACCTTGCCGCTGGAACAGGCCGATCCCGCCGAGACGGCAAACCCTGCCAGATCCATCTGCATCACCTGCGTCTCGCCCTTCCAGCCGGGTGTCGCGATGCAAGAGGTGTTCGGCAATCGATCCACATCCCTACCTGGAAAAATAGTATCGGGCGCTCCGGCCTCAATGGCCTTTTCTAGAATATTTCTAAGTTCCGCAACCCGCGCCCAGACTCCATCGGCCAGATCACGCGCGGCCGCCTCGGCCGCGGCCCCGAACCCGGCGATGCCGATGATGTTCTCGGTCCCGGCGCGCCGCCCCTGTTCCTGACCGCCACCGCGCAACTGTGCGGCAAGGTCCGTGCCCCGCCGGATCACCAGCGCACCAATGCCCTTGGGACCACCCAGCTTATGCGCCGAGACCAGCGCCATGGTGACACCCGTCCAGTTGAAGGCCAGCGGCAGCTTGCCGAACCCTTGGGTCATGTCCGACACGGCCAATCCTTCAGGCAAGCTCTGGATCACACCGGTTTCCGAATTGGCCAGTTGCAGCGTCGATCGCGCGGGATCGCTCACCGTCACCAGACCCGAACGATCCACCGCCAGATCGGTCGCGACCCAGGCCGCCACCGCCTCATGCTCGATCTCGGCCCCTTGCAAGCCGCGCCCCGCCAAGGCCAGTGCCGCCGCCTCGGTCGCGCCCGAGGTGAAGATCACATCCGCCCCATCCGCCCCCAAGGCCGCCGCCACCTGCGCGCGCGCCGCCTCGACCAGCGACTTGGCCGCGCGCCCTTCGGCATGCACGGATGACGGATTGCCCACCACATCCATCGCACGCAACATCGCCACCCGCGCCTCGGGGCGCAGCGGGGTCGTCGCGTTATGATCCAGATAGGCGCGCAAACTTCAGTCCTTCATCGTTCCAAAAATACTCAAATCCTCCTTACGCCTCATCCACCACAGGCATGGAGAACAGCGACGGCACCGCCGGACAGGGTGCCAGATCGTTTCGCACCACATCCGACAGGCGAGTCTGATGCAGATAGACATAGACATGGGCGCTCAGGCCCTCCCACAGGCGGTTCGTCACCGACTGGGCCCGCGAGCCGGACACGGCCCCGCTGGCCCCCTCGCCCCGATGCATGGCGTCGACGGTCTCATCCACAGCGCCCAGAACCTCGACCACCCGGATCTCGCTGGCAGGACGCGAAAGACGATAGCCACCGCCCGGTCCTCGCACGGACTCGACCAAACCTTCGCGGCGCAGCTTCACGAAAAGCTGCTCGAGATAGGGCAAAGAGATGTCCTGCCGCTTCGAAATCTCGCTCAGCGTGACCAACGCGCCCTGCGGCTGCAACGCGATATCGGCCAGCGCGACCATGGCATAACGGCCTTTGGTGCTAAGTTTCATTGGCTTGCCTTCGTGAACACATTGACGTGACGGGGTGCAGGGCTTATCTCGCTTGCACCCGGTCCGGCCGCGCAGTCGAATTGAGGCAGTCGGATTTAGAAACGTTCTAAGGTGCTTGAGCAAATTCGTCAAGATTAATTGCCGCACCCATGCAGGAGACATGAACCCACCATGCCCGAGGTTATATTTCCCGGCCCCGAAGGCCGGCTCGAAGGCCGGTATCACCCGCAGAAGGAACGTGACGCCCCCATCGCCATCGTGCTTCATCCCCACCCGCAGTTCGGCGGGACGATGAACAACAAGGTCGTCTACAATCTGCATTACGCCTTCTACAACATGGGCTTCACCGTGCTCCGGTTCAATTTCCGCGGCGTCGGACGCAGCCAGGGTGAGTATGATCAGGGTATCGGCGAACTGTCGGACGCCGCCTCGGCGCTGGATTACCTGCAGTCCATGAACAACAATTCCAAGCATTGCTGGGTTGCGGGCTTTTCCTTCGGGGCCTGGATCGGGATGCAGCTTCTGATGCGCCGCCCCGAGATCACGGGGTTCATCTCGGTGGCACCGCCCGCGAATATGTATGACTTCTCGTTCCTTGCGCCCTGCCCGGCCTCGGGTCTGGTGATCAACGGGACCGCCGACCGCGTCGCACCACCCGCCGATACGACCAGCCTTGTCAGCAAGTTGCATGAACAGCGCGGCATCACCATCACCCACGAACAGATCGAAGGGGCCGGCCATTTCTTTGACGGTCCCGGACAGATGGAACAGATGATCGGTTCGGTTTCGGACTATGTGAAGCGCCGCCTCACGGAAAGTTCGCGGTGATCCCATGGGCGTGACCGAGGATCTGGCTGACGCCCTGGCCCGCGACGTGCTGGAAGCCGTCGAAAAGACCGGCGACGACACGCTGATCGACGCAATTGCCAAGACGCTGGGCACCTCGTCCAGCGTGACTCAGGATGCGTTCATGACCTCGATCCGCGTCCGCACCGCTGAGGCGCGGGCGCGCAAACTGCTGACCGAGCGGCTCAGGAAAGCCATGGCTGACCGCAAGGCCGACACCCCGCAATGACCGCGCGGCTGGATGCGCAGATGGCCTTTCTGAACGAGGCCTGCCGCCTCAAGTCGGTGAACCGCGCCACGCCGCTCTGTGACGGATCAAGACCCGAGAATTCCGGAGAGCACAGCTGGCATATCGCCCTCTATGCCCTTGTTCTGGCGGAACAAGCACCCGCGGGCGTCAAAATCGACCGCGTGATCCGGATGCTGCTGATCCATGATCTGGTCGAGATCGACGCAGGCGATGCTCCGGTCTACGGCAACCATGACAAAGCTGCCCTGGAACTGGCCGAATCCGCTGCCGCCGATCGTATCTTCGGCCTGCTGCCCGCCGATCAAGCCGCAGATCTGCGCGCGCTCTGGGATGAATTCGAGGCGAACCAAACCCCCGACGCCCGCTTTGCGAAATCGCTGGACCGGTTCCAGCCCCCGAACCAGAACCTTGTCGCAGGCGGCGGAAGCTGGACGGACTATGACGTCAGTTACGATATGCTGGTTGATCGCGTGGGCCACAAGATAGCCCATGGCGCCCCCGGATTGTGGGACTGGATCAATCCGCGCATACGGGCTTTTTTTGGCATTTAAACAAAAGTTTGATACGTGATCTTGATGCAAAACATCAAGATCACGATGCCCCTGCCTTGCGCTTCTTCTCTGCCACAACTTTCTCGGCCAGTTCTTTGGCGATGGCGAAGGCCCCGCGGATCTTTTCTTTCTCCTGAGTCCAGTCGCGCTGCACGATGATCTTGTTGTCGCGCACCTTGGCCAGCCCCTTTTGGTCGGTAATGAACTCGACCAAGCCCTGCGGGCTGGCGAATTTGTCATTGTGAAACTGGATCGTCGCGCCTTTCGGCCCGCCATCCAGACGCGCGATCCCGGCCTTCTTGCACATCTCCTTGATCCGAACGATCAGCAGCAGCGTGTTCACCTCACGCGGCAAGGGCCCGAAGCGGTCGATCAACTCGGCGGCGAAGCCTTCAAGTTCAACTTTGGTATGCAAGTTGCTGAGACGACGATACAATCCCAGACGCACGTCCAGATCGGGCACATAATCCTCGGGGATCAGAACCGGCACACCAAGATTGATGGACGGCGCCCATTGTCCATCCTGATCGGACAGCCCCTCCATTTCGCCTGACTTGATCTTGGCAATCGCATCCTCCAGCATCTGCTGGTAAAGCTCATATCCCACATCGCGCATCTGGCCCGACTGCTCCTCGCCCAGCAGGTTACCCGCGCCGCGAATGTCCAGATCCTGACTGGCCAGCGTGAAGCCCGCGCCCAGCGTATCAAGGCTACCCAGCACCCGCAGGCGCTTCTCGGCGGCAGGGGTCAGCTTGCCACGCGGTTTCGTTGTCAGATAGGCATAGGCGCGGGTCTTGGACCGCCCCACGCGTCCCCGGATCTGATAGAGTTGACTGAGGCCGAACATATCCGCGCGGTGGATGACCATCGTATTGGCCGTAGGGATATCCAGACCCGACTCGACAATGGTCGTGGCCAGCAACACATCATACTTGCCGTCATAGAAGGCGTTCATGCGGTCATCGAGTTCGCCCGCCGCCATCTGCCCATGCGCCACCACATAGGATACCTCGGGCACCTGCGTTTTCAGGAAATCCTCGATCTCGGGCAGGTCGCTGATCCGGGGCACGACAAAGAAACTCTGCCCGCCGCGATAATGTTCGCGCAGCAATGCCTCGCGAATCGTGACCGTGTCGAATTCCGACACATAGGTGCGGATCGACAACCGGTCTACCGGCGGGGTGCCGATGATCGAGAGGTCCCGCACACCGGACAGCGACAGCTGCAACGTGCGCGGAATGGGTGTCGCCGTCAGCGTCAACACATGGATATCACTGCGCAACTGCTTGAGCCGCTCTTTATGGCCCACACCGAAATGCTGTTCCTCGTCAATGATCAGCAGACCAAGGTTCTTGAAGCTGACGCCCTTGGCCAGAAGGGCATGCGTGCCCACCACGATATCCACCGTGCCGCGCGCGATCCCGTCACGGGTCGCCTGCGCATCCTTGGCGCTTACGAAGCGGGACAAGGCCCGCACCTCAAGGGGAAAGCCCCGGAAACGCTCGGCGAAGCTTTTGAAATGCTGCCGCGCCAGCAGGGTCGTGGGTGCGATCACCGCTACCTGCACGCCGGACATCGCCGCCACAAAGGCCGCGCGCATCGCGACTTCGGTCTTGCCGAATCCCACATCACCGCAGATCAGCCGATCCATCGGATTGCCTGACCCCAGATCGGCCAGAACATCCTCGATCGCGCGCAACTGATCGTCGGTCTCCATGTACGGAAAGCGCGCGCTGAACGCTTCCCACGCGTGGTGCTGCGGCTCCAGCACGGGGGCGGATCGCAGGGCACGCTCGGCCGCCACGCGGATCAGGCGTTCGGCCATCTCGCGGATGCGTTCCTTCAGCCGCGCTTTCTTGGCCTGCCACGCGCCGCCGCCCAGTTTGTCCAGAAGCCCCTCTTCATGGCCAAACTTGCTAAGCAGTTCGATATTCTCGACCGGCAGGTAAAGCTTTGATCCTTCGGCATATTCCAGCGTCAGGCATTCGTGCGCCGCCCCCAGTGCCGTGACCACCTCAAGCCCCAGATAGCGGCCCACGCCGTGATCCACATGCACCACCAGATCGCCGGGAGAGAGGCTTTGAGCCTCGGTCAGGAAATTTTCGGCCTTGCGGCGTTTCTTGGGCGCGCGGATCAAACGGTCGCCCAGAACGTCCTGTTCGCTGATCACGGTCAGGCCATCGGCCTCGAACCCCTGATCCAATGGCCAGACCGCCAGATGCAGGCCATGCTTGCCGATCCCGCGCGCATCGCCAACATGAACCGAGCCGATCAGACCCTCATCGCTGATCAACCCGTCCAGTCGCTCGCGCGCCCCGTCCGAGAAGGACGCGATCAGCACCGGCCCCTTTTCCATCCGCGCCTTCACATGGGTGGCCAAAGCCGCAAAAAGGCTTAGGTTTTCCTGCTGGCGCTCAGGCGCGAATGTGCGCCCGATCCGCCCGCCTGCGTCGATCACCCCCGGTCCCGTGGCCTGCGCCAGCGGGTTGAACTGCATCACACGGGTCTGCGCCGTCGCCGCCTCCCACGCGGCATCGTCCAGATACAGAAGTCCCGGCGGCACGGGTTTGTAAACGGTATCCATCCGCCCCTTCTGGGTCATGGCCAGCCGCCGCGTCTCGTATTGATCAGCGATACTGTCCCAGCGGGCCAGTCGCGTGGGCGTGACCTGATCGTCCTGCGTGACGGTCGCTTGCGGCAGATAGTCGAAGATCGTCTCCAGCCGGTCATGGAAGAACGGCAGCCAATGTTCGATCCCGGCATGTTTGCGCCCTGCGCTCACGGCCTCATAAAGCGGATCATCGGTGCCTGCCGCGCCGAATTCGATCCGGTAATTCTGCCGGAACCGGGTAATCGCGGCCTCGTCCAGAATGACTTCGGACACGGGGGCAAGCTCGACAAGATCCAGCTTTTCGGTGGTGCGCTGGGTCGCCGCATCAAAGCGTCGTGCCCCGTCCAGCACATCGCCGAACAGATCCAGCCGCACCGGGCCACCTTCGCCGGGCGGATAGATGTCGATGATCCCGCCGCGGATCGCGTAATCACCCGGCTCCATCACCGTCGGCGCTTGCGAGAAACCAATGCGAACCAGAAAGTTGCGCAACGCAGCTTCATCAAGCCGCCCCCCCACGCGGGCAGAGAACGCCGCCTCGCGCAGCACGTCGCGCGCAGGCAACCGCTGCATGGCCGCACTGATTGTTGTCAGCAGGACGAACCGGTCCGGCATCCCGTGCACCAACCCGGCCAGAGTCGCCATTCGGGTGGCCGAGATATCGGCATTCGGGCTGACGCGGTCATAAGGCAGACAATCCCACGCGGGAAAGGTGATGACCGGCATCTCGGGTGCAAAGAACCGCAAGGCCGCCTGCATCGCCGCCAACCGCTTGTCGTCGCGCGCCACATGGATAACGGGCGCCCCGCGGCGCTCGATCTCCTTGAGGATCAGCCTTGCGTCAAATCCTTCGGGTGCACCGCCAACGGTAAGGCGTAACTGGTCTGTCATGGCAGGCGATTATCCAAGCGGTCTGATAAGATGTTCGGGCATCATATGGGCGAGGTTCTGATACATGCCCCAAAGCGCGGTGACGAAGATCGAGATCATCCCGATCACCTGTGTCATGAGCCGGTGCCGCATCAGGGCCTTGCGCAAGCCAGGCCCCGTCATCGCCTGAGCTTGCAGGCGACGGGCCAGACGCAGGCTCAGAAATCCGACGATCGACAGCGGAAAGAGCAGCAGAAAGATCGCCTGCGCCAGTTGGAACCCGTAGGCGAAGCCGCTCAGCCCCAGAAACGTCAAAAAGAACGTGCCGAAGGCGACGATCCCGATCCCCGAGACATCCGCGATATAGACAAGGCGGTTCGCATTGACGCGGACAATATCCTGAAGGTCGATTTCGGCTTGCCCCTGCTGCGACGCGGCGCGCTGGACAATGTCATAAGGCACGCCCATGACCCAGAAACTGGCCGTGGACCACATGACCGCCAGCACGATCCAATACCACAAATTGGAGAAGGATCGCAGATTGATCACTTCGTTCAGAGTGCCGAACCAGTCCAAAATCAATGCCCTTTACAACGCTTTCGCTTCCATAGCCGTGTCTTTGGGCAATTCCTACCCTTGAGATGCGCCAATATCCATGCCACGCATGCAGGGTGACCACATGAGATGACGCACCGATGATCCCCAGCCAGGCCGCTTACCCCGCCACCCGCTTTCGCCGCACCAGGCAATCCCCCGCGATCCGCGCCCTGACCCAAGAGAATACGCTCTCGGTCGGCAATCTGATCTGGCCCGTCTTCGTCCGGGACGGCGAAGGGATCGAGGAACCTGTGGCCTCGATGCCCGGTGTCGTCCGCCGCTCGGTCGACCGCGTGGTCGAGGCCGCGCGCGAAGCGGCCGATCTGGGAATCCCCGCGATTTGCCTCTTTCCCTATACGGACCCGGCGAAAAAGACCCGCGACTGCGCCGAGGCGTGGAACCCCGAGAACCTGAGCAACCGCGCCACCCGCGCGATCAAGGCCAGCGTGCCGGGCATCGCGGTCATGACCGATGTGGCGCTTGACCCCTATAATTCAGATGGGCATGACGGGTTCTGGCGCGATGGCGTGGTCGTGAATGATGAAACGGTCGAGGCGCTGGTGAAACAGGCGCTATCGCAGGCCGAGGCGGGCGCCGATATCATCGGCCCGTCCGACATGATGGACGGGCGTATCGGCGCGATCCGCCACGCGCTCGAGACGGCGGGCCATACCAATGTCATGCTGCTCAGCTATGCCGCCAAATACGCCTCGGCCTTTTATGGCCCGTTCCGCGATGCGGTGGGCGCCTCGGGTGCGCTCAAGGGTGACAAGAAAACCTATCAGATGGACCCCGCCAATTCGGACGAGGCGATCCGCCTGGTCGAGCGTGATTTGCGCGAGGGGGCAGACATGGTGATGGTCAAGCCGGGCATGCCCTATCTGGATATCTGTCGCCGCGTCAAGGATGCCTTCGGCGCACCGACTTATGCCTATCAGGTGTCGGGCGAGTACGCGATGATTCAGGCCGCAGCTCAGAACGGTTGGATTGACGGCGAACGCGCCATGCTGGAAAGCCTGATGTGCTTCCGCCGCGCGGGTTGTGACGGCATCCTGACCTATTTCGCACCCGCCGTGGCGCGCAAACTGGCAAAGGGGTGATCGCCTCCCGGTGGCGAAACCCCGCCGGGAAGCGCTTGGCGTGAACCATTTGCCACAAGAGTTGGTGACATGAGGCTGATTTGCCTCTATATTCAGCGCATATCCGGAGATGACAAAACATCCGGACCTGACAGCAGCATAACAAACAGGCAATATACATGACCCAGATGAGCAGACGGACATTCACGTTGAGCGCCCTTGCCGGCGTCAGCGTCACCGCAGCCTGCGGCAACGGGATCGGCAGCCCCGGATCAGCGGTGATCGACAACCGGGTCGAAGCCACGCTGAATTATCTCTACAACACCTATCCCAATACGCGGGATCTGGCCGACAAATCGGTGGGCCAGCTTGTGATGCCTCTGATCACCGAGGCAGGTTTCGGCTTTGGTGGCGGCTATGGTCGCGGCGCGCTGCGCGTCAACGGGATCACGGTGGATTACTACTCGGCCACCAAAGGCAGTTTCGGCCTGCAGATCGGTGCACAGCAATTCGCTCATGTTCTGTTCTTCATGACCGATGACGCGCTGCAACGCTTCCGCCGCTCCTCAGGCTGGGCGGCTGGTGCTGATGTGGGCTATGTGATCAACGATCAGGCCGACAACCTGCGGGCAGAAACCACCACCTCGACCTCGCCGGTTCTGGCGGTGATCTTCGGTCAGGCGGGTCTCATGGTCGGCGCCACGCTGGAAGGCGTGAAATACACCCGGATCATTCCCTGACGTCATGGCGCGGCGCGGGGTTCACCCGCGCCTATGCCTTGGCTCAATGCAGCCGAAACTCCCCCACGACATTGCGCCATTCGCCCGGACTGATCATCTTGCGATGGGTGAACCGCACCGAATGCAGCGGCCCTTCGATCTGGGAATTCCAGAATTCGATGAACTTGAACAGCCGCGGATGATCCGGCGCGATGTCATAGTCCTGCCAGACAAAAGTGTTCAGCACATTGCGGTAATCGGGCATGCGATAGAAGAATTCGGCAGTGGTCAGACCATAGCCCTTGAGCATCAGTTCCGTTTCAGAAGCCTGCATGTTGTCACCCTGTTCACGACTCGATAGGAAAATCATGCCAAGGTTAAATTACTTTTCAATAAAAACAGTATGTTAGCAATCACATCCGCTGGCTGCCAAATGCAGGCGGCTTGCGGCATTGCACCCTATATCCAGCCTCTGATATAGTCTGCCCAACAAGATATAGAGAAACTGGACAGAGCGGTTAAATCACGTGAACGACACGCCGGAAACCCCTGAAAACGAAGACGAAAACGCGCCGACGCGGACCGTGTTCGATGGCCCCTCCATCTCGATCACCGAGGAGATGAAGACCTCCTATCTCGATTACGCGATGAGCGTGATCGTCAGCCGCGCGATCCCCGATCTGCGGGACGGTCTGAAACCGGTGCATCGCCGCATCCTCTATGCGATGAACGAAGTGGGCAATACCCACGACAAACCTTACCGCAAATCGGCGCGTCCCGTGGGCGATGTGATGGGTAAATACCACCCGCATGGCGACAGCGCGATCTATGACGCGCTGGTGCGGATGGCGCAGGATTTCTCGATGTCGCTGCCGCTTCTGGACGGTCAGGGCAACTTCGGCTCGATGGATGGCGATAACGCCGCCGCCATGCGCTATACCGAAGTGCGGATGGACAAGCCCGCCGCTTTCCTTTTGGCCGATATCGACAAGGATACGGTCAACTTTCAGGACAACTATGACGGCAAAGACCGCGAACCCACGGTTCTGCCGGCACGGTTCCCGAACATGCTGGTCAATGGTGCGGGCGGTATCGCCGTCGGCATGGCCACCAACATCCCGCCGCATAACCTTGGCGAAGTCGTGGATGCCACGCTGGCCCTGATCGAGAACCCGGACCTCACGTCTGAGGATCTGATCGAATACATTCCGGGGCCGGATTTTCCCACCGGTGGCCTGATGCTGGGCCGTTCTGGCGCGCGCAAGGCCTATCTCGAAGGGCGTGGCTCGGTCATTATCCGCGCCAAGACCAAGATCGAGGAATTGCGCAAGGACCGCTACGCCATCATCGTCGAGCAGATCCCCTATCAAGTCAACAAGGCCGCGATGATCGAAAAGATCGCCGAACAGGTGCGCGAGAAAAAGATCGAAGGCGTGGCCCATGTGCAGGATGAAAGCGACCGCAACGGCGTGCGCGTGGTCATCGAACTCAAGCGCGACGCCACACCCGAGGTGGTGCTGAACCAGCTTTACCGCTTCACGCCGATGCAGACCTATTTCGGGTGCAACATGCTGGCGCTGAACGGCGGTCGGCCGGAACAACTGACCCTGCTGCGGTTCCTGTCCAGCTTCATCGCCTTCCGCGAGGAAGTGGTGGCCCGCCGCACCGCGTTTGAACTGCGCAAGGCCCGCGAGCGCAGCCATATCCTCTGCGGTCTGGCCGTGGCCGTCACCAATGTCGATGAGGTCGTGGCCACGATCCGCGCCTCGGCCGATGCGGCGGATGCGCGTGACAAGCTGATGACCCGCGCCTGGCCCGCCCGCGACATCGCGGAATATATCCGCCTGATCGACGATCCGTCCCACACGGTGAACGAGGACGGCACCTATTTCCTGTCCGAGATCCAGGCCCGTGCCATTCTGGAACTGCGCCTGCAACGCCTGACCCAGCTGGGCGTCAAGGAAGTCACCGACGAGTTGCAGGAACTGGCTGCCAAGATCCGCGAATACCTTGAGATTCTCGCCAGCCGCGAGCGGATCATGGGCATCATCTCGGACGAACTGCGCGAGGTGAAGGACCTGTTCGCCGTGCCCCGCCGGACCGAGATCGTCGACTGGGCTGGCGACATGGACGACGAAGACCTGATCGAGCGCGAAGACATGGTCGTCACGATCACCTCGGGCGGCTATATCAAGCGCACGCCTTTGGCCGATTTCCGCGCCCAGAAACGTGGCGGCAAGGGCCTGTCTGGAATGCAGACCAAGGAAGAGGATGTCGTCACCACCCTTTTCGTGGCCAATACCCATGACCAGCTTCTGTTCTTCACGACTGACGGGATGGTCTACAAGCTCAAGACCTGGCGTCTGCCGCTGGGCGGGCGCACCTCCAAGGGCAAGGCCATCGTCAATATCCTGCCGATCCCGCCGGGTGTGTCGATTGCGGCGATCATGCCGGTGGACCGCCCCGATACGGAATGGGACGATCTGCAGATCGTGTTCGCCACCTCGGCGGGTGATGTGCGCCGCAACGCGCTGTCGGATTTCACCAATGTCAAATCCAACGGCAAGATCGCTATGAAACTGCCAGAGGATGTAGAACTGGTAAACGCGCGGATCTGCTCGCCGGATGATGACGTGATGCTGGTCACGGATTCGGGCCGCGCGATCCGCTTTTCCACCACTGATGTGCGGGTCTTCAAGGGCCGCGATTCCACCGGGGTGCGCGGTATCCGCCTCTTGGGTGACGACCGCGTGGTGTCCATGTCCGTGATCCGCCATTTCGACGCCACCGCAGAAGAGAGGGCGGCCTATCTCAAGATGCGCCGCGCCATGGCCGGTCTTGCCGATGATGCCGAGGCCGAGGATGAGGAAGCCCCCGCAGATCCCAACTTCTCGACCGAACGCTATGCGGAAATGTCCGCCGCCGAGAATCTGATCCTCACGATCACGGCCAATGGTTCGGGCAAGCTATCCTCCAGCCATGACTATCCTGTCCGCGGACGCGGCGGCATGGGTGTCACTGCGATGGACAAGGCGATGCGCGGCGGCGCCCTCGTCGCCTCCTTCCCCGTCGAGATGGACGATCAGGTGATGCTTGCCACCTCCAAGGGTCAGTCCATCCGCGTGCCTGTGGACGGAATTTCCTTCCGCTCGCGCTCGGCCGGCGGCGTCAAGGTCTTCAACACCGGCACAGGCGAGGTCGTCGTCTCGGTCGCGCGTATCGCCGATCAGGGCGACGAAGAGGTCGAGGCCGCGGGCGAATAAGCCCCGGTTTCTTCTTGCGCCAAATATCCTCGGGGGGTCAAACCCGCAGGGTTTGGAAGGGGGGCAGACAGCCCCCCTTTCACCATTCAGAGGCAGGCGTCACAGATCGTAAATTGCGCCGAACTTGTCCTTGAGATAGGTCAGCAACGGGGCTTCCGACGGCTCTATCCCTGCGGCCTGCGCGATCACCTCGCGCGGCGTGAACAGCCCGCCATGACGCTGCACACTCTCGCGCAGCCAACCCGTCGCCCCGGAAGTATTGCCCTGCGCCAGTTGCGCGTCCAGCCCCGGCAGCGCGGCGCGCATCGCCTGATGCAGGCACCCCGCATAGACATTGCCCAGACTGTAGGTCGGAAAATACCCGAACAATCCCACAGACCAATGCACATCCTGCAAGCATCCGTTCGAGGGTTTATCGACCGCAAAGCCGAAATCAGCCAGAAAGCGGTCGTTCCACGCCGCCTCAAGATCGGCCACGGCCAGATCCCCCGCTATCAGCGCGCGTTCCAGATCGAAGCGCAGCATCACATGCAGATTGTATTGCACCTCATCCGCTTCGGTCCGGATAAAGCCGTTCTGCAGGCGGTTCACGGCGACGTAGAATTCATCCTCGTCCTTGATGCCGAAATCACCAAAGGCATCGCGCATCTGTCCGTAAAGCCAGCCTGTAAAGGCGCGGCTGCGGCCGATCTGGTTCTCATAGATGCGGGACTGGCTTTCATGCACTCCCATAGACACGCCCTGCCCCAGCGGGGTCAGCCCAT
The DNA here is from genome assembly GCA_024304985.1 of Paracoccaceae bacterium. Lineage (GTDB taxonomy): Bacteria > Pseudomonadota > Alphaproteobacteria > Rhodobacterales > Rhodobacteraceae > Seohaeicola. Next base: position 57,152 of record JAMWZC010000008.1, read on the forward strand.
AGGCCGCGTCAATCCCCTGCTCATAGCAGGCGTGACCGACCTCGTGGATCGTCGAATAGAAGCAGTTGAACGGGTCCTCGGGATTGGTCCGCGTGGTGATCCGCACGTCACGCCCCGACCCGCTGGAGAAGGGATGCACCGCCTTGTCCAGCCGTCCGATCTGGAAGTCATAGCCGAAGGTCCGCGCCAGAAGATGCGTCAGTTGCATCTGCGCTGCCTCGTCAAACCGCCCTGACAGACCCTTCGGTGCAGGTCGCGCCAGACAGGCCCCGCGCAACTCCACCAAGGGTCCGCGCAAGGCGCCGAACATCGCCTCAAGATCCGCCGCCTTTGCCTCGGGCTCGTAATCATCCAGAAGCGCGTCATAGGGATCATGGCCTGCGGCCAGTGCCGCCGCCTCCGCGCGCTTCAGGGCCACGATCCGCTCCAGCACCGGCAGGAACGCCGCCACATCCTCGGCGGCCCGTGCCTCGGCCCATTGACCCTGCGCGCGGCTGGTGACGCGCGCCAGTTCCTCGGCCAGATCGGCGGGCAGTTTGCGGGCACGGTCGAAACTGCGCCGGATATGGCGCAATTGCGCACGGCCCACCGCATCCAGCGTGCCCTCGTCAATCGCAGCCAGCCAATCGCCCACACGCGGATCGGTGCGCCGCGCATGCAGCACACTTTCCATCGCGGCCATTTCCTCGGCCCGCTGATCGGCGGCGCCGCGCGGCATCATCGTTTCCTGATCCCAGCCCAGACGACCCGCCACCTGTCCCAAGGCGAAGGTCTGCCGTTGATGCGCCATCAGCGCGTCATAGGCGCCAGCCGTGTTGCTCATGCCCGTGCCCCCCGGATCGAGGTGACGACCGGATAGGCCGAAAGATAGCGCGCCCGCAGGATCAGCACCCAGAGGATCACCGCCAACACCTGATGCAGGATCGCGATTTCCCATGGTGCGGCCGTCATCACTGTGACGATCCCCAGCACGATCTGCGCCAGCAGCGTGGCGAAGACCAGATTGAAGGCCCCCCGCGTGGCCTCATGCGCGCTTTTGCGACCTCGCAGCCAGACCACGATCCCGAAGGCCAGCAACAGATAGCCGCTGACGCGGTGAATGAACTGCACCAGACCGGGGTTCTCGAAGAAATTCTTCCACAGCGGTTCAATCATGAAGGGATTGGGCGGGATCACCTGCCCCCCCATCAACGGCCAGTCGGTATAGGAGCGGCCGGCGTCGATCCCGGCGACCAGCGCGCCAAGAAGGATCTGGAGAAAGGCGAAATGCATCAGCCCCGTGGACAGGCCGAACAGTTTGTCCTCTTTGGCGCGGCGCGCCTGCAGCAGGTCACGCTCGGTCCGGCCCAACAAAAAGACATACCAGGCGATGAACCCAAGGATCACGAAGGCCAGGCCCAGATGCGTCGCCAGACGATAGCTGGCCACGCTGGTCATGCTGCCAGTCAGACCCGACGCCACCATCCACCAGCCGATGAAGCCCTGCAAACCACCTAGCGCCCCGATGAACAGCAGGCGCGGCGTCCAGCCCGCCGGAATCTTGCGCGCCAGCAGAAAGCCCAGAAAACCAAGGCCCCAGACCAGACCGATCACACGACCAAGCTGCCGGTGACCCCATTCCCACCAATAGATGAATTTGAAGTCATCCAGCTCCATCCAGCGGTTCTGGATCTGGAACTGCGGGATCTGCTGGTATTTGGCAAACTCCGCCTCCCAGTCGGACTGGGACAAGGGCGGGATCGCCCCGGTCAGGGGCCGCCATTCGGTGATGCTCAAGCCGCTGTCTGTCAGACGGGTCAGACCACCCACGGCGATCATCACCATCACCAGCGCAAAAAGCACCATCAGCCAGCCCCGGATCGCACCACGCGCGCCCGTATGGCCCTTGTCGATCAATCCGCCCTGCGGTGTGGGCCTGCTGTCGGCCCCGGTGGCAACCTCTTCGAAAATCGCGCGTTTCTTGGTCATCGTCGTCTCCTGTCGATGCCGAACCTAGGGCTTGTCTGCGGGATCGTCCAGAACCTGACCCCGCTCTTTCCAGCGCACCATTTGACGCAGGATACCATGCAGCATCTGCACATCGGCGCGAGTCAGCCGCATCCGGCTCCAGAGGTTGCGCAGGTTCATTTTCATGCTGTCGGCCTTGGTCGCAGGGAAAAAGAAACCAGCCTCGACCAGACGCTCTTCATAGTGCCGCGCCAGCGCCTCGACCTCGGTGCCATTGGCCCAGTCGGTGCGGCCCATCTCGACCATCTCGTGCTGCACCTGTTCGGTCTGCCTGCGCCACTCATAGGCCGTCAGCAGCACGCATTGCGCAAGGTTCAGGCTGGGAAAGTCGGGGTTTACCGGAACCGTGATGATCGCATTGGCCTGAGCCACGTCCTCATTCTCAAGCCCTGCGCGTTCCGGCCCGAACAGCACTGCCACCTTCTCGCCGCGGGCCACCATCTCGGCCGCCAGTTCCATGGCGCGTTCGGGGCTGTAGACCGGTTTGGTCAGCCCGCGCCCGCGTGCCGTGGTGGCGAAGGTATAGGTCATGCCCGACAAGGCTGCCGGCAGATCGTCATGCAACTGCGCCTCATCCAGAAGCCGCCCCGCGCCGCTGGCCATGGCAACCGCACGGGTATTCGGCCAGCCGTCGCGCGGTCCCACCACATGCATCCGGTCCAGCCCGAAATTCCACATCGCACGGGCGGCGGCCCCGATATTCTCGCCCATCTGGGGGCGGACAAGGACAAAGGCGGGCTGGGGTTTGGGGCTGGGCATCGCGGTCTCCGTCAGGGCTGGCGCGTGATACGCCAGCGCGCCGCCGTTTCCAAGCGGTTATGGGATCACCTGCCCGATGGTCAAAGCCGCAAATCCCCGGTATGACACCGCCATGACATTCAAGGAGCCTGACCCGATGGCCGAAACGCCTGACGCCCCGCAGCAGCCGCAGCTTTACCTGATCACCCCGCCGACCTTCGATCTTGAGGTGTTTCCCGATCTTCTGGCCCGCGTTCTGGACGCGCAGGCCGTGGCCTGCGTCCGTCTGGCACTGGCCAGCAAGGACGAGGACAACGTGGCCCGCGCCGCCGATGCGCTGCGCGAGGTGACCCATGCTCGCGACGTGGCCTTGGTGATCGAAAGCCATGTCCTGATGGTGGAACGGCTGGGTCTTGACGGCGTCCATCTGACCGATGGCGCGCGTTCGGTTCGCAAGGTGCGCAAGGACCTTGGCCCTGATGCGATCGTCGGCGCCTTCTGCGGTATCCAGCGCCATGAGGGTATGAACGCGGGCGAGGGCGGGGCGGATTACATCAGCTTCGGTCCCGTGGGCGAGAACCCTTTGGGCGATGGCAGCCGCGCGGAACTGGAGATTTTCGAATGGTGGTCCGAGATCATCGAAGTGCCCGTCGTGGCCGAAGGTGCCCTGACCGAAGATCTGATCCGCCAGCTTGCCCCGATCACCGATTTCATCGCCTTGGGGGATGAAATCTGGTCCAAGGCCGATCCGGTTGTGGAACTGGCACGCCTGACGAAAGCCATGCAGGTCTGACAGTCATCCCTGTGCCGTGCCGTGCAACAGCCCGGCACGCACCACATCTTCGACATGAGCAGCCAGAGACTTGCGGTTCGGGAAGGCATCGACCCGCACCGGCGCGTGATAGACCACTTCGACCGATCCATTGCGCGGCGCCGCCAGAACCTTGGCCAGATGCGGCCCAAAGCCCATATCGCCCCACCAGCCATAGAACCGCGCCTCCTCGCCCTCAGGCGCGCGGTAGATCAGTGTCACCGGCTGTATCCATGTGCGATGCCGCAGATCATCCGAGAAAAACGCCTGAAACAGCGTGGACTTGAAGGGCAGCACCAAGGTGCCATCGGTCGATGTCCCCTCTGGAAAGAATAGCAGCTTGTGCCCTGCCAGCAGCCGCGCCTCGAACAGATCCTGTTGACGGCGGGCATCGCGCGGATCGCGGTTGATGAAGACCGTTCCCGTGGCCCGCGCCAGCCAGCCGATGCCGGGCCAGCCTGCTACCTCGGACTTGGACACGAAATAGATCCGCTTGCGCGCATTCAGCGCGAAAATATCCAGCCACGAGACATGGTTCGCCACAACCGCACCACGCTCCTCCATCCGTTTGCCCCGCACGACATACCTCATGCCAAGGATGACGAAGGCCGCACGGCACACGCCCTGCGTCAGCCAGGGTGTCACCGGTCTCTGCAGGCCGAAGAGCGGCCTTTCGATCAGGCGTAGCAACAGCATGAGCCCCAACCCGCCAAAGGTGATGCTGCCCAGAACCGCCCCGCGCAGTATCAGCCTGATCCATCCGCCAGCCGTCAGCGACTGCGCGGGCGGTTCTGGCGGGGGCACCCAGGCACCGGTCATGGAGACACCGGCCGCGTTGAAACAGGACGGGTGTAAATGGCGCGCTGGCTTTCGTTCATGCGGGCCACGTCCAGAACCAGACAGACATCCGTGGTGTTGAAGGCGCGGTCCACGAAAGCGCCCTGCCCCACGAATCCACCCAGCCGCAGATAGGCCTTGATCAGTGCCGGCACCGCCAGCATGGCCGCCTTGCGATCGAGCGCCGCAGTGGGGATGCGGTCCATGGCGGCAAACCCCTCGGGTCGCGCGGTCACCCGCAGGTCATCCGGGACCAGATGCCTATGATACAGCAAGGACAGAGGCGCCGCCAAGGCATCCACATCGGTGCCATGGAAACTGGCAACACCAAACAGGATCTCGATCCCATGCGCCTCCACATAGGCAGCCAGCGCATGCCAAAGGTGATACATCCCCATGCCGCCGCGATAGTCGGGGTGCAGGCAGGATCGGCCCAGTTCCAGCAACGGTCGCCCGCTGGCCTTGAGAACCGACAGGTCATACTCATCCTCGGAATAGAACTGCCCCGCCTGAGCGGCCTGATCCGCCCTGAGAAGGCGATACACCCCGACCACGCGGTCATCCGGCGCGCGGCTTTCATCCAGTAGCAGCAGATGATCGAAGTAAGGATCGAAACGGTCCCGCTCCAGACGGTTGGTATGGTCGACCAGCGCCCCGCCGCCGCCCAGTTCCTCGACAAAGACCGCATAGCGCAACCGCTGCGCCGCGCGCAGGTCACCCTCGCTGCGGGCCAGACGAACGACATAGTGCGGCTTGGCTTGGATCATTCTGCGGCATCCGCTGGGGGCATGTCCCTGTTTTTAGAAAATGACTTGATCCGTGGCAACCACCCGAAACCTTTGACAAAATGACAATGGATCAGCTGCGGCAGCGCCACATGGGAGGAAAAGACGAGTCGTGGTAACCTTTTGTTAACTAGTTTGACGGATCAAAGACAGGCATGAGGAAGACGCGGGAGCCGTCGATGACAACCTTTCCTGCCTCTGGAAAATTGACCGTGATCCTGCCACCTATATTGGACTGCACCTGCCCCAGCCCCCAATCGGGCTGGTCGGGGTGGCGCACCAGCATCCCCGGTTCCAGAATCGCGTTCATATCCGTCATGTCCCCACCTCAAATCGGAGACCTTGTTGCGTCACAGTACGAATAATCTTGCCGCGTTGATAGGCTCGCGTATCTGCCACGATCTGATCAGCCCGATAGGCGCGATCACGAATGGGCTGGAACTGATGCAGATGTCCGGCGCGGCCCTGACGCCCGAAGTCGCACTGATCTCGGATTCGGTCGAGAATGCGAATGCGCGCATCCGCTTTTTCCGGGTGGCCTATGGGATGGCAACGGAAAATCAGTCCATGGGTCGGGCCGAGATCGTCAGCATCCTCAGGGCCGTGGCGCAAGGGGCGCGGGTCAGTTTTCACTGGGGCCCTTTGGAAAACCTGCCCCGGACAGAGGGGCGTCTGGCCTTTCTGGCACTGCAATGTTTCGAGACGGCGATGCCCTATGGCGGGCGGATCACGCTGACACGCGAAGGCAGGCTCTGGGCAATCAGCGGAACCGCCGACAAGCTGCGCCAGACGCCCGATCTATGGGCCAATCTGGAAAGTGGTGATAGCCAGATCGAAGTCAGCCCCGCCGAGGTGCAATTCGCCCTCCTCCCGGTTTTGCTGGAGGAGGCGGGCCGACGCGTCAGCCTGCGTCTGACGGAAAGCGATATCCTGATGCGGTTCTGACCGGCTGCCTTAACCGCGCACGGCCCCCGCACTGGTCACCAGATACTTGAAACTGGTCAGTTGTTCCGCCCCGACCGGTCCGCGCGCATGCAGCTTGCCTGTCGCAATGCCGATTTCCGCACCCATGCCGAACTCGCCCCCATCCGCGAACTGGGTCGAGGAGTTGTGCATCAGGATCGCACTGTCCAGCCGCTCGAAGAACCGCGCCACCGCATCCGCATCCTCGGTCAGGATGCAGTCGGTATGGTTGGACCCGTATTGCCGGATATGCGCGATGGCTGCGTCGATATCATCCACCACGCGGGCGGCGATAATGCTGTCCAGATATTCGTGCCCCCAATCATCCTCTGTCGCGGGCACAGTGCCGGGGACATGATGCAACGCCGCATCCGCCCGCACCTCGACCCCTGCGGCCAGCAAATCGCGGATCAGATCCGCACCCAGCGTGGCCGCGATATCGCGGTGGATCAGCAGGCATTCGGCGGCCCCGCAGATCCCCGTGCGCCGGGTCTTTGCGTTCAGAACCACACGCCGCGCCAGATCGGGATCGGCCTTGGCATCCACGAAAATATGCACGATCCCCTCCAGATGGGCAAAGACCGGCACCCGCGCCTCGCGCTGCACCAGACCGACCAGCCCCTTGCCACCGCGTGGCACGATCACGTCAATCCATGCGGTCATGCGCAACATGGCGCTGACCGCCTCGCGGTCGCGGGTCGGGACCAACTGGATCGCATCTTCGGGCAAGCCTGCGGCGCGCAGACCCTCGACAAGACAGGCGTGAATTGCGGTCGAGGAATGGAAACTTTCCGATCCGCCGCGCAGGATCACGGCATTGCCCGCCTTGAGGCAGAGCGCGCCCGCATCCGCCGTCACATTGGGGCGGCTTTCATAGATGACGCCGATCACGCCCAAGGGTGTGGCGACGCGGGCGATATGCAGGCCATTGGGCCGGTCCCATTCCGCCAGAACACGTCCCACCGGATCATCCTGCGCCGCCACCGCGCGCAGCCCGTCGGCGATCCCGACGATACGCCCGGCGTCCAGCAGCAGCCGGTCCATCATCGCAGGGCTGAGCCCCTTGCCACGGCCGTAGTCCAGATCAAGCGCATTGGCGGCGATGATCGCCTCGCTATGGGCAAGGATCGCATCGGCCGCAGCGTTCAAGGCCTTTGCCTTGGCAGTTGATGGGGCAAAGGCCAACTCTGCGGCGGCGGCACGGGCGCGGCGGCCGATCATGTCCATCTGGGCGGAAAGGTCTTGGCTTTGCGTCATCTGTCAGGTCCGTCTGCAGGGCCGGAAGCCTCCGGCGGGGATATTTCAGGCAAGAAGAAACAAGAGGTTACAGCGCCATATCGTCCCGATGAATGAGCGCGGCACGGCCCGGATAACCCAGGATCGTCTCGATCTCGTCGCTGCGATGCCCCAGGATCAGGGCGGTTTCCGCCGCCGTATAGCGGATCAAGCCCTGCCCCAGCGAGGCGCCATCCGGGCCAAGGATCGCCACCGGATCGCCGCGCCCGAAGCGGCCGGTTGTGGCAGTCACACCGGCAGGCAGAAGGCTTTTGCCGCTGGAAAGCGCGCGGGCAGCCCCCGCATCAAGCGTGACCTCGCCGCGCGGTTTCATCGCCGCGATCCAGCGTTTGCGCGCCGCTTGCGGATCGACCTGTGCGGTGAACCACGTGGCGCGCGCGCCCTGTGCCAAAGCCTGCAGGGGCCGCAGAACCGACCCTTCGGTGATGGCCATGGCACATCCGGCCGCTGTGGCGGTCTTGGCGGCCATCAGCTTGGTCTTCATGCCGCCCTTCGACAAGCCCGAGCCTGCGTCACCGGCCATCGCCTCGATCTGCGGGGTGATGCGGTCGATCACGGGGAAATACTGCGCGTCCGGATCAATCTGGGGATTGGCGGAATAGAAGCCGTCCACATCCGACAGCAGGATCAACTGATCCGCGCCAACAGTCACAGCGACCTGCGCGGCCAGACGGTCATTGTCACCGTAGCGGATTTCATCCGTGGCGACGGTGTCATTCTCGTTCACGATGGGCACCACGCCCAGACCGATCAGCATTTCCATCGTGGCGCGCGAGTTCAGATAGCGGCGGCGGTCCGTGCTGTCCTCCAGCGTGACCAGCACCTGCCCCGTGGTGATGCCATGGGGGGCCAGCACCTCCTCATAGGCGCGGGCCAGACGGATCTGACCGACGGCAGCGGCGGCCTGCGACTGTTCCAGCGCAAGGGTGGTGGATGGCAGGCCAAGCACGCCACGCCCCAGCGCAATCGAGCCCGAGGAAACAAGGATCACATCCTTGCCGAGGGATTTCAGCCAGACCACGTCCTGCGCCAGCCCTGCCAGCCAATCCTGCCGCAGAAGGCCGGTCTTGCGGTCCACCAACAGGGCAGATCCGATCTTGACGACGACCCGGCGCGCGGCGGTCAGGCGCAATGTCGATGTGGTGACACTATCGGTCAGGGACGCCACGGCTGATCCTCATCCTCGTCGGCCTGTTTCAGGCGCAGCCGGTCTGCCGTGATCTGGGCGCGCACGGCGCGCAGCACCTCTGGCACACCTTCGCCGGTCACGCCCGACAGCATCAGCACGGGGCCACCCACCTCGGCTTCAAGGCGAGCGCGCGCTTCCTCGCGTTCCTCCTCATCCAGCGCATCGATCTTGTTGAGTGCCGTCACGCGTGGCTTGTCGGCCAGATCGCCACCATAGAGTTCAAGCTCGGTGATGATGGCCCGGTAATCCTCGTCCAATGTGGGCGAGGTGCCGTCGACCAGATGCAGCAGCACGGCGCAGCGTTCCACATGTCCCAGAAAGCGATCCCCCAGCCCGCGCCCCTCGGACGCGCCCGCAATCAGGCCCGGGATATCGGCCATGACGAATTCGGCATTGTCGATCCCCACGACACCCAGATTGGGATGAAGCGTCGTGAACGGGTAATCCGCGATCTTGGGGCGTGCATTGGAAACCGCCGCCAGAAAGGTGGACTTGCCGGCATTGGGCATCCCCAACAGCCCGGCATCCGCGATCAGCTTGAGCCGTAGCCACAGCGTGCGCTCCACGCCCTCCTGCCCCGGATTGGCGCGACGCGGCGCCTGATTGGTCGAGGTCTTGAAATGCAGGTTGCCCCAGCCACCATTGCCGCCGCGCGCCAGAAGGACGCGCTGACCCAGTTCCGTCATGTCGGCCAGAACAGTCTCCTCGTCCTCGTCCAGAATCTCGGTGCCCACGGGCACGCGCAGCACGATATCGTCACCATCCTTGCCCGTCCGCTGGCGCCCCATGCCGGGCTGTCCGTTCTGAGCGAAGAAATGCTGCTGGTAGCGAAAGTCGATCAGCGTGTTCAGACCATCGACCGCCTCGACCCAGACCGACCCGCCCGAGCCACCGTCGCCCCCATCCGGGCCGCCGAATTCGATGAACTTCTCGCGCCGGAAGCTCACCGCTCCGCCGCCGCCCGAACCGGACCGAATATAGACCTTTGCGAGATCAAGAAACTTCATGGTCTTCCCCTATCGCAAAGGCCCTGCCCTGCTCAATCCAGTTTTCGACTATAGGTCCAGGTGGCCACCTTGGCGCCACGTGCGACCGAAAAGGTTTCGGCATCGCCCAGATACTCGAACCCGCAATTGGTGAGAACCCGTGCCGAAGCCGGATTGTCCTGAAACACTTCCGCGAACATCGTCCGGCAGGACTGCGGATTGGCCGCCACCAGCGCCGAAACCGCCGCCGAGGCGACACCGGAATTCCAGTAGGCGGGCGCCACCCAGTAGCCGACCTCGGACTGGTTGCGCTCCATCCGGGCCAGACTGATGACGCCCATCACCTCCGGCCCGCCCATCTTGGTGCCATCCATGGCCCAGACATCCTCGGTCCGTGTCGGCGATACGGCACGGGCCACGAAAGCCTCGGTCGCGCCGGGCGGCAGCGGATGCGGGATGGACCGCGTATTCATCGCCACCCGCCGGTCGGCCCCGTGCATTTCAATCAGGCCCTTGTCCGACAGACGCAAAGGGCGCAGGTCGAAACGCTCGGTCGCGATCACCGGTTGGGCGAGTATGGGGTCGATCTTCATCCGTCGTCTCCTCCGAAACTGGTCTGGCCTGCTGCACCGGCCGGGACACAACCGTTAGGGCATCCCCGGCACTACTCGTCACCCCTCTCGCCACGCCCTCCCCGGATGCGACGACAGGGTCTTCCCTTGCCCCCTGGCGCCCCCATCTGTGCCACCCTAGCATGGCGGTTCTGTGAACAGATCGGGGCCGGAACGCGCTTTCGGCCTGCCTTGGGGACGGGCCGGAAAAGCAAAAGGGGACCGGCTGCTTTGCCGATCCCCTCGTGTGTCTCACCTGAAGGACGGCTTACTCAGCGGCCTCCGCCACCGGCAGGACCGAAATAAAGGTGCGGCCTTTCAGGCCCTTATGGAAGGTCACCTTGCCCTCGGACGTGGCGAAGATCGTGTGGTCACGACCGATCCCCACACCCTCGCCCGGCCACCATTTGGTGCCGCGCTGGCGCACGATGATGTTGCCCGGAATGGCGGCCTGACCGCCATAGAGCTTGACGCCAAGGCGGCGACCGTCAGAGTCGCGACCGTTGCGGGAGGAACCGCCTGCTTTCTTGTGTGCCATGGGGGATTACTCCTTGGTCTCGGCCGCTTTTTTGGCGGCACGTTTCGGTTTCGCGGCGGCATCGCCAGCGGCGGGCGCTTTCGCGGCCTTCTTCGCGGGGGCTGCCTTCTTGGCGGGTGCGGCCTCGGCCACGGCACCAGCAGGCGCTTGCCCGGTGGCAGCCTTGACGCCGGTCTTGTCTGCGCCCGATGCCAGAATCTCGGTGATCCGGACGAGGGTCAGCTTCTGACGGTGACCCTTGGTGCGCTGCGAGCCATGCTTACGGCGGCGCTTGACGAAATGGATGACCTTCTCGCCTTTGACCTGATCGATCACTTCGGCCTGCACGGCCGCGCCTGCCACCATCGGTGCACCCAGAACGGTCTTGTCACCGCCCAGCATCAGCACCTCGTTGAATTGAACAGTCTCACCTGCGTCTGCGGCCAGTTTCTCCACGCGCAGCGTATCGCCGGCCTGGACTTTGTACTGTTTGCCGCCGGTTTTCAGAACCGCGAACATATGTCTTTCCCTTTGTTGCCGCGTCCTGTGGTCCCCCTGAGGGCGTTTCGGCGGGATCTTGTCACCTTGCGGGCAGGATCCGGTGCCACCTCGAACAGCGCGCCCTTGCGGGCGATGATGAATGATATGCACGGCAAGAGCATCGCGCCCTTTCCGAGATGCGGGCTTATGCGGTGCATCCGGCAGGAAGTCAAGCGCGATATGGCAGAAAACACCCCAGCGTGACGCTCCGCGATCAGAGATCCTCGCCCAGCATCTGGCCCGCGACAGCCGCCCCCAGAGCCCGCGACAACTCGCCATACATCAGGTCGAACGCCTCGAAAAGCGCCCGGTTCATGGCCCGTCCCGACTCGGTCTTGGACAGGTCCGCATAGGCATTGATCTGCTCGGGTGCCAACGGCTCATAGGCCAGCATCAGAAAGGCATAGATCCACTCGCGCGTTTCGGCGCGGGTATCGTCCTCCTGCGCCCAGACATCCGAGACGATATCGGATTCCGACATCTCCATCGCGCCGCCATCGACCAGCCCGCGATAGAACAGCATATTCGCATTCAGCGCCCCCATGACGTTGAAGCCGATCAGGTCATTGACTTCGATATAGGCTTCGATGGCGGACAGATGCGGGTCTATGTTGCGGGGGCTTCGGGCCTCGAGATCGGGGGCGACCTGCCGGAACGCGGCGCGCGCGGCTTCTTCCACATCTTCATCCATGAAGGCGCGCCGGGCGGCGATTTCAAGCGCGACGATCTGCTCCCCGGTCTTGCCCTCGAAAAACGCGACCAGCGGTTCAGGGTCGGCGCTGCCGAAGGCGGCGATGAACTGACGGCGCACCAACGCAGTCATCTTGTCCACATCATAGATGCGATCCACCTGCATCTCCCAGGTTGACCCGCCTTCACCGGCCAGCATGTCCCGCTCCAGCTCTGCGCCATAGGCCAGCCCTTCCTCGCGCATGATGGCGATGATCTCGTCCAGACCCATCACCTGCATCAAGGCGGTGACGCGCTGCGCCTGCGCGGGTGACACGGTTTCGGCCTTGGCCCAGACCGGAGGCAGACACAGCATCAGGATCAGCGCCAGCACGCGCCACCCCCAGGTCAGGGAAAGCGCCCCCCGCATCTCAGAGTTCCTCGCCCGGGTGCAGATCGGCCATCCGTCCGGCCAACACCTCGAAACGGTTCGCCATGATCTCGTATTGAATGGCATTCATCAACTCGTAGACACGCTGCATGTCGGGATGCTCCAGCGCAGCGACATAGGTCTCAAGATCCTCATCACTGAAATCGCGGTAGACATAGGCCGATTGCGCCAACGACGCTTCACGCATGCTTTGCCGCAGCGTGGCACGCTGATCCTCCATCAGCACCCGCAAGGTCGCCTCGTCCAGTTCCATCGGAACCACACCAGCAGCCGAGGCGCTCAGAAGAAAGCGGATCTGGATCTCCTCGACCGCGCGCACCGCGCCGTCCTTCGGGTCAATCGCAGGCCCCATCCGTTGCAGGATCTCCAGACGCGGCGCGCCCTGCCGCAGCAGGTCGGCGATGATCTTCTCGCCCTCAAGGCGCGGCATGTCCCCGTCATCGGACAAATGCGCCGCGTTCTCGACCGCGACCAGTCGCTGCCCCAGATCCGAGGCGTAGAACTCCACCGCATGGGTCAGAAGATCATCCGTCAGCGCCTTCTCCAGGATCTCAAGCGCCATCTCGCGCATCATCGCAGGATCGAAAACCTCGGCCACGGTCCGGGTCCAATCGGCCCCGAATTCCGTGGGCGTCCGCCCCAGCATCAGCGGCGCGTCCCCCGCCGACAGGGCTATGGAATCAAGCGCCGCATCGAAGCCGGTGACGGTCAGGAATGCCTCGAGCCTATCGGTCTCCTGCACCTGCGCACGCAGCGGCGTGACAAGCACCAATGCAAGGCCAAGCGTCGCCACAAACGCGCGCAAGCCCTGCGAAAGGGTCGACGTGGCGGGGAACGGGCCGGACAGGCCCGGTACCTTTGACAACATGGAATGGCTCTCCTGGTCGGGCTCGGGGATCGGTCCCGAACATGTATTGTTTCTGCCTTGGCGCATATGGACATCCAAGACCTTACCGACAAGCCTAAGCCATTTGCTCGGACGGGCAATGCAAAACCGGGTGATCGCCGCCCTGCCCCGCAGCAACGCCCCGGAAAGGCGCCCTTCAAACGGGCCGGAGCGCGATGAAAATTCCCCAAAAGCCCCCTTGCCACCCGCTGCCGTTGGGATTAAACGCACCCACCAGACCCCCACGGAGAGGTGGCAGAGTGGTCGAATGCGGCGGTCTCGAAAACCGTTGTCGGTGCAAGCCGACCCAGGGTTCGAATCCCTGTCTCTCCGCCACCTTCCCCCTTGCGGGGTGAATTCCCCCACAGATTTATCTCGAAGGCGGCGCACCGCTGGGACGCCGTATCGCGTGACGCCATACCTCTTTGGCTGGCGTTGATTGCGCCTCATGCGCGCGCGCTGGAAATCCGGTCACTTTGCCTGCCTTTTCGTATTCATATAGCGCAACCACATGTTTGGTCTTGACAGAAATGAAACCCGCAAAGATGTTTCTACACAAACAATAATAACGACCAAGACAGACAAGAAACTGACGCATGGGAGCCGGTGAATACCGGACCTCGGGCACCACCCAACAGGAGAGACATATGTTGAAACTCACGACTGCACTGGCCGTCACATTGGCGGTTGCGCTACCCGGCGCGCTTTTGGCACAGGACAAGACCTTCCGGGTCGGGCTGATCACCCCGCCGGTCCATGTCTGGAACAAGGAAGTCGATGCCATGGGCGTCACGCTGGGCGAGATGTCGGGCGGGCGCATGGCCGTGACGGCCTTCCCGTCGGGGCAGCTGGGCAATGAAGAGACGATGCTGCAACAGCTGCAGACAGGTGCGCTTGACATGGCCTGGCTGACGACAGCAGGGCTTACGGTGCGCGTGCCGGATCTGGGCGCTTTGCATGCACCTTTCCTTGTCGACAACATCGCGGATGCCGCCAAGGTGCTGCGCTCGGATGAAGCGCGCGAGATTCTGGACGCTCTGCCCGCCGCGACCGGCACCGTGGGCCTGTGCTATGCCATGACCGGCATGCGCCAGATCATGACCAAGACCCCGATCGCCTCGGCCCAGGACCTGAACGGTCTGCGCTTCCGCATCACGCCCGCGCCGCCGATCCAGAACTTCTTCGAAATGTTCGGCGCGGCCCCCGCCCCGATGCCGCTGACACAGGTCTATGACGCGCTGGCCAATGGACAGATCGACGCCATCGACATGGATCACGAATCCATCCTGAATTTCGGCTATTTCGATCATGCCAAGAACATGCTGGAAACCAACCATCAGATGTTCGGGATGGTCGCACTGATCTCGGGCCGGGTCTGGGCGCAATTGTCGGACGAGGACAAGAAGATCGTGCAGGACGCCGCGCAGAAGCATTGCGATCAGACCATCGACCGGTTCGTGTCGGAAGAGGACAGCAAGCTGGACCGTCTGAAGGCAGTCGAAGGCTTGACGATCACGGAAGATGTGGGATCCGAATTCTTCGGTGACATCGTGACCCGCTGGGATGCCGAATGGGCCGCCAAGACGCCCTATGTCGCCCGTCTGCGCGCGTTGACAGCCGCGTTCTGATCTTTTCAAGATTCCGGCAAGGATACCCCTCCTTGCCGGACCCCCTTTGCATGAAAAGCGCCCCATGATTCCCATGACCTTGTCCAAGCTCTCGGCCGGGCTGAGCGTCCTTGAACGCCTCGTTCTGCGATTCCTCATCGCGGTTCTGGCCCTGTCCGTGCTGATGAACGTGTTGCTGCGGATGATCGGCATCACGCTGGCCTGGGCGGATGAGGTCGGGGTCTATGCCATGGTCCTGTCCGGCTTTGTCGGCGCATCGCTGATGCTGCGCGCCCGGATCGATCCCGCGGTTTTGTTGCTGCATGAATTCCTGCCACCGCGGGCCTGCCGTGTCTTGCGGATCAGCGTTTCGGCATTGTCCGCCATCTTTGGCACCCTGCTGGTCTATCTGTGCCTGCGCTGGTTCGATCCTGTGCAGATGATCAGCGTGGGTTTCGACATCAATGCCTTTCAGGCCGCAACGTTCAATTTCATCTATACGGACCGGACCGCCATCACGGGGACGCCGGCCTATCTGCTCTATCTGATCATTCCCTATTTCGCGGTGGCGATCACGATCCATGCGCTGACCAATCTGTGCGAGGATCTCGGACTGCTCCAGCGTCCGATGGACCCCGCCGGCCTTGCCATGGACATGACCCAATGACCGCTTTCGCCTTTTTCGTGATGGTTCTGATCGGCCTGCCGATCGGCCTTGTGCTCTGCGCCTCGGCTCTGGTGTTCATCCAGACCTCCGGCAATGGCGTGCTGCTGGACAGCTATGGGCTGCAACTGTTCAGCGCGCTGAACAATTTCGGTCTGCTGGCCATCCCTCTTTTCATCCTGATCGGCGAGTTGATGAACGGCACCGGCATCACCCAGCGCCTGATCCGGCTGGCGGCGGTCTTTGTCGGCAACCTCAAGGGGGGGCTGGCCTATATCAACCTGATCGCCAACATGATGGTGGCCTCGATCCTCGGATCGGCCACGGCACAGATCGCGATGATGACGCAGGTCATGGTCCCCGAGATGGAGAAAGCGGGCTACCGGCGCGATTTCTCGACCGCCATCACCGCTTTCGGCGGGCTACTGGGGCCGATCATTCCTCCCTCGATCGTCTTTGTGGTCTATGCGGTGCTGGCACAATTGGCGGTGCGGGACATGCTGCTGGCAGGGCTGCTGCCGGGGATCATCCTGACGGGCCTGTTCATCGGCACGATCGCGGTGCTGGGCTACTGGCACGACTATCCGCGCGGTGAGAGCATCAGTTGGAGCGCACGCCTGCGCGCCCTGCGCGACGCGGCCCCGATGCTGCTGATCCCGGCGATCATCATAGGCACGATCATGGGCGGCTACGGCTCCCCGACCGAGGCGGCAGCTCTGGGGGCCCTCTGCGCGACCATTCTGGGCCTGTTCTTCACAAAGACCCTCAAGGCCAAGGATTTCAGCGCCATCCTGCTGCGCACTGGAATCAACTCGGCGCTGGTGCTTTTCCTTGTGGCAGCGGCGGGCGTATTCTCCTGGGTGCTGGTCTTTGGCGAGGTCCCGCAGACCGTGGCCGCCTGGATCGAAACCGTGGCCAAGACACCGACGGCCTTCCTGCTGCTCGTGCTTGTGATCCTGCTGCTGGTCGGCACCGTGATCGACGGGATCGCGGGGCTGATCATGGTGGTGCCGATCCTTCTGCCCATCGCGACCGAGGTCTACGGGATCAATCCGATCCATTTCGGCGTCGTCGTATCGATCAACCTGATCCTGGGGCTGCTGACACCGCCGGTGGGCATCGGTCTCTATATTGCGTCCAATGTCGCCAAGGTCAGCCCGATCAAGGTGTTCATCGTGGCCCTGCCCTTTTTCGTCGTGACCCTGCTGGCCTTGGTCCTGTTCGCTTTGGTGCCGCAGATCAGCTTGGCCTTCATCTGACACACATGAAAAAGCCGCCCCGGCCAACGGGGCGGCTTTATCTGCGAGCGTGGGCCGTGATCAGCCCCGGCGGCGACGTCCACCACCAACACGGCCACCCCGGCTGCCATCACCCTCGACAGCAGGCGCGCGGTTCGCACGGATCCATTCCGCCCCCGAAGGATCGTTGTTCATCAGGAAATTCGCGGCCCGGATCGCCTCCAACTCGGACCCTGCGCGCGGGCGGGTCGATCCCAGCCCGGTCAACTGGCAGAACAGTTCCAGATCCATGTCGTCGGGCACGATGATCCCGGCTTCCGCCAGCGCCAGCTTCTTTTCCTCGATCTTGGACATCGGCACCGGCAGCGCAATCGGGTTCATGATCGCGGATGTCATGCCTGCGGTGATCGCCATCGGCAAAAAGGCGTTGTTGATCCCGTGGCGGTTGGGCAGGCCAAAGCTGATGTTCGACGCGCCGCAAGTCGTGTTCACGCCCAGTTCTTCCCGCAGGCGACGGACCAGGGCAAAGACCTGCAAGCCAGCCGTGCCCATCGCGCCGATCGGCATCACCAGCGGATCGACAACGATATCATGCGCGGGAATGCCGAAATCGGCGGCGCGCTGCACGATCTTCTTGGCCACCTCGAAACGCACATCGGGGTCTTCGGAAATGCCTGTGTCATCGTTGGAGATCGCCACCACCGGCACGTTGTACTTCTTGACCAGCGGCAGCACGAATTCCAGCCGCTCCTCCTCGCCGGTGACCGAGTTCAGCAGCGGGCGTCCCTCGGTGACCTTCAAGCCTTCCTCCAGCGCGGCAGGCACCGAGCTGTCGATGCACAAAGGCACATCGACCAGACCCTGCACCAGTTCCAGCATCTTGCGCATAAGCGGTGGCTCGGTCTCGTTCGGGTTGGGATTGGAGTTGTAGACAACACCCGCATTGATATCCAGAACCGTGGCCCCGGCGGCGACCTGCGCGATGGCGTCCTTTTCGACGGTCGAGAAATCGCCCGCCTCAAGTTCCGCCGCCAGCTTTTTGCGCCCGGTCGGGTTGATACGCTCGCCGATCACGCAGAAAGGCTGGTCAAAGCCGATGATTGCGGTCTTGGTCTTGGATTCGATGATCGTGCGGGTCATGGGTCAGCTTGTCCTTGAATTCAGTGAGAGGCGGCCTGCGCAGCAGGCACGCCAGAGCGCCCGCCATGCTGGATCGCCCAGTTGGCATTGGTCGAGATCCCGCCAAGCGGGAAGAAATGCACATGTTCGATGTTGAAATCGGGGTTGGCGGCCTTGTGCGCGGCCAGCTCGGCCAGAACCTCGGTCGGTTCATAGGGCAAAAGCAGCTTGGAGACATCCATCGCCCGCTTCTGCAACACTTTCAGGCTGGGACCGACACCGCAGGCAATCGCAAACTTGATGAGGGTCTGCAACTTGGCAGGCCCCGCGATACCGATATGGATCGGCAGGTCGATGCCTTCCGCGCGCAGACGGTCCGCCCATGCGATGATCGGCTTCGCCTCAAAGGCAAACTGCGTGGCCAGCGCCATTTTCGCATCCGTCCGTGCGGAAAACGCCTGTTTCCAGCGCAGCGCCTCCATCACGATATGGTCGCCGCCATCTGTGTCGATATCGCGGTTGCCCTCAGGGTGGCCCGCCACATGCAAACGGGTGAACCCGTCGAAAAGACCGGTTTCCATCAACTGCATGGAACTGTCGAACTCGCCCGCAGGTGTGCTGACACCGCCGCCCAGGAGCAGCGCCTGATCCACTCCCGCCTCACCCTTGTAGCGCGCGATCCAGTCAGCCAGCGTGGCCCGGTCCTTGATGATGCGTGCCGGGAAATGCGGCATGACCGGATAGCCATCCCGCGCCAGACGGCGGGCGGTGGCGACCATGTCCTCGATCGGCGTGCCTTCGATATGGGCGATATAGACGCGGGTGCCTGCGGGCAGCAGGGCGCGGAAATCCTCGACCTTTTCGGCGGTGCGGGGCATCACCTCGATCGAATAGCCCTTCAGAAAAGCCTCGACCTGCGCGTTCACCGGGCTGCTGCCCTGCGCGCTGCTGTCGTCACGTTTGCGGAAATTCAACAGAGCCATTGCGGCCTCCCACAGGCGCGGCGTGGACGTGCTCATTCAGCAGCGGCCCATCCGTCATTGGCGATCAGAGCCTTGATCCGGTCCTGATCATATGCGGCCTCAAGCCTTGCGGCCTCGGCCTCGGCGATTTCCGAGGGATTGTCACCCTCGACCGAATAGGGGTCAGCCTTGCGCCACTCGGCCAGATAGTCATCTGTTCCGGCCGCGCCCGTCTTCATCGCAGCCCGGTCGATGGCCTGCTCGAAACGCTCGGCCAGCTGCCGCTTGGCACCACTGCGGCCCCGGCCCACGATGACCTGGGCCGGAATGTCGCGCCAATAGACGATGGTGACGTCGGGCATTGCGTGATTCCCCTTGTTCGGTTCGCCCTGTCTACTGCCCTTCGTTTCCGACAAAGGGGCGGTTTTCGACAGATGGGCCGCGCCTTGCGACCTCGGACCATCTACACCGGAAACAGGTCCCCGCGCTATGGGGCGGGATCGGAAAAATCCTAAAGATCATCTTGAACGAAGCGGGACGCTTGCGCGCGGGGTCTGTTCTCACTACTTTGGAAGCAACTCGAAATGGAGGGCGTATCAATGACGCCCAAGCGTCCCGAAGGTGCGGGCGCGTTCCCGAAACCGGTCGAAAGCCCCGCGCCGACACCGCCCGATGCCACGCAGCTTTATGCTGCGCTGGATCTGGGTACGAACAGTTGCCGCATGCTGATTGCCCAACCCAAGGGCAACCAGTTTCATGTGGTCGACAGCTTTTCAAAATCGGTGCAGCTTGGCGCCGGTCTGGAAAGTTCAGGCATGCTGTCCCGCGCCTCGATGGCGCGGACGGTGCAGGCCATGCGGATTTGCCAGCAAAAGCTGAAACGCCACAAGGTCAAGCGGATGCGGCTTGTGGCGACCGAAGCCTGTCGCCGCGCGCGCAACGCGGGCGAATTCATCCAGCAGATCAAGCGCGAAACAGGGCTGGAGCTTGAGATCATCCAGACCGAGGAGGAAGCCCGCCTCGCCGTAATTTCCTGCGCGCCGCTCGTGTCCACCAAGACCGAACAATTGCTGGTCGTGGATATCGGCGGCGGTTCGACCGAACTCGTGTGGATCGACCTCTCGCAGGTCGCCCCCCGCGAACGCCCCCGCGCCATCATGCGGCTGCATGCGGGCTTTCATCCGCCCGAAAGCCCCTTTCCGGCGGCCAAGGTCGTGGACTGGATCTCGGTGCCCCTTGGGGTGGCGACGCTGCGCGACCAGTTCAGCGATGTCGAGGATGACGCCGCGCGCTTTGCCCTGATGAGCTGGTATTTCGAAGAGAACCTCGCCGAATTCGCCCCCTACAAAGACGAGCAGAAGCGCGAGGGGTTCCAGATCGTCGGCACCTCCGGCACGGTCACCACCGTCGCCGCCAGCCATCTGGGCCTGAAACGCTATGACCGGACCAAGGTGGACGGGCTGCGCATGACCTCGGACCAGATTGACAAGGTGATCCGCAACTATCTGGATCTGGGCCCGCTCGGACGGCGGCGCGACCCGCGCATCGGACAGGACCGTCAGGCGCTGATCATGTCGGGTGCCGCGATCCTGCAGGCGCTGCTGCGCCTGTGGCCCACCGACCGGTTGTCGGTCGCAGACCGTGGCCTGCGCGAGGGTCTGCTTTACGCGCAGATGAGCGCGGATGGCGTGCTGGAGGACGGGCCGTTCTGATCCTGCGCGGATCGCGCATGGCGGAGCGGTCGGAATTTGAGTATTTGAAGAACGATGAATGGGCCGGATGCGCCCCTGCGGAGCGACGATGACCGACAAGAAGAAGACACCGGGCCAGAAAACGCCGGGCAAGAATAAGCCAGCCGGGGCCGCCAAGGCCACCTCCGGGCGCGGGCAGCGTGACCTGACCGTCAAGGTCAAGACCGCGCGCGGGCGCAAGCTCAGCTCGACCCTGTGGTTGCAGCGGCAGTTGAACGATCCTTATGTCAAACGCGCCAAGGCGGACGGTTTTCGGGGGCGCGCAGCCTACAAGATCCTTGAGCTGGACGACAAGTATCGCTTCCTCGTGCCGGGCGCCCGGGTGGTGGATCTGGGCTGCGCACCGGGGGGTTGGTGTCAGGTCGCGGTGCCGCGCGTCAATGCGCTGGGAGAAAAGCAGGGCAAGCGCGTCGGCACGATCCTTGGCATCGACCTGCAGGAAGTGGAGCCGATCGCGGGCTGCGAGATCCATCAGCTCGATTTTCTGGAGGATGACGCCGACGAAAAGGTCAAGGCATGGCTGGGCGGACGGGCCGATGTGGTGATGTCGGACATGGCGGCCTCGGCCTCAGGGCACAAGCAGACCGACCATTTGCGCATCATCGCACTGTGCGAGGCGGCGGCCTATTTCGCTTTTGATGTGCTGGAAGAGGGCGGCACATTTGTTGCCAAGGTTCTGGCCGGCGGGGCAGAGGGCGAGTTGCAGAAGCTTCTGAAACTGCGGTTCAAGAAGGTGGTCAATGTGAAGCCCGCCGCGTCACGCGCCGACAGTTCCGAGAAATTCGTGGTCGCCACCGGCTTCAAGCGGGATGTCGACGATCAGGACGTCGTGGATGCCGACTGATCCATCAGGCTGGCCGCCAGTGCTGCGGGAGACGGGAGCGGCATAGCTTCCGCCTGATCGCTGCGCAGATGCAGACGATGCAGGGCGCGTGTCGCCAGATCCTGCTGGCGGATCATCTCGAACAGGCGCGCGTGGCGCAGGTGATCGGAACAGGTGGCGGGCTGAGTTTCCTGCTGCTGGGCCGCACGCCGTGCCCTTCGGCTCTGCCGCCACTCCTTTGAATTGCTGTGCACGTCAACCCTCCTGAACCGGGGCACGCGCCGTGCCCGAAGGGTCATCTGCACCGCAATTCAGACCATTTCCGGTGCGAAAGAGGCACTTTTCAAAGGCAGCGGGTCATCCGGCGTCGCGTAGAAAGGCATGCACGGCATTGAATACCTGATCCGCCTGCGCCTCGGCATTGATGAAATGGGTGCCGTTCGCGATCTCCACATATTGCCGCTGCGCGGCACCCACCCTGTCGAACAGTGCCAGCGCATCGCTGCGGGTCGAGGTCGGGTCCTGCGCGCCGCGCAGCAGCATCACCGGACAGGTCAGTTGTGCCGGATCATAAAGCGGACGCGCATTGAACGCCTCCCACAGATCGAGGAACGTGCCATTGGGCACGCGGAAGCTGGGCGGGTCGGTCTGATCGGCCTGCCCGTCATCGGCCAGAGAGGCCGCGACAATGGCCTGAAGGACCGTCTCCTGTCGCCACCCTTCGGCCCCATCGGGGATCTGCGCGTCCCAACGGGCGCGGGTCGATGGCAGATCGACGCGGCGATAGGCCTTGAACGCGTTGAGCCGTGACGGATCAGCCGGATCAGCCAGAACCTCAAGCCATTCTGCGTTGCGCTCCGCAAAGATCGGCGCATAGAGAACCAGTCGCGCCACCTTGCCCGCCCCTGCCCCGATGGCATAGCGCGCCGTGGTGATGCTGCCCCAGGACCAACCCACAAGCGCGACCGGGCCACCACCATGGCGCGCGGCGATCCAGTCCACCGCGTCGCCGATATCGGCGATCGCCTGATCGCCAGTCGCATAGGGCAGCGCGTCCTGCGGGACATCATCGGGCTTCGACCGCCCATAGCCGCGGATATCCAGCGCATAAGGCGACAGCCCCGCATCCACCGCCGCCTGCAACCAGTTCACGCCCTCATGCGGGATGTCATAGAGCCTGCTGGAGAAGGTCGCGCCATGCACGAACAACACCGGCCTGCCCTGCCCTGTGCGAGACCGCAGATGCAGGTTCAGCCCCGGTGTATCGGTCGAGGGGATGAAGTGACTATCCGCCGTATCCAGCGCGCGCCAGTCCATGGCTCAGGCCACCTTTAACACGATCTTGCCGATATGGACCGAGCTTTCCATTCGCGCATGGGCCTTTGCCGCGTCCTCAAGCGCGAATTCGCTGTCCATCACGGGGCCGATCCGCCCAGCGGCCAGATGCGGCCAGACCTCGGCCTCCAATGCGCGGGCAATGGCGGCCTTGGCGGCATGCGATTGCGGACGCAGGGTCGATCCGGTCACGGTCAACCGGCGCGTCATGATCTGGGTCATGTTCAATTCGACCGTCGAGCCTTGCAAAAAGGCGATCTGCACCAGCCGCCCATCATTTGCCAAGGCGTCCAGGTTGCGCGGGATATATGAACCACCAACCATGTCGAGGATCAGATCCGCGCCGCCCTGATCCTTCATCGCTTTCACAAAATCAACATCGCGGTAGTTGAACGCAGCCTCCGCGCCCAGATCGGTGCAGGCCTTGCATTTATCCGCAGAACCCGCCGTGGCAAAGACCCGCGCGCCGCGCAGAACGGCCAGCTGGATGGCAATGGTGCCGATACCAGACGAGCCGCCGTGCACCAGAAACTTTTCTCCGGCCTTCAGCCCTCCGCGCATGAAGACATTGGTCCATACGGTAAAGAACGTCTCGCACAGCGCCGCCGCGCGATCCATGCTCATGCCTGCGGGCACAGGCAGCGCATGATCTGCTTGCGTCACGGCGTATTCCGCATAACCGCCACCGGGCAGCAGCGCCGTCACCGCATCGCCCACAGCCCAGCGGGTCACACCTTCGCCCACAGCCGCCACATGCCCGGCCGCCTCCAGCCCCGGCAGGGGCGAGGCATCGGGGGGCGGCGCATAGTTGCCCGCGCGTTGCAGCGCATCGGGCCGGTTCACACCCGCATAGGCGATACGGATCAGGATCTGGCCGGGACCCGGCTGCGGCACCGAAGCCGTCGCGGGCTTGAGCACCTCGGGCCCACCGTGAGAGGAGATTTCGACAACGGTCATGCTGGAGGGGATCTGCATCTGGGTCACTTTCGGAATGTCATGTCAAAGGATGACAGCGCCGCTGGGGGGCGGCGCTGTCGGTGAAGGGGCGGCCCTGTATCAGGCGCGGCCCGTCACTTTCAGGAACTCGTGCAGCATCTCGCCCACGCGTCCGCAATACTTGGGGTCCTGCTTCGAGAAGTCATCCACCACTTCCAGCGAATAGCGGCGCAGGTTGTCTTGCGCTTCCTGATCCAGCTGGGTCAGCTCGCCGCCCATCGCCACGAAATCCTGCTTGCGCAGCAGATCGCGGTGCAGGAAATGCGCCGAGGCATCGGCGGATGTCGCGCGCACGATCTCGTTGAAGGTGGCCTTCAGCTCGTCGCCGATGCTGTTCCACTGCTCCAGCCCCACCATCACCTCACCGTTCAGATGGCCCAGCAGGTCGGGCTCGACGATATACTTGTTCACCTCCTGGAAGTTCATGCCCCAGCCGGTCGAGGTGGACCCCCAATGCGCGCCTTCCACAACGCCGGTCTGCAGCGCCTGATAAAGCTCGCCGCCGGGGATCGACACAGGGGCCGCGCCCATCTTGGCGAACACCAGCGCCGCCGCCCCGGTCGAGCGCACGCGCCAGCCGTTGAAATCAGCGGTCGTCCGCAGCGGTTTGTTGGAATAAAGCGTGAGGCCCGCATAGGACACCGGACCAGCCTGATAGACGCCCTGCTCGGCATAGGCTTCGCGGATCACATCCAGCGCACCCATCTCGTAGAAGAAGGCGTGCATTTCCTCGTGCCGGTCCCATGCGCCGATATGGCCGTTCAGATGGCCCGCGACAGGCATCCGCCCGATCCAGTAGGCCGGATAGATGAAGGCGCTTTCCAGCAGGCCACGCCGCACGGCGTTCAGCACCTCGCCCGTGGGCACGATCCCGTCATTCTGCACGGGCGTGATGGTCAGCTCGCCGCCGGTGGCTTCGGTGATGCGGTTGCAGAATTTGACGAAGACATCTTCGTAGTACCAGTTGCCTGTCGGCCAATGCGTCTGCATCCGCCAGGTCACATTGCCCTGCGCGATGGCAGGCGGTGCGGCCAGCGCGGTGGCCGCGGCGGCCCCTGCAGATGCGGCAAAGAAACCGCGGCGGGACAGGGTCTTGTCGGTCTTGGTCGTCATGGTCGTCTCCTCCTCTGGGTTAATTTTTAGTGTCGTTCAAGGTCACATCACCGCGCCGGAATGCCGGTGAAGGTGGTGATGGTCTCGGGGAACAGGAAAATCAGCGCGCCTGTCAGCAGCATCAGGATCAGGAACGGGGCCACGGCGCGGTAGATCGCAGTGATCGGCGTCGTGGGGCTGAGGCTCTTGAGATAGAACAGGTTATAGCCGAAGGGGGGCGAGATATATCCGATGCACAGGTTCAGTTGGAACAGGATGCAGAACCAGATCGGATCAAAGCCCAGCTGGATCACGATCGGATAGAAGATCGGCAGCACCAGCAGGATGATCCCGATCGGGTCAAGGAACATGCCCAGCACCAGCGTGATCGCCTGCATGATCAGGATCATCACCAAGGGATGCACATCCATCCCGGCCAGCATCCCGGTCATGAAGGCCGTGCCGCCGCCACCGCCATAGATGGCGATAAAGGCCGATGCCCCGAATACGATCCAGATCACCATCCCGGTCATGGTGGCAGTCGCGTGGCTGACCTCACGGATATACCGGATCGTCAACTCGCCCCGCACCGCCACTGAAAAGACAACGGCAGCGGCCCCCACGGCAGCCGCCTCGGTCGGCGTGGCGATACCCGCAAAGATCGAGATCAGCACCGACAGGATGATCACCAGCGGCAGGATCACGGATTTCAGCGCGGCCACGCGCTCGGCCAGCGGGGCCCGCACATCGGCGCCCGGTGCCAGTTCGGGATGCATCCGCGCGCGAATGCCGACATACAGCATGAAGGTCGCCAGTAGCATCAGCCCGGCCACCAGACCGCCCATGAACAGCCGGCCCACGGATTGTCCAGTCTGCATCCCGATCAGGATCAGCGTGATCGAGGGCGGGATCATGATGCCCAGGGTTCCCGACGCACCGATGGTGCCCAGCACAAAGCTTCTGTCATAGCCGCGCTTCTCCATCGCGGGCATCCCCACCAGACCCGTGGTCACGGTGGATGCCGCGCAACTGCCGGTCATCGCCGACAGCGTGGCCGCAAAACCCGACGTTCCCAGCAAAAGCCCGCCCGGCGTGCGCCCCGACCACAGGTAGAAGGCGTGATACAGGTCATTGGCGATCCGCGACTTGGCCAGCGCCACGCCGATAAACACGAACAGCGGCACCGCCGACAGAAGGATCGACCACATGTTGCCGAACATGGTGGTGACAATGGAATACATCCCGTTCGGCCCGAACATGAGCGCGCCGAAGATCACTGCCGTGCCCCCCATGGCAAAGGACAGCGACACGCCGGTGATAATGGCGAACAGCACAAGGCCGAACATGCCTATAGTCAGAAGTTCAGGGCTCATGCCGGTTCGCTCCGCTTGACGTCCGCATTGGGGTTGATGATGAGGATCAGGGACCGGATCGCCTCGACGATCCCCTGCGCCGTGATCAGCGCCCCCCCCAGAAAAAGTGCCAGCTTGATGGGCCACATCGGATGCCCCAGGGCGCTGTCATCGCGCTCGTTGAAGGACCAGGCGTCATCGAAGAACAGCCAGCCTTCCCGCGTCAGGATCACGCCCCACAGGATCAGGAAGGCATAGTTGAACAGATCCAGCCCCGCATTGACGCGCGGATTGCTGGTATTCAGCAGGATATCCACGCGCACGTGATCGCGCTTGATCAGGGTATAGGCCCCCACCAGCACGAAATAGGCACCGAAAATGCGCTGCGTATAGCCATGCGCCCAAAGGGTCGGCTGGCCAAAGCCGTAGCGCGCCACCACCTCGAAGCAGAGCACAACGATGCCTGCCCAGATCAGGAAGCTGACGGTTTTTCCGATGAACAGGTTGATCTCGTCGATCAGTCTGAGAAGGATCATGAACTGGTCCCTTGGTTGGAGGAAGCGCGGGCGATGACCTCGCGGGCGCGGGCGGCGAAACGGGGTGCAAGTGCACCAAGGCTCGCCGCCTCGTCCGAGGCCGCGCTGCCCGCGCGGGCACGATCCGCGATGCCCACAAAAATCACGGCAAAGCGGAACATGGCGAAGGCGATATGGAAGGGTTGAAGCGGTGCCGTGGGCCGGGCATGAGCCATGTATTCGGCCACGAACTCATCCTGTGTGGGAATACCGCCCGCGGCCCAGTCAGTGCCAAGGATGCCACCATATTCATCCGGGGCGGAATTCCACGGCATCACGCAATAGCCCAGATCGGCCAAAGGATGGCCCAGCGTCGACAGCTCCCAGTCCAGAACCGCGATCACGCGCGGCTCGGTCGGGTGATACATCAGATTGCCCAGCCGGAAATCGCCATGCGCAATGCTGACCGCGCCATCATCTGCAGGCATGTTGGCGGGCAGCCAGTTCATCAGCCAGTCCAGATCGGCGATCCGTGGACCGGGGCTTTCCGTGTACTGGCGCCCCCAACGCGCAAACTGCCGCGCGAAATAGTCACCGGGCTTGCCGAACCCCTCCAGCCCCACCTGATCCGGGCGTACCGCATGCAATCGCGCCAGCGTGCGCGCCATGTCGAGATAGATCTCGCGCCGCGCGGCAGGGGACATCCCCGGCAGGGTGCAGTCCGAAAACACCCGCCCCTCCAGCCGCTCCATCACATAGAAGGGCGTGCCAAGGATGCTGGCATCTTCCTCAAGATACAGCACCGGCGGAACCGGAACGCCGGTATCAGCCAAGGCCCGCAGCACGCGGAACTCGCGTTCGATCGCATGGGCCCCGGGCAGGATCGGCCCGGCCGGCTTCTTGCGCAGCACCAGCCGTGTCCTGCCCCATGTCACGAACCATGTCGGGTTCGACTGCCCACCGCTGATGCGCTGCGTCTGCAGGTCCTGCCCGTCCGGCCATCTGTCGGTCAGCCACGCCTCCAGCGCGGTCAGGTCAAGATCGGTCATGCCGCCTCCTCGGCCCGCGCGCGGTCACGCAGGATGAACTTCTGGATCTTGCCCGTCGCCGTGCGGGGCAGTTCCCCGAACACGAACCGTTTCGGTCGTTTGAACCCCGCCAGATGATCGCGGCAAAACGCATCCAGTGCGCCGGCATCAAGGCTGCGTCCCGGCTTCAATTCGACATAGGCACAAGGCACCTCGCCCCATTTCGGATGGGGCGCGGCCACAACAGCGGCCAGCAGAATATCGGGATGGCGGTGCAACACCGTCTCCACCTCAAGGCTCGAGACATTCTCGCCGCCCGAGATGATGATGTCCTTGGCCCGGTCCCGGATCTCGATCTGGCCGTCAGGATGCATCACCGCCAGATCGCCACTGTGGAACACCCCGCCGCGAAACGCCTCTGCGGTCGCCTCAGCGTTGCGGTAATAGCCCGCCATGACGGTATTTCCCGTCAAGACGATCTCGCCCATCGACACGCCATCGCGGGGCACATCCGCCCCCGTATCGTCCACCACACGGGCGCGTCCGGCGGTCAGATGCCGCATCCCCTGCCGCGCCAGATCGCGGGCGCGGGCGTCCAGATCGGCAGGCGCCTCATCGCCGGGATCGTTGATCGTTGCGGGACCATAGCTTTCCGTCAGCCCATAGAGATGCGTCAGGTCGAACCCCAGCGCCTCCAACCCCGCCAGCAGCGCAGGCGTGGGCGCAGCCCCCCCCGTGCCCACCTTGACGCGGCGCGGCACCGGGCCACTCGCGTGGTTCAGCAGCATGTACAGCACCACCGGCGCGCAGCACAGATGCGTCACCTCGCGCGCCACGATGGTATCAAGGATCAGCGCCGGATCGACACGGTCAAGACAGACATGCATCCCGCCCGCCGCCGTGACCGCCCATGTATGGCACCAGCCGTTGCAATGAAACATCGGCAGCGTCCACAGATAGCGACTGTCGGTCGTCAAACCCAGTGCCAGCACATTGCCAAGCGCGTTGAGATAGGTCCCGCGATGGGTGAATACCACGCCCTTGGGCCGCCCTGTCGTGCCGGATGTATAGTTCAGCGTGATCGCCTGATGTTCGTCCGCGACGGCACCACGCGGGTCCAGCGCAGGCACATCCCCGTGAAAGAAGTTCAGCGCAGAATGATCGGCAGGCGTGTCACACAGCATATGCAGCGGCACCGGACAGTCCGGCAGATCGGGCCGCGTCGCGGTTTCCGCCAACAGCAGCTTCGCGCCTGAATGATCAAGGATATAGGCAATCTCGCCGGGATCGAGCCTTGTGTTGATCGTGTTCAGCACCGCCCCCAGCGCGGGCACGGCGAAATGCGCGGCCAGCATCTCGGGCCGGTTCGTCAGGATCACCGACACCACATCGCCAGTGCCCACGCCCTGCGCCCGCAGCCAGCCTGCCATCCGCGCGACAAGCTGCCCGAATTCCGCATAGGTCCAGACATGATCGCGCCATGCCACGCCGGGACGGCCGCCATGCACCTCCAGCGTGCGGGCCAACAGGTCCAGCGGCGTAAGCGCCTGTGTATTGGCCGCGCGCGGGGCCAGATGCGGATCGGTGAACATTGCGCCTCCTCCCAAAGTCGCGGTTCAGATGTCAGTCACTCACGCCTCGCCGGGCAACCAGCGCCAGAAATCACGGCCTTCCTCAGCCAGATGCCGGTTCAGCACCATCTGATGCACCTCGTCCGCGCCATCGACCAGACGCGCCTGCCGTGCATAGCGATAGATCCATTCCAGCACGGTATCCTGCGAATATCCCCGTGCACCATTGATCTGGATCGCCACATCCGCCGCTTTATGCAAAAGGTTCGCGCAGTGGATCTTGGCCATCGAGACCTCTTTCTTGGCGAAGCTGCCCTGATCCAGCGCCCATGCGGCCTTCATCACCAACAGGCGACCGATCTCGATCCCCATTGCCAGATCGCCCATCTTGATCTGGATGCTTTCGCGGTCCGACAGGCGCACGCCAAACCCGTGGCGGTTGCGCGCATATTCTCCCGCAATCTCGGTGCAGCGTTTCGCCAGCCCCAGCCAACGCATGCAATGGGTCAACCGCGCCGGTCCCAGCCGCATCTGCGTGACCTTCAGCCCCATCCCCTCGCCCATGATCACACGGTCGGCGGGCAGTTCCATATCCTCATAGACCAGCTCGCAATGCCCGCCATGTTCCTCAGGCCCCATGATCGGGATACGGCGGTCGATGCGCCAACCCGGCTCATCCTTGTGATGCAGGAAGGCCGTCAGCCCACGGCGCGGATCGTCGGATGTGCGTGCCAACAGGATAAAATGGCTGGCATCGGCCGCCCCGGTGATGAACCACTTGCGCCCACGAATGACATAGACATCGCCCTTCTTGCTGGCCGTTGTGATCATCATTCCCGGATCAGACCCGCCCCCCGGATGCGGCTCGGTCATCACGAAGGAGGACCGCACCTCCCCGCGCACGATCGGGTCTAGCCAGCGTTCCTTCTGCGCCGCTGTACCCGCCTGTTCCAGCACCATCATGTTGCCATCGTCCGGTGCCGCCGAGTTGAAAATCACCGGACCAAAGATCGAGCGGTTCATCTCTTCATAGCAGACGGCCATCCCCATCTTGCCCAAGCCCTGTCCGCCGGTTTCAGGCTTGAGTTGCAGACACCACAGCCCCTGTTCCCGCGCCTTCTCGCGCAGCGGTTCCATCCAGTCATAGGCGATGTTGTCATGCGCGTCCCAGGCGGCGCGATTGGCCTCGACCGGCAGGATCTCGTCCTCGACAAAACGCGCGATGCGGGCGCGAAAATCCTCGATCCGGGGGGAAATGGTAAAATCCATGAGGCGCTCCCTTACAGCGATGAAACAAGGTGGCCGCCATCGGCCACGATTTCGGTGCCGGTCATGAACCGGCCCAGATCGGACACCAACAGCAGTAGCGGACCGTCCAGATCGGCAGGCTGGCCCAAGCGGCGCTGCGGCACCCGCCGGATCAGAGCGCGGCCCGCGTCCGAGGCAAAGAAATCACGGTTCAGCTCGGTCTCGATATAGCCGGGGCACAGCGCATTCACGCGGATGTTGTGCCGCGCCCATTCCAGCGCCAGCGCGCGGGACAGTTGCACCAACCCGCCCTTGGACGCCGCATAGGCCGCGACATGCCCGGCCACACGTTTGCCAAGGATCGACGCGACATTGACAATCGCGCCCCCCTCACCCTTGGCAGCCATGGCGGCGGCGGTGATCCGCGCCACATGGAAAGCCCCCTTGAGATTGGTGTCTATGATCCGGTCAATGTCATCCGCCGTGTGATCCAGCGCCGACGCAGACAGCGTCGTGCCTGCGTTGTTGATCACGATGTCAAAGGCTCTGTCCTTGAGCGCCCCCTTGACCGAGGCCGGGTCGGCCACATCCATCTCAACGGCTTCTGCCCGCCCACCTGTTGAAGCAATTTCATCGCAAAGGGTCTGCACCCGGTCCAAGCGCCGCGCAGCGGCGGTGACATGCACGCCCTGCCCCGCCAGAAGCCGCGCAAAATGCGCGCCAAGGCCCGAGGATGCCCCCGTCACAAGGGCGGTTTTGCCGGGCAGACCCGGCCAGATCATGGAATGTGCCTCGGATGCCGCCATGGTCGTCAAAGGCCTCCCCTCCTTTTCGGACGTGGTTCACACAGTTTTTCGAGCGAGTGTTCGATATATAAGCTAGAGTGGGATTCGCATCCGCGCAAGCCCCCTCTTGGTGTTTGGCCCGGATGCCGCTAACAGATTGGCAGAGGATCACGACAGAAAGGCAGTACGCGTGCTGGACATTGACGATCTGACGACCGAAGCGCTGTGCCGCTACATGCTTGACCGGCACCGGGACACAATCTCGGTCCAGAAACCCGAGTTTGCCCTGCGCAAGCTCAATGTCATCATCGCGGCGGCGCTGGATCTGTCCAATCGCAAAGGGTTTCAGGCGATGTCCCTGCGCGACCTGTCCCGCGCCTCGGGCGTGTCGATGGGCGGGCTGTACGCTTATTTCGACAGCAAGACCACGCTGCTGAACATGATCCTGTCCGAAGTCACGGCCGCCGTGCAGCGGGTGCTGTCCACCCCGCCGGATAAAGTGCAGGGCGATCCGGTCGCCCATCTGAACTGGCTGATCGCAACCCATGTGCAGATGACCGAACAGATGCAACCCTGGTTCACCTTCGCCTTCATGGAGGCCAAGAACTTCCCCCCCGCCGAACGGCGCAAGGCGATCGACAGCGAGGAGTTGACCGAAAGCTATTTCGCCGCCGTGTTGAAGGACGGTATGGCCAAAGGCGTGTTCCGCCCCGATACCTCGCCCCTGCTGGCCGCGCTGATCAAGCCGCTGTTGCAGGACTGGTATGTCAAGCGCGCCAAGTACCGCCGCCGCCGCGTGACCATCGACACCTATATCGCGACGGTGCAGGATTTCGTGCAGGCGGCCTGTCTGGCGGATCAGACCCACAAGGACCAGCGCGCCACAGCCTGAACATCCCGGATAGGAAATGCCCATGAAAGACGAAAGCCGCGATCTTCTGACCAACAGCCATTGGGGCACCTATTGGGTCGATGTCGCGGATGGCCGCGTCACGGGCCTGCGCGATTTCGAACAGGACCCCGACCCCTCGCCCATCGGGCATGGCGTCGTCGATGTGCTGGACGATCCCTTGCGCATCACCCGCCCTGCCGTGCGGCAAAGCTGGCTGTATCACGGGCCGGGTGCCCATGGCGACCGGCGCGGCTCCGACCGTTTCGTCAGCGTCAGCTGGGACGAGGCCGAACGTCTGGTCGCCGCCGAACTCGACCGCGTGAAAACGCAATACGGCAATCAGGCGATCTATGCGGGCAGCTATGGCTGGGCCAGCGCCGGGCGCTTTCACCACGCGCAGGGTCAGCTCAAACGCTTTTTGAACTGCATCGGCGGCTATACAGGCTCGGTGAACACCTACAGCTATGCCGCCGCCGAGGTGGTGGTGCCCCATGTGATCGGTGATTTTCTGGGCCATCTGGAACGTGCAACATCCTGGGATGTGCTGGCGGATCACTGCCAGCTTTTCGTCGCCTTCGGCGGCCTACCCCTGTCGAACGGCCAGATCGGCCAAGGCGGCACCGGCGCTCATGTGCAAAAGGGCGGCATGCTCGCCGCCCATGCCAATGGCTGCCGCTTCGTCAACATCTCGCCCCAACGCTCCGACGCGCTGGAGGCTTTGGGCGCCGACTGGCTCGCCCTGCGCCCCTCGACCGATGCCGCCCTGATGCTGGGGCTCGCCCATGTGCTGCTGACCGAAGGTCTTTGCGACCGCGCCTTTCTGGACCGCTACACCACAGGCTTCGACCGTTTCGCCGCCTATCTGACCGGCGCCACTGACGGCACACCCAAATCAGCCGACTGGGCCGCCGCCATCTGCGACCTACCCAGCGATCAGATCCGCCAACTGGCCCGCGACATGGCAAAGCACCGCACCATGATCGGCATCTCCTACTCCCTCACCCGGCAGGATCACGGCGAGCAACCCTATTGGGCCGCCATTACCCTGGCCGCCATGCTGGGACAGATCGGCCTGCCCGGCGGCGGTTTCGGATTTGGCTATTCGGCCATGAACAACAACGGTCTGGAACGGCGCTACCTGCCTTATGCCGCCTTCCCCCAGGGGCAGAACCCGGTCAAATCCTATATTCCCGTGGCGCGCATCACCGACATGCTGGAAAACCCCGGAGGGACGGTCGATTACAACGGTCACCGGCTGACCTATCCCGATGTCAAGCTGGTCTGGTGGGCAGGCGGCAACCCCTTCCACCACCACCAGGACCTCAATCGCCTGCGCCGCGCATGGGCACGGCCCGACACAGTGATCGTCAACGAATGGTGCTGGAACAGCCTTGCGCGGCACGCCGATATCGTGCTGCCCTGCACCACCGCGCTGGAGCGTGACGACATCGCCATGACGCGCAAGGACCCCTATATCACAGTCATGGACCGCGCCATCGCGCCGGTAGGCGAGGCCCGCGACGATCACGCCATCTTCCGTGGCATCGCCGCGCGGATGGGGATCGAGGATGCCTTCACCGAAGGGCGCAGCGCAGATGACTGGGTGCGCTGGCTCTATGACATGTCGCGTCAGGCCGTGGCGCGCGGCGGCGTGGAACTGCCCGGTTTCGACGATCTGAAACGGCAAGGCTGGGTCAAGGTCGCTGCCCCGGCCAAACCCACGATCCTGATGGAACGCTTCCGCAGCGATCCCGACAAACACCCCCTCAAGACCCCCAGTGGCCGGATCGAGATCTTTTCGGACACTGTCGCAGGCTTCGGCTATGACGATTGCCCCGGCCATCCCGTCTGGCTTGAGCCTTTGGAATGGCTGGGCAAGTCAGACGACAAGGCCCCGTTGCACCTGATCTCGACCCAGCCCAAGACCAAGCTGCATTCCCAGATGGACCATGGCCCCGTCAGCCGTGCCGCCCGCATCGACGGGCGCGAACCTCTCACCATGCACCCCGATGATGCCACCGCCCGTGGGCTGACAGCAGGCCAGACCGTCCGCATCTTCAACGCGGGCGGGGCCTGTTATGCGGGTCTGGTGATCAGCGACCACGTCCGCCCCGGCGTCGTCCAGATCGCCACAGGCGCATGGTATGACCCCGATGGCGACACCTGCCTGCACGGCAATCCCAACACGCTCACACCGGACAAGGGCACGTCGAAACTCGCCCAAGGTCCCATCGCGCATAGCTGCCTTGTGCAGGTCGAAGCCGCCCCCGACGCCCCCGCCCCTCGCATCGACACGCCCCCGCTCGCCTGACCCGGCGGCCAACCGACAGGACCATGCCATGCCCGATACCGCCGCCCTTTCCGCCATCCGCGAGGCTGTCACGACAGGCTGGGATCGCCAGATCGCCACGCTGGCCGATTTCGTCCGTATCCCCAGCCAGCGCTTTCAGGAAGGCCCGGCGCAGGATTTCATGGCCGATGCCCTGCGCGCCCGCGATTACGATGTCGATGACTGGACCATTGCCCTGTCCGACCTGGAACCCCTGCCCGGTTTCGGCCCGATCGAGGGTGACTTCTCTCACGCCCGCAGCGTGGTGGGCACCCATCGCCCCAAAGGTCCCGCGACAGGGCGCTCGCTGATCCTGCAAGGCCATCTGGACGTCGTGCCCACCGGTCCGTTGGAGATGTGGGCCAGCCCACCCTATGACCCGGTCATCCGGGACGGCTGGATGCACGGGCGGGGTGCAGGTGACATGAAATCGGGCACCATCGCCGCCCTGTTCGCGCTGGATGCCATCCGCGCCGCCGGGTTCGAACCTGCCGCCCGCGTGCATTTTCAATCCGTGATCGAGGAGGAATCGACCGGTCTCGGCGCGCTCTCGACCCTGCAACGGGGCTATCGTGCCGATCTCTGCGTGATCCCCGAACCCTCGAACCTGTCGATCAACCGCGCGCAGATCGGCGTTCTGTGGTTCAAGCTGCGCGTGCGCGGGCGCCCCACTCATGTGGCCGTGGCAGGCGAGGGATCGAACGCGATCACGGCGGCCTTTCATCTGGTGCAGGCGCTCAAAGGGCTTGAGGCGCGGTGGAACGACCGGGCCGCGCAGGACGCGGTCTACAGCGATGTCCACCATCCGCTGAACTTCAACGCAGGCAAGATCGCGGGCGGCGACTGGGCCAGCTCGGTCCCCGCATGGTGCGATGTGGATTGCCGCATGGGCCTGTTGCCGGGCTGGTCGCTGGACGCATGCAAGGCCGAGATCGCCGCCTGCATCGCAGAGGCGGCGCTGGCCCATCCATTCCTGTCCAACAACCCGCCTGAGGTGGTCTGGAACGGCTTTCAGGCCGAAGGCTATGTGCTGGGCGAGGATGCCGCCCCCGGCCTTGCCACCATGCAGACCGCGCTGCGCGACGCGAAAGGCGCGGACACCCTTCTGCCCGAACACAAGATGACCGCGCTCACCGATACCCGCTTCTACGGGCTTTACTACGGAATCCCGTCCTTCTGCTTTGGCCCACGCGCCGAAAGCATTCATGGCTTTGATGAAAGGGTGAACCTGCAATCGGTGCGCGAGGTGACCGAGGTGCTGGCCCTTTTCATCGCACGCTGGTGCGGGTTGAACCCCATCAAGGGCTGAGCACCCGTCCGGCCCTACGCCACGTTCAGGCGTGTTGCACCCACAATGGCTTGTGGTCCGTCCAGCGGCCGCAGGGCACAAGATGCGCGCAAATCCTGTCCTCGCTTCCCCCGGAAAGACCATCGGGCGGTATAGCAAGACCCGGCCAGCCAAGCTACATGCTGCGGCAGCCAAAGACAGGCCTGCCCATAATGGGCAGGTCCCCCGGCGACATTTCCGAGCGGCATGATACTGCCAGCCGCCATGCGGCTTGGAGAGACCATCATGAAGACATTCCCCTTTTTTCTGGCGGGCGGCGCTCTGCTTCTGGGGGGCGTCGTGGCCCTTCTCAACCCATTGGCGGCCACCTTCACGGCAGAACAAATCGCGGGCTGGTTCTTCTTGTTGTCTGGCGGGCTTCAGGTTTTTGCGGGGTTGCGGCAGGGACGACGCCCCGGATGGTGGCCCTCCATCCTGCTGGGTGGTCTGGGGCTTGTTGTCGGTCTGTCTCTCCTGCTGCGACCTTTGGAGGGCATCATCTCGCTGACGCTGCTGGTTGCGGTGTTCTTCCTGATGTCCGGTGCGGCCAAGATCGGGCTGTCCTTCGCGCTGACAAGACACCCGTCATTCTGGTTCATGCTGCTGTCCGGGGCGATCTCGATCCTGTTGGGCGCCGCCATTCTCGCCGGGTTTCCGGCCTCGGCCGGGATGGTTCTGGGCACGCTGCTGGCCATTGAC
The DNA here is from genome assembly GCA_024304985.1 of Paracoccaceae bacterium. Classification (GTDB taxonomy): domain Bacteria; phylum Pseudomonadota; class Alphaproteobacteria; order Rhodobacterales; family Rhodobacteraceae; genus Seohaeicola. The sequence goes on from JAMWZC010000008.1 coordinate 93,771, forward strand.
CTTCTGACCTCGGGTGTCGCCCTGCTCGCCCTCGGCCTTGCCGTGAAAGCAAGACAGACCTGATGCGGGATCGCGGATCGGTTGTTCTGCTGCACGGGCTCAGCCGCAGCGATGCGTCGATGGCGGCCATGGCCACGGCGCTGGATCATGCGGGATACGCGGTCGTCAATCACGACTATCCCTCGACCACCGCCAGCATGACCGCGTTGGTCGATGAGGTCGGCAAGGCCATGGCCGCATGCCCGTCATCGCCTGTCAGCTTTGTGACCCATTCCATGGGCGGCATCCTCGCACGCGCCTATCTGGCCAGAAACCGGCCCGTGCAGATGGGGCGCATGGTGATGCTGGGCCCACCTAACGGCGGGTCCGAGATCGTGGACCTGTTGGGCGGCTATCAGGTTTTCGCATGGCTGAACGGTCCTGCCGGAACCGAACTTGGCACAGGACCCGCATCCTTTCCCCATCGCCTGCCGCCGCCCGACTATCCGCTGGGCGTGATCGCCGGAAACGTCTCGCTCAATCCGGCCCTTTCAGCCCTGATCGAGGGGCCGAATGACGGCAAGGTCTCTGTCGCCAGCACAAGGATCGCCGGGATGGCGGATCATGTCGTGCTACCGGTCAGCCATACCTTCATGATGCTCAACCCGCTGGTGATCGAGCAGACAATCCATTTCCTGCGCACCGGTCGCTTCGATCACGCCTTGACCCTTGCCAGAGCGGCCCGCCGGATCGGACGACGGGCGGGCGCACGCCTGAAACACCGCATCGACACCTTGGGTGACCAAGGCTGAACGCCCGAGGACAGGCCGTTCACAGTCCCTCCTGCAATAGACGCTCCCTGATCCGCGCAATCTCGGCGGCGGTTGCCCCATGCGGCTCCAGCAGCGCAAGCCACCCGTCCAGATAATCATTCCCCGCATAGACATGACCGAACCCGGCAGGCGTGCCCGCCGCAGTCACCATATCGACGACGGATTGCAGGAACGAGATCACGGGCACCCAGACCAGCCCCTCCGACACATCGGGCGGGCGCGGTGGCGACATGATGGCGGGCCTGCGCAGCAGGCTGCCGGTCTCGAAGAAGACGATCGGATCGGATGGATACTGAAGATAGACGACGCGCAAAGGCCCCCACGGCCCATAGGTGATGTCCGCACCGTCATCCTGCGTCATGAAGCGGAACATCCGCCCGTCGCTGTACCGGGGGTGCCAGACGGAACTGTCGGGGTTGCGCGCCTTGACGACCACGTTCCAGGTGCGACTGGGAAATGGCGGACCGGCCCATAGCGCGCCATGATAGGGATCGGCCATGATATCATAGACATCCACGGACAGATCCGAGTTCAGCGCCCCAAGGCTGAGACCAAAGAGGTAAAGCCGCGGGCGGTCATCGGCAGGCAATGCGCTCCAATAGCCGTAGATGGTCCGGAACACCTGCCGGGCCGTCTCGACCCCGCGGTCCGGCTCTACCAGCAGCGACAGCCAGCTTGGCAGATAGGAATACTGCACCGACACCGTGGCCACATCGCCGCGCAGCAGATATTCCAGCGGCATGATGGCCGCCGGATCGACCCAGCCGGTTCCGGTCGGCGTGGCGATCACAAGGTATCGTCTTTGGAACGCGCCGGTGCGGATCAGTTCCTGCAAGGCCAATGCGGCGCGGGCTGCCGGGCCTTCGGCGGAATTGACGCCGATATAGACGCGGACAGGTTCAAGGGCATCCCCTTGGCGCAGCGCCGCGATATCCGCCTGTCCGGGCGGTGCCTGCACGAAGTCGCGGCCCTGCGCCCCAAGGCTGTCCCAGCGCACATGCGAGCCCAGTCCCCCTGACTTCAGCGGATCATCCGGCGGCACGGACCCCGGCGGGATCAGCGCATCCATCTGCGCATAGGCCGCGTCCATACCGTCCACCGCACCCCGCACCAGAACGCCCGAACCGATCGACCAGAACAGGGCAGAGGCCAGCACAAGACCAAGGATCAATGCCACCCTGACCGGCAGAATGACCAACAGAACATTGGCCGCGATGATGGCCGCGCGGCGGAACACCCGCCCCAGCATGACAAGCACCAGACCGACGCTCATGGTCAGCATAAGCACAAACAGACGATGCACGGTTTCCACCGGCGGCAGCTGCATCGCCGCCCGTGCACTATTCGCCCATGTTGGCAGGAACCACAGCCCATAGGCGACCAGACCCACGGCAAGACCGAAGCCTGCAAATCCGATGGCCCGCGCCTTAGCCCCGTCCTGCGCGGTATCCTCGCCGGCATCAAGCATCCGCGCCAACGCCGCCAGCCCCGCACCGATCCAATACCCAAAGGAGACGGCAAATCCTGCAAGGATTCCTTGGCCCAGTTCGCTGCGTGGCACCATGCCGGGCAGAAGCGCTGCCACAAAGGCCAGCGCCGCAAAGACAGCGCCAGCGACCGAGGGGCCAGACAAAAGGTGCTGATCAACGATCCTGCCCCGTCGGACAGCGCGGTGCACGCCGACTGCCTCTGTCAGGTCCTCCCCCTGTTTCACAGTGATGTCCGCTTTCTCTCAAGGGCCCGGCGCATCCGCCGGAATGCAACCTACACGCAAGCGCGACAACGGGGTGCTCAAAATGAGCACCCAAAGTCATTCATTCGTGGTAAAATACTCTCTCATAGGATGATTTTTATTTTCACTTCCGGCACAGGGAACCGGTTCATGACGGCACAGCCTTGTCGCACCATCACCAATTTCAAGCCCGCCGCCAGCAGCAGCCAGCGTCTGACGGATGTTCAGAAAAGGATCGAGGCGTCCTACTTTCCGGTCCAATACGCCTTCGTTCAGTTCTTCACCGAACATCTGGTGGATCTGGTCGACACCTTCGAGGGCGATCTGACGCAAATGCTGGTTCTGGCTGTTTTGGGGCAGCGCCGCCTCGAAAGCCAGTTCGATGGACATGACGAAAGCCAGTGTGGCAAAGCCTGCATGTCCGCCTCTCGTATTGCCGATGTTCTGCATCTGCCCAGACAGACCGTGAACCGCAAGCTTGCTGCGCTCAAGGCCCGCGGCTGGATCGAGAACCACCCCAAGAAGGGCTGGTATATCGTGGGCGATGCGTCGCATTCTCCGGCAAAGGCGGCCTTCAGCGATTTCGAGGACCGCTTCAACAAAAGGCTGGCACGGCTCTACATTCAACTGCGGCAAGAGCTGCAAGCCTGAGCACCTGCCTTGCTCCGCCTGCTCAATTTGAGCAGGCATCCTGTCGCGCCAGCAGGAAAACGCGCGCATCTTTCCCCGAACGACCGAGAGGGGGAAATTCCGATGCACATCTGCCAGAACAATGGATCACGGCATCCATCGCCGATCACCGCGACAGCCTTGTTGCGGGTCATGGCGATGGTGATGGCGGGAGTTGCCGTCTCGGCCCCTCTGGGCAGCGCGGCATCGGCGCAGGGTATTTCCGACGCACAGCCCTTTGCGGGACGACTGATCGACTCTGTGCGTATCGTGATCGACAATCCCAGCGCGGATGCAGCCTTCAACAGCCGGATCGAGGACAGCGTGCGCCGCGCCCTTGGCCTCTTTCCCGGTGCTGCCTATTCCGAGGATCGGATCGGTTTTGCCCTGGGGTCCGCGCGGCGGAATCCGGCTGTGGAAAACATCGGGCACGAAGGACTTCCCTCCGCCACGGGCGGTGTTGATCTGACCGTGACCGTCCAGTTGCGCGATGGCGCGCAACCCGCCACCGGACGCGGCATGGCCGCCACCGGCAAGTCATCGGATTTCCCGCTGATCCTTGACCGCAACGGCACCTATCTGCGGTTCAAGTTGGATGCCTTCGCGCTCTACTATGCCAACAACAACGCGTGGTATGGACGGCCCGACCTGATGCTGGCGGGAAACCCGCTGGTGCAGGGCACGCCCTCGGGGCGCGGCTATGACGACTGGGTTGAAGGCTATCTGCATTACGGGGTCTATGGGATCACACCGATTGGCGACAGCTTGTCCTTCTATGGCGGGCTGAGCGCGATCACCTCGGGGTCTTACGGGCAGGAACTCTTCACCGACAAGACCCGCAGCTACACCTATCTGGAGGACGCCTATATCGGTCTGGTCGGCGGCAATGTAGATGCCGATGGCAACCGCCTGACCTATAACTTCACCGCCGGACGCCAGCGTTTCACGCTCGCCAACGGTTTCCTGATCGCCAACACCGCGGCCAATGGCGACGAGCGCGCCGCCCTTCAGGCGAATGCGCGCTGGTCCTCGGACCTGCTGGTCTTGGGCCAGATCGCCTATAACGACACCAAATTCGAGGCGTTCTACGTCGATCCCGACGAATTGCCGATCCTTGACTCCGACACCAAGATCGCGGGCCTCAACCTTGAAACCAAACCGCTGGCGGGCCTGACCCTTGGGGCCACCTATCTGACCGTGCCGAAGTCGAACACCAATTATTTCAGCCCCACCGGAACAATCGCGGGCGGACGCGAGAATCTGGAACTCTGGGACGCACGCTTCACCTGGCAGCCCAACCCCACGGGTGCAGCAGGGCCCTTCTTCGGGGGCGAAATCGCGCGGCAGACCAACCGGGATTTCGACATGGACGCGCGCGCGGGCTGGGTCGAGGCGGGCTATCACATGCCGCAGGCCAAATGGTCGCCCAGCATCAGCTATCGCCTCTCGTATTTCTCGGGCGATGATCCGGCAACCTCGACCTATGAACGCTGGGACCCGCTGCTGTCGGGCGGCAATGGCGAACAATGGGTGCAGGGGGCCAACCATTTCAAGGTGGTGCAGGACAGCAACGTCATAGCCCACCGCATCCAGGCCCGGTTCCGTGTCGACCCACGGGTCGAGATCGTGCCCCAACTCTGGGCCTTCCGGGCGGACCAGTTGAACAATATCGGCGGCAATCCGGCGCTGTCGTTCCTCAGCGACAAGGAACTGGGCTACGAGGCGAATGTCACCGTCAAATGGTTCAAATCCAAGAACACCTATGTGCATGGCCACATCGCCTACACCGTGCCGGGCGACGGCGCAAAGGCGGCATTGGGCGGCACAGCGAAAGACTGGCTCAGCGCGATGGTCTTCGTGCGCTACGCCTTCTGATCCGAAAATCTCCTCATTCAGTCAAAAGGATACATCACATGACACAGGACAGCGACACCACCGATGGCATGGAACGCCGCGATTTCCTCAAGGGCTTTGGCATTGCGGCGGCTGGCGGTCTGGCGGGCACGGTGACGGCGACGCAGGCCGAAGCACAGGCCATGTCGCTGGGCTTTGGCCCCTATGCGACAGCATGGAACCCGCAGGATGCCGCGATCCCCGGTCGCCAGAATGTGGTGCCCATCGCCGAGGATTATTTCATCCCCGGCCGGTTCGCGGGCAAGACGATCATCGTGACAGGATCGGCCCGCGGCATGGGCGAGGTCGCGGCCCGGCGTCTGGCCAAGGAAGGTGCGAATGTCGTCGGCGTCGATATCCTCCAAGACCTCGGTGCCTCGGTGGTCGAACAGATCAGGGCCGACGGCGGCAATGCGACCTTCGTCGGCGGCGACATCTCCGAAGATGCCACCTGCGCGCAGATGGTGCGTGTCGCGGTGGACACCTATGGCGGGCTGGATGGTGCCATCAACAACGCGGGCGTGATGGACGCCCTCTTCCCGGACGAACCGATCGACTATCCCAACCAGAAAGACCGCGTCATGGCCCGGATCGACGAGGCGGGGGATGAATATTTCGACCGGGGGATCAAGGTCAATGTCTACGGCACCTTCTATGCGATGCGTCACCAGATCCGCCAGATGATCGCGCAGAACCGGGGCGGGGCCATCGTCAACGTGGCCTCGGTTGCAGGCATCCGGGGCTTTGGCGGCACGGTGCCCTATGTCTCGTCGAAACACGCGGTGCAGGGACTGACCAAAACCGCCGCCATCGACTGCGCGGCCTATGGCATCCGCGTCAACTCGGTCGGCATGGGCACGACCGTGACCCCGATGTTCGAACGCGCCTTCGAGATCATCGGCCAGCGCCGCGAGACAGGCTTCGCCGATACCGGCATCGGGCTTTATAAAAGCATGAGCCTGCTGCAATTCAGCGATCAGGCCAAGCGCGGCTCGACCGCCGCCGAACAGGTGGCGATCATGCTGTTCCTACTGTCGCAGGAGGCGTCGAACATCACCGGATCGACCTACAACACCGATGGAGGTTTCACGATCTTCTAAGGTGCAGGCCCGACCCCGTTCCACCTCGTGCGTGGTCGGGCTGATTTCCCCTGAACCTTCCAACCGGAGCATGCGATATGGAAAGACGCGACCTTCTCAAGGGCATGACACTTGCGGCGGGTGCCATGGCCACCACGGCCAGCCTGACCACGCCACCCGCACAGGCGCAGGTTCCGGGCGGCAGGCCGGGGCGCAACGCCTTGGTGCCGATGCGGCCACTGGACCCTGACTATCACATTCCGGGCCGGTTTTCCGGGCGCACCTATATCGTGACCGGTTCAGCCCGCGGCATGGGCGCCGCCGCCGCCATCCGTCTGGCGCGTGAGGGTGCGAATGTGGTGGGCGTGGACTGGCTCAAGGATCAGGGTGAGGCGACCGATGCCGCGATCCGCGATCTGGGCGGCAACAGCGTGTTCATTCACGGTGATATCGCCGACCCCGCCACGATGGAGGCTGCCGTGCAGGCTGCTGCCACGACCTATGGCGGGCTGGATGGTGCGATCAACAATGCCGGTGTGATGGACGGCGTCTACTCGGGCGAGGCAAATGATTACGACAGCCAGCGCCCCCTGATCTTTGCCCGCATTCACGAGGCGACGCAGGACTATTGGGACAATGTTTTCCGCACCAATGCGCTGGGCACCTTCCTGTCGCTGCGGGCCGAACTGGGCTATCTGGTCGAACAGGGCAAGGGCGGCGTGATCCTCAACGTCGGCTCCATCGCCGGGATGACGGGGCTTGCGGGCAACCCCGCCTATGTCGCCAGCAAGCACGCCGTGAACGGTCTGACCCGCAACGCCGCCATTGACTATGCCCCCTACGGCATCCGCGTGAATTCGGTGAACATGGCCGCCACCGACACACCGATGGTGGCCCGCGCGGGTGCCATGGTCGCGGCCTCGATGAAAACCAGTCAGGGGCCGATGATGGGGTCGATCAAGACCAACAGCATCCTCGCCTGGACCGATCCCGAAAACCGATCCGCAACGGTGGGCGAACAGGTCGGCATGATGCTGTTTCTGCTGTCGGACGAGGCGTCGAATTTCACCGGCGGCATCTACGCCACGGACGGCGGATGGACGGCCTACTGATGGGTTCGGGACAGGCCCAGCCCCACAGGCATACCGACCGGATCAAGGCGATGGACGAAGCCTCCTTCGGGATCATCTATGGCGCGGTCACGGTCCTCAGCCTTCTGATCTCGTTCGAGGCACATCCCGCCAGCCCCATCCGAGTATCCGTCATTCTGTTCGGCTCGGTCACGGCGATCCTGATGTCCAAGGTCTTTGCCGAGGTCATGGCCGGGGCCATCAGGACGGGCGACAGGCCAACCCGCGCTCATATCCGTCAGGCCTGGGACCACAGCCGTGCCGCCCTCGTCGCCGCCAATCTGCCGGCGGCGATCATGCTTGCCTCGGCCTTCGGCCTGCTTGCCGTCCAGACGGCTGTTGCTCTGTCGCAAGGGTTCTGCGTGGCCCTGCTGATGATCTTCGGCGCGCGTGTGGGCTGGGTGGTTGACCGCGCCCTGATCTCTGCAATCCTTGGTGCGTGCTGTGCCGGGGGCCTTGGCGTGGTGCTGAGCGCTGCAAAATATCTCTTTCACTGACAGGGCGTCAATCTTGCGCCACCCTATTCCAGCACGCAGGCGATGCTCATGAAACTCGGTGTCAATCTTGGCTTTCTCCTGTCCGGGCTGCGTGTCGCGCTTGCGGACCCGCATGTGAGGGTTCTCATGGGTCTGGTGACGGCCTTGATCGTCGTGGCAACGGTGTTCTATCGACTGGTCGAGCAATGGGCTTGGATCGACGCCCTTTATTTTGCGGTCGTCACGATCGCGACCGTGGGCTATGGCGACCTTGTGCCGCGCACCGTCCTTGGCAAGCTGTTCACCATCGCCTACATCTTGACCGGGATCGGCCTTTTCGTGGCTTTCGCGGCGGCCTTGACCCAGCGCATGGTGGCTGCCGCCAGACCGGAGGAGAGATGATCCGGCGGTGTCCCATCGTGGGACATTTTTCGAGGCCAATGTTTTCAGACACTTGGCGGCGGCTGTTCAGACAAAATTAACCTGTCGTCCCGCCAGAAGCTCCGCCCGCACTGGGTGACGCCGCATGTCAGATCGCCGCGATAGCCTTGGCCAGAAGGTCGCGCACGTCACCTGCCACCGCGATCAACTTCGCGTTCTCGATCGCCTGCATGGAGGCCACGGGATCAATCGCGCTGACCTCCACGCCGCCCTCGACCGCGCGCAGGATCACGTTGCAGGGCAGCATCGCACCGACGCGCGGTTCGATCCCGATGGCCTGATAGGCCATATTCGGATTGCAGGCCCCGAGAATGCGATAGGCTGGCATGTCGGCGTCCAGCTTGGCCTTCATGGTCTTTTGCACGTCGATCTCGGTCAGGACACCGAAGCCATGCTCGGCCAGCGCCTTGCGCGTCCGGGTGTCGATGTCGTCGATATTCGCCCCGGTCATCAACCGGGTGATGGTATAGGTCATGCGGATCTCTCTTTCTGGTTTACTTGCGCAGATACTTGATCAGGGCGGCAATCATCAGACCGACAAGGATCAGGATGACGATCATCCAGAGTCCGCCGAAACCCATGCCATATCCGTTCATCATATCGGACGTCCTTTCCTACGGTGTGACGTGCCACCCCATGACAACACCCCATGACCTGTAGGGTTCCAGATCCCGGCACCCTGACGCGCTATCGTGCAGGGGGAACGTCACCTGTAACTCTATCACATGCAGGGCTGCCGATGTGACAAATCTGCTTGCCCGCGATGCCGCCCATCGGAGGGCGAAAGCCTCAATTGATCCCGTTTACGCGTTGCAGGGCGCGGATATAGGCGACGATATCCATCACCTCGGCCCGCGTCACACCCGAGACGGGGGGCATGTCGCCAAAGCGCCAGTGATGCGCCCGCACGCCATTCTGTGCGGCCAGAAGAAAGGACGCATCGCCGTGATGGCTGGGTTCATAGATCTTGTGGACAAGCGGCGGTGCGATATCCTGCCTGCCCTGCGCGTTTGTCCCGTGGCAACTGGCGCAGGCGGCATCAAAGGCGCGCTGTCCCATCTGCTCTTGTTCGGTGAAGCTGGCGGGGATCTGCACGGCGACCATCGCATCCCCTGCAAGCGGAGCGTCGGTCGTTTGGGTGTCAGGGGGCTGCATCAGAAGGAATGCCCCGGCGGCTACGGCCAGAAGAGCAATCCCGAAGAGGGTGCGTTTCATTGAATGTCCTTCATGCCTTGGGCGCGCATCTGACCGTTCAGCGGGTCAGATGCGGCCATGTCGGGTCATGCGCTTATTTCAGCGCGGTGACCTTCAGCTTGCCTTCGACGCGGTCGGCGGTGAATTCGATCTCGTCACCCTCGGCCATTTGGGCGATCACATCGGCATCGGCGCGGAACACCATCGTCATGGCGGGCATGTCGAGGTTGACCAGTTCCTCGTGGATGATCGTGACTTTTCCGGCCTCGGCATCGACTTTCTTCACAACGCCTTTGGTGAAGGTTTCGGCAAGGGCCAGCGTGCTGGTCAGGGTCAGCGCGAGGGCGGTCATGGTGAGGGTCTTGAGGGTGTTCATGGTGGTATCCTTTCGGTGAGGGGATCAGTTGACGGTGATCGGGCCATGCATCCCGGCGTCGTAATGGCCGGGGATCAGGCAGGCGAATTCGAAGGTGCCCTTGTTGGCGAAGGTCCAGAGGATCTCGCCCGTGGCGCCGGGTTCAAGGCGCACGGCGTTCGGATCGTCATGCTCCATTTCAGGGAATTTCTCCATGAGCGCCTTGTGCTCGATGTTCTTGTCGGGGGAATCCATCACGAATTCATGGTCGAGTTCGCCTGCATTGGTCACGACGATGCGCACGGTTTCGCCCGCCGTGAAGTCCAGTTGGGCAGGTTCGAACACCATCGCGCCATCCGTTGTCTCGCGCATCGTGACTTGGATGGTGCGATCCGCGTCACCATCGGCGGGGGTGCCGATGGCCATCATGTCATGGCCATGCCCGCCGGCATGGGTGCCGGCAGAAAACGCGGCGCTGGCGAGGGTCAGGGCAATGGTTGTGCCGAGGAGAAATGTTTTCATCTTTGGGGTCCTTTTGGCTGTGATATCTGACGGCATGGCAATCAGCCCTTGTCGCCGGGTCTTGGGGTCAGGCGGGTTCTCGCGTCATTCACGCGGCTGAATTCGGGCAGTTCGCCCGTCCATTCATAGGCCTGCTCGCCGGGTGGGTTTTCATACCAGCCGGGGTCGCTGTAATCGTCGGGGGCAATCCCTTCGCGCACCTTCACGACCGAGAACATGCCGCCCATTTCAATCGGGCCATGCGGGCCCCAGCCGGTCATCATCGGCACTGTATTGTCGGGCAGCTCCATCTCCATCGTGCCCATATCCGCCATGCCTGCCGTGCCCATCGGCATGTATTCGGGCTGGAAGCTGCGGATCTTGCGCGTGAGGTCGGCCTTGTTCACGCCGATGAAGGTGGGCACGTCATGGCCCATCGCGTTCATCGTGTGATGCGACTTGTGGCAATGGATCGCCCAGTCGCCCAAGTGATCGGCCGTGAACTCGTAGGCGCGCATCGCGCCCACCGGAATGTCGATGGAGACTTCGGGCCATTGCGCACTTTCGGGCACCCAGCCGCCATCGGTGCAGGTCACCTTGAAGTCATAGCCATGCATGTGGATCGGATGGTTCGTCATGGTCAGGTTGCCCACGCGCACGCGGACGCGGTCGCCCTTGTTGACGACCAGAGGGTCGATATCCGGAAAGATCCGGCTGTTCCATGTCCAGAGGTTGAAATCGGTCATCGTCATGATGCGCGGCACATAGGTGCCGGGGTCGATGTCGAAGGCGTTCAGCATGATCAGGAAATCGCGGTCCACGGGCCGGAAGGTCGGGTCCTTGGGATGCACGATGAACATGCCCATCATACCCATCGCCATCTGCACCATCTCGTCGGCATGGGGGTGATACATGAAGGTGCCGGATTTGATCAGGTCGAACTCGTAGACATAGGTCTTGCCCGGCGGGATCGCCGGATGGCTGAGGCCGCCGACGCCGTCCATGCCGGAAGGCAGGATCAGCCCGTGCCAGTGGATCGTTGTATGTTCGGGCAGCCTGTTGGTCACGAAGATGCGGACGCGGTCTCCCTCGACCGCCTCGATCGTGGGGCCGGTGGATTGGCCGTTATAGCCCCACAGATGCGCGACCATGCCTTCGGCCAGTTCGCGTTCCACAGGTTCGGCGACAAGGTGGAATTCCTTGACGCCGTTGTTCATCCGGTGCGGCAGGGTCCAGCCGTTCAGCGTGACCACGGGCGTGTAATCCGGCCCCGATGTGGGGCGCGGCGTTATCTGGGTTGCGGCGCTGTCCATGATGGCGGCTTCGGGCAGGCCCATATTGGCGGTCTGTCCCCATGATCGGGAGGAGACAAGCGCCGCACCTGCGGCACCCGCCCCCAGCAATTGACGTCTGTTCAACATCTTGTTCATCCTTTCAATGTTCGGCATCGCCAGCAGCGGCGAGCGCGGCGGGGGCGGAAGGTGAAAAGGCAGCGGAGCCGCCGCCATAGATCGCGGCGGTCAGATCGGCCTCGGCCAGATAGAAGTCGCGCTTGGCGTTGGCGGCCTGCAACTCGGCGCCCAGCCTGTCGCGGGCGGCGCTGATCAACTCGAAGGTGCTGGTGATCATCCCGTTATAGGAGAGCAGCCCCTCCTCCTCGACCGTGGCGCGGAGCGGGACCAGAACATCGCGGTAATGCTGCGCGATGCGATGGGTGGCGCGGTATCCGGCTTCGGCGGCGCGGGCCTCGGACCGGATGTTCACGGCCTTCTGGGCCAGAACATTGGCGGATTGCAGATAGGACAGTTCCGCCTTGCGCATGCGCGCCTTGCCGGTGTCGAAGATCGGGATCGCGAATTCCAGTTCAAGCTGCGGGCTGGCCTCGGTGCGCCTGCGGCCATCCTCGATCTCGCGCTCGGCCTCGACCCCGGCGATCAGTTCCAGATCGGTGACCAGACGGGTCCGGTCGGTGAGGCCAAAAGCCGCCGCCTGCGCTTCGAGATCCAGCTTGGCGACGCGCAGATCGACGCGGTTGTTCAGCGCCCGCGCCTCGATCCCCGCAACAGGCCCGACGCTGCGCGGCAAGGCAGGCAAGGCATCGGGCACCAAATAGGCCACGTCATCGCCCCAGAGCCCCATGAGCCGGGTCAGTTCCTCCTTGGCGCGGGTGGCGGCCAGCCGGGCCTGTGCCAGTTGTCCGGCCAGTTCCGCGTTGAAGGCGAATTCGCGCGCCTGTCCCGCCTTGTTCAGGGCGCCCGTCTCGCCCAGACGTTGCGCCAGTTCCGCGCCTGCATCCGAGGTGACCTTGGCCCGTTGCAGATAGCTGACCGTTTCAAAGGCCGCGACAGCCCTGATCCACGCCGCGCGGGTCTGGTTGGCCAGCGCCAGCGTGTCACCGACGGCCCGCGCCTGTGCCGCGCGGAAGTTCACATCCGCCAGCGCCATGCGTTGCTGACGGGTTTGTGCGGCCAGCAGGTTGGACGCGATCATCCCCTCGATCGCGCGGTAGGCCCCAAGCTCGGCCGCGCCGATCCCCAGCACGCCGATCGACACGACCGGATTGACGGGCGTTGCCTCTTGCCATGCGGCGGCGGCTGAAAGGCCGATTTCGGCATAGGATGCCTGCAAGCCCTTGTTGTTCAGAAGCGCGACCTGCACCGCCGTGTCGGCGGAAATGGTCTTGCCCTGCACGAGGGCGCGCACCTCGCGCTGGATCGCCTCGTTTTCGGCCTGTGTCTGGGCAAAGGCCGTGCGTTTGCCGATCGCTGCGGATGTCTGGTCGGAGACGGCGGCAAATCCGGCATTTGGGGCGGTGTAGAGGTCGGGCACCGCGCTGGCACAGGCGGCCAGCAGCAGCGGCAGGCCGAGCATGGCGGGAAGGGTTCTGCCGCGCATCAGTTGGCCTCCGATTGTTCGTCATTGACCTGCCGCCAGTCGCGCGGTCCGGACGGGGTGCGGTCGGTGTAGTCTGCGAACGGGTCGCGGTAGGTGACGGGTGAAAGGCGCGCGGCATCTGTCGCGGCATTCTGGCTGGTGGTCTGGGGCAAGGGTGTGACGGCTGGCGCACATGCCCCCAGCACAAGGGCCCCTGCCCCCGCAAGAAAGAAGGATTTCATCTGGATTCCCTGATCATCTGGCGCCCATGCCTGCATGGACGCGCATCACAACGGTGATCCCGCCTGCGGGATCGCGATCAGATCAGGTGTTTGGGTGGTCGTCGGTGCGCGACCGGGTCGAAGGGCGAAAGGCTGGACAGCCATGTGGCCTCGTGCCCTGCCCTTTGCATCCGGGGAAGTGACGATAGGGGCTGCGCGATGACGGCGGCCATGCAGATGCCCTGGCAGCAGTTGGGCGTATCAGAGGATGTCCCGCTGTCAGCCTCGGTGAGGTGACGCATATGATCGGCATCGCCCATGTCGTGATGGGCATGGGCGTGGTGCCCGGCATCCATATCCTGAACCACCGCCGCCGCAAAGGCCGCGTGATGCGCATGGGCAGAGGACGGCGGATAGAGGATCAAGGCCATGAGCAGCGCCACGCTGAACAGCGTCTGGCAGAGCTTGCTGATGTTCGCCCATCTCGACATGCCCCTAGATGGTCGGTCGCGGCGCAATCTGTCAATGACGGACGAAACGCAGTGGCCTACTTTTTCGTGAGACAGGCGGAACATCGCCCCCCGCTGGCAGGTCGGGCGTTCATCAGGTGACTTGCGGACCGGCCTGCAGGTGGGGTGACGGGCCGGGCGGGGTGAGGTTCGGGCCATCCGCGCCTGTCTTGCAGACGCGATCAGCGGCCCGTGCGACGGCACTGGGTCTGACGCCGGAGTGGAGCGGCTGGCGGTCATACCGCGCGGCCCCCGCCCGTCATGACGAAGGCGGGAGCAACGCGACCAGCGTGCCCTGCGGACCGATGGTCTGGGGGCATCACTCAGGCCGGCGCGAAGCCCGCCTCGGTCAAGGCCTGAACGATCTGATCGCGGGGGGCGGTCGTCTCGACTTCAACTTGTTGTGTTGGCAGGTCGATCGTCACGGTCGCTGCCGCATCGACGGACTGGATCGTCTTGGTCACGCCGCGCGCGCAGCCGCCGCAGGTCATTGTTTCGATGTGGAATTGCATGATGTCCTCTTTGCATTGATCTCCAACCGCAGAGATAGGGCTTCCAAGCGTTGGAAGGTCAAGAGCCGAACTTTGTGAATTTCATGCCTTGACCTTACCATGATGGGAAGGATTATCTGTAGCTGCGACAGGAAACAAACACGTCAGGACAGTCGCCATGAACAGATCATTCTCGCCCCCCAGACATTACAGCCTTTCGCTCCCCGTCGAGGGGATGACCTGCGCCTCCTGCGTGGGCCGAGTCGAGCGCGCGCTGGCGGGCGTTCCCGGCGTATCCTCGGCCAGTGTCAACCTTGCCACGGAGAAGGCCGAGGTGTTGTCCACCGCCCCTCTGGACAGGGCCGCACTTGTCGCCGCGATCGAGAAGGTCGGCTATGAGGTGCCGGCGCAAACGATGGATATCGGCATCGAAGGGATGACCTGCGCCTCCTGCGTCGCGCGGGTGGAACGTGCGCTTGCGGCGGTTCCGGGCGTCGCGACGGCCACGGTCAATCTGGCGACCGAACGGGCCACGGTGACGGGCACGGCCGATCCGGCGGCGCTGGTCGCGGCGATCGAGGGTGCGGGTTACGATGCGCGTCCGCTTGGGGCCTCTGATTCGCAGGACGATGCTTTGGCCGCGCGCAAGGAGGCCGAGGAGGCCTTGCTGCGCCGCGATCTGACGGTGGCGGCCGTGCTGAGCCTGCCGGTGTTCGCGCTGGAGATGGGATCGCATCTGTTCGCGCCGATCCATCATCTGATCATGTCCACCATCGGGATGCAGACAAGTTGGGTGGTGCAATTCGTGCTGACGACGCTGGTTCTGGCGGGTCCGGGGCGGCGGTTCTACCTCAAGGGCTATCCGGCGCTGCTGCGGGCGGCGCCTGACATGAACAGCCTTGTCGCAGTGGGCACCACGGCGGCCTATTTCTATTCGCTGGTGGCGACCTTTCTGCCGGGAGTTCTGCCTGCCAATACGGTGAATGTCTATTACGAGGCGGCGGCGGTGATCGTGACCCTGATCCTGCTGGGCCGGTATCTTGAGGCGCGCGCCAAGGGGCGCACCTCGCAGGCGATCAGCCGGCTGGTCGGTCTGCAACCGCGCATGGCGCGGGTGCATCGCGGCGATGCCGTGGTTGAGGTGGCGATTGTCGAGGTGCAGGCGGGCGATGTGGTCGATCTGCGCCCCGGCGAGCGTGTGCCCGTGGATGGCGAGGTCATCTCGGGGCAAAGCTGGATTGATGAAAGCATGATCACCGGCGAGCCTGCCCCGGTCGCCAAGGCGGAAGGGGCGCTGGTGACGGGCGGCACGGTGAACCAGACCGGGGCGCTGACCTTCCGCGCGACAGCGGTGGGCGAGGCCACGATGCTGGCGCAGATCATCCGCATGGTCGAGGCGGCGCAGGGGGGCAAGCTGCCCATTCAGGCGCTGGTGGACAAGATCACGCTGTGGTTCGTGCCTGTGGTGATGGGGCTGGCGCTGCTGACCTTTGCGGTCTGGCTGATGGTCGGGCCGGAGCCTGCGCTGACCTTCGGTCTGGTCAATGCGGTGGCGGTGCTGATCATCGCCTGCCCCTGCGCCATGGGTCTGGCGACACCCACCTCGATCATGGTGGGCACGGGGCGCGGGGCGGAACTGGGCGTGTTGTTCCGCAAGGGCGAGGCGTTGCAGGCCCTGCAGGGCGTGCGCGTCGTGGCGCTGGACAAGACCGGGACGTTGACGGCGGGCAAGCCCGCGCTGACCGATCTGATCGTGGCTGACGGGTTCGCGCGGGGCGCTGTTCTGGCGACGGTCGCGGCGGTCGAGGCGCGGTCTGAGCATCCGATTGCGCAGGCCATCGTGACGGCGGCGCAGGAGGACGGGCTGACCTTGCCCGCCATGACGGATTTCGCCTCGGACACCGGGTTCGGTGTATCGGCCAAGGTGGACGGGCGCTCGGTTCAGATCGGGGCGGATCGCTATATGATCCGGTTGGGGCTGGACGTCGCCCCTTTCGCGCAGGACGCCGCGCGTATGGGGCAGGACGGCAAATCCCCGCTCTATGCCGCCATCGACGGCAAGCTGGCCGCCATTCTGGCCGTGGCCGATCCGATCAAGCCAAGCACCCCCGCCGCGATCCGCGCGCTGCATGATCTGGAGCTGAAGGTCGCGATGATCACCGGCGACAATGCGGGCACGGCGCGGGCGATTGCCCGGCAGCTGGGCATCGACGTGGTGGTGGCCGAGGTGCTGCCGGGTGGCAAGGTCGATGCGATCAAGACCCTGCGGGCAGAGCACGGGGCCTTGGCCTTTGTGGGCGACGGGATCAATGACGCGCCCGCATTGGCCGAGGCGGATGTGGGCATCGCCATCGGCACGGGCACCGATATCGCCATCGAGGCGGCGGATGTGGTGCTGATCTCGGGCCGTCTGACCGGCGTGCCCGAGGCCATCGGGTTGAGCCGCGCGACGATGGGCAATATCCGGCAGAACCTGTTCTGGGCCTTCGTCTATAACGCGGCGCTGATCCCGGTGGCGGCGGGGGCGCTTTACCCGGCCTTCGGCATTCTGCTGTCGCCGATCTTCGCGGCGGGTGCCATGACCATGTCCAGCGTTTTCGTGCTGGGCAATGCCTTGCGCCTGCGCCGTTTCCAACCCACCGCCATCGACGGAGAGACCGCATGAATATCGGGGATGCCGCCAAGGCTTCGGGCGTATCGGCCAAGATGATCCGCTATTACGAACAGATCGGGCTGATCCCCCCGGCGGGTCGCACGGGTGCGGGCTATCGCGTCTATACGCAGACGGATGTGCAGATGCTGCGCTTCATCCGCCGCGCCCGCGATCTGGGCTTTCAGGTCGAGGCGATATCCGAGCTTCTGGCGCTATGGCGGGACCGCAGCCGCCACAGCGCCGATGTGAAACGACTGGCCGAGGACCAGATTGCCGGTCTGCGCCGCCGCATCGCCGAGATGGAAAGCATGGTCGCCACGCTGGATCATCTGGCGCGCGGCTGTTCCGGCGATGACCGTCCGGATTGCCCGATCCTTGATGATCTGGAGGGCGACCGCTCTCTGGTCGTCCCGGCCTGCCATGCGGGGGCCGGGTTCAACAGGTGAGGATTCTGTCTGTTCAGACCAGTTGCAAGGACGGAAGCGGCAGGCTGAATGTGAAGGTGCTGCCCTCGCCGGGAGCACTTTGGACGGCAATCTTTCCACCTTGCAGTTCGACAAGCCGTTTCGTCCGCGCAAGCCCCAGCCCGATCCCACCCTCGCGGCGCTGACCGGACGGCGCCAGTTGAGAGAACTCTTCGAAGATGGCTTTCTGTTTGTCTTGCGGAATACCCGGTCCATCATCTGCGATGGTGACAAAGGCGAATTCCTCTTCGGTCCGGGCCGAGACACGCACCGTCCCTCCGATCGATGTGAACTTGACCGCGTTGGACACGAGGTTCTCGACAATCTGCGCCACACGCGCGGGATCGGCACGCACAGCCACATCGGGAGACGAGACCTGAAGACTGACGCCCCGTTGCGCGGCGGCAGTCTCGAGCCTGGAGGCGGTCTGCCCGATCACATCGCGCAGATTGCATGAGTCCTGCGCCGCGACGGGTGCCACCGCACCGAGGTTGACGTAATCCAGCATCTCATTGATCAACCGCAGCAGATTTTCACCGGCAGCGACGATGCGGTCTATCGCATCCTTGGTGAAGGCATCCTGTGCCTTGTCACCCACCTGCGGCGGCTTCAACGCCAGCAGTCGGCCGAACCCCAGAATTGTGGTCAGTGGTGTCCTGAGTTCATGGCTCATGACGCTGATCATCTCGGACTTCGCGCGGCTTAGTCGTTCGGCCTCGAACTGGGCGCGCTTGAGGTCGGTAATGTCGAAACGCACACCCACCAGATCGCCATCCTCGGTCCGACGAGACAGGACCTTGATCCAGCGACCATCAGCCATTTCGACATCAACCGAACCGCCCGCGCGCCGATGGTTGTCCACGTTGAGGGCGATCCATGCCTCTTCGGACGTCTGATCGACCTTGAAGATCCCCTGTCGCAAGCCGGATTTCAGCAGCTCTTGCAGGGTTATCCCTTTTCGCAGGATCGTCCCATAGCCGAAAAGATCCCTGTAGGTTTCGTTCCAATGGATCAGCTGGTCGTTCTCATCGAAGATGACAAAACCGGCGGAGAGCGCGTCAATGCCCTTTTCCAGACGTCGTTCTTTCTTGCGTTGTCGCAGGTTGCGTTGGTGATTGGCACGAACGAGCCAGAGCAACACCAGAGTGACGAGCGGGACGATGACGCGCGTCGGCGTCAGCAAGGGCAAGGTCGGCCATCCGTCCTGTGGCAGAACGGCGATGGTCCACGCCATGTTCCGGGTATGAAGATCAAGGATATAGGGATCAAGCCGAAACACATCCTGATCGCCCAGCCCGCCGAACCCGTCCACAAAGAAACCGACACGGTGGTCTGATCCTTGCGCGGTCTGGCGTGCAAGCTGTTCCGACAGCAGATCAAGATCAATGGCGACCGAGGCGATCCCCAGAACACGACCATCAGGCCCGGTGATCCGTTGTCGCACGGCAATCGCTCTTTGTCCCTGCACCGCCAGAAAGGGGCGTGACACGAGCGGTGTCGTCGTGCCCAGAACCGCTTCGACATCCTCGATCTGTCCGGGCAGTTGACGGTAGTCCATGCCAAGGAAGGCCCGGTTCCCCTCTGACGGGTAGACATGTTCCACGATCAGATCCGGCGCGACCGAAATGCTCAGCACAGGTGATCGGTCATGATCCACCAAGGTGCCGGTTGCTTCCAGATCCCGCACCAGACGCGCGGCTATCGTCTCGAACGCAGCCGGGTTGAGGTCGGGTAGCATTTCCGCCGCAGTGACCAGCCGACCAAGGCCGATGGCCATGTTGTTGAGTTGCGTCGTGACCGTCTGCAAGACCTCGACACCGATGCGCCCTGCCTGCTCGCGCGCCGCATAATCAAGCCTGTTGCGGTCAATCCGGTCAAGCAACACTGCTATCATCAGGCACAGTCCGATCACGGCGATCAGAACGGGTTTCTCGCTGCTCAGGAAACGCTGGGCTCGCATCCGCCTGCTGGAATCTCCCTTGTTGGAGCTTCGTGATCACCTTGAGCCTAGTCATCGCATCTGACAGAAATATGGCATCAGGTCCGGCAGAATGGATCGTGATGGCTGCCGTGTCCGAGGCATGATGACACAACCGACGCTATGCCGCCATCCCCGCGCCGGCGCGCAAGGTACAGGCGCGCGCAAAGGTCACATGCCGCCGGGGGACATCGTTGCGAAGAGTTCGATGATCTGCATCATGATCGGGACCAGCACGATGATCAGGTTGACGGGAAACAGGAAGCCCGCCATCGGGAACAGCATCTTCACGGGCAAGGCATTCGCCTTTTCCTCGGCCATCAGGAGGCGTTTCTGGCGCATTTCCTTGCTGAAGACGCGCAGGGTCTTGATGACGCTTGATCCCAGTTCCAGCGATTGACGGAACAGCACGGACAGGGTGCGCGCTTCGTCAAGGTGAATGCGGTCCGCAAAGTTGGTCAGTGCTTCATGCATCGGGCGGCCGGCCCGCACTTCCAGAGAAATGATCGCAAGATGTTGGCCGAAGCTGGGTTTGGTCGCCAGAAACTCATGCGCGACACGGTCAATCGCGGCCTCGATGCTCATGCCGGAATCGACGCAGACCACCAGAAGATCCAGAAAGTCGGGAAAGAGCCTGCGATAGTTGATCTCGTTGCTTTTGGCCTTCCGGTCCAGCACCGCATTGGCAAGGATGAACACGATACCACCGGCGATACCCGCCATGATCAGCGCCATCGCGGAGGACAGGGCGCCGACAAGGTTCACAAGCAGATACCAGACCAGCACAAAGGCGGCGACCGTGGCGGTCAGGCGGATCAGCACGAAGGTGCGCTTGGCATCGCGCGAGAAATAGCCCGACCGGATCAGGCGCATCTCGAGCCCTTCGGGATCATTGCGCCGCATCACCTCGTAATAATGCTTGATGTCGTCATTCTCGGAGGCAAAGACCTCTTCGGCGCGGGCATCGCGGACCTGCTGCTCGGCGGAGACAGAATCGATATTGCGCCGGATGTCGCGGCTGCGGGTCAGCGCTGTGGCTATCGAGAAGATCAGCAGCAGGACGGCGACGAAGACCGCAACGAGGATCAGGGTATCATTCATGGCGTGCTGCCGCTTCCTTTGGGTCAGAAGTCAAATTTCACCAGCTTGTAAAGGATCAGAAGGCCAAAGCTCATCAGCACAAGGATCGACACGACGACTGTCGTTCCATAGCCGCTTTCCCAGACCGGATCGAAATAGGTCGGCACCAGCGTCGAGATCATCAGATAGAGCAGGAACGGAAAGGCGGCCATGATGATCGCCGTGATCCGGCCTTCGGCGGAAATGGCGCGGATCTTGTTGCGCAGCATCGCCCGGTCGCGGATCATGCCGGACAGGTTTTCCAGGATCTCGGACAGGTTGCCCCCGGTGCTGCGCTGCACGCTGACGGTCACGGCCAGCAGGTTCAACTCGTCCGCGCCGACCCGGTCGACCATGCGGAGCATCGCGTCATCCAGTTCCGAGCCGAAGGTCAGCTGATCGCTGAGAATGCCGAATTCGCTGCCGATGGGATCGGGCATTTCACGCCCCACAAGGGCAATGGCCGTGGTCAGGGGATGGCCCGAGTTCATGCTGCGGACGATGATGTCCAGCGCATCGGGAAGCTGCGCCACGAATTTCGCGATGCGCCGCGCGCGGACTCGGATCACCAACGCCAGAATAACAGAGGGGCCGATGGTCAAGGCCAGAATGATCTGGATCAGCAGGTCATTTGTCAGCCATGCGGCCCCGATCCATGCGCCCAGCAGGATGACCAGCGTGTAGAGCACCCGGCGCGGCAGCGACAGCATCAGTCCCGACTGGCGATAAAGCTGCGACAGCCAGCCCAGCGACAAGAGGCCGGAGCGTCCCACGCCACGGTCGCTGAGCAGGCTTTTGTAGGTGCTGAGCTGATCCGAACCGGCTTTCAGCCGTTCCAGCCGCTCATTGACCTCGCGATTGGCGCTGCGTGCGCCGAACAGGCGCCGGAGCATTGCTTCGGTCAGCAGCAGGACCGCGCCGAAGATGAAACCATAGATGACGATAATGGACATGGGACCCCGTCAATGCCGTGTTGTCGGATCGAAGATGCTCATGTCGACCTTCAGCCCGATCGTGCTGATCTCGCTGAGGAAACGCGGGCGGATGCCGGTCGAGCGGAATTCGCCGATGACGCGGCCATCCTCGTCCACACCTGTGCGATGGTATTTGATGATATCCTGAATCTGGACCACATCCCCTTCCATGCCGGTCAATTCGGAAATGGCTGTCACGCGGCGGGTGCCATCGCGCATCCGCGACAGTTGCAGGATCACCTGGATCGCCGAAGCGATCTGCGAGCGGATGCTCATCTGGGACATGGGCATCCCGGCCATGCCGACCATCTGTTCCAGACGGCTGAGCGCATCGCGCGGATTGTTGGCGTGGATCGTCGACATGGAGCCCTCATGGCCCGTGTTCATGGCCTGAAGCATGTCGAACGCTTCGCCGCCGCGCACCTCGCCGATGATGATGCGGTCGGGGCGCATCCGCAGGGCGTTTTTCACAAGGTCGCGCTGGAGGATCTCGTTGCGGCCATCCATCGTTGGCGGTCGGGTCTCCAAACGCACCACATGGGGCTGCTGGAGCTGAAGTTCTGCCGCATCCTCGATCGTGACAAGACGTTCCTCATGCGGGATGAAGGCCGACAGGGCGTTCAGCATCGTGGTTTTACCCGAACCGGTGCCGCCCGAGACGATCATGGACACCTTGCCCTCGACCGCCGCCGCCAGCAATTTGGCCATGCCCGCAGGAAGCGCACCGTTCTGCACCAGCGTTTCCAGCTGGAACGGACGTTTCGAGAATTTCCGGATCGACACCTGCGGGCCATCCACCGCCACGGGGCGGATCGCGGCGTTGACGCGCGACCCGTCGGCCAGACGCGCATCCACAAGCGGCGAGGATTCATCCACGCGCCGACCGACCGAGGCCACGATCTTGTTGATGATGCGGAGCAGATGCTGCTCGTCCTTGAACCGCACATCGGTGCGCTTCAAGCGACCTGCGCGTTCGATATAGACGGTTTTCGGCCCGACGATCAGGATATCGGATATGCTGTCATCCTTCAGCAGCGGCTCTATGGGACCAAGGCCCAGCATCTCGTCGCCCAGATCGGAAATCAGGCTGTCCAGTTCCTTGGCATTCAGCGGCAGGTTCTGCGCCTTGACGTAATCGCGCACCAAGGGGCGCAATTCGTTGTGCAGTTGCTCGGCCTCCATCTGGTCCAGAACCGCGAGGTTGATCTTGTCCAGCAGGAAGCGATGCAGGTTCACCCGTTCGGCCACCAGATCCGGCATGCCCGAGGCTGCGGCGGGCGTTTTTGGCGCGGGCGCGGCTGTCGGAACGGGGCTGCCCTCACCCGCCAGAACCTCGGGATGCACGGCGATGCGCCGTTCAAGCTCGGTCGCGGGTTCGTCGCCTGCGGGTTTTCTGAAGAACCGTCCTACCACCGTCTCACCTCCTCGGGTTACTGGTCATTTCACGATGACTTTCGTGCCAACCGCGACCTTGTCGAACAGTTCGATCACATCTGCATTGGTCAGACGGAAACACCCCGACGTCTCGAACCCACCCACGGTCTCGGCACTGTTGGTGCCATGGATGCGATAGAGCGTGTCGCGCCCGCCGTTGTAGAGATAGATCGCCCGCGCCCCGAGCGGGTTGTAGGGGCCGGCGGGCACGAAGGTCGGCAATGACGGATCACGCTGCCGCATTTCGGCGGGCGGGCGCCAGTCTGGCCATTGCGCCTTGCGCCCGACGGTCGTGGTTCCGGTCCAGACGAAACCATCACGGCCGACGCTGATATCGTAGCGGGCCGCCTGATTGTTCCCCATGACGACATGCAGGCTGCGCTCGGCATTCGAGATGATGATGGTTCCGGGCTTTTCATTGCTTTCGAAGCGGACGATCTGGCGCGAGGTCGGACCATGATCGCGCGGCACGCGCTTCAGTTCGGCCAAAGCGGCACCGGGGGTCATGGCCAGCAGGGCCAGACCGGACAGGACAAGACGGCGGGTCGGATGATCGGTCATGCGGTCACCGCCTTTTCGGCCAGAAGCGATCCGTTGACGTATTTCGTCACGGCCTTCAGAAACTTGGACGAGGCATTCACATCGCTGAGGGTGACCCCGCGATCCATAGCCTCGGCCATGAGGTCATATTCGTCGGGCAGATAGTCGAAGGGCGTATCGCCGAACAACTGTTTCAGCTTGGCCTTGTTGATGCGGTCGCCGCCGAACAGGCTGCGCTTGCGCTTGTTGATCAGGACGGTCACCGGCTTCTTGCCGCCGGGCAATTCGCGGATGGTTTCCAGCAGGTCCATCGTGTGCTTGATCGAGGGCAGGTTCATCTCGCATACGATCGTGACGGTGTTGACGCCTGACAGGACATCCTGCCGCCAATCCGTCTCGTAATAGGGGATATCCAGAACCGTATGCGCGTGCTGGACCGTCACCACGTCCAGCATCCGCAGCACCAGTTCATAGCAGTTCAGGCTTGTCACCACCTCACGGCGCTTGAAGGAATAGACGATCATGCCGTGTTCATGCTTTTGCTGCAGCAGGTTCACGAACTCGCTGTCGATCCGGCTGGGGTTCGAGATCACGCTGTCCAGATTGAAGCCGGATGTCAGGTTCAGAAGATAGCCACAGGACCCGGTCGAGAAATCCAGATCGAACAGGGCGACCGATCCGTTCGACTTGTCCTTTCCGATCTTGCGAGCCAGAATCTCTGACATCGCCACAGCCACCGTCGTCGCACCCGCGCCGCCCACGGCCGAGATTACCGCATGGACCCGCGTGCTGGATTGTTTCGAGGTGCGGATCCCGCTCTGGATCGAGTTCAGGAATTCCCCGAACACCACAGGTTTGCGCAGCCAGTCATGGACCTTCAGCTTGAGCAGCTTGCGCACCTGCGCGTCATCCAGCGCCTCGGACACGACCACGATGGGCACGTCTCCATAGTGCCCGCGGATCGAAGAGAGCATTTCAAGCTCGGACGCGCTGACCGTGGCGATATCGACCACGACGATATCGGGCACAAAAGCCCCCGGCGCGCGCATCATCTCTTCGAAGGTGGTCACTTCGCGTTGAAAGTGGGACATCATCTCAAGATGATCCGAGATGGCGGCGAATTCCGGCTGGCCCGTATCAAGGACCAGAACCATGTTCTTGCGCATCTTGGTACGCATCGGGAGGATATCGTTTTCAATCATATTCATATCGTGTCCGACAGATCTTCGCTGGTGATGGTCACGGGATGGGCCGGAATCGTGATGTTCTCGAGCCCCAGAAGCGCGCCAAGGAAAAAGAAATCGAAGTTGAGATTGCGCGACTCGATCGTGATCGACACCACGGGTCCGGAGGGGCGCCCCACATAGCCGAGGCCCGAACGGTAATAGGTCACCTGCACATTGTCCGTCGTGATCAGGCCGTTCAGGTCGCACATGCCAAGCCGTGTGCCCTCAGCCGAGGGATCACAGATGCCGTCGCTGCCAAGGACAACACGGTTCAGACCCGCCTCGTTGAGGTCAAGCCCCTGCGTGCATCCGTCCGACGTGCACACGACCGGCGCGATGGTGCCCAGAACCGGCCCCCCCTCGGTCGCCGGATAATCCGACTCGAAATGGCTGGCCAGATCGACGGCCAGCGGGTCGGATACGGCCAGCATCCGGGCCCCGTATTGCATCGCCTTGACCGTCTGGTTCCATTGCACCATGGCCACACCGAACTCGACGAAGGTCGCGAAGGTCAGAAGGATGATGGGAAAGACAATCAAGCCTTCGACAAGTGTCGCGCCATCCTCGTTGCGGCGAAAGGAGATCGCGCGCCTTACCATCCGATATACCTCTGCTGATGGGTGTAACTGAAGTCGAACGCCTCGATCTGCAACAGCCGCATCAGGGGCGAGCCGGTATAGGTATGGGTGCCCGTCACCGTCACAAGATCGTCCCTGTCCGGACTGCTGGGGGGCAGCGCCGGTTCGATCTCCAACCCCGCCGCATCGGTCCATCCCACGACCCGCGGCGCGCCAGTCCCGGCGGGGTTGCCGTAGAAGGCAAGATTGCGGGCGATGGCCTGACTGCAGGTGTCAAAGGGCGCGACACCCCGGCAGCGTGACCAGTACCGCGCGGCATCACGCACACCGACCTGCACCTGATGGCGCTGCCAGAACACATTGCCGAATTCCAGGATGCCCACCGCGAAGATCGTGACGACCGGCACGACGATCAGCGTCTCGGTCAGCAGCGCGCCTTGGGTGCCCGCAACAAAGCTGCGGCCCCAGCGCCAAAACCCACTGATCTTCCCCTGTCGCATCGGCAATCGCAAACCTCAAATCCATCAGTGCCGCTGACAATGCGCCGGCAGCCATGACATTCCCCTGTCAACCGTTTCCGGGTCTGTTCGGCAGGGTCATCCCGAGGGACAGCCCTGCCACCGGCTCAATTCCTTACGACGATCGTCGTGTTCGAGGCGCCGGGTGGAAACGGGTTGATCGTATGAATGGCGGTGTTGGCCTCGGGTGCGTTGCCCGCACCCAAGGTCACAGAATCGCGGTGGTTCATGTAATCGGCGCAGCCGGACAGGCTGCTGGCCAGAATGGCACAGGCCAACAGCTTATTTCTTCTCGACAAGCGCATCGTCAAACTCCAGATCAATCATGTGGCCATAGGGACCGACGACGCCGGTGCCATCGACAAAGGACCGGATCATGTCCTTGTTGACTTCAAGCATCCCCAGCAGGAACAGCTCCACGTCATTCGAGGAGCGCGCGCCGTCCAGCGGCGAGACCAGCGGCTCGTTCTGCGAGCTTGGGCGCACCAGACGCGGGGTCACAAGGATCACCAGATCGGTTTCCTGTTTCTGGAAGGCGGTGGAGCGGAACAGCGTGCCCAGAACCGGGATCTGTCCGATCCACGGCACCTGTTGCACGTTGCGTTCGTTATCCACTTGCAGCAGGCCCGCGATGGCAAAGCTCTGACCGTCACGCAGCGTGACCGTCGTGTCGGCCTTGCGCGAGATGAACGAGGGTTGGCCGTTCACCGTCACCGATGTGTCGATATCGCTGACTTCAGGCCGGATTTCGAGGCTGATCAGCGCATTGTCCAGCACTGTCGGACGGAAGTTCAACCGCACGCCATATTCGCGGTAATCCGTACCTGTCCCGATCGGCACACCGTCCGCGTTCAGGGCCGTGGTCTGGATCGGCACTTCGCCACCCACGACGAAATTCGCCTCGACCCCGTTCGAGGTCACCAGCGTCGGGTTGGCCAGACGGCGGGCGAGCCCCTTGGTTTCCAGCGCGTTGATCACGATGTCGATATCCGCACCGGCCCCCGCCAGCAGGTTGCCGACGAAACTGCCGAAGGGAACGCTGGTGCTGGCGATACCGGTATTCGTCCGGTTGCTGGACAGCTCGACCCCCAATTCGCGGCCGGCTGTGCGGCTGACCTCGAGGATACGCACATCAAGCTGCACCTGCTGCGGATCGGTCACGCGCACCGCGTTCAGAACCGGCTGGTCGCTGAATTGCTCGGCCAGTTCCAGCACGCGCGCCAGAGAGGGGCCGTCGCGCACCTCGCCCGAGACGCGCACGCGGCCATTGATATTGGCAACCGACACATCGGCATTGGGCACCGCGCGGTTGATGGCCTGTTGCAGATCGTTGAAATCCACCCGAACGTTCAGGATCATCACACCCAGCAGGGCCTTGTTGGGCCCGAAGAACGACACGTTCGTCGCCCCGGTGTTGTTCGCCTGCACATAGACGGACGTATCGGTCAGCGGAAACACATCCGCGACGGCCGAATTGCCCACGACGATATCGCTGAAAGCGCGGTCCGTTCGCACTGTCAGGGTGAAGCCCGGTTTCATCATGATCGGTTCGATCACGCTGTCGCCGCCCAGGGCCACCATCCGCTCCTGCGCGTGAAGCGCGGCTGGCAGGGTTGCAAGTCCCAGACAGACGACAAGAGCCGACAGCGCCTGCACGGTCGCATGTCGGGTTCTTTGTCCTATCGGTCTGACGATGCTCAAAATGCTCTTCATGTATGTCCCGCTCCGATGTTGCGGCGCCTTGTGACGCTCTTGATGCCTCTATGATGAAAACCCGCGGCCATCATTCTTCCGCGGGCTTGAGTGTTTCGACTGTGTATTCCTGGCGCTGCCCGTTGCGGGCCACGCCGATGGTGACGAAGGACGGAGCCGCTTGCGGCACTTCGACCACACGCTCCACGATCACTTCCTTTTCGACCACCTGCGGCTCTGTCGCGCGCACGGTGGTCAGGTTCTCTTCGACCGAGGCCAGGCGCCCGGTCACATCCGTCCCCATGTTGCGGATCATCTCTTCCAGCGCGGCCAGACGGTCGGTCTGTTGCGAGGTCTGCTGCTCCTGCGCCAGACGCTCGGCTTCGGCCTGCTGGGCCGCCAGCGCCGCCGAGGCAGAGGTGATGCTCAACTCGCTCACGGTCATGCGGCTGGGTTCTTCAACCTCGGCGCCCACGACATTCCGCAGCGCAAGGGACAGCGTCCCGATGGTCGCGCCAAGGGTCAGTTTCTGCGCCTCTTCGGTTGTCACTTCGAATGTCACGGTCCGCACGACGCTGGGCTGGTCGCGGGTGTCGTCGGCGGTCTGGTCGATGGCGACCACGCGCACGCCTTGCAGCAGGACGTCGACGAAAGCCTGACTGCGGTCATTTCCGTCGGTGCGGGTCAACATCACGTCCACACGGTCGCCGGGCAGCACGAAACCGGCCACGCCCAGCACATCGTTCACCGCGATGGAGACGGCCTTCATCCCCGGAGAGATGGCGGTGGACAGTTTGGCGCGCTGTCCGGGATTGGTGATCTTGGCGGTCAGGACGGGCTCGCCCCGCTCCATCGCGGACAGCACGAAGCGCGCGGTATCGTCAGTCTCGCCGGCCAGTTGGTCGATCGTGGTAAAGGCCCCGGTCGGCAGCGTCTCGCTGGCCCAAGGGATCAGTTCCAGCTTGTCCGCCGTCAAACGTTCCCCAAAGCGCAGAGGGTTCTTAGCGACGACGATAGTGTTAAGAGGTTCGCCGCGATCAATGCGGGAGGCTTGTTCGATCTGCTGACGCTGGGTTTCCAGGTAGGATTGTGTGCCAAAGACCGCAGCCACGGCCAGCATCAAAGCAATGGCGATACTCAGAAAAGTCGATGCCCGCATGGGAAATGGTCCTATCGTTCTGCCTGTCCGGTTCTATTCCGCACCAAATATTCTTGGCGTGTTGTCGTGATGCGAAAAGTGCCGGGTGGGTAAACCGGAAACCAATTAAACATGACCCTGAAATGAGCCAAATTGGTGACCAGTTTAAATAGCATTCCCCGATTTACAAAATCTAAACCGGGGAATGTGTTTTATTGCAGCTTATGCGTTGTCAAAGTGTGACAGTGCCCGACTTTTATCCACCTGCTCCGGGAGCAAGAGTCAGAGCCGGAGCCTGGAGTGCTGTCGAACCGGTGAGCCAAGTTGTCCAGCTTGCCCATTGGGTACCAAGAGACGTTCCAAATCCGATAACGGCCAAGATAACGGCGCCGGTCAGCAGACCCAGCAGGATCAGATATTCCGTGAGTGCCAGACCGTCCTCTTCCTTGCGGAACGACTGCAGCATGGTGATTGCTTTGATGATCATTTTAATTCTCCATTCAGGTTCAAGTGCTTGTGTGTAAAGGCGCTGGCCCCCGCCGCTGCCCGATTTTTGCCATACTCGCGTCACTCACAACCAGCTTCGGCGTCGTGCTTGCCTTGCTTATGCCCTATTATTGTCCCGTTCGGGCCGCTTGTGGCAAGCTCTGGTTGATTTCCTGCTCTACTGGATGATCATTTGTGACGTTTTAGCAGGATTGTTCACAGTTTCGAAAACGTCAACTATCCCAAGGTATAGTCCTTTTCACCCGCAATATCCGAAAGTATATGCCATTTTATTGCCATATCCGGCCAGTCGAGAGGCAATGATTCGGAAATAACGCGGCAAAAACGGCGGCGCGAATCTGCAAGGCGCAAGATAAATACAATCAGCAGGTGAAGTTTTCACTTCACCTGCTGTTGCAAAACGGCCGTTTCCTCACGTTTCAACGCACGAGGTTCGCCTCGTCGCGCACGAACGTGTCCAGCGTGCCGTTGCCCCCTGCCCCGGTGATATCGACGATTTCGACGTCAATGACGCCTACATCATCAACGTTCGCACCACCCTGCTGCATCGGGTTGACCAGAAAGATGCTGGCAAAGCTGTTGACCGGCAATGTCGTGCGCCCCGCATTGTCCGCGTTGGCCAGGCAATCAATGATCGCCGCGAAGACGATCCGGCGGTCATTCTCGGTTGACGTATTGAGCGAGGATTCAGGCGTCCCCGTGCATTGCGGCAACCCACTCTCGCGTGTTCTGGCGCCATTGGGTCCAGGGCGTGTCGGATCACCCGCAGAGAGGTCTCCCACAAGATCGTTTTC
Organism: Paracoccaceae bacterium; assembly: GCA_024304985.1. Lineage (GTDB taxonomy): Bacteria > Pseudomonadota > Alphaproteobacteria > Rhodobacterales > Rhodobacteraceae > Seohaeicola. The sequence goes on from JAMWZC010000008.1 coordinate 123,763, forward strand.
GATCTCGTATCGATAGACATCATAACGCGACGGCACCGGCGCACCGGGTGACAGCGCTGCCGGAAAGGAGCTGACAAGATCGTCCGGAACAAGCGGGCTCATCGGATGATTCACTTGCCAATATCTTTCCAGGTCCCAAGTGCCTTCTCCGATGCGGGCACCAGACGTCGGCACGAGGGGCATCACTTCATTGTCCGGAAAGCCCAGTGCCCAGGAAGGATCGTCCGAAGGTTCCGCGTTGCACCAATTGTTCCCATTGCCCGCCATGTATCCCCTGCGCACATTCGCGGCAGGGGCATAAGCCAGATTGTTGCGATTGCCGTTCATCGGACCGTCATACATGTCGAACCGTACGTTGATCCCGGTTCTGACGGCCGCAGGCCGCCCCGGCTGCGTTTCGACCAGCCCCGAGTCATAGCAGGTGCGGTTGCCGCCCGTGGCGAAGATCTCTCGCAGCGTATTCACGCCATTGCCCTCGGCGCTGCTCAACAGGCCGAAGTTCCCCGGAAAGGCCGTGCCGTTTCCGCGCGGCAGAAGCCGGATCAGGCGACCGTGCAGGCGTCCCTCGGAAAAGGCCACCTGAAGGCTGTCCTCGCCGATTTCCCCCTCGAACGGATTGCAGATGAACAAGGGCGTCACGTCGCAGGCGGCCGAGCGGAAGGTTGCCACGGCCTGTGCGGCGACCGGAACGTCGGTCACAGTGTTCACGCCTTCGAAGAAGAGGCCGAAGAAGGGGCTCAGGTCACGCGACTGCGCGCGGACATAGACGAAGCGCGCCTCGCCCTGATCCGAGTCCTCCTCATTCGTGACGGCGTTGGCGTCCAGATAGGCTTGGGTCAACGGTGTGTCGTCATTCTCGGGCAGGTCCGACAGGAACACCACGGTGAAGGGGCTGTCCAGACCGTCGATCTCGAAAGTCAGCGCGGTCGCGGCCGCCTCGTCGGTGCGGCCCAGAAAACTGACCGTGTTGCTGACATTGCTCATCGCATCCAGCGCCCGGTCGATCGAGTCCACCCCGCCATCCAGTTCCCGTGCCCCTGCGAGCGCCAGCGCATCCGCGGCGGCCTGAAGGTCGGAATGGGCGTTGTTGCCCCGGCTTATGTCGATCACCAGCAGTGACATGCCGATGAAGACCGGCATGAACAGCAATGTCAGGACCAGCGCATAGCCGCTGTCGGATTTGAAGAAACGCATCGCGTCAATCCTTTCGGACCAGTGTCAAAATATGTCTGTGCGGGTGCCAATTCATACGGGAAACGCCGGCCGCTGATCCTGTGCCTGACAGAATGTGCCGGAAAACATCGAAACAGTGCCCCACCGTTTTCACGCTCGACTATGCCGAACCGCGGCTAAGCTGTAAACAAACCAAAAGGTTATAAGGACAACGCCCGCGGCAGCACCGTCAGGATGGCGGCCAGCGCCATCGGCACGCCATAGGGCACTTTTCCGGCCAGGGCGATCTCGGTCAGTCTGGCCCGGACCCGACCCTGTTCCCTGGGAAACCGCCGGCCCCACCACACCGCCCCCAGCATGAGAACCGAGGCCAGCAGCAGAAAGACGACATAGATCGGCAAAAGCGCCCATCCCACCAGAACCCCGAGCGGAAAGTAGAGCTTGACGTCCCCTGCCCCCATCGCGCCGGCAAGCCACATCACGAAACCCAGGGCGAACAACAGGGTCCCGGCCAGAAGATCGGCGGGGATGTCCGCCTCCAGTCCCTGCATCCAGCGCAGCAGCAGCAGCAGGATCACAAGGGCGAGGAAGATCAGAACATCCCGGTTGCTGATGCGATAGGTCAGGAAATCCCGCCACGCGATCACCGCAAGGAACCCAAGACACAACCAGAGCGTGAGGCTTTCGGCCACAGCCATCACGCCGCCCCCCTGTCGCCCCGAGGCAGCACGCGCAGAATGTGGCGCATGCCCTTAGAGCCCGCGCAGATCGCCCCGTGCCCGGCGCTGATAGTTGGACGAGTTGCGCAGCAATTCGAGGTTGTTCGCCGCATAGGCATTGCTCGGGTCCTGCTCATAGGCGATCAGGAAATGCCGCCGCGCGACCTGAAGGTTGCCGCGCAACAACTGCGAATAGCCATAGTTGTTGTGAAACTCGACCCGGTTGCCGATGATGGGCTGCAACTTGCGATAGGCCATGTCCGCCTGATCAAAACGCCGCAGCATATCCGAGGATGCCGCATATCCCAGCAAGGCCTGCGGATCGTTCGGCGCCACGTCGATGGCGCGCTTGAACAGGGTGCTTGCCTTGCCATAATTCTTGGCACTGAATTGCACTTTTGCGGCGACGATCAACTGATCATCGGGATAGTATTCAACGTTGGACGTGTCCGCAATTGTCGCGGCATTATCCCCGAAGGACGAGAAATCTCCGATACCGCCTTCGGTGCATGCAGCAAGGGCGATCAGGGAAACTATAAAGACAGTGGCTCGCATTTTCGGCACAACTTTCTGCTCATTTGGAGAGGACGATAACTGGCGCGGTGACGTTGTGTAAATATATCCCAAAATCAGACGCTATTTCTTGTGCTGATTATATCACTTATACTTTAGGATAGTATTGATCTTGGAGATTCAATTATTCCATTGCGGCTGAACCCAATTACCAGAAATACCAGCGGATCAACCACCATCCGGCGACGCCATGGGCGGCGAGCGTGAACAGATAGGTCGCCAAGGCCAGAGATGCTGTCTGCGTCGACATCGGGGTCTTGGGCTGCTCATCCTCTTGCGGCCGGAAGAAGATCAGCCCACCCAGGCAGACGATCACGATCAGCGACAGGGATTCATGGACAAAGGACAGCGCCGCCGCCCCGGCGGACAGGGCCAGTAGGATGTAGACGCCGGTGACCGGGCACAGGGTCAGCAGGATCTGACGCAGGCAGCGCCCCCCATCCAGAGGCAGAAGCGGCAGAAGATTGACGAAGTTCAACGCGGCGATGGTCGATCCCAGCGCGTAAAGAAGATCCGATAGGGTCGGAGCCGCTTCCTTCAATGCGCTTGCCGCGACAAGGGTCGCCACCATGGGCACCAGACTGAAACCGGCTCCCATGATCGAGACGAAGAACTCCTGCGCCTGACTGCGCGTCGGGGTCTTGGAGATCGCGGTTGGCGCGAACAAGGGGGCCAGCCGAAATCTGGCATCCTCATGCCCAAGGATGCGATGTGCCGCGACATGGCCCAGCTCGTGCAGCATCAGCGCCAGGACGAGGGCCGATCCGTATTTGAGTTTGAAGATCAGGATCGCGGCCAGACAGAGCAGGATCCAGACCCTGACAGAGCCAAGATCAACCCGGGGAAGTGACGGGCGACCACCGACCGTCACGAACACGCCCTGAATCGTCCGCAGACCCAGACCACAGACCGCTGTCGCCATCAGAAGTTCAAACATGTGCTGCCTCATTGTTTCTTGTTTGAATCGGATTGTGCACAGGATCTCGGGCGGTAATTCGTCTGATTTGCGGCGTTACGGTGGCGAATATTCTTCTTTTGGTTGTAAATTACGCCTGGCCACGGTCCAGAGATCGTGGGATCAGATCATGCGCCGGGGGTCGTTCGTGTCGCGCTCGCGCGTTGTCGAGCGCAGGTCGGTCGCATCGGGCGGGCGCGGCAGAAGGTTCTGATACTGTTCGACCTCGCGCCGTGTCGCCATCCAGACGGTCTCGACGCTGCGCGGCACATGGCGCAGATCCCCATCCGTCATGTCGAACACTTTCTCTTCCAGCGCGCCAAGACGGCTGTGCATCCTGCGCGCACCGAAAGTGGCGGCAGGCCCCGCAAATCCATGCAACCGGTCACGCAGGACCTGTCTTGGTTCGCGGATGCCGTGCCGGATATCCTGAACGGCCACCTGACCGTCAGCGAGGAACTGGTCCAGCAACCGGGCAAGCTGTCGCGGGCCCAGGGTATCGAGCAGCATGCCCAGAATATCCCTGTCCAGCAGAGGCGGTTCCGCCCCCTTGTCGTCGGGATTGTCGGGGCGCAGTTTCTTGACCGGAATGGCGGGATCGCCGCGCAGAACCCGGCGGAGGCCATCCCATTTCAGCGGCTTCATCACGATGTCGTCGATTCCGGCATCCTGATACCGCAGATGCTCATGATCAAAGATATGTGCGGTCAGGGCAACGATCCGGGCCGTTGCCGAGGGTCCCCCCCCGCTGCGGATCTCGGACGTTGCTTGCAGCCCGTTCATCACCGGCATGTTGATATCCATCAGGATCAGATCAAACGCCGTCTGCGCCGCCATCGCGACACCCTCTGCACCGTTGGCTGCCTCGGCGACGCGGTGACCATCGCGTTGCAGCATCTCGCGCAGGATGAACCGGTTGGTGGCATTGTCCTCGACCAGAAGAACGGATGACGGGCGCAGATCCGCCTCGGGGGCCGTATGGGGACCGATCTCGATGGGCTTGTCCACCTGCTTGAGCGACAGGGTGACCCAGAACAGACTGCCCTCGCCCTCGACGCTTTCGGCACCGAGCTTGCCGCCCATCGCCGCGACCAGACGCTTCACGATGCCCAGCCCAAGTCCCGTGCCCTCGGTTCTGTTGGCAGCGGGCTGGTCGGCGCGCACGAAATCCTCGAAGATGCGGTCCATCTCGCCCGCCGGAATTCCGGTCCCGGTATCTGCCACCTGAATCTGGATACTGTGCCGTCCCAGCACGAAACCCTGCGTGTCCGGCTCTGCCGCCACCTCGATCAGGATCTCGCCATTTCGGGTGAACTTGATGGCATTGCTGATCAGGTTGATCAGGATCTGCCGCAAGCGGATCGGGTCGCCGCGGAACCAGCCCAGGGGGTGGGGCGTGGATTCGAACTGAAGCGCGCTGTTCTGCCGGTTGGCCGCGGGCCGCTGGGTCAGCAACACCTCTTCGATCAGCGCATCCAGATCGAAGGGCTGATCCGTCAGGTTGATCCCCATCGACTCGATCTCGGTGAGGTCCAGAACATCATTGATCTGTCCCAGCAACACCTGACCCGAGGATTGCAGCACATCGAGGTATTCCCGATTGCTCTGACCGGGCTTTTGCGCACGCATCAGCTCGATCACGCCAAGGATGCCGGTCAGGGGCGTGCGCATCTCATGGCTCATCACGGCCAGAAAATGCGCCTTGGCCCGTTCCCCGGCGAGGGCCTTGTCGCGAGAACTGCGCAGATCCTTTTCCGCCTCTACCCGATCCGAGATATCCCGTATGAAACAGACGTGGATCAGGGTTTCGGCGCGCGTCGCGGTGCCAAGGGACATCTCGACCGGAAAACTGCGGCCAACAGCATCGCGCCCCATCATCTGCCGGCGTTCGGTCCGACCCGATGACGCGCGGTTCAACGCCATGGTCGTGCCATCGACTTCGCTGATCAGGTCCGCGATAGAACGTCCCTTGGCCACGCTGCTGGACAAGCCGAACATCACTTCGGCGGCACGGTTGAATCCGGTAATCCGTTCGGACGCATCCGTCACGATGATCGCGTCCTGTGACGTGCCCACCACGGTTTCCAGCCGCGCGCCCGCCAGCCGGTTATCCTGCGCCTTGTCTCTGTTGATCAGATAGAGGCGGCGGAAATCCCACACCAGAAGCGCGAGCGACGCCACCAGCGAAATCACAAGGATCACAAGAATACGCAGATCGTTCAGGATCTGGATCTGCACGACACGTGCCCTTGCGTCGATGAGCCCGGTCGCCTCGCGGACGAAGCTGTAGAGAACCGGGGTCATTCCGTCCAATTCTCGATGGATGGCAGACAGGGCCGGTCCCGGATCCGTATTGCTGGCGCGGATCAATGGCACAAGGCTGACCGCTCTGGCCTTGAGATCCTCGAAGCCGGGATTGGCAAGGGTGGCGGCACGCTGCGGATCGGCGCGGATGGTCTGGTCAAGCTGCACGATCTTGTCCAGAAAAACGTCATAGCTCTGGCGCAGGCCGGTCACCCCATCGCGCAGGGCCTCGGCTTGGGCGGGGGCCGCATCCGTTGCTGCACGCCGGACGGCCAGTTCGACGTCACGGAAAAGCGGCGGAAGCTCCGAAAGAGACTGTCGCACCGTCTGGATCTGGTCATCGCGCCACTGTGTGATCCGCTGCACCGACATCACGAGGTGCAGCACAAGCACGGCGGCGCAAAGACTGGCCACGATCGCGGCCAGCAAACGCATCAGCCGCGGCCAGGGCCGCTCTGCCGCACCACGCAAGCTGTCCTGATCAATCAAGTTGCCACCTACTGCGCGATCCCGTGCTGGCAGGAAAAACCTCGTGCCAGGATTACATGCCGGCAGAGGTTCTTAAAGAGTTTCTCGGCCGGATTGAATAACAACCTATACGAAAGCACATCTTGTCAAGATCATAGTGACTCCGCCAAACCCAAGATACTGCTACTGAAATTGTGCCAGAGAAACGAATAGACTCGACTTATTGGTGCGTTGGAGTGGAAACTACATAGTACCTAAGGGGGGAATTGAAGTGGGCGCGAGAATACTTATTGCTGACGACCATGATCTGGTTCGCGAGACGCTGTCCTGTTTCATCAATAAAGAGACCGGCGCAGAGGTGACGCAAAGCCGGACACTGGATGAGACCCTCCAACTCATTCGCGACAAGGGCCCCTTCGACCTCGTATTGCTGGATCTGACCATGCCCGGCATGACGATGCCGACGGGGCTGAGCTTGAGCATCGCCGCCAATGCGCCACATCCGGTCGCCATCCTGACGGGAACCACCTCGAAGGAAATCGAATACAGCAGCATCATGGACGGTGCGGCGGGGTATCTGTCGAAATCGCTGGCCCCCGATGAACTGGTCGCCGCGATCCGCGCCATTCTGGACGGCAACTATACCAAGCTCGAGGATCTGGCCCCGAGGGATTCGGGTGCAGAGCATCCGGTCCGCAAGACACCTGTGCTGACCCAAAGAGAGCGGGATGTGCTGAAGGGGCTTTGCGATGGCAAGACCAACAAGGAAATCGCGAATGACCTCAATGTGCAGGTCGTCACCGTCAAGCTGCATATCAAGACCCTCAGCCGCAAGATCGAGGCGCGCAATCGCACCCATGCGGCCATGCTGGCGCGCGAACTGCATTTGATCTGATGGCGTTTTCTGCGCGGTCGGGACAGTCCCGCAGGGCTGCTTGAAAGGCCAGAGGGCCGATCACCATCCACCCGCGCGGCCGCCCGGCATCTCCCGATACCGGGCGAGGGTCAGCTCAGATCCCGACGGTGCGGTATCCCGCCCCTTCTGTTGCAAGTCGCGCAAAACAGTGCGGTGCGACGGCATGCCCGCCGGTAAAGACCTGATCCCGCGCGGCAATCGCGGCGAGTGCGTCCTTGCGGGTCTGCGTCGCCATAGCCGCGTCCACGTCATAGATCGTGGCCACCTCCGGGTCGGGCAATTGCAAGGCGGCGGAATGGAAGATGTCGCCCACGATCACCGCCCCGGCGCCAATCCTGAGGCCGATATGGCCGGGTGTATGGCCGGGCAGGTCCCAGACCGTGACCGAGGGCGCAACTTCCTGCCCCCCGGTCGCGGTCTGGATCCGGTCGGCATATGCGGCGATCACGCGGGCCGCCGGGGCGTCGCGGTCCTGCCAATGGGCGTGCTCGGCCGGGTGCATCACGACCCGCGCATGCGGATAGACCGGCACGCCGTCCAGCAGCGCGCCGCCGCAATGATCCCCATGCAGATGGGTGAAAACCAGCGTGCCGATGTCGGCGGGCGCCACACCCAACGCCGCCAGCCGTGCGGGCAATTGGCCGCCGGCCGGGCCGAACAGGGTGCCGCAGCCCGTGTCCACCAGCGTCAGCCTCTGGCCCTGCCGGATCAGAAAGGCGTTGAACTGCGTGCGGATCGTGCTGTGACCCGCGGCCTGCAGACGTGTGGCAAGGGTCTGGGCATCAACGGCGGGAAACACCTCGGCCCCGAAATCCGTGCCGCCATCCGTCAGGCAGAACACCTCGGCTTGCGGGGTCTGGAACCGCGCGATCCCGTCCATCATCCGATCCGGTAATTCGGGCTTTCGCGGGTGATCTGCACGTCATGCACATGGCTTTCCTTCAGCCCCGCCCCGGTGATCTTGACGAAGTTGCAGTTGGTCCGCATCTCGTCCACCGTGGCGCAGCCGGTATAGCCCATCGCGGCGCGCAGACCGCCGACCAGTTGATGCACCACGGCCGAGGCGGACCCTTTATAGGGCACTTGCCCCTCGACCCCTTCGGGCACCAGCTTGTCGCTGGCGGCGTCCTTCTGGAAGTACCGATCCGCCGAACCGCGCGCCATCGCGCCAAGGCTGCCCATCCCGCGATAGGATTTGAACGACCGCCCCTGATAAAGGATGACTTCGCCGGGGGACTCGTCCGTGCCCGCGATCATCGAGCCCACCATCGCGCAGGACGCGCCCGCCGCGATCGCCTTGGCGAAATCGCCCGAGAACTTGATGCCCCCATCGGCGATCACCGGCACATCGCCCGCAGCACCCGCACAATCCATGATCGCCGTCAGCTGCGGCACACCGACGCCCGCCACCATCCGCGTGGTGCAGATCGAACCGGGGCCAATGCCCACCTTGACCGCATCCGCGCCCGCCCCGATCAGGGCGCGCGTGGCCTCGGCCGTGGCGATATTGCCCGCCACCACCTGCACCTCGTTCGAGATTTTCTTGATCCGCTCGACCGCGATGGCCACGCCCTCGGAATGGCCATGCGCCGTGTCGATGACGACCATATCCACACCCGCATCGATCAGCGCCATGCTGCGCTCGAACCCCGCGTCGCCCACGGTCGAGGCGGCAGCCACCCGCAGGCGGCCCAGATTGTCCTTGCAGGCGGTGGGGTTCAGCACCGCCGTCTCGGTATCCTTCAGCGTCAGCAGGCCGGTCAGACGCCCCTTGCCATCTGTGACCAGCAGCTTCTCGATCCGGCGCGCCTTCATCAGGCTTTTCGCCTCTTCCAGCTCGGCCGGTTCTGTCAGCATCGCCAGATTGTCACTGGTCATCATGACCTTGACCGGCGTGTCATCCGATGTGGCAAAGCGCATGTCGCGATTGGTCACGATGCCCACGACCAAGCCTTTTTCGTTCACCACCGGAAAGCCCGTCACATTGTAGCGCGCGGCAAGAGCCTTGGCATCGGCCAGCGTCTGATCCGGTGTCAGGGTGATGGGGTTATAGACGATCCCGCTCTCGAACCGCTTGACGCGGCGCACCTCGGTGGCCTGCTCCTCGACGGTCAGGTTGCGGTGGATCACGCCCATCCCGCCCGATTGCGCCATGGCGATGGCCATGCGCGCCTCGGTCACCGTATCCATGGCAGAGCTGAGCAAAGGAATATTGAGGGCGATGGATTTCGTCACGCGTGTCCGTGTGTCTGCTGTCGACGGCAGAACCGAGGACGCGGCGGGAACAAGCAGAACATCATCGAAGGTCAGGGCCTCACGAATCTCCATCGGGCATCTCCATGCTGGGATCGTTTGGCGGTTCCCTATGGCATGGATGCCGGACGGGGGAAACCCCAAATCCCCCGGAAATCCGCACCCGCCACCGATCCCGCCCGCTGTTTCTTCTTGCCGCAAATATCCCCGCGCGGAGCGCATCCGCAAAATGACGCAAGCAACACGGTTTTTGCCGCAACCCACCTTTCCCTTTCGCCCGCGCAGCATATGCTATGGCGCAACGAGATCACGAAGGGACATCGAACCATGAGCAGCAACGCAGCCTCCGCACAGCAGACGGAACAGGACCCGCTCGTCGTTTTCACCCCCTCGGGCAAGCGTGGCCGTTTCGCTTTGGGCACGCCGATCCTGACGGCTGCGCGGCAGTTGGGCGTGGATCTCGACAGCGTCTGTGGCGGGCGCGGCATCTGCTCCAAATGCCAGATCACGCCGTCCTATGGTGAATTCTCGAAATTCGGCGTCGTCTCGGAACCGGACGCCCTGTCCGCATGGAACAGCGTCGAACAGCGCTACAAGGACAAGCGCGGCCTGATCGACGGGCGCCGTCTGGGCTGTCAGGCCACGGTGCAGGGCGATATCGTGATCGACGTGCCCCCCGAAAGCCAGGTGCACAAACAGGTGGTCCGCAAGGCTGCAACCGCCCGCGCCATCATCATGGACCCGGCCACGCGGCTTTATTTCGTCGAGGTGGACCAGCCCGACATGCACGAGCCGACGGGCGATCTGGAGCGGCTGGCCCGCGCCCTGCGCGAGCAATGGGAGATCGCCGACATCAAGGCCGATCTGTCTGTTCTGACCAAGCTGCAACCCGTGCTGCGCAAGGGCAACTGGCAGGTGACCGTCGCGCTGTACCGCGACCATACGGGCGCGCCTGCGCGACTTCTGGACATCTGGCCGGGGCTATATGAGGGCGGGCTCTACGGCCTTGCCATTGATCTGGGCTCGACCACGATCGCGGCCCATCTGTGCGATCTGGTCACCGGGCGGGTGCTCTGCTCCTCGGGTGTGATGAACCCGCAGATCCGCTTTGGCGAGGATCTGATGAGCCGTGTTTCCTATGCGATGATGAACCCCGGCGGTGACCGCGACATGACCCGCGTCGTGCGCACAGCCATCAACGGGCTGACCCAGTCTCTCAGCACCGAAGCCGGGATCGACCCCGCCGCCATCTTCGAGGCGGTGATCGTCTGCAACCCGGTCATGCATCATCTGCTGTTGGGCATCGACCCGGTGGAACTGGGTCAGGCCCCCTTTGCGCTGGCCACCTCTTCGGCTCTGTCGCTGCGCGGCACCGATCTGGGGCTGAACACGGCGAATGACCGCGCGCAGGTCTATCTCTTGCCCTGCATCGCGGGCCATGTCGGGGCAGATGCCGCCGCCGTCGCCCTGTCCGAAGAGCCGGGCAAGTCCAAGGACCTCGTGCTGGTTGTCGATGTGGGCACCAATGCCGAGATCCTTCTGGGCAACACGACCCGCGTTCTGGCCTGTTCCTCGCCCACCGGACCCGCTTTCGAGGGGGCGCAGATCAGCGCGGGCCAGCGCGCCGCGCCCGGTGCGATCGAGAGGATCGAGATCGACCCTGTCACCAAGGAACCGCGCTTCCGCATCATCGGCACCGAACTGTGGTCCGACGAGCCCGGCTTTGACGAGGCGGCCGCCGCATCCGGCATCACCGGCATCTGCGGCTCGGGCATCATCGAGGCTGTGGCCGAGATGCGCATGGCGGGGCTGCTGGACGAGTCCGGGCTGATCGGCTCGCCGGACCAGACCGGCACGGCGCGCTGCATTCTGGAAGGGCGCACTCATGCCTACGTGATCCATGACAGCACCGCCACGGGCGGGCCGCTGATCAGTGTCACCCAGGGCGATATCCGCGCCATCCAACTGGCCAAATCCGCGCTTTACGCGGGTGCGCGGCTTCTGATGGACGAGATGGGCGTCGACAAGGTGGACCGCGTGGTGCTGGCCGGTGCCTTTGGCGCGCATATCAGCCCCAAACACGCCATGGTGCTGGGCATGATCCCCGATGTGCCGCTGGACAAGGTCTTCAGCGCGGGCAATGCCGCAGGCACCGGTGCGCGCATCGCGCTGTGCAACATCAGCAGCCGCGCCGAGATCGAGGCAACCGTCGGCCAGATCACCAAGGTCGAAACCGCGATCGAGCCGAAATTCCAGGAACATTTCGTCGCAGCCAACGCGATCCCGCACAAGACCGATCCCTTCCCGGAACTAGCCAAGATCGTCACCCTGCCCCATCCCAGCTTCAACACGCGCGGCGAAGGCGGCACCGGCGACGACGGGCGGCGGCGGCGCAGAAGGACTTGACGGTGATCGGCGCCTGACTTACCTGTCAACGCGTCGCGGGTGTAGCTCAATGGTAGAGCAGCAGCTTCCCAAGCTGAATACGAGGGTTCGATTCCCTTCACCCGCTCCAACATTCCAAAAATTGGCAAACCTAGGCAATAAATGCATAGTTATGCACGAAGCGCTTGCCAACCATCGCTGCATCCTCCAAATATTTCTATCATAACGAGTGCTGGAGGGTGATTTGGATTTTTCGCAGCGTATTCAGGATGTGGCAAACCGGTCAAGGCAAGCATCACAGATCGCATTGACAGAAGAGGCAACAAAAACTTCGGTTGTGCTACCTTTTCTGCGAGCCTTGGGTTTTGACGTTTTCAGCCTTGACGAAGTAGTACCGGAGTTCATTGCGGACGTAGGTATAAAAAAAGGCGAGAAGATAGACTTCGCCCTCAAAATAGGAGGAAAGCCGGCTATTCTGGTGGAAGTAAAGCCCATCAGCATGTCGTTGGGCAACGCCCAGTACAGCCAGCTTTTTCGCTACTTTTCGACTGTAGAGGCTCGCCTCGCGATACTGATAAACGGTCGCGAAATATGGTTTTTCTCTGATATTGATGAGAAGAACAGGATGGACAAGAAGCCCTTCTTTGTCTTCGATCTGCAAAACTATGACGAAAGACAAGTTGCTGAGCTAGCCCGATTTCAGAAGTCCAACTTTGACATTGAGAACATTCTTGAAGCAGCTTCAAACCTGAAATACGTCAAAGCCGCCGCTGCGGAGTTCTCGAAACAACTGGCGTCACCAGATGACGAGTTCGTTCGTTTCATAGGTCGTCAAATCTACGACGGAACCATGACAAAGGCCGCTGTCGAAATGTTGCGCCCGGCCATTCAATCCGCATTGGATGAAGTAATCAGAAACCGGATTCAAGAACGCCTCAATGTAACTTTTGGCAAAGATGCACATACCCAAGAAGCATCAGAGAAGGTGGCTTCACTGGAACATCCGGAAGGGTCTGACATCGTCACGACGCCTGACGAAATTCAAGCCTTCATGATTGTTCGAGCAATAGGGTCAAAGATAGCACCAGTGGGACGTATCACGATGCGAGACGCAAAATCGTGGTGCAGTATCTTCATGGATGACAACAACAGGAAACCAATCTGCCGTCTCTACTTCAACGGAAAAAGTTCAAAGTCGATCGGCATTTTCGGTTCTGACAAAAGCGAAACCAAGTTTCAGATCGACGATTTATCCGAAATATTCAAGTATTCCGAAGCCATAGAGGACACGGTGAGGGGCTACGTCTAGAGTTGCCCGCCCTTGGCATCCCCCGCCACGCGGCCTAAGAAGGGGTGATAGACGCTGCACCAAAGGTCCCTGCCCTGACCATCGCCTCCATCCTAACGACGATCCTTGTGCTGGCGACCGGTGCTGCGGGCGGGCTTCTGGCCAGTCAGACCGTCTTGCCCCTGCCCTATATGCTGGGCAGCCTGATCGCCACGGCGCTGCTGTCCGGCGTGATCGGGTACCGCTTTCCCAGCGGATACAGGTTTCCCCAAAGCATCCGGCTGGTCTTTCTGGCGGTGATCGGTGTGATGATCGGCGCGCAGGTCACGCCGGATCTGGCGGCCATGGTGCCATCCCTGATGGTCAGTTTCGCGGCCCTGACCCTGTTCGTGGGGCTGGCCCATGCGGGCAACTATGCCATCTTCCGCAAACTGGGTGGCTATGATCAGCCGACCGCCTTTTACAGCGCCACCCCCGGCGGGCTGATGGAAAGCATCGCCATGGGCGAGGAGGCGGGCGCGGATATCGCCGTCCTGACAATGCAGCAATTCCTGCGTATCGTGCTGGTGATCTCGCTTCTGCCCATCGGCCTGTCGCTCTGGCTGGGCGCCCCCGTGGGCAGCGCGGGCGGCATGACGCTGGCGCGCGCCGATGTGGATCTGACGCAACTGCCCGTGGTGGTGGCCGTGGGTCTGCTGGGTCTGGGGATCGGCAAATGGCTGCATCTGCCTGCAGGGCAGTTGACCGGGCCCTTGTTCGTGGCTGCGGCCGTCAGCCTCAGCGGTCTGGTGCCGCTCGACATGCCGCAATGGCTGATCAACGAGGCGCAGATCGTGATCGGGGCCAGTCTGGGCATGCGCTTTGGCGGGCTCAAGGGCCGCGCCCTGATGAAGGGCATCTGGCTGGGTCTGGCCTCGGTCGCCTTCATGATGCTGGTGGCGCTGGTCCTGGTCGCGCTGGTCCACCGCATGACCGGCGCGCCCTTCGACACGTTGCTGATCAGCTTCGCCCCCGGAGGCGTCACCGAAATGGCGCTGATCGCCCTCAGCCTGCAAGCCAACCCGGCACTTGTGACGGCGCATCACATCTATCGCATCATCCTCACGGTGATCGAGATGTCGGTGATCCAGCGGGTCCGCCGTCGCCGCGCCCCACGCGGACTTTGACACTGTCGCTTGGCGAGAGTAACTGAACCCATGTTCAATTCAAAGGGAAGAGGGCTTTCATGTTGATGCAAGATACCGCCGCCGTGATCACGGGTGGCGCCTCGGGTCTGGGTGAGGCGACGGCTCGCCTGTTCCGCGCCAGCGGCGCGCAGGTCACGATCCTGGACCGCGACACCGCACGTGGCGAGGCTGTCGCCGCCGAGATCGGGGCGCATTTCGTGACGACCGATGTCACCAGCGAGGACTCGGTCAAGGCCGCCATCGCCCATGCCGTGGCCAAGATGGGCAAGATCAACGCCGCCATCAATTGCGCGGGCATCGGCACGGCGGAAAAGACGCTGGGCAAGGAAGGCCCGCACAGCCTTGACCATTACAACCGCGTGATCGGCATCAACCTTGTGGGCACCTTCAACGTGGCTCGTCTGGCTGCGGCCGAAATGGCCAAGAATGACCCGTCCGAGGATGGCCAGCGCGGCGTGATCGTCAATACCGCTTCGGTTGCAGCCTTTGACGGGCAGAAGGGCCAGGTGGCCTATGCCTCGTCCAAGGCGGGGATCGCGGGCATGTCGCTGCCCATGGCGCGGGATCTGTCGCGCGAGGGTATCCGCGTCATGGCGATTGCCCCCGGCATCTTTCTGACTCCGATGCTGATGGGACTGCCGCAGGCTGTGCAGGACCAACTGGCCGAGGATGTGATCTGCCCCCGCCGCCTTGGCCGACCGGAGGAATACGCATCGCTGGCCCGTTTCATCGTCGAGTCGGGCTATCTGAACGGGGAAACGATCCGCATCGACGGTGCCCTGCGGATGCGGTGAGCATTGCCGCGCAAGACAATGGCATAAAAGAAAACGGCGGGCAGGTCCCGCCGTTTTGCCATCCCCCTGTCAGTCGGCGCTGTCGCGCCGCATCCGGGCCGCCATCGCATCCAGACCGCGCGCCTCGAACGATCCGACGACCCCCGCATGATCCACCGCCTCGCGGTTCTGGCTGAGCTTGGCCTTGGCGGTGATGCCGGTGATGTCGATGCGGAAGGCCACGATCGCGGCCAGCATGCCGTCCATGTAATCCCGCGGCGCATCGGCCATCCGCCAGCCGGCATCGCCGTTCATCGCGCGTTCATGATCCCGCGTCAGCCGCCCCACCACGGCGCGCTTGACCTTGTCGTCATGCTGAAAGCTGATCCGTCCGGCCACATGCACCACCTGATAGTTCCAGGTCGGCACATGGCGGTGATGCGCGGCCTTGGTCGGATAGAGATTGGGCGAGACATAGCCATCCTGCCCCCGAAAGATCGCCAGCACAGGCGTGCCGTCGGACATGATCCGGTGCATGTCATTATTCAGCGCCACATGGCCGATCAGCGCCGTCTCACCCTCGGCCATGACGGGGATATGGTTGGCCACCAACCCCTGATCCGTCTGCGCGACAATCGCGGCCAGGGGAAAGGCAGCGATCAGCCCCGCCACTTCGGCGGGATCTGTTTCGCGGAAATGATCAGGCAAATACATGGGCTTGTCCTCCGTTCGTCACGCGGGAGACGGGCCCCGCCCTTACCCTTCGGCCTTGGCTTCCAGTTCCAGCCATTCTTCCTCGGCCGCGGCCAGCGCCTTCTGGCGTTCCACCAGAGCCTCGGTGCCCTTGCGGAATTTGACCGGGTCCTTGGTGAACAGATCGGGTGCATCCAGAAACTGTTCCAGCTTGGTGATCTCGGCTTCCAGCGTGGCGATGATGCCGGGCAGCGCGTCCAGCCGGTGCTTCTCGGTGAAGGACAGCTTTACACGGCCCGCAGGCTTGGCCGCAGGTTGCGGCACCTTTTCGGGCGCTTTCCGCTTGCCGTCATAGCTGACCGAGTTCCAGTCCGCGGCCCCGCCCTTTTCGGCGCGCTGCGCCTGATAATCCGACCAGCCGCCCGCATAGACCGTGGCGCGCCCGTCGCCTTCCATCGCGATAGTGGTCGCGGCCACGCGGTCCAGAAAATCACGGTCATGGCTGACCAGCAGCACGGTGCCGTCGTAATCGTCCAGCAATTCCTGCAACAGATCCAGCGTTTCGATATCCAGATCGTTGGTAGGTTCGTCCAGCACCAGAAGGTTGCTTTCCTTGGCCATCAGCTTGGCCAGCAAGAGCCGCGCCTTCTCGCCACCGGAAAGGCTGCGCACGGGTGCCCGCGCCTGCCGCTCGTCGAACAGGAAATCCTTGAGATACCCGATCACATGGCGCGGTTGCCCTCGCACCAAGACCTGATCCGCCTTGCCGGACACCCGCATCTCGGGATCGCCGGTCAGGCTGTCCCAGAGGCTCATCTCGGGGTCCAGTTGCGCGCGCGCCTGATCGAACACGGCGGGCAGCAGGTTTGTGCCAAGGCTGATCGTGCCGCTGTCAGGGGCTTCCTGCCCCATCAGCATCCTGAGCAGCGTGGTCTTGCCCACGCCATTGGGGCCGACAAAGGCCACCCGGTCGCCGCGCTGGATCTTGATCGAGAAGTCCCGCAAGATCACCTTGCCATCATATGCTTTTGAAATTCCTTCGGCTTCCGCGACCTTCTTGCCGGATTTCGCACCCGATTCCAGCGCCATCGCCGCCGTGCCCTGACGGCGGATCTGGCTGGACCGTTCGGCGCGCAACTCTTGCAGGGCGCGCAAGCGGCCTTGGTTGCGTTTGCGCCGCGCACTGATGCCCTCGACCGCCCAACGCCCCTCGGCCTTGATCTTGCGGTCCATCTTGTGGCGCTGCATGTCTTCTTCGTCCCAGACCTTGTCGCGCCACGCCTCGAACCCGTCGAAACCGGTTTCCTGACGGCGCACCGCCCCCCGGTCGATCCAGAGGGTCGCGCGGGTCAAGGCCCGCAGGAAGGCGCGGTCGTGGCTGATCAGGACAAAGGCCGCACGTGTGTTGGACAATTCCGCCTCAAGCCATGCGATGGCCTCGATATCCAGATGGTTGGTCGGCTCGTCCAGCAGCATCAGCTCGGGGGCCTCGGCCATCAGCTTGGCCAGCGCCGCACGCCGCCGCTCCCCGCCAGAGGCGGTGGCGATGGGGCGCGCGGGATCAAACTTCAGCCCCTCGCCCGCGATCTCGACCTTGTAGGATTCGGACGGGTCCAGACCGCTGGCGGCATATTCGCCCAGCGTCGTGAACCCCTCCATCTGCGGGTCTTGTTCCATATAGCCGACCGTGATGCCCGGCGTGACGACACGGGTTCCCTGATCGGGTTCCACCAGCCCGGCCATGACCTTCATCAGCGTGGATTTGCCAGAGCCGTTGCGCCCTACAAGGGCAACCCGGTCCCCCGGCTGGACCACCAGCGAGAGATCGGCAAAAACGGGCTCGCCCCCGAAGGTCAGCGAGATGTCGGATAACTGCAAAAGGGGTGCGCGTGCCATATGTGCCTGCTATCCATGCGGTGCAGCGCCGTCAAGGTGCCGCCGCTCTCAGGCCAAGACGGCGCGCAGCAGGCGTTTGCGCGCATCGGGTATGGCGCGGATTTCCAATCCGGTGAAGACATGCAGCGTGTTCATCCGGGTGTCGATCACCGCGTGGTCGCTGACCCAGCCGCCCATCATCAGATAGGTCCGCAGCAAGGGCGGCATCATCTGCAACCCGCGGCGCTTGTCTGGCCTGCGCCGCACCTGCGCGCCGAACGCAAAGACCTGCGGGGCCTTGATCCCCGGCCGCCATTCCGGCGGGGCCAGATGATCCGCCTTGAGCATGGCGAATGTGTCCAGATAGCGGTCCTGATCCGTGCCGCGAAAGGAGGAGCAGCCGAACATCAACGCGATCCCCTGCGCATCCACATGCCGCGTCAGCGCGGCCCAGGCGAGCCGCAGGATATCGGGGTCGTGCCGGTCGGGATGGATGCAGAAACGCCCGATCTCGATCATCGGGCCGGGAAAGGCGGTCAAGGGGGCAAGATCGTAGTATTGCGCGGAATAGCTGATGCCGATCTGTGCGGCTTCCCGGATCTCGAGCAGGCGGAAACATCCGACAAGTTGACCGTCGCGCAGATCCTCGACCAGCACGTGGGTGCACAGGGAATCAAAGCTGTCGCGGTCCAGAGACGCATCGCTGTCAGGGCTGTCCGGATGAAAGGCAAGTTGCCTGAGCCGCAGCGCCGCCCTGAGGTCATCCTCGGTCGCGGCGGTGCGGACCCGGTAACATCCCTTGGTCAATGCCAGCATCCGGCCTCTCCGCCGCTCATCTGCCACAAGGCTACGATTGGCCTGTCCTGCACGCAAGTGATGTCATGGCCGTGACAGCCATGCGGTGCCTTGGGTTATTCGAGGAAGTCGCTGGCGCGGAAGCCGCCGATGCTGCCGATCAGACGGCGGATGATCGACTCGTTGGTGCCGGACGTGCCGGTGATGCGGCGCGAGATGGGCACGACCTGCCCGTCCTCCAGACCGAAGCGTTCGATATTGGTCACGACCCCGGCGGAATCATAGCTGATCGCCAGCACCTGACGCTCGACCACCTCGGGCTCCTGCCAGGCGAAGCGGCGGACGCGGCTTTGGACATAATACGTGGCCGTATCGGTGATCACGCCCGACATCGCGGGGGCGCCGACAGCTTCCTCGACCGAGGCGCGGGTATCCACGCCGACGGTGATGAGGGCGAGATCCTCGTCATTGGGCACATAGCCGTGATTGCGGAACTGCGGGCTGCACGCCGACAGGGCCAGAATGCACAGCACCGCCATGGATGTGCCGAACCGGAAACGCTTGCCTGACATCGCTGCCCTCTTGCCTTGGCCCCTTGTGCCTTCTATCCCGCTTACAGAAGGAATGCCCCCGGTTCAAGAATGGAAGCGTCTGACTGCATGTCCCAATCCCCCGAATCCCAAGATATCCTGCGCGTGGCCGAGCTGCCCCAGAACCGCGTCACCCCGTTCGAGCTGCGCCCTGCGACTGCAGCGCTGCAGGGGATCGCCGAGGAGATGGGCCTGCTGGGCCTGCGAAAGCTGGCCTTCAAGGGCACCGTGCGGGCGGAGGGGCGCAGCGACTGGCTGCTGGAGGGCACGTTGGGGGCGACGGTCGTGCAGCCCTGCGTGGTGACGCTGGACCCGGTGACCACACGGATCGACGTGCCGGTGCGTCGGCTGTATCTGGCCGATCCGACCCCGATCCTGCCCGAGGGCGAGGAGATCGAGATGCCCGAGGATGACACGGCCGAGCCTTTGGGGGACATCATCGACCTGCAGGGCGTGATGATCGAGGAACTGGCGCTGGCCCTGCCCGCCTGGCCCCGGTCGGAGGGGGCCGGGATCGGCAGCGTGACGGTGACCGAGCCGGGCCAGACCCCGCTGACCGAGGAGGCGATGAAACCCTTTGCCGGGCTGGCCGCCCTGCGCGACAAGCTGGGCACGCCTCCCAAGGACGAGGATTGATGGCGGCGTGGCGGTGTCCCATCATGGGACAATTTGCAAGCCATTGATTTCCAACAGATTGCACAGGCTGCATTAGGGAAATCTTAACGTTTCGACCTTTGCCGGGGGGCCTCTCACGAGGCGGCTGCACCGCCCGGAGGCGACCAAAGGAAGCCTTGCAAAAATCTGCTTGCACACCGGCGGATTCACAGTATTTTCCGCCGCTCAATCGAATTTAGGGTTGGACACTGCGTCGCCAAGCGAATATGTGCCCCCAGACCCATGTGAAACAGGGCCGAAAGGCCCCCAGGATATCGAGGTGGCACGATGGCCGTCCAGCAAAACAAAGTCTCCAAGTCGCGCCGCAACAATCGCCGGGCGCATGACGCACTGGTTGCAGCGAACCCCAATGAATGCTCCAACTGTGGCGAACTGAAGCTTCCGCACCATGTCTGCGGCGCCTGCGGCCATTACGCCGACCGTGAAGTCGTCGCCATGACCGAGGAAGTCGATCTGGACGAAGACGCGGCGTAAGCGTCGAAACCAAGGGGCGCCCATGTCCACGTTGTCGGACCAGTCCTCGACGCGAGCAGGGCGCACCATTATTTCGGTTGACGCCATGGGTGGCGATCTGGGGCCGGCAGCTGTGGTTGCCGGCATTGCCTTGTCTGCCAAGATCAACCCGGAAATCGCCTTCATCCTGCATGGCCCCAAGGATCAGCTGGAACGGCTGGTCGCCAAGCGCAAGCATCTGAACGGACGCTGCGAGATCCGCGATGCACAGGGCGTCGTGGCCATGTCCGACAAACCCAGCCATATCATGCGCCACGGCAAGGACACCTCGATGTGGTCCGCGCTCGATTCGGTGCGCGACGGCGAAGCAACGGTGGCCGTGTCTTGCGGCAATACTGGCGCGTTGATGGCGCTGTCGATGGTCCGCCTGCGCAAGCTGCCCGGTGTGAACCGTCCCGCGATTGCCGTGCTCTGGCCCTCGCGCAATCCCCAGGGCTTCAATGTGATGCTGGATGTGGGTGCGGATGTGCGCGCCGACGAACAGGACCTGCTGCAATATGCCCTGATGGGAGCGTCCTATGCGCGCAACGGGTTGAACCTGCCGCATCCGCGGGTCGGCCTGCTGAACGTGGGCACCGAGGAGAACAAGGGCCGGGCCGAGCTGAAGGCGGCCCATGAACTGATCGGCAATGTCGCATCTCGGGGCAATTTCGAATTCGTGGGCTTTGTCGAAGGTGGCGATATCCCAGGCAATGTCTGCGACGTGATCGTGACGGACGGGTTCACCGGCAATGTCGCGCTGAAAACCGGAGAAGGCACCGCCAAGCTGATCGGCGACCTGCTGAAAGAGGCGTTCAAACATTCGCCCCTGTCGCGTCTGGCCTCGCTTCTGGCGCTGACCTCGCTGCGCCGGCTCAAGCACCGGATCGACCCGCGCCGCGTCAATGGCGGGGTCTTTCTGGGACTGAACGGCACGGTGGTGAAATCCCACGGTTCTGCCGATGCCACCGGCGTGTCCGCCGCCGTGAAGTTGGCCTTCACGCTGGCGCAATCGGGCTTTTCCGAAAAACTGGCCGCACGGGTTGCATCTGCCGCGGCCCTCGCACACGATGCACAGACGCAACAGGAAGACAGTCAATGACCATTCGTGCCGTCGTCAAGGGCGTCGGGCATTATCTGCCCGAACGAGTCGTGCCCAATTCCGAATTCGAGGCCACGGTAGACACATCGGATGAGTGGATCCGCGCCCGTTCGGGGATCGAGCGGCGGCATTTCGCGGCCGAAGGGCAGACCACATCGGATCTGGCCACCCGCGCCGCGCAGGCCGCGCTGAAAGATGCCGGGATGGAGGCGGATGATCTGGACGCGATCATCCTGGCCACATCCACCGCCGATTTCACCTTTCCCGCCGCCGCGACCATGGTGCAGGCCAATCTGGGCATGACGCGGGGCTTTGCCTTTGACGTGCAGGCGGTTTGCGCGGGCTTTGTCTTTGCGCTGGCCAATGCGAACGGGATGATCCTGTCGGGTCAGGCGCGCCGCGTGATGGTGATCGGGGCCGAGACGTTCAGCCAGTTGATGGACTGGAATGACCGTTCCACCTGCGTGTTGTTCGGGGACGGGGCTGGCGCGCTGATCCTTGAGGCGCAGGAGGGCGAGGGCGACAATGCGGATCGCGGCATTCTGGCAAGCGATCTGAACTCGGACGGGCGGCATCGCGAATTGCTATACGTGGATGGCGGTGTTTCGACCAAAAGCACCGGCCATCTGCGGATGCAGGGGCGCGAGGTGTTCCGCCACGCGGTCGAGAAACTGGCCCAGACCGCTCATGCCGCGCTGGACAAGGTGGGGCTGACGGGGGGCGATGTGAACTGGATCGTGCCGCATCAGGCCAATCTGCGGATCATCACCGCCACGGCCCAGCGGATGCAGGTGCCGATGGAGCGCGTGGTCGTGACGGTGCAGGATCACGGCAATACATCGGCCGCGTCGATCCCCCTTGCACTGTCCGTGGGCCGGGCCCGTGGCCAGATCAAGCAAGGCGATCTGATCGTGACCGAGGCCATCGGCGGGGGCCTTGCCTGGGGTGCGGTGGTGCTGCGCTGGTGACAGGCGCAGGTAGCGGTAGAATTTTGCGCAAATAAGGGCAGCGGAGCGTCGGTCATGTACCGCTCAAAACCTGCTCTGCAAGCCATTGATATTGACTCGAAAATAAGCCTGCCCCTATGGTTGCTGAAAACGAGGGGGACCACACGTGAGCGACAAGACCTTGACCCGAATGGATCTGAGCGAAGCGATCTTCCGCGAAGTCGGCCTGTCGCGAAATGACAGCAGCCAGCTTGTCGAAAGCGTGCTGCAACATATGTCCGATGCGCTGGTGGCGGGCGAACAGGTGAAGATCTCGTCCTTCGGGACCTTCTCGGTGCGTGAGAAATCCGCGCGGGTGGGCCGCAACCCCAAGACCGGCGAAGAAGTGCCGATCAATCCGCGCCGGGTGCTGACCTTCCGCCCCTCGCATCTGATGAAAGAGCGCGTGGCTTCCGGGCCCGAGGGCTAAAAAGGACAAGGGCATATGGCAGGCAAATCCCCGGACGCCTTTCGCACGATCAGCGAAGTGGCCGACTGGCTGGACAGGCCCGCCCATGTGCTGCGGTTCTGGGAGAGCAAGTTCAATCAGGTGAAGCCCGTGAAGCGCGCGGGCGGGCGGCGCTATTATCGGCCCGAGGATATGCTGCTGCTGGGTGGCATCAAGAAGCTGCTGCATGATGACGGGATGACCATCAAGGGCGCGCAGAAAGTGCTGCGCGAACAAGGGGTTCGCTATGTCACGGCGATGTCGCAGCCATTGGATGATGACGGTGCGGTGCAGACGGTCGATGCGTTGGTAGAGGCCGGGGAGGCCGCTGCGGCCAGCCCCCCCCCGATGGCAGGGACGATCGTGCAGACCCCGCCCGCCCCGGTCGCGGAGATGAGCGCGCGGCCACCCGTGCCGGCTGATCTGAGTCGGGATGATGGGGCCTCTGACAGCGACAGCGTGACGGCGTCCGAGGAGCCGGGCGACGCCCTGCCCGTCGCCGCAGCGCTGCCGGAAGCGCCGCAGGAGCAGGCGCGGCCTGCCCCGCCGGATGTCGTGGCCGCCAATAGCGCCGCAGCACCGGACCCCGCGACACCGGCTCTCGGGGCCGATCTGCCCCCTGCCCCTGATCTGGCGTCGATCCAGCCCTCGCCCGGTTTGCTGAGCGTCATCATCGCGCGGCGTGACCCGATTCCCGACACGGCGCGTGAGGCGTTCGTGCCGATTCTGGCGCGGCTTGACGATCTGATCGCGCGCCTGTCCGCAGCCCGCAGAAGCTGACGCGAAAAGTGGGAATTACCCCTTGCCCCTGCGGCGAAATACAGTATGACTGCCGAACCGTCGGGCTATAGCGCAGCCTGGTAGCGCGTCCGTCTGGGGGACGGAAGGTCGCAGGTTCGAGTCCTGCTAGCCCGACCAAAAATTCGACGGTTCCGCAATCGCTCGTGTGCTGCAAGGCTCCGGGCGATTTGCACATCAGGCCACAGGCCATCCCGCTGCGAAAAGGGCGCCACATGACCGGAGTGATCCCCAGCCAGGATATCGAGGCGATGATCGCCGCAGGCCAGATCGCCGCCAGTCCCGAACCCCTGCCCGATCAGATCCAGCCAGCCAGTCTTGACCTGCGGCTGGGCACGGTTGCCTATCGCGTGCGCGCCTCGTTTCTGGCGGGGCATGGGTGCCGCGTAGCCGACCGTCTGGCCGAGTTCGAGATGCACCGCGTGGACCTGACACAAGGGGCCGTGCTGGAAAAAGGCTGCGTCTATGTGGTGCCGCTGATGGAGAACCTGGCCCTGCCCGAGGGGATTCAGGCGGTGGCCAATGCGAAATCCTCAACCGGGCGCCTTGATCTGCTGACGCGCACGATCACGGATGGCGGCACCGAGTTCGACCGCATCCCGCAGGGGTATCACGGTCCGCTTTATGCAGAAATCTGCCCCCGGTCCTTTTCCGTGCTGGTGCGCCCCGGCATGCGGTTGAACCAGATCCGTTTCCGCGCCGGGCAATCGGTGCTCAGCGATTCCGAGCTGACGGCGCTGCACCGCGCCTCGCCGCTGGTCGATGGTGAGGCTGTGATCGACGACGGTCTGGGCTTTTCGGTCGATCTGCGCCCCGCGTCGGGCAATCTGGTCGGCTACCGCGCCAAGCCTCATACCGGGGTGATCGACCTTGACCGGATCGGCCAGTATGACCCGGTGGAGTATTGGGAGGATGTGCGCTCGGATAACGGGCAGATCATCCTTGATCCCGGTGCCTTCTATATCCTTGTGAGCCGCGAAGCCGTCAGCATTCCGCCCGCCTATGCCGCCGAAATGGCGCCTTATCTGGCGATGGTGGGCGAGTTCCGTGTCCATTACGCGGGTTTCTTCGACCCCGGTTTCGGCCATGACGCGGCGGGGGGTGCGGGATCGCGCGGCGTGCTGGAAGTGCGCTGCCACGAGGCGCCCTTTGTGCTGGAACACGGGCAGATCGTGGGCCGACTGGTCTATGAGCGCATGCGCGCCGAACCCAAGCAGCTTTACGGGCGCGGCATTGCCTCCAACTATCAGGGTCAGGGCCTGAAACTGAGCAAGCATTTCCGCATGGGCTGAGTCCCGCGCGTCGATCCTGTTTCTTCTTGCTTCAAATATCCATCATGCCACGGCGCATCCGCCGCGACGTCGCAGGATGATCACATCTTGCCCATCTGCCGCGCGATGCGGGCGGCCTGACGCGCCTTGCGCACGGCCGCTTTGCCTTGGCCTGCATCCATCGGGGCACCACCCTGCCCCTTGCCCGGGCCCGACATCCTGCGCATGCCTGCATTGAGTCCGCCGTTCACGGCTTTGCGCAGGAACAGTTTGAAAACCATGTTGACCAGTTGATTGACGTTCATCCTGCACTCCTTGCCACAACGGCCGTCTTGCGGGCCTTGCCAGACAGATAACACGGAAATATGGAATTTTCAGGGTGTTCGGCCTGAAAATTCCCGTTCAATCCTCGAAGAGTTCGCTTTGGCCTTCGCTGGCTTCGTCCTCGGGGTCTTCGCCTTCGCCCAGTTGTGGCATGGCCGAGGGTGGCAGGCGGTTGTCCAGCAGGCCTGCGGCGCGCAATTCCTTGAGGCCCGGCAGGTCGCGGGCGCTTTCCAGCCCGAAATGATCCAGAAACGCCTCGGTCACGACGAAGGTGACGGGGCGGCCCGGTGTCATCTTGCGCCGTCCGAACCGGATCCATTCCATTTCAAGCAATTGGTCCACCGTGCCTCGGCTGACGGATACACCGCGGATCTCCTCGATCTCGGCGCGGGTGACGGGCTGGTGATAGGCGATGATGGCCAGCGTTTCGATCGCGGCTCGGCTGAGCTTGCGCGTCTCGACCGTTTCCTTCTGCATCAGAAAGCCCAGATCGGGGGCGGTGCGCATGGCCCAGGCGTCGCCCACCTTGACCAGATGCACGCCGCGCCCGGAATAGCGTTTGCGCAGATAGACCAGCGCCTCGGCCGCGTCGCAGCCATGGGGCATCCGGGCTTCGAGGTCGCGAACCGTCACGGGTTCGGCCGTGGCGAAGAGAATCGCCTCGACCATGCGCTCCTGCTCGCCCATGGGCGGGGCTTCGAAGAGGCTGCGCTCTTCCTCCTCGGGCAGATCGTCGCCGGGCAGATCGTCGGCAATAAGATCATCCTTGTCATCGTCAAGCGGATCAGACATCGCGGCCCTCGCGTCGGCGTAGCTGGATGGGGGCGAAGGTGTCGGACTGGCGCAGTTCGGCGCGGCCTTCCTTGACCAGTTCAAGCGAGGCGGCAAAGGTGGCGGCCGTAGCCGAGCGGCGGCGGATCGGATCGACCTCCCAGCCTTCGGGCAGGTAGCTGGCGATATCGGTCCAGTCGCCCGCAAAGCCGATCAGCCCGCGCATCCGCGCCAGCGCCTGTTCCATGGTAAAGACCGAATCGCGATCCATCACGAAGGGACGGAAATCGTCGCGCGTGCGGATGCGGGCATAGCCCTGCATCAGATCCAGTAGCGTGGCCGTATACCGCACGGTGCGGATGCGCATCACGTCTTCGGGCACGCCGCGCGCAAAGAAATCGCGCCCCTTCTGGTCGCGGGCCATCAGGCGGGCAGCCACGTCGCGCATCGCGGCCAGCCGTTCCAGCTGAAAGGCCAGATGGGCGGCCAGTTCCTCGCCCGAGGGGCCGTCCTCATGCGGATCGGGGGGCAGGAGCAGGCGGGATTTCAGGAAGGCCAGCCATGCGGCCATCACCAGATAATCGGCAGCGAGTTCGAGCCGCAGCGCCTTGGCGCGTTCCACGAAGGCGAGGTATTGTTGGGCCAGATGCAGGACGCTGATCTTGCGCAGGTCCACTTTCTGGGTGCGTGACAGGGTCAGCAGCAGGTCAAGCGGGCCTTCAAAGCCGTCCACGTCGACGATCAGCGCCTCGGCCGCAAGCCGGTCGGCGACGCTGCCGGGACCGTCACGCTGTCCCTGTTCCTCGAAGATATTCTCAACCATACCGGCGCCCGTTCAGAAGCGCCTCAAGCTGCGCGTCCAGCGCCGCGATGTCAACTGAATCCGGTGTGCGACGGGCCGCAAGGGCGCGGTCCGCGCGGGTCTGGGCGGCGGCGGTCATCTGGCCCGACGCCTCGGCCACGGCGCGACGCTCGGCCAGGGTGCCGTTGCAGAGCAGGATCACGTCGCAGCCTGCGGCCAGCGCATCGCGGCTGATCTGGGCGAGATCGCCCTTGAGCGCCTTCATCGAGATGTCGTCAGTCATGATCAGCCCGTCATAGCCGATCTCGTCCCGCATGATCTGCATGAGCTTGGGTGAGAGGGTGGCCGGCTGGTCGTCGATGGCGGCGTAGACCAGATGGGCGGTCATCGCCATGGGCAGGTCATTGAGGGCTTTGAACGGCGCGAAATCGGTGGCGCGCAGGTCGTCGAGAGAGGCGGTGACGCGCGGCAGGTCCAGATGGCTGTCGGCGGTGGCGCGGCCATGGCCGGGGATGTGTTTCAACACGGGCAATACGCCACCGTCCAGAAGACCATCCGCCACCGCACGGGCCATGGCTGTGACCTGGGCGGCATCGGTGCCGTAGCAGCGGTTTTTCAGAAAAGGATGGGTAATGTCCGAGGCGATATCGGCCAAGGGCGCACAGTTGCTGTCGATCCCCAGATCGCGCAGTTCGGCGGCGATGATGCGAAAGCGCAGATACATGGCCTCGGCCGCGCGATCGCCGGCAGCGGTCACATGATCCAGCGCAGGCAGCCATTCGCGCCAGAGCGGCGCGCGCAGGCGCTGGACGCGGCCGCCTTCCTGATCGATGGTGATCATGGCCTCGCGGCCCACGGCATCACGCATCTCGGCACAGAGGGCGCGGACCTGATCGGGCGTGTCGATACTGCGGGCAAAGAGGATGAAGCCGAACGGGTCGGCCTCGCGGAAGAACGCCTTTTCATCGGCGGTCAGGCGCAGCCCTTCGGCGTCGAGGATGGTGGCACCGAAGCGGCTCACTTGGCGCTGACCGGGATACATTCGGCGCGTTCGGCCACAAGGGCAGAACAGAAGCGGCGCGAGTCGTTGATATCGGCAAAGCCCATCGCGCGCAGGCGATAAAAGTTGCGCCCGCCGCTTTCGGCCAGCTGGATCACGCGGGATTTGCCCTCCAGATAGTCGCCAAAGCGCGCGGCGAGCTTGTCCCATTCCTTTTTCGCGACCTCGGGGCTGTCATAGGCACCAAGCTGCACCAGACGGGTGCCTGCGGGGATCGTGTCGGGGTCCACATCCTCCACCGCCAGTGCGGTCGGGGTCACGGCCAGCGCGCCTAGAGCGGCGGCGGGGCTGGCGGCGGCGACACGCAGAACCGAGGCGGGGCGCACCTGCGGGCGCAGGGACTGGCCGATGCCGCCCTCGACCGGGGGCACGGCGATGTCCGGCGCGGCGGCTGTCTCGGACGGGGCTTCGCCCTCGCCCTGCAGGACTTGTGCGAGGATCTGGTCCACCATGGCCGACATGGAGTCGGGCTCGGCGCGGACCATTGCGACGTTCTCGATCACGGCGTCGCCCGTTGCCACTGTGCCGTCAGGTCCCAGACCTGCGGTCAAGACCGAGAGAGCGGGATCGACCTCGGTCGCGGCGGGTTGCGGTTCGGGCATCGGCAGGATCTGCGCGACGGCCATCAGTTCGGCGGTCGCTACATCCTCGTCCAGAAGATCGACAGGGCGCGGGGCCAGCACCAGACGATCCGGCGGCGGGGCGGCGGTGCCGGTGGCGGCCACGGTATTCACGGCAAGGCCCAGATGGTCGGCGGTGCTGCCACCCGGGGTTTCGGGTTGCATCCGCATCGGCCCTTCGGTGGCGCGCACGACCGGGATGCCGTTCACGTCGCGCATCAGAAGTTTGTATCCCCAGACCGTGACCCCCACGATCAAGGCAAGCGACAAGCCTGCCCCGACCCAGTTCGTCACAGTGCCGATGGATCTGCGCGCGCCGGGCGCATCATCGGATCTGCGCGCACCGGGCGCGACATCAGGTTTGCGCGCGCCGGGCGCGACGACGCGCCCCTCTGCAAGATAATCTGCCATGTCCGCCTTTCCGCCACAGGGGATGCTTTGCCCCCTGCAGTTCGCTGCTCTGCCGATGCCTGCGGATCTATCGTGCGCTTTTATGTTGGCAAGAAAGCCTTGCCTTAGCGCATCTCATCCACAGCCTCGACACCAAGAATACCAAGACCGGCGGAAATGACAACGGCCACGGCCTTGGCAAGGGCGATTTTCGCCTGTGATGTGGCCACTTCACCCTCCTGGATGAAGCGCAGGGCGGGCTCGTCATTGCCACGGTTCCAGAGCGAATGAAAATCGCTGGCCAGTTCATACAGGTAGAAGGCCACGCGGTGCGGTTCATTGGTGCGGGCCGCGATCTCGACCAGACGCGGCCATTCGGCCAGTTTGCGCGCCACGGTCAGTTCCGCGTCATGGGCCAGACCCGAGAGATCGGCCGATTGCAGCGCAGCGTCCGAGACGTCGATCCCCGCCTCGGCCGCCTTGCGCAGCACCGAGGCGACGCGGGCATGGGCGTATTGGACATAGAAAACCGGGTTGTCCTTGGACTGTTCCAGCACCTTGTCGAAATCGAAATCCAGTGGCGCGTCATTCTTGCGCGTCAGCATGTGAAAGCGCGTGACGCCGGGACCGACCTGTTCGACCACATCGCGCAGGGTCACGAAATTGCCCGCGCGTTTGGACATCTTGAAGGGCTCGCCGTTCTTCCACAGCTTCACCAACTGGCACAGCTTGATGTCGAGGGGCACGCGGCCATCGGACAGGGCCGAAACCGCCGCCTTCATCCGCTTGACATAGCCGCCATGATCAGCGCCGAACACGTCGATCAGCATGTCGAAACCGCGTTCGACCTTGTCATAATGATAGGCGATATCGGGGGCGAAATAGGTCCAGCCGCCATCGGATTTCTTGACCGGGCGGTCCACGTCATCGCCATGGGCGGTGGAGCGGAAAAGGGTTTGTTCGCGCGGTTCCCAATCCTCGGGCGTTTTGCCCTTGGGGGGTTCGAGGACGCCTTCATAGATCAGGCCCTTGTCGTCCAGCGCCTTCAACGCGGCTTCGATCAGGCCGGTGCCGTAGAGGGATTTCTCGCTGAAGAACACGTCCATTTCGACGCCAAGCGAGGCCAGATCCTCGCGGATCAGGTGCATCATGGCGTCGGTGGCGAAATCGCGGATCTCTTCCAGCCATTCGGATTCGGGTTTGCCCACAAGATCGTCGCCATAGGTGTCGGCCAGCGCCTGACCCACGGGGATCAGGTAGTCGCCGGGATAGGTGCCATCGACGAAGGCCACCTCCTGCCCGCGCGCCTCGAGATAGCGCAGATAGACGGAACGGGCGAGGACATCGACCTGCGCGCCACCGTCGTTGATGTAATATTCGCGCGTCACGTCATAGCCCGCATAGGCCAGAAGGCTGGCCAGCGCATCGCCGAACACCGCGCCCCGCGTATGGCCGACATGCAGCGGTCCGGTGGGATTGGCGGAGACATATTCGACGTTCACCCGCTTGCCCTGCCCCATGGTCGAGCGGCCGAAATCGGCGCCTTCCGTCAGGGCCGCCCCGACAACACCCTGCCAGAGCGCATTGGACAGGCGCATGTTGATGAAGCCCGGTCCGGCCACATCGGCGGTCTGGATGCGCGGGTCGGTGGCCAGACGGCGGGACAGTTCCTCGGCGATGGCGCGGGGGTTCTGGCCTGCGGGTTTGGCCAGCACCATCGCGGCATTGGTGGCCATGTCGCCATGGGCCGCATCGCGCGGCGGCTCGACCGTGACGGCGGCGGTGTCCAGCCCGGCGGGCAGCAGGCCATCGGCGGTCATGGCGGCCAGCGTGTCCAGCACATGGGCGCGCATCTGGGTGAAGAGGTTCATCACATCATCCTTTGAAACTGGTCAGCGGTTTACCACCGCCAGCGCCCGCGTCAATGCGCGGGCGGGTGCCGGGGGGCAGCAAGCCGTCAAATTCGCCTGTTTTCGGGGCGTTTCAGACCCCCGGCGGGCGATCCGCCGGGTCCGATCCCAGAAGGCGGTGATGTTCCTGCAGCGCGAAACGGTCGGTCATGCCAGCGATGTAATCGGCCACGATCCGGGCCAGCGCCTGATGGTCCCGCGCCTCCTCCACATCCTTGCGCCACTGTTTGGGCAGAAGCTGCGGCTCTCGCATGAACAAGGGGAAAAGGTCATGGACCACTTGCGTGACGTATTTGCGCATCGTGACGACGGCGGGGGCGCGATACATGCGGTGGAAAAGGAAGGTGCGTATCGCCTTGAGGTCGGTCCAGACGGCGGGCGAAAACTGCACCATCATGCGACCGGCAAGGCGGATATCCTGTGCGGTGGCGGGGTTGAGTGCGGTCAGGTTCGCGCGGCTGACGTCGATCACATCGGCGACAAGGATGCCGAAGAAGCGGCGCAGCGCCTCGTGTCGGCGGCGGTAGTAGTTGAGGCCGGGATAGAGGCGGTCGACTTCGGCGAAACAGCCATGAAGGATCGGCAGTTCCGCCAGTTCGTCGGTGGAAAAGAGTTCCGCCCGCAACCCGTCATGCAGGTCGTGGTTGTTATAGGCGATGTCATCGGCCAAGGCGGCCACCTGCGCCTCGGCGCTGGCATGGGTGTGCAGTTCCAGATCGTGGCGGGCGTTGTAATCGGCAAGCGCATAGGGGATTTGCCCCGTCACTGGGCCATTATGCTTTGCGATGCCCTCCAGCGTTTCCCATGTCAGGTTCAGACCGTCCCATTCGGCATAGTGCCGCTCCAGCGAGGTGACGATGCGGATCGCCTGCGCGTTGTGATCGAACCCGCCATAAGGGGCCATCAGGGCTTGCAGCGCATCCTCGCCCGTATGGCCGAAGGGGGGATGGCCAAGGTCATGGGCGAGGGCCACCGCCTCGGTCAGTTCGGCGTTCAGGCCAAGCGCGCCCGCCACGGTGCGCGCGACCTGCGCCACTTCAATGGAATGGGTCAGGCGCGTGCGGAAATAGTCGCCCTCGTGTTCGATGAACACCTGCGTCTTGTGTTTCAGCCGCCGGAAGGCGCTGGAATGGATGATCCGGTCACGGTCCCGTTGAAAAGGCGTGCGAAAGACGCTTTCTTCCTCGGGCACCAGCCGCCCGCGCGTCTGTACCGGGTTTGACGCATAGGGTGCTGTCATCTGCCGTGTGGTCCTTGTCGCCTGTGCTTGCGCCCCATATATTCGGTTTCATGACGATGCGAAACCGTCGAGGAGCGCCCTGATGCAACTGCCCCCCAAAGTGACCCCCCGCGCCTTTGCCCGGCTGGCCGAGATCGGCGCCGCAGGGCAAGGTCAGGCCCTGCGCGTGGCGGTGGAAGGCGGCGGCTGTTCCGGCTTTCAATACGAGATCAAGCTGGATGCGCCTGCCGCCGACGATCTGGTGCTGGAAGGCGAAGGCGAGCGGGTGGTTGTCGATTCCGTCTCGTTGCCGTTTCTGGCCGGGGCGGTGATCGACTTTTCCGAAGAGTTGATCGGCGCGCGGTTCGTGATCGAGAACCCGAATGCCTCGTCCTCTTGCGGCTGCGGGATTTCTTTTTCCATGTGATCAAGGCGTTATAATGGTTAACGCACACTTTTCATGAAGGCAGGCGTGACCGATGACGGCCAGACCGGGCTTGCATGACGCGGCCTGCTGCGGGATAGGGATCGGATCACCCCCAGCCAAGGACATGCCGCCATGAAGATCGCCACATTCAACATCAACGGCATCAAGGCGCGGATCGACGCCTTGCCGCAATGGCTGGATGAAGAGCAGCCCGATGTGGTGGTCTTGCAGGAGATCAAATCCGTCGATGAGGCTTTCCCGCGCGAGATAATCGAGGATCGCGGCTACAATCTGGAAACCCACGGGCAGAAATCCTTCAACGGGGTGGCGATCCTGTCGAAACTGCCGCTGGAAGATGTGATGCGCGGCCTGCCGGGTGATGAGAGCGATGAACAGGCCCGTTATATCGAGGCGACGGTTGTGGGCAAGCAGGCGCTGCGGATCTGCGGGCTTTACCTGCCCAACGGGAATCCCGCGCCGGGGCCGAAATACGATTACAAGCTGTCATGGATGAAACGCTTGCAGGCGCGGGCGGCAGATCTGCTGGCGCAGGAAATCCCCTTTCTGATGGCGGGAGATTACAACATCATCCCGCAGGACGAGGATGCGGCCAAGCCCGAGGCATGGCGCGATGATGCGCTGGCCCTGCCCGAGAGTCGGGCGGCCTTTCGCCGGATCGTCAATCTGGGCCTGACCGACGCGTTTCGCGCACGGGTGTCCGGTCCCGGCCATTATTCATTCTGGGATTATCAGGCGGGCGCGTGGGAGCGGAACAACGGGATCCGCATCGACCATCTGCTGCTGAGCCCCTCTTGCGCGGATATGCTGACGGGTGTGGGAATCGACAAGCAGGTGCGCGGGCGCGAGAAACCGTCAGACCATGTGCCGGTCTGGGTGACGCTGGAGAATTGAGGCTGGTCGCCTGATGTGAAAAGAGCGGTGCCGGGGCACCGCTCTTTTGCATGGCGGTCAGGCCGATGTCAGAACGCGCCCACCAGCGCTGTCGTCAGGGCGGTGCGGTTCGGGGACATGGCGCTGGAGGCCACGCTGTTCAGGGGCGCGGTTCTTGCGGCACCGAACGGCAGGGTGATGCCGAAACGGATGCTGTCCTCGTTATAGGTGTCGACGCCGTCATCCAGCCTTGCGCGGGCCAGTTCCAGCGACAGGGTCGCCGGGACATTGGCCACCGCCATCAGGTCATAGCCGACACCCAGACCAAAGGTCGTGACATCACCAGTGAACACATCGACCTCGGCGCGGGTCACGCCGGCAAAGCCGGTGAAACCATTGCCCAAGGCATAGTGTCCCCCCAGCCCGAGCGTGGTGAGATCAACATCGTCGGTCCCGTCCGAGAGGCGCGAGCGCAAGACATGGCCGCCGATGACGGCATCCGTGCCGATGTTGAACGACACGCGCGCGCCCAGATCGGTCCAGTCCACGCCCGTGCCCGCGAGAAGGTCGGTATCCGTTTCCCCGGCGAAGATCTCGAACGCCATGAGGTCGCTGTCATATCCCACCGACAGGCCGTAGGAGTCGGTTGAATCGCTGCCCAGCCCGTCGACATCGACTTCGGCAAATTCGAAATAAGCCCCGACGGCCCAGAAATTCGAGAACACAAATCCGCCGGTCAGGCCCAGCGTGCTGACGTTGATATCCTCGGTAATGCCGTCGACATCGGCCGTCGCGGTCGAGGCCGTGGCCCCAAAGGACAGCCCGTTGTCATAGGTCACGCCGAGCTTGCCATCCAGCGACAGCACGGAACTGTCAGCGAACCCGTCCGAGGCGCTGAAGCTGCCATAGCCAAGGGTGGCGGCGCCGGACATTTCCTGTGCGGCAACGCCAAGTGGAAGGGTGGCGACCAAGGCGCCCAGAAGGACAGGTGAATAGGGTTTCATGATGTATCTCCTCGATATGAAATGGCCTGAGGATCGGCGCTTGGCGTCTTTGCGCGACAAACATCTGCATCTGAAAAAAGATGTGTTCTTATGACTTGGTTCAATCCTCGATTGCATGAAGCACATGAGATGGCGTTTCGTGCAAGATCGAAATGGCTGACCTAAGCTTTTGCATTATTTGTGGAAATCTGACTTGCCTTGCAATTCAAGGGCCATGGCGAGGAGATGTGCCGCGCGGGTCGCACAATTTCAGATGGTTTTTGCGCCGCGCCGTGGCAGAGCTGCCACAGTCAATGCGCGGTCACATCATGGGTATAGAGCCAGTCGAACTGCCGCATCATCCGGTCAGGTGCCAGCGTGCCGCCGAGGCGCATCACGGCATGGGCGGCAAAGCGCAGCGGCGCGGGGCGGATGTGGTATTTCCAGGCATTGCCATTGGCGGCAGCGATGACGCGGCGGACGCGGGTTTCACGGCGGGCCTGATAGGCGGCAAGCCCTGCCCCGATACTGTCGCTGCGGGCCAGTTCATCGGCCAGAACCCAGGCATCTTCCAGCGCCATCGAGGCGCCCTGCGCCAGAAACGGCAAGGTGGGATGGGCGGCATCGCCCAGAAGCGCCAGATGATCGCGGTGCCAGACGCGCGCGACCGGGTGGCGGAACAGGCCCCAGAGACGGGCATCGGTGACGCGGGCCAGCATGTCGCGCACGGGGGGGCCGAAATCGGCGAAGGCCGCGCACAGGTTGGCCGGATCGTCGGTCTGGGTCCAGCCTTCGGCTGCCCATAGCTTGCGTTCCTGCACGGCGACGATGTTGAGGGCGGTCCCATCCCGCAGCGGATAGCTGACCACATGGCGGCCGGGGCCCATATGGACCCAGGCTTCGGGACCGCGCCCCTCGCGATTGGGCACGACCGCGCGCCAGGCGACCTGTCCGGTGAAGAAGGGGGCATCCGTCTGATTGAGCGTGGGGCGCAGCACGGAATGGAGGCCATCCGCGCCGACCACCAGATCGGCGCAAAGTGTGGTGCCATTGGCGATATGGACCACAGGCTGGGCGCCGCCATCGACCGAGGTGACTCTTTGCAGCAGGCGAATCCTGACACCGGCCTCGCGCGCGCCATCGGCCAGCAGGTCGATCAGATCGGCGCGGTGGACGAAGTGATAGGCATTGTCCGGCAGGCGGGTCAGGTCAAGCCGGACGACGGGCGCGCCGTGATGATCGTGCAGGCAGACCGCGCGGGCCTGCACCGAGGCTGCGACCAGCGCCTGTTCCAACCCGAGGGCGCGCAGCACGGCCATGCCGTTGGGGCTGATCTGAAGCCCTGCGCCGACCTCGGTGATCTCGGGCGCCTGTTCCAGGAGGGTCACATCCGCGCCGCGCAGGGCCAGCGCGCGGGCCACGGCCAGACCGCCAATCCCTGCCCCGATCACCACAGCCCGCAGGCCCAGAATGCTCATGCCGTCCCTTTCAGACGAAAACGCCGAAGCAAAGCTGCCTCGGCGTGTCCGTATCGTCGCACCGTTCCAACCGCTCAGTCGTCGCGGTGCACTTTTTCCCGACGCTCGTGACGCTCCTGCGCCTCGAGGGTCATGGTGGCGATGGGCCGCGCGATCAGGCGCTTGAGGCTGATCGGTTCGCCCGTCTTCTCACAATACCCATACTCGCCATCCTCGATCCGGCGCAGGGCCGCGTCGATCTTGGCCACCAGCTTGCGCTGACGGTCACGGGTGCGCAATTCCAGTGCCCGGTCGGTCTCTTCCGAGGCGCGGTCGGCCACATCGGGAATGTTGCGTGTGCCGTCCTGAAGACCCTCGATCGTGTCGCGGCTGTCTTCAAGGATCTCGGACTTCCATTTGAGCAGGGCGTTCCGGAAATACTCCAGGTGGCGCTCGTTCATGAATGGTTCGTCTTCGGCTGGCGTATACTCTGTAGAATGAAAGGATTCGGCTTTCATGTCTGCTCCCTCATAAAGGCCCGCATCTGTCATCAAGTAGTCCCCGGACATCTGGTGCCTCCCCTGGCGGTGCAAATAGCCCAGCCACCGGCGATTGTCACTACCCCTTTGTGGCCACATTGCAGGGATCAGGGCTTCACGCTAGGGTGCCGTAACATTTACGTTCATCAGGTTGGAGAGACGATGAAATTTCAGGGAACCGAGGCCTATGTGGCGACAGAAGACCTGACCGTCGCGGTCAATGCCGCCGTCACGCTGGAGCGTCCGCTGCTGGTCAAGGGCGAGCCGGGCACGGGCAAGACCGAGCTGGCCCGGCAGGTCGCGGCGGCGCTGGGGCTGCGGATGATCGAATGGAATATCAAGTCCACCACCCGCGCCCAGCAGGGTCTGTATGAGTATGACGCCGTCAGCCGGTTGCGCGACAGCCAGCTGGGCGATGCGCGCGTGAATGACGTGAAGAATTATATCCGCAAGGGCAAGCTGTGGGAGGCGTTCGACGCCGACGAGCGTGTGGTTCTGCTGATCGACGAGG
The DNA here is from genome assembly GCA_024304985.1 of Paracoccaceae bacterium. Classification (GTDB taxonomy): domain Bacteria; phylum Pseudomonadota; class Alphaproteobacteria; order Rhodobacterales; family Rhodobacteraceae; genus Seohaeicola. The sequence goes on from JAMWZC010000008.1 coordinate 160,386, forward strand.
TGGACAAGGCCGATATCGAGTTCCCCAACGATCTGTTGCAGGAACTGGACCGGATGGAGTTCTTTGTCTACGAGACCGGCGAGACCATCCGCGCGCGGCGGCGGCCCATCGTCATCATCACGTCCAACAACGAGAAAGAGCTGCCCGATGCCTTCCTGCGGCGCTGCTTCTTTCACTATATCCGTTTCCCGGATGAAGAGACGATGCGCCGGATCGTCGAAGTGCATCACCCCGGTATCAAGGAAAAGCTGCTGACGACTGCGCTCACGCAGTTCTATGAGGTGCGCGAGACGCCGGGGCTGAAGAAGAAGCCCTCGACTTCGGAGGTTCTGGACTGGTTGAAGCTGCTGCTGGCCGAGGATCTGTCGCCCGAGGATCTGAAGCGCGACGGGGCGAACGCCTTGCCCAAGCTGCACGGGGCGCTGCTGAAGAACGAGCAGGATGTGCATCTGTTCGAGCGTCTGGCCTTCATGGCGCGGGGCCAGCGCGGATGACGGCTTGGCGCGCCCCTGACGCGCGGGGGCGTGCCGCGGCGGTCCTTGGGTGGGCATGTCGACAGATGCCACGAAGATGTCTCAAACTGTCCTTAGCCGGGACAGGATGCTCGGGAAATGTCGCCCCGATCATTCCAGAGAAGGGCCGAACATGACCAGAGTTTACCTGCCCCGGATATCTTGGGGTCGCCTGCCCATGCCTGATGCGGGGACATTTGCGCCTGCGCACCCGGATTGCAACCGACTGAGGGTTGGGGTGCCGCACTGATGACAACCTTGTTCCCGCGTATTTTGTTGCCGTTTTGCTTTCTGTTGGGAGCCTGCATGCCGGGCACGACCTCTGACATGCCCAGCCGCGCCGCGGCCGCGTTTGACAGCGACCTGCCCCCGATGAGGGTTTTCGCCGCGCCGCAACCGACACAGTTTCCGATCGCCAATGCCGATCTGCAACGTGATTTCGTCGACCTGTCCTTCATGCTGGAATCAGGGCGCACCCTGCCCGTCTTTACCCGCTTTGAAGGCCCGATCACCGTCCGCGTGACGGGGAACCCGCCGCCCACGCTGGCCTCGGACCTGAACCGCCTGCTGTTCCGTCTGCGCAACGAGGCGGGCATCGACATTACCCAGACCGCAGCCCCCACGGCCAATGTCACGATCGAAGCGGTGAGTCGCGCCGAGATCCGCAGTCATCTGCCGCAGGCGGCGTGTTTTGTGGTGCCCAATATCAGCCGTCTGTCCGAATTCCGTCTGGCCCGGCGCAGCCCGCGCACGGACTGGGCGCGGCTGACCGTGCGCGAGCGGATGGCGGTGTTCGTGCCCAATGATGCCTCGCCCCAAGAGGTGCGCGACTGTCTGCACGAGGAAATGGCGCAGGCGCTGGGGCCGCTCAACGATCTTTACCGGCTTCCGCAATCGGTGTTCAACGACGACAATGTCCATGCCGTGCTGACCGGCTATGACATGATGATCTTGCGCGCGACCTATGCGCCCGACCTGCGCTCGGGCATGTCGCGGGCGCAGGTGGAAAGCCGGTTGCCGGCGATCCTGGCCCGGATCAACCCCGCCGGACAGGGCCTTGGCCCCCGCTATGACGGGCAGACACCGCGTGAATGGATCGCGGCGATGCAGACCGCCCTTGGTGTCGGTGCGCCCCCCGGTGCCCGCCGCACCGCCGCGACACGGACGCTGGAGATTGCCCGCACGCTGGGTTGGCAGGATCACAGGCTGGGCTTTGCGCATTACATCCTTGGACGGTTGGTCCTTCCGGTCGATCCGGCCGAGGCTGTGGCCCATTTCCAGACCGCCGACCGGATCTTTGCGCAGCGCCCCGAATATGCGTTGCACCGCGCAATGGTGGCCTCGCAACTGGCGGCCTATATGGTGGCGCAGGGACGCGGTCCGGAGGCTGTGGACATGATCGGTCTGCACCTGCCCGTCGTCATCAGCCACGAGAACGCGGCCCTTGTCGCCACGCTGAACATGCTGCGCGCCGAGGCGCTGGAACTGGCCGGACGCGGCGTCGAGGCGCAGGCCGTGCGTCTGGACAGTCTGGGCTGGGCGCGTTACGGGTTCGGGGCGGACGGGGCCATTCGTGCCAAACTGCGCGAGATCAGCGCCCTTAATCCGCTGAACAGGAGAAACGGGCGGATATGATCGTATTGGGCGCGGCGCTGTTGGGCGCCATCATCGGTGGCATGACAGCGGCACGGCGCAAGGGGGCCAAACTGGACATCGCGCAATATGCGGCGGGCTATGCCATCGCATTCGCGCTGATCGGCCTGTTTGCCACCCTCTTCATCCATCGCGCCGCGCTGTAGATCCGATGTTCCTGCCCTTCTTCGACAATCTCAGGAAAGGCGGCGTCCCGGTCAGTCTGCGCGAGTATCTGTCCTTTCTGGAAGGCATGTCGGCAGGTCTGGTGACCTATGACGTGGAGGGCTTCTATTACCTTGCCCGCACCGCCATGGTGAAGGACGAGCGCAATCTGGACAAGTTCGACCGCGCCTTTGCCGCCACGTTCAAGGGGTTGGAGGAGATCCGGCTGGAGGATGTGCTCAAGGCCGTGAACATCCCCGCCGACTGGCTGGAAAAGCTGGCCGAAAAGCACCTGACCGCCGCCGAGATGGAAGAGATCAAGGCTCTGGGCGGGTTCGACAAGCTGATGGAGACGCTGAAACAGCGGCTTGAGGAGCAGAAGGGCCGCCATCAGGGGGGCAACAAGTGGATCGGCACGGCGGGCACATCGCCCTTCGGGGCGCATGGCTATAACCCCGAAGGCGTGCGGATCGGGCAGGACAAGTCCCGCCACCAGCGCGCGGTCAAGGTCTGGGACAAGCGCGATTTCAAGAACCTCGACGACACGGTGGAACTGGGCACGCGCAACATCAAGGTGGCGCTGAAGCGGCTGCGCCGCTGGGCGCGCGACGGGGCGGCGGAAGAACTTGATCTGGACGGCACGATCCGCTCCACCGCCGAACAGGGCTATCTGGACGTCAAGACCCGGCCTGAACGGCGCAACGCGGTGAAGGTGCTGTTGTTTCTGGATGCGGGCGGCTCGATGGACCCGCATGTGAAGGTGGTCGAGGAATTGTTCTCTGCCGCGCGGACCGAGTTCAAGCATCTGGAATATTACTACTTCCACAACTGCCTTTATGAGGGCGTCTGGCGCGACAATCGGCGCCGCTGGGATCAGCAGACCCCCACATGGGAGGTGCTGCGGACCTATGGGCATGATTACAAATGCATCTTCGTGGGCGATGCCAGCATGTCCCCCTATGAGATCGCCTATCCGGGCGGGGCGAACGAGCATTGGAACGCCGAGGCTGGGCAGGTCTGGTTGCAGCGCGCGCGCGACCAATGGCCAAGCCATGTCTGGATCAATCCGGTGCCGGAAAAATACTGGTCCTATACCCAGTCGATCAAGATGATCCGCGAGATTTTCGAAGATCGCATGGTCCCCATGACCCTGTCGGGGATCGAACGGGCCATGAAAGAAATGGCGCGCTGAACCGCCGACCGGCGGATGACCGCCCGTGCCCCCCTGATGATTTTTTTGTGAAGAGGCGGAAGGTTTCCGCCCCGGTCTGCGTTCTATAGGCACAAGTCACCGCTTTTGACATTCCACAGACAGGAGATTTCACCATGTCCAAGGATGACACGCCCGACCCGACGCGCCGCCGTCTGCTGACCCGTCTGGGTCTGGCCGCCGGTGTGGCCTATGTCGCGCCGACCATGCTGCATCTGACCCCGGCCAAGGCCTCGGGGGCGAGCCGTGGTTCAGGCTATTCACGCCCCAGCCGATCGCGCCCGTCGCGCTATTCCCGCCCCTCCTATGGGCGGCGCGACCGTTACCGGGATGATCGGCGCTATTACGAGCGCGGTGGCTATGACGGCCCTTACCGTGACAGGCTGACCCGTGAGGAACGCGCCGTGCAATACCTGCTGGAAACGCTGACCACACGCTAGGGCGTGGCGGGCTTGCGCAGGGTCGGCAGAGGGGCCAGACTGTTCTGACCTTGTCCAGTCAGGCCCTGCCCCATGTCAGACGCACCCGTCACACATATCGACCCCGTGGCCTTCCGCGCCGATCCCTATCCCATGCTGGCGCGGATGCGGGCCGAGGCCCCTGTCACCTATGTGCCCGAACTGGGGGCCACGCTTTTCACCCGGCGCGATGACATCTTCGTGCAGGAAAAACGGACCGAGGTGTTCTCGAGTCACCAGCCCGAAGGGTTGATGACCCGGCTGATGGGCGAAAATCTCATGCGCAAGGATGGCGCGGCGCATCAGGCCGAGCGGCGCGCGCTGTTTCCGGCGCTCAGCCCGCGCACGGTAAAGGATCACTGGCTGGCGCAGTTTCAGGCCGCAGCCGCCAGTATCCTGACCGATCTGGCGCCGCGCGGACGCTGCGATCTGGTGCGCGACTATGCGATGCCGGTGTCGGCCGAAGCGTTGAAGGCGATCACGGGCCTTGCCACCATGCCCGCACCCGAAATGGACCGCGTGAGTCAGGGCATGATCGACGGCTGCGCCAATTACGCGGGCGATCCGGCGATCGAGGCGCGCTGCCACGATTGCACCGCATCCATCGACGCGCATATCGACGCCATGCTGCCGGTCGTGACGGCGACCCCCGACCAGTCGGCCCTGTCGGTGATGCATCGCGCGGGCCTGCCGATGGAGAGTATCCGCGCCAATATCAAGCTGATCATCTCGGGCGGGCAGAACGAGCCGCGCGATGCCATCGCGGGCACGATCTGGGCGCTCTTGACCCATCCCGACCAGTTGGCGCTGATCCAGGCGGGCCGCGCCACATGGGCGCAGGCTTTTGACGAATATGCCCGCTGGATATCCCCCATCGGCATGTCGCCGCGCCGCGTGGCGCGGGTGGATACCACCTGCGGAGTCACGTTCCAGCCTGAGGACCGGGTGTTCTTCATGTTCTCCTCGGCCGGGCGGGACGAGGCGCATTTCACCGCCCCCGACCGCTTCGACATTACCCGCGATACCGGCCCCGCCATCAGTTTCGGCGCGGGGCCGCATTTCTGCGCGGGGGCCGCCGCCGCGCGCGCCCTGATCGCGGATGTGGCCCTGCCCATGGCCTTTGCCCATCTGCCGGGACTGATGCTGGACGGCCCTGCCCCCTTTGCGGGCTGGGCCTTTCGCGGGCCGCTGTCCGTCCCCGTCCGCTGGACCGCGTGAGCCTGCCCCTTCATCTTGCCAAAAATACTCATCCTTGCGCCGCTCTGCCACACGAGCAGCCCTTGCCGCAGGGCAGCGCACGCGCCATATCTGAGACATGTTGAAATTCACCCCGATCCTGCTGGCCATCCTTTATGCTGTCGCCATGTACCGTTTCTCGGCCTGGCGCACGGCCAAGGAGTTGGACACCCGCTCGACCGTGCTGGCCGATCCTGTGCTGAAGAAGGTGACGGACCGTCTGGCCGCCGCCCTCGATCTGCCGAAGATCAAGGTGCATATCTACGAGATCGACCCGGTGAATGGTCTGGCCGCGCCCGATGGGCGGATTTTCATCACGCGCGGGTTCTACAACAAGTTCCGTCAGGGCGAGGTGTCGGCTGAAGAGATGGCCAGCGTGATCGCCCATGAGCTGGGCCATGTGGCGCTGGGGCATGCGCGGCGGCGGATGATCGACTTTTCCGGCCAGAACGCGCTGCGCACGGCGCTGGCCATGGTGCTGTCGCGCTTTCTGCCGGGTGTGGGGCTGTGGATCGCGAATATGCTGACCACGATGCTGGCGGCGAAACTGTCGCGCAGCGATGAGTATGAGGCGGATGAATATGCCTCGGCCCTGCTGGTCAAGGCGGGGATCGGCACGGCCCCGCAAAAATCGCTTTTTGGTAAGCTGGAGGCGCTGACCAATGCGCGCGGCGGGGCGATGCCGGCATGGCTCTTGAGCCATCCCAAGACTCCCGACCGGATCGCCGCAATTGAAAAGAACGAAGCGCGCTGGAATGTGCCGCAGGTTTGAAGGCGGTCTGGCCCTTGTGAACCGTGGCCGCTAGGCGGCGGCCAAAGCCTTGCCCAGCTTCGGCAAATGTGCCTTTTTCATAAGTCGTCTGATGTCCCAATCCTGACCGGACAACCGTTCCGCCTCGCGCCGCACGGCCTCGGCCGCATCGGCGACGGCCTGCGGGTGATCCGCGTAAAGGGACATCAGGAACTGGTCGGGGTCCAGCCGGGCCAGCCCCTCTTCCTCAAGGATCTGGCGGGGGAAATCCTGCGCGTTCAGGGTCACGATCAGATCGGCATGGCCCGCGATGGCGGCGGCCAGCACATGGGTATCGGCCGGATCGGGCAGCCAGAGCCGCGCTTCCAGCGAGGGGGGCCAGACCACCTCGGCCACCGGCCATTGCGACCGCAGCAGCGCCACCTCGCCGCGCGCCTGTGCCTCGGCCCCTGCCCCCAGTTTGATCGTGGCGCGCGCCCATTCTTCAAGGATGCGCGCGGACCAGAGCGGCTGATACAGCCCCGCCGCCGCCACGCCCAAAAGCACCTCGCGCATCACCGTGGGGTAAAGAACACAGGTGTCCAGCAGCACCTTCATAGGCGGAAGAACAGCGCCTTCAGATAGCCGCTTTCGGCCAGTTGCGGCAGAAGCGGGTGATCCGGTCCGGCAAAGCCCGTGTGGATCTGCTGCCCCTGCCGTCCCGCGCGACCGATGCCCCGCAGGCAGGCGCCGTGAAAGCGTTCCAGATCGGCGGCATGCGAGCAGGAGCAAAGCACGAGAAACCCGCCCTCGGCCACCAATGACGCGCCCAGACGGGCCACGCGCTCATAGGCGCGCAGGCCGGTTTCCAGCGCCTGTTTCGACGGCGCGAAGGCGGGCGGATCGCAGACGACCATGTCGAAGGTGGCCCCTTCCGCCGCAAGGGCCGTCATCACGTCGAAGGCATCGCCCTTGCGCGTGTCAAACCGTGCCGCCACGCCCGACGCCGCGGCGCCCTCGCGGGCGAGCGTCAGCGCGGGGTCGGAGCCGTCCACGGCCAGCGCGTGATCCGCCCCTGCGGCAAGCGCGGCCAGTGCAAAGCCACCCACATGGGAGAATACATCCAGAACCTTGCCGCCCTTGGCCAGTTGCGCGGCAAAGGCGTGGTTGGGCCGCTGGTCGAAGAACAGCCCCGTTTTCTGCCCGCCGGTCAGGTCGGCCATATAGGTGGCCCCGTTCATCGGCACATGCACCGGGACATCGGGCGCTTGGCCCAGCACCACGCCGCTGGCATCGTCCAGACCTTCGAGTGTCCGCGCACGGCCCGAGGCGCTTTTGATGACAGTCGTCACACCCGTTACCGCGACCAGAGCCGCGACCAGATCATCCAGCATCACATCGGCCCATGCCGCATTGGGCTGGATCACGGCGGTGTCGCCGAAACGGTCGATCACCACGCCGGGCAGTCCGTCCGCCTCGGCATGGACCAGACGGTAGAAGGGTTGGTCATAGAGCCGCGCCCGCAGGGCCAGCGCGCGGGTCAGCCGCGCCTCAAGCCAGGCCCGGTCCACCTCAGCGGCGGGGTCACGGTCCATCACGCGGGCGATGATGCGGGAATTGGCGTTCACCGTCACCAGTGCAAGGGGGGTGCGCTCGGCATCCTCCAGCACGGCAAGGCTGCCGGGGGCAAGCCCGCGCGAGCGCCGGTCGGTGACCAGTTCATTGTCATAAACCCACGGAAAACCGTGGCGGATGGCGCGCGGCTGGGCTTTGGGGCGCAGGCGCACAACGGGATAAGAGGGCGATGTCATGCCGCCCTCTTATCCCTGTTTCACAGTGCTGGAAAGGTCAGATCTTGTCGTCCGTTTCCAGACCGGCCACCAGTTGCGTGATGCCGCGATTGCCGCCCATGCTGCCGGGGCGTTCCAGTTCGGCCCGCAGGACATTGGCCAGATGCCGCGTCACGCGCACCTTCTGCGTCAGCCCCTGACGCTCGGCCTGCATGGCGCGGTCGCCGCCGTATTCCTTGAGATCGGCGCGGATCTCGCGGGTGGGGGCCAGGGCCTCGCCCGTCTTGGGATCGCGCAGGGTGAGGTTGAAGCGGATGGAGTGAACCCCGCCCACCGAATAGCGGGTCTTTTCAGTCAGCGAGTGAAAGCGGACCAGTTCGATCTCGACCACGGCGGGCACCGCGCCGCTATGGCCGGTGCGGGCCTGCGTCATGCTGTCGGCCAGGATCGCCTCAAGCTGGGCGTGGCGGTCCCCGAAGGCATCGCCGCGCCAGACGATATCGCCGGACGGGTAGTAGCTGTTGGCCTCGGAAACCTTCAGGCTGCGCGGCACCACGATACGGGTGTCGACAACCGCGATGGCAGCAAGGGAGATGGCGGGCGAAGCCCCCCGCGCGGTATCGACCGAAACGGCGTTGCGCGTGGCCAGATCATAGGTGCTGCAGGCGGACAGACCCAGCGCCAGAATCAGGGCAGTAACAATACGGTAACGTGACATCCTCGACCTCCAAGCGGTTTTTCCGCGTGTCATGGAGTGGATTTTTGCCGCCGGATTGTGGTCTATTCAGGGCAAATTTTCTTCCAATGCGCGGCATTTCGGGGAAATCTCAAGCATAATTCGCCACTTTCAGCCATGTTTCCATCGCAGGATGCAGCCACGAAATCGACATGTTGAAAAAGTTGCATCCCGCTTGCATCACCACGGCATCGGCTTGCGGTGTTACCGCTAACAGCCTATATCCGGGGGGACCCACGACCGACTGAGGGGAGGACATCCGATGCCAGTACATGATCAGGTGGCCCGCGTGACCGATCGCATCGTGGCGCGCAGCCGTGACAGCCGCGACCGTTACATGGCGTTGATGCGCCGCGCTGCGGCCGAGGGGCCGCGCCGTGGGCATCTGAGCTGTTCGAACCAGGCCCATGCCTATGCGGCGATGGGACAGGATCAATCGACCATGGCCACGACCCCTGCCCCCAATATCGGGATCGTGACCGCCTATAACGACATGCTGTCGGCGCATCAGCCCTTCGAGCGGTTCCCCGACCTGATCCGGCAGGCTGCCCGGCGTGTCGGCGCCACGGCGCAGGTGGCCGGCGGCGTGCCCGCCATGTGCGACGGGGTCACGCAGGGCCAGACCGGGATGGAACTGTCGCTGTTTTCGCGCGACGTGATCGCATTGGCGGCGGGCGTGGCGCTGTCGCACAACACGTTTGATAGCGCGCTCTATCTGGGTGTCTGCGACAAGATCGTGCCGGGCCTGGTGATCGCCGCCGCCACGTTCGGCTATATTCCGGGTGTGTTCCTGCCGGCGGGACCGATGGTTTCGGGCCTGCCCAATGACGAGAAGGCCAAGGTGCGCCAGCAATTCGCGGCCGGACAGGTGGACCGCGCGGCGCTGATGAAGGCCGAGATGGCGTCCTATCATGGCCCCGGCACCTGCACCTTCTATGGCACGGCCAATACCAACCAGATGCTGATGGAGTTCATGGGGCTGCATCTGCCCGGCACGTCCTTCGTGAATCCCGGCACGCCGCTGCGCGATGCGCTGACAACGGCGGGCACGGAACGCGCCGCCGCGATCACGGCGCTGGGGAATGACTATACGCCGGTCTGCGACGTGCTGGACGAGCGCGCCTTCGTGAACGGGATCGTGGGGCTGATGGCGACGGGCGGGTCGACCAATCTGGTGCTGCACCTGCCTGCCATGGCCCGCGCCGCCGGGGTGATCCTGACCTTGCAGGATTTTCACGACCTGTCGCAGGTGACCCCGCTTCTGGCCAAGGTCTATCCCAACGGGTTGGCCGATGTGAACCATTTCCACGCGGCCGGTGGGCTGGGTTATACGATCGGGCAACTGCTGGAGGCGGGGCTGCTGCATCCCGACACGTTGACCGTCGCGGGCAAGGGGCTGGAGCGCTATACGACCGAGCCGAAACTGACCGGGGCGGGCCTTGCCTGGCAACCCGGCAGCCGGGAGAGCCAGAACACCCGCATCCTGCGCCCGGTCAACGATCCCTTCGATGCCACAGGCGGATTGCGCCAGTTGGACGGGAATCTGGGCACGGGCGTGATCAAGACCTCGTCCGTCTCTCCCGACCGCCATGTGATCGAGGCCCCCGCCCGCGTGTTCGAGACGCAGGAGGCGGTGAAAGCGGCGTTCAAGGCCGGGGAGTTCACCTCGGACACCGTGGTGGTGGTGCGCTTTCAGGGGCCGCAGGCCAATGGGATGCCGGAACTGCATGCGCTGACGCCTGTTCTCGCCGTGCTGCAGGATCGCGGGCTGAAGGTCGCGCTGGTCACCGATGGGCGCATGTCCGGTGCTTCGGGCAAGGTGCCTGCCGCGATCCATATCAGCCCCGAAGCCGCCGCTGGTGGCGCGCTGGCGCGGCTGCGGGACGGCGACATCATCCGGCTGGATGCCACCACGGGCGAGATCGCCGCGCTGGTGCCCGATCTGGAGACCCGCGCCCCTGCCACCCCGGATCTGAGCGGCAATGGCACCGGCGTCGGGCGCGAGCTTTTCGCCATGTTCCGGGCCAATGTGGGCCCGGCGGCGACTGGCGCGGCGGTGGTTGTCTGACATGCCGCCCCGGCTTCTTCTTGCTGCAAATATCCATGCGCCATCCGCCCCGGGCGGCGCGGCCCGAAAGGACGGACCATGACCCCGCATCACGCCTCGGACGCCACCTTGACGCTGTGCCGGATGGCCCCGGTGATCCCTGTTCTGGTGATCCGCGACCCCGCCCATGCCGCCCCGCTGGCGCGGGCACTGGTGGCGGGCGGCCTGCCGGTTCTGGAGGTGACGCTGCGCACGCCCGCAGCCCTTGAGGTGATCACCGAAATGGCCCGCATCCCCGGTGCGATGGTGGGCGCGGGCACGGTGCTGTCGCCCGCCGATGTGCGCGCCGTGATCGCCGCAGGGGCCGGGTTTGCCGTGTCGCCGGGGGCGACGGACCGGCTGCTGGCAGCCTGCGAGGAGGGCGGGCTGCCGATCCTGCCCGGTGCCGCCACCGCGACCGAGGCGATGGCGCTGCTGGAACGGGGCTATACCACGCAAAAGTTCTTTCCCGCCGAGGTCGCAGGGGGTGCGGCGGCGCTGCGTGCCCTGTCATCGCCCTTGCCGCAGATCACCTTCTGCCCGACGGGCGGGATCGGCCCGGCCAATGCCGCCGATTACCTGTCGCTGCCGAATGTCGCCTGCGTGGGCGGCAGCTGGGTCGCGCCTTCCGACATGATCGCGGCGGGCGACTGGGAGGGGATCGAAGGGCTTGCCCGCGCCGCATCCGCCCTGCCCCGGTCCGCGTGACGCCGCGACCCGATCGTTCAGATCTTTGCCCGGATGCGCCGGTCAGTCGCGCGGACGCGACCGCCAGCCGCCGCGCCGCCCGGTGCGGGTCATGGCCTGCAAGCCTTCGCGCATCACCTGCGTCATCGGATGATCCGGTGCATCCGTGGCATAGCGGTCCACCAACACCGCCAGCACGGCGCGGCTGTCGGCCCCGTCCGGCAGGCTGAGCGCCCAATCCAGAAAGATCGTGCGGCATTCGCCTGCCGTGATCCCCTCGATCCGGTAGGCTTCCGAGATCAGACCCTTGGGGTCTTCGGGCGTGCCCTTTTTCATAGGGCCTCCCCTGACCCGGTGCCAAGGGCGGCATGGATCGCGGCATCGGCCCCGGCCGCCACCTCGACCAGCGCGGCCTCAAGACCTTCCAGCGTTTCGAACCCAGTTTCGCGCAGCAGCATCCGGCATCCTCCCTCGCCGATCCCCGCGGGATCAAGCGGCTTGTCGCTCAACAGCTTGGAGACAAGCTGCAAGCGCCAGAACAGCAGATAGGCCTCGGTCAGCGCTGCGCCAGTGGCGTCATCCAGCCAGCCGCAGGCGACAGCGGCCCGCAATCCGGCACGCGCCTGCCTGTCGGTGGACCCCGCCATGAGGCTGCCCGCCTGACCGATCAGTTCCACATCCTGCAGCCGGCCCGGCCCCAGCTTGGCGTCCCACGGACCTTCGGCCGATTTCGCCGCCGCGATCCGGGCGCGCATGGCGGCGACATCCTCGATGATCTTGTCGCGGGGATGGCCGCGTGCCAGCACGGCTTGCCGGACCGCCTCGACATCCTCGGCCAGCGCGGCCTCGCCCGCCACGGCGCGCGCGCGGGTCAGGGCGAGGTGTTCCCAGATCCAGGCTTCGTTCATCTGGTAGTCGCGGAAACTGGTCAGGCTGGTCGCCACCGGCCCCTGCGTGCCCGAAGGGCGCAGGCGCATGTCGACCTCATAGAGCTTGCCTTCGGCCATGGGTGCCGTCAGCGCCGTGACCATCGCCTGTGTAAGGCGGGCGTAATAGGGCCGGGCCGCGAGCGGGCGGCGGCCATCCGAATTTTCGACCCCGTCCGCATCATAGATCACGATCAGGTCCAGATCCGAGGTCGCGTTGAGCCGCCCTGCCCCCAGCGAGCCCATGCCCAGCACCATGGCGCCGCGCCCCGGCGGGGTGCCGTGTTTGGCCGCGAATTGCGCCACCACCACGGGCCAGAGCGCGCGCAGGACCGCCTCGGCCAGATCGGCATATTGGGGGCCTGCGGCCTCGGCGTCGATCAGGCCGCGCAGGTGATGCACACCGATGCGGAAATGCCATTCCTTGGCCCAGCGGCGCGCGGCATCCAGCTTGCGCTCGTAATCGGCCTCGCCCTCGAGCCGGGCCGACAACTCGTCCCGCAGCGCCTCCATCCCCGGCCATGGCGCGAAGAAGCCGCCGCCGATCACCGCATCGAACACACCCGAATTGCGCGACAGATGCTGCGCCAGCGCGGGCGAACTGCCCACGATATCCACCAGCAGGTCGATCAGTTGCGGGTTGACGTCGAACAGCGAGAAAAGCTGCACCCCCGCAGGCAGGCCCGACAGGAAACCGTCGAAGGCCAGAAGCGCCTCGTCGGGCTTGGCGGCGCGGGCGAGGCGGGACAGGATCTCGGGGCGCAGGCGCTGAAATATCTCGACCGCGCGGGCCGAACGCAGCGCGGGATAGCTGCGCCAGCGGCTGGTCACTTCAGTATCCAGCGTGTCGGCCACCTCGGCAGAGACCTGCGGCGAGGGGGTGATGCCGCTGCCGGCGAAGAAGCCTTCGGTCAGGTCATGCACTTCACTGATGCGGGATTTCAGATCGGCTTCGAGAGCGGTCTGTTCCATGCCCATGAAGGCGGCCAGCCGGGCAAACCCCTCGTCGCTGCGCGGCAGGCTGTGGGTCTGGGCATCGTTGATCATCTGCAGGCGATGCTCGACCTCGCGATGGGCGCGGTAATGGCCCGTCAGGGTATGGGCCACGTCATCGGGAATCCAGCCCTTGCGCGCCAGAACGGCCAGACCCTCGACCGTGCCGCGCACCCGCAAGTCTGGGTCGCGGCCACCGGCGATGATCTGGCGGGTCTGGGTGAAGAACTCGATCTCGCGGATGCCGCCGCGTCCCAGCTTCATGTTGTGATCGGTCAGCACCACCGGCCCGCCCAGCCCCTTGTGCGCGCGGATGCGCAGGCGCATGTCATGGGCGTCCTGAATGGCCGCAAAATCAAGATGCTTGCGCCAGACGAAGGGGCGCAGGGTTTTCAGGAACCGCTCGCCCGCTGCCAGATCACCCGCCGAGGGGCGCGCCTTGATATAGGCGGCGCGTTCCCATGTGCGGCCAAGGCTTTCGTAATAGCGTTCTGCCGCTTCCATCGCCATGCAGACCGGGGTGACGGCGGGATCGGGGCGGAGGCGCAGGTCGGTGCGAAAGACATAGCCCTGCGCGGTATTGTCGTTCAGCAGCGCCGCCATCTTGCGCGTGGCCCGGATCAGCGAGGCGCGCGCCTCGTGATAATCGTCGGGGGTGAAGCGCGTCTCGTCGAACAGGCAGATCAGGTCGACATCCGAAGAGTAGTTCAGCTCATAGGCGCCCATCTTGCCCATGGCCAGCGCCACCAGCCCGCCGCCGGTTTCGGCATCATCCTCGGTGGCCCCCGGCAGTTTGCCGCGTTTGATCTCGGCGCCGATCGCGGCGCGCAGGGCAAGCTGGCAGGCCAGATCGGCAAAACGGGTGAGCGCGCCTGTCACCTCTTCCAGGGACCACGCGCCCGACAGATCGGCCAGCGCGGTCAGCAGAGCCACGCGGCGTTTGCCCTGACGCAGCGCATCGGCCAGCGCATCGGGCGCGGTCTGGGACAGATCGTGGTGCAGCGCGGTCAGCGCGCCCTCGGGATCGTCCAGCGCGGGCATGATCCACGCCGTTTCCCGCTCGATCAGGGTTTTCAGATAGGGGCTGCATCCCCCCGTCCCTTCGATCAGACGGGCGATATCGCCCTGCGCATCGGGCACGGCGGCGCGGGCCTCGGCCCCCCGGTCAGGGTCGTATGGATGTGGCAGGCGGGTCAGGCGGTGTGCAATGGACATGGGCGCAGCTTGATATCAGCGCCGCGACAGGGTCAAGTGGCTGGTCAATCGCACAAGGCTTTGCAATTGTGCCGCAAAACGCGACCCCAAGCGGAGGACCCGAGGATGAGCAAGAGCATGGCCCGCGTGCGCCGCGCATTGGAGGCAGCAGGGCTTCCCGCCGATATCCATGCATTGGGTGAGGCGCGCACCGCCGCTCAGGCCGCCGCCGTGGCGGGCTGCGCCATCGACCAGATCGCCAAGTCCATCATCTTTGCCGGGCAGGACAGTGGCCGCGCGGTGCTGTTCCTGACCGCAGGGGGCAATCAGGTCGATACGGCCCGTGCCAGCGCCGTGGCCGGAGAACCGCTGGGCAAGGCGGATGCCGATCTGATCCGGGCGCAGACCGGATTCGCCATCGGGGGCGTGGCCCCTGTGGGGCATCTGAACCCGATCCACGCCTTTCTGGATCCGCGCCTGATGGAATTTGACGTGATCTGGGCCGCCGCAGGCACGCCGCATCATATCTTTCCCATCGCGCCCGCCGATCTGCACCGCTTGACGGGGGCGCAACTGGCTGATTTCACGGCGTGATTCATTTAATGTAAATTTCTTTTACATAGCCCCTTGCAAGCGGGCCTCGCCATTCCGATCTTGGTGATGTGAAGACGATTTACATCAACCCTGCAACGGAGTGTCCGATGAATACGACAATGCCTTATGCCGCCCCTTCTGCGCAGCCGATGGGCTGGCTGTCCCGTGCCGAGGCCTGGCTTGATCACAAGGGCAAAGGTGCCTGGATCGCCGTCATGGTCCTGGGTTTCATCTTTGTCTGGCCGGTTGGCCTTGCCATTCTGGCCTATATGATCTGGAGTAAGCGCATGTTCAGCAAATCCTGCCGCAACCGTTCGATGGCCCGTCAGGGGTTCTCGGTGATGCAATCCTCGGGCAATTCGGCCTTTGACAGCTACAAGGCCGAAACCCTGCGCCGTCTGGAGGAGGAGCAGCACAGCTTCGAAGCCTTCCTGCAACGTCTGCGCGAGGCCAAGGACAAGGCCGAGTTCGACGATTTCATGGCGGACCGCGCCCGCAAGGCCAGCGCCCCCGGCGCGGATGACACAAGCGACCGCGACCAGGCCTGAGCGCCACATGACAGCCGGATGCCGCAGCATGAACCTGCGGCATCCTTGACCCATTCCCAGTACGAGAGACAGATGAGCCCTTTCATATCCCACCTGCCCGACCCGGAGATGCAAGCCGAATTCTATGCCGATGTGCCGATGAAGCGGCTGGTGGCCTGGCTTGCCGATACCGTGCTGATCGCGCTGATCAGCCTGCTGATCGTGCCCTTCACCGCCTTTACGGGGCTGTTCTTCTTTCCGCTGCTGATGCTGGCTGTGGGCTTTGCCTATCGGGTGATCACCATCACCAACCGGTCCGCCACTTGGGGGATGCGCCTGATGGCGATCGAGTTCCGCGCCGCGAATGGCGAAAGGTTCGGTCTGGGACTGGCGGTCGCGCATACGCTGGGTCTGTCGATCTCGTTCGCGATGCCGCTGTTGCAGGTGGTGTCGATCATTCTGATGCTGACCACGGCGCGCAAACAGGGCCTGACCGATCATCTGCTGGGCACGGTCGCGCTGAACCGGGCGGCGGCCTTCTGATCGGCGGCCACGCCCTGATCCCGGGGGCTGTTCATGGCGCGCCTGGCCCTGCATCGCGCGCCACATTAACGCGGTATTTATTCAACTCTTGGCGGATGGAGACTTCGTTGCTATCGTCCGCTCAGAACCGCCTCAAGGGACATCATGCGCCACACCCTGCCCATTGCGCCGCAATTCTATGTGACGGCCCCGCAGCCATGCCCCTATCTTGACGGGCGCATGGAGCGCAAGCTGTTCACGGCCTTGCAGGGAGAGGGCGCGGAGCGGCTGAATGACAGCCTGTCCAAGCAGGGATTCCGCCGCTCGCAGAACGTGCTTTATCGCCCGTCCTGTTCGGATTGCGCGGCCTGCCTTTCGGCGCGGATCCGCGTGGCGGATTTCACCCCGTCGCGCAGCCAGAAGCGCACGATCCGCCGCAATGCAAGGCTGGACCGCCGCGCGACCAGCCCCTGGGCGACCGAGGACCAGTATGACCTGTTCCGCCGCTATCTGGACAGCCGCCACGCCGATGGCGGCATGGCCGATATGGATGTGTTCGAATTTGCCGCGATGATCGAGGAGACGCCGATCCGCACCCGCGTGATCGAATATCATGACACGCAAAGCCGCGACCTGACCGCCGTCTGCCTGACCGACGTTCTGGATGACGGGGTCAGCATGGTCTATTCCTTCTATCAGCCGGACCGCCCCGGCGACAGTCTGGGCACCTATATCATCCTTGATCATATCCGCATCGCGCAAGAGGCCGGTCTGCCTTACGTCTATCTGGGTTATTGGGTGCCGGGCTCGCCCAAGATGGGCTACAAGGCCAAGTTTTCTGGGCTGGAACTTTATGTCGGCGGCAAGTGGCAGAAGATGCGCGATCCGGCCGATTACACCGCCGAGATGCACCCGCTGTCCACCGATCCGATTGCCGAACAGGTGGCCAATATCTCGCTGCCCGGATCGGTGCCCGCGCGGTCCTGACGGCCCGGCCCTTGTGCGGGCCCGCCCCTCTTTCCTGACCCAAAGTCAACCGCCCTGCCCGGTCGCATCTGCCCCGGATGTCCGACTTTGGCCGGATTTCGCCGGTCATAATTGCTTTCCTGACGTTTCAAGCCCCCGAAACGTAATAAAGATACAAAAATAATCGCGCCCGCGACATTAAATTCACAGAAATGGCGGTTGACGCTGCCGTGCAGCACTCATAATGTCCTGCCACGCAAGAAGGAGCCCACCCGGCTATGACACGTCTCGTGATCATCGTAAGGACATGGCGCATGGGCCGGTAACGGACACCCAAAAGGTACCCCATGCGCCCCCGACAAAATCGGGGGCTTTTTTATGCGAATGGATGACGTCGACAACGGAGCAAAGCACATGACACGTCAGATGACCGGAGCGAGAATGGTGGTTCAGGCCCTCAAGGATCAGGGTGTGGACGTCGTATTCGGATATCCCGGCGGCGCCGTGCTACCGATTTACGACGAGATCTTTCAGCAGAACGAGATCCAGCACATTCTGGTGCGGCATGAACAGGGCGCGGTCCATGCGGCCGAGGGCTATGCACGCGCAACCGGCAAGCCCGGTGTGGTGCTGGTGACTTCGGGCCCCGGAGCGACCAATGCGGTGACGGGTCTGACCGATGCGCTGATGGACAGCATTCCGATTGTCGTGCTGACCGGACAGGTGCCGACCTTCATGATCGGCAATGATGCCTTTCAGGAGGCCGATACCGTCGGCATCACGCGGCCCTGCACCAAGCATAACTGGCTGGTCAAGGACACCGAGAAACTGTCCACCGTGCTGCATGAGGCGTTTCACGTCGCCATGACCGGCCGCCCCGGCCCGGTGCTGGTGGATATTCCCAAGGATGTACAATTCGCATCCGGCACCTATCACGCGCCGCAAAAGGGCGGCTCGCGCCGCTATCAGCCGCAGGTCAAGGGCGATCTGGACGCGATCACCGCATTGGTGGCCGCGCTGGAGACGGCAAAGCGCCCCATCTTCTATACCGGCGGCGGCGTCATCAACTCGGGCCCTGCCGCCAGCCAGCTTCTGCGCGAGTTGGTCGAGGCGACAGGCTTTCCCATCACCTCGACCCTGATGGGTCTGGGCGCCTACCCCGCATCGGGCAAGCATTGGCTGGGCATGCTGGGGATGCACGGGCTTTATGAGGCGAACATGGCCATGCATGGCTGCGATCTGATGATCAACATCGGCGCGCGCTTCGACGACCGGATCACGGGGCGCGTGGATGCGTTCAGCCCCAATTCCAAGAAGGCGCATATCGACATTGATCCGTCGTCCATCAACAAGGTGATACGCGTCGATATCCCCATCGTGGGCGATGTGGCCCATGTGCTGGAGGATATGCTCAAGATCTGGAAGGCGCGCGGGCGCAAGACCAACAAGGAAGGTCTGGCCAAGTGGTGGACCCAGATCAATGAATGGCGCAAGGTTGATTGCCTGAAGTTCGAGCAGAAGGGCAAGGTCATCAAGCCGCAATATGCGCTGAAACGTCTGGAAGAGCTGACCAAGACCTATGACCGCTATATCTGCACCGAAGTGGGCCAGCATCAGATGTGGGCGGCGCAATACCTGAATTTCGAGGGGCCGAACCGCTGGATGACATCGGGCGGTCTGGGCACGATGGGCTATGGCTTCCCGGCCTCGATCGGTGTGCAGATGGCGCATCCCGATGCGCTGGTGATCAACGTGGCAGGCGAAGCGTCGTGGCTGATGAACATGCAGGAAATGGGCACGGCGATGCAGTTCAACCTGCCCGTCAAGCAGTTCATCCTGAACAACGAACGCCTTGGCATGGTGCGCCAGTGGCAGGAATTGCTGCATGGCCAGCGCTATTCGCATAGCTGGTCGGAATCCCTGCCCGATTTCGTGAAACTGGCCGAGGCTTTCGGGGCCAAGGGCATTCTGTGCACCGATGCCGATGATCTGGACGATGCGATCATGGAGATGATCAATTACGACGGGCCGGTGATCTTTGACTGTCTGGTGGAAAAGCACGAGAACTGCTTCCCCATGATCCCCTCGGGCAAGGCTCACAACGAAATGCTGCTGGGCGATGCATCGACCAAGGATGTGATCGGCGCGAAAGGGGCGGTGATGGTCTGACCCTGCCCCGCAGGACCGACCCCACCGACCCGGACATCATCAAAGGACCAAGACCATGTCTGCACTACAGATCAAGAAGGGCGCGACCAGCCATTCGGCCTATAACCTGCGGTCAACATTCTCGGATGTCGAGGAGCGTCACACGCTGGCGGTGATCGTCGATAACGAGGCGGGCGTTCTGGCCCGCGTGATCGGCCTGTTCTCGGGGCGCGGTTACAATATCGAAAGCCTGACCGTGGCCGAGATCGACCATACCGGGCATCTGAGCCGGATCACCATCGTGACCACCGGCACGCCGCAGGTGATCGAGCAGATCAAGGCGCAGCTGGGCCGCATCGTGCCCGTGCATGAGGTGCATGACCTGACGGTCGAGGGCGCGGCGGTCGAGCGGGAACTGGCGCTGTTCAAGGTGGCGGGCACCGGTGACAAGCGGGTCGAGGCGCTGCGTCTGGCCGATATCTTCCGCGCCAATGTGGTGGACAGCACGCTGACCAGTTTCGTGTTCGAGATCACCGGCGCGCCGGAAAAGATCGACGCGTTTGCGGAACTGATGCGCCCCCTTGGATTGCAGGAAGTGGCGCGGACCGGCGTGGCGGCATTGTCGCGCGGGACTGTCTGAAACTTTATCCTAAACTTCAGGAAGGCGCGACAACCTTTTGGTGTCGCGCCTTTTTTTCATGCCTCGACTGTCACCAACCTATAAAGGTGCCATGTGGCATGGCCCAGCAGCGGCAGCACCAGAAACAGGCCCAGAAAGGCCGGAATCAGGGCGGCGAAGGTCAGCATGGCGATCAGTGCGGCCCATGCCAGCATCGGCACCGGATTGGCGGTGACGATCTGGAAACTGGTGATCATCGCGGTGACGAAATCCACCTCACGCTCTAGCAGCAGAGGAAGGGCGATCACCGTGATCATATAGAGCAACAGCGCAAAGATGCCGCCGACCACCGTGCCGACCGCCAGCATCGCAAGGCCGTTGGGTGTCAGGAACACCCCGAAAGAGCTTGAAATATTGGTCATTGTGGACAGGCCCATGAACAGGGCAAAGATCATGTGGGCCAGAAAGAACCAGAACAGAAAGACCATGATGATGATCGCGCAGATCGAGGGAAGTTGTCGCCGTGATTGGCGCAAGACCACGCTGAGGATTTCCGACATCACCAGCGGGCGTCCCTGCTCCAGCCTGCGGCTGACATCGTAAAGCCCCACGGCGGCAAAGGGGCCGACCAGCGGAAAACCGACTGCTGCAAAGACCAGCCAATAGGTCTTGCCCGTGACCCATGTAATCCATGTCAGCACAAGCCCCAGCGCGACATAGACCGAGGCGAAGAAAAGCCCGTAGAGCGGCGCGCGGCGCATGTCGGCCCAGCCGCGCCGCAACGCCTCGGACAACATCGCAAGGCTGACCGATCCGATTTCGGGCAGCCCTTCCTTGGGTGTATCCGGCATGGTCCCTCCCCGTCACATTCCGGTTCTCGCGGATGAGACGCGCAAACGCAGGGAAAAGCAAGCCTCAGGACAGCTGCGGCGGGCGCGTGTTCGGCCAGTCGGTGGCGCGGTGCCAGGCCTGTGCCAGTTGCAACAGACCCGCATCATCGCCATGCCGCCCGAACAGCTGCATCCCCATCGGTAGGCCCGCCCCCGGCGTGCCTTGCGCGCCGAAACCTGCGGGCACGCAGACAGCAGGAAGGCCGATCAGGCTGACGGGAATCACCACCTCCATCCAGCGGTGATAGGTGTCCATCTGCTGGCCTGCGATTTCTTTCGGCCAGTCCAGATCGACGGCAAAGGGCCACAGCTGCGCCGAGGGCAGCACCAGCGCATCATAGGTCTCGAACAGTTCGGCCGCGCGCGCATACCAGCGCGACCGGATCACGCTGGCGCGCTGGATCTGCATCGGTGTCAGGGCCAGACCCGTCTCGATCTCCCATATCGCTTCGGGTTTCAGGAGTTTGCGCTTGGCCGGGTCTGAATAGAGCGGGTCCAGCCGCCCGGCATTGGCGAAGGCGCGCAGGGTAAGCCAGCTGTCCCAGATCTCGGCCGCGCTGAAGGGGGCGTCCACCGCCTCGACCGTGCAGCCCAGATCCGCGAAGCCCTGCACGGCATGGCCCACCAGATCCAGCACGCCTGCCTCCATCGCATAGGCCCCGCCCCAATCGGCAAGATATCCGATGCGGCGGCCTTTCACATCCGCGTCGATCCCGTCCAGATACCCGGCTTTCGGCAGGCCGAAGGGCACGCGGGGGTCGGGTCCGGCCTGCACCTCCAACAGCGCGGCCATGTCGCGCGGGCTGCGCGCCATCGGCCCAAGGGTGGCCAAGGGGTGCAGGAAGGTATCGCCCACCGGATCGGCGGGGATACGGCCCCAGCTGGGGCGCATGCCATAGACATTGCACCAGCCCGCAGGGTTGCGCAGTGAACCCATCATGTCCGACCCGTCCGTGACCGACAGCATCCGCGCCGCCAGCGCCGCCGCCGCCCCACCGGACGATCCGCCCACGGTGCGGGTCGCGTCATAGGGGTTCAGTGTCGCGCCATGCACGGGGTTGAAGGTATGGCTGCCCAGCCCGAATTCGGGGGTGTTCGTCTTGCCGATGAACAGGCCCCCCGCCGCGCGCATCCGCGCGACCATGCCGCAATCGGCCTTGGGCACGAAATCGGCAAAGGCAGGCGAGCCCATCGAGGTGGGGATGCCCGCCACATCGGCCAGATCCTTGACCGCCAAGGGGATGCCGTGCAGCCAGCCCTTGCGGGGCGCGTTGTCGGCGGCCTTCGCCTCGGCCATCAGCGTTTCGGGGTCACGCAGACTGACCACGGCGTTGATGCCGGGATTCACCCGGTCGATCTGGTCCAGCGTGGACTGCATCAGCTCGGCCGCGCTGATCTGGCGCGTCTCCAGCATCGACGACAGCTCCAGCGCGTCGCGGTTCATCAGATCGTCCATAGGTCATCCCTCCCTGCCCCGGTGTCGGGGGCAGTTTCGTCAGATAACCGTCCGGGGATCAAGCGGAATTCAGTCGGCGGCCTGCGCTTCGGCGCGGGATTTGCCGGACACGTCCATGGCCAGCGTCGCAGCCATCAGCCCGTCCAGATCGCCATCCAGCACGCCCTGGGTATCGGATGTTTCAAACCCGGTGCGCAGGTCCTTGACCATCTGATAGGGTTGCAGAACGTAAGACCGGATCTGATTGCCCCACCCGGCTTCGCCCTTGGCGGCATGCGCCTCGTTGATGGCGGCATTGCGCTTGTCCAGTTCCAGTTGATAAAGTCGCGATTTCAGCGCCTTCATGGCGATGTCGCGGTTCTGGTGCTGCGACTTTTCCGAACTGGTCACGACGATGCCTGTCGGCAGGTGCGTGATCCGCACCGCCGAGTCGGTGGTGTTCACGTGCTGCCCGCCCGCACCGGAGGACCGGTAGGTGTCGATGCGGATGTCGTTCGGGGCCACTTCGATTTCGATATTGTCATCCACCACGGGATAGACCCAGACCGAGGAGAAGGACGTGTGCCGCCTTGCGGCGCTGTCATAGGGGCTGATGCGGACAAGGCGATGCACGCCCGATTCCGATTTCATCCAGCCATAGGCATTGTGGCCCGAGATCTTGTAGACGACCGATTTGATCCCTGCCTCTTCGCCGGGGCTTTGGGCCTGCATCTCGACCTTGTAGCCCTTGCGCTCGGCCCAGCGGACATACATGCGCGCAAGGATGCTGGCCCAGTCGCAGCTTTCCGTGCCGCCCGCGCCTGCGTTGATTTCCAGGAACGCATCATTGCCATCCGCCTCGCCGTCCAGCAGGGCTTCCAGTTCCTTTTCGGCGGCCTTGACCTTGAGCGCCTTCAGCGCGGCTTCGGCCTCCTTGACGACTTCGGCATCGTCTTCCATCTCGCCCAGTTCGATCAGGTCGATATTGTCCTGCAATTCCTGCGCGATGCCCGTCACGGTGCCGATGGCATCGACAAGGTTCTGGCGGTCCCGCATCAGGGCCTGTGCCTTTTCGGGATCGTTCCAGAGCGTCGGGTCCTCGACACGGGCGTTGAATTCCTCAAGCCGGTGGGGGGCCATCTCCCAGTCCATGCGCTGGCGCAGCAACTCCAGCGATTTCTGGATCTCGGCAATCGTGTTCTGAACCTCGGCGCGCATGGGTCTTCCTGCTGGATGGATCAAGGATGGGATCGGATGATCGCCCCGCGTGATAGACCAGCAAGGGCTGCGGGGCAAGCGGGCGGGCTATCGTCAGTAAAGCCTGCCCTAATAAAGCCCGCCTGACGAGACGGTGCCGAAATCGGCCTTGGGTCCGACCGTGGCGGTGCTGCCGGTCGAGGTTGTCACCTCGCGGCCCAGACGCGCGCCCGCCTCCTGCACCAAGGGCAGGTTCGATCCCATGGCAAAGCCACCGTCATACATCACGCCAAAGATCGGCTCTTCACCGTCGCGGAAATATTCGGCCACCACATAATCGCCGGTGGCGTCATCCGACAGCCGCGCGCCTGTGAAACGGTCGATCTTGATGAAGCGCCCGCCCGGCGGAATGGCGAAGGGTCCGCCGCCATATTTCGCCGTGGCCTTCTTCATGAACTCCTGAAACACAGGGCCGCACATGCCGCCGCCCGAGGCGCCGCGGCCCAGAGGGCGGGGCTGGTCATAGCCGATATAGCAGCCCGCCACGATATTGCTGGTGAAGCCGACGAACCAGACATCCTTGGAATCATTGGTCGTGCCGGTCTTGCCCGCCACGGGCACGTCCAGCCCGACGGTGCGCGCGGCCGTGCCGCGTTCGACCACACCGGTCATCATCGAGGTCAGCTGATAGGCGGTGATCGCGTTCATCACCCGTTCGCGATTGCTGTCGATCCGGGGCGCCTCGCCGGGGGCCAGACCGGGCACAAGGCAATCGACGCAGTTGCGCTGATCATGGCGATAGATGGTGCGGCCATAGCGGTCCTGCACGCGGTCCACCAATGTGGGCTGCACACGCTCTCCGCCGTTGGCGAACATCGCATAGGCGGCGACCATCTGGAACAGCGTGGTTTCCTCGGACCCCAGCGAGTTGGCAAGGAAGCGGCCCATATTGTCATAGACCCCGAATTTCTCGGCATATTCGGCCACGATATCCATGCCCACTTCCTGCGCCAGACGGATGGTCATCAGGTTGCGGGACATCTCGATGCCGGTGCGCAGCGGGGTTGGCCCGTAGAACTGGTTCGAGGAGTTGCGCGGCCGCCACAGACCCTGCGGCGTGTTGATCTCGATGGGCGCGTCCACCACGATCGTGGCGGGGCTATAGCCGCTGTCCAATGCAGCGGCATAGACGAAAGGCTTGAAACTGGAACCGGGCTGACGGCGCGCCTGCGTGGCGCGGTTGAAGACCGAATCCTGATAGCTGAACCCGCCCTGCATGGCGATGACACGGCCGGTATTGACGTCCATGGCCATGAAACCGCCCTGCACCTCGGGCACCTGACGCAGGCTCCAGCGGACAAACCTGTCGCTGCCGTCTTCGGTGATGGCGCGCACCAGAACGATATCGCCCTTTTCGACCAGATCGCCGGGCACCTGCGCGCGGCGGCCCAGAGTGCCGTTCTCCAGCCGCTTGCGCGCCCATGTGACATCCGTGGCCGAGATCACGTGATCCTCGCCATCCTGCCCTTCGATGCCCAGACGCGCCTCGCTCCCGGCAACCTCCAGCACGACGGCGGGGAACCACTGGCCGTTCAGGTCGATGTCGCGCGGCACCTCGGCCCGCGCCAGCGCCTCGCGCCAGTCCGACAACTCTTCCGCTGTCAGCTTGCGCCCTGTGCCGCGCCAGATCCCCCCCTCGCGGTCGTAATCCTCCAGCGCCCGGCGCATCGCCTTGGCCGCCTCCACCTGCATTTCGGGGTCGATGGTGGCGCGCACGGTCATGCCGCCCGAGAAGAACTCTTCCTCGCCGAAATCCAGTGACAACTGGCGGCGAATCTCGTCGGTGAAATAGTCGCGCGGCGGCAGGGCCGAGCGGAAGGTTTCGAAATCGCCCGCCTGCACCGAGCGCAGCGGCATCGCGACCTCGGCATCGTATTCCGCATCGGTCAGATAGCCGTTCTCGTTCATCTCCCGCAGCACGAAGTTGCGCCGCGCCAGCAGGCGATCCGCCCGACGGACGGGATGATAATCCGAGGGGGCTTTGGGCAGCGAGGCGAGGAACGCCGCCTCATGCGGGGCCAGATCGCGCAGGGGCTTGTTGAAATAGGTCAGCGCCGCGGCCGTCACGCCATAGGAGTTCTGGCCAAGGAAAATCTCGTTCAGGTAAAGCTCAAGGATGCGGTCCTTGCTGAGCGTTTCCTCAAGCCGGGTGGCCAGGATGATCTCCTTGATCTTGCGTTCCGCCGCGCGTTCGCCGCCCAGAAGAAAGTTCTTCATCACCTGCTGGGTGATCGTGGACGCGCCGCGCACGTCCTGCCCGCGCGAGGCAATCGCGTCATAGGCCGCCGCCGCGATGCCGCGCGCGTCATAGCCTTTGTGGTTGTAGAAATTCTTGTCCTCGGCCGAAATGAACGCCTGTTTCACCAGATCGGGGATTTCGGCCGCCGGGGTGAACAGGCGCCGTTCCTTGGCGAATTCGTCGATGATCCGGCCTTCGGCCGAATAGATCCGGCTGATCGTGGGCGGCGTGTATTGCGCCAGCGACTCGTGGCTGGGCAGGTCACGGCCATAGATGTAGAAGACCGCGCCGATGCTGATCGCCACGGCGAACACACCAAGTGTCACAAAGGTGAAAAACCCGCCTAGGGTCGAGAGAATGAATCTGATCACGCGGCGCCTCTGAACATGTCGCCCGACTCTATACGCTGCGCGGGCGGCAGGGTCAAAACAAGAACCCGCGACCGCCGGCGGGGTTTTGCCCGGTCCGGCTCGCCGCTACTGGCGCACCAGATCCGAGAGCACCGCATCTTCGGCCACCCAGAGGGACAGGCCCTCGCGGATCGCCTCGGCCATGCGCAGACGCCAGTCCGGGTCACGCAGATTCGCGAGATCGCGTTTGCTGGACAGAAACCCCACTTCCAGCAGGACCGACGGAATATCCGGCGCGCGCAGCACCGAAAAGGCCGCGCGCCGGATGGGGCGGCTGTTGATCGGCAGGTCCGCCGCGCCAATCTCCGCCACCAGTGCCTGCGCCAGACGTTCGGCCCGCGGCTTGGTTTCCTGCCGGGCCAGATCCATCAGGATACCGGCCACCTGATCATCCTGCCCGGTCAGGTCGATGCCCGCCAGCAGATCGTCGCGGTCATGCCGTTCCGCCAGAGAGGCCGAGGCCGCGTC
This sequence comes from Paracoccaceae bacterium, assembly GCA_024304985.1. Lineage (GTDB taxonomy): Bacteria > Pseudomonadota > Alphaproteobacteria > Rhodobacterales > Rhodobacteraceae > Seohaeicola. Next base: position 186,816 of record JAMWZC010000008.1, read on the forward strand.
CGAGGCGCTGTCGGACAGAAGATACATGGTCGCGCCATGGGCCTGCCCTTCGGACAAGGCATCGGCATGCAGCGAGATGAAGATCTGCCCCCCCGCCGCGTGGGCCAGATCCACACGCCGGTCCAGCGAGACGAAACTGTCATCGGTCCGCGTCAGCACCACCTTGAAGTTGCCATCCCGCAGCAGCACCTCCTGCAATTCGCGGGCGAAGGTCAGCATCAGGTCCTTTTCGGACAGCCCGTCACGTTCGGCCCCCGGATCAATGCCGCCATGACCGGGGTCCAGCACCACAACAAGCGGCCCCTCGCCCACGCGGGCCGGGGGTGTGTCCGGCAGGACCTCGGGCGGGGGCAGATCGAAGGACGGGTCGCGCGGTGCTCCGGCGCGGGCGGCGAATTCCTCGGGTGAGGCTGCGCGCAACACCACATGGAGCCGCGCGGTGCCGGTGGTCGCGTCGAGTGCCATGCCCGCCTGATCCAGCACCATGGGCCGTGCCAGATCCAGCACCATACGTGACCAGCCCGGCCGCACCGCGCCAAAGCGCAGGTCACTGATGGCCTCGGCCCGCCCCAAAGCCTCCGGAGTCAGGCCCTGCCAGTCCACCTCGCGGAAATCGAGAACCAGACGGCGGGGCACATCGCCTGCGGCGTCCAACGTATAGGCGCGGTAGGGCACGCCCTGCGAGAGCGCGAGATCCAGCGTCAAGCCGCCCTCTCCCTGCCGCAACCCGCTTTGGGCGGCATCGACCCGCGCCACGGCGCTGAAATCGGCGGATTGGCCCTGTGCCGCAGCGGCAAGCCCGCCCCCCCATAGCAGCGCAACCGCTGCAACCACCCTTACTAGTCTGCTCATGCGCCTCGTTCCGGCTGTTTAGGGGCAGGATATATCACCCGACACGGCGATGCACCCGGCGAAATGCGCGCGGGCTCTCAGCCGCGCGCCGCCATGAACTTCTGCAACCGGGCCAGCCCCTCAACAATATCGGCCGTGGCGCGAGCATAGGAGAACCGCAGCGTGCCGCCCCCGCGCGCGGGGTCGAAATCCAGACCGGGCGTCACGGCCACTCCAGCCGTTTCAAGGATTTCGGCGGCAAAGGCACGGCTGTCATCGGTCAGATGACTGACATCGGCATAGACGTAGAAGGCTCCATCGGGCGGCGCGATGCGATCAAAGCCCGCCTTTGGCAGACCTTCCAGCATCAGGCGGCGATTCTCGCGATAGACTTCCATATTCGCCTGCAATTCATCGGTGCATTCCATCGCGGCCAAGGCGGCGATCTGGCTGGCATGGGGCGGGCAGATGAACATGTTCTGCGCGATCCGCTCGATGATGCGCACATGATCGGGCGGCACCACCATCCAGCCCACGCGCCAGCCCGTCATGCTGAAATACTTGGAAAACGAGTTGATCACATAAACATCGTCGCTGACCTCCAGCGCGGTCACGGCCTTCGCCTCGTATTCGATGCCGTGATAGATCTCGTCGCTGATGAAGGCGGCCCCTGCCCCTTGGGCGGCGTGGATCAGCGCGGACAGGGCGGGTTTGTCCAGCATGGTGCCGGTGGGATTGGCGGGGGATGCGACCATCAGCCCGGCCAGGTCCATGCCCGCGAAATCCGCCGCAACCGGCTGAAAGCGGTTGGCGGCGGAGGTGGGCAGATCGACGGGTTGCATGCCCAAAGCGCGCAGAATCTGGCGATAGCTGGGATAGCCAGGCGCGCCGATGCCGACCTTGTCGCCGCTGTCGAACAGAGCCGTGAAGGCGAGGATGAAGGCGCCGGACGATCCGGATGTGACCACAACCCGCGCGGGGTCCAGATCGACGCCATACCATTCCCCGTAAAGCTGCGCGATGCGGGCGCGCAGCGCGGGAAGCCCAAGTGCCACGGTATATCCCAGCGCATCGTTGTCCATCGTGCGGGCCAACGCGTCGCGTGCGCCCTGCGGTGCGGGCGTGCCGGGCTGGCCCACCTCCATATGGATGATGTGGCGGCCTGCGGCCTCGGCGGCGCGTGCCGCTTCCATCACATCCATCACAATGAAGGGATCGACCGCCCCGCGCCTTGAGTTTCGCATGTCTTCTTCCCTATGCTCGTGTCGAGGCGCAATTCACAGGGAAACGACGGGCAGGTCAATGCAGAGGCTGGGACATCTTTTCATGGCGGCGCTGCTGTGGCTGGCCATGACCCTGCAGGCCGGGGCTGCAACCCTGATCCGCGATGCCGATATCGAACATGCCCTGTCCGAACTGGCGCGCCCCATCCTCCAGACGGCGGGGCTGTCGCCCAATTCCGTGAAAGTCCTGATCATTCAGGACGATACGATGAACGCCTTCGTTCTGGACAATAACCATATCTTCATCCATTCGGGCCTGCTCTTGCGGATGAAGACCGCCGCGATGCTGCAATCGGTCATCGCGCATGAGGCGGCGCATATCGCCAATGGCCATATGGCCCGGCGCAGCCAGAACATGGCCCGCGCCAATACGATCTCGGGTCTGGGCGTTGCGCTGGCCGCGGCGGCGGCGGCGGCATCAGGGCGTGGCGATGCGGCGGCGGGGCTGGGGCTGGGCATCGGCGGATCGGCACGGCGCGTGTTCATGTCCCATACACGGGCCGAGGAATCCGCCGCCGATAGCGACGGTCTGCGCTATATGGAACGGGCGGGCGTGGACACGCGCGGCTTCTCCGATGTGCTGAACCTGTTTCGCGGGCAGGAAGTGCTGTCCGAGGGACGACAGGACCCCTATGCGCGCACCCATCCCCTGTCGCGCGACCGTCTGCGCGCGGTCGAAGCCTATATCCAGGCCCGCCGGGGCGAGGTGACGCCCGACCCTGCCGCGCAATACTGGTTCGCCCGGATCAACGGCAAGCTGTCGGCCTTTCTGCGCGCGCCGCGCTGGACGCTGGACCGGCTGGATCAAAGCGGCACGGCCGATATCGCCCTGATGCGCGAGGCGGTGGCATGGCACCGCACCCCTGACCCGTCACGGGCCATCGCCGCTGTGGATCGTCTGGTCGCGATGCGGCCCAAGGACCCTTTCGTGCATGACCTGCGCGGGCAGATCCTGCTGGAAAGCCGCCAGTTCGGTGCTGCGGTCAATGCCTACAAGCAAGCGGCGGCCCTGGCACCACAGAACGCCCTGATCCTTGCAGGTTATGGCCGTGCGCTGCTGGCCGCCGATCAACCGAAGGCGGCGTTGCAGGCGCTGACCACCGCGCGGGACCGCGATTTCCGCAACGCGATGATGCTGCGCGATCTGGCCGTGGCCTATGCCAGGACCGGGCAGGATGGCATGGCGTCACTGGTCACGGCGGAACGTTTCGCCCTGATGGGGCGCCTGCCCGATGCGCTGATCCATGCCAACCGCGCCCTGGGCCTTTTGCCGCGCGGATCGGCCCCTTTCAATCGTGCGCAGGATGTGGTCTTTGCCGCCGAAGCCGCCGCAAAACAACGGAGATGAGATTGATGACCCACCCCTTCCGCGCCGTGACGTTGGGCGCTGCCCTGTCCCTGATGGCGCTGACCGCCCCGGCGCAGGCTTTCGACATCACCAGCATGACCGAGGACGAGCGCGCCGCCCTGCGCGAGGAGATCCGCTCGTATCTGCTGGACAATCCCGAAGTCATCATGGAGGCCGTCAGCGTGCTGGAGCAGCGGCAGGCCGAAGCACAGGCGCAGGGCGATGTCGATCTGGTGCGGGTCAATGCCGAGGCGATTTTCGAGGATGATCATTCCTGGGTCGGTGGCAACCCCGAGGGCGATATCACGCTGGTCGAGTTCACCGACTACCGTTGCAGCTTCTGCCGCCGCGCCCATCCCGAGGTGGAACAATTGCTGGAGGCGGATGGCAATATCCGCTTCATCCTCAAGGAATTCCCCATTCTGGGCGAGGAATCCGTCCTGTCCTCGCGGTTTGCCATCGCGGTCAAGCAGATCGCGGGCGATGAGGCCTACAAGGCGGCGCATGATGCGCTGATCAGCTATCGTGGAAACATCACCCCCGAGGCGCTGGAGCGGATCGCGGGCGATCTGGACCTGGATGCCGCCGCCATCATGGCGCAGATGACCAGTGAAGAGGTCACGCAGGTGATCGCGGCCAATCACGCGCTGGCGGGGCGGTTGCAGATCAGCGGAACACCCACCTTCATTCTGGGCGATCAGATGCTGCGCGGCTACATGCCGCTGGCCGACATGCAGGCTTTGGTGGCGCAGACCCGTCAGGAATGAACCGGCGTATTCTGACGGCAGTCGCCTGCGGGCTGGTGCTGGGCGGCCATGGCGCGCAGGCAGACCCGCTGTTCGATGCAGACAGCCGCGCGGCCCTGGGGGCGGAAATCCGGGCGCTGCTCTTGGCCGAACCCGAAATCGTGGAGCGCGCCCTGACCCCGCCTTCGGCCTTTCAGGAGGCGGTCTCGGCCGATATGGACCGGCTGACGCAACTGGCCCCGCGCCTGTTCGATCCGGGCCGCGACGGGTTCGGCGCGGCGGATGCGGCCCTGAAGATCGCGTTCTTCACCCGCGACGACTGCACCGATTGCGCGCAGGCCGAAGCGGATCTGCGGGCGCTGGTGGCCACTTATGACCTGCGCGTCTCGGTGTTCTCCTTGTCAGAGACAGAGGCGCGCGATCTGGCTGCGGCACTGGAGTTGACGGAAAGCCCGGCCTATGTCCTGCCCGACATGATGTTGCAGGGGCATATCCCGCCCGTGGTGCTGGAACGCTATCTGGCGCGCTAGGCTTATTCGGCGGCTTCCGTCGCCGAGGCTGCCTTCTTCTCGGCCTCGATGGCTTCGGCGCGGGCCTCGACCTGTTCGACGATATGCTCGATCATCTGGTCATTGCCCAGCTTGTGGCTTTGCTTGCCCGCCAGATAGACCATGCCCGACCCGGCCCCGCCGCCGGTGAAACCGACATCGGTCATCAGCGCCTCGCCCGGACCGTTCACCACGCACCCGATGATGCTCAGGCTCATGGGCGTCTTGATATGCTCCAGCCGCTTTTCCAGCACCTCGACCGTCTTGATCACGTCAAAGCCCTGCCGCGCGCAGGAGGGGCAGGAGATGATGTTGACGCCGCGATGGCGCAGGCCCAGCGATTTCAGGATCTCGAACCCGACCTTGACCTCCTGCACCGGATCGGCGGACAGGGACACGCGGATCGTGTCGCCAATGCCCATCCACAACAGGTTGCCCAGACCGATGGCCGATTTGATCGTGCCGGACACGAATCCCCCCGCCTCGGTGATGCCCAGATGGATGGGCGCATCCGTCGCCTCGGCCAGTTGCTGATAGGCGGCGGCGGCCATGAAGACGTCGGACGCCTTCACGCTGATCTTGAATTCGTGAAAATCGTTATCCTGCAGGATCTTGATGTGATCCATGCCGGATTCCACCATCGCATCGGGACAAGGCTCGCCGTATTTGTCCAGCAGATGCTTTTCCAGCGAGCCTGCATTCACGCCGATGCGGATCGAACAGTTGTTGTCGCGCGCGGCCTTGATCACCTCGCGCACGCGGGCCGCATCGCCGATATTGCCGGGGTTGATGCGCAGGCAGGCGGCCCCGGCCTCGGCGGCTTCGATCCCGCGTTTGTAGTGGAAATGGATGTCGGCCACGATGGGCACATCGACCTCGCGCACGATCTGGCGCAAGGCGCGCGAGCTGTCCTGATCCGGCACGGAGACGCGGACGATATCCGCGCCCGCCTCGGCCGCCGCGTTGATCTGCGCCACGGTCGCCGCCACATCGGTGGTCAGCGTGTTGGTCATCGTCTGCACCGAGATCGGCGCATCGCCCCCGACAGCCACGCGGCCCACATGGATCATGCGGCTTTTGCGGCGATAGATGTTGCGCCAGGGGCGGATGTGATTGAGCGACATGCGGGTTTCCTGCTGGGGTCATCTGGGCGCGATCTGTGGCGCGAGCATATCGCGCGCCGGACCGGGCTGCAATCGCCGCAGGATCAGTCTGTCGTGACCGGAACGGATTGCACTTCGGCCACGGTGCGGGCCAGATCCACATCGGTTTCCAGATCCGCCACCTGATAGGTGGCCGTCACATTGTCGACCGAGAGGGCGACATTGGACGTGACTGTGCCGCGCGGGCCGACCGGCCCGTAATGCTGGCCATTCACCGTGAAATAGATGGACCCGGATTCGCCGACGCGCAAAAGGGCGGGCTCTTCCGTCATCGGGACGGCATAGCGGTCGCCCGCTTCCATGATCCCTTCGAAAATCACCGATCCGTCGGCGGCATTCACCCGCACCCATGCCGAACGCACGGCGACCATCTCGACCCCCGGCGCGGGGTCTGCGACGACCTGCGGCATCTGCGGGCCGAACTGCACCGCCTCGTTGAGGGCGGTTTCGATCCCGGCGGACAGATCCTCGGCCGAGGTGCGATCGGCGAAGGCCCCGACGGTGGACGGATCAAGGGTCGAGATCGGCGCATCCCGCGCGACCAGCACCGGCACATCCAGCGCCTGCGGGCGATACATCCGCGTCAGCGCGTCATTCGTGGGCGGCGTCACACCCGAAGCCGCCAGCGCCGTGCCCGCATCCCCTGCCCCCGCCGCAGGACGGGCCTGCAGGGGATCAAGATCGGACAGCACGCTGGGTGTGTTTTCGACCGGGGCAAAGGTCACGCGCTGCACCTCGTTCAGGACGGCCCAGCCGCCATAGCCGATGGTGCCGATCAGGGCCAGCAGCACCAGGGTCGATCCGATGGCGCGCGGTTCGATCTGGCTGAAAAAGGCATCCTTGGCCGGGGCAAAGGGCGTGGTCGGCGCCGCAAAGGGATCGCGCGCGCTGTTGACCTGACGCGGCAGGGGCGCGCGCTTGGCCGAGGAGGCCGAGGGCGACATGCCATGCGCGGTCGAAAACCCGCTTTCGGCGCAGAACGCCTCAAAGGCCTTGTCGGGGTCCATGTTCAGGTAGCGCGCGTAAGAGCGCACGTAGCCCGCGATGAATCCGGGCGTATCGAAGGCAGAGGGATCGCAATTCTCGATCGCGGCGATATAGGCGGCACGGATGCGAAGTTCGCGTTGCACGTCCAGAAGGGATTTCCCCATCGTCGCGCGTTCGCCCCGCATCAGGTCACCCAGACGCAGGTCGTAGTCATCGAACCCTTTAGGTTCGACCGCCTTCTCTTCCACCTTTCGGGAGAACCTGCGCCCGATCATACCTGCTGCCCCGTCAGTTTGAGGTTTCAGACTCGCACCATCCCCGATTCGAGTCTCACTCTTTCTTGAACCAACGGTAACACAGCACAAGCAGATTTACACTCGAAGGATAGTCACGCCGACAATTCGGCGCGATTCAGCGCACAATGCGACCAAAGCTCATCCATGGCCTTGACCAGACGATCCATTTCGTCCGGCCCATGCACCGGAGAAGGCGTGAAACGCAGCCGTTCGGTGCCGCGCGGCACGGTCGGGAAATTGATCGGCTGCACATAGATCCCATAGCGGTCCAGCAGCATGTCCGACAGTTTCTTGGTATGGACGGGATCGCCCACGATCACGGGCACGATATGGCTGCCGTGGTCGATGATCGGCAGGCCCAGACCCTTGAGCCGGGTCTTGAGGATCTTCGCCTGCGTCTGGTGCTTTTCGCGCAGGGCGTGGTCGCGTTTCAGATGCGCGACCGATGCCGCCGCCCCCGCCGCAATTGCCGGCGGCAGCGAGGTGGTGAAGATGAAGCCCGGCGCATAAGATCTGATCGCGTCGCACATTTTCGCACTGGCCGCGATATAGCCACCCATCACGCCATAGGCCTTGGCCAGCGTCCCGTTGATGATGTCCAGACGGTGCATCAGACGGTCGCGCTCCGCCACACCGGCCCCGCGTGCGCCATACATGCCCACGGCATGCACCTCGTCGATATAGGTCAGCGCGCCGAATTCATCGGCCAGATCGCAGATCGCCTCGATCGGGCCGAAATCGCCATCCATCGAGTAGACGGATTCGAATGCGATCAGCTTGGGGGCTTTGGGATCGTCAGCCGCCAGCAATTCGCGCAGATGCGCCACGTCATTGTGGCGGAAGATGCGCTTGTGCCCGCCGTTGCGGCGCACGCCTTCGATCATCGAGGCGTGATTGAGCGCATCGGAATAGATGATGAGACCCGGAAACAGCTTGGGCAGCGTGCTGAGCGTGGCGTCATTCGCGATATAGGCCGAGGTGAACAGCAGCGCTGCTTCCTTGCCATGCAGGTCGGCCAGCTCTTTCTCAAGACGCTTGTGCCAGACCGTCGTGCCCGAGATGTTGCGCGTGCCGCCGGACCCTGCGCCCGTGGCATCCAGCGCCTCATGCATGGCGGCCAGGACGGCCGGATGCTGGCCCATGCCCAGATAATCGTTGCCGCACCAGACGGTGATGGGGGCTTCCGACCCATCGGGCTTGCGCCAGATCGCATGCGGAAAATGGCCGCGCTGACGCTCGATGTCGATGAAGGTGCGGTAGCGGCCTTCCTTGTGCAGGTTGTTGATCGCCTGATCCAGCTGGGCTGAGTAGTCCACTGGCATCCCCCTTCTTTTTCGTCAGTCTCCGCCGGGGCAGAGCGGCCCGCGGGCCCATATCGCCAATCTGGAATGGATATAGTTTCATCCATACCTCTGCAACAGGTTACAAATTGCCGCTGCTGTCGCACCTTGATCTGGGTCAATAAGATAGCCCTTGAAATCATCTTTCCAGAAGGTCTGGTCCCTGCCCGGCCCGCCTGCCCCCCGGACCGCGGTCTGGACAGTGGGCGCAAGGGTGATACGGTCAGCGCAAAGCGCCTTGTTAGGCGCAAGATGACCGAAAGGAAGACCATGTCCCTCAATGATGTTCTGGCCCGTATCGACGCCGACCTGCCCGCCGCAACCGGGCGTTTGCTGGATCTGCTGCGCATTCCCTCGATCTCGACCGATCCGGCCTACAAGGCCGATTGCCAGACCGCGGCCGATTGGCTGGTGGCGGATCTGGCAACGATGGGAATCACCGCCAGCGCCCGGCCCACACCGGGGCATCCGATGGTGGTGGGTCACGTGGACGGGCCCGCCGGCAGCCCGCATGTTCTGTTCTATGGTCACTATGACGTGCAGCCGGTGGATCCGCTGTCGCTCTGGGCCTCGGACCCGTTCGACCCCAAGGTCGAGGACACGCCCAAGGGCAAGGTGATCCGCGGACGCGGCGCATCCGACGACAAGGGCCAGTTGATGACCTTTGTCGAGGCCTGCCGCGCGTGGAAAGCGGTCAACGGTGCGCTGCCCTGCCGCATCACCTTCCTGTTCGAGGGCGAGGAGGAATCGGGCTCGCCGTCGCTCATCCCTTTCCTTGAGGAGAACGCCGCAGAGTTGCGCGCCGATGTGGCGCTGATCTGCGATACGGGCCTGTTTCAGGACACCTCGCCCGCGATCATCACCATGCTGCGCGGCATGGCGCGCGAGGAATTCACGATCCACGCCGCCACGCGCGATCTGCATTCGGGCATGTATGGCGGCCCCGCGATCAACCCCATTCGCGTGCTGACCCGCATCCTTGGCGGCCTGCATGACGATCAGGGCCGCGTGGTGGTGCCCGGTTTCTATGACGGCGTGCCCGAACTGCCCGACGCGATCCGCGCGCAATGGCAGAATCTGGCCTTTGACCATGGCACATTCCTTGGCGATGTCGGCTTGTCGCATCCCGCGGGCGAAGCCGACCGCACACCGCTTGAGATGATCTGGTCGCGGCCTACGGCCGAAATCAACGGCATCTGGGGCGGCTACACGGGCGAGGGTTTCAAGACCGTGCTTCCGGCCGAGGCCCATGCCAAGATCAGCTTCCGTCTTGTGGGCCAGCAGGACCCCGCCGCCATCAGCCGCAACTTCCGCGAATGGCTGAGCGCGCAACTGCCCGCCGATTGCACCGTGGAATGGAAAGACCTTGGAGGCGCCGCCGCCAGCCAGATGCAGATCGACCATCCGCTGTTCGAGAAAACCCGCCACGCCCTGACCGAGGAATGGGGCACGCCCGCCTCTTATGTCGGCTGCGGCGGATCGATCCCCATCGCGGGCTATTTCCAGTCGATTCTGGGCATGGAATCGATCCTTGCCGGCTTTGGCCGCGACGACGACCAGATCCATTCCCCGAACGAGAAATACGACATGGAATGTTTCCACAAAGGCATCCGCAGCTGGGCGCGTGTTTTGGACAAACTGGCATGATATCAGGATTTTCCGAGGCGATCTTCACCCATGACGGCGTCGATGTCGCCTATAGCATGGATGGCGATGGTGCGCCCTTGGTGCTGCTGCACGGCTTTCCCCAGACGCGGGCCATGTGGGCGCATATCGCGCCCGCACTGGCCAAGGGGCGGCGTGTGATCTGCCCCGACCTGCGCGGCTATGGCGCCTCGGGCAAGCCCGCGCGGGTCGAGGATTACAGCTTCCGCGCCATGGGCGGCGACATTCTGGCGCTGATGGATCATCTGGGCCATGACCGCTTCGATCTGGTGGGCCATGACCGGGGCGCACGCACCGCGCATCGCATCGCTTTGGACGCCCCGGACCGGGTCAAGAGCCTGACGGTCATGGACATCATCCCGACCCACCTGCTTTTGTCGGAACTTTCATATCAGGTGGCAAAATCTTATTATCACTGGTTTTTTCTGGCACAACCTGAACCTTTCCCCGAAACCCTGATCGGGGCGGACCCGGATTTCTATTTCCACTCCTGCCTGTTGGGCTGGGGCGGCGCCACGCTGGAGGATTTCGATCCGGCGCAGCTTGAAGCTTACAGGGCCGCATGGCGCGACCCCGACACGATCCGGGGTATGTGCAACGATTACCGCGCGGCCATCGCCCATGACGTGGCGCTGGACGAGGCCGACTTGCACCGCCGGGTGACCTGCCCGACGCTGGTGCTGTATGGCGCGGACGGGGCGATGGCGCGGGCCTATGACGTGCCTGCCACATGGGCCGACCGCTGCGCCGACCTGCGCGCCGCCACAGTGCCGGGCGGGCATTTCTTCCCCGACACGGCCCCGCAGGAAACGCTGGCCGCAATCCGCGCCTTTCTGGACCGGGGCTAAGGTCAGACCACGCCGACGAACCGCTCCGGCAGGATGAACTGCTGCGTGTAATCTGGCCTGTCAAAACAATAAAATCCGGTATCGCCGCGCGCGCGGAAGGTGCGGCGCATCTTGCGGCGGAAGGGGGACATGTCGAACCCCTCGACCATCTCGAGCCCGGCAAACGCCTCGAACACCGCGCGATCCTCGCCACGCGCCTCGGCGAACCAGTGCCGCCCGATAGAGGTATCCTTCACATCGCCCCCCACCTCGGCGGTGGTGGCGTTACGGCGGTCCATCACCTCGGCATAGGCGGCAAAATCGCAGAATTTCAGATGCAGCAGATACAGGTCATCCGGCGCGTGCAGCTTGGGGTATTGGGTGAAATGCCCGCCCCGCGCGATCTTGGTGCCCGTGGAAATGATGCAGGGCTTGGAGTAATGCGGCGCGACACGCACATGACGGCGCGGGCCGATGATGCGGTCGGTGATCGCGTCAGGTTCCAGATCGGTGCGGTGGATCACCTCAAGCCCCAGCGGGGTGATCACCTGCTTGTCCGCCGTTGCCGCCAGATACTCCAGCAGGCTTTTCCCCGTTTCGGGATCAACAACGACCAGTTCATCCACGTCGCCCACGATGACATGGCGGTAATAGCTTTTCAGCCCGGCCACCAGATTGTTCAGCAGACGCCAGCGCTTCATATCGAAATTCTTGTGAGGATCGCCCGGTATCCCGATGATATTGCAACCTTTTGCCAGTTCACTCACGACCTCGCCCCGACCGTGATTGATGACATAGCAATTCTCGCGCCCCAGAACCGTCCCGTAATGGCGCAACCATGCGTTCAGGAAGAACGCATCATCCCGCACCATGGTCACGGCTGCCGCTACCGTTTGCATCACTGACCCTCACCTGCACTTGCCTCGGCCCCTGTTTAGCCTGTTTGAAAAGCGGTGAGAATCGAAATTACCGACTGGCGTGGGCAGCGTCCTCTCCGGGATCACGAGAAAGATGTATACCGATGGCGACATAGCGGACAGTTTCCATCAAAGGGGCCGTTTTCCACGCCGCCGGACCAAGAACGACCCGACCCGGTTTCAGGTTCTGGACCTGCCTCGCAGCGCCACAAGTCTTGTGCGCAAGTTGCCTGAAAGGAAGATCCGCCCCTGATGCTGCGGCGCAGGCTTTGGGCTGGAAACATGGCATCCGCGCGATGATCGCCATGCAGCGTATCTTTGCGGGCTTTGCTGTGGTGCGCGTCGCGCACGCCGGGGCGCTGTCGCCACCCAAGCGCGGCTGGCATGCCGCCTGCCGCGCATCAGGCGCTTGCCCTTTTCCATCTGCTTGCAAGCGACCGGCCTGTCATCTTGAGCCGTGACAGGCTTGGGCCCGATGACCTGGCTTTTCTGAAGGCAACGCGCGGCCTGCGCGTGGAAGCCGCCCTGCGCTATACCTACGACTGTCGCCAGCGTCGCCACCCCTTGGCCAGCGCCAGAAGCCATGGCAGGGCGTGATAGAGCAGGTCGAAGATGTCGATGGGCCGACGCAGATCGCCCGTAGCCAGCATCTTCAGCTTTTCCCAGATATGCGGCTCGGGCACGAAGGGTGCCAGACCCAGTGTCAGACAAAGCATGACCACAATCGGCCAGCTGATCTTGTCCAGAAGGGCCATGGGAATGTCCTGATCAGGGAAGTAAGTGGCGCGGTTGACGGGGCTCGAACCCGCGACCCCCGGCGTGACAGGCCGGTACTCTAACCAACTGAGCTACAACCGCGCGACGCGCTTCAGAATCAAGGGACAGCGATGGCGCGGTTGACGGGGCTCGAACCCGCGACCCCCGGCGTGACAGGCCGGTACTC
>JAMWZC010000009.1 GCA_024304985.1 Paracoccaceae bacterium
GGGCGGGGGGGGCAGAAGCAGGAGCAGGGCGAATTCGGCAGCCCCGCCGCCTATTTCGCCCCCGCCACCGTTGCCGCGACGACCCGCGACGGCGTCAGCATGGCCCGCCGCCATGCCGCCACCCTCGCCCGGACCGAACAACAAACCGGCGTGCCCGGTCGCATCATCCTTGCCATCTGGGGTCGCGAATCCGCCTTTGGGCGCGCCGCGATCCCGCATGACGCCTTTGCCGTGCTGGGCACCAAGGGTTTCATGGCGACCCGCGCGGACTACTTCACCGATGAACTCATCGCCGCCCTGCAACTGGCCGAAACCGCGCGGATCAACCCGCGCGGGCTGCGCTCCAGTTGGGCGGGTGCACTGGGACAGCCGCAATTCATGCCCTCGAATGTGCTGACCCACGCCCGTGACGGTGATGGCGACGGTCGCGCCGACATCTTCGGCTCGGAACCCGATACCATCGCCTCCATCGCAGCTTATCTGGCTCATCATGGCTGGCAGGCTGGGCGCGACTGGGGGTTCGAGGTGGTGCTGCCCCCGCAAGTCTCCTGCGCGCTGGAAGGCCCTGACCGGGGCCGGACCTTTGCCGACTGGGCCGCCATGGGCATCACCCGCACCGGGGGGCGCCCCTTCCCCGCTGCGGAGCTGCCGCGTGAAGGCTTTCTGATGCTGCCCGCAGGTCGCTTCGGTCCCGCCTTTCTGGTCACGCAGAATTTCTATGTGCTGAAAGCCTATAACATGTCCGATCTCTACGCCCTGTTCGTGGGCCATGTGGGCGACCGCATCGCCTATGGCATGGGCGATTTCACCGCGCCATGGGGCCGCGTGGGTGGCCTCATGCGCGGCGATGTCGCCGCCATGCAGAGTGCGTTGCAAGCCATGGGCCATGATACCGGCGGCGCGGATGGTCTGGCCGGGTTCCGCACGCGGCGATCCATCGGCGCATGGCAAGAGGCGACAGGCCAAAGCCCCACCTGCTTTCCCGATGCGTCGATGAAATCGGTCCTGCGTTAAACCCGCTGGATCAGCACCGATCCCACGGAATAGCCCGCGCCAAAGGAACAGATCAGCCCCATGTCGCCGGGCCGCAGATCCGCGGAATGTTTCGCAAAGGCGATGATCGACCCGGCCGAGGAGGTATTGGCATATTCCTGCAGGATATTGGGCTGCTCTCCCGGTTCCGGCTCACGCCCCAGCACCTTGCGCCCGATGAAATCGTTCATCGACTTGTTCGCCTGATGCAGCCACAGCCGCCGCAACTGTGACGGCTGAACCCCTTCAGCCGCCAGATGCGCAAGGATATGGTCCGACACCATCGGCACCACCTCCTTGAACACCTTGCGCCCGTTCTGCATGAACTGCATGTCGCGCCGGTCGGCCACCCCATCGGGGCGCGAACGGCGCAGGAAACCGTTGTTGTTGCGGATATTGTTGGAAAACTGCGTCGCGCAACGGGTGGAAATCACCTTGAAATGCGCGCCCTTCGCGTCTTCCTCCCGTTCGATCACGGTAGCGGTGCAGACATCGCCGAAGATGAAATGACAATCGCGGTCGCGCCATTCCAGATGGCCCGAACAGATCTCGGGGTTCACCACGATCGCGCGCCGCGCCGATCCCGCGCGCACCATATCGGCGGCCGCCTGAATGCCGAAGGTGGCCGAGGAACAGGCCACGTTCATGTCGAAGGCAAAGCCGCCCGCGCCCAGCAACTGCTGAATCTCCACCGCCACGGCGGGATAGGCGCGTTCCATATTGCTGGCGGCACAGATCACCAGATCAATGTCGGCCCCGGTCAATCCCGCCATCGCCAGCGCCTTCCCACAGGCATCCAGCGCCATTTCCGCCATGACGCCCGGTTCCTCATCGCTGCGCTGGCGCAGCAACGGATGCATCACTTCAGGGTCCAGCACCCCTGTCTTGTCCAGCACATAGCGCTGCTCGATCCCGGATGCCTTGAAGATGAACTCGGACGAGGAATGTTCCTTCGCCACAACCTCACCCGCCGCGATCTCGGCGGCATGCGCGGCATTGTAACGATCGGCATAGGCGTTGAAGGCCGCGACAAGCTCGTCATTGGTGATGACCTGCGCGGGGGTGAACACCCCGGTTCCGCTGATAACAGGCTGATACATGGCGCGCCCCTTCCCTGATGGTGCCCCAGATCATCCCAAGGCACCGCCAAGGTCAAGAGGGCATGCCCCGCATGCCCTGCTGCCTTCCCTTGCGTCAGAGCAGATTGGGCGGCGGAGTCCCCGCGAAATGCGCGGCCAGATTGTCCAGCACCATCCGTCCCATCGCCTCGCGCACTTCCAGCGTCGAGGTGCCCAGATGCGGCAGCAGCGTCACATTATCCAGCTTTCGCAGCGCCACAGGCACGGCGGGCTCGAACTCATAGACATCCAGTCCCGCGCCTCCGATCTGTCCGGCCTGCAACACGGCGATCAGCGCCGCCTCATCCACCACATCGCCGCGGGCGATATTGACCAGATGGGCATGCGGCTGCATCGCGGCCAGAACCTCTGCCCCGATCAGATGATGGGTCTCGGCCCCGCCCGGCGTGGCCACCACAAGGATATCCACCTGCCCCGCCATGTCGGTCAGGCTGTCCACCTGCCGCGCAGGAAACTCCACCGATTTGGGCGAGCGGTTGTAGAACAGCACCTCCATTCCGAACCCGAAATGACAGCGCCGCGCGATGGCCTGACCGATCCGGCCCATGCCCACGATGCCCACGGTCTTGCCCGTCACGTGCAGGCCCAGCATCTGTGTCGGATGCCAGCCTTCCCATGCGCCGGAACGGACCAGCCGTTCTCCTTCCGCCGCGCGCCGCGCGCTCATCAGGATCAGGGTCATCGCGGTATCGGCGGTCGCATCGGTCACGGCACCGGGGGTATTGGTGACCTTCACGCCATGGGCGCGCGCGGCCTCCACGTCGATATGGTTGATCCCGACCCCGAAATTCGCCAGCATCTTGCAGCGCGGACGCCCGAATTCCGCAAATATCTCGGCCGAGAACTTGTCGCCCAGCGAGGGCATGATCGCATCATAGACCGCAAGGCCCGAGCGCATTTCGGCAGGACTCATGGGCGTGGTCTTGTCGCGCAATTCCACGTCGAACATGGCATTTGCTGCCTCCAGCACGGAATCCGGCAAACGACGGCTGATCAGAACCTTGGGCATCAATGCATCCTTCCACCAAGCGGCACATCCAGATCGGGCGACAGCAGGACGATCCCGCCCGTCGCATCCGACACCCCCAGCACCAGCACTTCGGACATGAACGGGCCGATCTGCCGGGGCGGGAAATTCACGACCGCCATCACCTGTTTCCCGATCAACGTCTCGGGCGCATAATGGGCGGTGATCTGGGCCGAGGTCTTCTTTTCCCCGATCTCCGGCCCGAAGTCGACCCAGAGCTTGATCGCGGGCTTGCGCGCCTCTGGGAAGGGCTCCGCACGGGTCACGCGCCCTACGCGAATGTCGACTTTCAGGAAATCATCGAAGGTGATCTCAGCCACGGGACAGCTCCTTGGACCTTTCAGTGGCGGCCTTGATGGCACGGTCCAGCAGCGCGGGAAACCCGCTTTCCGGGTCCATCAGCACATTCAAGGCGGCCTGCGTGGTGCCATTGGGGCTGGTCACATTGATGCGCAGCTGCGCGGGTGTCTCGTCCGTGCCTTCGGCCAGCGCACCTGCCCCGGCCACGGTCGCCCGCGCCAGTTGCAGGGCCAGATCAGGGGCCAGTCCCTGCGCCTCTCCCGCCGCCGCCATGGTCTCGATCAGGTGGAACACATAAGCGGGGCCCGAGCCTGACAGGCCGGTGACCGCATCCATCTGCCCCTCGTTCTCCAGACGCACCACCTGTCCCACGGCGGATAGCAGCGATTCCGCGGCTTCCAGCCCAGACGTGCCGGCATGGGCGTTGCCCACGATGGCGCTGATCCCACGCCCCACAGCGGCGGGCGTGTTCGGCATGGCCCGTACGATGGGCGTTTGCGCGCCCAAGACCTCCTCGAAGCGGGCAATCGGCGTGCCTGCCGCCACAGAGATGAACAGTGTCGCGCCATTTCCCATCGCGGCCAGCGTGGGCAGCGCCGCACCCATCATCTGCGGCTTGACCGCAACGATCACGATGGCCGGATGTGGGGGAAGGTCCGCGTTGATCTGCACGCCGGTGCCGCGCAGCCAGTCCGACGGGTGGGGGTCGATCACCCAGACGCCCTTGGGCGACAGCCCCCGCGCCAGCCAGCCCGCCAGCATGGCCGATCCCATCTTGCCGCAGCCCAGAAGGACCAGCCCCCTGCGGCCAAGCTGTTGCATATCCATGGAAGTCCCCCCTCGGCTGTTTCGCGTCGGGGGGCAGTGTTACGCGCGCCCGTAGGCCTCTGCAATGGCGACCTGGATCGCATCGGCCGGGGACCGCTCGCCCCAGACGACCAGCTGGAAGGCCGGGTAATAGCGTTCCGCGCTCATCACGGCGGCATTGATCAGCGTGTCGATCTGTTCGGGGCTCGCCACCTGCTCGCCCGACAGCACCAGACCATAGCGCCAGACCATCAGCTTCTGCGCGGCCCAGAAGGTGAACGCCCCCGCCCAGCACTGATCATTGACCGCGTTCAGCGTCTCATACAGATGCGGCAAACGCGCGGCAGGCGGTTCCATCTCGAAGGTGCAGATCAGGCGCAGGGTCTCGTCATAGCTCGACCAGGCCAGTGTGATCGAATAGGTCCGCCACTGCCCCTCGACCGCCATGGCGATCTGGTCCTGACCGATCCGGTCGAAATCCCAGTCGTGATAGGCCGCGATATTCTCGACGATATCAATGGGGTGGATATCGTCCTCAAGGAAATGCTCGGATAGTGCCATGGCGCCACCTCTCTGCCTGTAGCGTGGGGGCGTTATACCGCCTCAACCGCTAGGTGCCTGCTCAAAGGACGGAGGCCATTCCCCGCGCCCCTACAAGATATGGTGGTCCAACACCCCTGCCCCTGTAAAGTGATTTCTTGGGGATAACCGCAACAAGTTGTGGATGACTCCACCAAATCCGCATGATCCTGATCAATCCACAGGCACTGGTGTCGGCTGCTTCTTCTTGCCCCAAATATCCATGACGACAGCAGCCCCGCATACCGCGCCATGAAAAACGCGCGCAACCCCGCAACCGGGGCGCGCGCGCCGCATGTCTCAATCGATCCGGAAAGGGCTTACTTGCCCTTGCCCTCCAGCGCATCCAGCCGCGCCTTCAGCGCCGCATTCTCCTCGCGCGCCTTCTGCGCCATGGCGCGCACGGCGTCGAACTCCTCGCGGGTCACGAAGTCGCGATCCGCCAGCCAGCGGTCGATCATCGACTTCATCGCCGTTTCAGCCTCGTCCTTGGCCCCCTGCGCCACGCCCATCGCGTTGGTCATCAGTTGCGAGATGTCGTCCAGAATTTTGTTGCGCGTCTGCATTGCGGCTCTCCAGCGTTACCTTTACCTGCCTATATGGGCCGCAACGGGGCTGCCCACAAGGTTGACTTCCCCCCGACCCCAGAGGCAGACAGACGCAGATGCGCGCCATGATCCAGTTCCCCGACCTTTCGCCCGAGATTTTCTCGATCACCCTCTTCGGGTTCGAAGTGGCGCTGCGCTGGTATGCGCTGGCCTATATCGCGGGCATCGTCATCGCCTGGCGGATCAGCCTGGCCGCCATCCGCCGCCCCGCCCTCTGGCGCGGCAACGTGCCCCCGATGACAGCCGCCCAGATCGAGGATCTGCTGACATGGATCATCATCGGCATCATCGCCGGCGGGCGGCTGGGCTTTGTGCTGTTCTACCAGCCCGCCTATTATCTGGCCAATCCGGCGCAGATCCCGATGGTCTGGCAGGGCGGCATGGCCTTTCACGGCGGCTTTCTGGGTGTCGTCGTCGCGGCGTGGATCTTCACATGGCGGCACAGGATCCCCCGCCTTGCCGCCGCCGATGCCATCGCGCTGGGCGTGCCCGTGGGGCTGATGCTGGGGCGGATCGCGAATTTCATCAATGCCGAACTCTGGGGCCGCCCCACCGATCTGCCCTGGGGCGTGGTCTTTCCGGGGGCCGCCGCACAGGATTGCGCGGGCGTGGTCGGGTTATGCGCCCGCCATCCCTCGCAACTCTATCAGGCAGGGCTGGAAGGCGCGCTCCTGCTGGGTGTCATGCTCTGGCTCGCCTTCCGGCGCGACGCGCTCAAGGTGCCGGGTCAGATCACCGGAGTCTTCCTCGCAGGCTACGGGGCCGCGCGCTTTGTCGTCGAATATTTCCGTCAAGCGGACGCGCAATTCATCACGCCGGACAATCCGCTGGGCCATGTGATCCGCCTGGGCGACAGCGTCGGCATCACCATGGGGCAGCTTCTGTCGCTGCCGATGCTGGCGGCAGGCGTGGCGTTGATCCTCTATGCCCGCCGCCGCGCGCAAAGTATGCCGGCATGATCGACCAGCCGCGTGACATGAACGCGCTGGAACGCATCCTTCTCGACCGGATCAGGACCGAGGGTCCGCTGACCGTCGCCGATTACATGGCGCACTGTCTGCTACACCCGACCCATGGCTATTACACCACCCGCGATCCTTTCGGGGCGGCGGGCGATTTCATCACCGCGCCCGAGATCAGCCAGATGTTCGGCGAGATGCTGGGCCTGTGTCTGGCGCAAGTCTGGCTGGATCAGGGACAGCCCGCACCTTTCACGCTGGCTGAACTCGGTCCCGGTCGCGGCACGCTGATGGCCGACATCCTGCGGGTCACCGCCAAGGTGCCGGGCTTTCATGCCGCCGCGCATGTCCATCTGGTCGAGGCCTCTGCCCGCCTGCGCGCGGTGCAGGCCGCAACGCTGGCCTCTGTCTGGCCCGCCGCGCGGATCACATGGCATGACAGCCCGGATGACCTGCCGCAAAGGCCGCTTTATCTGGTGGCGAACGAATTCTTCGATGCCCTGCCGATCCGCCAGTTTCAGCGCACAGAGGATGGTTTCGCGGAAATGGTCGTAGGCAGCGCCGCAGGCAAGCTGACCATCGGGCTTGTCCCGGCCCCGGCCAACCCGGCACTTGACGCAAGGCTTGCCGATACCCGACCGGGTGACGTGGTCGAGATCTGCGCTACCGCCCCGCTCATCGCGGGCCAGATCGGCCATCGTATCGCGGATCACGGTGGCGCGGCCCTGATCCTGGACTATGGCGACTGGCGCTCGCTGGGCGACACGTTGCAAGCCATGGGGCGGCAGGCCTATGCCTCGCCACTCGACAGGCCCGGCGAGGTCGATCTGACTGCCCATGTGGATTTCGAGGCGCTCGTCTCTTCCCTTCCCTGCGCCCATAGCCGCCTGACCACGCAGGGTGTGTTTCTGGAACGCTTGGGGATCACCGCCCGTGCCCAAACTTTGGCCGCCCATCTGACGGGTTCCCGGCTCGAGGATCATATTGCCGCACATCGGCGCTTGACGCATCCACAGGAAATGGGGACGCTCTTCAAGGTGGTGGCGCTCTATCCACAGAATGCCGCCCCGCCCCCCGGACTGGAAGCCTGACGCCGACATGACTTTGGAAATACTGACATCAGAGGCGTTGATGCCGCTCCGTCACGGGTTCTTCACCCGGCGTGGCGGTGCCTCTTCGGGGGTGTTTCAGGGCTTGAACTGCGGCCCCGGTTCTTCGGATCAGGCGGAAATCGTGGCGATCAACCGCGCCCGCGTGGCGCAGGCGATGGATCTTGCCCCCGATCATCTGGTCACGGTGCATCAGGTCCATTCGGCGGATGTGGTGCATGTGACCGGCCCCTTGTCCGACAAACCCCGTGCCGACGGGATCGTGACCGCCACGCCCGGCGTGGCGCTGGCGATCCTCACCGCGGATTGTCAGCCTGTCCTCTTTGCCGATACCCATGCCGGCGTGATCGGGGCTGCCCATGCCGGATGGCGCGGCGCGCTGGGCGGCGTGCTTGAAGCGACCCTTGATGCGATGGAGGGCCTTGGCGCGGACCGGGCGCATATCCATGCCGTGATCGGCCCCTCGATCAGCCAAAGCGCCTATGAGGTAGGACCCGAGTTTTTCGATGACTTCATGGCTGAAGACCCGGACAACGCCCGCTTCTTTGCCCAAGGGTCGGGTGACCGGATGATGTTCGACCTGCCCGCCTACGGGCTGCACCGCCTGCGCGGGGCGGGTGTGGGGCATGCGGAATGGACACGGCATTGCACCTATTCCGAACCGGAACGCTTCTTCTCCTACCGCCGGACGACTCACGCGGGCGAGGCGGATTACGGGCGGCTCATCTCGGCGATCCGGCTCTGATCCGGGCAGGAATGGGGCGATTGCGCCTGAAATCCGCGCGCGGGCGGTGCAAATGTCAATGAACCCTCGCCTCGGCGCACGCTGCCGCTAGATTGCAAGTATATGATTTTGTTTGATTTTTAAATGTCCCATCGTGGGACATCCGGCTTCTGGCCAGTTTTCTGGCCATCTGGAGCAGAATCCACCGCCGCGGCCAAAACAATGCCGCATTGATCCGGCAGATTGTTTCCATCAAGGCAGGCAGTCGACCGGAACACCGGCAGGAGACAAGATAGATGAAAACCAAACGCTGGATGAAATCGGTGATCGCCACCGCCAAAAGCCCCGAGATGGCTACGACATCCCTCCCCTGGCAGCGCGGCGCCGCCCGCGCCGCGATGATCGCCAAGCGCCGCCCCCTTTTCAAGATTGCCCTCCAGGCCTGACGCTCCCTTCAAGGCCCGGACGCATCAAAGCCGCCCCGACAAAGGGCGGCTTTTTCATGTCCGGCCCTCCCGATCCACGAAAACCCGGATTCCGCCCCCACAGTCGCAGGTCGAATCAAATTGTGGCAGCTTTGTTCCAGCTGGTGAAACAAAGCCCCCGTCAAACAGATCATTGAATTGGCCGTGCCACAGATTGTCCTGAATTTTTGACAAAGAAGGCAGGAATGGGTCAATTGATCCCACTGAAAACGACCTGAAACCAAAGTCCTTTCGGTGTTGTCGGTGGGGGCCGACACGACTGCGACGCCAAGAAGTGGTGAAACGCATGGCATTTGATACCCTCCCTGCCAGACATCTGGCAGTCACGAAGACGTCTTCCGGAATCAGCCTGGCCCACGGAGCGCTGTCCACGCGCCGCCCGCTTGATGCCAAGCCCGGATTTCTGGCCCGTGACACGGTCACACAAAAACCCCATTGCGAAACACCGCGCCTGACAGGCACCCCTGCGATGGCGCGCAAGGCACCGCTGCCAATCCGTCCGGCGGCAGCCCCTGCTGCTGCGGCGAGCTCGCAGAAAATGCCTGTGATGCGCCGCTACGAGGTTACGTTCCTGGGCGCGAATGGCGAGATCGACTCGAGCCGCCACGTTGCCCCGGCCACGCCCCAGTTCGAAGCCGCCTTCTCGGCCTTCGCGCGCGGCACGCTGATGGCAACAACCCAAGGCCTCTGCGCGATCGAGGATCTGCTGCCCGGCATGCAGATCGAAACCGCCGAGTTCGGGCCCTGCCCTGTCCTGTGGATCGGGTCGATGACGATCCTGCCCGACGCCCCGGTCGAAACACCCGACCAGACGCGGATGACCCGGATCATGGCCGACACGTTCGGGATGGGTCGCCCCATGGCCGATGTGATGGCCGGCCCCGGTGCCCGCCTGCTGCATCGCCCGGCGGCGCTGCGCGAGTTGAACGGGACCGGTGCACGGTCGGGCCAGGTCTTCACGCCGGTCTCGGACTTCGAGGACGGGATGAACACGATCCGCATCACCCCGCCCCGCCCCGTGACCGTCTATCACCTGTGTCTGGACCGCCATGCCTCGATCAAGGTGTCGGGCATGGATATGGAAAGCTTCCATCCCGGTCTGGGACTCGAGCAGCGGATGGGGCCGAACATGCTGGCGCTGTTCCTGTCGCTGTTCCCGCATATCCGCAGCCTGGATGATTTCGGTCCGCTGGCCTATCCGCGCGCCACGCGTGACACACTGGACAGCCTGACAGCGGCGTGAACAGGGCGATCAACACCAGAAAAGGGCGCCCATGGGCGCCCTTTTTCCATCATCTCGACAGTTTCACGATCAGGCAGAGCGGTTCAGTCGCGCCTCAAGCACGTCGAAGGGCACACCGGGTTCATCCTTGGCGCAGCGGATCACGAGGCTGGTCTTGACGCTGGCCACGTTATCGGCGGCGGTCAGTTGTTCGGTCAGGAAGGACTGGAAGGTGCTGAGGTCGGGGGCCACGCATTTCAGGATGAAATCCACCTCGCCGTTCAGCATGTGGCACTCGCGCACCAGAGGCCATGCGCGGCAGCGCGCCTCGAAGGCGGACAGATCCGCCTCGGCCTGACTTTGCAGACCAACCATGGCGAAGACCTGCACCTCGAAACCCAGTTCGCGGGGATCGACCTTGGCGTGATAGCCGCGGATATATCCGGCTTCTTCCAGCGTGCGGACGCGGCGCAGGCAGGGCGGCGCGGATATGCCCACGCGCTTGGCCAGCTCGACGTTGGTCATGCGGCCATCGGCCTGCAACTCTGCCAGAATTTTCCGATCAATCGGGTCAAGCCGCGTTCCGGCCATGTTCCTGCTCTCCTTGAAGACGGTTTCTTATAGCATCGCCAGTGGCGCGCGCAATATTCTTTCACCAAAGCGCAAGATCGTTTCGATCATCCCCCCCGCAGCGGAAGGTCGCAGCACCAAGCCCGGCCACGCTGGGGGGTTTTCGACCCAGCGAAGCGGGTCTATATGCTGTGTTCAACGCAGATTCAAAGACAAAGGTTGCCCGCATGGCCGAGACACGTCACACGAAAGTTCTGATCATCGGCTCGGGGCCTGCGGGCTATACGGCGGGGGTCTATGCCAGCCGCGCCATGCTGGAGCCGATCCTTGTGCAGGGGATCGAGCCGGGCGGGCAACTGACCACCACCACCGAGGTCGAGAACTGGCCCGGGGACACCGAGGTGCAGGGGCCGGATCTGATGGTGCGGATGCAGGACCACGCCAAGGCGATGGGCTGCGAGATCATCGGTGACATCATCGTATCGCTGGACACGACGGTGCGGCCCTTCGTGGCCAAGGGTGACAGCGGCACGACCTATACGGCCGATGCCGTAATCCTTGCGACAGGCGCGCGGGCCAAGTGGCTGGGCCTGCCGTCCGAGGATGCCTACAAGGGCTTTGGCGTGTCGGCCTGCGCCACCTGTGACGGCTTCTTCTATCGCGGGCAGGAGATCGTGGTGATCGGTGGTGGCAATACCGCGGTCGAGGAAGCGCTGTTCCTGACCAATTTCGCGTCCAAGGTCACGCTGATCCACCGGCGCGACAGCTTGCGCGCGGAAAAGATCCTGCAGGAGCGGCTGTTCAAGAACCCCAAGATCGAGACGCTGTGGTTCCACGCGCTGGAGGAGGTTGTCGGTGAGGACAATCCCAAGGGGGTCACGGCGGTGCGAGTCAAGCATGTGGAGACAGGCGCCATCACGGAGATCCCCTGCAAGGGTGTGTTCGTGGCCATTGGTCATGCGCCCGCCAACGAGTTGGTCAAGGATGTGCTGGAGATGCACAACGGGGGTTATGTCACCGTGAAACCCGGCAGCACCGAGACATCGATTCCCGGAATCTTTGCCGCAGGCGATCTGACGGACCATAAATACCGTCAGGCGGTCACATCGGCCGGGATGGGCTGCATGGCGGCGCTGGACGCTGAACGCTTTCTGGCCGAGCATCAGGGATAATCGACCAAACTCCTGCAAAAAAGAGTCACTTTGGTCCGAAGTCGCAGTTCGGGCCAAAGTCGGCTTGAATTTTGTCCCTTTCAGGGGCTAGACGGCCCGCGACCCTGCGGCCGTCTTGCAGGTTCGTCCCCGCCCCTGTTGTAGCCCGTGTTCCGCCTTATCCGCATTGAAAGCCCTGCCCATGTATACGCCCAATCTGGCCCCGATCCCCGAACTTTACGTCTCATATGAGAGCGCGCAGAAACTCAAGATCGAGGCGGGCCAGCTGATCAGCTGGGATCTGACACCGCGCCAGATCTGCGATCTGGAACTGCTGATGAATGGCGGGTTCAATCCGCTGAAGGGCTTCCTGAGCCAGGAGGATTACGACAGCGTGGTCGACACCATGCGTCTGGCGGATGGGACGCTTTGGCCGATGCCGATCACGCTGGACGTGCCCGAGGCCTTTGCAGACAAGCTGGAGGTCGGGCAGGACATTGCCCTGCGCGATCAGGAAGGCGTGATCCTTGCCACGATGACCGTGACTGACCGCTGGGTGCCTAACAAGGCGCATGAGGCGAAGATGGTGTTCGGTGCGGACGATTCCGCGCATCCGGCGGTGAATTACCTGCACAATACGGCCGGTTCCGTCTATCTGGGCGGGCCTGTGACCGGCATCCAGCAGCCGGTGCATTATGATTTCAAAGGTCGCCGCGATACACCCAACGAGTTGCGCGCGCTGTTCCGCAAGCTGGGCTGGCGCAAGGTCGTGGCGTTCCAGACGCGGAACCCGCTGCACCGGGCGCATCAGGAACTGACCTTCCGCGCAGCGCGCGAGGCGCAAGCGAACCTGCTGATCCATCCGGTTGTCGGCATGACCAAACCGGGCGATGTGGACCATTTCACCCGCGTGCGCTGCTATGAAGCGGTGTTGGACCAGTATCCTTCTGCCACCACGACGATGAGCCTGCTGAACCTTGCCATGCGCATGGCTGGCCCGCGTGAGGCGGTCTGGCACGGGTTGATCCGCAAGAACCACGG
This sequence comes from Paracoccaceae bacterium, assembly GCA_024304985.1. Classification (GTDB taxonomy): domain Bacteria; phylum Pseudomonadota; class Alphaproteobacteria; order Rhodobacterales; family Rhodobacteraceae; genus Seohaeicola. Next base: position 12,754 of record JAMWZC010000009.1, read on the forward strand.
CTGCACCCATTTCATCGTCGGTCGCGATCATGCCGGTCCCGGCAAGAACAGTGCGGGGCAGGATTTCTATGGCCCTTATGACGCGCAGACCCTGTTCAAAGAGCATGAGGCCGAGATCGGGCTGGAGATGGTCGATTTCAAACACATGGTCTATGTGCAGGAAAAGGCGCAGTATTTCCCTGCCGACGAAGTGCCTGAGGGCGCGACCGTTCTGGACATTTCCGGCACGGAGTTGCGCCGTCGTCTGGCCGAGGGTCTGGAAATCCCCGAGTGGTTTTCCTTTCCGCAAGTGGTGGCCGAATTGCGCCGCACCCGTCCGCCGCGGTCGCAGCAGGGCTTCACCGTGTTTTTCACCGGCTTTTCCGGGTCGGGGAAATCCACCATCGCGAATGCGCTGATGATCAAGCTGATGGAGATGGGCGGGCGTCCGGTGACGCTGCTGGACGGGGATGTGGTACGCAAGAACCTGTCCTCGGAACTGGGCTTCAGCAAGGAACACCGCGACCTGAACATCCGTCGGATCGGCTATGTCGCGTCCGAGATCACCAAGAACGGCGGTATTGCCATCTGTGCGCCGATTGCGCCCTATGCCACCACCCGCCGCGCGGTGCGCGAGGAGATCGAGCAGTTCGGCGCGTTTTTGGAGGTGCATGTCTCGACCAGTCTGGAGGAATGCGAGCGGCGTGACCGCAAGGGCCTCTACAAGCTGGCGCGTGAGGGCAAGATCAAAGAATTCACCGGCATTTCAGACCCCTATGACGTGCCGGAGAGCCCTGAACTGCGTCTGGACACCGAGAATGTCGATGTGGACAACTGCGCGCATCAGGTGATCCTGAAGCTGGAAAGCATGGGCCTGATCGCCGGCTGACAGGGACCGCCCTGCGCTGACAATGCAAAAGGCCGCATCCCGAGGATGCGGCCTTTTTTTGGTCTGTCGCGCATTCCAGCGGGTCTGCGAGGCCCTGCCCAGATCAGTGAACAGTCACAGGGGCCATGTGGTTCTGGCGCGCCAGAACGAAGGCCAGCTTGCGGTCCTTGACCAGCGCGAGCTGCGCGCCGTTGGAGTCGTGCACAGCATATAGCGTGTCAATGCCCATGGCCTGCTGGCGGATCTCGTCCGGCAGGTCAGCCACCTTGACGGGGCGGACATAGACGATGGGATCTTCGCTTTGATCCAGCGCTTCGTATTTCGTATCCATGGGCTTATCCTTTCCTGATCCTGATCGTCTGCACCACTGTCTCGGGCTGGGCCCGGGTCAGATCGACATGCAGAAGACCGTTTTCCATGATCGCCTCACCGACCTCGACGCCATCGGCCAGAACGAAGCTGCGCTGGAACTGCCGCGCGGCGATGCCGCGATGCAGGTAGACGCGGCCGTCGGTATCGTCGCGCTGACGCCCCCGGATCACCAACTGCCGATCCTCGACGGTGATCGCCAGATCGTTCTCGGCAAAGCCGGCCACAGCCAGCGTGATGCGGTAGGAATTGTTCGAGGTCTGCTCGATATTGAAGGGCGGATAGCCCTCGTTCCCGGATTTCGCGTTGCGCTCCAGCAAACGCTCAAGCTGGTCAAAGCCCAGCAGGTAAGGGTGTGACCCCAAAGTCAGTTTCGTCATCGACACGTCCTTGTCAAAAGCGACCGTCCAAGATGCGGGTCCCGTTGTGGCAACCCGTCTCTGTCAAAATATGGGGCGTCATCCGGACCAGTGCAAGACCCTGGCGGAGGCTCTGGCTCCGTCCCTTGCAAAACCACGTCAGGTGAGCGAGATGTTTTGCGATTTTCTGGATTTTTCAGTATCTTGGTGTTCCGTGTCACGCACGGGGGAATCACCTGTCAGGGACTGTCGTGCCATGAACGCCATCAGCGATATCTCGATGAAGACGGACGATGTTCTGCGCGTGGAGCTTGAGGTGTTCCGCCGCGAACATCGCGATCTGGATGATGCCATTGCCGCCCTTGTCGCCAAGGGAACGGGCGATCAACTGACCATTCAACGGTTGAAGAAGAAGAAACTTCTTCTCAAGGACATGATCGCGCGGATCGAGGATCGGCTTACCCCGGATATCATCGCCTGATCGGTGACCCGGAATCGGGCGAGGTATCGGCCCGCCCGACGACAGGCAGCATAGCCTTTGTCACATGCTGACATGGGCCGTTTCAATCTGATCGGCGATACGGCGGACCTGCCTGTTCGGGATTGTTCAGGTCTGGTCGGCAGGCGGACGCTGGCCTTTGGGCGGGTCAAGCAGATGCGGAGATTGCGCCTGCGGCAAGGATCAAGGTCAAGGCACCGCGCAACACCTTTTTCAGCATTGTCCGCCCCTATGCAAACCTGACCCAAACCTGCTTGTCACACGGGTGCGCCTGACTATAGTACCGCCTTCCAGAGCGATGGGGAAGAAACAGCATGGCCGAGATCAAGGTGGGAATCATCATGGGCAGCCAGTCGGACTGGCCCACGATGAAAGAGGCGGCAGACATGCTGGATGCCCTTGGCGTGCCCTATGAGGCGCGGATCGTGTCGGCCCATCGCACCCCGGACCGGCTGTGGGATTATGGCAAGACGGCGGTGGAGCGTGGCTTGCAGGTGATCATCGCTGGTGCCGGAGGGGCGGCGCATCTGCCGGGGATGATGGCATCGAAAACCCGCGTGCCGGTCATCGGCGTGCCGGTGCAGACCAAGGCGCTGTCGGGCGTGGACAGCCTGTATTCGATCCTGCAGATGCCGCGCGGCTATCCGGTGGCTACCATGGCGATCGGGGCGGCAGGCGCGGCCAATGCCGGGCTGATGGCGGCGGGAATACTGGCTTTGCAGGATGCGGCGCTGGCGGCACGGCTGGATGGCTGGCGCAAAGCCTTGTCGGATTCGATCCCTGAGGAGCCGGTGGATGAGTGATATGCTGAAAACCGGGGCCACCATCGGCATCATGGGTGGCGGTCAATTGGGGCGCATGCTGTCGGTAGCGGCCAGCCGTCTGGGATTTCGCACGCATATCTTCGAGCCCGGGGCCCATCCGCCCGCCGCAGATGTGGCGCATCGGGTGACAACCGCCCCTTATCAGGATGCAGCCGCTTTGGGGGCATTCGCCGCCGATTGCGACGTGATCACCTATGAGTTCGAGAATATCCCCACGACGGCGCTGGACCTGCTGGAGCCGCTACGCCCGATCCGCCCGGGGCGTGAGGCGCTGCGGATCAGTCAGGACCGGATCACCGAGAAGGATTTTCTGACAGGGCTGGGTCTGCGGACCGCGCCCTACGCTGCCGTGGACGATGCTGCGTCTCTGGAGGCGGCGATTGCGGCCGTGGGCGTGCCTGCGATCCTCAAGACCCGGCGGTTCGGTTACGACGGCAAGGGGCAGTCACGGTTGATGGCGGCCGATGATGCGTCGCGCGCGTTGGCGGATATGGCGGGGGCGCCGGCCATTCTGGAAGGGTTTGTGGATTTCCAGTATGAGGTGTCAGTGATCGGGGCGCGCAACACACGTGGCGAGGTGTCGTGCTATGACCCGGGCGAGAATGTGCATCGCGATGGCATTCTGCACACGACGACCGTGCCCTCGCGCCTGTCGGCCAGCCTGCGGATGGATGCGGTGCTGCTGACGGCGAAGATCCTGAACGCGCTGGATTATGTGGGCGTTATGGGGGTCGAGTTGTTCGTGACGCCGCAGGGGTTGATCGTGAACGAGATCGCGCCGCGCGTGCATAATTCGGGCCACTGGACGCAGAACGGTTGCACCATCGACCAGTTCGAGCAGCATATCCGCGCTGTGGCGGGCTGGCCCTTGGGCGACGGGTCGCGCCATGCGGATGTGGTGATGGAGAACCTGATCGGGGCGGACATGGACCGGGTGCCGGAATTGGCGAGGGAGCCTGCGACGGCGCTGCATCTTTATGGCAAGGCCGAGGTCAAGGCCGGGCGCAAGATGGGCCATGTCAACCGGATCATCAGCGCCAAGCCTTGAGCAGATTTTTCAGATCGCCGGTTGCTGTGAGTATTTGCAGAACGATGAAGGGGCCAGTCAGCGAAACGCTGGCCCATGCGCCCAGATCGTCAGGGAATGGCGTAGCCCTGCTGTTACGGGGGTGACGCGATGCAGCAGGAAGCTGGGGAAGATGGTCGCATCGCCGCGCGCGGGACTGGCTTGCTGCACATGGGCGCTTGGCATGACTTCCAGTGTGCCGCCAACATAGCTGTCGGGGGCTGAGAGCTGCACCACCATGGTCAGCTTGCGCTGGCGGGCCAAGGGGCCGTCGCCGATGTCGGAATGCCAGTCGAAATGGCCTTCGCGTGCGGAATCGTAGCGGGCGACCTGCGCGCTTTCGGAAAAGCTTTGCAGATCGAAGTTGAACGTGTCGCGATTGGCTTCGCGCACCACGTCGATGATGCGGTCCATCACCCAGTCGCTGCCGGGCACGTCATCCAGCCAGACCAGATCGGCGCGGCGCAGGTTGTGATCCTGGGTCTGGCCGACCAGTCGCGCATCGCGCGATGGGGCTGCGTCTGCCAGCGCGACGATCCGCTCGCATTCCTCGGCGGAAAAGGCCGCCGCCCGCGTGTGAACCGCGATCATCCTGTCAATCCTGTCTGTGGGTATGCGGCTTGTGCCGATCCGGCCTTGTCCGCGCGCGTCGGAACGCGACGCAAAGGTCGTTTTTCACCTTCTGTCGCTTGGGGGCATTTCAATCCTGCGCGGGGTTTGCCATATCCGGTCCATGACCGAGCGCATCCCCAGCCTTGCCCAGATGGAACAGATGGCCCGCCAGACGGTGGACGGCCTTCCTGCGCCCTTTCGTGCAGCGGCCTTGCAGGTGGCGATCTGCGTGGTGGACTGGCCTGACGAGGACATGCTGGCTGAGTTGGAGATCGACGATCCGCTGGATCTGACCGGGCTTTACGACGGCATCCCGATGACCGAGAAATCGGTCTTCGATCAGCCGATGGGGCCGGATACGGTCTGGCTGTTCCGCGAACCGATCCTTGATGAATGGCGCGCGCGGGGCGATGTGAGCATTGCCGAACTGGTCGCGCATGTCACGATCCACGAATTCGCGCATCACTTCGGCTGGTCCGATGATGACATCGCCGTCGTCGATCCGTGGTGGGAGTGATCAGCACAGGATCAATCCTTCATGAAACGGCGACGCGCCTCCTCGGCGATGGATTGGCGCATTTGCAGGTCAGCCAGACGCGCCATCGCGGCCTTGCGGGCCACCGCATCGGTGATCATGGCCAAGGCTGCCTGTTGGGCAGCCACCTGCTTCTTGAGGGTGATCTCCTCGGGCAGGACACCGGCTTCGGCCATGATGCGATAAGCCACCGCCTCGGCCGGGCTGACAAAGGCGGCCTCGGGTCGTTCCGGCAGCGGTGCGCCCTCGCCTTTCAGCCCCTGAAGCTGGCCTTTCAGCCGGGCCTTCTGGATCTGGCGTTCAACGATGCGGTCGAGCCATGACATTGCAGCACCCTCCGGATGGGCTGCGGTCAGTGTATCACGCGCCGCTGTCGTCGCGCCAGCGATTGACGATGGGATAGCGGCGGTCCAGCCAGAAGGCGCCGGGGCTGAGCCTTGTGCCCGGCGCGGATTGGAAGCGCTTGTATTCGCTGATGTAGAGAAGATGCTCGATCCGCTTGACGGTGGCGCGGTCAAATCCAGCGGCCACGCAGTCGGCGACCGAGGCGTCCTTGTCCACCAGCATCTCCAGAATGGCATCCAGCACCGCATAGGGCGGCAGGCTGTCCTCATCCTTCTGGTCGGGACGCAGTTCGGCGCTGGGGGGCTTGTCGATCACGCGGGGTGGGATCACCTCACCTGCTGGGCCCATCATCCAGTCGCGGTGATTGGCATTGCGCCAGCGGCAGGCGGCGAAGACGCGGGTTTTATACATGTCCTTGATCGGATTGTAGCCGCCCGCCATGTCGCCATAGATCGTGGCATAGCCTACGGCGACCTCGGATTTGTTGCCCGTGGTCAGCAGCATGTTGCCGAATTTGTTGCTCATCGCCATCAACAGCAAGCCGCGCAGGCGGGACTGGATATTCTCCTCGGTCAGGTCGGGGGAGTGACCCTCGAAGAGGGGAGCGAGCGCCTCGGTCACCGCGGCGCGGGGGCCGGTGATGGGCACGGTGTCATAGGCACAGCCCAGCGCGGTGGCGACGGCGCGCGCATCATCAAGCGAGGCTTGCGAGGTGTATTCCGAGGGTAGCATGACGCAACGGACATTGGCGGCGCCAATCGCATCGGCGGCGATGGTGGCCACGATGGCGCTGTCGATACCACCGGACAAGCCAAGGATCGCGGTCTTGAAGCCGGTCTTGCGCATGTAGTCACGCAGGGATTCGACCATGGCGCGGTAATCCTGCTCCATCAGGTCGGGGATCGTTGCGCGCGGGCCTTGTGCCGCGATCCAACCGTCAGGCGTATGGGTGAAATCCACGCTTACCACCGCTTCGTCGAAGAGCGGCAGTTGCACGGCCAGCGCGCCGCCTGAGTTCAGCACGAAAGATCCGCCGTCAAAGACCTGATCGTCCTGTCCACCCACCATGTTCAGGTAAACAAGCGGCAGGCCGGTTTCGACCACCCGCGCGACCATGAGGTTCTGGCGGATCCCCATCTTGTCGCGGGCATAGGGGCTGCCATTGGGCACCAGCAGCAGTTCTGCCCCCGTCTCGGCAAGGGTTTCGGCCACATCCGGGTGCCATGCATCCTCGCAGACCGGGCTGCCGATCCTGAGCGGGCCGATGCTGTAGGGCCCCTGCGGCGGGCCGGGATGGAACAGGCGGTGTTCGTCGAAGACATCCTCGTTCGGCAGGTGCTGTTTGAGGACGCGGGCCTGAATGCGCCCGCCTGCCAGCACATACCAGCCATTGTGCAGTCGGCCATGTTCGATCACCGGGCCACCTATCCCGATGGCGGGCCCATCGGCGCAGTCGCGGGCCAGCGCTTCAATCGTGGCGATGGCGGCGGCGTGGAAGGCGGGTTTCAGGATCAGGTCCTGCGTCTGATAGCCGGTGATGAACATTTCGGGAAAAGCGACCATGTCGGCGCGTTCCGCGCGGGCCTGTTCCCACGCGGCACGGGCACGGGCGGCGTTGCCCGCCAGATCGCCCACCACGGGGTTCAGCTGTGCCAGTGTCAGGCGGAAATGCGTGGCCATGGTCTGCCCTCTGATCGATCACTTGTCCGTTGACTTAGCAGATCGGCAGGCAAGGGAAAGCCGATATGCGGCAAAAGACGTTGTCTGGCGGCCTGCCCTCCTTTAGGTTCGGCCCGGGCAAGGCCCGCCCACGCCGGGCGGGCCGAGAGTGTATCAGGGGCAGGCATGACACAGACGCGCGCAATCTTCGGGATGTGTCTCATGGCGGGGCTGATGCTGAGCGCCCCGCTCATGGCGCAGCAGACGGATGGGGTCCAGACCAAGCAATATGACGATGGCGGGGTCTATGAGGGCACGTTCCTGAACGGGTTGCAGCATGGCACCGGCACCTACCGCCTTCCCAATGGCTATGAATATACCGGTGATTGGGTCGAAGGCGAGATCCGTGGGAATGGTGTGGCGCGCTTTCCCAACGGCTCGGTCTATGAGGGCCAGTTCCAGCGCGGCAAGCCCGAGGGCGTGGGGCGGATCGTCTTTACCGATGGTGGCACCTATGAGGGCGAGTGGGTCGATGGCAAGATCACCGGACAGGGGATCGCCGCCTATGCCAACGGGATGCGCTATGAAGGCGGGTTCCTCGAGGCGATGCACCATGGGCGCGGAATCATGCAAAGCCCCGGTGGCTATGTCTATGACGGCACATGGGACCGCGGCGTCAAGGAAGGCAGCGCTACGATCACCTATCCCGATGGCGCTGTCTATGAGGGTCAGGTCGTGCGCGGCGCGCGCGATGGTCAGGGCACGCTGACCATGCCTGACGGGCTGATCTATGAGGGAACGTGGAAGGACGGCCAGATCAATGGCGAGGGCAAGTTGACCCAGTCCAATGGCGATGTCTATGAGGGGATGCTGGTCGATGGCCGTCGTGAAGGTCAGGGGCGCGTGACCTATGCTAGCGGGGACACCTATGTGGGCGGTTTCGTGAATGACCTGCGCGAGGGTCAGGGCACGTTCACCGGCACGGATGGCTATGTCTATGAAGGGTCCTGGGTGGCCGGGCAGATCGCCGGTCAGGGGCGCGTGACCTATCCCGACGGATCGGTCTACGAGGGCCAGTTCCGCGCTGATCTGCCTGATGGGGAAGGCAAGATCACCTATCCCGACGGCTCGACCTATGAAGGCGCATGGGCGGCGGGCGTGATTGAGGGCGAGGGCCGCGCGGTCTATGCCAACGGGCTGATCTATGAGGGCGGATTCCGCGAGGCGCGCAATCATGGGCGCGGCGTGATGACCTATCCGGATGGCTATCGCTATGAGGGAGAATGGCTGGATGGACAGCGGCATGGTCAGGGCGTGGCCACATATCCCGACGGCACGGTCTATACCGGGCAATTCGTGAACGGCCAGCGCGAGGGCACGGGCGAGATCGTGATGCCGGATGGATTCCGCTATAGCGGGGAATGGCGCGCGGGCGAAATCGACGGGCGCGGCACCGCGACCTATGCCAATGGCGATGTCTATGAAGGCATGTTCAGCGCCGGACGCCGTCAGGGCGAAGGCACGATGCGCTATGCCACCGGGCAGGAGGTGACGGGCGTCTGGCAGAACGGCACCCCGCCGGGTGCGGATGGGGCAGACGACGCCGCCCCGCCAGCGGAAGAGACCCCGGCGGACGCACCGACGGCGGCACCGGAGGACACGCCGGCGGTGCCCGCCGACTGACCGGCGGTCCAGTGACGCAGTCGCGTATGGATATTTGAGGCAAAAAGAAGCAGGGCTGCTGCGCTGTCAGATGCGTTGCCCGGCCTGCATGCGTTTCAGGAAAGCCTCTGCCTCGGCCAGAACGGTCGTGCGACGGTCTTCGGCCATCCGGTCCCATGTAGCATACATCTGGCCCATGCGGGGATTTGCGCTGAAGCGGTCGCGGTGGCGGATCAGGAAGTGCCAGTAGAGCAGATTGAACGGGCAGGCGCGCGGGCCTGTCTTGTCCTTGACGCGGTAGGCGCATGATCCGCAATAATCCGACATCCTGTCGATGTAATTGCCAGACGAAACATAGGGTTTCGAGGCAATGATGCCGCCATCGGCAAAGAGGCTCATCCCCACCACGTTCGGAGCCTCGACCCATTCATAGGCATCGGCATAGACAGCCAGATACCAGTCCTGCACCTCAGCAGGATCAATGCCTGCCAGCAGCGCAAAATTGCCCGTCACCATCAGGCGCTGGATGTGGTGGGCATAGGCGTTTTCCGCCGTCTGGGTCACAGCGCGTTCCATGCAGCGCATATCGGTGGGCGCGCCCCAATAGAGATCCGGCAGCGCATTGGTGTGGCCCAGCACGTTGCGGCGGGTATAGTCCGGGCCTTCGCGATACCAGATGCCGCGCACATATTCGCGCCAGCCGATGATCTGGCGGATGAAGCCTTCGGCGGCGTTCAAGGGGGCGCGGCCCGCTTTCCAAGCGGCCTCGACCCGCTGGCAAACTTCGAGCGGATCAAGCAGGCCAGCGTTCAAGTAAAGCCCGATCAGCGCGTGATACATGAAGGGCTGATCCGCCAGCATCGCATCCTGATAATCACCGAACCCCGGCAAGCCACCCGCGATCCAGTGATCAAGGTGTTCCAGGGCCTGCGTGCGGTCTGTGCCGAACCAAAAGGGACGCAACTGTCCGAAATGGTTGGAAAACCGCGCCTCGACCAGATCGAGAACCTCGGCCGTCACGGCATCAGGTTCAAACCGTAGCGGCCCCGGAAAGGTCACGGCATCGGGCGCGGGTTTGCGGTTGTCATGGTCATAGTTCCACTGACCACCTGCGGGTTGATCCCCCTCCATCAGCAGGCCGGTTTTGCGGCGCATCTCGCGGTAAAAGTATTCCATCCGCAACTGCTTGCGCCCCTTGGCCCAGTCCTCGAACACGGCCGAGGAGGCGATGAAGCGGTCGTCCCGCAGAAGGTGCAACTTTAGCGGCATCTCTTCCAATGATGCGCGCAAGCGCCAATCGCCGGGTTCGGTTCCGATGACGCCCGTCGCCTTGTATGCGGCGGCGCGACGGATCAATTCGCCGGGGATGGTGTTGGTATTGTCGGGATCATCAAGGCGTGAATAGGCGACGCGCCATCCGTTGCCTTCCAGCCGCGCCGCGAATTTGCGCATGGCGGCGAACAGAAACGCGATCTTCTTGGGGTGATGGGGCACATGTCCCGCCTCCTCTCCCACCTCGGCCATCACCACGATGTCACGGGCGGGATCGGCGGCTTTCAGGGCAGCCATGCTGTCAGACAGTTGATCCCCGAGGACCAGAACCAGGCGCGTCACCACGCCACCCGTTTGCCCTGCCAGTCGAAGAACCCGCCCGTATCTGCCGGGCTCAGCCCTTCAATCACGCCCAAGAGGTTGGCCGCTGCCTGTGCCGGGGCGACGCGGTCATGACTGGCTGCATAATCTTCGGTAAAGCGTGTGGCCACGGTGCCCGGATGCAGCGCGACGCAGAGCGCGTGGCGGTGGCTGCGCGCCAGTTCGATGGCGCCCGTGTGGATCATCTGGTTCAGCGCCGCCTTGGCCGTGCGGTAGCTGTACCAACCACCCAGAGCGTTGTCGCCGATCGACCCCACCCGCGCGGACAGCGCCGCAAAGACCGCCCGCCTGTCACGCGGCAAAAGGCGCAGACTGTGTTTCAGCACCAGAGAGGGCCCGATGCAGTTGAGCGCGAATTGGTCCACCATGGCGCGGGCCGTCACACGGCGGATCGTCTTTTCCGGCTCTGCCCCGTCGATCACCAATGCGCCAGTGGCCACAAGGATCAGATCAAAGCCAGGCTCCAGCGCACCAAGGGCGGCGGAAACGCTGTCCTCATCCGTCACGTCCAGACCGTCATCACGCCGCGACAGGGTCGTGACGGCCACGCCCCGCGCCGTCAATGCGGCTGTGATCGCCGCGCCGATGCCGCCCGAAGCCCCTATGATCAATGCCTTTTCCATGGGCCACAGCTAGCGGCGCGGCGACGGGCTTCAATGCGCAGGGTGCGAAATTCGGGCTTTTCATTTGCCTGAACCCGCGTATAACCTGACGTCATGACGATTTTGGCACATAAGGCGACCCCGGCCCGCGCATCCCGCGCGGCACTCGCTGCTGCCCTTCTGCTGTCGCTAAGCCGCCTCTGAGCGTGCCGGCCCGGCGCGACCGCTCAGAGGATGTGCATCCCGCGCCAAGCCCCATCAGCAGACATGAAAAGAGACCCGACATGACCGATACATCAGAACAAGACCGCGTCTTGATCTTTGACACGACCTTGCGCGACGGCGAACAAAGCCCCGGCGCCACCATGACCCATGCCGAGAAACTGGATATCGCCGAATTGCTGGACGATATGGGGGTGGATATCATCGAGGCAGGATTTCCCATCGCCTCGGAAGGGGATTTCCGCGCGGTGAAGGAAATTGCCGAACGCTCAAAAGACGCGGTGATCTGCGGGCTGGCGCGCGCCAATCTGGCCGATATCGACCGCTGCTGGGACGCCGTGCGCCATGCGAAACAGCCGCGCATCCATACCTTCATCGGCACCTCGCCCCTGCACCGGGCGATCCCGAACCTGACGCAGGACGAGATGGCCGAGCGCATCCACCAGACCGTCAGCCATGCGCGCAACCTGTGCGACAACGTGCAGTGGTCGCCCATGGATGCGACACGGACGGAACATGATTACCTCTGCCGGGTGATCGAGATCGCGATCAAGGCGGGGGCCACGACGATCAACATCCCCGATACCGTGGGCTATACAGCGCCGCGCGAAAGTGCCGATCTGATCCGCATGATCCGCGAGCGGGTGCCGGGCGCCGATACGGTGATCTTTGCCACCCATTGCCACAACGATCTGGGCATGGCGACGGCAAACGCGCTGGCCGCGGTCGAGGCGGGCGCGCGGCAGATCGAATGCACGATCAACGGTTTGGGCGAGCGCGCGGGCAATACAGCGCTGGAAGAGGTGGTGATGGCGCTGAAGGTGCGCAATGACATCATGCCCTACCGCACCCGCGTGGATACGACCAAGATCATGAACATCTCGCGCCGCGTGGCCACAGTGTCGGGCTTTGCGGTGCAGTTCAACAAGGCCATCGTGGGCAAGAACGCCTTTGCGCATGAATCCGGCATCCATCAGGACGGGATGCTGAAGAACGCCGAGACCTTCGAGATCATGCGCCCCGAGGATATCGGACTGACTGCATCCAACCTTGTGATGGGCAAGCATTCGGGCCGCGCGGCGCTGCGCGACAAGCTGCGCCAGTTGGGGCATGAGGTGGGGGATAACCAACTCAAAGACATCTTTGTGCGGTTCAAGGAATTGGCCGACCGCAAGAAGGAAGTCTATGACGAGGATATCGTGGCGCTGGTTTCGGCCACGGCGGATGCGGGCAATGACCGGCTGCAGATCGTCTCGCTCAAGGTGCTGTGCGGCACGGGCGGCCCTGCCGAGGCTACGCTGGAGATGGAGATCGACGGCAAGGAGATGATCGCCACCGAACATGGTGACGGGCCGGTGGATGCCACCTTCAAGGCGGTGCGCGCGCTGCATCCCAACAAGGCGCGGTTGCAACTTTATCAGGTGAATGCCGTCACGGAAGGCACCGATGCGCAGGCCACCGTCAGTGTGCGGCTGGAAGAGGACGGGATGATTGCCACGGGCCAGTCTGCGGATACAGACACGGTCGTCGCCTCGGCCCGCGCCTATGTCAATGCGCTGAACCGTTTGCTGGTGCGGCGCGACAAGGCTGGCCCCGGTGCCGACCGGCGCGAGATCAACTACAAGGATGTGAGCTGATCCGCACCAGACGACAATGAAACCGGCCCGCCGCTGCCAGAGCAGCGGGTCTTTTCTGTTGCGGCTGCTTCTTTTTGCCCGAAATATCCTCGGGGGGATCGTCGAACACAGTTCGACGCAGTCGAACGCGGTTCGGCGTGGGGGGCAGACAGCCCCCCTTTTCCGGCCTCAACCCTGCGCGAAAAGAGCGGTCAGTCGCTTGGCCTCGTCCTCGGTGCCGTAAGGGGCGTTCACGATGAACAGTCCTGACCCTACCATCCGGTGACCGGCGCGGACCGGCGGAAAGCGCACCTCGTGGCGCAGCGCACCCGGCAGGTTCTGAGCCGCAAGCGCCGCCAGCATCGGACCATGCGCAGCACTTGTCAGGATCGGATACCAAAGGCAGATGATGCCCACGTTCCATTTGCGGTGCAGTTTCGCGATTTGGGCGGGGATCGTCTCGTAATCGGTCTTCACCTCATAGCTGGGATCGATCAGCATGAGGCCCCGGCGCGGGTCGGGGGGGCAGATGGCCTGCGCCATGGCAAAGCCGTCCTGTCGGTAGATCCGCGCATCAAAGGGAGACATCGCAAACTCAAGCGCGCCATGCTCCTGCGGGTGCAGTTCGGCCAGATGCATCCGGTCCTGTGGTCGCAGGATCATTGCCGCCAGCAGGGGCGATCCGGCATAGGCCCGCGGTCCGTGCGCCGCGCGCACCTGCGCCAGCGCGGCAAGATAGGGATGATCCGCCGCCATACCCCCCTGCCGCAGCAGCGACTCGATGCCTGCGGCCGCCTCGCCGGTCTTGACCGCTTCTGGCGCGTCCAGCATGTAGAGCCCGCGTCCGGCATGGGTTTCGATATAGCTGAACGGTTTGTCCTTCACCGTCAGGTAGGACAGCATGCGGCACAGCAGCGCGTGCTTGTGCACATCCGCCGGGTTGCCCGCGTGGTAGATATGTTGATAGGACAGCATCGCGCGTCCATAGCCCATTGACGTCTCAGGCGGAAGTGTGCTGATGCAAAATGAAGGTGGGTCTTTCACAAAGGGCACCTCAGCCCTATAAGGGCATCTGGCCACCTCAAGCAGAGTCGCTGGCTACTTGCACAATTTCAACAATGGGACATGAGACCATGTCAATTTTCGATAAGATGCCCAGCTTGTTCGCCTCGGATATGGCGATCGACCTCGGCACGGCCAATACACTGGTCTATGTCAAGGGTAAGGGTATCGTGCTTAGCGAGCCATCGGTCGTGGCCTACCATATCAAGGACGGTGTAAAGAAGGTTCTGGCGGTGGGTGAGGATGCCAAGCTGATGCTGGGCCGCACCCCCGGCAGCATCGAGGCGATCCGTCCGATGCGGGACGGGGTCATCGCCGATTTCGACACTGCCGAAGAGATGATCAAGCATTTCATCCGCAAGGTCCTGAAGCGGTCCACCTTTTCAAAACCCAAGATTATCGTCTGTGTGCCCCATGGTGCGACTCCGGTGGAGAAACGCGCGATCCGGCAGTCGGTGCTCTCTGCGGGGGCGCGCAAGGCGGGTCTGATCGCCGAACCCATTGCGGCGGCTATCGGTGCCGGGATGCCGATCACGGACCCCACGGGCAACATGGTAGTGGATATCGGCGGCGGCACGACCGAGGTGGCGGTGCTGTCTCTGGGTGACATCGTCTATGCCCGTTCGGTTCGCGTCGGAGGCGACCGGATGGACGAGGCGATCATCAACTACCTGCGTCGCCAGCATAACCTTCTGGTCGGCGAGGCGACGGCGGAACGGATCAAAACCTCGATCGGTACGGCACGCATGCCCGATGACGGTCGGGGCACGTCGATGATGATCCGGGGACGTGACCTGCTGAACGGTGTGCCCAAGGAAACCGAGATCAGCCAGGCCCAAGTGGCCGAAGCCTTGAGCGAACCGGTGCAGCAGATCTGCGAGGCGGTGATGACCGCGCTGGAAGCGACGCCCCCCGATCTGGCGGCCGATATCGTGGATCGCGGCGTGATGCTGACGGGTGGCGGCGCGCTTCTGGGCGATCTGGATCTGGCGCTGCGCGAACAGACGGGCTTGGCCGTGTCCATCGCGGACGAGGCGCTCAACTGTGTGGCGCTTGGGACCGGCAAGGCGCTGGAATATGAAAAACAACTGCGCCATGCGATTGATTACGACAGTTGATCACCCCTTCCTCTGAGGGGCTCTGACAAGGACAGGAACAGACCTTGGCAAAGGACAGATCACAGGCGGATGACTTTCTGGGCCCCCTCAAGCGGTTGCTTGTGGGGGTTCTGGTCTTGTGCCTTGTCGGTCTTTTTCTGGTCTGGCGCATCGACAGTCCACGGGTCGAGCGCTTCCGCGCGGCGGTGGTGGACCGCGTGGTGCCAAGCTTTGACTGGGCGATGGCCCCGGTGACGGCAACCGTCAATCTGGTGCGCGATTTCCAGAGCTATCAGCGCATTGTCCAGCAGAATCAGGATCTGCGCAACGAATTGCAGAAGATGAAGGCGTGGAAAGAGGCGGCGCTGCAACTGGAGCAGGAGAATGCCCGGTTGCTGGATCTGAACAAGGTCCGCCTGGACCCGCGCCTGACCTTTGTCACGGGTGTCGTGCTGGCGGATAGCGGCTCGCCCTTCCGGCAATCGGTTCTGCTGAATGTCGGGGCGCGCGACGGGATCGTCGATGGCTGGGCCACGATGGACGGGATCGGACTGGTCGGTCGCATTTCCGGCGTAGGGCGCGATACATCGCGCGTGATCCTGTTGACCGATCCGGCCAGCCGGATCCCCGCGACGATCCAGCCCTCGGGTCAGACCGCGATCGTGCAGGGCGACAATACGGCGGCCCCGCCGATCTCGTTCCTTGAGGATCCGGATCTTGTGCGGCCCGGTGACCGGGTGGTCTCCTCGGGCGATGGCGGTGTGTTTCCGGCTGGCCTGCTGATCGGTCAGGTTGCCGCCGATCCGGGCGGGCGGCTGCGGGTGGTTCTGGCTGCGGACTACGAGCGGCTGGAATTCCTGCGTGTGCTGCGCAATCCCGGCACCGAGGTGATCCGTGATCCCGGCGCGCTGGTGGCTCCGTTGGAGCAGCGCATGGCACCGGCCCCCTTGCCCGAAAGCGGCGACATTCTTTCGGAAACGGAGGATGGCAATGGCTGAAGGAAGCGCCCCCCGCGTCTGGGGTATGCGGATGCTTTACCTGGGCCTTGCCCTTGCTGTGATCTTTGCCAAACTGATCCCGCTGGATTTTCAGCCTCAGGTGTGGGCGGGGCCGGATCTGCTGGTGGCGTTGACATTCGCCTGGGCGTTGCGGCGGCCTGAATTCGTGCCGGCCCTGTCGGTCGCCGTGATCGTTCTGCTGGCGGATCTGCTATTCCTGCGACCGCCGGGTCTGTGGGCCGCTTTGATGGTGATCGGCACGCAAGCTTTGAAGAATCGGGCGCGCAATCTGCGCGATCAGCCCTTCATGATGGAATGGCTGGCGGTGGCGGGCATCTTTCTGGCCATCTCTTTGGGGAACAGACTGGTTCTGGCGGTGCTGATGGTGCCGCAGGCCCCGCTGGGCCTGACGGTAATCCATGTCGTCATGACCTTGATCTGCTATCCTGTGGTTGTCATGATCTCGCAATGGGTGTTCGGCGTGCGCAAGGCCGCACCCGGCGATCTGGACAGGCTGGGGCAACGGATATGAGACGTAATCCCAAGGACAGCGCGGATTCAGCCCGCCGGATCACCCGGCGTGGCCTTGTCATGGGCGGCTCCATGCTGGCCTTCATGGGGGTTCTGGGCCTGCGGATGCGCTATATGCAGGTGGAGCAGGCCGACCAGTTTCGCGTGCTGGCCGAGGAGAACCGGATCAGCATCCGGTTGATCGCGCCGGCCCGCGGCCAGATCTATGACCGCAACGGCGCGGTGATCGCCGAGAACCAGCCCAGCTATCGCATCATCATGGTGCGCGAGGATGCGGGCGATATCGACATGGTCATGCGTCGCTTGGCCACGCTGATCGACCTTGGGCCCGAGGATCAGGAACGCGCGCTCAAGGAAATGCGCGAAAGCCGGGGCGACACGCAGGTGACCGTAGCGGACCGCGTCAGCTGGGACGATATCTCGAAAGTGGCCATCAACGCCCCCGCTCTGCCCGGCGTGACGCCCGAAGTGGGTCTGTCGCGGTTTTATCCCACGGGACCGGATTTCGCGCATGTGGTGGGCTATGTCGGCCCCATCAGCGATTACGATCTGCAGAAGATCGAGAACCCCGACCACCTGCTGCGGATCCCCCGGTTCCAGATCGGCAAGGTCGGGCTTGAGGCGCGGCAGGAAGAGATCCTGCGCGGCAAAGCCGGCACCAAGCGCGTCGAGGTGAATGCCGCTGGTCGGGTAATGCGCGAGTTGGACCGGCAGGAGGGCAAGGCGGGCGCGAATATCCAGCTGACGGTGGACAATGCGCTGCAAAGCTATGTTCAGGCGCGGCTGGCGGGCGAAAGTGCGGCCGCCGTGGTACTGGACTGCGAAACGGGCGACATTTTGTCTATCGCATCCGCTCCCAGTTTCGATCCCAACCTGTTCGTGCGGGGCATTTCCGTGGCGGACTATTCGGTGTTGACCGAGAACAAGTATCGCCCGCTGGCCAACAAATCCGTGCAGGGGCTTTATCCGCCGGGCTCGACTTACAAGATGGTCACGGTGTTGGCCGCGCTGGACGCGGGCGTGATCACGCCTGAAGAGACCGTCTGGTGCCCCGGGCATCTTGAAGTCTCGGGGCGGCGGTTCCATTGCTGGAAACGTGCGGGTCATGGGCATATGAACCTTGAAACCGCGCTGCGGGAAAGCTGTGACGTCTATTACTATGATCTGGCGCTGAAGGTCGGGATCGACGCGATGTCGGCCATGGCTGAAAAGCTGGGCATCGGGGTGCGTTTCGATCTGCCCATGTCCGCCGTGGCGCGGGGCCGGGCACCCACGCGCGACTGGAAGCGCGAAAGCTTTGGGCAGGAATGGCGCGTGGGCGATACGGTCAACGCCTCGATCGGGCAGGGCTATGTGCTGACCTCTCCCTTGCATCTGGCGGTGATGACCGCGCGTCTGGCCGTGGGGCGCAAGATCGAGCCGCGGTTGATCCGCAGCATCGACGGAGTCGAGCAGCCCGTGGTGGCCGCCGAACCCCTGGGCTTCAACGAGAACCATATGCGCGCCATCCGCCGCGCGATGTTCGAGGCGACAAACAACCGGCGCGGCACGGCCTATGGCAGCCGTATCATCACGGATGGCTATCGCATGGCGGGCAAGACCGGCACCAGTCAGGTGCGCAACATCACCGCTGCCGAACGGGCCCGAGGTGTGATCCGCAACGAAGATTTGCCTTGGGAACGTCGCGACCACGCGCTGTTCGTGAATTACGCACCCTATGACAACCCGCGCATCGCCGTGGCCGTCGTGGTGGAGCATGGCGGTGGCGGCTCGGCCGTGGCGGCCCCTGTGGCGCGGGACATCACGCTGCAGGCGCTTTACAAGGGCGATCCGCCGCTTGATGCCTATCCTGAGGCTGAACGGTCTCGCGCGCAAGCCCTTCAGGAGCGTCTGCGCCGCGAGCGGCCGCAGGTTCTGCGCCCGGGACAGGATCGCGCATGAGTTATCTTGAGTATACCGTCAAGACGGTGCCTTCTGGCTTTCGCAAGGTGCTCTATCTGAACTGGCCGATCCTTTTGCTGCTGGTCGCCGTGGCAAGTGTCGGCTTTCTCATGCTCTACTCCGTGGCGGGCGGGGCGTTCAGCCGCTGGACGGAACCTCAGATGCAGCGTTTCGGGCTTGGTCTGGTGGTCATGTTCGTGATCGCGATGGTGCCGATCTGGTTCTGGCGGAACATGGCGGCGCTGGCCTATCTGGTCTCGCTTCTGCTGCTGTTGGCGGTGGAATTCTTCGGCGCGACCGGGGGCGGGGCGCAGCGATGGATCGACCTTGGGTTCATGCGATTGCAACCGTCGGAACTGGCCAAGGTCACACTTGTGCTGTTTCTGGCGGCCTATTACGACTGGTTGCCCATGAAAAAGGTGTCGCATCCCTTCTGGGTGGCGGTGCCGGTTTTTTTTATCCTGCTACCAACCGGTCTTGTGCTGACGCAGCCCGATCTGGGCACGGCCTTGCTGCTGATCTTTGGCGGAGCCGGTCTGATGTTCGTGGCAGGTGTCCATTGGGGCTATTTCGCGGCCGTGTTCGCCAGCGGGGTGGGGCTTGTCGCGGCGGTGGTGCAATCGCGCGGCACATCATGGCAGTTGCTGAAAGACTATCAGTATCGCCGGATCGACACTTTCCTTGATCCGTCGCAGGATCCGCTGAACGCAGGCTATCACATCACGCAGGCCAAGATCGCGCTGGGATCGGGGGGCTGGACAGGCCGCGGCTTCATGCAGGGCACGCAAAGCCGGCTGAACTTTCTGCCCGAGAAGCACACCGATTTCATCTTCACCACGTTGGCCGAGGAATTCGGCTTCATCGGGGGGATCTCGCTTCTGGGGCTATATGCGCTGATCATCGTTTTCTGCGTCGCCACGGCCCTGTCGAACAAGGACAGGTTCTCGTCCCTGCTGACATTGGGGATCGCGCTGACGTTCTTTCTGTATTTCGCCGTGAACATGTCGATGGTGATGGGGCTGGCCCCTGTCGTCGGCGTGCCGCTGCCGCTGGTCAGCTATGGCGGCTCGGCAATGCTGGTGCTGATGGTGGCCTTTGGCCTTGTCCAAAGCGCGCATATCCACAAACCCCGCTGATTTTCCCCGAACCGACCGGAAGGCCCAGACATGACCGTTAATATCCTTTTCGCCGCCAAACCCGACAGCTGGGCCGCCTATGAGGCACCACTGACCACCGCCTTGGCCGAGGCGGGCGTTGCGGCGCATCTGTCGCGGGATATCGCGCCGGATCAGGTGGATTACATCGTCTATGCGCCCAACAGCACGGTGCAGGATTTCACACCCTATACGCGTTGCAAGGCGGTGCTGAACCTTTGGGCGGGGGTCGAGCATGTGGTGGGCAACACCACGCTGACGCAGCCCTTGGCGCGGATGGTGGATCACGGGCTGACGCAAGGAATGATGGAATGGGTGACGGGGCACGCGCTGCGCCATCATCTGGGGATGGACCGGCATATCCACGGGCTGAACGGGGCGTGGGACAAGCATGTGCCCCCGCTGGCCGAGGATCGCCACGTGACGGTTCTGGGTCTTGGTGCGCTGGGATCGGCCTGCGCGCAGGCGATGGCGGGGCTGGGTTTCAACGTAACCGGTTGGAGCCGGAGTCCGCGCGCGGTCAACGGGGTTCGCTGCCTGCATGGGGATGAGGGGCTGGTGCAGGCGCTGTCCACTGCCGAGATTGCGGTGCTGCTGCTGCCGCTGACAGCGGCGACCGAGAACCTGCTGGACGCCGACCGTCTGGCGCTGCTGCCGCGGGGAGCGGTCATCCTGAACCCCGGACGCGGGGCGCTGATCGACGATGCTGCGCTGTTGGCGGCGCTGGACAGCGGCCAGATCGGTCATGCCACGCTGGATGTGTTCCGGGTGGAACCGTTGCCCTCGGATCATCCGTTCTGGGCGCATCCGTCCGTCACCGTCACGCCGCATATCGCGTCAGAGACGCGGCCCGCCTCAGCCTCACGCGTGATTGCCGAAAACGTGCGACGCGGCGAGGCCGGAGAGCCGTTCCTGCATCTGGTGGATCGCAAGCTGGGCTATTGACCCCCTGCCCTCGTCTCTAGCGCAGCTTGGGCGGTTTTGCGGGGTCCGAGCCGGGGGCCATGCGCAGCACTTCCTGCACCGCTTCGACAGGCTGGGGCAGATCGAAGCGCAAGCCGTGCTGTGCCAGCCGCGCCGCCATCGGTTCGGACGCGCGGAAGAAGGCCACGTCCAAGGCCCCAGCCTCGATACCTGAAAACGTGAGGGCCTCGGCCACCGCTTTGGCCAGAGCCCCTTGCGCGCCGGGGGCGGCATCGACAAAGGCCAGCATATGACCCTTGCCGCCGCCCTCGTAGGTAACGCCCAACAGATAGGCTGCCTCGGCCAATCCGGCGGCACTGGCCAGTTTGGTGTCCAGCGCCGTCAGCAGCAATTCGGGAAGGCCGCGCGGGGGAGCCAGCGCTTCGATCCGGGCCTCGGCCTCGGCCGGAGCATTGCCAAGTGTGCCCGCCAGCCACGTCACCGCTTCGGGCGGGATCAGGATGGATGAGGGGGCTACCTCGAGATTGACCCCAAGTCCGATCCCCTGTTCGGCCAGAAGGCCAGCGATGACCCTGCCCGACAGGGCCGCATAGGGCGCGGGTTTGCCCACGAACTGCGCCAGACGGTCATCACGATCGAAGACCAGCACGAAACTGGCATCACCCAGATCGAAAACCTCGGGGGTGATGTTGTCGCCCACGGCTTCTTCGGTCAGAAGAAGGTAAAGTTCGCAGTCGGCCAGCCGCTCGTAGAAGCGCAACCGCGCCGCATCGTCGGCGGGCGATGCCTCCATCGCGGCATGGGCGGCATCAAGCGGGGTCAGGTTGGTCATTCATCACTCTCCGGACAGCGGCGCGCAGCGCGGGCAAAACCTCGGCGTCGAACCACGGATTTTTGCGAAGCCAAGCGGTATTGCGCCATGAGGGGTGAGGCAAGGGGAAAACCCCGGGGCCATGTTCGCGCCAGTTGGCCACGGTCTGCGACACGGGTGTGCGCGTGCCCAGATGCCAACGGTGGGCATGGCCGCCCACCAGCACGCGCAATCGCACCTTGGCCAGCCTTGCCATTACCTCCGCATGCCATGTCCGCGCGCAGATGGGGGGTGGTGGCAGATCCGCTCCCTTGGCGTCATAGCCCGGAAAACAGAAGGCCATGGGTACAATTGCCACGCGGCTCTGGTCGTAGAACTCATCGAGGGACAGCCCCAGCCAGTCGCGAAGGCGATCGCCCGAAGGGTCGTGAAAGGGTCGGCCCGACTGATGCACGCGCATCCCCGGCGCCTGCCCTGCGATCAGAATCCGTGCCTCGGGTCGGAACCAGACCACGGGTCGCGGGTCGTGGCCCGTGGCGGTGGCGGCAAAGCGTGGCGCACAGAGGCGGCAAGCGGCAATCTGCGGCTCAAGATCTGAGGTTGGGCTGTTCATCCAATGCAGCCTAGCACGGGGTTTCGTCGGGTCCAGCAGGCGGCGACAGCATGGCGCGCACCCCCACAGAGACGGGGCTTGGTGAACGCAGCCTTCCTACGGTATAGTCACGCGCGCATGACATAATTTTGCCGCGAAAGATTGCGATTTGTCAGCAATGGCTCGACATGCGCCCAAGGCCATTGCTAAGTGAGAGTTAACTCAACCCCGCTAAGAGGGTGGGCAGGAGCAGACCGGAGCGTTGAATGCTCGAATTCGATAACGTCAGCAAGTCCTTCTGGACGGGCATGCAGCGCAAGGTAATCCTTGACAGGGTGAGCTTTCGCGTCGAATTGGGCAAATCTCTGGGTATCCTGGCGCCGAACGGCACAGGCAAGACGACCTTGATCAACATGATGGCCGGGCTGGAAAAACCTGATGAGGGGTTCATCCGTCGCGAGTCGCGGATCAGTTTTCCGCTGGGCTTCATGGGGGGCGTGGTGTCGCGCGTGTCCGCCGTCGAGAACAGCCGCTACATCGCGCGTCTCTACGGACTGGACCCCGACTATGTCGAGGCGTTCTGTCGCTGGCTTTGCAACCTGGGTGAATATTTCGATCAGCCTCTTGGCACCTATTCGTCGGGGATGCGCGCGCGGTTCTCCTTTGCGCTGATGCTGGCGCTTGATTTCGACATCTACCTGATCGACGAAGGCATGCCCTCGTCGACTGACGCCGAGTTCAACCGGAAGGCAGGGGACATCCTGCGGGAAAGATTGCGCAATACGACGGTGATCATCGTGTCGCACCAACCGCAGGTCCTTGAGAAATTCGCCCGGAACGCCGCCGTGTTGATGGACGGCAAGTTGCATATGTTTGACACCTTGGAAGAAGCGAAAGAGCTGTATGATTACGAAACCCAAGGCTAGAAAATTCCGTATCCGGCGCAGCCTGACCGAAGCGTTCTCGGGTGTCGAACAAGAACCGACCCGCGCCCAAGCGGGCCACAGCGGTCCGACCCCGCTGATCCCGAACCGCCCGTCCGGCCAGCGCCCCGGCGCGCCGCAGGTGGACAGGCTTGACCCGCCCGCACAGCAGACAGCCAGCACACGGGACATGTCGCCCATTCCCGATGACGCCGCACCTGATATGTCGCAGTTGTTGACGGGATCACCTTATGCCGAAGCCGGCCCAGAGATCGACGCGATCCGTCGCGAAGGCTTAACGGGGCGACAGTTGCGCATGGCGCGTCGCGTGGCCCAGAAACACGGGCTTGCGCCCACATCGGATTTCGATGCCGTGCGTCTTCTGCGCGCCGAAGGGATCGACCCCTTCCAGCGTGCCACGATGCTGGACCTTGTGATGCCGCGCGAAGATGAGACGGAAGAGGATGAGGTGCCCGCTGCCCGTCCCGCGGCCCGCGCCGCCACACCTGCAAGCATGCCGGGCGGGGGGACGCCGATCGGACGGGTGCAACTGCCCCAGACGATGCCTTCGGGCAACCCCTACCTGCCCTCGACCGAGGTCAGCCCCTCCGAACGGCGGGCGCGCGACATCATGGACATTCAGCGTGACATCGCCCGCAGGCGGCGGCGCAAACTGCTGTTGCTTCTGACCCGTCTGACGACCTTTGTGTTCCTGCCCACGCTTTTGGCCGGCTGGTATTACTTTGCCTATGCCACGCCGATGTATGCGACCAAATCCGAGTTCCTGATCCTTCAGGCCGATGCTCAGGGCGGTAGCAGCGGGTTGGGCGGCTTGTTGAGCGGCACTCAATTCGCCACCAATCAGGACAGTATCGCGGTGCAATCCTACATGCAGTCCCGTGATGCCATGATGCGTCTGAACGAGGACATGGGGTTCAAGGATCATTTCCGGCAGGAATCAATCGACCCGATCCAGCGGCTTGAGGCCGACGCCACCGATGAGGCGGCCTACAAGATCTACAAGAAAAACGTCAAGATCAGCTACGACCCGACCGAGGGCGTGATCCGGATGGAGGTTATTGCCGCCGATCCGCAGACCAGCGCCGCATTTTCCTCGCATCTCATCGACTATGCGGAAGAGCGCGTGGACGAACTGTCGCGGCGCAAACGTGAAGACCAGATGCGCGATGCCCGCGCCAGTCTGGAGCAGGCCAAGGCCGAACGGCGCGAGGCGCAGGAACGTCTGGTGAAACTTCAGGAAGGCTCGATCCTTGATCCGCAGGGCGAGATTGCCAGCATCCGCGCCCTGATCAACGCGGTCGAATTGCAGGTGCAGGAAAAGGAGCTGGCGCTGAACTCGCAGTTGAACAACGCGCGCCCCAATGCTGCGCGCGTGGACGCGTTGCGGTCCGAAGTGCGCTTGCTGCGTGAGGATCTGGACCGCCAGAACCGGCGTCTGACCAATGCGACCGAAGGACAAAGCTCGCTTGCGGCCGTGACCGCGCAGATCCAGATGGCACAGGCCGATCTGGCGACGGCGGACCTGTTCCTGCAATCGGCGCTGCAGAACGAAAAGCAGACCGAGCTTGAGGCGAACCGTCAGGTGCGATACCTGACAACCAGCGTGCGGCCCGTGGCCCCGGACGAGCCGACCTATCCGCGCGCGTTCGAGAACACGATCCTCGCCTTCCTCATCTTCTCGGGAGTTTATCTGATGATCTCACTCACCGCCTCGATCCTGCGCGAACAGGTTTCAAGCTGACATGAAGACGGTTTCGATCGGCTCTCTTGGCGTCGGCAATGACGCCCCTCTGACCGTGATCGCCGGTCCGTGCCAGCTGGAAAGCGCGGATCACGCGATGATGATAGCCGCCCGCATGCAGGAGGTTTGTGCCGCCGCCGGCGCGCAGTTCATCTTCAAGGCCAGTTATGACAAGGCCAATCGCACCTCTGTCGCCGGTCGGCGCGGACTGGGGCTGGATGAGGGATTGCGCGTTTTGCAGCATGTGAAGGACAGTCTGGGCGTGCCGGTGCTGACCGATGTGCATAACGAGGGTCAGTGCGCCCCCGCGGCCGAAGTGTGCGACGTCTTGCAGATCCCGGCGTTTCTGTGCCGCCAGACCGATCTTTTGCTGGCTGCCGGGGCGACCGGGGCTGCGATCAACGTCAAGAAAGGTCAGTTTCTGGCCCCTTGGGACATGCCCAATGTGATCGACAAGATCGAAAGCACCGGCAATACCCGCATCCTTTTGACCGAACGTGGCACTTCGTTCGGGTATAACACGCTGGTGGCCGATATGCGCGCCCTGCCCCAGATGGCTGCGACCGGCTATCCCGTGGTGATGGACGCGACCCATTCGGTACAGCAACCCGGCGGGAAGGGCGGCTCTTCAGGCGGTCAGCGGGAATTCGCCCCTGTGATGGCCCGCGCGGCGGTGTCGCTTGGCATTGCCGCCGTTTTCATTGAAACCCATGAGGACCCGGACAATGCGCCGTCCGATGGGCCGAACATGATTCCGCTCGACCGGATGGCGGCGCTGATCCAGAGCCTGATGGCCTTTGACCGGCTGGCCAAGGCTGATCCGATCCGTCTTTGACTTTTTTCAGACAAGAAAGATTGCACCCGTGACCAAACCCGCGCCTTCCGTGACACAAAACACATGGGAATTCCTGCGTGATCCGATGATCACGCCGACCGGCTTTCGCGAATATGATGCGCGCTGGAAATATCCCGATCAGATCAACCTGCCCGGCGTGACGGCGCTGGGTCTGGGTCTGGGCACCCAGATGCGGCGACGGGGCATCGCGCCTGTGATCGCGGTCGGAAACGACTATCGCGACTATTCGCTGTCGATCAAGAACGCGCTGATGCTTGGACTGATGCAGGCCGGGATCGCGGTCAAGGATATCGGCCCCGCCCTGTCGCCCATGGCCTATTTCGCGCAGTTCCATCTGGATGTGCCTGCGGTAGCCATGGTTACGGCCAGTCATAACCCCAACGGCTGGACCGGGGTCAAGATGGGCTTTGACCGCCCCCTGACCCATGGCCCAGACGAGATGGCGGAACTGCGCGATATCGTGCTGAATGGCGAGGGTGAGGCCGCGCCGGGTGGCTCTTACGAATTCGTTGATGGTGTGCGCGAGGCCTATCTGGACGACCTCGTTGGTGATTTCCGCATGACGCGCAAACTGCGCGTCGTCTGCGCCACGGGCAATGGCACGGCATCGGCCTTTGCCCCCGAACTGTTCCGTCGTCTTGGGGTCGAGGTGATCCCTTCGCACAACAGGCTGGATTACACCTTTCCGCATTACAACCCCAACCCCGAAGCGCTGGAAATGCTGCATGACATGTCGGACAGTGTGAAAGCCTCGGGCGCGGATTTCGCGCTGGGTTTCGATGGTGATGGCGACCGCTGCGGCGTGGTGGATGACGAGGGCGAGGAGATTTTCGCCGACAAGATGGGCGTGATCATGGCGCGAGACCTGTCGAAACTCTATCCCGGCAGCACCTTTGTGGCGGATGTGAAATCGACAGGGCTGTTCGCGTCGGACCCCGAGTTGATCTCGAACGGTGCCAAGGCGGATTACTGGAAAACCGGACATAGCCACATGAAGCGGCGCGTCAAGGAACTGGGCGCGCTGGCGGGGTTCGAGAAGTCGGGCCACTACTTTCTGGCCGGTCCAATCGGGCGTGGCTATGACTGCGGGATGCGTGTCGCGGTCGAGATCTGCAAGCTGATGGACCGCAACCCGGACAAGTCGATGTCCGATTTGCGCCGCGCCTTGCCGCAGACATGGGCGACGCCGACCATGTCACCCTATTGCGCCGATACCGAGAAATATCAGGTTCTTGAGCGGCTGGTGGCCAAACTGGTGGCCAAGCACGCGGCGGGTGAGACGCTGGCCGGGCGCAAGATCGCCCAAGTGGTCACGGTCAATGGCGCGCGGGTCATTCTGGACAATGGCGGCTGGGGTCTGGTGCGTGCCTCTTCCAACACCCCCAATCTGGTTGTGGTCTGTGAAAGCCCCGAGTCCGATGCCGAGATGCGCGCGATCTTCGCCGAGATCGACGCTGTGATCAGAACAGAACCCAGCGTTGGCGAATACGATCAGACGATCTGATCCCGGCGGATCAGGCGGAAAAGGCCCCGGATGTCCGGGGCCTTTGTCGTTTCAGGCGGCCAGCCCGCGCCCTTTCAGCAGCGCCTCCACCCCCGGCAGGCGCCCCCGGAAGGCTGTGTAAAGCTCTGCCGGGTCTTGCGATCCGCCTTTGGACAGAATGAATTCTTCCAAAGCCTTGGCGCGCTCGGGGTCAAAGGCGCTGCCTGCTTCCTCAAACGCGGCAAAGGCATCGGCATCCATCACCTCGGACCACATGTAGCTGTAATAGCCGCTGGAATAGCCATCACCCGAGAAAACATGGGCGAAATGGGGTGTGGCGTGGCGCATGGCGATGGTCCGCGGCATGCCCAGATCGGCCAGAATCTCGGCCTGTTTGGCCATCGGATCGGCGGGCGGCGCGCCCTCGTGAAAGGCCAGATCGACAAGAGCCGAGGCCACGTATTCCACCGTTTGAAAACCCATATCAAAGGTGGCCGCCCCCAGTAGACGGTCGAGCATGTCGCGCGGCATCGGCTGACCCGTTTCAGCATGGGTGGCAAATTCCGCGAGAACCTCGGGCACCTCCAGCCAGTGTTCGTAAAGCTGGCTGGGCAGTTCCACAAAATCGCGGGCCACCGAGGTGCCCGAGATGGATGGATAGGTCACGTCCGACAGCATCTGGTGCAGAGCGTGGCCGAATTCATGAAACAGGGTGCGAGCATCGTCATAGGACAGCAGCGCGGGATCGCCCTTGGCGAAGTTGCACACATTGATCACGATGGGGTGGCGCGCCTCAGGGTATTTGGCCTGACTTTGCATTGCCGAACACCACGCGCCCGACCGTTTCGATCCGCGCGCGAAGTAATCGCCAATGAAGACCGCAACATGCTGGCCGTTCCGCGTCACCTCCCATGCCCGCGCATCGGGGTGATAGAGCGGCACATCCAAAGGCGAGAACTCCAGACCGAACAGGCGGTTGGCGCAGGCAAAGCTTGCCTCGATCATCCGATCGAGTTGCAGATAGGGCTTCAGCGCAGCCTCATCCAGATCATGTTCGGCCTGCCTGCGGCGCGCGGCATAGTAGTGCCAGTCCCAAGGCTCCAGATCGCCGTTGATGCCGTCCTCGTGCATCATCCGTTCCAGAACCTTTGCATCCGCCTCGGCTTGCGCGCGGGCGGGAGTCCAGACCTGCATGAGCAGATCGCGCACGGCGTCAGGCGTGCGGGCCATCTCGGTTTCCAGCTTGTAGTCGGCAAAACTGTCATAACCCAGAAGCGTGGCCCGTTCGGCACGAAGGGACAGGATTTCGGCCGCTATGGCGCGGTTGTCGGTCTCGCCGCCATTGGCACCACGCGCGACAGAGGCGCGCCATGCCACCTCGCGCAGATCGCGGCGGGGCGAGAATTGCAGGAACGGCGTGATCAGCGACCGGGACAGGGTGATGACCGGCCCCTCCGCGCCCTTTTCCTCGCCCGCAGCGCGGGCGGCCGAGATCAGGAAATCGGGCAACCCTTCCAGATCCTCCTCCGACAGGGGCAGGACCCAGGACCGCTCATCCGCGAGCAGGTTTTGGGTAAACTGCGTGCCCAGCACGGCCAGCCGCGATTTGATCGCGGCCATGCGCGCATCCTCGGCCCCGGTCAGGGCTGCCCCGGAACGGACAAAGCCGCGATGGGTCAACATCAGAACGCGGGCTTGCTCATCGCTCAGCCCCAGATCGTCGCGCCGTGCCCAGAGGTCGGCCACGCGGGCGAACAGCGCCTTGTTCGCCGTGATCGCGGCCCAATGCGCGGCAAGACGGGGGGAAAAAGTGCGCTGCAATTCCTCGCGCGCGGGGGTGCTATCGGCCCCGGCGACGGTGTAGAAGACGGACAGGACCTGATCGAGGTCCTTGCCTGCCGCCTCGAGCGCGCCGATGGTGTTGTCAAAATCGGGTGCGGCGGGGTTGGCGGCAATCGCGTCAATGTCTGCCTTATGCGCGGCAAGGGCCGTGTCAAAGGCAGGGGCGAAATCCGCGTCCGTGATCCGGTCGAAGGGGGCTAGACCGAAGGGCGTGGTCCATGTCTCAAGCAGCGGGTTGGTCATCGGTGAAATCTCCGGTTGGGCGGGATGCGGCGCAGATGGGGCAAGCGTCGCGCGGGTGCAGGCGGATGGTGCGGTGTTCGGCATATAGCGCGTCATGGATCAGCATGCGCCCGCGCAGATCCTGACCCGCGCCAGTGATCAGTTTGATCGCCTCAAGCGCCATCATGGACCCGATCACGCCGGGCAAGGGGCCGATCACTCCGGCCTCGGCGCAGCTTGGGGCCAGACCGGGGGCGGGAGCCTCGGGGAAAACGCATTGATAGCAAGGGCCGCCGCGCGCCGGGTCGAACAGGGCGATCTGCCCTTCCCACTGCGACAAAGCCCCCGAGATCAGAGGTTTTCCCAAAGTGACGGCGGTGTGGTTCACCAAATAACGTGTGGCGCTGTCATCTGTGCCGTCCAGGATCAGATCGTAATCGGCAAACAGATCGTGGGCCATGTCAGCGGTAAGGCGGCGATTGTAGGGGCGCACGGTCACGAATGGATTTTGCGCGCGCATCGCGGATTCAGCCGAAAAGACCTTGGGCATGCCGATGCGGTCATCGGTGTGGATCACCTGCCGTTGCAGATTGGAGTTGTCGACGGCGTCATCATCAATCACGCCGATGGTGCCGACTCCGGCAGCCGCAAGATACAGCAGCGCAGGCGCGCCAAGCCCCCCTGCCCCGATCACCAGAACACGGGCGTCCTTGAGCTTTCGCTGCCCGCTTCCGCCCACCTCGCGCAGCACGATATGGCGGGCATAGCGGTCCAGTTCAGTGTCTGAAAACGGACCTTGCAGCGTAGAGGGCGCGGGATCAAAAGTCGTCCCGTCAGCTTGAACGCGCAGGCGCGACAGAAGCGCGCGATAGGTCACGATAAGCGCAGCGAAGCCGCCCAGCAGCAGCCACGGTGCCGCACTTTCCCCGGTGGCCAGGCGCAGTTGCGCCGTTGCAGGCAGGGTCAGTTGGATCACCACAACCCCGATCCAGAGAAAGCCGATCATCGTCCAGCGCATCCTGCGCGGCGTGCCCATGAAGGCGCCGATCCCCCAGAGAACAGCAGCCATGATGAAGACCAGCGCCAT
This sequence comes from Paracoccaceae bacterium, assembly GCA_024304985.1. Lineage (GTDB taxonomy): Bacteria > Pseudomonadota > Alphaproteobacteria > Rhodobacterales > Rhodobacteraceae > Seohaeicola. The sequence goes on from JAMWZC010000009.1 coordinate 42,930, forward strand.
CCGTCAACCCCGCCCAGTCGAGCCGAAGCCGCCCTGCCCGCGCGCCGTATCCTCCAATGTGTCGACCAGATCGAACGTCGCCCGCAGCACCGGCGCCAAGACCATCTGGGCGATGCGGTCGCCATGGGAGATGTGGAACGCCTCATGCCCGGCATTCATGACGATCACACCCAAGGGGCCGCGATAATCGCTGTCGATGGTGCCGGGGCTGTTCGGCAGGGTGATGCCATGCTTGAGGGCAAGCCCCGAGCGCGGCCTGATTTGCACCTCATGACCTTCGGGGATCGCCAACCTGAGGCCGGTGGGAACAAGTGCCCGCGTGCCGGGGTTCAGCGTGATGCCATCCCGTTGATCCGGCGGAAAGTTTGCCCGCAGATCGGCGCCAGCAGCGCCGCTGGTCTCATAGGACGGCAAGGGCACAGCGGGATCGGCGTCAGGTGTTCTGCTGCAACGGATGGTCGGCATGGGGCACCCTTTGGATGGTGGTGTCTGCCCCTCCTGACCACGCGACAGTCCGGGGGCTGATCCGAGACATAACCGAAAGGACCCGCGTTGCAAGGTATCACCGGGTTTTGATCGGGCAAGCGCGGCCACGCGCTATGCGGCGCGGGGTTTGAGGTTTAGGCTGCTTTGGCAACGGGAATGCGTGGCGCGACGCTGGTGTCGGCAATCCTGGCAGGCATGAAGCTTCACATCTTTTGACTGATTTTCTATCACTCTTAGCAATATTTGTACGTCAAGAATGGAAAATGAGCAATGATTCTGCGATTTTTGATGGTCAGCTGGTTTGTCACAGGCGCGGCTTTCGCAGACCCCGATAGGGTCACTATTCAAGGGCAGTCTGCGGGATCGGGAGATGACCTTCCTTGGCCTGTGGCAGCGGCCTTGTCCGGGCCGACAGATCGATATCCGCACAATGTGCTGGGTCGCATTCCGGCTTTGACCACCCTCACCGTGACCGCACAAGTTTGCGCGGGTTGTGCGGTGCCGGACGTCACAGCACAGTTAACGCTGTCCGCACCACTGGTGTTCGAGGATGTTGCGCCGCGTCTGTGGGATGTCACGGGTGATGGGCGGCCCGAGATCGTGGTCGTGCAAAGCCATGCTCAGCTTGGCGCAAGGTTGACGGTCTGGGCGCTCAGGGAACCGGGAGACAGCGATGCGCCGCTGTTCCGAATGCTGGCCTCGACTGATTTCATCGGGACGCGGTTTCGCTGGCTGGCCCCCGTGGGCATAGGTGATTTCACCGGCGACGGGCGCATCGAGATCGCCTATGTCGAGACCCCGCATCTGGGCAAGACTCTGCGTCTTGTCGGGCTGGAGGGGGACCGGCTGGTGGAACGGGTGGCGCTGTCCGGCGTGACCAATCACCGGATCGGCGAGGAGGTGATCGCGGGTGGTGTCAGGACATGTGACGGACAGAGCGAGGTGATACTGGCATCGAGCGACTGGCGGCGGGTCGTGGCAGTAGGCTGGCAGGATGGTGCCCTGACCAGCCGGGATCTGGGACCGCTGCGGGATCGGCAGGACTTCACCGCCGCCCTTACCTGCGGGCGCTGATATCCCGTCATGTCAGCGCAGCGGCAATCCGCGCGGCCAGTTTTTCGGCGACAGCCAGTTTCGACATACGCGGCCAATCCTCGACCCCGTTGGTTGTGATCAGATGGACGGCATTTTCGGTGCCGCCCATGATCCCCGTGGCGGGGCTGACATCATTGGCGACGATCCAGTCACACCCCTTGCGCGCGCGTTTGGCCGTGGCATGGGCAATCACATCATCGGTTTCGGCGGCAAAGCCCACAACCAGCGTGGGGCGGTCGGATTTGCGCTGACTGACCGTGGCCAGGATGTCGGGGTTTTCGGCAAACTCCAGAACCGGCAGACGGCCCGCGTCCTTCTTGATCTTGGAGCTTGAGGTTGAAGCCACGCGCCAGTCGGCCACTGCGGCGGCGAAGATGGCGGCATCGGCGGGCAAGGCCGCCTCGACCGCGTGCAGCATCTGCTGTGCCGTCTCGACCCGCACGACTTTGACACCTGCGGGCGGCGGCACATCAGCAGGACCGGTGACGAATACCACCTCTGCCCCCAAAGCGGCCAGCGCCCGCGCAATCGCCGTGCCTTGTGCGCCGGATGATCGGTTGGCGATGTAGCGGACCGGGTCGATGGGTTCGTGGGTGGGACCGGAAGAGACAAGGATACGCTTGCCCGTCAGTGGTCCCTGCCCCAGCCCAGCCTCGATCGCGGCGACAATCTCAAGAGGTTCCGACATCCGTCCGGGTCCATATTCTCCGCAGGCCATATCACCGGAGTTGGGACCAACCACGCGGATGCCGTCAGCCAGAAGCTGCGTCAGATTGCGCTGCGTTGACGGGTGATCCCACATGCGGACGTTCATCGCAGGTGCCATCAGGACGGGGGTGTCTGTCGCCATCAACAGGGTCGAGGCCAGATCATTGGCGTGGCCATGAGCCATTTTCGCCATCAGATCGGCGGTCGCCGGGGCGACCACAACCAGATCGGCACTGCGCGACAATTGGATATGGCCCATCTCGGCCTCATCCGTCAGGTCGAAGAGATCGGTAAAGACCTTCTCGCCAGCAAGGGCAGAGACGGACAGCGGAGTTACGAACTCGCCCCCCGCACGAGTCAGAACCGGAGTCACCGCCGCCCCCCGTTCACGCAAACGGCGGATCAGATCAAGCGATTTATAGGCCGCGATCCCGCCGCCGATGATCAGAAGAATACGTTTGCCTGCCAGCATGCGCCGACCCTCCGCCAGTTGCGCCGACACTAGGACCAGTGTGTGATGCTGACAAGGCCGCGCCGGATCATCCCTTGTTCCGAAACGCCTCGCAGGGGTCGGGACGATCGACGGCCGGGGCGGACAGAATGACATCGAAGCCGCCGGGTGCGCCTGCGCCGTCTTCCTGCTGGCCGATCGTGAACACGTCGAGATCGGGGCGCAGCCGTGTCAGATAGGCAGGCACGCCCCAATCCTCGCGCGCGTGGCCGTTGCCGGTAATCACGATCACAGGGCCGCCAGTCTCGTCCAGTGCGCGCAGGGTCTCGCGTGCCAGAACCGCATCGCGCAGCCGTTGCAGATCGACCATCACGGGCAGCATTTCGGGTGGCATGGCGTTGCAATGGGCTTGCTGTTGCAAATCCTCCTGCGCGGCCTGTTCTTCGGCTGGCAAAGGCGTGGTCAGTCCGTAATCCGCCGCATCAGTCCCGAAGCTTTCGGCGATACCCGCCTGCATGGCCGCGCGGGCGGCATCGCGGGGGACGGCGGCACCATAGATCGCGGCTCCGGGGGCTGCGGTGAAGATCGGATGATACATGGCGAAATCGGGCCAGCCGCTCTCGGCCCAATCAAGGGAGTCGGCCAAGGCTGTCTGATCAGCACGATTGTCCGGCGTTACCAGATCAGCCTGTGCTTCGGTCAGCATCTCGAACACGATGGCGCTGGGTTGAACATGGGAGACGATGTCAGCCTGCGCGGCGTGATGGGCCGGGTTGTCATGCACCTCGCCCACAATCACGACGGGGGCATCTGCGACACGCTCCAGCAGTTCAACAGCCAAAGGGCCCGCAATAGCGGGCCCACAGACGAAAGCGGCGATCAGAGCAAGACATCTCATGCGAGGAAGTCTTGCACCTCGCGCGACTGACTTTCCAGCTTTTTGCGCATCTTGGCGAAAGCGGCGGCTTCAAGCTGACGGACACGCTCTTTCGACAGGCCAAGCTCTTCGCCCAGACTTTCCAGCGTGCGGGGATCGTCGCGCAGTTTACGCTCGCGCACGATGAAACGTTCACGGTCATTCAGCGCGGCCAACGCTTCCAAAAGCCAGTTCCGCAAAGCGGCGGTATCATGGGCGGTTTCCACGATTTCGGCGGCTTGGCTACCTTCGTCCTCGATCGTGTCGATCCATTCACGTCCCTCATCCTCGGAGGATTGGGTTGCATTGAGCGAAAAGTCCGAGCCGGACAGACGCCCCTCCATCATCTCGACGTCATGCAGCGGAACGCCAATCTCGGTTGAGATCATCTGGCGCATCTGGTGACGATCCAGCTCCTCGCCCCGCGCCTGCGCCTCGCGCTCCAGCCGCGCCTGCACCCGGCGCAGATTGAAGAACAGCGATTTCTGGCTCGAGGTCGATCCAGTCCGCACCATCGACCAGTTGCGCATCACATAGTCCTGAATGCTGGCCTTGATCCACCAGACCGCATAGGTCGAAAAGCGCACGCCACGGTCCGGGTCGAACTTGTCGGCAGCTTTCATCAGACCAAGTCCGGCCTCCTGAATCAGGTCATTCATCGGGGCGCCGTAGCGACGGAATTTCGATGCCATCGAGATTGCCAAGCGCATATAGGCCGTGATCAGGCGGTGCAGCGCAGCCTCATCCCGCTGATCCCGCCAGGCATAGGCCAGCCGCAATTCGGTTTCGGCATCCAGCAGCTCTGCTTTCATCGCCTTGCGCGACAGGGTCATGTCATTTGGTGCATCAAGTGCCATATTTACCCCCAGACTGTGGCCCTGTGCGCCTTGGGCGCTAGATGAGCCGTTTTTGTTTGTCTTTGAGTTTGATACGCAGCCAAAAACGGATCGGATCAAAAAACATGAGTCTTGCATGTTGCCAAAACTGACTCTGGTGCTGGGAGGGGCCGCCTCCGGCAAGACGGCCTGGGCCGAAGCATTGGTCCTGAGGACGGGCGAGACGCCTGTTTATCTGGCTACGGCACAGGCTTGGGATACGGAAATGCAGGCCAAGATCGACCGCCACCGCACATTGCGCGGGGACGGCTGGCTGACTGTCGAGGCTCCGCTTGATCTTGCTCCGGCGCTCCGCGAGGCCCGTGCAGGGCAGGTTGTGTTGCTGGACTGTGCGACACTCTGGCTTAGCAACATCATGCTGGCCGAAGGTGATCCCGAAGCAGAATCGGCAGCCCTCTTGCAGGCCATTGCGACCTGCGCGGCGCCTGTCGTCGTGGTCAGCAACGAGGTCGGCGCCGGGATCGTGCCCGAGAACGCACTGGCGCGCCGGTTCCGGCAGGCGCAGGGCGAGTTGAACCAGAAGATGGCTGCTGACGCCGGATTGGTGGTGGCCGTGATGGCCGGTTTGCCGCTGGTCCTGAAAGGGCAGATCCCGGGGCCAAGCACATGAGCCGGTTTTTCTGGGTCAGGCATGGGCCCACACATGCGAAATCCATGGTCGGATGGTCCGACCTTCCTGCCGATCTGACCGATACCGCGCGCCTGGAGCGCTTGTCGGAATCCTTGCCCAGAGATGCCGTCGTGATCTCATCCGATCTGATCCGCGCGAGTGCCACGGCGGATGCGATCGCAGCGTCACGCTTGCGCCTGCCGCATGATCCCGACCTGCGGGAGATCCATTTCGGCGACTGGGAACTGGCGCGTTTTGACGAGATCGAGGATCAGGAAAGGCTACGCGCCTATTGGGATCATCCGGGCGATGTCCGGCCACCGGGCGGCGAAAGCTGGCATGAGGTCTCGGCCCGTGTCGCCCGCGCGGTGGATCGTCTGCTGGCAGCACAGGAGGGGCAGGATATCATCGTTGTGGCGCATTTCGGCGTGATCCTGACGCAGGTGCAGGCGGCGCTTGGAATAAGTGCCTATGAAGCGTTCAGCCACCGGATCGACAATCTTTCGGTGACCGAGCTGCATCGGAACGGAGCGTCCTGGAAGGCGCTGAGGATCAACCACCTGCCCTGATGGTTCCTCCAGTTGCAAGGCTTGCACTGACAATGTCACCTGTGACGAAGCCTTGCAGACGGATATTTGCAGCAAGAAGAAACCAGGCGGACCACGTTAACCATTCTGAAAGGATAGATGCCTAGTCATTAACCTTGGTTCAGGGTGAGTGCAGCAATGGTGGCGCGGGCCTATACAGTGGCTTTCGAAGGGGTGTCCGCCCGCACGGTCGAGGTGCAATGCGCCGTCACGCCGGGCTTGCCCGCTTTCGCCGTCGTGGGACTGCCGGACAAGGCGGTGAGCGAAGCGCGCGACAGGGTGCGTGCGGCCCTCAGCGCGATGGGCATTGCCCTTCCCAGCAAGAGGATCACGGTGAACCTGTCACCGGCAGATCTGCCCAAGGAAGGCAGCCACTTCGACCTTCCGATCGCGCTGGCGCTTCTGGCCGCTCTCGAGATCGTGCCACCCGACGCGGTGGAACGGACGACAGCGCTGGGGGAATTGTCGCTGGATGGATCGCTGATCGGGGTGCTGGGGGCCCTGCCCGCTGCCATGGCCGCAGCCGAAGAGGACCGAACCCTGCTTTGCCCCCGCGCCTCGGGGGCGGAAGCGGCCTGGGTCGGGGCCTGCCAGGTGATTGCCGCCGCTTCACTGATGGAGGTGGTGCGCCACTATACGGGCCAGGCCCCCATCACGCCGGCCGAACCCGGCGAGGTGACGGGCGAGGCGGGGGGGCGCTGCCTGCGTGATGTGAAAGGTCAGGAGCGCGCCAAACGCGCCTTGGAGATCGCGGCCGCAGGGCGGCATCACATGTTGATGCTGGGCACGCCCGGATCTGGAAAATCGATGCTGGCGGCGCGCATACCGGGCATCCTGCCGCCGCTCACAGCGGGCGAGGCGCTGGAAACCTCGATGATCCATTCATTGGCGGGCTTGCTGGACGAGGGCGGAATCTCGCGCGCACGGCCCTTCCGCGAGCCGCATCATACGGCCTCGATGGCGGCCATCGTGGGCGGTGGCCGCAGCGCAAAACCCGGCGAGATCAGCCTTGCCCATAATGGTGTGCTGTTCATGGACGAATTCCCGGAATTCCCGCGCGGCGTTCTGGAAACCCTGCGCCAACCCATCGAGACCGGCGAGGTGATGGTGGCGCGGGCCAATGCGCATGTGCGCTATCCCTGCCGGTTCATGCTGGTGGCCGCCGCGAACCCTTGCAAATGCGGCTATCTGACGGATCCGGCCCGCGCCTGCACCCGCGCCCCGGTCTGCGGCGAGGATTACATGGGGCGGATCAGCGGGCCGCTGATGGATCGTTTCGATCTGCGTGTCGAGGTGCCGCCGGTGGCCTATACCGACCTTGATCTGCCCGCCTCGGGCGAGACTTCTCAACAGGTTGCGGCACGGGTAGCGGCGGCCCGCGCGGTTCAGGCGGCGCGTTTCTGCGAGGTTGAGGGGATGCATCTGAACGCCGATGCAGAAGGCGCGGTGCTGGACAGGATCGCCACACCCGATGCGGCAGGACGCGCGCTGCTGGGCAAGGTGGCAGACCGTTTCGGACTGACCGCGCGTGGGTATCACCGCGTCCTGCGGGTGGCCCGCACGATCGCAGATCTCGACGGGTGCGACGCGGTGATCAGCGACCATGTGGCCGAAGCGGTGAGCTATCGGCTGGTTGGGGTCAAGGATGCGTAACGCGGATCAGGCGCGTTTCGCCTCGATCCGCTCCCAGATCCTGGCGGCGATATTGACGCCGTCAAACCGCTCCAGCTCCTGTATGCCCGTGGGTGACGTGACGTTGATCTCGGTTAGCCAGTCCCCGATCACGTCGATCCCGACGAAAACCTGTCCCTTCTCACGCAGGACCGGACCAATGCGGGCGCAGATCTCCAGATCGCGATCCGTCAGGCCGATCTTCTCGGGTCGCCCTCCCACATGCATGTTGGACCGCGTCTCGCCTGCGGCTGGCACACGGTTGATCGCCCCGACAGCCTCGCCGTCAACAAGGATCACGCGCTTGTCGCCCTTTGTGACCGCTGGCAGGTATTTCTGGACGATCAGCGGCTCCCGACTGAAGCCGGTGAACAGTTCGTGCAGGGATGACAGATTGCGGTCATCCGTGGTCAGCCGGAAGACCCCTGCGCCGCCATTGCCGTAAAGCGGTTTGAGGATCACGTCGCCATGCTTGTCCTTGAAAGCGCGGATCGTAGCGAGGTCACGCGCAATCGTCGTGGGCGGCGTCAGGTCCGGGAAGTTGAGCACCAGAAGCTTTTCGGGCGAGTTGCGCACCCAGAATGGATCGTTGACGACCAGCGTCTTCGGATGGATCCGGTCCAACAGATGGGTTGTCGTAATATAGAACATGTCAAAAGGCGGGTCCTGCCGCAACCAGACGACATCGTACTCCGCGAGGTCCACCTCGGTCTCGGCCCCCAGCGTGTAGTGATCGCCCGCCACCCGCTGCACCGTCACAGGCCAGCCTCGCGCGGTGATTCGACCTTCCTGATAGGAGAGCCGATCCGGCGTATAGTAAAAAAGCTCATGGCCCCGGGTCTGTGCTTCCTCCATCAGGCGAAAGGTGCTGTCCGCATTGATGTTGATCGGCCCGATCGGGTCCATCTGAAAGGCGATTTTCATGTCCGGCTCCCCTGAGGATAGAGCCTTTACATGGCGCAAGGCCGTGCCCGAGACAATGCGAAATCCCGCAAAAGCAGGATGGGCCGCAGTGCACCGACCCAGGGCCCGTCAGTTCAGTCCCCTTCGCCGAAGGCATTTTCCATGATCCGGACCGCGCCGAAGTCGTTCACCATCGCCAGATCGACACGCGCTTCGGTCAATTGCCCCGCAGCCATGTCGCCCAGAAACTCTGTCGCGGCAAGAACGATCCGGCGGCGCTGCGCTGGCCCAATAGCCAACAGCGCCGCATCAAAGCTGCGGCTTTTCTTGACTTCGACAAAGACCACGACATCCCCATCGCGCAGGATCAGGTCGATTTCGGCGCCGGAGCCGCGCCAACGTCGGGCAAGTATCGTCATGCCACGGTCTGTGTAATCGCGTGCGACACTGTCTTCGGCGGCGAGACCCGAGAGGTAGGCTTTGCGTCCACGCCCTTTCCTTTGATCGCGCACCTGGCGGGATGGTTGCCCCGCCGACCGCGCAACCGGAAACTCTAGCGGAAGGTCAAGCTGCACGGCCGTTGCCACTGCCTTGCGCGGATCAAACCATGTTGTCATTCACCCTGCTCCAGTTTCAATGCCATCTGATAGACCTGTCGACGCGGCAGACCCGTCCGGACCGCCACAGCATCTGCTGCATCGCGCACAGTTTGCCCCGACAAGGCCTCCCTCAACATCTCTTCTAAATCGGATTCGTGAATATTCTCCGAAGATTTCCGCTCTATCAGCACCACGATCTCGCCTTTCAGGCTGCGGTCGGCGCAAGCTACGGCAAGGTCCTGCAGAGTCCCGCTCAGAATTTCCTCGAATTTCTTGGTCAGTTCACGGCATACTGCGGCCTGCCTCTGGGGTCCCAGCACCTCGGCCGCATCGCGCAGCATGGCGGCGATCCGCTTGGGTGATTCGTAAAAGACGAGTGTTCCCGGAATATCGGCATAGCGCCTAAGGGCGGTTTTTCGCTGACCGCTGGCATTCGGCAGGAAGCCGGCGAAAAAGAAACGGTCGGTCGGCAATCCGCCGACGGTCAGCGCCGTCACCACCGCGGAGGGTCCGGGTGCAGCCACGACGGCATATCCGGCCTCGCGCGCGGCGCGGGCCAGATCGAAACCGGGATCGGCGATCATCGGCGTGCCCGCCTCGGAAGCATAGGCCAGCGTCAGACCCTGCTCCAGCAAGGCCAGCAGGCGCGGGCGCATCTGCGCGCCGTTATGGTCATGATAGGCCAGCACCTGTCGTTCACCCAAAGCGATGCCGTGGATTTCCATCAGTTTACGCAGGGTGCGGGTGTCTTCGGCGACCAGAACATCCGCGCTGGCCAGAATGTCCAGCGCCCGCAACGTGATGTCCCGCGCCGTGCCGATGGGCGTCGCCACGAGATAAAGACCGGGGTTCAGTTTGGCGGCTTTCGGATTCAACACTGGACCCTCCCTGTGGGGTGTCTATTATCCCCGATACGTGCCGGTGGCGCAGATCACCGCCATTGTCGAGGGAGAAGTAGCCACCATGTTTGCCTTTCTGTCACCTGCCCGCAACCCGCTGCGCCTGACACTGGATGAGGCCCGCGCGTCCATCGTTGCCGCCACCCGCGCAATCGGACGGACGCTCTGGCCTGCGCGTCGCGGCGTGATGATGATGGCGGCCATGGGCGCCCTGGCGGCTTGCGAGCCTGTCGATACCTCGCTCGGGCGGTCCGCCCCCGTGATCAACACGTCTGCCCCTGTGCCTGTCGCACTTCTGGTGCCGCGCGGATCGGGTAATGCGAGCGACGAGGTTCTGGCACGTGCGCTTGAGAATGCGGCGCGGCTGGCGATTTCCGATCTGGGTGATGTCGCCATCGACCTGCGGGTCTATGGGACCGCGGGATCGGCGGCCACGACCCAGCAGGTCGCGCTTCAGGCGGTTGCCGACGGGGCCAGAATCATCTTGGGCCCGGTCTATGGTGAGAACGCGAACGCCGCCGCCGTGGCGGTGGCGTCGAGTGGGGTCAATGTGTTGGCCTTCTCGAACAACACCTCGATTGCCGGGGGCAACCTTTTCATTCTGGGACCGACGTTCGACAACACGGCAGACCGTCTGGCGCGCTATGCTGTGCGGCAAGGCAAGGGCCGCACCGTCGTTGTCTATTCCGAGGATGTGTCGGGCCGGGCCGGACGCGCGGCTGTCGAGGCCGCGCTGGCCCGCAATGGCGGGACGGCCGTCGGTGCGATCAGCCACGAATTCTCGCAGAACGGCGTCGTTCAGGCCATTCCCCAGATCGTCAGCGCCGTGCGCAGCGGGGCGGCGGATTCGGTCTTCATGACCGCAGACACCGCGGGAGCCCTGCCGCTTCTGACCCAGCTTTTGCCCGAGGCGGGTATTTCGCCCGCGACGACCCAGTATATCGGACTGACCCGCTGGGATATTCCCAGCCAGACCATTGATCTTCCGGGTGTGCAGGGGGGCTGGTTCGCCCTGCCCGCCCCGGAGATGTCTGCACGATTCAGCAGCCGATATGAGGCCGCCTATGGCGAGAGCCCGCATCCGATCGGTGGTCTGGCCTATGATGGCATCGCGGCCATCGGCGCTTTGATCAGTTCGGGTCGAAGCGACGCGCTGAGCCGTGCATCTCTGACGCAAAGCGCAGGTTTTCAGGGCGTGAACGGCATTTTCCGGCTGCTCCCGGATGGAACGAACGAACGTGGTCTGGCCGTGGCCCAGATCCGCGACAGACAGGTGGTTGTGATTGACCCTGCCCCAAGAGCCTTTGGCGGTGCCGGATTCTGATCCGGCATCGGCCCTGAATCCCCAGACCCTGCCGCAGGCACCGGACGATCTGATCTGTCCGGCCTCGCAGATATTTGACGCAAGCTTAGTGGCCCGTGCCCTGCACGAGGCCACGGCGGGGCTGACCCCGGCACAGATGCGGGGGGCTGTCGTGCCTGTTCTGTCGCGAGCCTTGCAGGATGGGCGCACCGCCATTGCCGATGCGTTTGCGGCCCGCCCCTTCGATGCGCGTCCCGTCACCCGCGCCTATGCCTGGCTGACCGATTGCATCGTGGCCTGTGCGCAAGATGTGGCCATCCGGCAGATTCATCCTCTGGAGCACCCCTCCACGAATGAGCGGATCGCGCTGATCGCCGTGGGCGGATATGGCCGGGGGGAAATGGCCCCGCAATCGGATGTGGATCTGCTGTTCCTCAGCCCGACACGGATCACGCCCTGGGCCGAGGCGGTGATCGAAACCATGCTCTACATCCTGTGGGATCTGCGTCTGAAGGTGGGGCATGCCAGCCGCACCGTGAAGGATTGCCTGCGTCTGGGGACCGAGGATTTCACGATCCGCACGGCCCTTCTGGAACACCGCTTTCTGGGCGGAGATGCCACCCTTGGAGCGGAACTGGACCGCCGCCTGAAGACCGATCTGTTCAAAGGCACGGCGCGGGATTTCATCGAGGCCAAGTTGTCAGAGCGTGACGCCCGCCACGAAAAGCAGGGTGGCCAGCGTTACATGGTCGAGCCGAACGTCAAGGAGGGCAAGGGCGGCCTGCGCGACCTGCAATCGTTGTTCTGGATCGCCAAATATCTGCACGGCGTGCAGAACCCGGAAGAACTTGTGCGGATCAAGATGTTCCGCCCCGAGGAATACGCCACCTTCCAGAAGGCCGAGAATTTCCTTTGGGCGGTGCGCTGCCATCTGCATCTGATCACCGGGCGGCCTGCGGACCAGCTGACCTTTGACCTGCAGGTGCAGGTGGCCGAGCGCATGGGCTATGTCGACAAGGGCGGACGCCGCGCTGTCGAACATTTCATGCAGGACTATTTCCGCCACGCCACCTCGGTCGGGGATCTGACACGGATCTTCCTGACCAAGCTTGAGGCGCTGCATGTCAAATCCGGCCCGCTGCTGGAGCGGATCTTCCGGCGCACGCCGAAGGTAAAGCCCGGCTATCAGGTGATCCACAACCGTCTGGCGATCGAGAACGAGGCCGCCTTCCTCAAGGACAAGCTGAACCTGCTGCGCCTGTTCGAGGAAGCGTTGCGCACCGGCATGCTGATCCATCCGGATGCGATGCGCCTTGTCACGGCGAACCTGCATCTGATCGACGACGAATTGCGCACCACGCGCGAGGCGCAGCAGATCTTCATGGATCTGCTGCTGAAACACGGCAACCCGGAACGCGCGCTGCGTCGGATGAACGAGTTGGGGATGCTGGCCGCTTTCATTCCCGAATTCGAACCCATCGTGGCGATGATGCAGTTCAACATGTATCACAGCTATACGGTGGACGAGCATACGATCCAGTGCATCCGCAACCTTGCGCAGATCGAACGGGGCGAGCTGGTCGAGGAATTGCCGGTCGCCTCGGGCATCCTGAGGGCCGGGGTGAATCGCAAGGTTCTTTATATCGCGCTGTTGCTGCACGATATCGGCAAGGGCCGGACCGAGGATCATTCGGTCCTTGGCGCGCAGATCGCGCGTCGTGTTGCCCCCCGGCTGGGCCTGAACAAGGCCGATTCCGAAACCGTGGAATGGCTGGTGCGCTATCATCTTCTGATGTCGGACATGGCGCAGAAGCGCGACCTGTCGGACCCACGCACCTTGCGCGATTTCGCCAAGGCGGTGAAGACGCGCAAGCGTCTGGATCTGCTGACGGTGCTGACGGTCTGTGACATCCGCGGAGTCGGCCCGCAGACCTGGAACAACTGGAAGGCCATGTTGATCCGCCAGTTGCACCGCGAAACGACCCGCGCACTGGAACACGGGCTGGAGGATCTGAACCGCGAACATCGCGGGGCCGAGGCCAAATCCGCCCTGCGCGACGCGCTCAAAGGGTGGGACTCTGCCGCCCTCAAGACCGAGTTGGGGCGTCACTATCCGCCCTACTGGCAGGGTCTGGATACGCGGACGCAGGTCGTCTTTGCCAATATGCTGCGCGATCTGCCCGATGATGAGATCCGTATCGACCTTGTTCCTGACGAGGACCGCGACGCCACCCGCGCCTGTTTCGCGCTGTCGGACCATCCGGGCATCTTCTCTCGCCTTGCAGGGGCACTGGCGCTGGTGGGGGCGAATGTGGTGGATGCGCGCACCTACACGTCGAAAGACGGCTTCGCCACCGCCGTATTCTGGATTCAGGACGAGAGCGGCAGCCCCTATGACGCGACACGCCTGCCCCGCCTGCGGCAGATGATCGACAAGACCCTCAAGGGAGAGGTGGTCACGACCGAAGCGATCAAGAGCCGCGACAAGATCAAAAAGCGCGAGCGCGCCTTCCGCGTGGCCACGTCGATCACCTTCGACAACGAGGGATCCGAGATCTACACGATCATCGAAGTGGATACCCGCGACCGTCCCGGCCTCTTGTTCGACCTGACCCGCACGCTGGCCAATGCCAATGTCTATATCGCCAGCGCGGTTATCGCGACCTATGGCGAACAGGTGGTGGACACCTTCTATGTCAAAGACATGTTCGGGCTGAAGTTCCATTCCCTGCCCAAGCAGAAGGCGCTGGAACGCAAGCTGCGCGAGGCCATCGAGAAAGGCGTCGAGCGGGCCATTTCCTGATCCCGCGTTTCGCCCTCTTTCATGGGGAGCAGGCTTGGGATAGTCCTGCACCAGACGCAGCAAGGGGCCGCCTGTCATGAAACCCATCCGCCTGATCGCCGGCTTCATGACCGTGGGCCTGTGGACCCTGCTCAGCCGCGTGCTGGGGTTTGTGCGCGATGCGATGATCCTGGCCTATCTTGGCACCGGCCCCGCCTATGAGGCCTATGTCGTAGCTTTCCGCTTGCCCAACATGTTCCGCCGCTTCTTCGCCGAAGGCGCGTTCAACATGGCCTTCGTGCCGATGTTTTCCAAGAAATACGAGGCCGGAGAGGATGCGCAGGGCTTTGCGGAAACCGCCTTCGCAGGTCTGGCCTCGGTGCTTATCCTGCTGACGCTGGCGGCACAGGCTTTCATGCCGTGGATGATCTATGCTTTGGCCAGCGGCTTTGCAGGGCAGGAACAGTTCGCGTTGTCGGTTGAATTCGGGCGGATCGTCTTTCCCTATATCCTGTTCATCTCCTTGGCGGCGCTGCTGTCGGGCGTGTTGAACGCAACCGGCCGTTTCGCCGCCGCTGCGGCCGCGCCCGTGTTGCTGAACGTGATCCTCGTCGCTGCCATGGTGGGTGCCGCAACGATGGGCCTTGATGTGACCATGGCGCTGATCTGGGGCATCCCGGTGGCGGGTCTCGCGCAGCTGGCGCTGGTCTGGCATGCGGCGCGCCGCGCGGGCTTCACTCTGGCACCGCGTCGCCCCCGCTGGACACCCGAGATGAAACGCCTTGTCCGCATCGCCATTCCCGCGGCCTTGGCAGGAGGGGTGGTACAGGTCAACCTGTTGGTGGGTCAGCAGGTCGCGAGCTATTTCGACCGCGCCGTGGGCTGGCTTTATGCTGCGGACCGTCTGTATCAGTTGCCGTTGGGTGTCGTAGGTATCGCAATCGGCGTGGTGCTTCTGCCCGACCTCTCGCGCCGTCTGGCCGCAGGGGATGACGCGGGCGGGCGCAATGCGCTCAGCCGTGCGGCCGAAGTGTCGCTGGCCTTGACCATCCCCGCCGCCGTGGCGCTGGTGGCGGTGCCACTGCCGCTGGTTTCGGTGCTTTTCGAAAGAGGGGCGACCACTGCGGATGACAGCGCGGCGATTGCGATGGCCGTGGCGGTCTACGGCCTTGGCCTGCCCGCCTTCGTGATCCAGAAGATCCTGCAACCACTGTATTTCGCGCGCGAGGATACGCGCAGCCCGTTCCGCTATGCCGTGGTGGCGATGATCGTCAACGCGGCTATTGCCATCGGGCTGGCCCCGCTGATCGGCTGGATCGCCGCCGCGATCGCGACCACGCTCGCCGCATGGGTCATGGTCGCGCTGCTGGCAATCGGCACCCGGCCAATGGGGGACGTCGCCCGGTTCGATGCGCGGTTCCACGGCCGGATCTGGAGGATCATCGCAGCCTCGGTGGCGATGGGCGGGGTGCTGTGGGGCGCGATGGTGGTGATGACACCTTTCTTCGCCATGGCAGGCTGGCGCTATCTGGCGCTGCTGGGACTGATCCTGATCGGGATCATCAGCTATTTCGGGATCGGACAGATCATTGGTGCCTTCCGGCTGGGCGAATTCAAACGCGCATTTCAGCGCGGGGGAAGCGCCTGAGGACTCACGCCTCGGCCTGCGCCAGCATGGCGATGACATCCCTGTCTTCGACTTGCGCGAAATCGGTGTAATAGGCCCCGACCGCGCCGAAGGTCTCGGGTGCATGCAGACAGATCACATCATCTGCCAGAGCCTGCATCGCCTCAAGCGTCGCGGCCGGAGCCACAGGGACCGCCAGCACCACATGCGCCGCGCCTTGACGCCTGACCGCACGCAGGGCCACACGCATGGTCGCCCCTGTCGCGATCCCGTCATCCACGATGATCGCCGTGCACCCGGCCAGAGGCAACGGCTTGCGTCCGGCCATGTACAGCGCGCGGCGGCGCGTGATCTCGGCCAGTTCCGGCTCTGCCAGCCTGACCACGTCAAGGCGGTCCAACCCGGTCATGCGGGCTATGTCCTCGTTCATCTCCAGATCGGGGCGTTCGCCATCGACCACGGCCCCCAGCGCCACCTCGGGCTGCCCCGGCACACCGATCTTGCGCACCATCACCAGATCGAGCGGTGCCCGCAATGCGCGCGCCACTTCCAGCGCGACGGGCACTCCGCCGCGTGGCAGGGCAAGTACCACCGGAGCGGGCCAGTCCCGTCCCGCCATCGCCTGCCCCAACTGTTCTCCTGCTTCCGTCCGATCCGCAAACCGCATCGCGCAGCTCCCAGCCGGTCACAGCCCCCGGCCGGGGCTGTCCCATCTGCCATCAGACTACCTGATTCTGTTTCTTCTTGCTTCAAATATCCCCGCGCGGAGCGCATCCGCCCTCGCCGCAGGTGCCTCAGTCGTGGCGGATCTTTCTCCGCAGCCGCGCGAACCCGCCGGGGCTGACGGCAAAGGACAGGGCAAAGCCGAAGGCAAATCCCGCCAGATCGGCGATCCAGTCTCGGCTGCCGCCGAACAGGATGCCGAAGACAAGCTGGATTCCCATCAGAAAGGCGATCAGCGTGAAGGCGCGGATCTGCGGACCGCCCTCCAGCCCCAACCTGAGCCAGAGCAGATAGGTAAAGGCACCGATCAGGCCGTAGACGCCCGGAAAGGCCCCGACCAGAGGCACCGCTGATACCGCCAGCACGCCATAGATCAGCGCCCCACCGATAGAGGCCCCGAAGAACACGGCCAGCACAGCCCAGCCGCGGAACACCTCGCTCACGAATTTGCCCAACGCGAGCACCATCACGCCTGCAAAAAGCGCATGGGTGAAGCCCGCATGAATGAAAGGATAGGTGATGAAGCGCAGCAGATGTTCCGGCGGCCAGCGATTGTTGGCCAGCATCCACTGGAAGATCTCGGCCGAAAAGGCATAGCCCTGCATGGCGCCCAGCCTCCACCCGATGGCCTGCGGACCGCCGATGATACCCTTTGCCCCAAGGCTGAACATCGCCTCGATCGCCATGATGATCACGAACAGCGCTACCACGACGGGGGGCAGCGGGTTCACGGGGCTGATGTTGGGGCCGTCTTGATGCCGGGGATCGGGATACATGATGGACCTTTGCTTGACGGGGCTATGGGGCATGGGTAAGCCAGCCGCACCCATAAATCCAGACGGAGATGTCATCATGGCGGATGCGGTCCACACGCAGTCCAACCCGAACGCGGGATTTACCCCGCGCGTCTTCTCGGGGATCCAGCCCTCGGGCGGGCTGACCCTTGGCAATTATCTGGGCGCGATCAAGCGTTTCGTCCAGATGCAGGACAGCGGAACCCCCACGATCTATTGCGTGGTCGACATGCATGCCATCACCGTCTGGCAAGACCCCGCCGCCCTGCGCCGTCAGACGCGCGAGTTAACCGCTGGCTATATTGCGGCCGGTCTGGATCCGTCCAAATCGATCCTGTTCAACCAAAGCCAGGTGCCCGAGCACGCGCAGCTGGCGTGGATCTTCAACTGCGTGGCGCGGATGGGATGGATGGGTCGCATGACCCAGTGGAAGGACAAGGCGGGCAAGAACGCGGAAAATGCCTCGCTTGGCCTGTTCGCTTACCCTGCGCTGATGGCCGCTGACATTCTTCTGTATCATGCCACGCATGTGCCTGTGGGCGAGGATCAGAAACAGCATCTGGAACTGACCCGCGACGTGGCGGCCAAGTTCAACCATGACTACGGCGTGGATTTCTTCCCCATCACCGAACCCGTGATCGAAGGTGCCGCCACCCGCGTCATGTCGCTGCGGGACGGGTCGAAAAAGATGTCGAAGTCCGACCCCTCGGATGCCTCCCGCATCAACATGACCGATGACGCCGACACGATCGCCAAGAAAATCCGCAAGGCCAAGACTGACCCGGATGCTCTGCCCTCCGAAGCCGCAGGTCTGGAAGGTCGCGCGGATGCCCGCAACCTTGTGAACATCTATGCCGCCCTGTCCGACAGTACGGTGGATGCGGTGCTGCGCGATGTGGGCGGCAAGCAGTTTTCCGAGTTCAAGCCGATGCTGGCCGATCTGGCGGTAGCGAAGCTTTCGCCCATCTCGACCGAAATGGCGCGGCTGATGCAGGAGCCTGACGAGATTGACCGCATCCTTGGCGACGGCGCACGGCGCGCGCGTGAGATTGCAAGTCCGATCCTGCAACGGACCTATGACATCGTGGGGATGATCCGGAGCTGATGACCCAAGGGGCGATCCGCTGGCTGGCGCGACTTGTGCTGACCAGCCTGATGATCGCGTCACTGGTGCTGGCGGGGGTCAACCTTGCGACACTGGCCCGCGCGCCGGCGGGCGCCGCTTTTGTCGAGCGCAGCACCGCCGGGATTGAGGCCGCGACCGAGCGGGCTCTGTTGGTCCATGCCACGCCTGATACCATCACGACCCGGCTGACCAGCCTGCTGACCGAGGAGCCGCGCAACTGGTTTGCCATCGAGGCGGTCGAGTCATTGGCAGCAGAGCGTGCCTTGTCCCTGCCCGTCGACCTGCGGCACAAGCGCGCCGCGGCGTGGGAGCAGGACAACGGCTTCTGGCAGAGCGCGGGGGAGTGCGCGCGATGCGCCTGGGATGCCCGGACATGTGAGTTGTCGACCATCCTGATGTGCCGTGCCCCGGTTGATCTGTCTCCTTTGGGCGATCTCGCCGGGGTGATCCGGGGCGGGCTTGCCTATCTGGCCGGCCGGGACGTAGACGAGGTGGATGTGATCCTGTCCGCCATCGGCTTGACAGCTGTGGCGCTGGCGGTCTGGACAGGCGGAAGCAGTCTTGCAATCAAGGCGGGCGCGGGTCTGGGAAAACTGGCGAAATCCATCAACCGTCTGCCCGACGCCGTGACCCGGCCACTGGTCCGCGCCTTCCGCGAGGGGGTGGAGTGGAACGGGATTGCACGCGTGCGCAGCGTGGACGATCTGCCGCGCCTCTATCGCCCGGAGATCATGCGCCCCGCCGTCATCATTGCCGAAGATGCGGGGCATCTGGTCAGCAGGACGTCGATCCTCGGTGCGCTCCATCTGATGAGGTATGTGGATGACCCTGCTGATCTGTCGCGGATGGCCCGCGCCTCGGATGCGCTGGGGCCGCGCATGGTCGGCACCATCGAAGTGCTGGGGAAAAGCCGTCTGATGCGGCTGACGATGCGTGTCGCGGACGAGGTCTGGCTGCTGGCTACGGGCCTGATCGGCGCACTGGCGGCACTGCTGGGACTGCTGCAATCGGCGCTGAGCACCGGCCTTTTGCGCCTGACCCGGCGACTGGCACAAGCGCCGAGCAGCCGATAGAGCGCGTCACATGATGCAGGTCAATCCAGAGCGGCGCGTGATCTGATAGGCTATGCCCCTCAACAAAGGGGAAGATCATGGCGAGAAAAGCAGGAAAATCCGCGCGAACCGCATGGCAACCCTCCGTCGAAAGCTTGCCTGCCGTCATACCCGTGTCCAATCCCGTCACGAAGGGGCGGACCAAACCTGTTCACCCGCATCAGAACCTTGACCGCAGCGTGATGGCGGCGATGGCGCGTGTGACGGGGGGTGTTTCGCCCCATGCCGTCGCAGACGCATGGACGGACTGGTGGCTGCACATGGCGCGTGCACCGGGCCGACAGTTGGAATTGATCGAGCGCGCGCAACAAAGCGGCCTCAAGCTGATGAGCCACGCGCTACATGCCACGAGCGGCAGGACCGAGCCTGCGCCTTTCACACCCAAGGCCCATGATACGCGCTGGACCCATTCCGATTGGGCGAAACCGCCCTTTAGTCTTTGGCAACAGGGTTTTCTGGCAATGCAGGACTGGTGGGACCATGCGACCGACGATCTGCGCGGGCTTCGCCACAAAAGCGCGGAACGCACCGGTTTCATGATGCGGCAATTGCTGGATACCGTCTCGCCCTCGAACTTTCCGGGCATGAACCCCGAGATCATTGCCAAGACGCTTGAGACCAGCGGCCGCAATCTGGCCGAGGGGGCAGCGCATTTCGCGACGGACGCGGTTCAGACACTGACGCAAAGCCGCCGCGAGATCCCCGCGGCCTTTGCTTTGGGCGAGCATCTTGCCTGCACCCCTGGCAAGGTCGTCTATCGCAACGACATCATGGAGCTGATCCAGTATAGCCCGCAGACCGAAACCGTGCACCCCGAGCCGGTGTTGATCGTGCCGGCCTGGATCATGAAATATTACATCCTTGATCTGTCACCGGACAATTCGCTGATCAACTGGCTGGTCGGTCAGGGACATACCGTCTTTTGCATCTCGTGGTGCAATCCGACCGCCGATCAGGCCGATCTGTCTTTGGAGGATTACCGAAAGCGTGGTGTCATGGCCGCGCTTGAGGCGATCAACGCTATCGTGCCAGAGCAGAAAATCCATGCCAACGGCTACTGCCTGGGCGGCACGATGCTGGCCATCGCGGCAGCGACCATGGCGCGGGACGGGGATGATCGCCTTGCCTCGGTCACGCTGATGGCGGCACAGGTCGATTTCGTGGAAGCGGGCGAATTGTTGCTGTTTCTGGACGAAAGCCAGGTGGCATATCTTGAGGACATGATGTGGGAACAGGGCTATCTGGACCGTCCCCAGATGGCGCGGACCTTTGCCGCGATCCGGTCCGAGGACCTGATCTATACCCGCGCCGTACGGCGGTATTTTCTGGGGGTCGAGGATTTGCCTTCGGACATCACTGTCTGGAACGGCGACACGACGCGGATGCCCGCGCGGATGCATTCGGAATATCTGCGCGGCATTTTCCTTGAGAACCGCATCACGGCCGGACGCTTTGCCGTCGAAGGAAAGGTGATCGCCCTCAAGGATATCGCGGCGCCCATGTTTGTGGTGGCGACCGAAACCGATCACATCGCGCCGTGGCGCTCGGTCTACAAGACGCAACTGTTCACCGACAATGACCTGACCTTCGTGCTGACGAAGGGGGGCCATAACGGTGGCATTCTGAGCGAACCCGGCCACAAGGGACGACATTACCGCATCAGCCACCGCCGCGCCGGGGCGCGCTATCTTGGGCCGGACAGCTGGATCTCCGGCCATGACCCACAGCCAGGCTCGTGGTGGGAGGAGTGGGGCTGCTGGCTGGCTGCGCAGAGCAGTGACAAGGCACGACCGCCCCGGATGGGGGCGACCGAGAAAGGGTATCCCCCGCTTTGTGATGCACCGGGGACCTATATCCATCAGACCTGAGGGACAGTCGATCCGGTGGCGGATCGATCAGATCAGGCGAACCTGCGTTCCAACCTTTGCAAAGCCGAAAAGTTCTTCGATGTGATCGTTGTATAGTCCGATGCATCCATCCGACGAAGCGCGCCCGATCTTGCGCGTGTCATGGGTGCCATGGATCAGGTAATACTGCCAGCTAAGGTAAAGCGCATGGGTCCCCAGCGGGTTTTCCGGCCCCGCGGCAATCGTCACCGGCAGGCTGGGATCGCGTTCGCGCATCGAAGGGGTCGGCGTCCATGTCGGCCCAATGCGGGTGCGTACAATCTTTGTGTATCCCAATCGGGTCAGGTCATCACTTGCGGGAACCGAACTGGGATAGAGGCGGTAGATGCTTTCATCCTCGGACCAGAAATGCACCGCGCGCGAGCGGGTGTCGGCCAGAATCACGCCATTCTCCAGCGAGTCGAAATGGTCCTGCCAGCGCACCATGCGGAAAGAGGACAGGTTGTTGCGCACACCCGCACTATCGGGACGCTCCTGCGGCTCTTGCGCCGCGCCTGCCCGTCCGGCCAGAAGGCTTGCCACCCCCCCTGCCAGAAGTGTGCGCCTGCTCCAATGGTCTGCCATCTTGCCTCCTTCGGGTCTGCTCGACCCCGGTCTGTCAACATTCATTTTGCGCCAATGCCCTGTGGCGCGTTGTTCGGCCCAAAAACCCTATCCGGGACACATGCTCAAATCACGATGTCTTGTGATGCGCGTCATCTGCGCCGCTGCACAGCACCAGTGCAGCCATCCGCCTTAACGCAGCTTGCCGAAAAGCGCATATTGGCAGCACGAAGGAGACTCTGCCATGACAAGCTATACCGCCCATCCAGAAACCCGCATCGGGCATGTCCATCTGAAGGTGTCAGACCTAGAACGTTCCATCGCGTTTTACCGCGATGTCATGGGGTTCGAACTGCAACAGCGCTATGGCGATCAGGCCGCTTTCCTGTCTGCCGGAGGGTATCACCACCATATCGGCCTGAACACATGGGAAAGTCGCGGGGGCAAGCCGGCACCACACGGCCACACCGGGCTTTACCACACCGCCTTTCTCTACCCCGACCGGGCATCACTCGGGGCAGCGTTGGCGCAGGTTCTGGCGGCAGGTGTCGAGCTGGACGGCGCGGCTGATCACGGCGTGTCGGAGGCGGTCTATTTCCGCGATCCTGACGGCAACGGGATCGAGATCTATCGCGACCGCGCAGCTCAGGACTGGCCACGCGATGCCTCAGGCGAGTTGTCGATGGTCAATCGCCGGCTTGATCTGGCAGCCCTGCTGGCCGAAGGGGCCGCACAGGGAGATTGATGAGAAGATCATGAGGTGGGCCCTGCTGTCCTGATCCTTTGGTGCCGATCCGGCCCAGAAATTGCGCCCTCCGCGTCACGAAAATGACACCCGACCCTGTCAATCTGGATTTACCACGTCGATGGTGAGGATGCGGTTCATCCCGTCGCAGCCCTCGTGCATTAAGGGTGACCAGTAATGCTGTATTTCCAGCCTTTCAGGGAAGACGTGTACCAACTGTATTTGAGTAGCTGCCAGCCCGGCCCGGATCTTCCGGGTCGGGTTTTTCATGGCAAACCTGCATTTGGTCTGCCGGTCGTGCGGTGCGGATTTCCTGACTTTACCCTGTGAGCGGTTCCGGTGCAGGGTAAGTCCGGGGATGCCTGCCGGGCAATCCATGACGCGGGTATGGCGGCGCAAGGAACAGGGTCGCGATGCATATCAAAAGCAAGAATGCCGTGATCGGCGAGGCGCTGGAGGATTGGCGCGACCGTGGGCTTCTGGACACGGACACCGCCCTGCGTCTGCGCGCCGATCTGGACCGCGGCGGGCAAAGCTTCAGCTTCAACGCCTTTGTGATCACCGCCGGGGTCGTCTGCCTTTGCTTTGCCGCCATGACCTTCGTGGCGGCCAACTGGGACCAGATGAGCCGGCTGACACGGCTGATGCTGGTGGTGCTGGCGCTGTGGACAGCCTGGGGTGCCGCCCTTTGGACAGGGCTGCGCGGGCTGCATTGGTGGCACCAGGGGTCGATGCTGCTGGCCTGCGGCATGTTTGGCGCAGGCATCATGCTGGTCAGCCAAATCTATCATATCCAAGGCAATGCCGCCGATGCGGTCTGGCTCTGGGCTGTGGGAACCATGCTGGGCGCAGCGCTGACACGCGGCAGGATGGTGCTTGTGCTGGCCATCGGGTTATTCGCAGTCTGGCACGGGATGCAGATTGAAGGGTTTAGGCCGGACAGTGACCTGAACATGCCCTATCTGGGCTGGTGGGGGGCCGGGGCCATGCTCGCGCTGTGGCTCCAAAGCCGGATCGCGGCCCACATGACCGTTCTGGCCCTGTGTTTCTGGCTGATCAGCGCGCTGACCACTGTCGCGTCACCCGTGCTGGCTGCATTGATCCTTGGCGGTCTGGCCCTGACGGCGATATCGGGGATGCTGGCCTCGTTGTCGGGACCCCGACTCCTGCGCGGGTTCGAGGGCGCAGCTCTGGCCTATGCCGTGCTGATGCTTGGTATCGTCACATTCTACCTGACACTCAGCCTGACCGAGGCGGGTTTTCGCGACCCGTTCGAGACCGAGACAGACCCGCACGGCTGGATCATCCCGACCCTGTTGCTGATCCCGTCGCTGGCTCTGGCGATGTTGGGTCAGTTCCGCCGCTGGGCATTGCTCTATGATCTGTGGGTGACTGTGGCCGCGGGCGTGCTGATCCTTGGCGTGCATCTGGTGTTCCCCTTGCCTCTTCTGCCCGAAGCCTTGCTTCTGGCCGTCTTCATCTGGGTGACGCGCATGGGCTGGCGGCTGGACCAACGCAGTCTTCGGGTCATCGGCATGGGAGGTTTTATTCTGGCCTTGCTGATGGTCTACGGCGTGACCGTGGGCACGCTGATCGGCACTAGCGGTTTCTATCTTGGCGCAGGTGTGATCCTGCTGGGTGGAGCCTGGGTGGCGACGCGGCTGGATCCGAAACGAAAGACCGGATCATGACGCGCGTCGCTCCCCCGTCCAGACCGGCGGCCCGGTGGCTGATCCCAGGGATCGTTGCCGTTGCCCTGTTGCAAACCGCCGCTCTGGGAAAGATGGTGACAGATCGTGCCGCCCTGTTGCGCGATGGGTTCGAGGTGGTGCTGGAAACAGGCGCCATCGACCCGCGCGATTTGTTCCGCGGGCATTACGCCATCCTGAACCTTGCGATCACGCGCCTGGACAAAGGTGACGTGACCGTCGATCCCGCGCTTGCAAGCGGTGCCCCCGTCTATGTCACCCTGACCGCGGGCGAGGATGGCTACTGGCAGGCGCAGGGGCTGTTCGCGGCGCCTCCCGACAGCACCACGCCGGTCCTCAAAGGTGTTTTCGAATATGAGATCGACCAGCAGTTGATCCTGAGCTTTCCTTTCGACCGCTATTTTGCACCCGAAGACCGCGCCCTCGAGCTTGAGGCGCTGGACCGGGCCGACCGCATGGGCGTGATCCTTGCTCTGGACGGCAAGGGCAATGGCGCCATCAAGGGCCTGATGATCGACGGCGCATTGGTCTATGAGGAACCTCTTTTCTGACGGGCTGCGATCCGCGCTTTACCCTTCGGTGCGGGCTGGTAAAGTCGCAGGCTCACGGCAAGAGGACAGACCATGGCGACCGGCACCGACATCCGCACCTATTTCAATGGACAGTGGCATGATGGCGATGTCCCGATCATGCGCGCGGCGGATCACGGTGCATGGCTCGGCAGCACCGTGTTTGACGGCGCGCGCTATGTGGGCGGCATGGCCCCTGATCTTGAGGCGCATTGCGCCCGCGTGAACCGTTCGGCCGAAGCGCTGATGATCACACCCACGGTGGCCACGCAGGAGATGGTCGGGATCGTGCGTGAAGGACTGGCCGCCTATCCCAAGGATGCCGCTGTCTACATCCGGCCGATGTATTGGGGGATCGACGGCGATCCAACCGCGATCGTCCCCTCGCCCGACCGGACCGGATTCGCGATCTGCCTTGAGGCGATCCCGATGCCGCCCGAGGGCGCGACGACCACCTTGACGCGCACGCGCTTTCGCCGCCCCGTGCTGGAAAGCGCAGTGGTCAATGCCAAGGCGGGCTGTCTTTATCCCAATAACGCGCGGATGCTGGCCGAGGCGCGGGCCAAGGGATTCGGCAATGCGCTGGTGGCCGATGCCATGGGCAATGTGGCCGAAACCGCCACGGCCAATGTGTTCATGGTCAAGGACGGCGTGGTTTTCACCCCCATCCCCAACGGCACCTTTCTGGCGGGCATCACTCGCGCGCGGCATATGGCCAACCTGCGCGCTGATGGCGTGGACGTGCGTGAGGCGGTGCTGACATTCGAGGATTTCCACACTGCGGACGAGGTCTTTCTGTCAGGCAACATGAGCAAGGTGACACCTGTCACGGCCTTTGACGACACGACCTATGCGGTGGGTCCGATCACACAGCGCGCACGGCAGCTTTACTGGGACTGGGCGGCGACGGCCGGGTGACCTTGCGGCGTTCCGGCGGCGGCGGCCTTGCCTGCGCTCCGTGCGGGGATATTTGAGGCAAGACGAAATGCAAGGTCAGGATGGCGCGCCAACAGTTGCGCGCCTCTGCGCCATGGGCCATGATTGTGCCCAAGGGAGAATGCAGAATGCGCAAGTTTCTGGTCGTGCTGGATGACAGCCGCGAATGTCTGAACGCGATGCGCTTTGCCGCAATGCGGGCCGCGCGAACCGGCGGCGGGGTCGAGATCCTGTCAGTGATCCCGCCTGAGGAGTTCAACCACTGGATCGGCGTGGGCGACATCATGCGCGAAGAGGCGCGGGAGCGTATCCATGCCCATTTCGAGGTCTTTGCCAAATGGATGCGGGACAAGCAGGGGGTGGACCCCGAGCTTGTGATACGCGAGGGCGAACCTGTGACCGAAATTCTGGCCCAGATCAGCGAGGATAATGACATCGGTGTTCTGGTGCTTGGGGCGGGAACCGACAAGGGTGGCCCCGGACCGCTGGTCACGCAGTTGACGCGCAGCGCAGGCACACTGTCGGTGCCCATCACCATCGTGCCGGGGGACCTTTCCAAGGAGCGGCTGGAAGCCATCACCTGACGCAGAAAGACGGGCAAGGGTTTACCCCTGCCCGCCTGTTTCACTGACCGAAATCAGGCGCGGTTCGTGCGCGCCACTCCACGATGGCGCAGGAAGGCCCAGATGCGCGGGCCGAAAACCGCAAGGATCGCGATGGCATAGATCGCAAGCGCGATCTTGGAGGTGACAAGAAAACTCCAGTCACCGCGATTGATCATCAGGCCCCGCCGCAGTTGCTCTTCCGCCAAGGGTCCGAGAATTGCCCCCACCAATGCCGGTGCCAGCGGATAACCGAAGCGGCGCATCAGAAAGCCGATCAGACCGAAACCCAGAAGCAGGATCAAGGCAAAGGCCGAGCCCTGTGCCCCGACGATGCCCAGCGTGGCAAAGGTCAGGATCCCGGCATAAAGCCATGGGCGCGGAATGGTCAGCAGCTTCACCCAGATGCCGATGAAGGGCACGTTCAGCACCACCAGCATCAGGTTGGCGATGAACAGGCTGGCAACCAGACCCCAGACCAGTTCGGCATTGTTGGTGAACAGCAAAGGTCCCGGTTGTAGACCGTATTGCTGGAACCCCGCCAACATCATCGCCGCCGTGGCCGAGGTCGGCAGCCCCAGCGTCAGCAGAGGAATCAGCGTGCCTGCGGCCGAGGCGTTGTTGGCGGCCTCAGGCCCGGCCACACCCTCGATGGCGCCGCGCCCCTCGTCGAAATCCCGCCGCCCCTCGCCCGTGGCCAGCCGTTTCTCGGTGGTGTAGGACAGGAAAGTCGGGATTTCCGCACCGCCCGTAGGCAGAGGGCCGAACAGGAAACCCAGCCCGGTGCCCCGGATATAGGGGCGGATGCAGCGTTTCAGATCGGTCCAGTTCAGCCAGACCGAGCCCTTGACTGCTTCGGCCTTGGTCTTGTGGTTGATATGTTGCGAGGCAAGGAACATCGTCTCGCCAATCGCGAACAGGCCCACGGCGACGATGGCGATCGAGATGTTGTCGCTCATTTCCGGCACGCCGAAGGCCAGACGCACCTGCCCGGTCAGCTTGTCCGTGCCGACCAGACCGATGGTCAGGCCGATGAAAAGCGCCGTCAGGCCGCGCGTGACCGATCCACCGAAAGCCGCCGAAACGGTCATGAAGGACAGCACCATCAGCGCGAAATACTCCGCCGTCCCGAAAGACAGGGCCACCGCAACCATCAGCGGTGCGATCAGGGCAAGGCCCATGGTGGCGAAGGTGCCGCCGAAGAACGAGCCGATGGCCGCCGCCCCCAGCGCCTTGCCACCCGCGCCGCGTTTGGCCATGCGGTTGCCCTCAACCGCCGTCATGATCGAGGCCGTCTCGCCCGGTGTGTTGAGCAGGATCGACGAGATCGCGCCGCCATACATGCCGCCATAGTAGATGCCTGCAAACATGATCATCGAGCCGGTGGCACCGAAAGACAGGCTGACCGGCAGAAGCAGTGCCACTGTCAAAGCAGGCCCGATCCCCGGCATCACGCCCACGGCGGTTCCCAGCATCACGCCAAGCAGCGCGAACATCAGGTTCATGGGTTGAGCAGCCGTAGCCAGACCGTCGAGAAGAAGAACGAATGTATCCATGATGTCCTACCGCAGAAGAAGGTCGATGCTGCGCTCCAGCGGGCCGTTCGGCAGGGCAAGGCCCAGACCATAACGGAACAACAGAAACAGCAGGGTGGACATGACCGCGCCGATGGCGAAGTTCAGCAGATGGGTGGTCTGGCCAAAGGCACGCGCGGAAAAGGCGAACAGCACTGTCGAGGCGGCGATGAAGCCGGTTCCTGCGAACAGCATGATGATTTCGGTGACGATGGCCGCGACGATCCAGAACAGACCGGAATAGTTCAGACGCGCCCGCGCTTCGAACCCGCCACGCCATGCGATCACGGCTGTGAACCCCGCCAGAACAACGATGCCGAAGGCGATGATGTAGGGGAAAATCTCGGGGCCGAATTGCGCGTAAGAGCGGCGGACCGGATAGCTTGAGGCGTCGCCATAGATCACGAGGGCCAGCGCGAACAGACCCGCCGCGATCCCCAGACCGGCAAGGTCACGCAGACCGCTGCCCTGACCCACCTCATCCTCGCCGTGCAGCCGCACCTCGGGCGCGGATTGATCGGCGGACAGCCGGGTTTCCCCGGCTGTCTCTTGTCTGTCGGCGGGCATCACTCTGCGATCCCGAGGTCTTTCAGGATCTCGCCCGTCGCCGCGATTTCCTGCTCCAGATAGGCGGCGAAATCGTCGCCGGCGAGGAACGTGTTGACCCAGCCCTTGGTCGCCAGCGCCTCGGCCCATGTGTCCGAGGCGGCCATGGTTTCGATGGTGCCCAGAAGCGTCGCCTTCTGCTCGTCCGTGATGCCCGGAGCTGCGGCGATCATGCGCCAGTTCTGCACTTCGACATCAAATCCCTGTTCAGTGAAGGTAGGCGCGTCCAGATAGTCCTGACGTTCGGGAGCGGTGATGCCGATGACCTTGAGGGCACCCGCTTCGATCTGGGCTGAAAACTCCGAGAAACCAGAGACACCGACGCTCACCTGACCGCCAAGGATCGCGGCCAATGCCTCGCCGCCACCAGCGTAGGGGATGTAGTTGATCTCCTCCGGAGCGACACCCGCCGCCTTGGCGAACTGACCGGCGGCGATGTGATCGACACCGCCTGCGGAACCACCGGCCCAAGTGACTGCACCGACATCTTCGCGCAGGGCATTGGCCAGATCCTCGGCCGTGTTGATCGGGCTGTCTGCGTTGGCGACAACCACCACATATTCACCGGTCAGACGTGCCAGCGGCGTGATGTCGGACAAACCGACGGGCGAGGCATTCGCGATGATAGCCCCCACCATCACATAGCCGCCCACGATGGTGGCCGTGGGATCGCCGCTGGAGCGGTTGACGAATTGCTGCAGGCCGATGGTGCCACCCGCACCTGCCACGTTCTCGACCTGAATATTGGCCACCAGCCCTTCGGTTTGCAGCGTGGACTGGATGGTGCGCGCGGTCTGGTCCCAACCGCCGCCGGGGCCTGCCGGGGCCATGATCTTGAGTTCCGACATCTGGGCGAATGCGGTGGGGGCCAGCAGCGTGGCCGAGATGAGTGCTGCGATACCAAGTTTCTTCATGATGTCCTCCCGTGACAATCTGTGCGGCGCGGTGGCCGGAAGTGGACAGGGAAGGATGGGGTTCAGTCTGTCACGGGATGGGCCAAAGCGCGGCGTGAGCCCAAGGGCAGCACCAAACGCGCGGCTTTCTCCCTGCCTGCAGAGGAACCGGACACCTCCCATGTCCGGCATGGACCGAGAATAGCCGTGTTTCCTGTCATGGTCCTGTCATGGTCCTGTCATGGGCAGATCTGGCGGCACAGGTGCCGGATCAGGGCGCACCGGGCGAGACAATTTCGCGCCATGTCGCCAGAAAGCGGCTGCGGCGTTGCGGGTCGAGTGCCACCATCAGGACCGGACCAAGGGCGATGGGCTGAATGGTGCCACGTCCCATGGCCGAGATCCGTTCCTGCGTCCAATAGCCCTGCGCCGCGGGCATCACCGCACCCAAGGCTGCCTGGCCTGCGGCGACGGATTGCCCCGCAGGCGACAGGGCGAAATCCACGAAAGCGCGTGCCAGATCGGCGTTTGCCGCCTTGCGCGGGATCACCATCGTCCGGGTCAGAACCAGCACATAGTCATCCGGCACGATGATCCCGATCGGCGCGCCTGCCGCTTGCCTTGCAAAGGCATAGGAGCCAAGCACGTTGTAACCCAGCGCCAGATCGCCCGCCGCCACGCGATCAAGGATCGCAGGGCTGGAATCGCTCAGCCATGCCCCCACCCGCCCGAAGGCCGCCGCAAGACGCCAGAATTGCGATGAGATCTGCTGATCCTGCGCTGCGAGCAGATAGCCCACACCGCTGCGCGAGATGTCATAGGTGGCGATGCGCCCCCGGAACCTGTCCGGATCACGTTCCAGCATCTCGGCCAGTTCCAGATGGCTGCGCGGCTGCGTACCGGGGGGAAGCCATGCAGGGCTGTAGATGATGACCGCGGGTTCGTAGGTGAAGCCGATCACCTCGTCGCGCCAACTGGCCCAGGGCGGCAGACTGTCACTCCAGTTCGACGTATGGGCCAGCGCATGGCCATCATTGGCCAGTTTCAGTTGCAGATCCGAGGCCGAACTGATCAGCAGATCCGGAGCTACGGGCAGATTGCCGGCCAGAAACCCCTCGTAAAGGGCGATACTGTCGGTCTCGACATAGGTCACGGCGACCGAAGGGTTCTGCGCCTGAAAGGCGGTGATGAAACCCGCGAAAAGCTGCGTGTCAGTGGTGCCCGCGATATGCAGCCGCCGCGTTTCGGGCTGGTGCGACGGGTAGACGAGAGGTTCATTGGCCACTGACAGGTCAGGCATAAACAGCAGTGTGCCCAGCAGCACCATCGTGCGGCCCGCGCGGTTTCGTTTTTGTGCCGCGGCCGCATGGGTTTGCATCGGAAGTTCCAGCACGACGCGCAGACCGCCCCCCACCCGATCCGACAGGGTCAAGGTGCCGCCATGTGTCTGCGCCACCCGGCTTGCGATATCCAGACCCAGCCCCGAGCCGACCTTGTCCTCGTCTGTTGTGCCCCGCACGAAACGCTGGATCACGCGCGGCTTGTCAGCGTCGGGAATGCCGGGGCCACGATCCAGCACCGAAAGGACGATCCGGCCAGCTTGTGACAGGCGAAGGTCAATCTCGACAGGTCCGTCGGAATAGATCAGCGCATTGCCGATCACGTTGGCCAACGCTTCGCGCAGGGCGATCCTGTCACCCTGCACAACGGCGGTCTCGGCCCCCGCCGCCAAGGTCACAGACACCCGTGGTGCCAGATCAGGATCAAGCCGGCCGACCACCTCTTCGACAACCGCAGCCACCGAAAGCGGACGCGTTTCGCTCTTATCCATCCGATGCGAGATCGTGGCATCCATCAAAAGCTGTGACACCAGATGGCTGGATTGCACCGCCAGCGTGTTGATCCGCGCGACCCTTGCGCGCAAACGGGCCTCGTCCGGTTCGGTCAAGGCCATGTCAGATTGTGCCCTGAGCGCCGCCAGCGGGTTACGCACCTGATGCGCGGCCTCGGCCACCAGTTCGCCCATGCGACCCATGGACACGCCCAGCCGGGCCATGAAGCCATTCAACCCCTCGACCAGACGCTGCACCTCGATGGGAACCGGCACATCCAGTGGCGACAGATCATCGGGGCGGCGCTGCCGCAAGGCACGGTCTATCGTGGCCAGCGGCGCGAAGGCCCGTCCGATCACGACCCAGACCATGCCAAGGGCCAGAAGGGTCAGCACCGCCACCGGCACAAGCGCATTGCGCTGGATCTCGGTCGCAAGCGTCGTCCGGGCGCCCCGCGTTTCGGCCACGCGCACGGTGACCCAGCCGGTTTCCTCGGCGGTCGAGATCAGGCGGCCGACGGTCACCAGCCGCACGTCCTCGCCGTTATGGGCGGTGTCGGCGAATTGCGGCACGGTCGAGGCGGCCAGAGGCGCGTCGCGCGCAAGATCGGAATAACCTGTCACATGCGCGCCGTCCGGGCCTAGCACGCTGTAGAAAACCCGTTCCTGCCCCGAAACCATGGCAAAGGCCGCCACCGGCAGTTCCAATGCCACCGCCCCATCTTCGACCTGCACCGCCCCCGCGATGGAAAGGGCCGAGGCTGACAGAAGCCGGTCAAAGGCGCGATCCGCCGCCTGAAAGGCATAGTCGCGGATGAATGTGATCAGCAGCGCCGCTGCCATCAGCAGCATGACCGCCGCCAGCACCAGAATACGGCGGCGCAACGACAGTGACGAAGACCTAGACCCGGTCATCCCGGCCATTCTCCCCGGTTCTGCCATCCCGCGCCAGATAACCCACCCCCCGCACCGTCACGATGTCGACCCCGGCCCCGGCGATCTTGCGCCGCACACGCGAGACCAGCAGTTCCAGTGCGTTTTCGGACCCGCCATCCTCCAGATCGAAAAGCCGCGACATCAGACGCTCGCGCGTGACCACCCGCCCGGCCATCCCCATCAGGGTTTCCAGCAGGCGAAACTCGCGCAGGCCCAGATCGACCAGACGCCCTTCCAACCAGAGAACCTTGCCCGCAGGTTCCAGTTCCAGCAGCCCCAGTTCCAGCCGAGAGGCCACATGCCCGGCTGGACGCCGCGTCAGGGCGCGCAACCGCGCCTCAAGCTCTCGCATGTCGAAGGGTTTGACCAGGTAATCGTCCGCCCCCTGATCCAGAAGGCTGACCTTGTCGTCGATTTCTGCCTTGGCGGTGATGACCAGCACCGGCAGATCGCGTCGGTTGCGTCTGAGTTGCCTCAGGATGGTCAACCCGTCCGCTTCCGGCAGGGTCAGATCAAGAATGATCGCGTCGGGCTCGTCCAGCAAGACCTCGTCCAGAACGCCCTGACCATCGGTATTCCATGTGACCAGATGACCGGCCGCACGCAGGCGACGCTCGATCGCCTCACCCAGATCATGATTATCCTCGACCAGCATGATGTTCATGAGACCCATGCAAACAACAGCCCGGTGCATTTGTATAGTGCGAACTGTACCTGACTGACCGTTGCGCCTTGGACACACACAACCTAAGGACGGCTCATCTCTCTTAAGATACCGCCATTTACGAGATCTTGCCTCATTTTTGCTCTGATTCCCGGATTGAAATGTTCCCAGACCATAACGGCACGGGACAGCGCCGGATGATCAAGAAGGACAGAAGAATGAGCGCAGGATTTGTCGCATTGATCGTATACCTTGCCATCGCCTTTGTGGCGATGCTGGCCTTTTGCCGTGCCGCAGCGCGCGGTGATCGACCGATGGACAAACAGCGCGCCGCGTGACTGTTGCAGCAGGGTGCCTGGACGTTCTGTTCGGACATCCATGCGGCGACCTCAATCCCGCCCACCGCATCCCCCGCAGCACCTTCGGCGGATTGACGCGACTGTGACCGTTACCCGGCACAAGTGACGTGCCGCCATATCCAGAAAGCATGTCGCATCAGGTTGACTCCAAACTGCGATCCAGCGGCGCCCCCTCAGAGGACGAAACACTGATGACCCCGTGGACGTCACGGGCAACCCGATTGCCCGGCGTGAGACTCTGAAAAGTGGATTGCAGCAAGTCGACCTGACAAGAGCCGAGTAGCCACTGTCTGTCCGGGAAAGCGCTCTCTACGGGCGCTCAGATACTCCCTTCGAGTCGATCAGCGATTGCCTCTTCGCCCTCCTCGGTCAGCCGCACTTGGAATGGCCGCAACTCGCGCAGGTCATGCAGCCTTCGACCATCCGCATCTCGTATTGCCCGCAGGAGGGGCATGCTTTGCCGCGTGGGGTGTCAAAGCCCACCACATTGGCCTGCGGGTCGGTTTTCAGTCCCATCCCCTCACCCTCGATGAAACCGATCGAGATCATGTGACGCTCGATCACACCGCCGATGGCCGCAAGGATCGACGGGATGTATTTCCCCCCCATCCAGGCCCCGCCGCGCGGATCGAAGACGGCTTTCAACTCTTCGACCACAAAGGACACATCCCCGCCACGCCGGAACACCGCCGAAATCATCCGCGTCAACGCCACGGTCCAGGCGAAATGCTCCATATTTTTCGAGTTTATGAACACCTCAAAGGGGCGACGATGCCCATTGATGATGATGTCGTTCACGGTCAGGTAAATCGCATGCTCGCTGTCGGGCCATTTCAGCTTGTAGGTATTGCCCTCCAGAGCCTGCGGACGGTCCAGCGGTTCCGACATGTAGATCACATCCGCACCCTGATCGGCTTCGGGTGTCTTTTCGGTCGTCTCGGACACGCTGAGGACGGACCCCGTGACATCATTGGGGCGGTAGGTGGTGCAGCCCTTGCAGCCCGATTCATAGGCCGCCATGTAAACCTCCTTGAAATCATCAAAGCTGATGTCTTCGGGGCAGTTGATTGTTTTCGAGATCGAACTGTCCACCCATTTCTGTGCTGCCGCCTGCATGCGCACGTGATCCAGCGGGGCCAGCGTCTGGGCGTTGACAAAGTAGTCCGGCAAGGGCGCATCACCGAACGTCTCGCGCCACATCTGCACGGCGTAATCGACGACCTCTTCCTCGGTCCGGCTGCCATCCTTTTGCAGAACCTTGCGCTTATAGGCATAGGCGAAGACCGGTTCGATCCCGGATGACACATTGCCCGCATAGAGGCTGATCGTGCCCGTGGGCGCGATCGAGGTCAGAAGCGCGTTACGGATGCCGTGTGTGCGGATCGCCTCGCGCACGTCATCGTCCATCATCTGCATGTTGCCGGAGGCCAGATACCTGTCGGCATCAAACAGCGGGAAAGCACCCTTTTCCTTGGCCAAGTCCACCGAAGCCAGATAGGCGGCGCGGGCGATCGCGTGCAGCCATTCCTCGGTCTGACGCGCCGCCTCCTCGGACCCATAGCGCAGCCCCACCATCAACAGGGCATCGGCAAGACCCGTGACACCCAGACCGATGCGGCGCTTGGCCTGCGCCTCCTGCGCTTGGGCATCCAGCGGGAACCGGCTGGCATCCACCACATTGTCCATCATCCGCACGGCCACGGCGACCAGATCGGTCAACGCCTTGGGGTCCAACCGGGCCTTTTTCCCAAAGGGATCCGCCACCAGCCGCGCCATGTTGATCGAGCCCAGCAGGCAGGCACCATAGGGCGGCAAGGGTTGCTCGCCGCAGGGGTTGGTGGCCGCAATGGTCTCCACGTAGTTGAGGTTGTTGGCCGCGTTGATCCGGTCGATGAAGATCACGCCGGGTTCTGCGAAATCATAGGTGCTTTTCATGATCTTGTTCCACAGATCGCGCGCCTGGACCGTGTGATAGACCTTTCCGTCGAATTGCAGATCCCAAGCCGCGTCTGCCTTGACCGCTTCCATGAAGGGATCGGTGATCAGCACCGACAGGTTGAACATGCGCAGACGGGCCGCATCCGATTTGGCGGTGATGAAGGCCTCGATATCGGGATGATCGCAGCGCATCGTTGCCATCATCGCGCCCCGACGGCTGCCCGCCGACATGATCGTCCGGCACATCGCATCCCAGACATCCATGAAGGACAGCGGCCCCGACGCATCGGCGGCCACGCCCAGAACATCCGCCCCGCGCGGCCGGATGGTCGAGAAATCATAGCCGATCCCCCCGCCCTGCTGCATGGTCAGCGCGGCTTCCTTCAGCATGTCGAAGATGCCGGCCATGCTGTCGGGGATCGTGCCCATCACGAAGCAATTGAACAGCGTCACCCGCCGCCCGGTGCCCGCCCCTGCGGTGATGCGGCCGGCGGGCAGGTATTTGAAATCCTCCAAAGCCGCGTAAAACTTGTCCTCCCACAGGGCGCTGTCCTGTTCGACCTGCGCCAGCGACCGCGCGATGCGGCGCCAGGTATCCTCGACCGAGCGGTCGATGGGCGTGCCATCCGCCTGCTTGAACCGGTACTTCATGTCCCAGATCTGTTCGGAAATGGGGGCTGCAAAACGGGTCATGGCGGCGTCCTCGGATCATCGGAATGGGGTATTGCAGGGCGGTCACGCCGAAGGCGTTGCGTCCCGTGACAGGACGTCGAGAATAGGCCGGGGGTGGGTCCGGGTCAACGGCAGAGAGAACGGAATGAGGCCAACCGATCCCCTTGATCTCGGGGTCAGTCCCGCTATGCTCCACAACCACTGGGGAAAACACATGCCGGAACCGTTACATCTGATCAAGCTGTCTGTCGGCACCGAAGGGGTCGAGGATCTGGCCGAATGGCAGGCCTCTGCACGGGCCAAGGGGCCGGATGGCCTGCCCCGTCACATCACCCGCATGTGGCCCAAGCGCGAGGCGGAAATCCTTGACGGCGGCTCGATCTATTGGGTCATCAAGGGTGTTCTGCAATGCCGCCAGCGCATCTTGCGGCTGGATGAGGTGACAGGCGGCGACGGCATCCGCCGCTGCGCCATCGTGCTGGACCCTGAACTGGTCCGCACGACACAGGCCCTGAAGAAACCGTTTCAGGGATGGCGCTATCTGGCGGCCAAGGATGCCCCTGCCGATCTGGCCAAGGGTCGCGCCCATGAGGATGCGCTGCCCAGCAGCCTGAGCGCGGCATTGGCCGACTTGGGTGTGCTTTAGATCAGCGCCGCAACGCGGCTTGAACATCCCGGCATAAACCTCTGAAATCCAGCTTGAATGCATCCGGTTGCGGACGCATGCTGCACTCATCCTTTTCAGGACAGGTGCCATGCTTCGCCCCCAATTGTTGACCAGTCTTTCCGCCTACTCCTCCGCAACCTTCCGCGCCGATCTTTTCGCAGGCATCACCGTTGCGATGGTCGCCCTGCCGCTGTCGCTGGCCATCGCCATCGCCTCGGGAGCAACCCCGGCTCAGGGGCTCATCACGGCGATTATCGCGGGCTTCATCATCTCGGCGCTTGGTGGCAGCACGGTGCAGATCGGCGGGCCCACGGGCGCGTTCATCGTGGTCGTGGCAGGCGTGATCACGCAACATGGCTATGACGGGCTGCTGCTGGCCACGGCCATGGCGGGGGTGATCCTTCTGGTGGCAGGATGGCTGCGTGCAGGCAGTCTGATCGCCCATGTGCCCGAAGCCGTGGTGAATGGCTTTACCATCGGAATCGCGGTGCTGATCGCGTCAAGCCAGCTCAAGGATCTGATGGGGCTGTCGCTGCTGAACGAGCCTGCGGAACTGCTTCACAAGATCCCCGCACTATGGGCGGCCCGTGAGACCTTCAGCATGGCAGCCTTTGGCGTCGGGGTTGCGACGATGGTCCTGATCATCGTCTTTCGCCGTGCGGCGCCCCGCCTCCCGGGCCTCATCGTGGCGCTGGCGCTGACCTCGGGGGCGGCTGTGCTGCTGTCGCTGCCGGTCGAGACGATCGAGGCACGTTTCGGAGCTTTGCCCAATACGCTGCCCATGCCCAGCCTGCCCGAGATCACAGTGGCCCGGATGATCGAGGTGCTGCCCTCGGCGCTGGTGATCGCATTTCTGGCGGGCATCGAATCGCTGCTCTCGGCCGTGGTGGCCGACCGCATGACAGGGGCGCGGCACAAGCCCAATGCCGAAGTCGTAGCCCAGGGCGCGGCCAACCTCGCCTCGGCGGCTTTCGGGGGCTTGCCGGCAACAGGAGCCATCGCCCGCACGGCCACCAATGTGCGCGCGGGTGGGCAGACACCGGTGGCAGGCATGATCCATGCCGTCGCCATTCTGGCCATGATGATGCTGGCGGCGGGACCGACAGGCATGCTGGCTATGCCCGCCATGGCGGGGCTGCTGATCCTGACCGCTTGGAACATGGCCGAGCCGCATAAATGGGGCGCGTGGATGCGCGAGCGCCCATCCGACAGGTTGCTCTTGCTGCTGACGATGGCCTTGACCGTGCTGGTCGATCTGACCGTCGCCATCGGCGTGGGTGTCGGGTTGGGTCTGGCCCTCAAGCTGCGCGAAGGGCGGGTGAAGCCCGATCCCTTCGATCCGCGTGAGGACTGAAGCCGCTCAGTCTACCCCGATCATCTGGCAGAGCTGTTGAAGCGTGGCACGGTCTGCCTCGGTCATGTCGGCGGCGCGGCTACGGAAAAGCGTCGCCTGCGAGCGCAGGATCATGCCGTCCTGCAAAAGCTTGAGGTGATTGGCCCGCAGCGTCTCGCCCGTCGAGGTGATGTCGGCCACAGCTTCGGCGGTTTCGAATTTGACGGTGCCCTCGGTCGCGCCCTGGCTGTCTACGAGCGCATAATCCGCGACCCCCGCATGACGCAGGAAATCGCGCACCAGACGGTGGTATTTCGTGGCGATCCGCATCCGGAACCCGTGGCGCGCGCGGAAAGCGGCGGCGGCGGCGTCCAGATCGTCCAATGTGTCCACATCAACCCAAGCCGCAGGGACGGCGATGATCAGATCGGCATGACCAAAACCCAGTTCGGCCAGTTCCTGCACCTGCTGATCCCATTGGCCCAGCTTTTCACGCACCAGATCGGTGCCAGTGACGCCCAGATGGATGCGTCCTGCCGCCAGTTCGCGCGGGATTTCACCGGCGGACAGTAGCACCAGTTCGACATTGTCGATCCCGTCCACAGCGCCGGCATATTCGCGCTCGGATGCACTGCGCGACAGGGTGATCCCGCGGGCGGCGAACCATTCGAAGGTTTTTTCCATCAGCCGCCCCTTGGACGGCACCCCCAGCTTGATCGTCATGGTGCGGCCCTCAAATCCAGCAGCAGACCGGGACGGATCACGCCGCCCACGGCAGGGATCTCTGCCCCCTGCCCCAGCACGCGCGTCAGCGCGTCATAGCGCCCGCCGGTGGCCACGGGCGGCAGGTCGCTGCGCCCTTCTGCGTAGAAGCCAAAGACAAAGCCGTCGTAATATTCCATAGACGTGCGGCCATAGCTGGCTTCGAATTCCAACGTGTCGATGTCGATGCCACGCGCGGACAAAGCCTCTACACGGGCAGCCAGCCGCTCCACCGCGGGGGCGATAGCCGGCAGATCGACCGAGATGTCCCGCAGGTGGTCCAGCGCGAAGGGCAGTGTTTCGCGCACGCTCAGGATCGCATCCAGCAACGCCACGGCATTTTCGCTGATCGGCGGGGCGGCGGCATCGTCACGCAACCGCTCGATCCGCGCCGCGATTTCGGCCCGGTCCCGCAGACCGATCAAGGGCGCGCAATCGGCCAAAGGATCAGCCGATGCCAGCAGCGCGGCCCTCGTCTCGGGGA
The DNA here is from genome assembly GCA_024304985.1 of Paracoccaceae bacterium. GTDB lineage: Bacteria > Pseudomonadota > Alphaproteobacteria > Rhodobacterales > Rhodobacteraceae > Seohaeicola. The sequence continues at coordinate 81,948 of JAMWZC010000009.1, forward strand.
CGGGGGTGCGGCCCGCATAACGATCCAAAAGCGCGCGGAAACGGCGCGGCCGCCAGATGTGGCGGCGCAGCGCAGCCTTACGCGCGGGCGTCGTCTCCAACCCGTCCACAGCCGCCGTCAGAATACCGATATCGCCCATGGCGGCGCGCAGCGGCAGATCGCCAAGGGCTTCACGGATCAGTGCAAAAACTTCGGCATCCGCCGCCGCCGGGTCGGTGCGGTCGAAGACCTCATATCCTGTCTGGAAATACTCGTTGGCGCGATCAGGGAAATCCTCCTGCCGCCGGAACACCTCTCCGGCATAGGTATAGCGCGCGGGTTCCGCCCCGTGCGCCATGTGCATCTGCACCACGGGCACGGTGAAATCGGGGCGCAACATCTGTTCGCCGCGCACGGCGTCGGATGTGACATAGGCGCGGGCGCGAATATCCTCGCCGTAAAGGTCCAGCAGCGTGTCGGCGGGTTGCAGCACGGGCGGGTCCACGACCTGCGCGCCCGCGGCTTCAAACAGCGCGCGCAAACGTGTGGCTTCGTCCCGTATGGCGGTGCGCGCTGCGGTGCGGTCGGCTGGGCTTTGTGGCATCACCCCTGCCCTTGCAGAATCTCAAGAACCTTCGAGACCATCTGGTCACGCGGCACCTCGTATTGGCTGGGGCGACTTTGCCATTCCTCCAGCGTCGCATTGGCGGCGATCTGGGCACCAAGGATCAGATCCTTGATCTGCACCACACCCCGCGCCTTTTCATCGCCACCCTCGATGATGGCCACGGGGGATGCGCGTTTGTCCGCATATTTCAACTGGTTGCCGAACTGCTTGGGGTTGCCCAGATAAACCTCGGCCCTGATACCCGCGCGGCGCAATTCGCCTGCCATAGCCTGATAATCCGCCATCCGGTCGCGGTCCATCACGGTCACGACCACAGGCCCCTGTTCGCTGGCCTGCATCCGGCCCTTTTCACGCAGGGCGGCCAGCAGACGGTCCACACCAATCGAGACACCCGTGGCCGGCACTTCCTGCCCGGTGAAGCGCTTGACCAGATCGTCGTAGCGCCCACCACCCGCCACCGAGCCGAATTGCCGCTTGCGGCCCTTCTCGTCGAAAATCTCGAATGTTAGTTCGGCCTCGAACACGGGTCCGGTGTAATAGCCCAAGCCACGCACAACAGATGGGTCGATCACGATGCGGTCGGGGCCATAGCCTTGCGCCGCGACCAGATCCGCCATCTGTTCCAGTTCGGAAACACCTTCCACACCGATGGCAGAGCCGCCCACGGCGGCACGCAGGTTGGTCAGGGTTTCGGACACCGTGTCAGCCTTTGACGTCAGGAAGGCAATGACAGGATCCGCCTGCGCGGCCTCCAGCCCCACCCCGTCGATAAACGCGCCCGAGGCATCCAGCCGGCCTTTGGTGAGCAACTCGCGCACACCCGCCTCGCCCACCTTGTCAAACTTGTCGATGGTGCGCAGCACGGCCTCGCGCGCGTCACCCTCGGGCAGACCCATGACCTCCAGAATACCGTTCAGAACCTTGCGGTTGTTGATCCGCACTATGTAATCGCCGCGGGGGATGCCCACCTCCTCCAGCGTGTCGGCCAGCATGGCGCAAATCTCGGCATCCGCCGCCACACTTGCCGCGCCCACCGTATCTGCATCACATTGATAGAACTGACGGAACCGACCCGGCCCCGGCTTTTCATTGCGCCAGACAGGCCCCATCGCATAGCGGCGATAAGGCAGCGGCAGATCGTTGCGGTGCTGGGCATAGACGCGGGCCAAGGGTGCTGTCAGGTCATAGCGCAGCGCCAGCCAATCGCCGGGTTTCGCATTCTCGCCCTCATGCTCGGGCGCTTCCTGCCATGCGAAAACACCCGCATTCGGGCGGTCCACATCGGGCAGGAACTTGCCCAGCGCCTCGACAGTTTCGACGGCCGAGGATTCAAGCGCGTCAAAGCCGTAGCGATGATAGACCCCGGCGATGGTCGCCAGCATCGCGCTGCGCATCGTGACATCTGCACCGAAATAGTCGCGGAACCCTTTCGGGGTTTCGGCACGCGGGCGCGGGGTCTTCTTGTCCTTGGCCATGGCTGGCTCCCTCAGTCTTGATCGGGGCGGTCGTCGGCGGGTGGTCTCTTGTCCGGCTTGCCTCTAGCGGATGCGGGGCAAGGGGGCAAGCGGGGCGCGCCCGATCAGGCCGCGCGACGGGCGCGGGCGGCGCAATGCGTATGTGGGGAGCAATGAAAGGGAAGGGTCAGAGATCGTCGAAACGGCCGGCGCGTCCATGGCCATGAGAGAAGCGCGTGGCACCCGCCCGGCCCTCTGCGGCGAACATCGCCGATGAGTCCCATTCGCGGCGCAAGGCATCCGCCAGTTCGCTGGGCTGTATCCGCGCAGACAGGAAATCGGCGCGCATACAGCCCTGCGGAAAACGGGTCAGGCTTTCGGCAAGTTCCAACGCTGCGGCCAGCGCCTGCCCCTGCGGCACGACGCGGTCGGCAAGGCCGATCCGATAAGCCTCCTCGGCATCCACGGGTCGGCCCGTCAGGATCAGGTCATTGGCGCGGCCCTGCCCCACGACACGCGGCAACCGGAAGGTGCCCCCGTCGATCAGGGGCACGCCCCAGCGTCGGCAATAGATTCCCATCACGGCGCCCAGCGCCATCACGCGCATGTCGCACCATGCGGCCAACTCCATTCCACCCGCGACCGCCGGGCCTTCAATGGCGGCAATGATGGGTTTGGACAGCATCAGACGCGATGGCCCCATCGGTCCGGGGATGGGTTGGGCCACCGGGTCAGTCCAGTCATCGGGGATATTGACCGCCTCGATCCAGCTGGCCGCAGACCCATCGGCGGCGGTTTTCAGATCGAATCCTGCGCAAAAGGCCCCGTCCGCCCCGGTCAGGATCATCACGTCGATACCTGCATCCTCTTCAAGGACAAGAAACGCGTCGAACAAAGCCTGCGCCGTCTCAGGGTTTACCGCATTGCGCGCCTGTGGCCGGTCGATCGTGACCACCGCCACCCGGTCCTGCCTGTCGATCCTGACTGTCATGCCCTGTCCTTCCCTGTGATCTGCCTGCATGCTATCAACACCACCGCAAAAGGAGGCGTCATGCAACATCTGGAAGAGAAACTGGCCCATCTGATCCGCACGGTGGATGACCTCTCGGATGTGGTGGCAGCCCAGCAGACCGAGATTGACCGCCTGACCCGGCGAGTCGAGATGTTGATGCAGCGCGAGGCCGAGCGCGAAAGCACCGCGGGCGACAGCGTTGTACTGACAGACCAGCGCCCGCCGCATTGGTAATGCAGTTCAGACTTCCTGCACTTCCATCACACCGGGCAAGGAGCGGATCGCCCCTTTGATCTGCGGGTTCATCGGGAATTCCTGCCCGGTGTCAATCTCGGTCTCGCCGGGCAGGCCGGGGTCCATGAGACAGAGCATCACAGGCCCACGTGGCAGGTTGCGTTGCGCCTCACCGGCCTGCGCCAGAACCGAGGCTACGGTAGCGATCGCGCTGGCATCCTCGATGAAGATCCTCAGGCCCGTGGCCCCCGCTTCCGCCACCACACCGTCCATCGCGACCACAGACCGACCGACGGGGTCAAACTGCCCTTCGTTGAAACGCGCCTCCAGAGTCATCACCACCTGATGGGTCTGATCAAAGACGCGCCGCGCGGCGTCGAAATCATCACAGAACATCGCGATGCCCGAGACCTGTGACGTCGGATCCGAGATGTTCATGCGGAAGAACCGCGTGCCGCGTCCGGATTTACGTTCCTGCAAAGCCGAGACCAGAACCCCCACCTTGCCGATGGCCCCACCCGCCTGTTCCGCCCGGGCCTGCAATTCGGCCAGGGTCATCACGTTGCGCCGCTTCAGGGCGGGCAGGTAATCGTCCAGCGGATGGCCGGACAGGTAGAACCCGATCGCCTTGTGCTCTTCGTCCAGCCGCTCCAGCGCTTGCCAGTCGGACACCGGCATCAGGCGGGGTTCGGGCAGGTCCTCACCCGCATCGCCGAAAAGCGAAACCTGATTGGAGGCTTTCTGCTCGTGGATCGCAGCAGAATAGCCGACCAGCGCATCCAGCGCCTCGAAGACGCGGCGGCGGTTGGTGTCCAGCATGTCAAAGGCACCTGCGCGGGCCAGCATCTCCAGCGGTCGCTTGCCCACCCGTTTCAGATCCACCCGTCGGGCGAAATCAAACAGCGTGACAAAGGGCTTCTCGCGCCCCGCCTCGTCGCGACGCGCGGCGGTGATCATCCGCATCGCATCCATGCCCACGTTCTTCAGCGCGCCCAGCGCATAGACCAGTTTGCCCTCGCGCACCGTGAACCCGGCATCTGAACGGTTGACACAAGGGGGTACGATCTCGATCCCCATGCCCCGCCGGACTTCCTCGGCATAGGTCGACAGCTTGTCGGTCAGATGGCTGTCGCAGTTCATCACCCCGGCCATGAATTCGACAGGATGGTTCGCCTTTAGCCATGCTGTTTGATAGCTGACCACGGCATAGGCGGCGGCGTGCGATTTGTTGAAGCCGTAATTGGCGAATTTCTCCAGAAGGTCGAAGACCTCGGAGGCTTTCTTCTTGTCCACCCCATTGGCCATGGCGCCCTTTTCGAACTTGGGGCGTTCCTTGGCCATCTCCTCGGCGATCTTCTTGCCCATGGCGCGGCGCAACAGGTCGGCGCCACCAAGGCTGTAGCCTGCCATCTCCTGCGCGATCTGCATCACCTGTTCCTGATAGACGATGATGCCCTGGGTTTCCTCAAGGATATGGTCGATCAACGGATGGATCGACGCGCGCTCTTTCAGCCCGTTCTTGACCTCGCAATAGGTGGGAATGTTCTCCATCGGGCCCGGACGATAAAGGGCGACCAGCGCCACGATATCCTCGATGCAGGTGGGCTTCATGCGGCGCAGCGCGTCCATCATGCCGCTGGATTCCACCTGAAACACGGCTACGGTCTTGGCGCTGGCATAGAGTTTATAGGTCGCTTCATCATCCAGAGGGATGGCCCCGATATCATCCACGGCCCCATCTGGCGGATCGTAAAGCTGCACCCCGTCGGCGCGGATATGCAGATGCCGCCCCTGCCCCTTGATCAGATCGACCGCATTCTGGATCACCGTCAGGGTCTTGAGTCCCAGAAAGTCGAACTTCACCAGACCCGCCTGTTCCACCCATTTCATGTTGAATTGGGTCGCCGGCATATCCGAACGCGGGTCCTGATACAGCGGCACAAGGCGGTCCAGCGGACGGTCGCCAATCACCACACCGGCAGCGTGGGTTGACGCGTTGCGCAGCAGGCCTTCGACCTGCTGGCCGTAGTCGAGAAGGCGCTTCACGACTTCTTCCGATCGCGCCGCCTCGCGCAGACGTTCTTCCTGCGCCAGCGCCTGCTCGATGCTGACAGGCTTGACGCCCTCGACCGGGATCAGCTTGGACAGCCGGTCCACCTGCCCATAGGGCATCTGCAACACCCGACCGATATCGCGCACCGCCGCCTTGGACAGCAGCGCACCGAAGGTGATGATCTGCCCCACCTTGTCGCGGCCATAGCGGTCCTGCACATAGCGGATCACCTCCTCGCGGCGATCCATGCAGAAGTCGATGTCGAAGTCGGGCATCGAGACACGTTCGGGATTCAGGAACCGCTCGAACAGCAGGGAGTAGCGCAAGGGGTCAAGATCGGTGATCGTCAGGGCATACGCCACCAGAGAGCCCGCCCCCGACCCGCGCCCCGGTCCCACGGGAATGTCGTGATCCTTGGCCCATTTGATAAAATCGGCCACGATCAGGAAATAACCGGGAAAGCCCATGCCCTCGATGATGCCCAGTTCGAAATCGAGGCGTTTTTCATAGTCCTCGACCGTGGCAGCATGGGGGATCACGGCAAGACGCGCGGCCAGACCTTCTTTTGCCTGACGGCGCAATTCCTGCACCTCGTCATCGGCGAATTTGGGCAGGATCGGATCGCGCTTATAGGCGCGAAATGCGCATCGCCGGGCAATTTCAACCGTATTTTCAATCGCCTCAGGCAAATCGGCGAAAAGCGTCGCCATTTCCTGCGGCGATTTGAAATAGTGCTGCGCCGTCAGGCGACGGCGGGGACCCTGCTGATCGACATAGGCCCCCTCGGCAATGCAGATCAGCGCATCATGCGCCTCGTACATGTCGGATTTGGGGAAATACACATCATTGGTTGCCACCAGCGGCAGGTCCATCGCATAGGCCATCTCGACAAAACCGCGCTCGGACAGGCGCTCTGCCTCTGGCAAGCCGCCACCTTCGGGGTGGCGCTGCAGTTCCACATAAAGCCGATCAGGATAGATCGCGGCCAGACGGCGCATCAGATCCTCGGCCGCCGGGCGCTGACCCGCGCGCAACAGCCGCCCCACCGGGCCATCAGGGCCACCGGACAGGCAGATCAGACCAGCGCTGAATTCGGACAACTCCTCCATCGTGACCTGCGGCAACTGTCCCGCCTTGTCCAGATAGAGGCAACTGTTCAGCCGCATCAGGTTTTCATACCCGGTCTCGTTCTGCGCCAGAAGCACGACCCCGGCCGGATCACGCGGCCGCTCTCCCGGTTGGGTAGGCAGATAGGCAAGCGACACCTGACATCCCATGATGGGCTGCACGCCTGCACCGTTTGCGCCGACCGAAAACTCCAGTGCGGCGAACATGTTGTTGGTGTCTGTCACAGCGACGGCAGGCATCCCCGCCGCCGCGCAAAGGCCCGGCAGTTTTTTCAGCCGCACCGCGCCTTCCAGCAGGGAATATTCGGTGTGTACGCGGAGATGGATGAATCGGGGGAAACTGCTCATGAGGCCAAAGCTACCCCAAGCCCTGCCCCTCTGGAAGCGCAGAAAATCCCCGCCTCTTGCCCTTGGGTCATGCCCCGCGCCGAAGCTTTCGCTTGCCAAGTGATCGAATCCACGCTTTTCTGGAGGGAACCAACAGGGGCCCGCGCTGCTCTACGCCGCATCGAGACAGCGCATCCACGGGCAAACAACGGGTAAGGCGGCAGGCTTTTTCAACATGGATATCTCCTTTCGTCTGAACGGGGAACACGTGGTGCTGACCGATGTCGCACCCACGGCCACCACTCTGGATTGGCTGCGCGATACGCGTGGCCTGACCGCGACCAAGGAAGGATGCAACGAGGGCGACTGCGGGGCCTGCACGGTGATGGTCACCGACCCGGATGGCACGACACAGGCGCTCAACGCCTGCATCCTGTTTTTGCCGCAACTTGACGGCCGCGCCCTGCGCACGGTTGAGGGAATCACCGGCCCTGACAACGCCCTGCATCCTGTGCAGCAGGCGATGGTGGACCATCACGGCAGCCAGTGCGGGTTCTGCACACCTGGATTCGTGGCGTCCATGGCCGTGGCGCATCTGAATGGCGCGACGGATCACGACACCGCGCTTGCGGGCAATCTGTGCCGCTGCACCGGCTATGCCCCCATCATCCGCGCAGCCAAGGCGGCCGAAAGCGCGCCCGTTCCCGAATGGATGAATGCGGATCGGCGCTTCTTTCTGGCAGAGGTATCTGCAGCGGGATCCTCAAACCAAGGGTTCGACGTGGGGGGCGGCAATCCCCCCGCAGCCCTGCAGCCAAGAACATTGGACGAACTGGCCACCGCCTATGCCGACAACCCCGACGCCACGCTTGTGGCAGGTGCCACCGATGTGGGGCTGTGGGTGACCAAGCAGATGCGCGAGCTGGGGCAGATGATCTTTCTCAATCGCTGCGACGACCTCAAGCAGATCGAGCAAGAGGCGGACGGGTTGACCATCGGTGCAGGAGTCACCATTGCGCGGCTGATCCCGCTGATGGAGGAAATGCACCCTTCCTTTGCCGCGATGCTGCGGCGCTATGGCTCGGCGCAGGTTCGCGCGGCGTCGACCATCGGCGGCAATATCGCCAATGGCTCGCCCATCGGGGATGGTCCACCCGCGCTCATCGCGTTGGGGGCGACTCTCCATCTGCGACAGGGTAAGGACAGGCGGTCCATGCCCCTTGAGGACTTCTTCCTCGATTACGGCAAGCAAGACCGACGCCGCGGCGAATTCGTCGAAAGCATCACCCTTCCACGCCAACCCGACCGCCTGCGTTGCTACAAACTCAGCAAGCGCTTCGATCAGGATATCTCGGCCCTCTGCGGCTGCTTCAACATCACCGTGGCGGATGGCCGCGTGACCGCTGCCCGTATCGCCTACGGCGGGATGGCCGGAACGCCCAAGCGGGCCGCGCATGTCGAGGCGGCACTTCTCGGTCACCCATGGACCGATGCCACTGTCGCGAAAGCGATGCAGGCTTTCTCGCGGGATTACACTCCGCTGTCGGACATGCGCGCCTCGGCCGCCTACCGGCTGCAAACAGCGGCAAACATGCTGCACCGCTATTTTCTTGAGGACACGGGTCAATCGACATCGATCATGGAGGTGCAGCCATGAGTGTCGCCAAACCGCTGCCTCATGACGCGGCCCGCCTGCATGTGACGGGGCAGGCCCGCTATGTGGATGATATCCCCGTTCCCGCCGATACGCTGCATCTGGCCTTCGGCTTGTCCAGCATTGCGCGGGGCCGGATCACGGGGATGGATCTTGCAGATGTGCGCGCCGCCCCCGGCGTGGTCATGGTGCTGACGGCGGAAGACCTGCCTTTCGCCAATGACGTCTCGCCTTCGGCCCATGACGAGCCGCTTCTGGCCACAGGTCAGGTGCATTATCTGGGTCAGCCTGTCTTTGCGGTGGTGGCCGACAGCCATCTGGCCGCGCGGCAGGCGGCACGACTGGGCCGGATCGACTATGCCGAGGAAGATCCGATCCTCACCATTGATCAGGCCATGGCCGCGAACAGCCGCTTCGAGGATGGACCGCGCATCTATGCCAAGGGCGATGCCGAGTCCGCGATCGCCGCAGCACCCCATCGCGTCGAAGGGCGTTTCGAAATCGGCGGTCAGGAACATTTCTATCTGGAAGGACAAGCCGCATTGGCCATGCCGCAGGAGGGCGGGGATATGGTCGTGCACAGTTCCACCCAGCACCCGACCGAGATCCAGCACAAGGTGGCCGAGGCCTTGGGCGTGCCGATGCATGCCGTCCGGGTCGAAGTGCGCCGCATGGGCGGCGGCTTCGGTGGCAAGGAAAGTCAGGGCAACGCGCTGGCTGTCGCCTGTGCCGTGGCCGCGTCGCTGACCGGACGGCCCTGCAAGATGCGCTATGACCGCGACGATGACATGGTTATCACCGGCAAGCGGCATGATTTCCGCATCGACTATGTGGCAGGGTTCGATGACACTGGCCGCATCACTGGCGTGGAGTTTGTGCACTATGCCCGTTGCGGCTGGGCGCAGGACCTGTCCTTGCCGGTGGCGGATCGTGCCATGCTGCATGCGGACAATGCCTATCTGCTTGAAAATGCGCGGATCGAAAGTCACCGGCTGAAGACCAACACCCAAAGCGCCACGGCCTTTCGCGGCTTTGGCGGCCCTCAGGGCATGGTCGGGATCGAACGGGTGATGGATCACATCGCCCATCATCTGGGCCGCGACCCGCTGGCGGTGCGGCGGGCGAATTACTATGCCGAGGCCACGCCTGCGGCGGGCGGCGCAGGGGGGCTGTCTGCCCCCCGGTTCACCTTCGGTGAACACCCCCCCGAGGATATTTCCGGCAAGAGGAAACAGACCACGCCCTACGGGATGGAGGTCGATGATTTCATCCTGCACGCCCTGACCGGCCGTCTGGCCGAAACGGCAGAATATGACCAGCGGCGGCAGGCCGTGGCGGACTGGAATGCTGCGAACCCGGTGCTCAAACGCGGGCTGGCGCTGACTCCGGTGAAATTCGGGATCTCCTTCACGCTGACGCATCTCAATCAGGCGGGGGCATTGGTACATGTTTATCAGGACGGATCGGTACATCTGAACCATGGCGGCACCGAAATGGGACAGGGCCTGTTCCAGAAGGTGGCGCAGGTGGCCGCGGCGCGGTTCGGACTGGATGTGGGGGCGGTGAAAATCACCGCGACCGATACGGGCAAGGTGCCCAACACCTCGGCCACCGCGGCATCATCCGGGTCGGACCTGAACGGCATGGCGGTGAAGGCCGCCTGTGACACGATCCGCGACCGGATGGCCGCGCATCTGGCGGGGTTGCATCAGGTGGATGCTGGAGCGGTCCGGTTCGAAGGCGGGCGGGTCATCGTGGCCGAGGCCAGCTACAGCTTTGCCGAAGCCGCACAGATGGCCTATGCCGCGCGGGTCAGCCTGTCATCGACCGGGTTCTATGCCACGCCCAAGGTGCAATGGGACCGCATCAAGGGCCATGGGCGACCATTCTTCTACTTCGCCTATGGTGCGGCGCTGACCGAGGTGGTGATCGACACCCTGACCGGCGAGAACCGCATCCTGCGCGCGGACCTTTTGCACGACGCGGGTAACAGCCTGAACCCCGCTCTGGATATCGGCCAGATCGAGGGCGGCTATGTGCAGGGTGCAGGCTGGCTGACGATGGAGGAACTGGTCTGGGATGACAAAGGTCGGCTGCGCACCCATGCGCCCTCGACCTACAAGATCCCGGCTGTGTCGGATCGGCCGGCCATTTTCAACGTGGCGCTCTGGGACGGCGCGAACCGCGAGGACACGATCTATCGGTCCAAGGCGGTGGGCGAGCCCCCCCTTATGCTAGGTATTTCGGCGTTGATGGCGATCTCGGACGCGGTGGCGGCCTGCGGGCCGGGCTATCCCGCGCTGGACGCTCCGGCCACGCCCGAGCGTATCCTGGCCGCAGTGCAGAGCGTGCGCGATGGGCTTTGATCTGGACACCCTGCGCGCAGCCGTCGCGCAACATGGCCGTGTCGTGCGGGTGGTAATCGCCGACGTGCGCGGATCATCCCCGCGCGAGGTTGGTGCAGCCATGTTGGTCTGGCCAAACGGCCAGTCCGGCACGATCGGAGGGGGCGCGCTGGAGTATCAGGCCGCCCAGGCGGCGCGAGCGATGGTGGCGGGCGGTCCGGCCATGCGGCTGTCGCGCCATGCGCTTGGACCCGATCTGGGACAATGCTGTGGGGGTTCGGTGCAGCTTCTGGCCGAAGTGCACGACGCCGCATCCGTCGCAGATCTTGAAGGTTTGGAGGTGATCGCCCGCCCCGTGCTGGCCGAGGCCCGGATGCCATTGGCAGTGCAACGGATTCGGACGCAGGCGCGTGGACAGGGGCGGTGCCCCGCGCCGCAACTGGTAGAAGGCTGGATGGTGGAACCCGTGACGCGGGCGTCCATCCCTCTGTGGATCTGGGGGGCGGGCCATGTGGGGCGCGCGCTGGTCGATGTCATGGCACCCCTGCCCGATCTGGCGATCACATGGATCGACACAGGCCCGGCCCGTTTCCCCGCGCATGTGCCCGACAGCGTGACGGTACTTCCCGCCACAGATCCCGCACGTGTGGTGCGCCATGCGCCGCATGACGCGCATCACCTGATCCTGACCTATTCCCATGCGCTGGACCTTGCCCTGTGCCACGGGTTGCTGGGCCATGGCTTTGCCAGCGTCGGGTTGATCGGATCAGCGACGAAGTGGGCGCGGTTCAAGTCACGCTTGGCAGCTTTGGACCATGCGCCCGCCCAAATCGCGCGCATCCGCTGTCCCATCGGGCTGCCGGCACTGGGCAAGCACCCACAGGCAATTGCCATCGGCGTCGCCTCCGGCTTATTGAGCGATATCATGGTCAGATCCGCACAGAAGGAACGCAGCGCATGACGGCACCGGTTCTGAGTATTCACGGTCTGACAAAGGCCTACCCCGGTGTGGTGGCGAATTCCGACGTGTCCTTCGACGTGAGGCAAGGCGAGGTTCACGCCCTCTTGGGCGAGAATGGCGCTGGCAAGTCGACGCTGGTCAAGATGATCTACGGTCTGGTCAAACCCGACCACGGCAGCATGACCTTTCAGGGCACTCCCTATGCGCCAGCAGAACCGCGCGCGGCGCGCGCTGCCGGTGTCGCCATGGTGTTTCAGCATTTCTCGCTGTTCGACGCGCTGAACGTGGCGGAAAACGTGGCGCTTGGAATGGAGGACCCGCCGCGTCTGGCCGATCTGGCCGGACGTATCCGCGAGGTGTCGGAAACCTATGGCCTGCCGCTGGACCCGTTCCGCACCGTGGGGGATCTGTCAGCCGGTGAACGCCAGCGGGTCGAGATCATCCGCTGCCTGTTGCAGGACCCGCGCCTGCTGATCATGGACGAACCGACATCGGTGCTGACCCCGCAGGAGGTCGAGATCCTGTTCCAGACCCTGCGCAAGCTGACGGCCGAAGGGGTGGCGATCCTCTATATCAGTCACAAGCTGGAGGAGATCCGCGCTCTGTGCGATACCGCCACGATCCTGCGGCTGGGCAAGAAGGTCGCGACATGCACCCCTGCCGACACGACCGCGCGGCAACTGGCCGAGATGATGGTGGGCACGGTGCTGCACACACCGGAACGCAGCGGACGGGCCCTTGGCGATGTGGCACTGGAGCTGAGCGAATTGTCCGTACGCTCGCCCTCGGCTTTTGGCTGTTCGCTGAAGGGGGTCAGTCTGGCCGTCCGGCAGGGCGAAGTGCTGGGTCTGGGCGGTGTCGCGGGTAATGGGCAGGACGAACTTCTGGGGGCGCTGTCGGGTGAATTGCGATCCGCCCCCGATATGGTGCGGATGCACGGCACCCCCGTTGGCGCGCTGGGGCCGATGGAGCGACGGCGGATCGGTTTGCTCTGCGCGCCCGAGGAGCGATTGGGCCATGCGGCGGCCCCTGATATGAGCCTGACCGAAAACGCCATGCTGACAGGGTCGCTGCGCGAGGGGCTGGAGCGGCGCGGTTTTCTGGACTGGACCAAGGCGAAGGGTTTCGCCGAGGCGATCATCGCGCGCTTCGATGTGCGCACACCGGGGCCAGGCAATGCTGCGCGGTCCTTGTCGGGTGGCAACCTGCAGAAATTCGTGATCGGCCGCGAAGTGATGCAGCGCCCCGAAGTGCTGGTCGTGAACCAACCGACTTGGGGTGTCGATGCGTCCGCCGCCGCCGCAATCCGACAGGCGCTGCTGGATCTTGCGGCAGGGGGCACGGCGGTGGTTGTGATCAGTCAGGATCTGGACGAATTGATGGAGATTTCGGACAGGTTCGGTGCACTGAACGAGGGGCGGTTGTCGCGCATCAGGCCCACATCCGAACTGAATATCGAAGAGATCGGACTGATGATGGGTGGAGCCCATGACATGGAGGTGGCGCATGTCTGAGGCGTTGACGTTCGAGTATTTTTGGCAAGATGAAACGGGGGCCGCGCCATGCTGAAGCTGGAAAAACGGCCACAGCCGTCGAAAGCCTGGGTCTGGCTGGCCCCTGTCGTGGCTGTGATCGCCACGATGATCGCGGGCGGGGCGCTCTTCGCGCTTCTGGGCAAGGACCCTTTGGTGGCGATCCGTACGATTTTCTGGGACCCGCTGTTTTCGGAATTCGCGTTCTTCTACCGTCCGCAGCTTCTGGTGAAGGGCGCGCCACTGATCCTGATCGCCATTGGTCTGAGCCTTGGATTCAGGGCAGGCATCTGGAATATCGGGGCCGAGGGGCAATATATCGTCGGCGCACTGACCGGTGCGGGCGTGGGCCTGATGTTCTATCCGATGGAAGGCTGGTTCATCTTTCCGTTGATGGTGATGGCCGGGGCCTTGGGCGGCTGGGCCTGGGCGACGATCCCCGCGGTGTTGAAGGTCAAGTTCGGCACGAACGAAATCCTTGTCTCGCTCATGCTGGTTTATGTGGCCGAGCAATTGTTGGCCTCGATGTCATTGGGACTGATGAAGAACCCCGAAGGGTTCGGATTTCCCGGCTCGCGCAACCTGCAACAGTATCCCAGCGCCCATAACGCTGAACTGATCGCTGGATCGGGGATGCATTGGGGCGTGGTCGCGGCGCTGATCGCGGTGATCTTCGCCTATGTGATGTTGACGCGGCATATTCTGGGCTTCCATATCCGCCTGACCGGCGAGGCGCCGCGCGCGGCGCGTTTCGCGGGCGTCAATCCCGCCCGGCTCGTGCTGATCTGTCTGGGTCTGGCCGGCGCGCTGGCGGGACTTGCCGGCATGTTCGAGGTCTCGGGTCCCGCGGGGCGCGTCAGCATCGACTTCAACGTAGGCTATGGTTTCACCGCAATCATCGTGGCCTTCCTCGGGCGCCTGCATCCGCTTGGCATTGCCTTGGCGGGGCTGCTGATGGCGCTGACCTATATTGGCGGCGAGATTGCACAATCGCGGCTGGGCCTGCCCGCGGCGGCGATCCAGATGTTCCAGGGAATGCTTCTGTTCTTCCTTCTGGCTGTCGATGTGATGACAAATTACCGGCTGCGGCTGACATGGCGTGAGGTGGCATGATGGATCTGTCGTCAATCAATCCGATCCTTCTGCTGGCCTCGTTGATGGTCGCGGCAACACCACTCTTGCTGGCGGCGGTCGGAGAACTGGTCGTGGAAAAGGCAGGCGTTCTGAACCTTGGTGTCGAAGGGATGATGATCACCGGTGCCATCTGCGGCTTTGCCATTGCGGTCAACACCGGCAATCCGCTGTTGGGTGTTCTGGCGGCAGCGGCGGGCGGTGCGGTACTGTCGCTGCTTTTCGCGCTGCTCACGCAGGTGGCACTGGCCAATCAGGTGGCTTCGGGCCTTGGACTGACCCTGTTCGGGCTTGGTCTGTCCTCGCTCATCGGGCAGGGCTATCAGGGCATCCGGCCACCGTCCTTTCCGCGACTGAACATCCCCGGCCTGTCGGACATGCCCGTTCTGGGGCGGATCCTGTTCTCGCATGACCTGATGGTCTATCTGGGCCTGATCATCGTCACGGCAGTCTGGTTCATGCTGAAATACACGCGCGCGGGACTGATCCTGCGGGCGGTCGGCGAGAATCACGAGGCGGCCCATGCGCTGGGTTACAAGGTCGTGCGCATCCGCATCATGGCAATCCTGTTCGGCGGGGCCTGCGCGGGCATGGGCGGAGCCTATATCAGCCTGATCCGCGTGCCCCAATGGACCGAGGGGATGACCGCCGGAATCGGCTGGATTGCCCTGGCGCTGGTGGTCTTTGCCAGTTGGAAACCGTGGCGCGTGCTACTGGGTGCCTATCTTTTCGGCGGGGTTACCGTAATACAGCTGAATCTACAGGCGGCAGGCGTTGCGATTCCCGTCGAGTATCTGGCAATGTCGCCCTATCTGATCACCATCCTCGTGCTGGTCATCATGTCGGCCGACAAAAGCAGCGCGCCTGCCTCGTTGGGCCGTGTTTTCCATGCCTCGCGATGAGGCCAATACCGCGTTCGTCACTAACAGGGGGATACCCGTATGAAACTATCGAAACTCTTGACCACCGCAGCCTTTGCGCTGGGTCTGGCCACCGGTGCCATGGCGCAGGACAAGCTGAAAGTGGGCTTTGTCTATGTCGGCCCCGTCGGTGACGGCGGCTGGACCTATGAGCATGACAAGGGCCGTCAGGCTGTCGAAGCCGAATTCGGCGACAAGGTCGAAACCGTCTTCGTCGAATCCGTGCCCGAAGGCCCGGACGCAGAGCGCGTGATGACCCAGATGGCGCTGGATGGTGCCAAACTGATCTTCACGACATCTTTCGGCTTCATGGACCCGACGATCAACGTCGCGGCCAAGTTTCCCGATGTGAAGTTCGAGCATGCGACCGGTTACAAGCGCGCGGACAACGTGTCCACCTATTCGGCACGCTTCTATGAGGGCCGCGCCATTCAGGGCCATATCGCTGGCAAGATGACGGAATCCAACATCGTGGGCTACATCGGCTCCTACCCGATCCCCGAAGTGATCCGCGGCATCAACTCGGCCTTCATCCATGCACGCAAGGTGAACCCGGACGTGCAGTTCAAGATCGTCTGGGCCTATACCTGGTTCGATCCCGCGAAAGAGGCTGACGCGGCCAAGGTCCTGATCGAACAGGGTGCCGACGTGATCCTGCAGCACACCGATTCCACCGCACCGCTGGCCGCTGCCGCAGAAGCCGGCAACATCATCGGCTTCGGTCAGGCGTCCGACATGAGCGAATACGCAGATGGTCCGCGCGTGTCGTCGATCATCGACAACTGGGCACCCTACTACATCGCCCGCGTTAAGGCGGTGATGGACGGGACCTGGACCTCGACCGACACATGGGACGGCATCGGGCCGGGCATGGTCGGCATTGGCGAGATCACCGACAAGGTCCCCGCCGATGTAAAGGCCGAAGCGCTGGCGCTGAAGGATGCGATTGCCAAGGGCGATTATCACCCCTTCACCGGTCCGCTGAACAAGCAGGATGGCTCGGTCTGGCTGGCTGACGGCGAAGTGGCTGACGATGGCACACTGCTGGGCATGGACTTCTACGTCGAAGGCATCGAAGGCACGATCCCGAACTGATCGGCCCGATCTGAACGAAATGAAAAATCCCGCCTTCGGGCGGGGTTTTTTTCATGTCGGTTGCCGCCATGGCAGCCTTGTGTGGCGCAGCGCTCAGATCTGCTGTTTCGTCGTTTCGGACCTGTCCTCGACCGCAGCGGACCGTTCCGGCGCACCTGGGTCCTTATGACCTGCCGCAGCGCGGATCGCCTCCAGATCGGCGGGAAGAAGAGAGGCCGCTTCGGCGCGCGCCAAGGCATCACGAGACATGGAGGCGGCGGGCTCGTCAAACACATCGGGTGCGATGGCACGCAGCGAAGCAAGCGTTTTCTGCAAGCGGATCTGCACCTCGACCAGACCGGCCCCGTCGCGGGCCAGCGGCCGGAACGCATCCTCCATGGCGTCCTGTACCGTCAGGGGCGGGATGAACACCCGGTCAAAACGCACCTCCGGCTCGGATCTGTCCTTCCAAAGGGACAATATCCGCACAAACCGGCCCAGGATGTCGATCGCCGTGCCGGGATCATTCACAGCAGGCGACAGCGCGCGCGACGCGATCTCGGACAGGACGATCAGCCCGAAACGCGGGTCTTCCTCGAAGGTGCGGCGGGTCCCGATGGCGATGGCATCGACCAGTGTATCGACATGATTGTCCTCAACATGCTGACGGCCTATCCACAGGATCGGTTCCCCCGATGCGACGAACCGGCCCGGCAGACTGTTCAGATAGACGACCGCGTTCAGCTCCGTCGCACATTCCTGCAACGACTCCATGTCGATATGCTGCACATAGCCGGACGTGCGGTTATGGACTGCAAAAAGAGGCGCGGGCGGTGTCTCACCCAGTTTTCGTCCCCCCAGATAAGGATCGCTCAGGCGCAGGGTCCAGGCCTCGGTCGCGGCCGTCTCGACCCGGTTCAACGTGTCGCCCATGCGCCCGAAGCTCATCAGGTGGTCGATCCAGCGGATCAGCGCCAACACCACAAGCCCGATGACCGTCACCGTAAACACGAACAACACAACCCGACCGGATTCATTGTAAAGTTCCGCATTGAGCGCCACCAACCCCACCAACCCGAACAGGAAAGCCCCCAGAAATGTGGCCAGCACGTTCTGCGTCGTGCGGTCTTCCTGCAGCAGGACGGCGGCGCGGGGCGTGGCCGTGCTGGCAGCGGCGGCGAAGGCCGACACGGCGATCGACAGCGAGAATGTCGTGACCGCCAGCATCGAGGTCGTCAGCACCTCCAACAGTTGCTCGACAGCATCGGCCCCGGCCTTGAGGGTCTCATTCCCTTCCAGCAAAGGAGAAAGCAGCCGCGCCAAGCCGATAGACAGCATCGCCAGAAGGGCGAAACCGGCCACGCGAACCCAGACTTTCTTGAGCACCTCACGCAGGTACCATGCATATTTCGAGATCATCTGCTTCCTGCCCTGCCGTTCCGCGTGCTGTCAGGCCCGGAAATGGGCCCACCAGGACAGGTCACGATAGACCGGCAGGGCCGGGGTGTCGATCAGTTGCGGGTCATGCACAGGTCAGCTCGCGTCGCTCGCACTGTCGTGCAGGGCCACGCGGCTGGCCAGTGCCGCCAGCCCGCTGGCCAGCAGGAAATAGACCGCAATGCCATAGCCCTGCGTTGGAAAATCTAGCCCCAGATCAATGACGGTGCCAGTCACGCCGGGACCGATCGCCGTGCCCAGCACCATGACCGCCCCCATCATCGCCCTGATGGCGCCCAGATGACGAGTGCCGAATACCTCGGCCCAGAAGGTCGCCATCATCGTCATGTGCATCCCCTGTCCGGCCCCGATCAGCATCATCGCCAGCGCACCCGCCGGCACCGATCCGGCCAGCGCGACAACCATGTAGCCTGCCGCCAGCGGCAGAAGATATACCGCCCCCAGCCGCAGACTGCCGAACCGGTCCACCAGCCATCCCGCTGTCAGCATCGCTCCGACACTGGCCGCAGTATAGAGCGGGAACAGCGCCACAAGGCTGACATGCGCCCAACCCTTGGCCTCTGCCAGATGCACCTGATGGAAGAAATAGGCGGTGTTCCACGCAGCAGGCCCCATCAGGGCAGGCACCATCAGCCAGAAGACCGGATGCCGCAGCACCTCGGCCCGCGTCCACATCCGTCCCTTCAATCCGGCGCTGCCATCAGTTGCCAGAAAGGATTGCGGCGTCCGCTCTTGCGACAGAAGCAGCCAGAGCACCGGCGTCAGCGCCGCCATGATCACCGCCGCGCCGATCCAGAGCATGCGCCAGTCGAACACGCCCAGCAGCGCCACAAAGGTGATCGGCAACATCGCCTCGCCCAGCGCGACGCCAAGGCCCGCGATGGACACCGCGCGCCCCCGCGTCGCCACGAACCAGCGCGCCATGGCCACCATCGCGCTATGGCTCATCAATCCCTGCCCGAACAGCCGCAGCAGAAAGATCGTGATCGCCAGCATCCAGACCTCGGTGATCAGGCTCATCAGGAGAGCCGCACAGATCAGCCCGATCAGCACAACCAGCCCGATATGGCGCACCCGGAAACGGTCCGTCAGCACACCGGCATAGACCATGACCGCCGCCGAGGCCGTGGTGGCCAAGGCATAAAGCCCACCCCAAGCCCCATGCGACAGGCCGAAAGCCTCGCGGATCTCGCCCGCGAAAACCGAAACGAAAAAGGTCTGTCCGAAACTCGATGTGAATGTCAGCAGAAGCCCGGCGGCAAGCCACGGGGCATTGAAACGCAGGAAATCCGACAAACGATCCGGGCGCGGCGTGTCAGCCAGCACGATTGAAACAACCCGTGCCGATCTGTCCCGGCGCATTGCAGCGGGACGGGGTGAAAGCTTGTGTCAAATGGCGGCTGATCCGGGGCGTCATGCGCGCATCGCATCAGAACCGTGACCGCCTTGCAAGGGCTGATCATTCGCATACTCAAGGATTCTGAAAGATGAGTCCACGCGGGTCACAGGTGCACTCATTGCGGGTGCGCCCGCCGGGCAATCCACCACGTCGCCCGACCGCGCCGAGGGTGAACCAAATGCCGACTCATCGCCGTCACAGACGATTCGCGAGGCAGATCATCACATGTGGGCCATTGGCACCGGGCGGCACCTTGCCCGTTATGATTATAAAACACGCTTTTTTCTTGCGTGATCTTACAAATCTGACGGCGATTTGCATTTTTTCTTGCCACGGCGCTGACTTTACCGATGATGAACCCATTTCAAATTGGTTCGCAAAGGTCCCAGATGCCCGCCCGAGATCGCGACAACTCTTCCCTAGCGCTGGAACGTCTGCGCCAGATGCTGCGCGACATTCCCGCGACAGGGGACAGCCGTCTGCCCACGGAACGCCAATTGGCAGAAAGCCTTGGCATCAGCCGGCGTTCGGTGCGCCGCGCACTTGAAGTGCTCGAGGCCGAGGGGTTGGTCTGGCGGCGGCAAGGCGCAGGCACTTTTGCAGGCCCCCGCCCCGACACGCTCACCGAACACGAAGGGCTCGAGGCGAACTTCTCGGAGGTGATGGAGGTCCGTCTGCGCCTTGAGCCGCAATTGGCCCAACTGGCGGCCCTGCGCGCCTCTCCTGGTGCCATAGCCCGGATGCGCGACCTTATCATTCGGCTTGAGGACAGCGATGATGCCGACGGGCGCGAGTTGTGGGATTCCGCCCTGCACCGCGAAATCGCGCGGGCGGCGGGCAATCGTTTCTTCCTGATGATCTTCGATTCCATGGACCGCGCCCGTCATGACGAAGCTTGGCGCGCGCTGC
The DNA here is from genome assembly GCA_024304985.1 of Paracoccaceae bacterium. Lineage (GTDB taxonomy): Bacteria > Pseudomonadota > Alphaproteobacteria > Rhodobacterales > Rhodobacteraceae > Seohaeicola. The sequence continues at coordinate 102,145 of JAMWZC010000009.1, forward strand.
GCGAACGTGCCCGCAATCGCGCCAATCTGGCCCAGACCATGCGCCAGCACCGCGACATCGTGGATGCCATCGCCGCCCATGATCCGGTCCGAGCCGGGGCCGCGATGCGAACGCATCTGATGTCTGTCCATGACGGTATCCTGCGTCTGACATCCTTGGAGGCGCTGGAAGATGCATCCTGATCCCGTCCTTGAGGTCACGGATCTGTCGATCCGCTTCCGCGGTCAACCCATCGACCTGATCGACGGCGTAGGCTTCGCCATCGAAAGGGGCAAAACGCTCTGTCTGGTCGGCGAATCCGGTTGCGGGAAATCGGTAACCTCGCTCGCGATCATGGGACTTCTGCCCAAGCGCGCGGCCACGGTCACGCGCGGTGCCGTCCGCTTCAACGGGCGCGATCTGCTGGGACTGGACGACGCGGCGATCGAAGACCTGCGTGGCAATCGCATGGCGATGATCTTTCAGGAACCGATGACCAGCCTGAACCCCGCTTTTACTGTGGGCCATCAAGTGGCCGAGGCGGTGCGCCGCCACAAGAACTGCACCGAGGCCGAGGCACGGGAGCGCGCGCTCGAAATGTTCCGCAAGGTGCGGATGCCAGCCGCAGAGAAGCGGCTGGATGATTATCCGCACCAGATGTCGGGCGGGATGCGCCAGCGGGTGATGATCGCCATGGCACTGGCCAATGACCCGGCGCTGCTGATCGCGGACGAGCCGACCACGGCGCTGGATGTGACCATTCAGGCGCAGATCCTTGACCTGATGCGCGAGTTGCAGGAGGACACAGGGGCCGCCCTGCTGATGATTACCCATGATCTTGGTGTCGTGGCCGAAATCGCCGACGACGTGGCGGTCATGTATGCGGGACGCGTGGTGGAAAGCGGCCCCGTGGGCCAGATCTTTGCGGAACCGCAGCATCCCTACACGCTGGGGCTTATGGGCTCGATGCCCGCCATTGCCGGGCGGCAAGGACGGCTGATGACAATACCCGGCGCCGTGCCCGCACCCGAAGCGATGCCCGCAGGGTGCCGTTTTGCCACACGCTGCCCCTTTGTGATCGAGGCGTGCCAGACCACCCGCCCCGATCTGATCCCGGATGGGCGCGGGCAATCCGTGGCCTGTCTGCGGGCTCCTCTGGAATCCATGGTGGCCGCGGAATGACCGATATCATCCTTGAAACCCGCGACCTGCACCGCCGCTTTACCCAAGGTGGTGGGCTGTTCGCCAAGACCACAACGATCCATGCCGTCAACGGTGTCTCGCTTCAGGTCCGGCGCGGGGAAACCTTTGCCATCGTGGGTGAATCCGGTTGTGGGAAATCTACCCTCGCCCGGCTGTTGCTGCGCCTGATAGATCCCAGCGAAGGGCAGGTGATCTATGAGGGGCAGGACCTGACCGATTTGAGCGGCGGACAGATGCGTGCGCTCAGATCGGACCTGCAATTCATCTTTCAGGACCCGTTCTCATCGCTGAACCCGCGCATGAGCGTTGAGGCGATCATCGCGGAACCGCTAAGGGTGCATACCGCCCTCTCGGCGTCAGAGCGACGCGCCAAGGTCGCGGATCTGATGAAACGGGTCGGGCTTCGCCCCGAGATGGCGGACCGCTATCCACACGAGTTTTCCGGCGGACAGCGCCAGCGGATTTGCATCGCCCGCGCGCTGGCCTCCGGGCCGAAACTTCTGATCGGGGATGAGCCGGTGTCGGCGCTGGATGTGTCGGTGCAGGCGCAGATCGTGAACCTGCTGGAGGATCTGAAACAGGAATTCGGCCTTACGCTGGTGGTCATCGCCCATGATCTGGCCGTGATCCGCCACATGAGCGACCGTATCGCCGTGATGTATCTGGGCGAAGTGGTCGAACTGGCCGATACCGAGACCCTTTTCACGGCGCCGCGCCATCCCTATACACAGGCGCTTTTGTCGGCAATCCCGGTGCCGGTCCCCGGTGCCGCGCGTGCCCGCAGCACGCTGGGTGGTGATATTCCCTCGCCCGCCAACCCGCCATCGGGGTGCAAATTCCACACACGCTGCCCGCATGCCACCGACCTGTGCCGCAGCACCCGCCCCGTCTTGCAGGGCGAGGGGCACCAGATCGCCTGCCATCACCACGCCAGCTTGCCCAGCCCGGCCCTGCCCATCACCAGTGCCAGTTCCCGAAGCCCATCCGCCGAGGCGCGCTTCGCGCTGTATCGCGCGGCCACCCAGACCAGAACCACCAACAAGGAGACCACCCCATGACGATTAGAAAGCTGATGACCGCGCTTTTGGCGTCGGTCGCGATGACCACGACGGCCTTTGCCGCCGATCTGCGTATCGGTCTGCAAGAGGACCCGGATGCACTGGACACCGATCAGGCGCGCACCTTCGTAGGCCGGATCGTGTTCGAATCCCTCTGCGACAAGCTTGTGAACATCACGCCCGAGCTGGAATTCGTGCCCGAACTGGCGACAAGCTGGAGCTGGTCCGAGGATGCCAAGACACTAACCATGCAACTACGCGAGGATGCCACGTTCCACGACGGCACCCCCTTCAACGCCGAAGCCGTTGTGGCCAACATCACCCGCTCGCAGACCCTCGCCGAAAGCCGCCGCAAGTCCGAGCTGTCTTCGGTGGAAACCGTCACCGCGACCGGCCCGTTCGAGGTGCAGTTCACTCTCAAGAACCCCGACGCCACGTTGATCGCGCAGTTGTCCGACCGCGCCGGCATGATGCTCTCGCCCACGGCCGCTGCGGAAAAGGGGCTGGAACTGGCCAATGAGCCGGTCTGCTCAGGCCCCTACAAATTCGTGGAACGCATCCAGCAGGACCGGATCGTGCTGGAGAAATTCGCCGAACATTACGACGCGGACAGCTACAGCTTTGATCGCGTGATCTTCCTGCCGATCCCGGACACCACCGTGCGTCTTGCGAACCTGCGTTCAGGCGATCTGGACATGCTGGAGCGTCTGGCGCCCTCCGACGTGGCGGGTGTGCAGGCCGATGGCAACCTGACCTTCGCCTCCGCGATCAGTCAGGGTTATCAGGGCATCACCGTGAACGTGAACAACGGCGCGCGCTCTGAAACGCCCTTCGGTCAGGATGCCCGCGTGCGCCGCGCGCTGTCGCTGGCCATTGATCGCGAAGTGATCAATCAGGTCGTGTTCGAGGGCACCTATGCCGCCGGCAACCAGCCCTTCCCGCCGAACTCGCCCTTCTATGACCAGACCAACCCGGTCGAGGCGCGTGATGTGGATGCCGCCAAAGCCCTTCTGGCCGAGGCCGGGGTCGAGCGTATTGCCGTCGAAATTCAGGCCGCCAACAACCCGGTCCAGTTGCAGCTGATGCAGGTGATTCAGGCGATGGCAGCGGAAGCAGGGTTCGACATCTCGATCAAGGCGACCGAATTCGCGACCATGCTGCAGGAACAGACCGCCGGCAATTATGACGCGACACAGGTGGGTTGGTCGGGCCGCACGGACCCCGATGGAAATATCCACGCCTTCATGACCTGCGAAGGTGGCCTGAACGACAGCAAGTTCTGCTCGCCCGAGGTGGATACCCTTCTGAACGAGGCCCGCAGCGCCATCGACCCTGCTGTACGCAAGGAAAAGTATGACGCGGCCAATGCGATCCTGCGGGAAGAACTGCCGATCATCTATCTTTATCACCAGACATGGCTCTGGGCGATGTCGAACAAGGTCAAGGGCTTCACCGCCTATCCCGACGGCATGATCCGCCTGTCCGGCGTGACGATGGAATGACCCGGCAAACGCGCAGCCTGCACAAGCGGGCCGCGTGACGGACAAGGTGCGGGGCCGCGTGGCCCTGCACATCCTCTGGACCCAACGGGCTGACCCATGCTGCTGTTCATCCTTCGCCGCATCCTCATCGCGATCCCGACACTGATCCTTGTGTCGATGTTCGTCTTTGCGCTGCAAAAACTGCTGCCGGGCGATCCCATCCTCGTGATGGCAGGCGAAGACCGTGACCCCGAGGTGATCGCGCTGCTGCGCGAGAAATATCACATGAACGAGCCCATCGTGGTGCAATACCTCTATTGGGCGGGGGACGTGCTGCGCGGGGATCTGGGGATTTCGCTGCGCACCAACGAGCCTGTTCTGGATCTGATCGCCTCCAAACTGCCGGTGACGATCCAACTGGCATTGATGTCGATGGTTTTCGCCTTCCTGATCGGGATACCCGCGGGCATCCTGTCAGCAGTGCGCAAGGGGACCTGGGTCGATTGGCTGGCCAATCTTGTGGCGCTGTCTGGCCTGTCGATCCCGAATTTCTGGCTGGGGATCATGCTGATCCTGCTGGTGTCGGTCAATCTGGGCTGGCTGCCCGCCTCGGGCTATGAAAGCCCCTGGGTCGATCCGTGGAAATCGCTGACCACGATGATCATGCCCGCCTTCGTGCTGGGCACCGCGCTGGCGGCCACATTGATGCGGCACACACGGTCCGCCATGCTGGGCGTGCTGCAGGCCGATTACGTCCGCACCGCGCGCGCCAAAGGACTGCGGGGCCGCGTCGTGATCCTGAAACACGCCTTCCGCAACGCCGTGCTGCCGGTCGTGACCCTGTCGGCGCTGCTGTTCGGCGAGTTGCTGGCAGGCGCGGTGCTGACCGAACAGATCTTCACCATCCCCGGTTTCGGCAAGCTGATCGTGGATGCCGTTTTCAACCGTGATTATGCCGTCGTGCAGGGTGTGGTCCTGTGCACGGCTGTGGGCTTCATCTTCATGAACCTCGTGGCGGATGTGCTTTACGTCATCCTGAACCCCAGACTGAGGACCGCACAATGACGGCCGTGGCTGACACTCCCGCCCGCCCCGTAAACCGGACATGGCGCAAGCTGCGCGCCAACAAAAGCGCGCTGATCGGTGCCGCCGTGGTGACCGTTTTCGTGGCTCTCGCCCTGCTGGCACCGGTGCTGCCGATTGCCGATCCCAATGCCACCGACTGGGGCGCGATCCGCAAGGCGCCCTCGGCCGCTGCATGGATGGGCACGGACGAGATTGGCCGCGATGTGCTGGCCCGGATGATCTGGGGCGCGCAAGCCTCGCTTCTGGCGGGTGTCGTGTCTGTGCTGATCGCGGTCGCCATCGGCGTGCCCTTCGGCCTGATCTCGGGCTATTTCGGCGGCTGGACCGACAGCATCATCAGCCGTATCACCGACGCGCTGCTGGCGATGCCTTTCCTGATCATGGCGATTGCGCTGGCGGCCTTTCTGGGGCCATCGCTGACGAATGCGATGATCGCCATCGGCCTGTCCGCCGTGCCGATTTTCATCCGCCTGACACGTGGTCAGGTTCTGGCCGTCAAGACCGAGGATTACGTCGAAGGGGCCCGCGCCATCGGTCTGGGGCATATCCCGATCATGACGCGCTACATCCTGCCCAATGTCTTTCCACCCATTCTGGTGCAGGCCACGCTGACCATCGCCACCGCGATCATCGCCGAGGCGTCGCTGTCCTTCCTCGGTCTGGGACAGCAACCGCCCGCGCCAAGCTGGGGCTCGATGTTGAACACCGCCAAGAACTTTTTGTCCCAAGCACCCTGGATGGCGATCTGGCCGGGGGCCGGAATCTTTCTGGTGGTGATGGGCTTCAACCTGATGGGCGACGGGCTGCGCGATGCGCTGGACCCGCGCGAACATTGACGTAATCGGAGGAATTACATGTCTGGTTTTACCACCCGCCCCGAGATTCTGGGCCGGTTCGGGGTTGTCACCTCGACCCATTGGATCGCTTCGGCCGTGGGAATGAAGATTCTTGAGCAGGGCGGGAATGCCTTTGACGCCGCTGTGGCCACGGGTCTGGCGCTGCAAGTGTTGGAGCCGCATCTGAACGGACCCGGCGGCGACATGCCCGCGATCCTCTATTCCAAGGCCCGCGGCAAGGTCGAGGTGATCTGCGCCCAAGCCCCCACACCTGCGGGCGCGACGATTGATCATTACCGGTCCGAAGGTTTGGAGGTGATCCCCGGTGACGGGTTGCTCGCCACTGTCATTCCCGGCGCATGGGACGGCTGGATGCTGATGCTGCGCGACTATGGCCGCTTGTCCCTGCGTGATGTGCTGGAGCCCGCGATCTTCTACGCTGAAAAAGGCCATCCCGTGCTACCGCGCGTGGCCGCCACCATCGAGGGACTGGGCGATTTCTTTGCCAAGGAATGGCCGACGTCCCACGCCACATGGCTGCCCGGCGGGTCCGCCCCCGCCCCTTGGGCCAATGTCACGAACCCGGCGCTGGCCGCCACATGGTCGCGTATTCTGGCCGAGGCGGAAAGCAAACAGGGCCGCGAGGCACAGATTGATGCGGCCCGTGACGCCTTCTATCGCGGGTTCGTGGCCGAAGGGATTGCAAACTACCTTGCCAAGGCCGAGGTCATGGATGCCTCGGGCACCCGTCACCGGGCGGTGCTGACCGCCGACGATCTGGCGGGCTATGCCGCCCATGTGGAAGAACCGCTCACCTATGACTACCACGGCTGGACGGTCGCCAAATGCGGGCCATGGACGCAAGGGCCCGTGTTCCTGCAAACGCTCGCCCTCCTGAAAGGCTTCGACCTTTCTGCCATGGACCCGATGGGGGCCGATTTCATTCATCATGTGGTCGAAGCCAAGAAACTGGCCTATGCGGATCGCGAGGTCTATTACGGCGATCCCGACTTCGCCAAGGTGCCCCTGGATGTGCTGTTATCCGACGATTACAACGCCGCCCGCGCCAAGCTGATCGGCGCGAAAGCCAACCTTGATCTGCGCCCCGGTACAGTGCCGGGCTATGAGGATCAGCTGAACCGCACGATGGAATTGCTGGGTCGCCTCAGCCGCACGGATCAGGCGGTCTATGAGCCGACGATGGCACATCTGTCGGAAAAGAAGGGCGATACCGTCCATATCGACGTGATCGACGCGGAAGGCAACATGGTTGCCATCACTCCGTCTGGTGGCTGGCTGCAATCCTCGCCCACGATCCCCGGTCTGGGATTCTGCCTGAACAGCCGGGCACAGATGTTCTGGCTGGAGCCGGGCCTGCCCACCTCCTTGGAGCCGGGCAAACGGCCACGCACCACGCTCACGCCCTCGCTGGCGCTCAAAGATGGGGTCCCGCAACTGGTATTCGGCACACCGGGCGGCGATCAGCAGGATCAGTGGCAACTGGCCTTCTTCCTGCGCTATGTCCATCACCCGATGAACCTGCAGGAAGCCATTGACGCGCCGTTGTTCCATTCCACACATTTCCCCTCCAGCTTCTTCCCCCGCTCGCGCGAGCCGGGGATGATCATGGCCGAAACCAGTTTCGGCAAGGCCGTGCTGGACGATCTGCGCGCGCGCGGGCACCGGATCACCGAGGCCGAGCCTTGGACCGTGGGCCGCATGACCGCCGCGCGGCGCGATCCGGACGGGCTGCTGCGTGCGGCGGCCACGCCGCGCCTGATGCAAGCCTATGCCGTGGGGCGCTGAGCCATGACCTGGTCCATCGTCGCACGAGACCCCGCTACCGGCCATCTGGGCATTGCCGTGGCCAGCCGCTTTTTCGCCGTGGGCTGCGCCGTTCCCTTCATCAAGGCGGGTGTCGGTGCTGTCGCCACGCAGGCTTTCGTCAACCCGACCTATGGCAGCAACGGCCTGCGCCTGCTTGAGGCGGGCGCGCCGCCTGACGCCATCATCCCGATCCTGACGGGCCGCGATGATGGCCACCCGAACCGGCAGTTCCACCTGATCGACGCCAGCGGGCAAAACGCCGCCTTCACCGGGGCCAACTGCGTGGATTGGTGCGGGCATCTGCTGGCTGAAGGCGTGTCGGTCGCAGGCAACATGCTGGAAGGCCCCGCCGTGATTGCCGACACTCTGGCCGCCTATCAGTCCGCGATGGACAAACCCTTGGCCGAACGCCTTCTGATCGCCATGCAAGCGGGCGAGGATGCAGGCGGCGACAAACGGGGCAAGCAATCCGCCTGCCTGATCATCCACCGCGATCAGGATTACCCGTGGCTCGACATCCGCGCCGATGACCATGGCGATCCGCTCGCGGAATTGCGCCGCCTTTATGCCGTGGCGCAGGAACGCTATCTCCATGTGGCCGAAACCATGCCGACGCGCGAAAATCCCCACGGCATGACCGACCGGAGCGAGATCGACGCCACCATCGCCCGGCTTGAGGCAGAGCGTATCGCGGCGGGCCGCCCCACCGCCTCGCATATGGTAAACAAGGCCTAGGTCACGCCTCTGTCTCCCGCGCTGGCCCGTGGCGCGGGCCAGCGGCACGTCGCCGGGTATGCGGTCCGACGCCCCGCCACGTGTCGGCAGCAGCAAGACGCCGTTCGATCGGAAATGCCCTTTAAGCCGCCTGCCATGTCCGATACTGCGGGGATGTGCCGTGCCTTGCCGCGTTGCCCGCCCCTTTCCCCAGACACAGGCAGAACCATCATGCGCATGCAAATCGACGTCATCATGGATTATCAGCTTCCGCAGGCCGAACCTGTCCTGCTGACCCTGGCCGCCGCCCAGACCAAAGGGCAGACGATCGAGGAGAGTCTGCTGGAAGTCGAAGGTGCCCGCCTGCACTGGGTCGAAGCCGAAGGCATGGTGGGTCAGCGGGTCTGGGCCTTCCTGACGGGCGACCGGTTCAAACTGCACTATCGCGCACGAGTGGCCGTAACGCGCCCTGATGTGGCCTTGCACGCGCTGCCGGCGACACATTTCCACGATCTGCCCGGCCCTGTGCTGCGCTATCTTCGCCCGTCACGCTTCTGTCAGTCCGACCTCTTCACCGATTTCGTGGCCGAGGCCTTCGGCCATCTGACGGGCGGTGCAAAGATCGCCGCGATGCGAGACTGGATCGCAGCCAAAATCGCCTATGTCTCCGGCAGTTCCAACCCCGCGACCACCGCCACCGACACGTTCGGCGCGCGCGAGGGGGTGTGCCGCGACTACGCGCATCTGATGTGCTCATTGGCCCGCGCCGCGAATATCCCGGCGCGCTATACCTCGGTCTACGGGGCCGAAGTCGATCCGCCGGATTTCCACGCCGTCGCACAGGTCTGGCTGGATGGGGGATGGCATCTGGTCGACGCAACCGGCATGGGAACACCCGCGCGACTGGCGGTGATCGCATCGGGCCGCGATGCCGTTGACGTGGCTTTCATGGAAAACGAAAGCGGCGCACAGCCGATCAATCAGGTCATACAGGTCTCGGATTGTGACTGAAGTCACTGTAAGCTGATCGTCGGCCCTCAGACCAGCCGCGCCTCCCAGGCACCTGACGCGACAGCATCGCGCACCAGATCAAGGATCAAACCGCGCACCGTTTCCAGCGCGATGGTCGGCGGGCGGTCGGCCAGATCGCACAGATGCAGCGTCCGTGTCAGTACCGGGTCCATGATGGGCCGCCAATGCAGCGCGCCCGATTCCAGATGCTCGCGCATGAACAGCTTGGTCCCGATGGCGCAACCCAGCCCCGCCGTCAGCGACCCTGCAATCGCCTGCACCGAATTCATATGAAGCCGCGCGCGCGCCTCCAGCTTGCGCAGCAATTGCGCATCCTCCAGCAGGGCGCGCGCCGACACGCCCTGTCGCAGCAGGATGATCGGCAAGCCCATCAGCTCAGCCACGGGAATGGGTGCGTCCGTATCGCCGATGATGTCGCGCCGCCCGACCAGCACCATCGTCTCCTCCAACAAAGGCCGTGTCCGCAGGTTCGGGGTCTGTGGCGGATTGTAGACCAGCGCCAGATCCACATCGGTGGCATTGAGATGCATCAGTGTGGTGCCCGACAGGCTTTCGGTCAGGGTCAGTTTCAGATCGGGATAATCCGTCAAGACACGTCGCGCCAGTTCAACCCCGATGGCCTTGACCGCCGAATAGGCCAGACCCACCGCAATCTCGCCCGAAATCGTGTCACGGATCGAGGACAGGTCGCGCGATGCCGTCTCCATCGCCTTCAGAATCGCGCGGGCATGGGTGTTCAAGCGCTCCCCCGCCGCTGTGGGTTGCAAGCCGCGCGGCTTGCGCTCGAACAGGGCGGTGCCCAGTTCCGCCTCAAGGTTGGCAAGGTGATAGCTGAGGGCCGAGACCGCCACACGCTCGGTTTCTGCGGCCCCCGACAGGCTGCCACGATCATAGATTGCCGCGAAGTATCGCAATTGGCGCGAGTCCATGAGTTCTAATTCCTATAAGCTTATCTTCAAAACTTTATGATTTTCAGGAAGCTCTCACAAGCCTAACCTGTCCCAAAGGGAGGACAGCATGGATAACGCTTTTGCGCCACTTGCCGGTGTGCGGGTGATCGAGATGAGCCATATGATCATGGGTCCATCCTGCGGGATGTTCCTTGGTTTTCTGGGCGCTGAAGTGATCAAGGTCGAACCCCCCGAAGGCGACAAGACCCGCGCCCTGACCGGGATGGGCCGTCCGTTCTTTCCGCTGTTCAATCGTGGCAAGAAATCCGTGCGGCTTGACCTCAAGACTGACGCAGGACGTGCTGCGCTGGACCGTTTGCTGGCCACCGCCGATGTCTTTGTCGAAAACTTTCGCGATCAGGCGCTAGCCCGCATGGGGGCCGATCCCGCCGACCTGCGCGCGCGCTTTCCCCGCCTGATCCTTGCCAGCCATAAAGGGTTCCTCTCCGGCCCCTATGAGAACCGCACCGCGCTGGACGAGGTGGTCCAGATGATGACGGGTCTGGCTTACATGACGGGCCCGACAGGCCGCCCCTTGCGGGTGGGATCATCGGCCAATGACATCATGGGCGGGCTGTTCGGAGCACTTTCCGTCGTGGCCGCATTGCGCGAACGCGATCAGACCGGCGCGGGCCGGTCCATCCGTATCGGGTTGTTCGAGAACTGCTTGCTACTGGTGGCACAGCACATGGTCCAGTTCGAGTTGGAAGGCCGCAGCCCCCCGCCCATGCCGGAACGCGATTTCAGCTGGCCGGTCTATGACATCTTCGACACGTCCGACGGCGAGCAGGTCTTTGTCGGGGCCGTGTCCGAAAACCAATGGGTGACGCTATGTACATGGCTGGGGCTGGAGGGGCTTCTGGCCGATCCGGGTCTGCAAAAGCGGATGGATCAGATCAACGCCCGCAACCGGACGATTCCGGTCTTCGCGGCGGCCCTGCGCCGCTATGACCGGGCCACGCTGGTGGCGGAACTGGAACGGCTGGGCCTGCCCTTCTCGCCGATCTCGAAACCGGCAGATATGTACGATGATCCCCATGTGATGCGCGACGGCGGCATGGCCACGTCGCATCTGTGGACAGGTGAGGCGTTCCGCGCCCCCGCCCTGCCTTTCGAGGTGGACGGCACCATGCTGACCGGCGGCGGCGATGTCGACGCCATCGGCGCGCACAGCGCCGAAGTGCTAGGCGCCTTGGGGATGAGCGAGGCGGACATCGCCGATGCCATGGGGATCGCCGCATGACACGCCCGGACCGCATGGCTGCCTATCCCGCCGACCGCGTCACCTTGCGCGAAGTGGGCCTGCGCGACGGGTTGCAGATGGTCAAGTCCTGGCCCTCGACCGCTGCAAAGATCGACTGGTTGACCCGCGAACATGGCGCTGGCGTGCGTCATTTCGAACTGGGCTCTTTCCTGCCCGCCGCGCGCTTTCCGCAATTCGCGGACCTGCCCGCGCTGATCGACGCCGCAGGCACCCTGCCCGGTCTGCATGCCGCTGTCCTGACTCTCAACGAACGCGCGATGGACGCAGCCTTCGCCAGCAGCATCTCCGAGGTGGTCTGCGTTGTCTCCGCGACCGAGGCGCACAGCCTTGCCAATATCCGCCGCAGCCGCGCGGACTCGGTCGCCCTCGTGCGCCGCGCAGCGGACATGCGCGACGCGCAGGCCCCTGATGTGCTGGTCAATGCCGGAATCGCCATGGCGCTGGGATGTTCCATTACCGGGGCAGTGGACCCGTCCGAGGTGCTACGTCTGGCCGAATCCTGCCTTGACGCAGGTGCCGATATCGTGGGCATCGCCGATACCGTGGGCTATGCCGGCCCGCGCGAGGTGGCGACGCTCTGCGATGGCATGACCCGGCTCTGCGGCGAGAAACCCTTCATCGTGCATCTGCACGACACCCGCGGCACCGGCATCGCCAACGCCGCCGCCGCCCTTGATCACGGTGCGCGCGTTCTGGACGGCGCACTGGCCGGTCTGGGCGGCTGCCCTTTTGCCCCCGGCGCCACCGGCAATGTGGTGTTCGAGGATCTGGTCTATCTCAGCGAGCGTATGGGTTTCACCACGGGTATCGACATTGCCGCATTGACCGGGATCCGGCGGATTCTGGAAACCGAAATTCCGGACGAGACGCTCTATGGCGCGCTTGCCCGGTCTGGCCCCCCGTCCAATCTGGACTGGCGGGCGCACTGATCTTTTTTGGGAGGAGAAGACATGAACAAGACACTCATCACAGCCCTGCTGGCCACCACGGCCAGCGTCACCGCCGCACAGGCGCAAACCGTCATGCGGTGCAGCCACCAGCTGCCCCCGGCGCATCATATCGCCGGGGTGGTCGATCAATGGGCCGCCGAAGTGGAAAGCCAGTCCGGCGGGTCCATCGACGTGCAGGTCTTCGGGGCGGACAGCCTTGTGAAGGCCAATGACAACATCCTCGCCGTCGCCAAGGGCGAGATCGAGTGCGCCTTTTCGCTGAACTTCCAGTGGGGCAAGACGCTGCCGATCATGAACGTCACCGTCGGCCCCTACACCATGTCCTCGATCGAGGCGTGGAAGAAGTGGCCCACATCGGAAGCGGCGGCCTATCTGGAGGACAAATTGCTGGAAAAAGGCGTGCGCAACGTCGCCTGGATGTTCCAGACCAACTCGTCGGTCTTCACCTCCAAGGGCAAGTTCCTGCAAACCCCTGCGGATTTCGCAGGCATCAAGATGCGTGGTCTGGGGCCAGCCTTTGACCGCGGGCTTGAGGCAATGGGCGCCACCACCGTCTCGATGCCCGGCTCCGAAGTCTATCAGGCGCTGGCCACCGGCGTGATCGACGCGGCCGTGACCGATGTGGCTGCCGCATGGTCGCGCAAATACTATGAAGTGCAGGACCATTTCGTCGTGGTCCCGGTGCTGGCCGCCTATCTGCATGGCTATGTCACACCGTCCTTCTATGACGGTCTTGATGACGCCCAGAAGGAAGCGCTGAAGGTTGCCGGCGAGAAAGCTGCCGGATGGGCGCTTGAAGCCTCGATCGAGGCTTCTGCTTCTGCCCCGGATCAGCTCCGCTCGGCAGGTGTGCAGGTGCATGTCGCCACGGACGAGGAGAACGCCGCCTTCAAGGCCGTGATGCAGCCTGCCTTCGCCGAGGGTTTCGAGGCCGAAACCGGGGCCGAAGGCAAGGAATTGCTGGACCTGATCGCAAAGATCCAGTGACCGATGGCGCATGACACGAAAGATACGGCGGCACCGCAAGGTGCCGTCGGCTGGTTGGCGGCCCTGATCGGTCGCGGATTTGGCATATTCGCGGCGCTGGCCATTCTGGCGGTGCTGGTGCTGACCGCGATCAACGTCACGGGCCGCTATCTGTTCACTGCCCCCCTGCGCGGTGCCGAAGAAATGACAGGCTTTCTGGTCGTCGCCATGGTGATGCTGGGCGCAGCCGAAGCCTATCGGCGCGGCGATCACATCCGCATCGACCTGTTGACCGAACGGCTGGGACCGACAGGCGCGCGCTGGGTGGATGTTCTGTCGCATGTGGCCGTCGGGGCCTTTGCCGCGAACCTGTTGCGGACCGGCCTGCATACGGTCGAATTCTCGCACAGCTTCGGGGCCTATTCGCCCGGTTATCTGCAAATCCCGATGTGGATTCCGCAATCCGCGCTGGTCATCGGCGGGGCGCTTCTGCTGGCGATGGCCGTGCTCAAACTGATCGAGAGCCTTCTCGCCTTCGTCCGCAAGGAGGACCGCCCATGACAACCCTGCTGATTTTCGGCGCGCTGATCATTCTGCTTCTGACGGGCATGCCGATCTTTGCCGCCCTTGGCCTGACCTCCCTCGCCGTGCTGTGGGTCATGGAGGGAAAGATCGACGCGATGGCCGATACGGTCTTTGCCAGCCTCAACAATCCACTGCTGGCCGCAATCCCGATGTTCGCTTTCATGGCCCATGTGATGATCCGCGCGCGGGTCGTGGATGACCTTTTTGACTTCGCGAACAAGCTGGTCGGCCATGTCAAAGGCGGTCTTGGCTTTGCCACCATCCTGTCCTGCACGGTCTTTGCGTCGATCTCGGGTTCTTCCGTGGCCACCGCGCTGACCATCGGATCAACCGCCATCCCGCAGATGCAGAAATATGGCTACCGGCCCCGCGATACTTACGGGATCATCGCGGCAGGCGGCACTCTGGGAATTCTCATCCCGCCCTCCGGACCGATGATCCTCTATGCCATCGTATCCGACGCCTCGATCGGCGCGCTGTTTCTGGCAGGTCTGATCCCCGGCCTGATCATCGCTGCGATCTTCGCGGTCTTCAGCTGGGTGCAGGCCAACGCGCATGGCGAAACACAGAAACAGGATTGGGTCGGCGGCGCGGACGTCCTGCGCGCCCTGCGTAGATCCATCTGGGCGGTGCTGATGCCCCCTGTTGTCATGGGCGGCATCTATCTGGGCATCTTCACCGCGACCGAGGCTGCGGCCATCGGTGCCGTCTATGCCGTGGCCGTCGCCCTTCTGGCCTATCGCAACCTCAGCGCCCGCGACCTCTGGGAATGTCTGTGGGAGACGATGCGCACCACCGCGATGCTTTTCATGATCATCGCCGCCGCCGCCATCTTCGGCCATGCGATCACCCTGATCCGCCTGCCTGCCCAGATCGTCGAGGCGGTCACCGCGCTCGGACTCGGTCAGACAGCCTTCATCCTGCTCGTGATGCTGGCGGTTTTCGTGCTGGGCATGTTTCTGGAAACCATCGCGATCATCCTGATCACCACCCCCATTGTCCTGCCCTCGCTGATCGCGTTGGAGATCAACCCGATCTGGTATGGCGTGATGCTGATGATCAATCTGGAACTGGCGCTGATCACACCGCCTGTGGGGATGAATCTCTTTGTCCTTAAGGGGATCACCGGCGCGCCGCTGGCGCAGATCATGTGGGGGGCCGCGCCTTATGTGGTGTTGCTGATGGTCGGGCTTTTCCTGATCTGGGCCTTTCCGGCGCTGTCGCTGTGGCTGCCGACGCTGGCCGGCTTCGGGCGGTTCTGACGCACGCGGCAGGGCCGCTGCGTCAGATGCGCCACGCGACACAGGAACCATCCTCTTGCAAATGAAACAGATATATTGAATGTGTTCCACAAGGGTCCCTATCAGCCTGAGCGGCTGAGGGTGTCATCCCTATGTGAAGGACGTATCAATGACAGCGCGTGCATTGCTGGCAAGGGTTCTCAAGGTGTCGGCGAGGGTGTTGGCAGCGGTCACGCTGCTTGCCGCTATGGAAGGACAGGTCTTCGCCTATGGTGTCTTCCTTCTGCGCCATAAGGTCGAAGCCATCACCCAGACACAGGTCAGCGCCCCGACACCAGAGTCTGTTCTGGCAGCCCTGCATCAAACCGATGAAAGCAACCTGACCTTTCTGGCCGTCGGTGACATCGCACGCTGCGCCCGGACCGACCTGCCGGGCCGGTTGCTGCCTGCAACCAGCGACCGGTTGGGATGGCATCGGCCGATGGTGGCCGATCATGCCGATCCCACGGCCAGCGCCTCACTGGCAAGACAATGGCCCGACGCCCCGATCCTGGCCGTGGGCGATCTGGTCTATGCTCGCGGCACGCCCGGCGAATTCGCGGATTGCTATGAGAGGGCTTGGGGCGATTTGCGCGCGCGTATCCTGCCAGCGCCGGGCAACCACGAATATGGCACTCCGGGTGCCTTTGGCTACTTCGACTATTGGGGCGCGCAGGCAGGTCCGGACCAGCGGGGCTATTACGCGCTGCGCTGGCGCAACTGGCTGATCCTGTCGCTCAACAGCGAGGTGGACGCATCAGCAGGTTCACCCCAGGAGGCGTGGTTGACGCAGGAACTGGCCAAGGCGCCGGGGGCCTGCATCATGGCCTTCTTCCACAAACCGGCCCATTCTCTGCAAGGCCCGCGCCGCGACCAACACAATGCGGAACGGCTTTTCGCTCAGGTGCAACAGGCCGGAGCCAGCTTTGTCATCAATGGACATAACCACTTCTACGAACGCACGCGCCCACTGGACAGCAGCGGGGCCGTGGTCGCCGCAGGTGGAACGATCGGCTTCACGGTCGGGACAGGCGGAATCGAAGGCCCCGCGACACATGCGGCCGCCCTGCCCGCCCAGACAGCCGCAGCCATATTCGGCAGCATAGGTCTGCTTCGGGTGCAATTGTCGGACAGCGGTTTCGCATGGTGGTTCCATCAGGCCCAAGACAGGGCCGTGATGGATCACGGCACAGCCCCCTGCGGAGCGCAGTATACGGCCCTTTAACCAAGCGCGGCCCGGTCGGCTGGCCCCGAACCCTTCATATCAATTTTTTTGAATATACAACCTAAAGCTGATTGAATCGCGGCCCGTTTCGTGTCCAAGATTATGGACGGATCGGAAACGCGCTGTCTCGATCTGGAGTGGGAAGATGAGAACTTTTACTGTCGTGAAAGTGATTGCCTTGACGAGTGCGCTTGGTGTGACCGCCGCACAGGCCCAAGACACAGACATCGGCGCAGATCTCTACACCGATTACTGTGCCGCCTGCCACGGCGCATCTGGCAAAGGGGATGGCGACATGGCCAATGTCATGACGATCCCATCGCCCAACCTGACCCTGCTGGCAAAGGACAATGACGGCGCCTTTCCGATGCTTCAGGTGATCCATGTGATTGACGGGCGCACAGGCGTCCGCGCGCATGGCGGCGTGATGCCGGTATTTGGAAAGGTCTTCCAGACACAAGCCGACAAGGATACCGGCGGCTATGGGGCGGTGCTGGAAAGTCGCGGGCGCGTGCTGTCGCTTGCGATGTATCTGGAATCCATTCAGGAATAAGCCTGCGGCAGCCCGCAGAAATCAACCTTGCCCGGCAAAGACAGCCGGGCAAGGCATGTGCGGAATGGCTTCGCTTACCAGCTGTTATAGCCTAGGAATTTGCCCGACATTTCGACCTTGACGCGGTCGCCCTTGGGGTTGGCCACACGGGTGATCTTCATGTCGAAGTCGATGGCGGACATGATGCCGTCACCGAATTCTTCCTGAATCAGCGCCTTCATCGTGGGACCGTAGACGCCCACGATTTCATACAGGCGATAGATGCAGGGATCGGTCGGCACAGCCTGTTCCCAGATCTTCGTCGGATATTCCTCCAGCACCGAGACTGCCTCGGCGGGCAGGTCCAGCAGGGCCACCAGCGCCTCGGCCTTGGCTTTCGGCATGGCGTTCAGACCCATGCAGGCAGAGTGGGTCCAGACCGGGGACATGCCGATGCCCGCTGCAATCTCTTCCCATTTCATCCCGGTCTTCTTCTTGGCGATCAGGATGAGCGTGGTCACGTCTTCCTTGGTCATCAATGCGGGCATGTCCAGATTGTCCTTCATGTCGTCCTCCAGTTATTCAAAGTAATGGTGTCAGGTGTTCACAGCCCGCAGACGCGGCTCGGGTGTTGGGTCTTCGGCGGTGCCGGTCAGGTCGATCCGCACGGTCTCGGGCCGCTGCGCCGCCCCGTCAGAGGCTTGCCCGGCAAGATCCTTGGACCGCTTGCCAAGGAACTGCACCAGATGATTGCGGATCGCGTAATAGTTGGGATGCTCGACAATGGCCGTCCTGTTGCGCGGACGGGGGATCGTGATGTCGACCGATTCCGCGACACGGGCAAAGGGGCCGTTGGTCATCAGCAGGATGCGGTCCGCCAGCAGGATTGCCTCATCTATGTCATGGGTGATCATGAACACCGTCTGACCGGAATCGCCCCAAATCTTGAGCAATTTATCCTGAATCGTGCCCCGCGTCAGCGCATCCAGCGCGCCGAAGGGTTCATCCAGCAGCAGCAGCTTGGGATGATTGGCAAAGGCGCGCGCGATGGACACACGCTGCCGCATGCCGCCCGACAACTGGCTGGGTTTGCGGTGGATCACATCACCCTCCAGCCCGACCATCGCCAGATATTGCCGCGAATGGTCCAACACCTTGGCTTTGGACCAGTCCGGGTGCCGCGCGACCACACCGAAGCTGACGTTTTTCAGCGTGCTGAGCCATGGCAGAAGCGAGTAGTTCTGAAACACCACGCCACGGTCAAGGCTGGGGCCCGACACCTCGCGCCCGTCCATTGTCACGACACCACTTGTCGGCTCGGCTAGCCCAGCAAGAATGTTCATGATCGTGGATTTGCCACAGCCGGAATGGCCAAGGATGCAGACGAACTCGCCCTTTTCCACCCCGAAGGTGGCATTCTCGAACACGGTCATCATGCCGCCCTGCCCGTCCGGGTATTGCTGGGTCAGGTTCTCGATCGACAGAAACGGTTTACTCATCGGGGACACTCCTTATTCCACATAGGCCACGGCGCGCTGGAGCGAGGCGAAGGCCGCGTCCAGCATCATGCCGACAATGCCGATCATCAGGATCGAGAAGATGACCGAGGTGAGGTCGAGGTTGTTCCACTCGTTCCAGACGTAGTAGCCAATGCCTGTCCCGCCCACGAGCATCTCGGCCGCGACAATGACCAGCCACGCGATCCCGATCGAGATGCGCATCCCCGTCACGATGGTCGGGGCCGCCGCAGGCAGGATCACGGTGAAGGCGGTCTTGAAATGCCCCAACTCATGCGTGCGGGCCACATTGACCCAATCCTGCCGGACACCCGCCACGCCAAAGGCCGTGTTGATCAGCATGGGCCAGATCGAACAGATGAAGATCACGAAGATCGCGCTCGCCTCGCTGTCCTGAATGATGAACAGGGCCAGCGGCATCCACGCCAGTGGCGAGATTGGGCGCAACACCTGAATGAACGGGTTCAGCGCCTTGTAGGCCACCGGCGACATGCCGATCAGAAAACCCAGCGGAATGGCGATCAGCGCGGCCATCGCATAGCCCGTCAGAACGCGGTAGATCGAATAGCCGATCTGGATGCCGATCCCCTTGTCATTGGGGCCCGCGTCATAGAAGGGGTTCGACAACTCCTCCCACGCCTTGACGAAAACCTGACTGGGCGGCGGCACACCGGCCTTGGCCGCGCCGCCTCCGGTCAGACGCTCGTATTCGGTCAACTCGCCCACTGCCTGCTGCGCGGGGATCGCAGCCTCCCAGATCAGAAGGCCGACGACAAGGATGACCACCGACAGCAGCAACGCGCGTTGGTTCAGCGACAGGATCGGCACGATCAGCCCCTCCCGATGGCGAAGCTTTTGACATAGGCTTCGGGCTGCGCGGGATCGAAGGTCTTGCCCATGATGACATGGGACTTGTAGGTCACGTCCGGTGCCGCGTAGCCCAGATCGTTCATCACCTTCTTGGCGTCAGCCGCCAAATAGACCTGCTCGGCCACGGCCTTGTAGTCGATCTCATTCTCGATATAGCCCCAGCGTTTCATCTGGGTCAGGATCCAGACTCCCATCGAGTGCCATGGGAAGGGATCGAAATCGATCCGGTCAGGCACGGTCTTCACCTCGCCCAGACCGTCGGCATAGACACCGGTCAGCACCTGCTCGATCACTTCGACCGGTTGGTTGAGATAGTTGGTCGGCGCGATAGCCGCCGAAATCTCTTTGCGGTTTTCGGGATTGGACGCGTATTGCGTCGCATCCACGATGGATTTCAGCAACGCGCCATAGGTGTTGGGCAGTTGCTCGGCAAAGGACAGCGGTGCTGCAAAGGCACAGCAGGGATGACCTTCCCAGATCTCCTTGGTCAGCATATGGATGAAACCGATTCCTTCCCAGACCGCGCGCTGGTTGAACGGATCGGGCGACAGATAGCCGTCAAGGTTCCCGGCACGCAGGTTGGCCACCATCTCGGGCGGCGGCACGACGCGGATCTGGATGTCCTTGTCGGGGTCCAGACCGAATTCCGCCACGTAATAGCGCAGCAGGAAGTTATGCATCGAATACTCAAACGGCACGCCGAAGGTCATGCCCTTCCACATCGTGGGATCGCGTTTATCCAGATGCTGGTTCGACAGGACGATGGCCTGCCCGTTGATGTTCTCGACCGCGGGCATGATATAGGGCTGCGCCACGGACCCCGCTCCCAGCGTCATGGCCAACGGCATGGGTGTCAGCATGTGGCTGGCGTCATATTCCCCCGAAAGCGACTTGTCCCGCGCCACGGCCCAGCCTGCGGTCTTGATCACGCTGGCGTTCAGGCCATAGCGTTCATAAAAGCCCATCGGCTGCGCCATGATGATCGGCGTGGCGCAAGTGATCGGGACGAAACCGATGTTGAGATCGGTCTTTTCCGGCGTGCCGAGGTTGTCGAGGATCGCGGCCTTGGCCTTGTCGATCGGAAACACCGAAGCCAGCGCCGCCGCGACCGTGCCGCCCCCCAGCATGCCCATGAAAGACCGCCGTCCGATATCGCTATGCCCGAAGACCGAGCGCACGATGGCGCTTTCCACGGCCCGCTCCATCATCGCTTCCGAGGACATCACCTCGGTCGCGTGGTGGTGGTGTCCTGCCTTGCAGGTGTCGCACCCGCAAGCCGCGCCATGGCGCAGGTCGGAATTTTCGGAAAAGGGATTGCCCAGGCTTTTCATCGTCATGTCATGTCCTCTCGCACAGATCTTGTTGCACCCATCATCTGACGGGACGGGATCATGGCGAAAGGGGCGTGCCTAAAATTTAAGCAACACTTTTTATATCATTAAATCATATATTTAACCTCTGCACCAACCATCCCCGCTTGACGATATTTCGTAATTTACGAAATGTCGTATTGCCATGCCGCGATGCAGCGGTTTCTTCTGATCCCATGCTGGACTTGCCCACACGCTCCGATTCCCTGCTCAATGCGCTGGCCGAAGCCGCGCTCCTCATCGACCTTGTCGAAGACAGGATCAGGGCCGCGAACAGCCGTGCACGCCGTCTGCTGGACCTGCCCGACGCCGACGGCACAGCCTTCTCACCCCTTGTGGGGGCAACGCTGCCGCAATTCATCGTCTTCGTGGATGAAATCGCCCATCGCAGCGAGGCGTGGAGCCGCGACATCACCCTTGCCACCGCCAAATCCGCCCCCCTGCGCTGCGAGATCAGGGGCAGGCTGGTCGAGGACTCGCCCTCACTTCTTCTGCTGACCGTTCTCGATCTGGATGAAATGGACCGCCATGACCGCATCACCGAAGCGGCGGAACTTCACCGCTCCGGCCTGCTGGAATGGCGGCGCGCGCAGGGCTTCTTCTCCGAACTGGAACGCCAGAACCAGTTGATCCTGAACGCGGCGGGGGAAGGCATCTACGGCGTCAATGCCGACGGCAAAACCACCTTCCTGAACCGCGCCGCGCAGGAAATGCTGGGCTGGACCGCAGAAGACCTCTTGGGTCATGACATCCATTCGGTGATCCACCATCACCACCTGAATGGCGAAACCTACCATTCGCATGATTGCCCGATCTACCAATCCTTCCGCTTCGAACAGGTCGCCCGGATCGAGGATGAGGTGTTCTGGCGCAAGGATGGCAAACCGATCCGTGTCGAATATGTCTCGACCCCGATCTATGACCAGAAAGTGCTGGCCGGGGCCGTGGTGATCTTCCGCGACATCACCGAGCGCAAGGAAAACGAACGCAAACTGCGCGAGGCGATGGAGGAAGTGGCCGCCCTGCGCGACCGGCTGGAGCAGGAGAACGCCTATCTGCAAGAGGCGATCACCTCGGAACGTGCGCATCACGACATCATCGGGCGATCCCCGGCGATCCGGCAACTTCTGACCAAGATCGGGCTCGTCGCCCCCACGGATGCCACCGTCCTCATCACGGGCGAGGCGGGCACAGGCAAGGCACTGGTCGCCACGGCCATTCACAGCGACAGTCCGCGCCGCCGCCGTCCGCTGATCCATTTCAAATGTGGCGCCGTCACCGCCGACGCGACCGAGGCGGAACTTTTCGGTCAGATGCGCGGCGCCTTTCCGGGCGCCCTGCGCGACAAGCCCGGCAAGCTGGAACTGGCGCATGGCGGCACGCTGTTTCTGGACGATGTCTCGGAGCTGCCGCTGGAACAACAGGGCCGCCTGCTGCATGCCCTGCAAGCGGGCGAGGTCACGCGCCTTGGCGACACACGCACCCGCCAGATCGACATCCGCGTCATCGCCGCCACAACCAAGAACCTTGAACACGAGGTCGCCGCAGGCCGCATGCGCGAGGATCTCTGGCTGTTCCTGAATGTCTTTCCGGTCACCTGCACCCCCCTGCGCGACCGACGCGACGATATCCCCGAACTGGCGGCGCATCTTCTGGACATCGCCTGCAAACGAATGAACCGTCCACGCACGGTGATCACCGAACGGATGATGGAAAGGCTTTGTGCCTATCCCTGGCCCGGCAATGTCCGCGAGCTGAAGAACGTCATCGAACGCGCCGCGATCCTGTCCACGGGCGGCAAGCTGATGGTGGAACTGGGCACCGACACGCCCGTGCGCGGATCGTCGGCCCAAACGATCCGGACCGAAGCCGAAATCCAGCAGGCGATCCGCGACAATATCGTGGCCTGCCTGCGCGAGACGAACGGCAAGGTCTCCGGCCCCGACGGCGCTGCCGCATTGCTGGGCGTGCAGCCGACGACGCTTTATTCCCGTATCCGCAAATTCAGGATCAGCGCGCGCGAGATTGGCTGAACACCCAAACGCGCTGCGGGCAAATCGTCGTCAAGTCGGCCAAATGACCGGCAATCATTCACTCTCTGAATGGAATGACAATTTTTTCTTCGATAAACTTAGCTTTTTTCAGCAGTTTCTTCCAAAAACAGATGTCTGATACATCACAATTGCCAGAACATTCGCGGGCACAAGCGATACACATCGCCACATTCGTTTGTCCCATCTGAAAGGGGTCTGGCATGAAGGTCGTGGTTCTGGGTTCCGGCGTCATCGGCGTCACTTCCGCGTGGTATCTGGCGCAGGCGGGGCATGAGGTGACGGTGATCGACCGTCAGCCTGCAGCAGCACTGGAAACCTCCTTCGCCAACGCGGGCGAGATCAGCCCCGGCTATTCCTCGCCATGGGCCGCGCCCGGTATTCCGCTCAAGGCGCTGAAATGGATGTTCATGGAACATGCGCCGTTGATCATCCAGCCCAAGATGGACATGGCCAAGCTGCGCTGGATGGCGCAGATGCTGGGCAATTGCACCACCGCCGCTTATGCGGTGAACAAGGCGCGCATGGTGCGACTGGCCGAATACTCCCGCGATTGCCTGACCGATCTGCGCGCCGAGACGGGCTTGCATTTCGATGAACGCCAGCAGGGCACGCTGCAAATGTTCCGCACGCAGCAACAGATGGACGCCGCTGCCAAGGATATCGAAGTGCTGCGCGCCGGTGGCGTCGCCTTTGAATTGCTGGACCGTGCCGGATGCCTGGCCGCGGAACCCGGCCTGCGCGGATCGGCCGACCGGATCGTCGGAGGTTTGCGCCTGCCGGGGGACGAGACCGGCGATTGCTTCAAATTTACCCAAGGGCTGGCCGCACGCGCGGCTGCGATAGGCGTGACCTTCTGCCATGGGATATCCATCGACCGGCTGAACATGACAGGTGGAAGGATCGCATCCGTGACCACCTCGATGGGGGATGTGACCGCAGATTCCTTCGTGCTGGCCCTCGGCAGCTATTCCCCCGCCTTGGTGGCACCCTTGGGGATGCGCCTGCCTGTTTATCCGGTGAAGGGTTATTCCATCACCCTGCCCATCATCGACGAAGCCCGCGCGCCCCTGTCGACCGTCATGGACGAGACACACAAGATCGCCATCACCCGACTGGGCGATCGCATCCGCGTGGGCGGCATGGCGGAACTGGCCGGGTTTGACCTGTCCCTGTCCGAGAAACGCAAGCGCACCCTCCTCCACTCTGTCGAGGACCTGTTCGGCGGCGCGGGAGACACCCGCCAGACCAGCTTCTGGACTGGCCTGCGCCCGATGACCCCCGATGGCACGCCGGTCGTGGGACGAACCCCCGTGGCCAACCTTTTCATGAATACCGGCCACGGCACGCTGGGCTGGACGATGGCCGCAGGATCGGGCCGCGTGCTGGCGGATATCGTGTCAGGGCGCGCGACACAGATCGACAGCAGCGATCTGGGCTTTGACCGTTATCAGGGCCGCGGGATCGGCCTGAAGCCGACCGGCCAGATGCGCCCGGCCTTGGGCTGACACAGCCGCCGCAGACATAAACAGCAGGCATCACGGACAATGCCTGCCGTTTCCCCATGTCTGTCTCGAAAAAGGAAACTGATCCGGAGTCATTCTCGCCCCGTAATGATCAATCATTGCGTTACTTTATCGCAATGCTCACACAACCGGGAGATTAGAATGAGCACTTTCACGACCAACACGATCACGGGGATCAGCCGCCGCACCCTGTTCAAGACCGGCGCCGCCGCCGCATTTGCCGCGACCCTTGTGGCCTGCGCGCCCACCATGTCCGAGCCCGATGTCGTCGACATTCTGGCCAGCAATGACCAGTTCAGCACCCTCGTCGCCGCCGTGGGGGCCGCCGGTCTGGCCGAGACGCTGAAGGGCGACGGCCCCTTCACCATCTTCGCCCCGACCAATGCCGCTTTCGCCGCGCTGCCCGCAGGCACGGTGGAAAGCCTGCTGCTGCCGGAAAACAAGGACACGCTCGTGTCGATCCTGACCTATCACGTCGTCCCCGACGCTGTGACCTCGGATCAATTGGCCGGGCAGCGCCTTGATGTGGAAACCGTTCAGGGCCAGACCGTGCACATCAACGCCACCAACGGTGTGCGCGTGAACCGTGCCAACGTCACGCAAGCCGACATCATCGGCTCGAACGGCGTGATCCACCGCATCGACAGCGTGCTGCTGCCCAAATAAGCCCGATCCGGCTGCACACCGGACCAAAGGGGCAGGCAGGGTCTGCCCCTTTTCTTGATGCCTCGCCCTCCTGCCAGGGATCTGGCCAGACCACAGGGATGCGCCGAGGTCTTCGCGCATGCGAAAAGGGCGCGTGCCATGGGCCACGCGCCTTATTCTGCTCCCCCAAACGTCAGCAGCCTGAAATCAGGCTTTCTGACGGCGGTTGCGCTCCCACATGAAAGCGACGATCGCCAGAACGGCGGCCATCGCCAGCAGGCCGGTCGATGCGTCGATTTCGGGAACGCTGGCCACGTTGCCGGACACCGGAGCGTCGCTGCCGGGAATGGTCGAACCAGAGGTCGACAGATTGGACGACCCTTGGCCGCCATGGCTGCCATACTCACCCGGACGACCCGAACGGCCACCCATGGCGAAAACGGTTGCGGTCGACATTGCAAATGCAGTTGCGGATGCCAGTGCCGTTGATGCAAGCTTGAATACGGTCACGTTACGGTTCCTCATTGAAAATTTTCCACCAAATGGCACAAGGCCACTCACGACGAAACAGATCACTCGGAACACAAATCCTAGTAATATACCTTAGAGAGTTTTCCCAAGCTGCGCCAATGAAAAAACACCGAATTGCCATATTTAATAGGCTGTTTTTGGAAACAATGACACAAGTCTCGCCCAAAATATGATCAATCTGTGGCTAAAACTTTGCCTCCCACCACAATGGGTGCCTTCTGTTCTATCTTGGGTTGTCCACCACCGAATCCCCATCGCGTGATGATCTCACCCTATTCGCTGACGGCCCGGCCCATCCCTCGAAACAACTGAATGTCAGCCCGCGCCGCGACTCCACCCTACGGGCATTGCCCCCGCAAAACCCATGCAAACCCTCGCATACGGCCGGGCAAAGGGCGGATAATGTCCGAACTTGGTTGACGTCCCCCCCTCCAGAGTGTTTTTTTCGCCCACCATCTGCGCAAAGAACGCACTCACAACCGGGAGAGAGAGAACACCATGAAACAACTGCTCATTGCAGCCGCGGCAGCACTGGCCATCGCGCCCATGGCGCAGGCCCAGGAACTGTCCATCGCCACTGGCGGTACGGGCGGCGTCTACTATCCCTATGGCGGCGGTCTGGCCGAAGTCATCAACAATCACGTCGAAGGCTACTCGGCCAGCGTCGAAGTCACCGGCGCCTCGGTCGAGAACATGGCCCTCATCCAGCGCGGCGACAGCGATATCGCGCTGGCCCTGGCGGACACTGTCTATCAGGCTTTCACCGGCACCGGTGCGTTTGACGGCAAGCAGATCGCCGAAGCGCGTGCGCTGGCCTCGATCTATCCGAACGCGGTGCAACTGGTCACGCTGGCTGACAGCGGGATCACCAGCCTTGAGGACCTGCGCGGCAAGCGTGTGTCCGTTGGCGCACCCGGGTCGGGCACCGAACTCAGCGCCCAGATCATTCTGGCCGCCAATGGCATCACCTACGATGATTTCGAGCCGCAGCGCCTGAACTTCAACGAAACCGCCGATGCGATCCGTGACGGTGACATCGTCGCAGGGTTCTGGAGCGTGGGCCCGCCCACCTCCTCGATCATGAACCTTGCCGCAACCCGCGAGATCCGCATCGTCGGTCTGACCGATGATCAGATCGCCAAGGCGCGCGAGGCAGAACCGACCTTCGCCCCCTATACGCTGCGTGCCGAGATGTATGACGGGATGGCCGAGGCGGTGACGACCATCTCGACTCCGAACGTTCTGGTGGTGCATGCCGATATGGACGAAGAACTGGCCTACAACATCACCAAGGCGATGTTCGAGAACGTGGCAGAACTGATCGCGATCCATCCCGCGGCCAATGACACGACCATCGAATTCACCGTGGACTCCACACCGATCCCCTTCCACCCCGGCGCCCTGCGCTATCTGGAAGAAGTCGGCGCGGCCGTTCAGGATCACCAGCGTCCGTGATCCCTATTTGGAAAGGGCGGTCCTTGCGGGCCGCCCTTTTTGCCTGCCTGGCGCTGGCCGGTTCTCCCCTCTGGGCACAAAGCAAGCTTGTTGTGGAAACCCCGGCAGGGCTGACGATCGGCGTGTTGGACTTCGCCCCCGGGCAAGAGATCTGCCTGACCTGGGCGCATTCCGTCACTGGTGGCCGGGTGGCCGATTGCTTCGAGAACAGGTCTGGAACCATGGTGCTGTCGCGGTCCTATCTGCATGATTTCGCAGCCGGTCTGGGCGAAATTGCCGGGCGTGGAACCCTCAGGACCGCCGCGACAGGCGGCTACTGGATCGACGGGATCAACGAACCGATCCCCGACAACACGCTGCGCCTCAGGGTGGGCGCGCCGCGCGTGGGACATGTTCTGACCGATGGCACCCGGCGACTGAATCTCAGCGCGCGGGCCGCAGGGGCCAGCGTGCGTCTACGGCTCAGGCCTGAGTCTCCCTGACAGGGGCCCCACGGCCCCTTTTCATCTTATTCTTCACCCCGACAGGATGATAGCATCATGACCGACAGGACCCAGCAGACCGCCATTCCCGAGGCCGTGCAGCCCGCCAGCCTGTCGGACCGCATCCAGCCGCGCCCGATCCTGTGGGTCATCACGCTGGTCGCCATCGCGATGTCCCTGTTCCAGATGTATACCGCCGGGATTGAGCCGATGGGCCTGTTCTATCAGCGTTCGGCGCATCTGGGTTTCATCCTGTTTCTGGCGTTTCTGATCTTTCCCATCACGGGTTCGTCCCGTCCCCGTGGCACCATCGGCTGGATCGTGGATGCCGTCTTTCTGACGGCGGCCTTCCTCAGCGGGTTCTATATCTTCTATTTCCTTGACGACATCATCGACCGCGCGGGCTGGTGGTCGCAGACCGATATCATCATGGGGATCATCGCCACCATCGCCGTGCTCGAGGCCAGCCGCCGTGTCGTGGGTCTGGGCATGACCATCATCGGTCTGATCGCCATCGCCTATGCGCTGGCCGGCCCGCGCGGCGCGCTGCCGTGGCTGGGCGAGTGGATGCCGGGGATCCTGTCACACCGCGGGGCCAGCCTCGACCGTCTGGTGGGACAGCTCTATCTGGGCCAGGAAGGCATCTTCGGCCTGCCGCTGGGTGTGGCCGCGACCTATGTTTTCATGTTCGTGCTGTTCGGCGCCTTTCTGGAAGTCACCGGCGCGGGCAAGTTCTTCATTGATCTGGCCTTCGCCGCCACGGGGCGCAAGCCGGGCGGCCCCGCCAAGGCCGCCGTCATCGCCTCGGCGGGAATGGGCTCCATATCCGGCTCGGCCATCGCGAATGTGGTGACGACGGGGGCGTTCACCATCCCGCTGATGAAGAAGCTGGGCTATAAGCCCAAGGAAGCGGGCGGGATAGAGGCCGCTGCCTCGACCGGCGGGCAGATCACCCCGCCGCTGATGGGGGCCGGTGCGTTCCTGATGTCCGAGTATACGAACGTGCCCTATATCGACATCGTCATGGTCTCGATCTTTCCGGCCATCCTCTATCTGGGCACGGTCTATCTGTTCGTGCACCTGGTGGCGATGAAGGCAGGCATGAAGGGCATGTCCGCATCCGAATTGCCCGTGGTGCGCCATGTGCTGGCTGCGGGCTGGCAGTTCATCGTGCCGCTCGTGGTGCTGATCTATCTGCTGGTCAACAATATCTCGCCTACACGCGTGGGGTTCTGGGCGATCATCTCGGTCATAGCGGTCACGGCGTTGCGGGCGGGCTTTACCCTGATCGTGCTGGACCCGAAGAACGGCCATCCCCTGACCCTCGACCGGCTGCGGGACGCGATCATCGGCGGGTTGCGTCTGATGGGACAGGCGCTGGAGCTGGGCGCGCGGAATGCGGTGGCGGTGAGCGTGGCCTGCGCTGTGGCGGGCATCATCGTGGGTGTCGTCGGATTGACCGGGCTGGGGCTCAAGTTCTCGTCCATGATGATCTCGCTCTCGGGCGGGAACCTTGCGCTGGCGCTGATCTTCGTGCTGCTGGCAAGCCTGATCCTTGGCATGGGTCTGCCTGTAACCGCCGCCTATATCGTGCTGATCGTGCTTGTGGGGCCTGCGCTGAACCAGGATTTCGGCATTCCGCTGCTGATCGCGCATCTGGTGGTCTTCTGGTATTCGCAGGACAGCAACGTGACGCCGCCCATTGCGCTGGCCGGGTTTGCGGGGGCGGCGATTGCCGGGTCGAAACCGATGGAGACCAGCATGCAGGCGTGGAAATACGCCAAGGGGCTGTATCTGATCCCCGCCTTCATGGTCTACAACCCCGAGATCATCATGGGTGGCGAGACCTGGTATGTCATCTGGACCGGTGTGATCGTGGTGATCGGTCTGGTCGGGTTTGCGGCTGCGATCGAGGGATATCTTTTCACATGGATGGACAAGATCTCGCGTCTGCTGATCGTGCCGGGGGTCATCATGATCTTCAATCCCGATGAGATCATCGAAGCCTCGGGGGCGGCCTTGGTCTTTGGCCTGATGGTCTGGAACTGGATCAAGAGCCGCAGGGCCGACGCTGCGACGGCCTGAGATGGCTTGCCCGCCGCCCCCTTGGTTGTCCGGGCCGAGGGAGGGCGATGAGGTGTGTCCCACCGTGGGACATTTTTCGGTCCGTTTGTTTTCAAAAGGTTAGGCGACGGCGTTAGGGAAATCTTAACATATGTCCGGCCTGTGGCCGTAAGACAGGGAGAAGTGGGACAGCCAGAAGAGGGAGAAAGTGGGATGACGGATATTGCCACAAATCCGCCCTCAAATCACCAATCCACGCTTTTAACAGTCCATTGTCGCTGATGTTGCGACAGTGTCCAGAATGACCGTTTCCAGATGTGCGTGAATGACGTTTTCGAGTGCCCTTCGGTCAGCTTGGCGCAATCTTGAAGGGGGCCTTGGGTCATGCGTCACATCAGAAGAACGGGGCTGTCATTGGCGGCGGTCACATTGCTGGCAGGCTGCGGTGGCGGCGGCGGTGGCATCGCATCGGGTGCGGCGGCGGCTCTCAATTTCATAACCGAGACTATCTCGGGCGGGAATTTCAGCGCAAACGCGCTGTCGGCGAGCTTTGTCACCAGTTTCGCCAATTACGAGGATGAGGCGCGACGCCTGCGAGAGTCGGCCAAGTACGACATACAGGAAACCTTGTGGTACGTCGAAAGGGATGGGATCGCAGGACGTGACCCCAGAACGGAACCGCAATATTTCAGCTATTCGCTGGCCTCTGCCCGAATCGATTATGCGCATGCCGCACGGCTGTTCGGAACCCGTCAGACCATCGCCGTGCTGGATGACGGGTTTCGAACCGACCACGAAAGTATTCTGGGCCGCACATCCGGTGTCGCAGGCGCGCCGCTGAGCCATGGGACAGCCGTCGCCTCGGTTCTGGCGGGCGATTCCACAACCATGATCGGTGTCGCGCCCGGCGCAAGACTCGTTTTGGGGACCTATGAATCCTCTGCAAGCCGGACAGCCGCGACCGATCTGGCCCGCACCTCGCGGGCCGTGGTGCAGAACAACTCTTGGGGTTTCGATGGCCGGTCTGCCAGCGCCGCAACGTTCCGGACGCTTTTCGAGGCTGGCAGCGAGGTCAATTATCTGAACGCCCTGCGCGAGTATACCCGCGACGGCGTTGTCGTCTTTGCAGCGCAGAACCAGCGCGACTCGACCAGTGCAGGCATCATGGAAGCCTTGCCGCTGTTTGCGCCCGAACTGGAGGCAGGCTGGCTGGCCGTCATCAGCGGCGTGCCTACCTTCAACGAAGAGCGTATCCTCAGCGTGCAGCGCGTCTCGGCCCCCTGCTTGCAGGCCGCGCGCTGGTGTCTTGCCGCAGACGGAACATGGCTTGCGGCCAATGCGACCGGCACTGATCAATACAGTCTGTTCGTGGGCACCTCTTTCGCCGCGCCGGTCGTGTCGGGCGCGATTGCGCTGCTGGCACAGGCCTTTCCGAACCTTACGCCGCATGACCTGCGGGCACGGCTGATCGCCACGGCGGATAACCGCTTTGACGGGTTCGTTGCCTCTGGCCGGCTGGAAGTGATCCCCGGATCGGGTTTCTTCCATGACTACAGCACCGAATGGGGCCATGGGTTTCTGGATGTGCGCGCAGCCCTGTTGCCCATCGGCACGCCGGTCGCGCGGATGGCGGATGGATCAACGCATAGCGTGGCGCAGCCGCTGATCATCGGCGGTGGTGCCTCGGGCGATGCGGTGGCCCGCAGCCTGTCGGGGGTGCCTGTGCTTGTGACAGACCTGCTGGGCGGTGACTTCACCATGCCCGGTCAGGCACTGGCAACGCCCGCCCCTGCGGCACCGGTTTCGGAACGCTTGTGGCCTGCGATGTTCGGGACGGCCTCGCGCTCGGGCCTGATGCGCGAATATGGCGGCGGGGAAATGACCCTGCGGCAGGGACCGGTCGAACTGTCCCTGATGGGGCCTGATAGCGGCGGTGGCCGTGCGGCCATGGCCGGGGCCGAACCTGCGATGGCCGCTGCCATCGGGCAGTCGCTGGCCGCGGCGGGGGGAGAGCTGTTCATCGGTCTGAACATCGCCCGTGACGACGGCACGCTGATGCCGGGGATCGGGGGGGCCGCCAGCACCCTTGCCGCGCTGGAGGTGGCCTTTACGCGCGAGGTCGGACAGGGCGGGTTCATCGAACTGGGCGGCACTTTCGGCGTGTCACCGGGGGGATCGGGTGCCGCGATGTCGGATCGTTCGGATGTGCGCTTCAACGCGTTCAGGATCGAAGCGGGTCAGACCGGCCTGCTGCGGACCGGCGACCGCCTGAGCCTTGGCCTGTCGATGCCTGTGGCGATCACCTCGGGCGGGGCCGATATCGCGTTGCCCGTCTCGCGTGGGGCGGGCGGCATCATGCATCGCACTGTCGGGATTGATTACGCCCCCGAGGATCGCGAGATCGACCTGTCGATCACCTATGGCATGCCGTTCGGTCAGGGTGGCGAGGTCTTTGTGGGCGCGATCCATGCGTTCAACCACGGCCATGTGTCGGGCGCGCAGGATACGGCCGCCATTCTGGGCTTCCGCATGGCGTTCTGAGACGTGCCGCAGCGGCCGGGCGGCAGGGCCGCCCGGTGCGGCGCCTACTCGGCCTCGTCCATTTTCGAAGCGTTGAGTTGCATGTATTTTTCGGCGCCCATCTTGTCGAAGAGGTCAAGCTGGGTTTCCAGAAAGTCGATGTGACCTTCCTCGTCCGCCAGCAGTTCCTCGAAGAGTTTCATGGTCACGTAGTCGCCCGCCGTGGCGCAATATTCGCGTGCCTCGCGATAGAGGGCGCGGGCCTCCTGTTCGGCGGCCATGTCGCATTCCAGCGTCTCGCGCGGGGTCTGGCCGATGCGCAGCGGATCCAGCTTTTGCAGGTTGGGATGGCCTTCGAGAAAGATCACGCGGGCGATCAGCTTGTCGGCGTGATGCATCTCCTCGATGCTTTCCTCTCGGCTTTTCTTGGCCATGTGGCCCAGACCCCAGTCTTCCTGCAGGCGGTAATGCAGCCAATACTGGCTGACGGCGGTCAGTTCCGATCTGATTGCGCGGTTCAGGTAGTCAATGACTTTTGCGTCACCCTTCATCAGTCTTATCCTGTGTTGGTCCGCTCTTGCGACCGGCGTCGCAGCGTGCGGAGGTGCATGGGAACTTCAAGGTTATCATTCTGACGCATGGTGGAAAGGAAAAGCGGCATGCATCCGCCACAATCCGCCGCCTTGCCGAGCGCGTGATAGATCTTGCCGGGCGTGATCAGGGCGTCGGCATCGGCGGCGCGCATCCAGTCGATGGCGGCGTTGATGTCGTGGTCGGTGATGGACTGGCAGTGGCAGATGATCATGGCGCGGCTCTGGCGGGGGTGGCTGTCATTTGGTCAGGATGAGCTTGCCCGCGCGGGTGATGCGCAGGGTGTAGATCTGTCCGTCCAGCTCGATCCGGGCCTGTGTGCCCCCTTCGGTCAGGGTGCGGGCGGAGTGGCTGGGCAGAGGTTCTGGGCGCGGCGCGGGGGTGCCGGTCTGGTGGCGCAACGCGATCATGGCCGGATCTCCCGGCTGGTCCGGGCCTCGATCCGGTCGAGCCAGAATTCGACGTTGCAGGCGTCGGGGAGCGCGAAGTCGTGCAGCAGATCAAGCGCGGCGGCGCGGGCCGGACAGGGCGAGGGCACCGGCGCGGCAAGCCTGTCGGTGATGGAATGGGGTCTGTTCTGGGGCGACATGGCGGAAGTCCTTTCATCTTTCGATTCGGGCTTCCCCTCGGGAATGACGGGGGTGGCTGGAACGCCTCCTATTTCTGACAAAAAAACTCGGACAGGTCAATCCGAGTTTTTCTGTCAGGTATAGATCCGCCTCGGGCGGGTTCAGGCGGCGGCCCCGATGGTCAGGCTGATCGGGTCCAGCCCGTCGATTCCGCCGGTGATGACGTCGCCGGGCAGGACCGCGCCCACACCCGCTGGCGTGCCGGTCATGATCAGGTCGCCCGGTTGCAGGTGATAGAAGCCCGACAGGTGGCTGATGATTTCGGGCACGGACCATATCAGTTCGGTCAGGGTGGCGTCCTGCCGGACCTCGCCATTCACCGCGAGATGGATGCGCTGGCTGGCGATGGCGCCGAATTCGGCGGCCTTGGTCAGGGGGGCGAAGACGGCCGAATTCTCGACATCCTTGCCCAGATCCCAGGGCCGCTGATGCGCGCGTTCGGACAGTTGCAGGTCGCGGCGGGTCATATCCAGCGCGCAGCCATAGGCATAGACGCGCGACATCGCATCCGCGACGGCCACCTTGAACGCAGGGGCGCCGATGGCCACGGCCAGTTCCATCTCGTGATGGTAATTGCCCGTGCCGGGCGGATAGGGGGCGGTGGCGCCGGTGAGGATGGCCGAGGCCGGGGATTTGGTGAAATAGAAGGGCTTTTCGCGGTCCACCTCGATTCCCATTTCGGCTGCATGGGCGGCGTAGTTGCGTCCCACGCAGAAAATCCGGCGGATCGGGTAGGTGCCGGCCTCACCCTTGACGGGGATGGAGGGGATGGGGGGAATGTCGAACAGATGGCTCATCGGCTGCGCTCCTCGTCTGGCCCAGCTTTTCGTGCATTGGGCGGTCATGGATGCGGATCAGGAAACTGGCTTCCTCCGCGATGTGATCTATAGGGGCAAAGGGCGGGGCAGAAAACGTGTCCTTTGCCATCCGCGCACAGTTTGTCCGGCAGCCGGAGACTGATCGCCGTATTTCAGGTGGCATGCTAACTGTTAGTATGCTTGTCAAATGAACCTGCCCCAAGATAGCCTGACGCTGGCCAAGGCAAGGATGCGCGGGGATGCTGGAACTTCATGACATGGCCGGACATCTGATCCGGCGTCTGCACCAGATCTCGGTCTCGGTCTTTACCGAGCGGATGAAACAGGCCGGGATCGACCTGACGCCTGTGCAATTCGCGACCCTGTCGGCGCTGGAGGCGCATCCCGATGTGGATCAGGCCACGCTGGCCGGTGTGATCGCCTATGACCGGGTGACGATCGGCGGGGTCGTGGACCGGCTGGAGGGCAAGGGCCTGCTGAACCGCAGCGTCAGCCGTCATGACCGCCGCGCCCGCATCCTGCGCATGACGGAAGCAGGCACCGCCCTGCTGGCGCGTGTGCGCCCCTTGGTGCGTGATTTTCAGGGCGACATCCTTGTCGGTCTTGACGACGCGGAACGCGCGCACCTGATGACATTGCTGCGCAAGACGACTGAAGCGGGCAACGACCAGAGCCGTGCACCGCTTCAGCCGCCCAAGGCTGGTTAGGTGGTCAGCCCGGCAACCACAGGACGATGGGCGGGAACAGGATCATCAGCGCCACCAGCAGTAGCGAGCAGAAGATGAAGGGCAGTGCGGACATGTATATGTCGCGCATCGTCGTGTCTGGCGGGGCCACGCCTTTCATCACGAAGAGAAGCAATCCGAATGGTGGCGTGGTGAAGCTGATTTCCAGCGCCAGCAGCATGATCAGGCCGAACCAGATCGGATCGAAACCAAGGGTGGCGGCCAGCGGAAAGAAGATCGGCACAGTCAGCAGCATCATGCTGATCTGTTCCATGAACATGCCCAAGAGCAGCAGCACCCCGAACATCACCAGCAGCATGGCGATGGGTTCCAGATCGAAGCCGGTGGCCCATTTGATCAAGCCGCTGGATGCGCCCGAGAAGGCGAGAAGCTGGCTGAAGGTGGCCGAGCCGAACACGATGAGATAGGCCATAAGCGTGACGCGCAGCGCGCCGACGATGGATTTGCGCATCGCCTCCCATGTCAGGCAGCGGAAGATCAGCGCGAGGATCAGCACGCCCAGCGCGCCGAAGGCTGCGGCCTCGGACGGGGTGACGATGCCGCCGACCATCATCGCGACGATCACGACCATGACACCGACCATCGGCACCACATCGGTGACAAACAAGGTGAGTTTCTGGCCGAGGGTCATTGGTTCGACATCATAGGCGGGGGCGGCGTCGGGGTCGATCTTCGTCTGGATGAAGATCGTGGCCAGATAGAAGGTGGCGAGGATCAGGCCGGGAATGATGCCCGCAATCAGGAGTTTGCCCACGTCGATCCGCGCCAGTGTGGCCAGCAGCACCGCCAGCGCCGAGGGCGGGATGATGATCGCCAGACCACCCGTGCCGAGGATCGGACCGATGGACATGTGTTTCTTGTAACCGCGCCGGTTCATTTCCGGCACCATGAGCGAGCCCATCAGCGCGGTCGATCCCATGGAGGACCCCGATAGCGTGGAAAACGCCGTGCCGCCCAGAACGGTGACATAGGACAGACGCCCCGGCAGCCGCCCCAGCAGCTTGTCGATGGCGTTGAACATGCGTCCGCCAAGGCCGGTGTGGAAGAAGATCTCGCCCATCAGCAGGAAGAGCGGGATGGGCACCAAAGCGAAGCTGGTGAGTGAGCCGAGGCCGTTGTTCAGCAGTGCCGAGATGCCACGCTCGCCGCCCATGAAGACCCAGGCGCCAAGGATATTGGCGGCCAGAAAGGCCAGGGCGACGGGCATGCCGATGGCCATCAGCGCGAGGATCGCCCCCAGAAGGAGCGCCAGTGATTCATACCATTCCATTATTCGTGTATCCCCGCTTCACCGGAATGCATCAGTTCCTCGCCAAAGACGAAGCGCGAGAATTCGATCGCCATCATGCCGAAACAGATCGGGAACGAGATGGTGAGTATCCAGCGCGGAAAGTAATAGGCGCGCACGTCATAGTCGTTGCGCGCGATATTGGTCATCAGCAGCTCGGCGCCCTTCCAGGCCAGGATCAGACTGACAAGCACGCAGAGCAGGGCGACGCCGCGACTGACAAGCCTGCGGACCGGCGCCGGCAGGGCGGCTGTGACCAGTTCGATATGCACATGGCCCTTTTCGCGCACCAGCCAGGGCGCGCCCAGCATGGTGATGTAGAGCATCGCGTATTCGGTCGAGGTGAAAAGCCAGGCCCAGGGCTGCATGCCGCCATTGCGCAAGGCCACAGACAGGATGACAGCGATCATCACCCAGACCAACATGGCCCCCGCCAGAAAGGCCATACCGTAGAGAAGCAGGGTATAAAGTCGGATCAACTGCTGCATGTCTGCCTCGGACAATGGGGACGGGGCGAGGGTTGCGCCTGCCCGGATCAGAGTGGCGCGGCCCGACGGGCGGACCGCGCCTTTTCGGACTTACTTGTCCAGTTCGGGGTTGTAGAACAGGCCGATCAGCGTGTCATACTGGCCGTCACCCATCGGATGCTCGGCCATCAGGCCCTTCATGCGGGCCCAGGTCTTTTCGCGGGCTGCGGCCAGATAGTTGGCGCGGGCTTCGCCCTGGAGTTCGACCACTTTCATGCCACCGGCTTCCAGTGCGGCGAAATCTTCGTCCCGCTTGACGCGCAGCGCTTCGACCGAGGCTTTCTCGTGTTCGATGGCGGTGTCCTGAAGGATCTTCTTGGCCTCGTCGGACAGGCTGTTCCACTTTTCGAGGTTCACGATGACGCCGAGATCGGTCGAGAAGAAGTTCGGCTCGACCCGGTAGTTCAGGAATTCGTTCCACTTGAGGTCGATCAGGCCGATCTGGGTCCAGCCGGTCGCATCCACCACGCCACGCTCAAGCCCGGCATAGACTTCCGTTGTGGGCAGGTCGATCACCTGTGCGCCGAGGTATTCGGTGAAGAAGGCGTTGTAGACGGCGTTGCCGCGCAGCTTGATCCCCGAGATGTCGAGATTGCCGTTGGCATCGAGCTTGGGCTCGTCCTTCATCCACAGGTTATAGCTGACGCCGCTGTCGAACCAGCCGAGGTATTTGACGCCCATCTTGGCCTGATGGATTTCGTCGATCAGGGCGATGCCGCCGTTTTCGCGTGCTTCAATCGCGGTCAGGTTGGAGGCGACCAGCGCGTCCTTTTCGGGCAGAGCGCCGCCATAGAAGCTGCCGGGGGTGTAGACCATGTCCACGATCCCGTCGCGCACGGCGTCGGCTTGCTGGAACATGCCGATGGCTTCGGGGCCGCCGCGAACTTCGATCTGGACGACGCCTTCGCCTGCGGCATTCACCTTGTCGACGAATTGCAGGAAGGACTGGGTGTAGATCAGCGTGCTGGGGAAGGCGTGCACGGCGGTCAGGGTTTCCTGTGCCGAGGCGGCCGCGCCGATCATGGTGGAACCGGCGATCAGGCCGCCGACGAAGGTCATTTTCATCGTTCTCTCTCCTTTTACCGGGGGTCTTGCCCCCGCCCTGTTGAAGATGTCCCTTGAGGGAACATCCGATTGATGTCGCGCGCCCACGCGGGCGCGCGGGTCTTTCAAGTCATCCCGTCCAGCATGGCATAGGGGGCGGCTTTGGCCCGTGCCGCACGGAACGCCGCAATCGCGGGGCCGTGGCTGGCGGTCATGTCGATATCGTCCCAGCCGTTGATCAGCTTCAGCCGCCAGATCGGGTCCAGATCGAAGGGGATCACCTCGTTTCCGATACGGATCACGCCATCCGTCAGATCGACCGTCATCTCTTCGGCCTTGTCGCCAAGCCGGGCGATCATCGCTTCGATCCGGTCTTCGGGCAGGCGCGCGGGCAGAAGGCCGTTGTTCACCGCGTTCGAGGCGAAGATATCCCCGAAACTGGGTGCGAGAACGGCCTTGATCCCGAAATCCACCAGCGCATAGACCGCCGCTTCGCGCGAGGAGCCGGAGCCGAAGTTGCGGCGGGTCACGAGGATGCGCGCCTGCGCGTGGCGGTTCAGGGGCATCTCGGGGCGTGGCGTGCCACCCGCATCAAACCGCAGGTCGTGCAGCAGATAGGGGCCGTAGCCATCCTTGCGCGGCACCGACATGAAGCGGGCGGGGATCAGTTGATCGGTGTCGATATTGTCCTGCGGCAGCGCCACGGCGGGACCCTGGATGATGCTGAACCCGGCCATGTCAGACCCGCCCTGCCAGAAGGGGGCGCACATCGGTGATCGTGCCTGTCACGGCGGCTGCGGCGACCATCGCGGGGCTCATCAGATGGGTGCGTGCGCCGCGGCCCTGACGGCCCTTGAAATTGCGGTTGGTCGAGGAAGCGCAGCGGTTGCCCGGTGCCACCAGATCGCCGTTCATGCCCACGCACATGGAGCAGCCGGAGGCGACCCATTCCAGACCGGCCTCGGTGAAGATCCGGTCCAAGCCTTCCTGTTCCGCCTGCGCCTTGACCAAGGCAGAACCGGGCGAGACCAGACCGGGCACCTTTGCGCGGCGCCCCGACAGAACGGCTGCGGCGAGGCGCAGGTCTTCGATCCGGCCATTGGTGCAGGAGCCGATAAAGACCTGATCAATGGGCGTGCCGTCGATCTTCTGGCCGGGGGTCAGGCCCATATAGTCCATCGCGGCGCGGGCCTGATCGGCGCGCGCACCTTGCAGTTGCGCCGGATCGGGCAGGTTTGCGGTGATGGGCAGCGCCTCTTCCGGGCTGGTGCCCCATGTCACGGTGGGGGCGATGGTGGCGCCGTCCAGCGAGACTTCGCGGTCAAAGGTGGCACCATCGTCGGTGGCGAGGGTGCGCCAGTCTTGCACGGCACGGTCCCACTCGGCGCCATGCGGCGCGAAGGGACGGCCCTTGATATAGGCGAAGGTCACATCATCCGGGGCGACCATGCCGCAGCGCGCGCCGCCCTCGATGGACAGGTTGCACAGAGTCATCCGCCCTTCCATGGTCAAGCCTTCGACCACGGGGCCTGCATATTCGATGGCATGGCCGCGCGCGCCGTCCGCGCCGAGCTGGGCAATCCATGAGAGCGCCAGATCTTTGGCGGTGACGGATGGGCCGAGCTGGCCTGTCACGGTGATCCGCATCGTTCTGGGGCGTTTCTGCCAGATCGTCTGGGTGGCCAGCACATGCGCCACCTCGGTCGCGCCGATGCCGAAGGCGAGCGCGCCGAAGGCTCCGTGAGTGGAGGTGTGGCTATCGCCGCAATTGATCAGCAGGCCCGGCAGGGTCAGCCCCTGCTCCGGCCCCATCACATGCACGATCCCCTGACGCGGATCGCGCATCCCGAAGCAGCGGATGCCGTGGCGGTTGGTGTTTTCCTCCAGCGTGCGGATCATGCGGGCGATGTCGGGATCACCGATCCGGTCGCGGTCACGCGTCGGCGCGTAGTGATCGACCACGCCGATGGTGAGGGCGGGTTCGGCCACGGGCAGGCCACGCTCGGCCAGTTTGGCGAAGGCGTGGTGCGATCCTTCATGCACCAGATGGCGGTCCACCCACAGCAGGGATGCGCCATCCTCGCGCAGCAGAACCTGATGCGCGTCCCAGAGTTTGGCGAAAAGGGTGCTGGGGGTGCTGGTCATTCCGCCGCCTCCCGCGCCGCAGGGTCGCCGATGACGGGTTCCCAGTGGCGATCACCGCCCTGCCCCACGCGGGTCAGGGTCATTTCCAGCCGGAAGGCATCGGCGCGGTAGAGGGCGGAGAGATACTCGACTCCCTGCCCGTTCACATCGCGCACGACGCGGCGCAGCGACAGAAGGGCCGATCCGACAGACACGCCCAGCGCCTCGGCCACATCGGGCGAGGCGAGGGTTGCGGTGACGGATTGATGCGCGGCATCGACCTGCACGCCGGAGCGTTCCAGCAAGCGGAAGAGCGGCGTCGTGGCAAGGTCGGCTTCGGTATAATTGGCGGCGATGGCTTCGGGCACATAGGTGGTCAGGTGCGAGAAGGGGCGGCCGTCGACCAGACGGACGCGGACGGCTGTCTGCACCCTTGCGCCATCGGGCAGGGCCATGGCGGTGGCCACGGCATCCGGAGCGGGGCCGTAGGAAAAGGACAAAAGCCGCGCTGTCGTGGCCTGCCCCATGGCGACAAGCTGCGGGATCAACGTGGTGAAATCGGCGGCCAGCGGGGCTGCGGCCCCATCGGGGGCGCGGACCACACTGCCGCTGCCGACCCGTTTTTCGATCAGACCGTCGGCGGCCAGCGACTCCAGCGCGCGGCGGATGGTGACGCGCGAGACGCCGTGTACTTCGGCCAGACGCTGCTCTCCCGGAAGGCTGGCGCCGGGGGCGAGGGTTCCATTGGAAATGTCATCGCGCAGCAGCAGATAGACCCTGCGCGCCTTGCCACCTTCCGGAAGACCTGTTCTGCCCTGCGTGTCCAAACCATCCCCCAAAATCACCGCCCAAAGGGGCCGGATTCGCCTTCAACCGTATCAACGGTTTTTTGAAAAGCAAGTAATCCGTCACTTTGCGGCGCAAATATTTGCGCTTTGCAGATACCGTTATCTGTATTACCAAAGATACAGATTTCCAAGGGAGGGACGCCATGCCGATCATCGAGGCTCATGTTCTGGAAGGCTATGACGATGGGGCGAAAACCCGTCTGGGCAAGGCTCTGACCGATGCGGTGCAGATGGTCGTGCCGGCTGCCCCGGATGCGATCACCGTGATTCTGCATGAGATGCCAAAGGCTCATTACATGCGCGGTGGAGCGCATCGCAGCGGCGCCCCTGCCCTGCCCGATCCTTGTGCAGTGGTGCGCGATTATCTGGCGGCGATGGAAGCGCGGGATCTGGAGCGGGCGCGTGGGATGCTGGGGGATGGGTTCGTGATGAACTTTCCCGGTGCGTCTGGTTTGCGTACGCTGGAAGAGCTGATCGCATGGTCGAAGCCCCGGTATCGGTTCGTAAAAAAGACCTATGACGGGTTCGAGGCCTTGCAGGGCGCGGGCCATGCGGTCGTGTACGCGCGCGGAACGCTGTATGGCGAATGGCCGGACGGGTCGGCATTTGCGGGCATCCGCTATATCGACCGGTTCGAGGTCACGGGCGGACAGATCACGCGGCAGGACGTGTGGAACGACATCGCAGACGTGAAAGCAGCAGGGACAGCATGACACAGAGCGCAGATATCGACCCGATCACACTGGCCGTTCTGGCGGGCCGGATGGAGCAGATCGCTGACGAGATGGACGCGACGCTGTTCCGCGCGGCCTTCAACCCGATCATCGCCGAGGCGCATGATGCCTCGCACGGGCTTTATCATGCGGTGACGGGTGATACGCTGGTGCAGGGGAAATCGGGGCTGCCGATTTTCGTGGGTGTCATGTCGTTCGCCGTGAAGGCCGTCATCGACAAGGCGGCCGAGCATGGCGAGATCCGGGACGGGGATATCTATATTTTCAACGACGCGCATCTGGGCGGCACGCATCTGTCGGATATGCGGCTGGTGCGGCCCTATTTCCGGGATGGGCAGTTGTTCTGCTATCTGGCGTCGGTCGGGCATTGGCATGATGTGGGCGGTGCTGTGCCGGGCAACTACAACCCCGCCGCTACGGACGCGTTTCAGGAGGCGTTTGTGCTGCCGCCCGTGCGCTTGGCGCGTGGGGGTGAGGTGAATACGGATATCATCGACATCCTGATGCGGAACACGCGGTTGCCTCAGTCTGCGATGGGCGATCTGAACGGGCAGTTGGGCGCGCTGGATCTGGGCGTGCGGCGGATGGATGAGCTTTTGGATGAATACGGGGCCGATACGGTGCGCGCGGCGCTGGATGCCTTGGGCCACCGGGCCGAGGCGTTGATGCGGGCCGAGTTGACCGCCCTGCCCGATGGGCGCTGGGAGGCGGTGGATTATCTGGACAATGACGGGATCACCGATGTGGCCCTGCCGATCAAGGTGGCCTTGGAGATCAAGGGCGACCGGATGGTTCTGGATTTCGAAGGCACCGCGCCGCGTTGTGCGGGTCCGGTGAATATCGCGCTGCCGACGGCAGTGGCCACGGCCTATGTGGCGATCAAGCATATCTTTCCGGCGCTGCCGGCCAATGCCGGTGTGATGCGCCCCATCGAGGTGCGTATCCCGGAGGGGTCGCTGCTGGCCGCCGAATTCCCCGCGCCTGTGGGTGGCTATACCGAGACGATCCTGCGGATGATCGACGTGATCTTTGCGGCGGCGGGTCAGGCGGCGCCTGACCGCGTGGTGGCCAATGCTTACGGCACGATCAATGCGCTGTCGATTGCGGGCAAGCGCAAGAATGGCCAGCCCTGGGTGATGTTCAGTTTCTACGGCGGCGGGCATGGCGGATCGCCGGAAAGCGACGGCTTGAACCATGGCAACGCGCCGATCTCCACCGCGACGATCCCGCCGATGGAGATCCTTGAGGCGGCCTATCCGGTGATGTTCCGGCAATGGGCGCTGCGGCCTGACAGTGCGGGCGCGGGCGCGCATCGCGGCGGCTTGGGTGCCGTCTATGAGATCGAGGTGCTGGAGGAAAACGGGGCCGAGGCGTTCCTGTTCGGAGAGCGCGGGCGCTTTGCACCCAAAGGGGCTGCAGGTGGCGGCGAGGCGGCGATGAACGTCTTTTCCTATGAGCAGGCGGACGGGTGGCATCATCCGCCCCTGGCGTCGAAAATGCGGGGGATCAAGCTGACGCAGGGACAGGCCGTGCGGCTGGAGACTCCGGGTGGCGGTGGCTATGGCGCTGCTGCGGCGCGTGATCCCAAGGCCGTGGCGCGGGATGTGGCGCTGGGGCTGATTTCAGAGACCGAGGCGGATAAAACATACGGAACCGCATGGAAAGGGGCGCAGGCATGAGCATGCAAAAGACCGCAGGCCGCATGATCGGCGTCGATGTCGGCGGCACCTTCACGGATGTGTTCGTGCTGGACGAGGCGGCGGGAACCGCCACGGTGGCCAAGGTGCCGACCACGCGGCCTGATCAGTCGGGCGGGTTTCTGGACGGAATCGGGCGGCAGGTGTCGGACCTGTCCACGGTGGCGGTGGTGGTGCATGGCACGACCGCCGGGACCAATGCCTTGTTGGAGCGCAAGGGTGCCAAGATCGGCGTGATCACCACGGCCGGCCTGCGCGACGTGCTGGAAATGCGGCGGCGCGACCGGCCCCGGACTTGGGGGCTGCGCGGGGATTTCACGCCTGTGGTGCCGCGCGACCTGCGCCTTGAGGTGCCGGAGCGGACCTTGGCGGATGGGTCGATCCGCACGCCTGTCGATCTGGACGCGGTGCGCGATGCGGCGCGGCATTTGCTGGATCAGGGCTGTGCGGCGGTGGCGGTGATGTTCGCCAATGCCTAT
Organism: Paracoccaceae bacterium; assembly: GCA_024304985.1. Lineage (GTDB taxonomy): Bacteria > Pseudomonadota > Alphaproteobacteria > Rhodobacterales > Rhodobacteraceae > Seohaeicola. The sequence continues at coordinate 145,669 of JAMWZC010000009.1, forward strand.
GCGAACCCTGCCAATGAGGCGGCGGCGGTCGCGGCCATTCGGGAGATGTGGCCGAATCCGCATGTCTCTGCCTCCTCGGAAATTCTGCCCGAGATCCGCGAGTTCGAGCGGTTTTCGACCACGGCGCTGAATGCCTATTTGCAACCCGAGGTGTCGGGTTATCTGGACCGTCTGGAAACCGCGCTGAAACAGGGCGGTTTCGGCGGCGAATTCATGATCGTGCAATCCAATGGCGGGGTGATGGCGGTGGATACCGCCTGCCGCCTGCCTGTGCGCACGGCCCTGTCGGGGCCTGCGGCGGGGGTGATTGCTGCGGCCTATATCGCGCAGACGGCGGGGTTTCCCGATGTGATCACCGGCGATATGGGCGGCACCAGTTTTGACGTGTCCTTGATTGCAGGGGGCAAGTCGATGCTGTCGCCGCAGACATCCATTGATTTCGGGATGGTCGTGCGGTCGCCGATGATCGAGATCACGACGATTGGCGCGGGCGGCGGGTCGATTGCATGGGTCGATAAAGGCGGTTTGCTGATGATCGGGCCGGAGAGTGCGGGATCGAACCCCGGCCCCGTGGCATATGGTCTGGGCAATACGCGGCCCACGGTGACGGATGCGAATGTGGTGCTGGGCCGGATCGATCCTGACAACCCCATCGGGGGCAAGCTGACGCGTCTGGATGTGGAGGCGGCGTCTCGGGCGATTGATGAGCATGTGGGCAAGCCTTTGGGTCTTGATACGCTGGCGGCGGCGGAAGCGATCCTGCGCGTCGCCAACAGCCGGATGGCGGGGGCGATCCGCTTGGTGAGTATCGAGCGGGGCTTTGATCCCAAGCGCTTTGCCTTCATGCCCTTTGGCGGGGGTGGGGCGCTGCATTCCGGGGCGATGCTGGCGGATGTCGGGCTGGCGCGGGCGATTGTGCCGCGCTATCCGGGTGTGACCTCGGCCATGGGTTGCGTGATCGCCGATATGCGGCAGGATTTCGTGCAGACGATCAACGCGATGGTGGACGGGCTGGATGAGGGCGGTCTGGCCGCGTTCATGCAGGCGCATATGGATCAGGGTCTGACCATGCTGGACGCGGCGCAGACCCGGTTCGAGGCGCGCGAGACCACGTTCGAGCTGGACATGGCCTATGTCGGGCAGACGCATACGGTGGCCGTGCCCTTGCCGGTGACGATTGCGGAGGGTCGCGTCGTGCCGCCGACGCGGGCTGAGATCGCCGAGGCGTTCGATGCGGCCTACAAGGCCACCTATGGGCGCTTGTTGCCCAAGGGGGCGCGGCGGGTGATGAACCTGCGCTCTGCCGTCACGGGGCGGCGGCCGAAGTTCGATCTGGCGACACTTGCCCCGCGCGGAACCGGGACGGCCGAGGCGGCACGCAAAGGATCGCGGCGGGTCCATTTCGGCGATGCGTGGCATGAGACCGCCATCTATAACCGGCTGGATCTGCCGGTCGGTGCCGTGATCCACGGCCCTGCCATTCTGGAACAGCCTGATACGACGGTGTTGATCGAACCGGGATTGACCGGCACGGTCGATGCCTATGGCAACACGATCATCACCCGGCAGGAGGTTTGATCCATGGGCGCTTTGACCACCATTGATCCCAAGCGCACGGCGCTTCTGACCATTGATTTGCAGAATGACTTTCTGCATCCCGAGGGGGCTTACGGCCGTGCGGGGCAAGGGGCGGATGCGATTGCGGCGCTGCCTGACCGGGTGGCCCCGGTGCGTGATGCGCTTCGCGCCAAGGGGGGCACTTATGTGTCCGCGCAGTTCACGCTGGTGCCCGGACCGGGTGGGGTGCCGCTGATTGCACCTCATCTGAAGCAGTTGCGCCCGTTCCTGACGACGGGGGATTTCGCACCCGGCAGTTTCGGGCATACGCTGGTGGATCGTCTGGCGCCCGCGGATTATGTGGTCGAGAAGGTCGCCTATTCCGCGTTCTACCAGACGCGGCTGGAATATATCCTGCGGGCCTTGGGGATTGATACGCTGATTGTGGGTGGAATCGTCACCAATGGGGGCGTGGCCAGCACGTTGCGCGACGCGCATCTGCGGAATATCGAGACGATCATGCTGTCGGATGGTTGTGCGGCGTTCCGGCAGGATGTGCATGAGGCGACGCTTCTGTCGCTGGGCACCGTCACCCATGTGATGAGTTGCGCCGAGACGATCGCTTTGCTGGAGGGCGCGGTATGAGCTTGCGCGCACGCCTGACTGCATCCGAGATTGTGATCGCGCCCGGTGTTTATGATGGGCTGACCGCCACGCTGGCCGAACAGGCGGGGTTCGAGGCCTTGTATCTGTCCGGCGCGGCTGTCGCCTATACGCGGCTTGGGCGGCCTGACATCGGGCTGACTTCGGTGTCGGAAATGGCGGATACGATGGCGCTGATCCGGGATCGCACCGCCCTGCCCGTGATCATCGACGCGGATACGGGGTTCGGCAATGCGCTGAATGCGCAGCGCACGATGCGGCTGTATGAGCGCGCGGGGGCCTCGGCCTTGCAGGTGGAGGATCAGACCTATCCCAAGCGCTGCGGGCATCTGGCGGATAAGTCGCTGATTTCGGCTGCGGAAATGGCGGGCAAGATTGCGGCGATGGCGGATGCGCGGGCCAGTGACGCCACGCTGATCATCGCGCGCACGGATGCGATTGCGGTGGAAGGCTTTGATGCCGCCATGGAGCGGGCCGAGGCCTATGTGGCGGCTGGGGCGGATGTGCTGTTCATCGAGGCGCCGCGGACGGGGGACGAGTTGGCGCAGGTAGCGCGCACGTTTCGGGGCCGCGTGCCGCTGTTGGCGAATATGGTGGAAGGCGGGCATACGCCCATTACCTCGGCCACGGACTTGCAGGCGCTTGGCTTTGATATCGTGATCTTTCCGGGCGGGATCGTGCGGGCCTTGGCGCGGACGGCGCAGGATTACTATGCCAGTTTGCGGGCCCATGGGTCGAACACGCCGTTCGCGGATCGGATGTTCGATTTCGACGGGCTGAACGCGCGGATCGGCACGGCGGAAATGCTGGCCATGGGGCAACGGTTCGACGGGCAGGACAAGGGGTAAGCCATGACGATTGCCGCCACGCCCGCCGATGGTTTCGATCTTGAGGTGCAGACGCTGATCATCGGCGCGGGGGCCTGCGGGATGGTCGCGGCGCTGGCCGCGCAGGAGGCGGGGCAAGAGGTGCTGGTGATCGAGGCTGACCCCCTGCCGCGCGGGTCCACCGCACTGTCGGCGGGGCTGATCCCGGCGGCGGGGACGCGGTTTCAGGCGGCGGCAGGCATTGCTGACGATGCGGCGATCTTTGCCGCCGATATCCAGCGCAAGGCGCATGACGAGAATGACCCCGATCTGGTCGCGGCCTTGGCTGCTGGCTCGGGTCCGGCGATTGACTGGCTGGCGGAGCGGTTCGGTCTGCCGTTCTCGGTCGTGACCGATTTCGACTATCCCGGCCATGCGCGGCGGCGGATGCATGGCCTGCCCTCGCGGTCAGGGGCGGAACTGGTGGACCGGTTGCGCCAGACCTGCGAGGCGGAAGGCATCGACATCATCTGCGAGCGGCGCGCGACGGTGCTGCATCATGAGGCTGGCCGCATCACTGGTGTGACCGTCGCCTTGCCCGATGGCAGCACGGAATCCATCGGCTGTGAACGGCTGATCCTGGCCTGCAACGGATACGGCGGGAATCGCGCCATGGTGGCGGAGCATATGCCTGCGATCAGCGAGGCGCTCTGGTTCGGCCATGATGGCAACCGGGGCGAGGCTGTGCTGTGGGGACAGGCGCTTGGGGCGCGGACGCGGCATCTGGGGGCCTATCAGGGGCACGGCAATGTGGCGCATCCGCATGGTATCCTGATCACTTGGGCGGTCATCACCGAGGGCGGCGTGCAGGTGAACCTTGACGGGCGGCGGTTCTGGAACGAGGCGCAGGGCTATTCCGAGGCGGCGCGGGCCGTGATGGGACAGCCACAGGGGCAAGCCTGGGCGATTTTCGATGCGCGCATCGCCGGGATTGCGCGGCAATTCGCAGATTTTCAGGCGGCGGAGGCGCAGGGGGCGGTCAAGACAGCCGGGACGGTGGCGGAATTGGCTGCGGTGACGGGGCTGCCTGAAAGCGCCTTGGCCGAGACTCTGGCCGCGATCCCGCAGGGCGGCACGGATGCTTTCGGACGCAGCTTTCACACGCCACCGCTGACGCCGCCCTATGCCGCCGTGCGCGTCACCGGCGCGTTGTTCCATACGCAGGGCGGGCTGGATGTGACCGGCACCGGACGCGTGCGCCACAGGGACGGCACGCTGTTTGCGAACCTGCACGCCGCAGGGGGTGCGGCCTGCGGAGTGTCCGGCACGGCAGATAGCGGGTATCTGTCGGGCAACGGGTTGCTGAGCGCGGTCGTTCTGGGGCGCGCGGCGGGGATGGACTGGCCCGTCTGAGCCGCCCCTTGCGCCTGCGGCGGCGGGGCGGCACTCTTGGATCGGCACGGTTCGGGAGGGGACGATGGCACCGCAGAAAAACATCCTGTTCATCATGTTCGACCAGTTGCGCTGGGATTACCTGAGCTGCGCCGGGCATCCGCATCTGAAGACCCCGCATATCGACCGGCTGGCCGCGCAGGGTGTGCGATTTACCCGCGCCTATGTGCAAAGCCCGATCTGCGGGGCCAGCCGGATGAGCACCTATACCGGGCGCTACACCTCGAGCCACGGGGCGCAATGGAACGGCTTTCCCCTGCGTGTGGGCGAGCAGACACTGGGCGATCACCTGCGCCGCCTTGGCATGGGATGCTGGCTGATCGGCAAGACCCATATGCGCGCCGACCGCGAGGGGATGGCCCGGCTGGGGCTGGAACCCGACAGCATGATCGGCGCGCGGCAGGCGGAATGCGGCTTTGACGTGTGGGTGCGGGATGATGGTCTGTGGGCCGAGGGGCCGGACGGGTTCTATGACGAAAGCCGCAGCCCCTATAACGCGTTTCTCAAGGCGCAGGGCTATGAGGATGACAACCCCTGGAACGCCCATGCCAATGCCGGGATCGCGGACGGGATGATGGCCAGCGGCTGGTTCATGGCCAATGCCGACAAACCCGCCAATATCGCGGAGGACCACAGCGAAACCCCATGGCTGACGACCGAGGCGATGCGCTTCATCGCGCAGGCGGAGGGGCCGTGGTGTGCCCATGTCAGCTATATCAAGCCACATTGGCCCTATATCGTGCCGGCCCCCTATCACGCCATGTTCGGGCGCAACCATGTGCCCGCCCCGATGCGCCATCCCGCCGAGCGCGACGATCCCCATCCCGTCTATGCGGCCTTCATGGACACGGTGATCGGGCGCGGCTTTTCCCGTGACGAGGTGCGCGAGAAGGCCATCCCCGCCTATATGGGCCTGATCAAGCAATGCGACGATCAGATGGGGCGGCTGTTCGCCTTTCTGGAAGAGGCGGGCCGGATGCAGGACACGATGATCGTGATCACCTCGGATCATGGCGATTATCTGGGCGATCACTGGCTGGGCGAGAAGGACATGTTCCACGACTGTTCGGTCAAGGTGCCGCTGATCGTTTACGATCCGTCCCCTGCGGCGGATGCGACGCGGGGCACGACCTGCGATGCGCTGGTCGAGGCGATTGACCTGACCGCGACCTTCATCGACTTTGCCGGGGGCGAGGTGCCGGGACATATCGTCGAAGGGCGGTCCTTGATGCCGTTCCTGCACGGGCAGGCGCCGGAAGTGTGGCGCGATTTCGCGATCTCCGAATATGACTATTCGGTGCGGCCCTTCGCCCGGACGCTGGTCCGCGACAGCCGCGATGCGCGGCTTTTCATGGTCACGGACCATCGCTGGAAGTTCATCCATGCCGAGGGCGGCTTTCGCCCGATGCTGTTCGACATGGCCCAGGACCCCGAGGAATTCTTCGATCTGGGCGACAGCGCGGATCATGCCGAGATCATCGCGCTGATGTATGATCGTCTGGGCCGGTGGGGGCGGCGGATGTCGCAGCGGGTCACGCGGTCCGAGGCGGATATCGCCGCGATGTCCGGCAAGTCGCAGCGCAAGGGCGTGCTTCTGGGGCTTTATGACCGGTCCGAAGTGTCCGAAGAGGTCGCCGCGCGCTATGCGCCGCGCCCGGTCAAGGATCATCGACAGGACAGGTGAGTGCCGAAAAACAAGGCAGTTGGACCTGCGCCTGCCGTGCAGTGCCGCAACGCAGCGCGACATATCGCCTGCCCTGCCCTGTCCGGTGTTGCGGGAATCACGGTGCGCGCGTAGGCCCCGCCTATGGACAAACGTGCCCGCCTGACACGATCCGACTGGCTTATGGCCGGACTCGCGGCTCTGGCCGAGGCGGGACCCGTCGCCCTGAAGGCCGAACCGATGGCGCGGCGGCTGGGCACGACCAAGGGCTCGTTCTACTGGCATTTCGCAGATGTGCCTGATTTCCACCTCCAGATGCTGGAGCTGTGGGCCGGGGGCGCGGTGGAGCATATCCCTGCGGCGCTGGCCGATCAGCCGACAGCCGTGGCCAAGCTGCGCCGCCTTGGCCAGATCGTGGCAGGGAGCCAGCATCCGGTTCTGGGCGACGTGCCGGTGGAACCCGCCATCCGTGCCTGGGCGCGCGAGGATGCGCGGGTTGCGGAGACGCTGGCCGCGGTGGACAGGGCGCGGATCGCCTTCATCCAGGGCTTGCTGACCGAGGTCGAGATCACAAATCCCGAAATGGCGCGGATCATCTATGCGGCCCATGTGGGCATGCAGGACCTGACCGCGCGGGACGGGATCGACAATGCCAGCCCGATGGGATCGCTGGTCGATCTGGTGCTGGCGCTGCGCTGATCCGGTCAGCTCGCCGCAATCCGCCGTGCGAAGCCATCCACGAAACGCTGTCTCGCCTCGGGCAGGGGTTTGTTGCCCAGTGCGGGGGCCAGATGTTCGCGCAGGAAATGGCCCGTGGTGCGAAAGCCTTCGGCGATATCCGCATCCGGCGCCGGGCCATGGCCCATCAGGCAGGGTGGTAGCGGCAACAGGCGGTCGGCCCAGTCGCCCGCGCCCGCCCGCGACACCGCGCGGCCTGATCGCGGCGAAACATAGCTCAGGTCATTGGCACCATGCCCCAGAACGGCGCAGGTGCTGAGGTCCAGACCGAAGCCTGTCTCTTCCAGCAGGGCCAGTTCCCATTGCAGATAGGCCAGAGGCCAGAGGTCCTGATCGCCCAGCAGGTCCAGCAGCGCCTCGCTGCGGGCATAGAGCGCGGGATGGGCCTCGCGTTCGGGCAGGGCGAACAACAGCAGAGCGGTCACGGCGTTCAGCCCCGACAGCGCCTGCCGGTCCGACAGCGCCGCCGCGCGGGAGCGCATGGGTTCGACCGTATAGCTGCCGATATGATCCTCCAGCCGGGCGCGCCATGTCACGTCAAGCTGTGCGCCGGGTTGCAGGATGGGGGCGATCTTGCGGCTGGCGCCGCCGCGCACCACACCGGCGTGGCGACCATGATCCAGCGTGAACACCTCGATGATGGCCGCGGATTCACCGTGCCGTCTGCTGCTCAGCAATATCCCCTGATCGCGCCAATCCATGCGGTGACTATAGACCCTGCGGTCAGTCCGACAATCCCGGTTGATCCAGCAGGTGGCGGCCCTGCCGGTCCTCGACCTCGATCACCCAGATGTCGCGGTCGCGGTCGCGCTGGCGGCGCAGGGCGGCGTCCACCTCGGCCTCCTCGCCCTCGGCGAGCACGACCCATGCGCGGTTCCCGGTCATCAGGTCGAAGGAGCGTTGGAACACGCGCGCCTGCCCGTCCAGCGTGTTCAGCTTGACCAGGACCGCGCCGCCCGTGTCATCGCCATGGGCCACGACAAAGGCGGGGATATCGGCAAGCCTGAGCCGCGCCAGATAGGCCGCGACCCAGAAACCGGCGGTCAGCCTGTCGGACATGGCACGCGCCCCTGCTTCATCTTGCCAAAAATACTCATTGCGCGAGGGCGGCGTCAGGCATTGCCGTCTTTGAAGTCGAGACCCATTTCGGAATAGCGTTCCGCCTCGTCCAGCCAGTTTTCGCGCACTTTCACTTGCAGGAAGAGATGGACCTTGCGGCCCAGAAATTCCTCCATCTCGGCGCGGGCGGCCTGGCCGATGGCCTTGATCGTCTCCCCCTTGTTGCCCAGCACGATGCCCTTGTGGCCGTCGCGGATCACATAGATGATCTGGTCGATCTTGGCCGAACCGTCCTTGCGCTCTTCCCAGTTTTCCGTCTCGACGGTCAGCTGATAGGGCAGTTCCTGATGCAGGCGCAGGGTCAACTTTTCGCGGGTCATTTCGGCGGCGATCATGCGCATGGGCAGATCGGCGATCTGGTCCTCGGGGTAGAGCCATGGGCCTTCGGGCAGTTCTTTCGCCAGCCATTCGCGCAACGCCTGCACGCCGTGGCCTTTTTCGGCGGAGATCATGAAGGTTTCCACGAAGGGGAAACGGTCGTTGAGGTCTTTCGTCAGGCCCAGCAGCACCTCGGATTGCACGCGGTCGATCTTGTTGATGGCCAGCGCCACGGGGCGGCTTTTGCCGATGCCTTCCAGCCCGGCGAGAATCTTCTGCACGCCATCGGTGACGCCGCGATGCGCCTCGACCAGCAGGACGACGATATCGGCATCGGCCGCACCGCCCCAGGCCGCCGCGACCATCGCGCGGTCAAGCCTGCGTTTGGGCGCGAAAAGGCCGGGCGTATCCACAAAGACGATCTGGGCGTCGCCTTCCATCGCCACACCGCGGATGCGGGCACGGGTGGTCTGCACCTTGTGGGTGACGATCGAGACCTTGGCCCCCACCATCCGGTTGAGAAGCGTCGATTTCCCTGCGTTCGGCTCGCCGATGAGGGCCACAAAACCTGCGCGTGTCATGCGCTCTCCAATCTGTCCAGCAGGGCCTTGGCCGCTGCCTGTTCCGCCTGCCGCTTGGAGCCGGCGGTGGCGGCTTCCGCCTCGCCATTCTCAAGCTGGGCCGACATTGTGAATACCGGGGCATGATCCGGCCCGGACCGTTTCAGTTCAACATATCTGGGGGGCGGCAGACCGCGGGCCTGTGCCCATTCCTGCAGGGCGGTCTTGGCATCGCGGGCATCTTCCTCGACCGCGGCGATCCGTTTGCCCCAAAGCCGCAGGATCATGGACCGTGCCGCCTCGAAACCGGCATCCAGATAGACGGCGGCGATCAGGGCCTCCATCGCATCGCCCAAGAGCGCCAGTTTGCGGCGCCCGCCCGAGATCATCTCGGAGCGGCCCAGTTTCAGCGCGTCGCCAAGGTCGATCTGGCGCGCGACATCGGCGCAGGCTTCCTTGCGGACCAAGGCGTTATAGCGCGGGGCGAGTTGGCCTTCGGTCGCGGTGGGATCGTCGGACAGCAAGGCTTCGGCCATCACGAGGCCCAGCACGCGGTCGCCCAGAAACTCAAGCCGCTGGTTGTCGTCCCGCGTGGCCGATGACATCGAGGAATGTGTCACCGCGCGCAGCAGAAGTTCGGGCCGCTGGAATGTATGCCCTATCCGGCCTTCGAGTGCCTTGAGATCCGCCGAGAGCCTCACTCGATCCCCTTGAAGTAGCGGTCGCTGCGCCATGTCCAGAAGGCCAGCATGGATGTGCCTGCGGAAGAGAACATGATCCGGTCGGCGCGGCCGATCAGGTTCTCGTAGGGCACGAAGCCGACGCCGCCCGCCTGCTGCGGCACGCGGCTGTCGGTGGAATTGTCGCGGTTGTCACCCATGAAGAAATAGTGCCCGGCGGGCACGGTATAGAGCGGCGTATCATCCGAGCTTTGACGCCCGATGTTCAGCACAGTGTGGCTGCGGCCTTCGGGCAGGGTTTCGATCTGGCGCGATTTGAGGCATGCCCCGCCTTCGCCCACGGGGCCGTTCTCGCAGCGCGGGCGCAGGCGTTGGGGGCCCTGGGCGGTCATGACTTCTTCGAAGATGCCGTCGTCCTGCAGTTGCACGGGCTGGCCGTTGATGTGCAGGACGCTGTCGATCACCTGCACGGTTTCCCCCGGCAGGCCGACAAGGCGCTTGATGTAATCCTGACCGTTCACCGGATGGCGGAAGACGACCACGTCGCCGCGTTCCGGCTCTCCGCCCAGAAGGCGGGTGTTGTCGCCCCCCACAAAGCCGCAGATATCCTTGGCGTCGATGTTCAGCCCCACCACCGGCACGCGGATCGTGGGGCAGGAGGCGAAGGAATAGCCATAGGTCATCTTGTTGACGAAAAGGAAATCCCCGATCAGCAGCGTCTCTTTCATGGAGCCGGAGGGAATCCAGAACGGCTGGAAGAAAAGCGTGCGGAAGATGCCCGCGATCAGCAGGGCATAGACGATGGTCTTGATCGTCTCGATGATGGAATTGCCTTTTTTGGCGTCCGTGGCCATAGGGTCGTGCTCCTGCTCGGGCGGGTCAGCGCTACATGATGGGCGGGGGGGCGCGAGTCAAGCCAAGCCGGGCGCAATGGGCCGCGGCGACACCCCGGTTTTGCCTGCTTAAGGGACTTTCTCGGCGATCGGTCGCGCCTCGATCACCACGAAGGCCTGCGCCCAGGGGTGATCGTCGGTCAGGGTGACGTGGATGATGGCCTCGTGCCCCGGTGGGGTCATCGCGGCGAGGCGTTCTGCGGCCCAGCCCGTCACCTGCATCTGCGGCTGACCGCTGCGCAGGTTGGTCACGACCATGTCGCGCCAGCTGATGCCCATGCGCAGGCCGGTCCCCAGCGCCTTGGAGCAGGCCTCCTTGGCGGCCCAACGTTTGGCATAGGTGCCGGCCACGTCCTTGCGGCGTTCGGCCTTGGCCTGTTCGGTGGGGGTAAACACGCGGTTGCGGAAACGGTCGCCGAAGCGGTCCAGCGTCGCGGCGATACGGTCGATATTCGCAAGGTCGGTGCCGATGCCAAGGATCATCGCTTGTTCCCTTGTTAGCCGGTGGCGCTGAACAGCGGGAAGCTGACGCCCAGCGCCCATGCCAGCGCCAGACCCAGCCCAAGACCGGCGGCGGCCGCGCCGCTGCGTTGTGCCACCCAGCGGCCCATGAGGCCATAGATCACATAAAATAGCAGGATCACAGGCGCGATGAGGACCAGAAAGAACAGTTCCGACGGGTCCAGGGCCACGGCGAGTCCGAGCGAGGCCAGAACGCCCAGACGCGCGAGGATGCGCCTGCCCCATGTGCCGCGCCCTGCCCCGCTGATCAGGGCATCTGCCAGCATGAAGGGCACTGCGCCCAAGGCGAGGGCCGCGATGATCCAGCCACGCTCGGCCGTGGGCCAGTAATTCGCGCCGTAGCGGTCAAGGGCCAGACCGAACACCGCCAGCCCCCAGAGGATCAGGGCGATTGTCGCCAGCGGCGCGACCGGACCGGGGCGCAGGCCGAAGCGCCAGAGCAGCGCCAGTTGCAGAGCGCCGTAGATCATGAGGTGCACCGCCAGATGATCGGCGACCAGCACGGGCAATGTCTTGACGCCCAGCAGCACCGCCACGACCGGGGCCGCGACCATGGGCACCAGCAGCGCCAGCGTGAACTGGCGTCCGGTGATCGGGGGCAAGGGCGCGGCTGTTGCTGGCAAGAGGCGCGACAGAGGCCATGCCAGCGTCACGATGGCGGCCAGCAGGGCGGCCAGCCATGCGCCCGTGGCGGGCGGGGTTATCGTGCTGGAGCGGCCATAGGAGGTATCCAGCCAGTCCAGCGCGGCCGCCTGCCCCGTCTGGCTGAAGAGGACACCCACATGTTCCACGCCCGGTGCGACGATGACGGCGCGGCGGATGGTGTCTTGCGTGACGGTGTCGCCTTCTTGCGCGTCAGGGGCAACCATGTGCAGGGCCTTCAGGGCGAAGGCGCGCAAGGGCGGTTCACCCTGCCCCGAGATCAGCAGCATGTCGGCGGGGAAATCGGCTGTCACCGCCTGAGAAAAGGCGGAAATGGCGATGATCGGGCCGATGCCAGGGTCTGCTGCGGCGGCGCGGATGATGATGTCGGTGGCCATGGAATGGCCCAGAAGCGCGACGGGGCCGGTCCAGCCTTCCGCCTGCCGCCCGGCGGCGACGACGTCCCGCGTCTGTTCGACCAGACGCATCGTGGTGCCTTCGATCACGGTGACATCGCCCGTCATCGGCTGCGGGTTGCGGCCATGCCCGTGGAAATCGAAGGACCAGACGCGGTAGCCCGCCTGCGCCAGTGGCAGCGCGTAGCCCTGCATCATCTGGCGCGATCCGGCGAAGCCATGGGCGACGATGACCAGCGGGCCGTCTGCCTTGGCCAAGGCGGCGCGGGTGACGGGAGTTCCGGCGATGTTCTGGGTTTGCAGGATCAGGCCGCTGCGCGCGGATTCGAGTTGCCAGACCGACAGCAGCGCGACAATCAGGCCCAGCAGCACGGTGCCCCGCCGCCAGAGGGCCATGCGCCGACGGCGGGCCGGATCCCCCTTGCGCCGTCGCGCCACGGGATCAGCCCTGCACTGGGGCGCGGGCCGCATCCATCAGGCGGCGCATTTCGTGGATGGCGGGGGCCAGACCGCGAAAGATCGACTCGCCGATGATGAAATGGCCGATGTTCAGCTCCATCACCTCGGGGAAGGCGGCGACGGGTTGCACGGTCTCATAGTTCAGGCCGTGGCCTGCGTGGACTTCAAGCCCCAGAGAATGAGCAAAGGCCGACATCTCGCGCAGGCGTTCCAGTTCGGCGTCACGGGCGTCCGTATGGCCTTCGGCATGGGCGTCGCAATAGGCGCCGGTATGCAGTTCGATCACCTCGGCCCCGATGCGGTGGGCGGCTTCGATCTGGCGGGCATCGGCGGCGATGAAGATCGACACGCGGCAGCCTGCTTCGCGCAGAGGGGCGATATAGCCGGCGAGGCGGTTTTCCTCGCGCGCGACTTCGAGCCCGCCTTCGGTCGTGCGTTCCTCGCGCTTTTCGGGGACGATACAGACCGCATGGGGTTTGTGGCGCAGGGCGATCCGTTGCATTTCCTCGGTCGCGGCCATCTCGAAGTTCAAAGGCACGCTGAGGACCTGCATCAGCCCTTCGATGTCTGCGTCCGAGATGTGGCGGCGGTCTTCGCGCAGGTGGGCGGTGATGCCGTCGGCGCCCGCCTCCTCGGCCAGTTTGGCGGCGCGCAGGGGATCGGGATAGGCTCCGCCGCGCGCGTTGCGCACGGTGGCCACATGGTCGATGTTCACGCCAAGACGCAGCTTTCCAAGGGGTTTCATCGGCCTATTCCTTTCGGGTCAGTCAGTTTTGTGACGGGCATCGGCGCTGCGTTTGGCTTTGGCTTTGAGCGCGGCCAGCTTGGCCTTGATCGCCCCGCTGCGGCGTTTCTGATAGGCGCGGATCAGGGGCACGCTGAGAAAATAGCAGATGGTTGCACAGATCAGACCCGGAATGATGCCGCCGATCAGATAGGGGAAGAACACCTCGTTGTAGAAGATGGTGAGGTTGTGCCAGTCGGCGGTGCGGTCGGTGAACATCGCCAGAAAGTTGTTCTTGAGCGCGTCACCTGCGTCCATGAACTTGCCACCCAGCGAGCGTGCGATGTGATCTTCCGAGGCGGGCGGTTCGCCCAGCAGGAAATAGCCCATCCGCATCGAGACCACGCCAATGGGCACATAGGTCAGCGGGTTGCCGAAGAAGGTCGCCAGAAGCGAGGCTAGGATGTTGCCGCGCATCACGAAGGCGATCGACGCGGCGGTGATGAAATGCAGCCCGTAAAAGGGCGTGAATGTGGTGAAGACCCCGGCGAAGATGCCGCGGGCGATCTTTTCCGGCGTGTCGGGCAGGCGGTGCAAGCGGTGGCGGACATATTGCGCGGCCCGCGTCCAACCGCCGCGCGGCCAGAAGAACTCGGCCACGATCTTCCAGAGCGGGCGCTTATCCCTGCGCTTGAATACCAAGGTCCGACCCTTCCCTTACCCGTTCAGAGCGCTGGCACGGGACGGGTCCCGGAACCGCTCAACCGCGGCGACATCGCTTTCCGCTTCCAGCGCGGACATCACGGAATGCAGATGTTCCGCGTCCCGCAATTCGACATCAATCAGCAGACGATAAAAATCTGGTTTGCGATCCACGAATTGCAAGTCCGAGATATTGGCCTTCTGCTCGCCGATCAAGGTGCAGACGCGCCCCAAAACGCCCGAGTCATTGCCGATGGTCAGGTTCAGCGTGGCTGTATGGATGGGCGGGTGCTTGCCCGAATGCCAATGCAGGTCCAGCCAGCGGTCGGGCTGATCCTCGTAGGCGGTCAAAGCCTCGCAGTCGATGGCATGGACGACCACGCCTTTGCCACGGAAGGTGATGCCCACGATCCGTTCGCCGGGAAGCGGCTGACAGCAGCGGGCACGGTCGAAGTTCTGTTCTGGCGACAGGCCGATCACGGCGCGTTTGGTGTCGATCTCGTCGGTCTGATCCGGGGTCAGATCGGGATAGACCGAGCGGACCACCTCGCGCGCGCTGAGTTCGGCGCTGCCCAGACGGGCCAGCACCTCGTCGCGGCCATCAAGGCGCAGGTGGCGGGCGGCGGTGTCCAGCACCTTGTCGGTGGCTTTCTTGCCCAGATGTTCAAAGGCCGAGCGCGCCAGTTCATGGCCCAGTTTGATGAAGCGGCCCCGGTCCACCTCGCGCAGGGCGCGGCGGATGGCGGCCTTGGCCTTGCCGGTGGTGGCGATCTCAAGCCATGTGGCCTGCGGGATCTGGCCTTGGGCGGTGATGATCTCGACCGACTGGCCGTTCTTTATCCGCGTCCAGAGCGGCACGCGCATGCCGTCGATCTTGGCGCCCACGCAGGCGTTGCCGATGCGGGTGTGGATCGCATAGGCGAAGTCGATGGGTGTGGCACCCCGCGGCAGTTTCACCACATCGCCCTTGGGCGTGAAGCAGAAGACCTGATCGGAATACATCTCGAGCTTGACCGCTTCGAGGAATTCGTCGTGATCCTCCTCGGCGTCGAACTGTTCGGACAGGCCCGCGATCCATTTGGCGGGATCGACGGCGAAGGGGTTCTGGGTGCGCACGCCGTCGCGATAGGACCAATGCGCGGCCACGCCGGTTTCGGCCACATCATGCATCTGGCGGGTGCGGATCTGCACCTCGACCCGCTTGCCGTCGCGGCCCGAGACGGTGGTGTGGATCGAGCGGTAGCCGTTGGATTTCGGCTGGCTGATATAGTCCTTGAAGCGGCCCGGCACGGCGCGCCAGCGTTGATGGATCACGCCCAGCGCGCGGTAGCAGTCTTCTTCGGAAGCGGTGATGACGCGGAAACCGTAGATGTCCGAGAGGCGGGAAAATCCCATCTCCTTTTCCTGCATCTTGCGCCAGATCGAATAGGGTTTCTTGGCGCGTCCGAAAACCTGCGCCTCGACCCCGGCCTTTTCGAATTCGCTGCGCATGTCGCCGGTGATGCGGTGGATCACATCGCCGGTTTCCTTTTGCAGCGTGATGAAGCGGCGCATGATCGAGGCGCGGCCTTCGGGGTTCAGGACCTTGAAGGCCAGATCCTCAAGCTCCTCGCGCATCCATTGCATGCCCATGCGGCCTGCCAGCGGGGCGAAGATGTCCATCGTCTCGCGCGCTTTCTTGGCCTGCTTTTCGGGGCGCATCGCCTTGATCGTGCGCATGTTGTGCAGACGGTCGGCCAGCTTGACCAGAATGACCCGCAGATCCTTGGACATGGCCATGAAAAGCTTGCGGAAATTCTCGGCCTGCTGGGTTTCGCTGGAGGACAGTTGCAGGTTCGTCAGCTTGGTCACGCCATCGACGAGATCCGCGATTTCGGTGCCGAAGCGTGACGCCACTTCGGCATAGGACGCCTTGGTATCCTCGATCGTGTCATGCAGCAGGGCTGTGACGATGGTCGCGTCATCCAGCCGTTGTTCGGTCAGGATGGCGGCCACGGCCACGGGATGGGTGAAATAGGGTTCGCCCGACTGGCGAAACTGGCCCTCATGCAGCGCGCGGCCATAGTCATAGGCCGCGCGGATCAGCGCCTCGTTGGTCTTGGGATTGTAGTTGCGGACCAGTGCGATCAGGTCTTCAACCGCGATCATTTAGTCCGCATCCTTTCTGCGCGCGGGCCTCAGCCCTGGCCCTGGGCTTCCATCAGGGCGCGCAGCAGTTTCTCTTCGGACATGTCGTCATCCATCGGCTTGTCCGCCGGCTCGCCACCGCCCATCAGGAGGGCCATCGAATCATCTTCGGGCTCGTCAACCTCGATCTGGTGCTGGTTCGATTCGATCAGGCGTTCGCGCAGTTCCGCGGCGGATTGCGTCTCTTCGGCGATTTCCCGCAGGGCGACGACGGGGTTCTTGTCCTTGTCACGATCCACGGTAATCTGCGCGCCAGCGGTGATTTCACGGGCGCGATGCGCCGCAAGCATCACCAGTTCGAACCGGTTCGGAACCTTGTCTACGCAGTCTTCAACGGTTACGCGGGCCATGAGAGCACTCCAATCAGCGGATGTCGTGTCGATACATGCTGTGATGCATCAGAAACCCGCTATTTAGGCTGGATCGGAGGCGGATACAAGCCGCTATTCCTGTGGCCGGACCTCGGCCCGTGCGGCGGCAGGCAAGGCCGCGCACATCTGTGCCACGCTTTGCCCGGTCAGCGGATGCACCCAGTCCGGCGCGATGTCGGCGAGCGGAATCAGCACGAAGGCGCGGTCCTGCAGGCGCGGATGGGGCAGGATCAGCCGATCCGGCACCGCCTCGACCTGCCGGTCGGGCGGCAGGCTGCGCCACAGGGCCTGCGTCGCGGCATCGGGACGCACAAGATCACCGGCAGCCAGCAGATCCAGATCCAGCGTCCGCATCCCCCAGCGCTGCGTGCGCTTTCGCCCGTGACGCGCCTCGATCCGGTGCAGCAGCGCAAGCATTTGCGACGGGTCCAGATCGCTTGCCAGTCGGGCGGCGGCATTCACGTAATCAGGTCCGGCCCCAGCGGGGAAACAGGGCGTATCGAAGAAACGGCTGACCGCCAGCAGGATCACCCCCGCGGCCTCAAGATCAGACAGGGCCGCAGCCAGTGTGTGCGCCGGTGTTCCCTGATCGGATGGCAGATTGCCGCCCAGAGCGATAAGGTAATGATGATTGGGCATGATCTCGCAACTATCCTTCGATAGTCCCATATGCACTTGCGACTTATGGGACAACGGCCTAATTTCCGCTTTGCCTGTCGCATATTTTACACCCACGGACCATTCTTTATACGCGTACCCACCCACTCACACTCACGGACCCCGCGACACGGCGTCTACTCGGAAGGACCATTTATGTTTTACAAAGACGAACGGCTGGCGCTGTTCATCGATGGATCAAACCTATACGCCGCCGCACGGTCGCTTGGGTTCGATATCGACTACAAACTACTCCGGCAGGAATTCATGCGTCGCGGCAAACTCGTGCGGGCCTTTTATTACACCGCATTGCTTGAAAACGACGAATACTCGCCGATACGCCCCCTCGTGGACTGGTTGCATTACAACGGCTACACGATGGTCACCAAGCCTGCCAAGGAATATACGGACAGTCAGGGCCGTCGCAAGGTCAAGGGCAACATGGACATCGAACTGACCGTCGATGCGATGGAGCTGGCACCGCGCGTGGATCACATTGTCCTGTTTTCGGGCGATGGCGATTTCCGCCCTCTGATCGAAAGCCTGCAACGCCAGGGCGTGCGGGTTTCGGTCGTTTCGACGATCCGCAGCCAGCCGCCGATGATCGCGGACGAGTTGCGCCGGCAAGCCGACAATTTCATCGAACTGGATGAGCTTAAGGACGTGATCGGACGCCCGCCCCGCGATGTTCCCGCGCCCCGCGAGGGGATGGGCGATCAGGCGGGCTGAGGTCAGGTCAAAAGCTGTGAGCCATGCACATTGAAGAGGCGCCTGACGGGCGCCTCTTTCGTTGTGGGAAGGCGGGTTTCTGGGGTGCCGTCCCCAAGCGCGGTGCGCGCCCTAGTCCAGCGCGGCGTCGCGGTTGATGCGGTCGTGAATCTCGATCACGCGGGATGGCCATGTGCTTTTGATATAGGCCAGCACGGCGGCGATCTCTGTGTCGGACAGGATTCCGTCATAGCCGCCCATCCGGCTGCGGTAGCCATTTCCGACGATGGCCTCGATCCCGTATTTTGTGATGTCGAACAGTTGCTGGTCCGGGTGATGCCAGGTATGGCCGCTGGGATCGTGGGGAGGCGCGGGCAGATAGCCGTCGGCATCGCGGCTTTGCCAATCCGGCTGACCCTGCAACCTGTCGCCGTGGCAGGCGGCGCAGTGATCGGCATAGACCGCCTGCCCTTGCGCCACAGCCTCCGGGTCTTGCCATGGCAGAAAGCCTGCCGCGTCTTCGGCCCAGGCCGGGGTGGTTGCTGCCGCCATGATCGCCACTAACAGTCTGCTGCGCATCTTGATCCTTTGACTTTTGTCCGGTGACAGCATCCGCCACAGGGTCGCCCCTCGCAAGTCACAGCCCCGTGACGCGGCCACGCCCTTCTGGGGGCTGGACCCGAGGCGCATCAGGCTTTACCTCTGGCAGCAACAGGAGACCGCGATGACGAAACCGCCCCTTACCCTTTATCTGGCCGCCCCGCGCGGGTTCTGCGCCGGTGTGGACCGTGCCATCAAGATCGTCGAGATGGCGCTGGAAAAATGGGGCGCGCCCGTCTTTGTGCGGCACGAGATCGTGCATAACAAGTTCGTGGTCGATGGGTTGCGCGCCAAGGGGGCGGTTTTCGTCGAGGAGTTGGACGAGGTGCCTGGTGATCGTCCGGTGATCTTTTCCGCGCATGGCGTGCCGAAATCGGTGCCTGCGGCGGCGCATGCGCGCGAGATGATCTATGTGGACGCGACCTGCCCCCTTGTCAGCAAGGTGCATATCGAGGCGGAGCGGCATCACGAGAACGGGTTGCAGATCGTGATGATCGGCCATGCGGGGCATCCCGAGACCGTCGGGACCATGGGGCAGTTGCCCGCGGGCGAGGTCTTGCTGGTCGAGGTGCCCGAGGACGTGGCGAGGTTGCAGGTGCGCGATCCGGGCAAGCTGGCCTTTGTGACGCAGACCACGCTGTCGGTGGATGATACCGCCGCAGTGGTCGAGGCGTTGAAGGCGCGGTTTCCGGGGATCGTCGGGCCGCACAAGGAAGACATCTGCTACGCCACCACCAACCGGCAGGAGGCCGTCAAGGCGATGGCCCCCAGATGCGACGCCATGCTGGTGGTGGGGGCGCCCAATTCGTCGAACTCGAAACGTCTGGTCGAGGTGGGGGCAAGGGCGGGTTGCGCCTATGCGCAACTGGTGCAGCGAGCGAGCGATATCGACTGGCGGGCGCTGGAGGGGATTTCCAGCATCGGCATCACGGCGGGGGCATCTGCACCCGATGTGCTGATCACCGAGGTGGTGGACGCGTTCCGCGACCGCTTTGACGTCACGGTGGAACAGGTCGTCACCGCCGAGGAGAATGTGGAATTCAAGGTGCCGCGCGTGTTGCGGCAACCGGCCTGAGTCGGGTGATGCAAGGGGTGCCCCGTTCCGCGCTGCTGCTGGGTCTGGCGGGGTTGATCCCCTTTGTCTGGGGGGCGCTGACCGTGTTGTCGGAGCCGTTGAACGCATGGAGCGCGCAGACTTTTGGCGGGCGGTTCACCGGGCCGTATATCGGCCTGTTCTATGGCGCTGTGATCCTGTCCTTCATGTCCGGCGTGCTTTGGGGTTTTGCCACCAAGGCCAGCGGGGCGGTGGCGGCCTCGGGCTATGTCATGTCGGTGATCCCGGCGTTATGGGCGTTTTTCATGACGGGGGGCGGGCCGGTCAGTGCCGCGATCAGCCTGATGGCGGGTTTCACGGGGCTGCTGGCGCTGGACTGGATGTTCTGGAAACAGGGCTTGGCCCCGGCATGGTGGATGCATCTGCGGGTTCTGCTGACCGCGATCGTCGTGATCTGTCTGGCAGTCGTGGCCTTCGCCTGACATAGAGGGACCACTGATTTACGCGGAGCGGCGCCATGGCCCAGATGACCCTTTATTCGATGCCCTCATCCGGCAACAGCTACAAGGTGCGGTTGCTGCTGGCCCTGCTGGGGCGGGATTATGTGCATGTGGCCTGTGAGGCGGGATCGCCCGCGCTGGCTGAAGCCAAGGCCGAGGGTAAAGCCCCGCTGGGCAAGCTGCCCGTGCTGCATCTGGCGGATGGGCGGGTGCTGAACGAATCCGATGCGATTCTGTGGTATCTGGGCGCGGGCACGGATTGGGTGCCACGCGATCCCTATGATCAGGCGCGGATGCTGTCCTGGATGTTCTTTGAGCAGAACCGCCACGAGCCGGTCATTGCGGTGCGGGCCGCGCTGCTGTGCTATCCGGAGCGTGCACATCTGGCCACGCCCGAGCGTCTGTCCGCCTTGCTGGAAGAAGGCCATGCGCTGCTGGCGCTGATGGAGGATGGCTTGCAGGGGGGCGCGTGGTTTTGCGGGGACAGGCCGACCATCGCGGATATCGCCCTTTACGGCTATACCTGCACGGCGGGCACCCGCGGCGGCTTCGACATGGCGCGGTTTCCGGGCTTGCAGGCGTGGTGCGCGCGCATGGCCGCCCTGCCCGGCTATGTCACCTTGGAGCATCAGCCATGACCCGGCTTTATGCCTATACGGACGGGGCCTGTTCGGGCAATCCCGGCCCCGGCGGCTGGGGCGCGCTGATGCGGGCCATCCGCGATGGCAAGATCATCAAGGAGCGCGAGTTGAACGGCGGCGAGGCCGATACGACCAACAACCGGATGGAGTTGCTGGCCGCGATCAACGCGCTGGAGGCGTTGGAACGGCCCAGCGAGATCACGATCGTCACCGACAGCGCCTATGTGAAGAACGGCGTGACCGCGTGGATCCATGGCTGGAAAAAGAACGGCTGGCGCACGGCGGACAAGAAACCCGTCAAGAATGTCGAACTGTGGCAGCGCCTGGATGTGGCGCAGGCGCGGCACAAGGTGACGTGGGAATGGGTCAAGGGCCATGCCGGGCACCCCGAGAACGAGCGCGCGGACGAGTTGGCGCGCGCCGGGATGGCCCCTTTCAAGGTCAACGGGAAGGCGGGACGATGACCTTGCTGGTGCTGCTGGACTATGCCTCGGTTCTGGTTTTCGCGCTGACCGGGGCGCTGGTCGCGTCGCGCGCGCAGTTGGATATCGTGGGGTTTTTCTTCATCGCCTGCCTGACGGCGGTCGGCGGCGGCACCTTGCGCGATGTGCTGCTGAACCGCGAGTTCGTGTTCTGGGTGGCCGAGCCCACCTATATCGCCATAGCCTGCACGGCGGCGCTGGTGGTGTTTTTCACCGCCCATCTTCTGGAAAGCCGCTACCGCGCGCTGATCTGGCTGGACAGTCTGGCGCTGGCGGTGGCCGTGCCTGCGGGCGTGGGTGTGGCCATGGGGCTGGGGCAGCCTGCGGCCATCGTGCTGATCATGGGGATGGTGACGGGCTGTCTGGGCGGGCTGATGCGCGATGTCGTCTGCAACGAGGTGCCCTTGGTGTTGAAACAGGGGGAGCTTTACGCCTCGGCGGCCTTTGCGGGGGCGGGGGCGGCGTTGATCGCGCGCGAGGCGGGGGCGGATACGCTGACGGCACTGGCGTCTTGCGCTGTGCTGACATGGGTGCTGCGTGCCGGATCGCTGGCCTTTGGCTGGCGGTTGCCGGTTTACAAAAGCCGCCCGCCCAAGGTCTGACCCTCGGATAACGCGGGCCTGACGCCGATGTTATCGGGGGGAGATTGCGGCGCGACCTGCCCTTTCCCATCTGCGGGATGTTCTGGTGCTTCACGTTGAAAGGACATCCCATGCGCCATCTGTTTCTGACTGCCGCGATTGCCCTTGTTGCCCTGCCTGCCCATGCACAGAAAGACACCACGCCCATTGCTTTGGCAGAGCGGGGCAGCATGGTGACGGTGCAGGGCATCGTTGCCCGTATTCTGGACGAGGACACGTTCCGCCTGTCCGATGACAGCGGGGATATCCGGGTCTATGTCGGGCCGACCTACGTGCCGGCCGATGTCGGCGAAGCGGTCACGGTGCATGGCTTCGTGGATGACGACCTTGGCCCGCGCGAGATCTATGCCCGCAGCCTGACCCGTGCCGATGGCGAGGTCGTGACCTTCGATCACCGTTACTGAAAGCTTGGCCCGGCGCGCCTGTCAGCGCCGGGCATCCTCGAGGATCAGGTCCGAGGCGCGCTCGCCCACCATGATGGCGGGCGCGTTCGTGTTGCCGGTCGGGATTGTCGGAAAGACCGAGGCATCCGCGACCCGCAGCCCGTCGATCCCGTGCACGCGCAACCGCGCATCCACCACCGCCTGCATGGGATCGTTGCCCATCCGGCAGGTGCCGCATTGGTGAAACACGGTCCATGCCTTTTCGCGGATCACATCGGCCAGATCATCGTCGCTGTCCACCGTCCAGCCGGGGGTGATCTCATCCTCGATCACGGCAGCCATGGCGGGGGTGCGGGCGATCTTGCGGATCAGGCGGAAGCCTTCCAGCATGACGGCGCGGTCATAGTCGGTCGCGAGATAATTCGTGTGCATCTCGGGTGCGGCAAAAGGATCGGGCGAGCGGATTTGCAGCCAGCCGGTGCTGGTCGGCTTGCAGGGGTTGAAGCCCAGCAGGAAGCCCGGAAAGGGATCGGGGTTCATCAGGGGCCGGGTGCCGACCGGCGCGCGGGTATAGCTGACGGGTGAGAAGTAGAGCTGGATATCGGGACGCGTGGCCCCCTCCATCACGCGCACGAATCCGCCGCCCTGATTGAGGCTGAGCGCGAGCGGCCCTTTGCGGGTGAGGACGTAGCGCAGCCCTGCCCAGAGCTTGCCCATCAGCGGGGCGAGTTCCTGATTGAGGCTTGGGACCCGCGCGCGATAGAGGGCATCCGCGCCCAGATGGTCCGACAGGTTGCGCCCGACATGAGGGGCCTCGTGCAGCACGGGGATGCCATGTTGTTGCAGCACGCCCCCCGGCCCGATGCCGGACAGTTGCAGAAGCTGGGGCGAGTTGATGGCGCCGCCGGAGAGGATCACCTCGGCCCGCGCCCTGGCGGTCAGGGTGCGGCCCTTGTGGACATATTCCACGCCCACGGCGCGGCGGCCTTCGAACAGAACGCGTGTCACATGGGCGCGGGTTTCCACCTTGAGATTCGCGCGCTTCATCGCCGGGCGAAGATAAGCCCGGGCGGCCGAGGCGCGCAGGCCGCCCTTGGTGGTGATCTGGTAGAGCGCCGCCCCTTCCATATCCGCGCCGTTATAGTCGGGGTTGGTGGGAAAGCCTGCCTGCTCTGCCGCCGTCAGATAGGTGCGGGTCAGGGGATGCACGTCATTTGCCACGTCATAGACGGGCAAGGGGCCGCCTGCGCCGCGAAAATCATTCGCGCCGTGGACCCAATCCTCCATCCGGCGGAACACCGGGGCCACGTCATCCCAGCCCCAGCCGGGCGCGACCGCGCCCCATTCGGCGTAATCTGCGGGGTGCCCGCGCACATAGACCATCGCATTGATCGAGCTGGACCCGCCCAGCACCTTGCCACGCGGCCAGTAGGAGCGGTTGCCGTTGCGGTTGGGATCGGGTTCGGTGGTGTATTTCCAGTTCACGCGCTGGTCGTAATAGACCTTGCCATAGCCGATGGGGACCTGCACCCAGAAGGTCAGGTCCGATCCGCCGGCCTCGAGCACCAGAACGCGGGTCTTGCCATCCGCGCTGAGGCGGTTGGCCAGAACCGATCCCGCCGATCCGGCCCCCACGATCACATAGTCGAATTCCTGCACGTCCTGCCCCTGCCCGCTGCGGGACTTTTCGCCCTGCCGGGGATGACATTAGCAATCGCGGACGCCATGAAAACGGCCAAAAACGACAGCCACGCGGCGATCTTGCACCATCTTCGCGGCTTTGCGCCAATGGCCAAGGGACCGACATGCGGCGGACGGCGTCCACAACAGCCGCCGCGCCCTGCGGATCGCCGCCTATCGGAGGACAAGTTCCAAGGCCATGATGGCAAAAACGCGCCCAGCATCGTAGCTTGCGCGATCAACGTGCTGAAACGGAAGGCCCCAGAATGAACCGCAATCTTCTCTATCTCGTGATCGGCCTGCTGGCTGCGGGGGTGATCGTCATCGGCTATCTCTATTATCAGGAAAGCCAGAGCGGCGTCGAAATCCGGATCGGTGATCAGGGTATCTCGATCGACGGGGATTGATCCCCGTCCGGCCGCGCAATGACGCTGCGACCATAAGATGCGTGAGGCGCGGTGCCCATGGGCGACAGGCCCGCGTCAGCCGGTCTGCCACCCGGTCAGGAAACTGGTGAGGTTCGCCCCCAGTTCGGGTTGCAGATAACCGCCCTCCTGCACGATCAGGGCGGGCAGGCCCATCCGCGCAATCGCTGCGGCGATGCGGGCGAAACCCGGTGTGGTGACGGCGAAACCCTTGAACGGGTCATTCTCATGCGCGTCCAGCCCCAAGGCCACCACGATCACATCCGCGCCGAAATCCGCGATCCGCTCCAGCCCCATATCAAGCGCCGCCAGAAACGCCGCATCATCCGTGCCGCGCGGCAAGGGCAGGTTCAGGTTGTAGCCCAGCCCCGCACCCGCGCCGCGTTCATCGGCATGGCCCCAGAAAAACGGATAGAACCGTGCCGGATCGGCATGGACCGACACGGTCAGCACGTCGCGGCGGTGATAGAAGATGCCCTGTGTGCCGTTGCCGTGGTGCACGTCCACATCCAGAATGGCCGGCCGCCTGCCAGCGCGCAAGAACGCCTCGGCCGCGATGGCGGAGTTGTTGAGAAAGCAGAACCCTCCGGCTAGATCGCCGAAGGCGTGATGCCCCGGCGGGCGTGACAGCGCATAGGCGACCTCGGCCCCGCCCAGCACCGCATCCGCCCCGCTGAGTGCGGTCTGCGCCGACCAATAGGCGGCGTCCCATGTGCCCGCTGCGATGGGACAGGCGGTATCGGCCTGATGATAGCCCGCCTGCCCAACTGCCGACAAAGGATAGGACGCGCCGCGCCGGTCGGGATGGATGTTCGGGATCACCTCGTCGCTGGCCCCTTCGATCCGCGCCCAGCGCGCATGGATCGTGCGCAGGAAATGCAGGTATTCCGGCGAATGGATGGCGGCCAGCGGTCCCATCCCGTGATCGGATGGCGCGGCGAAGCTGCATCCGGCGTTGAGAGCCGCCGCATGCAGCACCTCGATCCGTTTGGGTTGTTCGGGGTTGGGCGACATCGCGCCATTGGCCATGAACATTCTGGGATCATGCGCCCATTGGCGATCATCGAAAAAGGCTTTCATCGTGGTGGTTTCCTTCATTCTTCAGGCAGGGGGCGGATCAGAACGCCACCTTGTCGGGCCCTTTGAGGCCCAGCATCGCGCGCGCCTCGTCCGGGGTGGCAAGGGTATGGCCCAGATCCTCCAGCATCCCGCGCAGTTTGGTCACCTGTTCGGCGTTCGACCGGGCCAGCACGCCTTTGGAGAGATAGAGGTTGTCTTCCAACCCCACGCGGACATGGCCACCCAGTGCGGCTGACACCAGCGCCATCGGCATCTGCTGCCGCCCCGCTGCAAGGGTCGAAAACAGGTAATCGGTGCCGAACAGCCGGTCGGCGGTGGTTTTCAGATGCACCAGATGATCGGGTTCCGCCGCGACGCCGCCCAGAACGCCCATCACGAACTGGATGAAGAGCGGGCCCTGCACCAGCCCCCGGTCGCGGAAATGCGCCAGCATGTAGAGGTGCCCCAGATCGTAGCATTCGAATTCGAACCGCGCGCCGCGCTCGGCCCCCATCAGGCGCAAGACGCCTTCGATATCGCGGGGGGTGTTCTTGAAGACCAGATCGTCGCTGTCGCGCAGGAAGGGTTCTTCCCAATCGTGCTGCCAGTCGGTGCGCTTGCCCAGCATCGGGTAAAGCGCGAAGTTCATCGTGCCCATGTTGAGGCTGCACATCTCGGGCTCGGCGGCCATTGGGCCCGCGATGCGCTCATGCAGCGGCATCACGGCGCTGCCGCCTGTAGAGAGGTTGATCACGGCATTGCAGCCCGCCTTGATGCGCGGCAGGAAGGCCATGAAATTCTCGGGCCGGGCCGAGGGGCGGCCAGTCAGAGGGTCGCGCGCATGCAGGTGCAGGATCGCGGCCCCTGCCTCAGCCGCGCCGATGGACTGTTCCGCGATCTGGTCCGGCGTGACGGGCAGATGCGGCGACATGGACGGCGTGTGGATCGACCCGGTGATGGCGCAGGAGAGGATGATCTTGGCCATGGGTCAGACCCGTTCCGTCATGGCCCGCAGCGCCAGCGGGGCGAAGGCGGTCAGGGCGGCGGTCAGTTTCGCGATGATCTCGTCCACATGCGCCTCGGTCGCGGTCATGGGCGGGCAGACAAGGAAGTGATCGCCCGCGCGCCCGTCGCGGGTGCGGCGGGCATAGATGATCAGACCTTCGGCATAGGCCAGTTCGACCAGTTCCAGATAAGCGTTCAGAGCGGGGGGCAGAGGCTCCATCGTGGTGCGGTCCGCGACCAGTTCAAAGGCCAGCAGAAGGCCCTTGCCGCGCACATCCCCGACAAAGGGAAAGCGGTCCATCAGACCTTCCAGCCGCGATTTCAGCAGTTCGCCGATGCGGGCGGCGTTCTGGATCAAACCTTCCGTCTCGATCACCTCGAGCACGGCCAGCCCCGCGGCACAGGCAAGCGGATTGCCCGCATAGGTGAAGCCATGGGCAAAGCCGCCCTGATCCAGCACCGGGTTGACGATCCGGTCATGGGCGATCATCGCTCCCAAGGGCGCATAGCCCGCGCCGAACCCCTTGGACAGCGCGATGATGTCAGGAGCCACGCCCCAGTGATCGGCCCCCAGAAACGCGCCGGTGCGCCCGCCGCCGCACATCACCTCGTCGTGGATCAGCAGCACGCCGTGACGGGTGCAGATCTCGCGCACCGCCTGCATATATCCCGCAGGCGGCACCAGCGCGCCGGTCGAGGCACCGCCCACGGGTTCCACGATGAAGGCCAGCACGGTATCGGGGCCTTGGGCCACGATCTCGGCCTCCAGCATGGCGGCGTAATGCGCGCCGGTGGCGGGGTCGCCCGCGTTCAGCCCGTCCAGATAGGCGCGCGGGGCGGGGATCTTGGGCATCACCTGCATCATCGGGGCGAAAGGATCGGCCAGCGGGCCGTAACCCGTGATGGCCAGCGCGCCCAGTGTGCAGCCGTGATAGCTGGGGCTGCGCGAGATCACCTTCCAGCGGCTGCCCTGCCCCACGGCCAGCGCATATTGGCGCGCGATTTTCAGCGCGCTTTCCACCGCTTCGGAGCCACCCGAGACAAAGAACACCTTCTCCATCCCCTCGGGCATGAGAGAGGCGGTTTTCGCGGCCAGTCGTTCGGACGGGTCGGTTTCGAAATGCAGGCGATAGCCGAAGGTCGACTTCTCCATCTGCGCGCGCATCGCGGCCAGAACATGGGGGTGGGAATGGCCGATATTGCTGACCATCGCACCCGAAGAGCCGTCAAGGTAACGCTTGCCTTCGATGTCCCACATATAGACGTCGCGCGCCTCGGCCAGCACGGGGCGGCGGGCGCGGGTCTGGTAGAACAGATGGCTTTCGGGCCGGGCATTCATCAGGGGTTGAGACATGTCAGGGGTCTTTCAGGTGACGGGAAGGGCAGCGCAGTCGCGCGGCAGCAGACGCAGGATCACGCTATCACCGGCGGCGAATGGGGCCACGTCGATCATGTTGATCGCTTGCAGCGCGTGATCGCCCACGCGCAGGAAATAGCGCGCGGCCTGCCCCTGATAGTCCACCGCCTCGACCTGAGCGGGGATCATGATGGCGGTGTCGTCGCGGCTGTCCGCAGGCATGAGTTTCAGCTTTTCGGCGCGGATCACCAGTTTGGCGGCAGAGGCATCGCCCAGCTTGGGGGCACGGGCGCGCGGGATCACGACGCGGGCGAAGCCCGGCACATCGAGGGCCAGTTCGTCACCCTGCCGGTCGGTGACACGCGCTTCAAGGATGTTCGCCGCCCCCAGAAAGCGCGCGACGAATTCGCTGGCGGGGGTGTTGTAGACCTCCTCGGGTGGGCCGACCTGTTCGACGCGGCCTTCGGACATGACGATGATCTGGTCGGACATGGCCAGCGCTTCGGATTGGTCGTGCGTGACGAAGATCGAGGTGACGCCCAGACGTTTCTGGATGTTCTTCAACTCGACCCGCATATCCTCGCGCAGGTTGGCGTCCAGTGCCGAAAGCGGTTCGTCCAGCAGCAGAACATCGGGTTCCACCACAACGGCGCGGGCCAGTGCGATGCGTTGCTGTTGGCCGCCGGACAGTTCCGAAGGGTAGCGGTCGGCCAGATGAGGCAGTTGCACCAGTTCCAGCGCCTGCATGACGCGGCGCTGGGCTTCGGCGCGATCCACTGGGCGATATTTCAGACCGAAGCCCACGTTCTGTGCCACGGTGCGATGAGGGAAGAGGGCGTAGTTCTGGAACACGATGCCAAGGTTGCGCTTGTGGATCGGGATGTCGTTGACGCGGCGGCCGTTGATGCTGATGTCACCTTCGGTCGGGTCCAAGAGCCCCGCCACCATCCGCAGGGTCGTGGTCTTGCCGCAACCCGATGGCCCCAACAAGGTGCAGAAACTGCCCTCGGGGATGTCGAGCGACATTTTCTGCACCGCCGTGAAGGTGCCGAAGCGCTTGACGATATTGCTGAGGGTGACGGCGGCCATGGGAGGTCCTTTTTCGCGTCAGGGCGGGATGTCCCACGATGGGACACCCCGAAAGTTAACAAGATCTTCAGAAACCCCGCTGCACGCGGCTGAAGGTTTCGGACCATTCCGCCTCGTTCCCGTTCCAGTAGGCGGGGTCGGCAAAGGTCAGCGCGTCCAGCGTGCCGGTCGGGTCATAGGCGGGCAATGTCGGGATCTTGGTGCCCAGATCGACCTTGGTGCCATCGAGTGCGGGCGGATAGTTCTGCCCTTCGGCCACGGCGATGGAGGTTTCGGGTGCCAGCATGAAGTTCAGCAGTTCCTCGCAGGCCTCGACCGGAGAGCCTTTGATCACGAAGAGACATTCCTGCCAGCCGAACCCGTTGGGCGGATCGTAATAGCCGATATCGTGACCCTGCTCTTGCAGCGCGGCGATGCGGCCCGACCAGCCTTCGGTCACGTAGATTTCTTCCTCGGCCAGCAGGCTCATCAATTCGGCGCCAGATCCCCAGTATTTCAGGGCCAGATCGCGGTGGCTGCGGATTGCGTCCCAGACCGCATCCATATCGGTGATGTTGTTGGGGTCCTGATCCGTTTGCAGCGCGCCATACCAGATCCGGGTGCGCCAGTCGGACCAGCCGCCGATCTTGTCCTTGTAAGCCTCGTCGATGAGGATGCTGGCGCCCTTTTCCTTCATCTCCTCGTCCGAGATGTATTTGCGGTTATAGGCCAGCCCCGTGGTGCCATAGTTATAGGGCACGGCGGACAGGTAATCGGGCGTCACACGGCGATAGGCATCGGTCAGCGCGTCCATCACCATGGCCATGTTGGGGATGTTGTCGGTGTTGAGCTCGACCGTCAGGCCGAAATTCACATAGCGGGCGTAGTCGAACACGCCCGACAGATGGGCGATGTTGAACTCTCCCTCCTGGCTGGAGCGGACCTGCGCCAGATATTCGTCCCCGCCCGAGAATGTGCCATCGACCACATTGATGCCCGTGGCGGCGGTGTAGGGATCGAAGGCATGCTTGCGGAACGCCTCGGACACCACGCCGCCCCATCCGTCAAAGCGGACCTGCTGCACGGTCTGGGCGTTGGCATATCTGGCGAAGGGGGTTTGCAACCCATACGCCGCACCCGCCGCGCCGATCAGACCCAGAAAATTGCGCCGGTCCATGTCGCCGTTGCGATAGCGTTCCAGAAGGCGTTCGTAGCGTTTGGTATTGTCCATAACGGTTTCTCCTTGGTTGGTTGAAGGCGGTTCTATCTGCCGCGTTTTGTTGAGAGGCTGCGGGCGATTGCGGCCCCCAGCAGAGGAAGGCCCACGGTGAGAAGGATCATCACCGTGCCCAGCGCGTTGATTTCCGGGCTGATCGAATTGCGCAGCATCGAGAAGATCTGCGTCGGCACCGTCTCGACCCCGCCGGGTTTCCAGAAGAGCGTGCCTGTGATGTCGTCAAAGCTGATGGTGAAGGCGAACAGCGCGCCTGCGGCGACGGCGGGCATCAGCAGAGGCAATGTGACCGAAAAGAAGGTCTGCACCGGGGAGGCACCCAGGCTGAGGGCGGCTTCCTCGACATCGCGGCGGATGCTGACAAGGCGGGCTTGCACCACGAGGATGACGAACGGCAGCGTGAAGATCACATGCCCCGCCAGCAGCAGCGCAAAACTTTTGCCGATGCCCAGCCAGTTGAGGAACAGCAGCAGCGCCACGGCAAGCACCACTTCGGGCACAAGGATCGGCGCGATCAGCGCGGTGGTGATGAGGTTCTTGCCCGGCACGTCGTAGCGCACAAGGGCAAGGCTGGCCAGAACTCCCAGCGTGGTCGAGATCACGGCGGTCATCAGGCCCAGCACCAGCGAGGTGCGGAAGGCGCGCATCACCGCGTCATTGTTCCACAGCGCCTCGAACCAGCGCAGCGACAGGCCGGTCATGGGGAAGCTGCCGAACTGGTTGGCGTTGAACGACAGCAGCACCACGACCGCCACGGGCAGGAACATGAAGGCATAGACCGCAATCGCGTAGAGACGGATCAGACCCCAGCCCATCAGCCCAGCCCCTTGGCCAGTTGCGCCATGCCCAGATAGCGGTTGTAGATCGCCACCAGCACGCCCAGCACCATCAGCAGGAGCAGCGACAGCGCCGATCCCAATGGCCAGTTGAGCTGCGTGATGATCGCCTCGAACACCAGATTGGCGAACATCGCATCGCGCGGACCGCCCAGCACCAAGGGCGTGATATAGGTCCCTGCCCCCAGCACGAAGCAGAGCAGCCCCCCTGCGGCGAGGCCGGGCAGCGACAAGGGCAACGTGACCTGAAGGAAGGATTGCCACCGCGTCGCCCCCAGCGATGTGGCGGCGTCTTCGAGATTGGTGTCGATCCCCTCAAGGCTTACATAGACGTTCAGCACCATGAAGGGCAGGAGGAAATGGACAAGGCCAAGGATCACGGCGGCCTCGTTATAGAGCATCTGGAGCGGTTCCGAGATCACGCCCAGCGCCATCAGGCCGGTGTTGACCGCGCCGGATGCGCCCAGAATGTTGATCCAGCTCATCGTGCGGATGATGTAGCTGATCCAGAAGGGCAGCATCAGCAGCAGGAGCAGGATCATCTTGTTGCCCTTGGACCGTGCGATGAAATAGGCCGCCGGATAGCCCAGAAGCGCACAGAGGACGGTGGTGATCGCGGCAATCTTCAGCGTGTTCAGCAGGATGTAGCGATAGAAGGGATCGCTCAGCGCCTTGATCCAGTTGTCCAGATGAAAGCCCGTCGTATCGGCGCCGGTGGCCGAGCGCAGCCAGAAGGAATAGACGACGATGAAGAGCAGCGGCACGAACAGCAGCAAGGCCACCGCCCCGAGGGCCGGGGACAGCAGGATCCAGGGCTGACGCGCTTCGCGCCGTTCGATGCTCATGCCGGGTGCTCCGTTGGTCAGGGAAAGATTGACAGAGCGGCCCGCATTGATCCAATAGATAGTCGAGATAATGAATATAGATTGAATCAATGAATACAGCGCCCGACAAGCTGGCCCGCGATCTGGACTGGAACCTGCTGCGCACCTTTGTGGTGGTGGCCGATGCCGGGTCGATCACCCGTGCGGCCGAGGTGCTGGGGCTGCAACAGCCCAGCGTCTCCAGCGCGCTCAAGCGGCTGGAGGGGCATCTGGGGCGGCAGTTGATCGACCGCAAGCCGGGGCGATTCGCCCTGACCGAGGCGGGGCGGCTGCTCTATGACGAGGCGGTCGATATCAACGGCGCGATCCTGCGGATCGGGACGGCGATCCGCGAGGTGCAGGAGGAGGTGCAGGGCCATGTCACCATCGCCATTGCCAGCCACGTGGTCTGTCCCCTGCTGAATGATGCGCTGCGCGAGTTTCACGCACGCCATCCGGCGGCGACGCTGTCCATCGACGTCAGTTCCAGCCGCGAGGCGTTGGACAAGCTGTTGGCGCGGCGGGCGTCCTTTGCCGTCTGTCTGGTCAGGGACCGCAACCCCAAGCTGGAATATCGCCGCCTGTTCCGCGAGTTCTTCGGCCTGTTCTGCGGCCCCTCGCATCCGCTGTTCGGGCGCAAGGGGCTGTCGACGACCGAACTGGCGGGGCAACCGTCGGTCAGTTTCGTGACGGATCAGATGAATGACGCGCTGCGCCCGGTGACGCTGATGCGGGCGGCGGCGGGGCTGGAGGATCGCGTGGTGGGCTCGTCCTCGAATCTGGAAGAGGTGCGGCGGATGATCGTGGCGGGGCTGGGGATCGGCCCCCTGCCCCTGCATGTGGTGCGCGAGGATGTGGCGATGGGGCGGTTGTGGCGGCTGCCCCCCTATGAGGAGCCGCCCGCAATTGACGTGCATGTGGTCTGGAACCCCCGCGCGCGGGTGAACCGGGCCGAGGCGTCCTTGCTGCAAGGGTTGCTGGACAAGATCGAGCAGACGCCCGAGGCGGACCGCATCTATGCGTGAAGCCGCAAGCGCGGGGCGCGGGGCGCAAGGTCCATTCTCCGCCGATGTGATACAGGCGATGCGTCAGCCGCCCTTGACGGGGCGGCCTGCAACAGAAAGAAACGGCGCAGACCGAAGTCGCAGAATGTCCCGGTGCCAGAGGCGGGATCACGCCACCTGCATTGCGCCTGTCCCATCCGACCTTCCCCCAAGGAGAGACCCATGAAATTCCGATTTCCCATCGTCATCATCGACGAAGACTTCCGCTCTGAAAACTCCTCGGGGCTTGGCATCCGCGCCATGGCCGAGGCGATCGAGAAGGAAGGCTTCGAGGTGCTGGGTGTGACCAGCTATGGCGATCTGTCGAAATTCGCGCAGCAGCAGTCGCGCGCCAGCGCCTTTGTGCTGTCCATCGACGATGAGGAATTCAGCCCCGGCCCCGATCTTGATCCGGCCGTCGTGAATCTGCGCAACTTCATCGAGGAGGTGCGCTGGAAGAACGAGGATGTGCCGATCTATGTCTATGGCGAGACCAAGACCAGCCGCCATCTGCCCAATGACATTCTGCGCGAGTTGCACGGCTTCATCCACATGTTCGAGGATACGCCCGAATTCGTGGCGCGCCACATCATCCGCGAGGCCAAGACCTATCTGGAGGGCATCCAGCCGCCATTCTTCAAGGCGCTGCTGGATTATGCCGAGGATGGGTCATACTCGTGGCATTGCCCCGGCCATTCGGGCGGGGTGGCTTTCCTGAAAAGCCCCATCGGGCAGATGTATCACCAGTTCTATGGCGAGAACATGCTGCGCGCCGATGTCTGCAATTCGGTCGAGGAGCTGGGGCAGCTTCTGGACCATAACGGCGCCATCGGCGCGTCCGAGCGCAATGCGGCGCGGATCTTCAATGCGGATCACTGTTTCTTTGTGACCAATGGCACATCGACCTCGAACAAGATGGTCTGGCATCACACGGTCGCCCCCGGTGACGTGGTGGTGGTGGACCGCAACTGCCACAAGTCGATCCTGCACAGCATCATCATGACGGGCGCGATCCCGGTGTTCCTGAAGCCCACGCGCAACCATTGGGGCATCATCGGCCCGATCCAGCAGAGCGCCTTCGAGGTCGAGGCGATCAAGGCGCGTATCCGCGCCAATCCGCTGCTGGAAGGGGTCGATCCCGACACGGTGAAGCCGCGTATCATGACGCTGACTCAATCCACCTATGACGGGGTGCTGTATAACACCGAGACGATCAAGGGCCTTCTGGACGGCTATGTGGACAACCTGCATTTCGACGAGGCGTGGTTGCCGCATGCGTCCTTTCATCCGTTCTATGGCAATTTCCATTCGATGGGGCGCAAGCGCGCGCGGCCGAAACATTCGGTGACCTATGCCACGCAATCGCTGCACAAGCTGTTGGCGGGGATCAGTCAGGCAAGCCATGTTCTGGTGCAGGACAGTCAGGACACGCCGCTGGATCGGCACCTGTTCAATGAGGCTTACCTCATGCACACCTCGACCAGCCCGCAATACAGCATCATCGCCAGCTGCGACGTGGCGGCCGCGATGATGGAGCCGCCGGGCGGCACGGCACTGGTCGAGGAAAGCATCGTCGAGTCGCTGGATTTCCGCCGCGCCATGCGCAAGGTCGATGAGGAATATGGCGACGACGACTGGTGGTTCAAGGTCTGGGGGCCGGACGACCTGACCGAGGAAGGGATCGGCAACACCAAGGATTGGGTGCTGAAGCGGACCGATGCCGATGGCGTGCAGCCCGCCGACGGCGAGGACAGCTGGCATGGCTTTGGCGACATGGCTCCCGGCTTCAACATGCTGGACCCGATCAAGGCGACGATCATCACGCCCGGCCTCAATCTGGACGGGCGGTTCGAGGAGACGGGCATCCCCGCGTCCATCGTGACCAAATATCTGGTCGAGCATGGTGTGGTCGTGGAAAAGACCGGCCTTTACAGCTTTTTCATCATGTTCACGATCGGGATCACCAAGGGCCGCTGGAACACGCTTCTGACCGCGTTGCAGCAGTTCAAGGACGATCACGCCAAGAACCAGCCGATGTGGCGTGCCATGCCCGAATTCTGCGCCAAGCATCCGCGCTATGAAAACATGGGCCTGCGCGATCTGTGCCAGCATGTGCATCGGCAATATGCCAAATATGACGTGGCGCGCCTGTCGACCGAGATCTATCTGAGCGACCTGACACCTGCCATGAAGCCCAGCGATGCCTATGCCCATATCGCGCGGCGCACCACGCAGCGGGTACCGATCGACGCGTTGGAAGGGCGGATCACCACCAGCCTTGTGACGCCCTATCCGCCGGGTATTCCCCTGCTGATCCCCGGTGAGGTCTTCAACCGCAAGATCGTGGACTACCTCAAGTTCAACCGGGAATTCGCCCGCGAATGTCCGGGGTTCGAGACCGACATCCACGGTCTGGTGCAGGAAGTGGGCGAGGATGGCACGGTCCGCTATTTCGCGGATTGCGTCGCGGAAGAGAGCTGATTTCACGCAAAACTCCGGCCCCCTGCGGGGCCGGAGCTTCCTGTCTTGCTGTCGGTCAGGCCATACCACCGCGACCCGCCGCAGACAGGCGGCGGATCGCGCGGGATGCTGATGTCAGGGACGCCGGGTGGGAGGAAATCCGGCTGGGCTGTCACGGCGCAAATGGCTTGTCCCGACAGGGGACTGCGGTGCCTTGGTCGGTCAGACACAGGGTCCGGCCTCTGGCCCGCAGGGGTGGCGTAATTACTCTTGCGCTTCCTGCGACTCTTCCGTGATCGCATCACCCGCCGAGGACAGGTCACGCCCTGCACCTTCAACGGTTTCGCAAGCTATCAACGTGCCGAAGGCCAGCAAGGCCAGAACCATTTTCGTCATCTGCATCATGTCACTCCTTGAATACGACCGCTTTGCAGCGGTTACAGATCACACAACGCATTAGGATCGTTTCGGTTCCGCAAGATCGCAGGACCGGCATGCCCGCTTCATGTTCCGGGTTCGGGCGTGTGGGGCGTGGCGAAAACGATGGACCCAGCCTTCGCGGCGCTTGTGGTGATGTGGCCGCCGAGCAATGCACAGGCCGCGTCCGCCTTGCCGGCAAGGGCGTGATCGCGCAACCGCACATGTTCGTCCGCGCTGCGCCGGAGCCATTCCACCTGATCCGCACATGTTTCCGCATGGGCCATCAGACGATAGCGGCGCGTCAGGTCGTAGAGTGTCGACACCGTCTGGATCAGACGCGGCGAGGCGCAGTTGCCGATCAGCGCCAGATGGAATTGGCGGTTGCGTTCGTCCCATGCAATGGCCGCGTTGGCAGGGTCTTGCGCCATCTCTGCCTCGGCCTCGCTGAGCGCATGATGCGCGGCGACGACGCTGGATCGCCAGTCCGTGCTGGTTCTGGCAATCGACCAGCGCAGGCCCAGCTGTTCCAGCTCGGCGCGCAGGCGGCTTGTATCGTGAAGTTCGTCCAGCGATGACGCGAGAACGCGAAAACCCTTGTTGTCCTCGGCGGTCACATAGCCCTCGCCAGCCAGGTGGGCCAGCGCTTCGCGAATGGTTGGATGGGATACCTTTCTTTCGCGCTTGATCGCCTCGATGTTCAGCCGCGCACCCGGCGGGATGACGCCAAGCACGATATCGCGGCGCAGTTTCGCAGAAAGGTCACTGGTCACTGTACTGGATACCGGCGTTTGCATCACGGCCTCTCCTGAGCAGCGTTCCGGGGTGGTGCGGAAATCAGGCCTTATAACCCCATCGGGGCGATCATAAGATGATCACGCCATTTTGTCGATCACGCCATCGGGTCGCATGTCGCGTCGAGGGGGTCTGCCTGATCGCCGCAGGCGCGATCCGGTCAGCGGTGGCGATGTGCCCTGGCGACCTGTCGCGTTCCAGAAACCATCTAGCAATCCATATTTCGCATCGTAATATGATTTCATGAATGACCAACTTAAAAAGGAGAATGGTTCATGTTTACCACGTTCAAGACTGTTGCCGCGGCGGCAGTCACGTCTTTGACAGTTTCGCTGGCATTGCCCGCACACGCACAGGACCTGAGTTTTTTCACCATCGGCACCGGCGGCACAGCCGCTACCTACTATCCCGTGGGCGGAGTGATTGCGAACGCGATTTCCAACCCGCCGGGGTCGCGCGCCTGTGACGAAGGCGGCAGCTGCGGCGTGCCTGGCCTGATCGCGTCGGCCGTATCGTCGCGCGGGTCCGTGGACAACGTCAATGCCATCGTGTCCGGTCTGCGCAACTCTGGTTTCGCGCAGTCGGACGTGGCCTATTGGGCCTATACCGGCACAGGCACCATGGAAGGCCAGCCCCCTGCGGAAAGCCTGCGGGCCATCGCCGCTTTGTTTCCCGAGCATATTCACCTTGTGGCGCTGGCCGACAGCGGCATCAACTCTGTCGCCGATCTGGCGGGCAAGCGCGTCAGCCTGGATGAACCCGGATCGGGCACCTATGTCGATGCCAACCTGATCCTGACCGCGGCTGGCCTTGGCGCGGACGACTACAAGGCCGAGGCGCTGAAACCGGACGCGGCAAGCGACGCATTGCGCAATGGCCAGATCGACGCCTTCTTCTTTGTCGGTGGTTATCCGACGGGCGCCATTGTGGAACTGGCCTCGGCCGTGGATATCAAGCTGGTCCCCATCGACGGGGAAGCAGCGGAATCATTGATCGCCGAATACGGTTTCTTTGCGCAATCCGACATTCCGGCCGATGCCTATGAAGGCGTGGGCGCCACGACAACTGTGGCGGTCGGCGCGCAGTGGATCACCTCGGCCAACGAGGACGAGGAACTGATCTATCAGATCACGAAGGCGCTTTGGAACGAAAAGACCCGCGTGCTGCTGGATGTGGGCCACGCCAAGGGCGCGTCGATCACCATTGAAACCGCGCTGGACGGCATCGGCATCCCGCTGCATCCGGGTGCAGAGCGCTATTACAAGGAAGCGGGTCTGCTCCAATAAGAACCGGCACGACAACGGCTTGCCTGAAGGACCAAGGCAAGCCGTTTCATTTTTCAGGGGAACGACAGATGACACAGACGGCACTCAGCCCGGAAGAACTTGCGGAGATCGAGCGCAAGCATGATCCCGAGACGGCTTTCCGCGCCACCGGGCGCGGGATCGGCGTGGTGATCACCGCCGGACTGGTGGCCATGTCGGTCTATCACTTCTATGCGGCGGGCTTTGGCCTGATCCAGGAACTGACCCATCGCGGTATCCATCTGGCCTTTGTGCTGGGCCTTGTCTTTCTGCTGTTCTCGTGGCGCAAGACCCTGACGACCGAGGTGGCCCCTGCGGCCTGGTATCGGTTCGAGGGTGTCGCCATCGTCGATATCGTGCTTGCGGTTCTGGGCGTGGCTGCGGCGATGTATCTGCCGCTGCTGCCCTCGGCGGATCTGGCCCAAAGGGTTGGCAACCCGTCGCCCGGCGACGTCTTCATGGGATCGGCCCTGCTTCTTCTGGTGCTTGAGGCGACACGGCGTTCGGTGGGACTGACGCTGCCGCTGATCGGCATGGCCTTCATTGTCTTTGCGATATTCGGCCCCTGGATGCCCGGCGCGTTGAAGCATGGCGGAGCGAGTTGGGCGGGGCTGATCAACCACCTCTACATGACCAACCAGGGGATCTATGGCATCGCCATCGGGGTCATGGCAAAATACGTATTTCTTTTCATCCTGTTTGGCGTGCTGGCAACACGCATCGGTCTGGGGCAGCTGTTCATTGACCTGGCCATGGTTCTTGCGGGGCGCTATGCGGGCGGCCCTGCCAAGGTCGCGATCTTTTCCAGCGCGTTCATGGGCACGATCTCGGGTTCTTCCATCGCGAATACCGTCACAACCGGCGCGCTGACGATTCCGGCGATGAAGAAGGTGGGCTACCCTGCCCGCTTCGCCGCCGCGGTCGAGGCGACGTCATCCACCGGTGGTCAGATCACCCCGCCGATTCTGGGGGCTGCCGCCTTCATCATGGTGGAATATCTGGAGATGCCGCTGCGCGACATTCTGGCGGCCGCATTGTTTCCGGCGATGCTGCACTATTTCGGCATCCTCATCATGGTCCATCTCGAGGCCAAGCGGCTGGGGCTGCGCGGCCTGCGCGCGGACGAGCTTCCCGTCGCGCGGCAGGTGTTGCGGCAGAACTGGATGTCGCTCGTGCCGCTGGTCATCCTCGTCTATTTCATCCTCAGCGGGCGGACACCGGATTTTGCTGCGGTCTATGGCATCATCGCCTGCGTGGTGATCGGGTTCCTCAATCCGATGAACCGCCTGACCCTCATGGATCTGGTGCAGGCCCTGTCGGCTGGCGCGCGCAACACATTGGCCGTTGGCGCGGCCGCAGCCACCGTCGGCATCGTCGTGGGCGTCGTCACGCTGACCGGCGTCGGCTTCCGGCTGGGCTATGTCGTCGTGCAGACCGCCACCGACCTTGGGTCCGTGATCAGCCAGATCTGGCCCTTTGCCTATTTTTCCGTGACGGAATGGACCTTGTTCGTGACCTTGCTGCTGATCGCATGCGCCTGCATCATCATGGGCGCGGGCATCCCCACGACAGCAACCTATATCATCCTCGTCGCTGTCGCCGCCCCGGCCCTGGCGCAACTGGGGGTCGAGCCGCTGGTGTCGCATTTCTTCGTCTTCTACTACGGTGTGCTGGCCGACATTACCCCGCCGGTGGCGCTTGCGGCCTATGCGGCGGCGGGGATCGCAGGCTCGAACCCCTTCCAGACCGGGAACACAGCGTTCCGGCTGGGCATCGCCAAGGCGCTGGTACCCTTCGTCTTTGTCTACTCGCCCTCGCTCCTGCTGGTGGCGGAGGGCTTCACCTGGTCCGATTTCGGGATCACGCTGGCTGGGGCGATGATCGGGATCGGGCTGCTTGGGGCGGCGTTTTCCGGTTACATGCTGGCCCCGCTGCGCCGGGTCGAGCGCTGGTATCTGGGTCTTGTCTCGCTCTTGTTCGTGGCGCCGGGTCTGGTGTCGATGGCCGCCGGTGCAGTCCTGTTCGCGCCGGTTCTCTGGCTACAGCTGAGGGCGCGCAGGCAGCTGACGGCCTGACGCATCGCGGGGGGGGGCAGACCGCCCCCTTTGGCCGCGACCGCCCGTG
Source organism: Paracoccaceae bacterium (assembly GCA_024304985.1). GTDB lineage: Bacteria > Pseudomonadota > Alphaproteobacteria > Rhodobacterales > Rhodobacteraceae > Seohaeicola. The sequence goes on from JAMWZC010000009.1 coordinate 185,477, forward strand.
GAGGCATCCGCACATCGCGCCAGATCCCCCGCGATGCAAGGAAAACAACGAGATACAGGGTGTAAGGTGGCGGAGACGATGCCCGCCATAAAGACGATTTAATCATTTTTAATCATATGCATAGACCTTACCAAATCCCAATAAAATAGGGCTTCGCCCCACATTCCGCCTTTGCAGGCTTGTGCAATCCGATGCATCCAGTTACATTTCTTATGTGGGGTTGCATGTAGGATAAAAGCCGTGCCAAAGATTGCCAGTGAACTAACCGCGCTTGACGTGAAGCGCCTGACCCATCCCGGTGGCAAGCGGAACGTCCTGTTTTCGGTCGGTGGCGTTCCTGGCCTTCACATGCAGATTACCCCGAATGGCGGGCGGTCTTGGGTCTTGCGTGTCAAGGTGGGCACCTTGCGCCGTGATATCGGGTTAGGAGGCTTTCCCGGCGTGACACTGTCTATGGCCCGCGACAAGGCCCGCGATGCCCGCACCAAGATTGAAAACGGTGTTGACCCGGTCGAGGAACGTAGGGCGGTGAAAGCCGCACTTGTCGCCGCCCAGCGGCGTGGTCTGACCTTTGCGGATGCCGTAGATAAATGCCTGACTGCCAAACTGGACGCCTTCAAGAACGCCAAGCATCGCCAGCAATGGGAAAACACGCTGGCAACCTATGCCATCCCTGAACTGGGCAAGATGCTTGTGCAGGATATCACCACCCAAGACGTGTTGCGCGTGCTGCAACCCATCTGGGCTGACAAGACCGAAACCGCATCACGCTTGCGCGGTCGGATTGAAAGCGTCCTTAGCTGGGCCACGGTCGCAGGCCATCGCACAGGCGATAATCCGGCGCGCTGGGCGGGCAACCTGAAGGAACTGTTGCCGCCCCCGTCCAAGGTCGCCAACGAGGGCAACCACCCTGCCCTGACCTTGGATGATGCCCCCCGCTGGTTTGCCGCCCTACAGGCCCGCGAAGGCTTTGGAGCGCGCGCTTTGGAGTTTCTGACCCTGACCGCCACCCGGTCGCAGGAGGTCAGGGGCGCGCTATGGGATGAAATCGACTTGGACAGGGCCCTATGGGTTATTCCCGGGACGCGCATGAAGATGGGCAAGGAACACCGCATCCCCCTGTCTGACCGTGCCGTGGCGCTGTTGAAAGCCCTGCCCCGGCTGGAAGGCAACCGGCTGGTGTTTCCGGCGGCACGCGGCGGGCAACTGTCCGACATGACGCTATCCGCGACCATGAAGCGGATGCACGAGGCTGAGGTTGCCAACGGCGGCACTGGGTTCATTGACCGCACGTCCAAACGCCCAGCAGTGCCACACGGCCTGCGCAGCACATTCCGCGACTGGGCAGCCGAACGCACCACCTATCCAGGTGATATGGCCGAAGTAGCGCTCGCCCACAAAATCTCTTCATCCGTCGAAGCCGCTTACAGACGTGGCGACATGGTAGAAAAACGTCGCGCCATGATGGCCAGCTGGGCGGATTACCTATTAGGCCGCAAAATTGCAGATAGAAATGTTGTCCAGCTAAAAAAAATGGAAGCCGTGGAGCCAATTTACGCCGTGACGAGTAACACCTAAGGGATCGCATTTTGAAAACCGTGATGACGCAGAACGATTTAATCGAGATGTATTTAGAGCATTCAGCGTTCATTGATTCTCCAATTTACACAATGAAGCTGACCGAACTTGAGAATCTTAGACTATCACTTACAGAAGCAAACTGCGTAGATGATATGGAAGTCATAGAATATCTAAAGCAAACCATTGATGATATGATAAAATTTCGCTCTACGGATTGGCCGAACTCGTATGAGGAAACAAGAAAGCTTTTGGAAATAGCAACAAACAAAAAACTCTATGCAGCTACGCTATCTCATTCGATAGGATCAGGACTTGCAGCGGTATGGAATCTTCAAAAGCTATTTTCGCTCGCAGAAGAGAACAGATTTCATTTTGAAATTGCACTCCGAGAGGCATCAAGCATCTTGAGATTGTCCGCTCTCGACCCTCACTATGAGATACCTCAGGAAGTTAAACTATTTGCAAGTAAAATTTTGGATGGCACCATTGCGCGGCCAAAGTCCCGTGGCCCGCACCAGCTTCAATACTTTGGGCGAGATCAGAAAGTTGAAGATATGATCAATCTTGCCGTGAAAAATGGCCTAAAACGCTATCGAAATGAAGCTACCAAAGAGCAGAAATCTGCTTTCGATCTGGTTGCCGAAATTTGTGCCCCCACAGAAATGGGTGTCAGAAACTACGAAACTGTAAAGAAGATCTGGCAGAACCGAACCAAGCGTAGGGAAGAGTTTAAAACTTACTTGCACCCATGCGACGAGCAAGAGTAGCGTTCACATTGCGATCCATAGCATTACTATGGAGGCAAATATGGTTGAGACTTTTCTTTCCGATCGTCAACTGGCTGCGCGCTACAGTGTGCACCACTTGACGCCGCGCCGCTGGGCAAAAGAGGATCCCACCTTTCCCCAGCCGATCAAGCTTACCCCAGGCTGCTGCCGTTGGAAGCTGTCGGAGATCGAGGCTTGGGAAGCCGCTAAGGCTCGAACCACTGTGTAAACCAAACCGCCACCCGGCGGGCAGCGGTCCAGTCGTTTCGGGAGCTGTAGAGTGCCCTGAACTTAGCACCACCCGCCTTTAGCTTCAACACAAAGGCATCACCATGCACACGTTGCAAATCCTATACCTGCCTCAAATTCATAGTTTGACCCAAAGCCGGGCAGAGGCAATTACCGCCCTGATCTTGGGGCCAGACCAATGACAAATCAGAGCAACTCCTTCTCGAACACACTCGCCCAATATTACCAGATGAAGCGCGAAGCCGCCGTAATGGTGCTGACCGATCTGAATCAGCAGGACGCCGCGCAGATCTGTGTTGCGGTGCTGGACGAAGCCGCCGTTGGAATGCCCGGCTTTGATCCTTGGGGCGATATTCGCGCCGATGCTGCTTTCTGGGCTGATGTTGCACATCCGGCAGAACTCGAAATCTACGCAGTGATGGCGATGCAAAAGCTGGGTCAGCGGTCTCTTGGCAACCAGATGCGCAAGCGACTGTTCAAGAGCCTGTGGCGCGGCTTCACCAGAACCGAGCGCGCCGCCTTCCTGCGCCATGTTCAGGGGAGGGTCGCGTAATGGATGCAAGCAACGAATGGAATGATCTTCCGAACGTGCCTGATAGGCCTACTGCTGACGCGCAAGCAGAGGTCAAACGTCTGGCAGCACTACCTCCTGCCAAATACGAAATCGAACGCAAGGCCGTCGCGCAACGCCTAGGCTGGCGCGTGTCCGCACTCGACGCCGAGGTGCGCAAGAACCGCCCCCGCGATACAGGCGATGATGCGAATGGGGACACAGAAACTGTCATTGAGACGGTCGAGCCTTGGCCGTATCCGGTCCACGGCGCATCAATGGCAGATGAAATCCGCGACCGCCTGAAAGCGCATGTTGTCTTTGGGGCAAGCGGCGATGCCGACTGCGGCGCCCTTTGGATCATCGGTTCCTATCACATGGACACCTGGCGCTTGTGGCCTCGCCTTCTGGTGACGTCCCCGACGAAGGCTTGCGGCAAGTCAACGCTGCTGGAGACGATCGACGCGATGGCTCATAGAGGCTTCATCGTTTCGAATGCAAGCCCGGCGGCAATCTTCCGGGCGATCGAGGCTTGGAGGCCGACGCTGCTGCTGGACGAAGCCGATACTTGGATGAAGCAAAATGAGGAACTGGCAGGCGTCCTGAACAGCGGGCACACGCGCCGCACCGCCCGTGTAATCCGCGTCGCCGAGGTCAACGGCGAACATCTGCCTGTCGCGTTTTCGACTTGGTGTCCGATGGTCATCGCTGGCATCGGCAGTCAGCGCGACACGCTGATGAGCCGCAGCGTCATCATTAGCCTGCGCCGCAAGTTACCGTCTGAATCGGTTACGCGCTTGCCAATCAACCTGCACGACCAGCTTCTGCGCCTCCGCCGCCAGATTGCCCGTTGGGCTGCTGACAACTCCGTCAGGTTGGGGGCTATGGAGATCGAACCGCCGGCATGTGGCAATGACCGGATGCAGGATAATTTCACGCCGTTGTGGCGCATCGCCACCGCTCTGGGTGGGCCGTGGCCGGATCGTCTTGCCGCCGCCTACACCGCCCAAGCAAACGCCGCGGACGAGGATACCGAACCGGCAGCTATCATTATGTTGCGCGATATCGCGGAAATCTTTGCCAGCCGTCGCGTTGATCGCATCGCGTCAATAGAGATCGTCAGTGACCTGATGGTGATGGAGGAGCGCCCCTGGGCTGACTGGCGGCATGGCCGGCCGATCAGTGCGCATTCGGTTGCCAAGCTGATGAAGCCATTTGGCGTCAAAGTGCGTAACTTGAAGCTGCATGGGGCATCGGCGCGCGTCTATCTGCGCAGTGATGTAGAGGCCGCCGCTGCTCGTTATGCTTAGCAGAAGTGTAACCCCGTAACCCTTCAACAAAATCAGGGGGTTGACGGACTTTCAAAGCGTAACCTTGAGCCAAAGGTTACACCTGAAAGCCCCAATAAGCGATTGAAAACAAACGATGGTTACGGGGTTACGCATAGACAGCCAGATCGATCTAACGCAGATGATCTGCATGACCGCGATTACTGGCAATGACCAAGGGGGCCCGGGCCCTTCCAAGCCCAAAACCTTACGGGGGGTCGGCAAGCACGATCCGTTTCTGATCACAGGGTGGGACATGTGCGTTTAATCGGCCTTGACCAGCAATCAGATCGTGCGCGCGCTGATCGAGCAGCGCGTGAACCAAGTCGGCCTCGAGCCGGGCGCTTTAATGGCAAGTTCGACGAAGAAACCTGCCGCGCGATCCGCAGGCTCCAGAAGGCCACGGATCTGCCGGTTACCGGATATATCACGCAGGCTACGATGGTCAGATTGCTGACGTCAGGCACCCTCAGGCGGGATTGAGCAGGTGCTGGATGCGGCACCAATACGGGGACGAGGCCTGCGGCGGCCTCCACGAAACGCCCTTTTTTGTCGGACCGCAGTTGTTCTTTGAGAAGTGGGTGAGGGCTAAGGTTACATATGATGCTTGAAATCCAACCTTAAATCGACCCAAGAACCAAACACGACCAAGCGAGCAAAGTCTTACCTCGTGCCGCGACATGCATCGGACGCGCCACGGCAAGAAACAGGCACATAAGATCCGCGCAATTCTCCGAACGCAGCAGGATCACCCCGAAGCCGCTTGCTACATGTTGCTAACTGCAACCCCTTGCTCTCAGCAGCCGTGGTCACTCGTCAAATCCGAAAAATTGTTAACAAAAGTTAACAGCGAATAGCGCCCAAATAAGCGAATAGTAGGTAAGCGCTGGAACGAATGTTGCAAAACGCAACTTCGTTCTCGACCAACTCAATGTTGCTAAATGTTCAGGACAGAATGATGGAGAATGATGATGTTTTTCTTGCAACGAGCATCTCCGGAACTCGAACGACACTAAAATATCGCAGGCCCAGCAATGAGCTGGCAACGCTGCAATATGCCAATTGAGTTCAACGATGCTGACAACCAACTACCTCGTCATACTTGTCCTGGCATCTTTTCAAACGCCGTCCATAGGCATTTTTTGGACTCGAAAGCTACGTGATCCATCCCGAAAGCGGTATCTCTATTTGACTGAGCGCTTGAGTGCATGCGCTCTCTCAGATACTCAAAGTAGAAAACCTAGCAAAGAACAGCACCAAGGAAGCAACTATGTCCAGGTCAACCAAGGAAAAACTCTATCGTATTCCAGTAGCCGGCTACATAGTTCACCTCATTGAAGCGTTCTTCAGGCTTCCAAAAAACAACACCAGGGTCCGCCAGCTCCTTGCTCGGACTGGTGTCTTGGAGGCTCGGTTACAAGAACTTGATGGATCTGAACCTTCCTTTGACATTTCTGGCCAGCGCGGCACTGCGGATAAGCATCTTCCAGCCTTGCTCAACGCCATAGAGACGGTACCAGCACTGTCCCACGAAATTGCCCGTACCCGGCGTGACATTGAACCTTTGCAAGCTGAGATCGGCAAGTTGTGGCAGCGCCTCGAATTTGTCCGAATGGAAGTTATGTACGAGATGAACTACGGGCTACGACAGTCGGAAGCTTCCGGTCAACCGCGCGCGATCGAGCAAAAGATACTGAGTTCGGACAAGGTAGCAGAACAGATGCGCGAACTTGGCGGAGTTCGGCTGAACCTTGGATGTGGCCACGTGCCGCTCGAGGGCTATCTGAACACCGACATGCGGGCGCTACCAGGCGTAGATATCGTGGCAGAGGTCTCTGATCTGCCCTTCGAGGCTGGGCAGGCGAGAGAGATTTTCTCGGCCCATTTGCTCGAGCATTTCCCACAGGAACGCTTAGTCAGGGCTCTACTACCACATTGGTACATGCTTTTAGCTGATGGAGGCGAGTTCCGCGCGATTACACCTGACGGTGCTGCGATGATCGATGCCGCCTCCGCTGGAACGTACACCTATGAAGATTTCCGGACAGTCCTGTTCGGAGCGCAAGAATACGATGGCGATTTCCATTTCAATCTTCTCACACCACACTCTCTCAGCAAATTGCTGGAAGAAGCCGGTTTCTCGGAAGTCAAGATTGTCGAAGCAGGCCGCAGGAACGGACGATGCTTCGAATTTGAGATCAGCGCAAGAAAGACCGCGCCCGAATGACACCGGGAATTTCCAAATTGACCAGCGATAACCTGCCGCGCGTATCGATCGTAATTTGCACGGACGGACGAGCAGAAGCGTTGGCTTGTACTTTGTCGTCGCTTAGCTATCTCGACTTCGCTGCTTTCGAAGTGATTGTAGTTTGTGGACCGACACAGGATGGCACTGACAAAGTCCTTCAAGCCTATGATGGAAGGATCAAGATTGCGCTTAACGACAAACGCAATCTTTCGATCTCCCGAAATCTCGGGATCAGGCTTGCATGCGGCGACATTGTAGCATTTCTCGACGATGATGCTATCCCCGAGCCGGACTGGCTCTCCGAGATCGTCACCCCATATCAAGACGAGGCTGTTGGTGCATCAGGGGGGTTTGTGTACGGGCCCGATGGCTACGCTTATCAGTATCGGTTTGGAACCGCCAACCGGTTCGGAGATGCAAACCTGAAATGGAAGCGGCCAGCGCCCGAATTTTCATTTCCACTCTCAGAAAACTACCCTCACCTTTTGGGCGCGAACAGTTCTTTCCGACGAAAAGCGTTGTTGGAAGTGGGCGGTTTTGACGAGGAATATGAGTACTACCTTGACGAGACTGATGTCACGTTGCGCATTCTGGACGCGGGCTGGAAGATAGCCCAAGTGGCAGGCGGCCATGTCCACCACAAGTTTATGCCAAGTCATATTCGCAACGATTCAAAGGTGCTGAAAAACTGGTATCCCGTTTTCAAGAACAAAATTTACTTCTGCCTTACACATGCGGCCTCGCGTCACTCGATGCAGCAAATCATCGCACGGTGCACCGATTTTATCGAACATCAGCGCAAAGGCATGGAGTGGACCGTTTCTGAGGGCCTGCTTGGGCCGGAGTATCGAGCTATCTTTGACGACCACACTGATCGGGCTTGGCGAGATGGACTTGCCGCCGGGCACCGCGGTGCGCTTCTAACGCAGCCAGCGAATTACTGGAGCGCACTACGGACCGAGTTTCTGCCTTATCCCCGACTGAATCCGACTGGAGGAAAACGCAGATACTGCTTCCTCTCCCAGTCTTATCCACCAGGAGAGATCGGGGGCATTGGTAGGTACATCCATCAACTCGCCCGTGAAGTCGCGCGAATGGGCCATGATGTTCATGTCCTAACGAAAACGGCGGGGCACGATACCATCGATTTCGAAGATGGCGTATGGGTGCACCGCGTCGCACCATCTTCCGATGCAGTAAAGCCGTCCGATTTAGGAATGCTGCCTGACCAGATCGCACTATACTGCGACCGCCTTCGGCAAGAGGTGCAACGGCTCCACGAAAAGCGCGCCGTGACGGCCGTCTACAGCCCGACTTGGGATTGTGAAGCCTTTGCTTTAATGGCCAGCGGTGATTTCCCTTTGATTTTGTCACTCCAGACAACGTTGAAAACATTTCTGAAGTCGAACGCACATCTGGCTGATAGCCCTGATTTTATGCGGGATTTTGGTGCTCCGATGATGGAGGCTGAACGCCTGCTGTTCGAGAAGGCAGACGGGATCCACGCTCTAAGCCACGTCAATGCGGCTGACATTGGAGCAGATTATGATGTTCAAATGCCCAATGATCGGCTTCGGGTCATCCCACTTGGGACAGAGGACTGGTTAGCAAAAAAACCGTCGACTGAGAAATCAGAGTTGGCTGGCCCGCACCTTCTTTTTGTTGGCCGCCTTGAGCCGCGCAAAGCCATAGATGTGGTGCTAGAGGCCGCTCGCGACGTACTGACACGGCACCCGGGTGCTGTGCTCGACGTCGTGGGAGACGACACTTTACCTTGGAATGGCGGGCAGACATTTCGGGACATATTCGAAGCGGACCCCGCTTCAGTTGCGATCCGCGATCGGGTGGAGTTTCACGGACAGGTGTCGGATGAAGAATTGCGTAGTTTCTACGCGAATTGCGACGTGCTGGTTACTCCTTCGCGCTACGAGTCCTTTGGCTTGATGCTCGTTGAGGGGATGATGTTTTCTAAAGTAGTGATCGGTGCGCGGGTCGGAGGAATGCAGGAGGTTGTCGAGGACGGGGTGTCAGGCTTTCTAGTCGAACCGGGCGATCCTGTGGATTTGGCCAATCTGCTCGATCGCGTACTGGGCGATGCTGAACTTCGCGCGAAAATCGGGCAGGCTGCGCGGGCGCGCTATGAAGAACGTTTCACACCCGAACGGATGGCCCATAGTGTTGTTAGTTTCATGAACGACGTAGCGACCCGGTGGATGACTGATGGACCTCGCGGTTCAAACAAATCTTCGTCAAAATGAACCGTCAAGTTGTCATAATTGCCCCGGTTATCGTTTCGAATGATGCGATTTCAAATGCAGCACGAAAAACTTGCGAGATGATCG